>JAOAPY010000004.1 GCA_025463135.1 Acidobacteriota bacterium
CGCTGGGCAAACCAGATCCTCTCGGCGTTATTGCTGCTCCAACGACAACCCACCCGCTACCGCAGGTGGTACTGACCTCATTGCCTCGCAGTAACTCGCCGGGCAGTCCTTTCTTTCTCAGCAACACGCTAACGGAGCACTACTGATTCTCAGATTGGATTGTAGCGTGACTTCACGAAAGTATCGGTAGGGCAGTCAGGAAGGGGACCCTGTCCCCGCTCAACCTGAGCATCCGGTCAATGAACAAGACCAGGATTCAATTTTGGCAAATAGCGAGTCAACGCATAATTGAGTCCGCTCAGGCGAGCGGGGACAGGGTCCCCTTCCTGACTGCCCTACACTATCTGTCTCATCAAGTTCATCGGGCGGCTATGCTAGTATCTGATGTCTTTTGAAAGCGTCAAAAACTAAATCCGAGGATCCCCAAACATGTTGAGAAAGTGCGCGGTACTTCCTGCATTCTTTTCCTTCCTGATTATTGTTTCGCTCTCTTCTTTCCGGGCCTCTGCGCAGTCAGCCACCGATCAGGTAACCACCACAAAGACCCTTCACGTTGCCGGTTTGCGTGAGCAAGTCACGGTGCGCCGGGATGAACGCGGCATTCCTTATATCGAAGCAAAGAATGACGACGATCTTTATTTTGCCCAGGGCTACGTAACAGCGAGCGATCGTCTGTGGCAGATGGATCTCTTTCGTCGCAACGCACGCGGCGAGCTGGCAGAGATTTTCGGCAGTTCGGTGCTGGAAGAAGACAAGCGCCATCGCACCTTCGGATTCGCCCACGTAGTTGAAGAGGAAGCAGCCCAGGCAGCGCCGCAGGTAAAGGCTGTGCTCACCGCTTATGCCAATGGTGTTAATGCATATATCGCCTCACTGGATGCCAAATCGTGGCCGCCGGAGTTTCAGCTGTTGCAGTACAAACCTCGGCCGTGGACTCCCGCTGATTCCCTGATCATCGTAAAGAACTTTTTTGAAGCCCTCAGTACCTCCTGGCGCTTGGATCTGATGCGAGAGGGGCTGGCTGATCTGCCAGCCGCCAAACGCGAGGCAATGCTGCCGGAAACCTCAACACTAGATGTCCTGGTTGTCGGCCATGACAACGTTAAGAAGGCTTCTATTAACACAGGCAACCGCATAGACTTGAAAGCGTCGAACGCACTACTGCGTGAAGTGGGCATTGATGCCGAAGTCGAAGCGCGTTCCTTGGCGCGTATCGGGCTTTACTCAGATAACCTCGCTGCCAGCAACAACTGGGTCGTTAGCGGCAAACACACCGCTTCCGGCAAACCCTTGCTCGCAAACGATCCGCACCTCGCGGCTTCGGCGCCGCCAATCTGGTACATGATCCACCTCAGGGCGCCCAGCATGCGCGTCGCGGGGGTTACCGCCGCCGGATTGCCCGGCATAGTAATCGGACACAACGATCACATCGCGTGGGGCTTTACGAATGTCGGCGCCGATGTCCAGGATGTTTATCTCGAAAAGTTTGATCCGCAAAATCCCAAACGTTATCTGACACCTGCGGGCTGGCGCGACGCCGAGATTCGTCACGAAGAAATCAAAGTGCGCAAAGGCTTCACTGACAGTGCAACCGACACAGTCGCGCTGGACGTTACCGTCACGCGTCACGGGCCGATCATCCTCGAGAAGGAAGGGCGACGTTACGCGCTTCGGTGGACCGCGCTCGATCCCCAATTGCACCGCGCCAGCGTCAACCAATCACTCAACAGCGCACGGAACTGGAAGGAGTTCAAAGCTGCTTTGCAGTCTTACCCCGGTCCTATACAGAACATGGTTTACGCGGATGAGAAGGGACACATCGGCTATTACGCAGCCGGCAAGGTACCCATTCGCAAGTCAGGCGACGGCAGTCTGCCTTACGACGGTTCAACCGATGCGGGAGAATGGACCACCTACATTCCTTTCGACAAATTGCCGCACTTGTATGATCCGCGCGCGGGAATCATTGTCACCGCCAACCAACGGATCGTTGGTCAGAACTATCCCTACTTTCTCACCCATTCGTGGGCTCAGCCGTATCGCGCGCGCCGCATTCTCGATCTGCTGCAACAGAAACCGAAATTGACCGCCAAAGACATTCGCGCAATTCAGGGTGATACCTATACCCGCGCGGGCGAAACATTCGCGCGAGCAAGTGCAAAGACATTGAGTGGACAGCTGAGTTCGCCCGGCGACGAACAGCTTAGGCAAACGCTCGCTGCTTTTGAAAAGTGGGATGGGCGACTCAGTGCCGACTCAACTGTGGGACCGATAGCCGGGCAGATGCGCATTGCCTTTCGCACACGCATCATCAATGCGGCCATCGGCGAAGAGCGTGCCCGCACTTTCGGCTGGGCCAACTTTGACCTCACGCTTGATTGGATCATCACCGCCCAACCTGCCGACTGGTTGCCGAAAGAGTTCAAGAGCTATGCGGAACTATTGCGCGCCTGTTACGCCGACGGGCGACAGGCCCTGACCAAAAGTCTCGGAGCCGATGAGTCCAGGTGGACCTGGGGCAACATGGCGAAGGCGCGTTTCCCGCACCCGTTGGCCGGTGTTCCACTCGTAGGGCTTCAGTTTGCGATTCAACCATTCCCGCAAAGCGGCACCGGTGTCCTGCTGGGCGCATCGGTCAACGTGGGCTCGGCAGTCTCAATGCACTTTATCGCCGATCCGGGCGATTGGGACGAGACCCAACAAGGGATCACGCTCGGCGAGTCCGGGATCCCAACCAGTCCGCACTGGGTCGATCAGCTGCCTGACTGGCGCGCCGTCACCCCGCCCGCTTTTCCGTTTACTGAAGCGGCGATTGCAAAGGCGACGAGAGGGATTTTGATATTGGAACCAGTAAAGTAAAACCGGAATTCATCTCATTCACACCCGGTTTCAACCGGGTGCCTTAACCAGGAAACCTGCCGCCAACCGTTTCAACGGTTTTCATTTCTGCACAATTGAAACCGTTGAAACGGTTGGGAACTTCAAGAACCGCTCTCGCTCACCCGGTTGGAACCGCGTGTGAGATTAATTTTCACCCCAGCGAGGACAGCGATAACGTTGGCTGACGACCAAAATATTCTTCGGATTTTCTGTGCGATCGAATTGCCGACCGCCGCGTGCGCCCGAGCTACTGAACACATCAAGAGCTTGCGTGAACAATTTTCCGCCACGCCCGCCAGCTGGAACCGCGACGGCAGGTTTCATCTCACCGTGAAATTTGTCGGCGAGATTCCACAAAACAAAGTCGAGCGACTTTCGCTGGCAGCACAACGCGCGACCGTCAATCTTTCACCCTTCAAAATTATCGTCGCCGGCGCCGGAGTCTTTCCAAAAAAGGGACCGCCTAAAGTTCTCTGGCTCGGCATCGATGATCTGAGTGGAGGGTTAACGACAATGCACACGCAACTGGATCAGGAGTGCGCCCGTGAAGGCTTCGGCAAGCAAGAGCGCGCTTTTCACCCGCATCTGACGATTGCTCGCGTACGGAGTCAATCAGGAGCGCGCGAACTCGCGGCTGTCCATGAGGAGAGGGGATTTGCGCCGGTTGAGGTTCCGGTGTCAGAGCTCCTGGTGATTCGCAGCGAGCTCGGCAGCGCGGGAGCTAAATACACAACGATCTCGAAACATCCGCTGACTGGGAAGGGGTAGGGGCGGACACACAGGTTTGCCCCTACATTTAGCGCGGCAACTCGCGTGGCTTGGGAGATGAAGGTGGATCCTGTTCCCCGCTCTTCACTCCAGTCTGACCCAGCACTTCCTTGATTGCCCCAACGCTCGCCAACATCGCCGATGTTTCGACCGGCATAAAGATCACTTTCGAATTGTTCGTGCGCGTCATGTCGCGCAGACTTTCAATGTAGCGCGTCGTGATCAGATACTGCGCCGGGTTACCGTGCTCATGCATGGCCTCGGCGACCAGCGCGATTGCCTGAGCTTCACCCTGCGCGTTTCGCTGTCGCGCTTCAGCGGCGCCCTCGGCGGCGAGTATGGCTGACTGCTTTTCACCCTCCGCACGCGTAACCGCCGCTTGCTTCTCGCCTTCGGCGCGCGTGATCGCGGCCTGCCGATCGCCTTCAGCCTGCAGCACCAGGGCGCGTCGATTGCGCTCCGCGGTCATCTGCTTTTCCATGGTGATGCGAACGTCTTCGGGCGGATTGATATTCTTAACGTCGACGCGCGTTACCTTCACTCCCCATTTATCGGTGGCTTCATCCAGGATGATGCGCAGCTTGGCGTTGATCTGATCGCGCTGGGAAAGGGTGTGGTCCAGATCCATGTCACCCATCACGGCGCGCATTCCGGTGATGGTCAGCTGCACGATGCCGCCAACCAGATCGTTCATTTCGTAAACGGCCTTAACCGGGTCGGTGATTTGCCAGTACACGACTGAGTCGACGTGGATGGTTACGTTATCGCGCGTGATGACCGGTTGCGGCGGCAGGTCGATATATTGCTCGCGCAGATCTATCGAAGTCATCCCCGGTCGAGCGTTGGTCCAATAGACGGCGCGCGGTCGGTCCATAAACGGCATTAAGAGGTTCAAGCCGCTGTTCGCAACTTTGTCAAAGCGACCCAGACGCTCAATGAGCATGACGGTGGCCTGGGGAACGATTCTGATGGTCTTGGCTGCGAGAACCAAAAGCACTATCCCAATGAAACCGAAGAGAAGAAAAGCAAGGACTGACATGATTGGATCCATGATTGACCTCTAGAAGTATTTCGCCGAGGCGATGGGTTGAATTGCTTGCGTGGCACTATATAGGATCGGCCTAAGTCCGACAAACTTCGGATATGAAGTGCGCTTTCTAAACGGAGTGAAAGGAGTCTAGCGGCCGTCCGAGTGCTTCTTCGATAACTTGAGCGGCCGCAAGAATTGTCTCTTCCCTGCCCGGTCGTCCAACGATCTGGACACCAATGGGCAACCCTTCTGCTGAACGCCCGGCGGGCACAGAAACAGCGGGTAAATCAAATACGTTGAAGGCCTGAGAATAACTGAAGGCGCGAAACGTGCTCAAAGATATGCCGTCCACGATCACCTTGTGTGCGTCGTGCTCAAAAGCCGGAGTCGCGCCCACGGGAGAAAGTAGTAACGGCTTCACCTTCATCCACTCGATCAATTGCGCTCTTGCTCGATCACGTTCCAACCAGGAGCTGATGTAATCGTCGAGCGTCGGCGATGGAGTATCATCGGCCGTCGCCAACCGCCAGCGAACAAACGATCCCGCCTTTTCTTCTTGACCTGAATAAACATCGCGAAGCAACACGACGGAGGCCCGGGAAAAAAGTTTCAGCCATAAATCATGCGCCCGATCAATGCCCAGGGGTCTACACTCTTCGACCGACAGTCCGGCGTCGGCTAACGCGCCCGCGGCGGCTTGAACCACCGCGCGCGTCTCTGCGGTAACGGGACTGATACCGTCGTCCGTGTACCAGGCCACGTGCTGATTAGCCAGGGCCGCGCGCTCATCAGCCAGCGACCCGGTTCCGGCAAAAGACTTTCCGTCACCGACTAAGACACCGAATAGGAGATGCAGATCCGCAACCTGCCGCGCCATCGGGCCGATCGCAGACCCGAGCGAGTACGGACCGGCGCCAGGCGGAAATTGTCCGTCGCCTGGCACGCGACCTGTTCCGGGTTTCAGGCCGGCGATACCGCAGAAGTGCGCGGGAATGCGTATTGAGCCGGCAAGATCGCTACCCAAGCCGCCGGCGGAAATGCAAGTCGCGATGGCGGCCGCTTCACCGCCGCTGGATCCTCCCGGTGTGCGCGTGCTGTCATGCGGATTGTTGGTGCGACCAAAGACTGGATTATCAGCCGTGTAATCCATAGCCATTTCTGCGGTGTTTGTTTTGCCGAGGATGATCCCGCCCGCCGCTTTCAACCGCGCCACCGCCGGAGCATCTCTTTCAGGAATGTAATCGGCGCGCATTGCCGAACCGCTGGTGCTGCGCAACCCTGCTGTTTCAATCGTGTCCTTAATCGTCAAAGGAACTCCATGCAATGGGCCAACCGCATCGCCGCGCAGCAATGCAGCTTCCGCGTCTTGCGCCCGCGCCAGGACATCAGGCGCGAGGGTAACGATGGCGTTCAATGAAGGATTGATCCGCTCGATTCGGGACAGATACGCTTGCGCCACTTCGACCGGTGACACTTCGCCCTTGCGTATTAGCCGGGCAAGAACCTCGAGAGATTGGGAAGTGAGTTCAGTCATGAATATTGGGTAAGTAATCGCTCGAGGTGGACGGCATAAGTCAACTGCGAAAAGTCTCATGGTCAGGAAGGGTGGCTTGCCCTCGCCTGCTTGTTTACACTACATCGTTGAAGCCGGCGAGCGGCCAGCGGGGGCAAGTCACCCTTCCCTAACCTTAGAGGTGTTCAAAGTCTTAGCTCCCACCCAAGTGAGCGCTTCTCATCTTCTTTTTCAGCTGTCGTTTGGCTTTTCCCGCGCTTCTCAATATAATTTCCACGTTCTGAGCAATGTTTTTCCAAACCCGCTGAATCAAGGACCTTTGGCTTTTATCATAGAGCTCAAAGGTGAAGGAGTGCGTACTTGGCGATCCGTCTGAGCAGAACGTTCATTCTGCGCAAGCTGCATCAGTTATCGGGTATTGTACCGCTCGGCCTTTTCTTACTCGAACATTTCTACACGAACTCCAAGGCACTGAGTCCGGTGACCGGCGCCGCTGATTTCAACAACGCCGTCAAGGACCTGCAATCGATTCCCTACATTCTGTTCGTGGAGATCGGCGGCATCTTTATACCGCTCATTTATCACGCAGTCTATGGCCTGGTAATCACGGTTGAAGCGCGGCCAAATAACCTCGCGTATCCGTACCCGCGCAACTGGTTCTATCTAATCCAGCGCCTCACCGGAGTCATTCTATTCTTCTTCATAACTTTTCACGTGCTCAATTTCAGATTCGGTTTGATTCCCGGATTAAATAGCGTCTCGGTTGCGAATCACCCCGACCAGGCATTTTCCATTGTCTCGGGCGAGTTTAGCATGGTGTCAATTTTCATTATTTACATGATTGGCATTACCGCTACGGTCTGGCATTTCGCCAATGGCATCTGGCTGTTTATGGTTGACTGGGGCATTACCATCGGCGACCGCGCCCAGCGTCTGACCGGCTATGCTTGTATCGCGTTTGGCGTTGTTCTGCTGCTGGTGGGAATTAATGCCGCGGTAGCGTTCATACACAAGGGCGGATTGCTGGGAGGTCTACTCTAGATCCATGGCGACCAACGGAATCAAGATTGCGATCGTCGGTGGCGGACTCGCGGGCCTGGCGGCGGCGATGAAGATCGCGGAAGCCGGTCACGCGGTCGATCTGTTTTCAATTGTCCCGGTCAAACGCTCGCATTCAGTCTGCGCACAAGGCGGAATTAACGGCGCCGTCAACACCAAAGGCGAAGGCGACTCGACCTGGGAACACTTTGACGACACGGTTTACGGCGGCGATTTTCTCGCTAATCAACCGCCGGCAAAAGCCATGTGTGAAATGGCGCCGTCGATAATCTATCTCTTCGATCGCATGGGCGTTCCCTTCTCGCGCACTGCGGAGGGCCTGCTCGACTTTCGTCGTTTTGGCGGGACGAAACATCATCGCACGGCTTTCGCCGGCGCTTCGACCGGGCAGCAACTTCTCTATGCCCTGGACGAGCAGGTACGCCGCCACGAAGCGGCCGGCAAGGTGAAAAAGTACGAGCATTGGGAAGTGTTGTCGCTAATCCTCGACGATCATCAGGTCTGTCGCGGTCTTACGGCGATGAATTTGCAGACTCTTGAAATCAAGGCCTTTCCCGCTGACGCCGTAATCATGGCCACCGGTGGGCCGGGGCTCATCTATGGCAAATCGACTAACTCAATGGTCTGTACCGGCAGCGCGGTTTCGGCTTGTTATCAGCAAGGGGCGAAATACGCCAACGGTGAATTCATCCAGGTCCACCCCACCTCGATTCCGGGTGAAGACAAGCTGCGCCTGATGTCGGAATCGGCGCGTGGCGAGGGTGGCCGGGTTTGGGTGCCGCGCCAGAAAGGTGAGCAGCGTGCCCCCTCGGCGATTCCGGAAAAAGAGCGCTGGTATTTTCTCGAAGAAAAATATCCGGCCTATGGCAATCTGGTTCCGCGCGACATCGCTACCCGAGAGATTTTTCAGGTGTGCCTCGATGGCATGGGCGTCAGTGGAGAGAACCAGGTCTTTCTTGATGTGACGCACATCCCGGCTGATGTTTTGGATCGCAAGCTGGGGGCCATACTCGAAATCTACGAGATGTTCGTGGGTGACGATCCGCACCATGTGCCGATGCGCATTTTTCCCGGCGTGCACTACTCAATGGGTGGGTTATGGGTTGACTTTAATCAGCGCACAAACATTTCCGGCCTGCTGGCTGCGGGCGAATGCGATTACTCAATTCATGGCGCCAATCGATTGGGCGCGAACTCGCTGGTCAGTTGCGTCTATGGCGGCTTCATCGCGGCGCCCGCGGCAATCGAATGGGCCACCAATGTGCCGCACAACGGGAGCGATGGTGCACGGGTATATGAAAGCGAGTTGCAACGCCAGGAAGAAATTAACGCCGCCTTGATCAAGCAAAGCGGGACGGAAAATCAGTACGTACTGCACCAGGAGATGGGCAAGTGGATGACCGACAATGTCACTGTGGTGCGCTATAACGAAAAGCTGAAAGCCACCGATCAAAAGCTGCTTGAACTGATCGATCGCTACCAGCACATTTCCATCAACGATTCGAATCTGTGGGCCACGATGGCGCTGCCGCATGCTCGGCATCTGAAAAACATGCTCGACCTGGCGCGCGTAATCACGCTCGGTGCTCTTAATCGCAACGAGTCACGCGGCGCGCACTACAAGCCTGATTTTCCCGAACGCGACGACGAGAACTGGTTGAAGACTACGATTGCCGAGTATTCGGGCGAAGGGCCCGTGTTTTCGTACGAGCCCGTGGACGTGTCGCTGATTCCGCCACGAAAACGCGATTACAGCAAGGGCAAGAAAACGTAAAGTGGCACGGGCGTCCCGCCCGTGATCGTTGGCAATGGACAGCCATAGGCAGGATGCCCATGCCACACTTGTCACGGTTTTCGGTTCACGATCAAAATAAATCATGTCAGCACACCTACGAACATCTTCTTCAACGTCGCGCGTGCCATCTAAGACCGTCGAGATTCACATTCGCCGGCGCGCTAATCCCGATGCACCCCAAACCTGGGAGCGATTTGAGATTCCCTATCGTCCCAACCTGAACATTATTTCCTGCCTGATGGAGATCCAGCAGAACCCGGTCACGAAAGAAGGCACCAGGACCACGCCGCCCGTCTGGCAAATGAATTGTCTGGAGCAAGTCTGCGGGATTTGCACGATGGTGATCAACGGACGCGCGCGGCAATCGTGTTCGGCGCTGGTAGATAACCTCGAGCAGCCGATCACACTCGAGCCGATGTCGAAATTTCCCAATGTGCGCGACCTGGTTGTTGACCGCTCACAGATGTTTGATCACCTCAGGCGCGTCCACGCCTGGGTTGAACTCGACGGCACGCACGATCTCGGACCCGGGCCGCGGATGGACCAGGAGGACGTCCAGGAACGATATGCCTACTCTCGCTGCATGACTTGTGGTTGCTGCCTAGAGGCTTGTCCGCAATACGAAGACGACAACTACATCGGCCCGCAGGCGATTGCCCAGGTACGTCTCTTCAACATGCATCCCACCGGCAAGATGAACCGTGATGAACGTCTCGAAGGCATCATGGAGGACGACGGCATCACCAACTGCGGCAACGCACAAAACTGCGTCAAAGCCTGTCCCATGAATATTCCACTCACCAAAGCAATTTATGAAGAAAACCGCGAAACTGTGATCTATGGATTGTTTGGCTGGCTGAAAAGGTAGATCAGGTTGGTGCTTTTGTAGGGGCGGACCTACGTGTCCACCCTGGTCCATGTTGGTCAACCCAGGCTGACACATAGGTCCGCCCCTACCTCAGATATTCGCCGCCCTCTAACCTATTCGATGCCCAACCGATCGGCGCACTTGTGCAGCGAGAGGCCCAGCACACACGCGATCACTAAATTGAAGTAAAAGGTAAATGACCCGTCAATAAAATTCGCGGGCAGATTACCAAAGAACGGCATCGCCAGCGGCGCCGTGATCGTGCCCACGATGACGCTCACCACGAAACCCACAATCTGAACCAGCAACACCATGCCAAACGCTTTGAAGTAGGTTCCGCCCATGTGCCGAATTGTATCCAGGCCCACCAGGGGATTGACTACCGAACCAAAATGTTCGGTGTAGCCCGCCACCGATAGGGCCATTGGGTAATAAAAAATGCCCCAGCCGATGCTCAGCACAAGCAGCAACACCACGATTATCGGCAGATGAAAGTACTTCAGCAAAAGTGTCAAATCCGAGGTCGGATCGTTTAGTTCCTTTTTTGACTTTTCGGCTTGTTCAGCTATCTGACTGCCAGGCCTGAGGTGGTTCAGCTTGGCATTAGCCTCCTCGAGCTTTTTTGGATCGGCCTCAGGATCAGTAAGCACAGCCAGATCCGCGGGTGTCACCGCGGTCGGCTGTGGCGCGTTGGCCGCGGGCGGAGCGCCAAATGGCGACATCGATGGTCCATTGATCACACCGAACACTAGGGCTAACCCGATCGCAATCATTGGTCCCCAGGTGACAATCGTGATACCGATACCGAGGCCGATGGGAACGGCTAAATCGTCCCACATGGAGAAGGCGCTGAAGTCCGGCAGAAAGCTGCGGTTGAGCCTGCCCCAGGCAACCTGACTGATCACATGCGAGATACAGCCAAACATGATCACAAAAGCGACCACTCGACCGCGCACTCCGGCCAGTTGTAGAAAACCATAAACCGCCGCGCCGAACAGCAGGGCGATTTTGTGTTGCAGGGGATAGCGCAGGGCGCGCGCAAAATCCGCAAAGCCAAATCCGGAACTCTGAAAGTCCAGACGTTCGACTCTCTGTCGCACCTCTGCATATGGCTTACACATGTCGCCGCAGAGTGGGCAAACAGGAATCTTGGTTGCGCCCACAAACCTCGGGCAGTCAGCGCAGAATGGCGTCGCACAGATGCGGCACACGAACTCAGGACTAATGTCCGGGTGGTTGTGACAGGCGTTGGTCAGCGTGGGCGCGGTAAAGCCTGGCGCCGGCCGCGCTTCGTCGTCGAATGCGTGAGTTGCCCAATCCGACTCGGCTTTCTCAATCGGTGGATCCATCATGGGCGTCTCGGCGTGCGAGGCCATTGGCGGCGGCTCAGTGATTGTCACTGCAGGTGAGGTCACCGCGGCCTCTCCCTTGAACGCCGCCCGCAACATTGGCGCCCGGCCGGCTTCAATCCAGTTAAGTTTTCCCTTACTCACCTTGTCGGTGGGCAGGATACAACCCTCGACGATCCACTGCCTGAGTGTGTCCAGATCGGTTTCGAAGATTCCTTCAATGGTACTGACACGCCATTGTTCAGCTTGAGCGCTCATCGATATCTCCTCGGTCATGCATGGGAGTCACCTACGGCACGACTTGGATTCCGGAAGTTGCGCGGATGGTAAGTTCGTAATCGAACTGTGCTGGATAGACCTGACGCGGGGAAGCGTCTCTCGGGGTGCGCCACCGGAGGAGTTAAGGCCCGGAAACGCAGCCAACATCTTAGACGGGCTGGGGTCAGCCGTCAATAACTTTGATCTAAGTGCGAACAAGACAGGACTTAGAACCCGGCAGCGCAATTCTCAGCCCGCTAATGCCGCCAGCCGGATGCGTGGCGATTGGTCCAGCGCGGAATGATTAATCCTTAGCTCTTCGCCCTTCCTCTTTGCCCTTAAATTCCCAGAACGTTGATTAACTCCTGCACCGAAGCGGCGCTCTTCTGCAAAGCGATGCGCTCTTCGGCAGTCAGGTTGATCTCGATGATCTGTTCCAGACCGCGCGCACCGAGTTTGCAGGGGACACCAACGTAGAGACCGTTAATGCCATACTCGCCTTCAAGATACGCAGCGCATGGCAAAATCTTTTTCTTGTCCTTGAGAATAGCTTCGGTCATCTCTACCGCTGCGGCCGATGGAGCGTAGTACGCCGAGCCGGTCTTCAGCAGCGAAACAATTTCCGCTCCGCCACCGGCAGTGCGTTTCACAATCGCGTCAATCTGATCTTTTGAAAGCAACTCGGTAATCGGAATGCCCGCGCAGGTGGAAAAGCGAGGCAGCGGCACCATCGTGTCGCCATGGCCGCCAAGCACGAACGCGGTCACGTTCTCGACCGATACATTCAAAGCTTCGGCGAGAAAGCAACGCATCCGAGCGGAGTCCAGCACACCCGCCATACCAATAACGCGATGCTTGGGAAAGCCCGAGCGACGGAAAGCGACCTGACACATGGCATCGAGGGGATTCGAAACTACGATTAAGATCGCCTCGGGGGAACGCCTCACAACTTCGTTGACCACCTGAGTAACAATCTCAGCGTTCTTCTTCAATAGATCGTCGCGGCTCATACCTGGTTTGCGAGCCAGACCCGCGGTGATGATCACTACGTCGGAATTCTCCGTGCCATCGTAAGTATTCGTGCCCACCAGGCGAACATCAAAACCTTCAATCGGCGCAGCCTGGGCCAGGTCCAACGCCTTCCCTTGCGGCACGCCTTCGACGACGTCCACCAGGACCACGTCACCCAGTTCTTTTGCGGCCAGCCAATGTGCTGCCGTCGCGCCCACATTACCAGCGCCCACCACTGTTATTTTGTTTCTCGCACCCATGTTTTCAGTCCTCTCGAGCAGACAGGAAGAGAGTTCGAACCGATCATTTTCCTGCTGGAATCTAAATTACAATTGCCTGGATTTGAAGCCCCGAGATTACAGGCGCGCGACGGAGAGTGTCAAATACTGAGATGGAAAACGCTGCACTAAAGATGAGGACTTTCTCTTCACTCTCATTCGATCCGTTTAAGAGGGGCACTTGTGCGCAACAGCCCTGATCAAGGAAGCGCTCATTACAAAGCGGGAGCGGTAAGCGACCGGATCAAACTCTCAATCGGATTTTTCTGATAGGCTTTCTCCTGCGAGAAGCGTCGCTTGCAAGTTGATTGTAGGTTCCGGTCGCTATCGAGACTGTGTGGAACTCCGACAACCGTGTTATGAAGTCAGTACCACCTCGCGGTAGCGGGTGGGTAAGTGATGGAGCAGCTACAACGCCGAGAGGATCTGGTTGGGCCCAGCGATCTTGTTGGGAGCAGACCCACCCGCTACCGCGTGGTGGTACTGACCTCATACTGCCGATCCGACGGACCTCACGACCTGCGTGGTGGTGCTGACCTCATTGCCTTAGAAGAGGTGCGAGTTGAGTAATGGGGTCAGTACCGGGAGCCTACCGCTCCCGGTTCTGTAACTATTTTTGCGTAACCAGAGCTAAGTTAAACCCGAGCAGTACGTATCTGAAGGGAATGCGGAAAACCAACAGCGATCAGACCATAGTTCTCATTCAACTGTCATCGGCATGCAGCCGGGAGTGATTCATGCGAATTCGCGAATGGTTCAAGAGTTTATGGTCCACTGAAGAGGTCCCCGAAACTCTGCTCGAAACGAATGAATTGGAAGTGGATCCGTTTGATCCGTTTCCCGAACCTGTGGCCATTGAAATCACAGACATCATTGACCTGCACACCATCGCTCCTCGTGACGTCAAAGATGTTGTTGAAGAGTACCTGCGGGAAGCACATGCTCGCGGTTTTCGTAGTGTGCGAATCATTCACGGCAAGGGCATTGGCGTGCAACGACAAATGGTTCGTTCCCTCCTGGCGCGCACCTCATCCGTGCTTGATTGGGTCGACGCGCCGCCGGAAGCGGGTGGGTTAGGAGCGACGATTGTGAGGTTCAGACCAAGCGACAAGTAAGAACATTCGCGCCTGTTCTGGGACGGGCAATATTAATCCCGGAAGGTCTCGTCAACGCACCGTCTGCACGCAGGATGCATGCGGTCCCAGATCAGTTCAGGACGAGGCCAGCGTTTGCAGATGGCCCTCATCATGCTCTCTCATCAGCAAGAGCAATCTTTTCAGGCTGACGTGTCCGACTCCTTCAAGAACACCTTCGCGCGCGAGCTGTTCCGGCGTCAACGATCGCAGCCGAGCCACATTCTGTTTTCGCGCTAATGTAAAAGCGTCGAGCGCATGCCGAATGTCCTGACTATTGTAATCGCGCTCAATCGCGATGCGGCCGCCGTCAAAGTCCCCGAGTACCGGTTGCTCCTCATTGAGGATGCGGTCGATGCGAACGGCATAGCCTTCTACTTCCAGATCGCGCAGATGGCAAACATCCTCTAACGCGGAAAAATAATCATCGGCCTTCCGGCATCGCACTTCCGCCTCCGAGAGTGAAACCACCTGACCACTGATGATCTCAGGCGTTTGCTCGAGAAGGTCCAACAGTTTATTAATCTCCGAGTCCATTGACAAAAATTTTCGTCGACGACTTCTGCGAAGCCCTTCCTGCTTCCTGCTCCTGCTTACTGCCCACTGCTTTTTACGGTCCGCACTCGGTGTTGCTCCGGGTAACCACCGTGCTAAAGCGCCGTTGATATTCCGCCGAAGTGATGAAGGAACATACCATGCCCCGATAGTTATTTCTATCGCCCTCATTCAGGATATTCAGCCAGAAGTCGTAGCCACTGCGGTCCGGATTCCGGACCAGATAACCGAAATACTCAGTCAACACGAATGCTGCGTTGTACTGCGACTGTTTGAACCCGGCCGCTACCACCAGGTGGCGCAGTACCAGACTCCGTCTCTCCGTCATCGTGGCGCCGTTGGTGTAGATGGACATTAGGTCAGCCCGAGTATCATTGAAATCCAAACCCGAGCTCTGCTGCGCAGTTTGCAACAGCGCATCCACAAAGGCATCCGCCGTCATCGTCAGTGGATAGCGCGTTGTGAACTCTAACCTTTCCACAAAACTCGCCGCAAAGGCTGTCTTGTCTGCCTCGAGATGTGGACCACCTACTACATTCCGCCGGTCGACTGAGAATTCGATGTAGCGGGGCTTTCTACCCAACGCGGCCTGATACAAATCGTAAATGTACAATCCCGAATCCTGGAACTCTTGCTCGGCAAAAAACGCGGCGCTTACGCCAACGCGTTGCCTGCCGGCACAAGCCATATCGGTGCCACACTGTTCGATGACGCCGGTCCAGTAATTGAAACCTCCTGAATCCGGTTCACGGCCAAGGAAATCAAGGTATTGCTGCCGCACAAAGAACTCAGTCGTGTCGAGCGGATTCGCATTCTCGGACTGATTTGCGACAGCAGTAAACGCGGCGTCTGTCTTGCTGCCGAGAATTGAGAAGGAGCGGTTCGCGGGATTGAAACTATAGTTAGCTCTCAATGGTGTAACACTGTAGAACCCGCCGGTCTCTACATTTTCGAAGCGATAGTTGCCATTACTATCGGTGATGCTGCGGCGCGTTTGCGAGCCGTTGAGAGTAACTACTACGCCCCCAAGAGCCATGCCATCTGTCGTTGAGATTTTTCCGCTGATTAAGGCAGTAGCCGCGGTGGGCGCCGCGACAATGCCCACGTTGGTGCTCGTAAATTCTGAAGTGTTCCCATCGGCATCGGTGGCCGTCGCCACCAGCTTGTCACCTACGTGGATGTCGAGGCCCGCGGCGTCGGGGAGAGTTAGGGTCGCCAGACCAGGCGTGCCGTTATTGTAATTAGTAAGCGCGTAGTTCGTGCTGCCGATAAAAGTCTTGCCCTGCAAACTCTCGTCGGCTTTGAAAATCTCTACATACAAACCTTCATCACCGTAGTTTGTATTCGCCGGCGCGGAGTCTATTTTGAATTGCAGCACAAGGTTCCCACCGCCGTTGATGATGGCGGAAGAGAATTCCGGAAAGTTCTGAAGATTGTTTGGCCCGCTGTCGCCGTCGCCAGGATCGTTGGCCGTAGGAGTTTCGCTATCGTCGTTGAGACTTATCCCGAGTATCGAATTTGCTGAGATCGAGTTGGGATCAATGATGTTCCCCGTGCCGGCTGAGGCATCCAGCGACACTCCATTCTTGCCGTTGAACATGATCGCGTTGCCGGCTCCTGCTGCTGTGCCACCGATTGTGTTGTGATGGGCTCCGCCATCAAGGAGAACGCCGCTGAGGGTGTTACCTAATGGAGCTGCACCGTTGTTCTGCGTGCCAATGTAATTCCCCTGAATAAGATTCAACGTTGAATCGACATCAGAGATTTTTACGCCGTCCAATTGGTTTCCGGAGATCACATTATGCAGCGCGGCGCTGGTGCCGCCAATCGTGCTGCCGTTGCTGCCGATTAGCCAGATGCCATAACCGGTATTTGGCAAAGCCGATACGCCCGTGGCATCGGTGCCGATGAAGTTGTTTTGCACCATGTTGCCGCTGGGCGGGATCGTCCGGGTATTGCCGCTCACCAGGCCTGATTCTCCGATTACGATACCTGCGCTATTCCCCGAAATGATATTCCGCGCACTCGCCGTGTTTGAGCCGACGAAGTTGTTGGTGGCGCCGTCGAAAATACCGATGCCATAGGGACTGTTGGGAATTGCATTAGCGCCGGTAACGTCTGTGCCAACATAGTTGCCAAGCACCTGATTGTTGCTCGTCGTTGCCGAGGTAGATGATGTATTCGTTATAAAGATCCCACCTAAACCGTCATTGCCGGAAATGATGTTGCGCGAGCCCGCGGAGGTGCCACCGATGAAGTTGCCGTTAGCTCCAACAACAATACCGGCACGGTTCGGCACTCCTGAATGTCCGGTAGAGTCCGTGCCGATGTAGTTACCGAGGATTTGATTATCGTGAGAACCGAGATTGAGTGTAATGCCGACGGCCGCTCCGTTACTGTTCCGATGATTAAGATCACCTGAATTACCTGATATGACATTGCGCGCTGCCGCAGATAATCCGCCGATTGTGTTGTTGCGCGCATTTTGCGCCAGAAGTACTCCAGCCGTTTTGTTGAAAACGGGAGGTTTGCCATCCTTGCCGACTCCTATGTAGTTGCCGCTGATCGTATTGTCGTGAGCCTCGTCGATTGCGGGCGCTGAATTCTCGATTATGACGCCGACATCATTGCCTGAAATAACATTGCCGGCGCCTGATGTCGAACCGCCCACCGTATTGCTGGGTGAATCCTGAATGAATACGCCGCCATTGCCGTTGCGCAATTCACTGTTGCCCCCCAGGTCCGTGCCGATGAAGTTTCCTTGAATGTGATTGTTGGTAGCCGAGTTGCCGGGTTCGGATAGAATTAGTACTCCTTCAGTAGTATTACCTGAAATAAGATTTCGTAGCGCGGGAGACGCGCCGCCAACCGTATTGTTGTTGGCGTTGTCAGATAAGCCAACACCGACATTATTAGAATTCTGCTCAGTGCCGTCCGGCGTCGCGCCGATAATGTTGCCTGCTACTACATTGTTGTTCGCGTTGACGGAAGTCACGCTAACAATAGCTACGCCTATTCCTCGATTGCCGGAGATGACATTGCCCGGAGCAGTCCCGGTAGTTGTCGTAGCACCGCCAACGATGTTATTGCTTGAATTGATTAAGATACCAACGCTCTGAACGTAGTCGGAGTTGTACTGACTTGTTCCACTGGCAAGCGTGCCGATGTAATTTCCGATGACAGTATTGCTCGGAGAGTTACCATCAATGTGCACGCCAGAGTACTCACCGCTTACGTTGCGTGAGCCGTTTTCGGCAATAATATTGCGATCGATGGTGTTAGTGCCGCCGATGCGGTTGTTGCTTGAGCTCTGGAGTTTGATGCCGTTCAGTCCATTAGAGCGCGTCAGGTTACCCGTCGGGTCAGTGCCGATATAGCAGGATTCGATATCGGCTTGGGCAACGCTTTGCAGGAGGATGCCGTTGCCGTTGAAATTATTTATTACAAAACCACGCAGCCTGATGTTATTTGCGCCCAACGTAAAACCATTAACATCCGCGCCCGCATTAGTGCCGTCGAGTTGAATCACTGGCGAGTCCACGTAACCGTTTTGGGTTGTCGCGTCTATCCGCACTTTAGCCGTAATCGTCGGTAGTGCCGTTGCGGGTGAAATTGTTTGTACGCCGCCACCGGGAATATCGAAAGCCACGAAGGCGCCGCCACCTCTTAGGTTGGCTTCTTCGATCGCCGCGCGCAGAGTGCACTGATTGCCGGTTTGATTCGGGTCAACATCGCAAACGCCGTCATTCGGATCGCCGTCATCCTGGTCGCCGGTCGTATTGACGATGATCGGATCGACGCAACCAATGACTTCAGGGCTTTCACGGAAACGATTAATCGCATCCTGTTGGCATAGTCCGGCGCCGCAAGAAAACTCTGACGTTTGACCATCCTGGTTTGTCGCCGTCGCGGTTATCACCTGACCTGCTGCAACGTTTGGCGAGTCGAACTCAGCGATGCCGTACGGACCCGTTGTCACAACCACGTTTCCGCCGTAGGTTTCACCTTCGCCGTAGTTGGAAGGATCGGCCGCCGCGTTTGTATAGAAGTCGATAGTGAAGGTGATGTGAGGAGTGCTCTTGATGGTTCCATGCGACTTGACCATGCCGCCGCCCTGGTCTGCGGGCGTACTGAGCAACGGATAATTCTGCAATCCATTCGGACCTTCGTCACTGTCATCGCAGTCGTTTTGTGTTACTCCGTCGCCGCCGAGATCAATGCCTAGATCGCCGTTATTCGCGATGACATTCTGGCGAATCGTGGCGCTGCTGCCGCCACCGATGACACTGACGCCCACCTTACCGTTATTCGAAATAGTATTTCCGCGGATGTCAGCGTTTCCACTCTTCACAAGAATGCCATTCTTACCGTTGTTGCTGACGGTGTTCGCTTCACCGGCGCCGGCGCCGCCGATCTGTACGAACCCGTCCGACGTGATGCCATCGCCTGTGTTCGGGAGTGCCGCGCCGTTCAGGTTCACGCCAATGAAATTATTTTGAACGACAACATTACCTGATACTTCGAGAGCGCCAAGGATATTGCCGGAAATGATATTGCGATCCAAGGGGTTCGAGCCGCCGATCACGACTCCGCCTGGGCCAAAGAAACCGTCGGCATGGACGACTGCGCTAAATGGTAGAGGATCGGAATTATTTGGCAGCGCATTGTTGCCCGTCGTGTCCGTGCCGATCAGGTTACCCGCCAAATACGCCTTGAAGCCGAAGGATGGCTCAAGAGCCACGGCCAAAATCTGGTTGCCGGAAATGAGGTTGCCCGAAGCAATTCCCGGAAAACCGATGTAGCTCGTTTCACCATTGGCGATGACTCCGTCGTAATTGGGCAAAGCGACGGTGCCGCTGATATCCGTGCCAACGAAGCTGCTGAAGATGCCAAACTCGCCTCCCCCGGCGCGGTAAACAGCAGCAAGAGTACCGTTGTTATTGTCGAAATTGCCTGATACTAGAGTGCAAAAGCCCGTGCACGATCCGCCCGGGCTGGTGCCGCCCGGCGAGCCCACGTTGACGAAGGAACCGGCGTTAGGACGAATGGTAATCACGGCGTATGCAACGTTGAACCCGCCCGGTTGGTTACCCAGGTTATTGGGCATGGCCACCGTGCCGGTGATGTCGGTGCCGATATTGTCACCGCTGATAGCCGTAAACCCGCCGTCCGGTCCTCCCTTTTCAATATCAATGGCGGTATAGCCGTTGTTCGAAATAATATTGCGCCCGCCGCTGGTGATGGAGCCAATGATCAGTTGAGTCGGAGTAAGTGTTCCGATACCCGCATAACAGTTGCCCAGTCGCGCCGTTCCACTGGCGTTGGTGCCGATCTTATTTCCCTTGATGAGATTATTAAGCGTGAGGTTGGTGTCCGGATCGCTCTCGCTAAAGAGCAATCCCTCGCTGATACCACCGCCCGCGCATTGAGAAGTATTCGGTACCAGCACGCCGTTGCCGGAAATAACATTGCCCGCCCCAACTGCATCGCCCCCGATGAGATTATTGCTGCCCAGCAGGAGCATTCCTCTGCTGTTGGCCAGACTTTGATTGCCCGTCGCATCCGTGCCAATGTAGTTTCCTTCCACCAGATTGTTATTGCCGAGCAGTTGAATGCCGAAGCCGGTGTCAAGAACGCCGTCGCCGGACATCACGTTGCGAGCTTGCGCAGACTTGCCGCCGACAGTGTTGTTGTCTGAATCAAAGATGTTCAAGTTAGCAGCGGCATTGCCCTGTGCGGTCGTTCCGCCGGGATCGATGCCGAGAAAATTTCCCTCGACCAGGTTGTTGCCATTGTTCTGGTTGCTCAAACTTTCCAGTGTGAGTCCGTTGCCACCGATGAAGACCCCTCCAACGAAGGCGTGCGGAAACTGGTTGATCGCTAAACCGCGCACGACGCAGTTGCTGGCCCTGATCTTCAAGCCGTCTACGCCATGATTGCTCGGGAAGTTGTCGCCCTTGATCTCGATTACCGGACTGCCGCCGTAACCGGGTTGCGTCGTGCCGTCAATCGTGACCGGCTGTCCCACCACGGGTAGTTCCGTAAAAGGCGAAATGGTATGCACACCTCCGCCGGGAATATTGAAGGCGATAATGCTGCCGGGATTATTGTTGGCTCGATTGAGCGCGTCGCGGAGAGTGCAGGTCGCGACGGCATCGGTGCAATTGCTGACGACATCGTCGGCCGACGAGTTGACTGTAAACGTCGTCGCCGGTGTCGTCATTATGACGGAGAGCGAGACGCTGCCGCTTCTCATGACCACTAAATCAGTGAGTGCATCGGCATTCAACCTCATCGGCAGGATAGCTACGGGTTTGCCCTCGACGTCCAGCGAGGTAACAGTTGTAATTCCCGTCGCCGTAGTTGACGCACCTGGCCCTGATTGCTTTTCATCGGGTAGCCGGGTGCTGACGATCTGAATTTTATTATCGGACTTGTTCAGCACTATCAGGTCGTCAGTCTGCGTGTTACTTACTCTGGCTTTCGTCATCAAATCGCCCGCTCCTGTGTGAGCGGCGAGCGCAAGACTTGCTTCCGAAGTAAGCAAGCTGTCATGCCATTCTCTGATTCGGGATGCAGCGGTGTAGAAACTCTGCGGAAGCTTTGACGTTTTGACTTGTGGCTGCACTCTTGTTGATTCTTTGGACGCGGGCTGCTGCTCACTTGTTTTAAACATAGCCTTCAAAGCTTGCTTTGGATCCTGCTTGCCATCAGTGACCGAGTAGCCGGCTTTTTCCGCTTCTTCGGTTGATGAGAATTGCGGCGCCGCAGCCGTGAGAGTCTTGTACGCCGGAAATTGTCCGTCACTTGGCACAGACACATCGACATATGCTTCGGCGGCGAGACTGCTTGTATGGCGACTTCGTCTTGGCGACGGCGGTTCGAGCAAATGAAGACTGCCGTCAGTGGACAAGAGTGCCAATGACTCTCGGCGACTGTTTGAAAAGTGTCCCGCCGCCAGACCAGCAATTTCGTATTCAAGCTCTCTTTGTCCAATTTGTGCGGGCGGTCGCTTTAGATGCAGAGAGGGACTCAAGTCCCACGGGTAGATCTGCATATGACCGTGGACAATGACGAGCTTGTTGCCACAGGCGACCGCGACGTCAAACAATGAATCTTCATCGAAATGGCCGAGGACGATGGCGGTCGCTGGCGCGGGCAAATTGAAAACCTCGGGAGCGTGTTTGAAAGCACCTTCAGGGTGTTCATAAATTAGCAGCTGGGCGCCTGTATCGTTGACGACGCCGACCGCCAGATCAGTGAGATTGTCCGCACGGCCGATCTGCCCCGTGGCCGCGGTTGTCACGGCGCCCTTGATCTTGATGGGCTCTGTCGCTTGAAACTTGCCGTGACCATTGCCGGCCAGCAAATAGATTGAGCTGCTGTTGTAAGTTGTGGCCGCGATATCCGAGTGGCCATCCGCGTTGAAGTCGCCGGTCAGCAGCAGGTCAGGAGTTTCAGGCACTTCCAGGGCGAGGGTTCTCGGCAGGAAAGCATCTTCGTTGAACTGACCATTTCGCTTTCGTACCTGAGCCTCGCGACTGTTGGAATAGATCGCATCCGCATTGCCCCGATAGACTGATAGCTCGCCGCCCCGATAGCCGGTTACCAGATCGGCGATACCATCTTCATCAAAATCCGCCGACGCTAAGGCAACCGGATCACCAGGCTGCTGCCCTGACGCGTCCTGGCCAGGTCGAGTTCCCATTTCATATCCGTCTTTTAAGTTGAGGAGTGTTTCCCTCCCCGCAGCGTGAACGGTGATGGCCTTGACGGATCCGCTCGCCGGTCGCGTTTGCACCCGCGCCCGCCTTGATGACAATGCAAAGACCACCAAAAACGCTGCCATAAGGACGAAGATGGATAATTTTTTTAAGGATGTGCGCGTGTGCATAAAACGCCTCCCTGGGCTTGCGGGAACTACTGGTTGCGGCTCGGCTCGATCAACATTGACTAGGCCGCCCGAGCGTGGAAATCAACTGGAGCCCCAAGTCGCATGAGCATCCTGCCCATGTTTACTCGGAGACTCATTCTCAGTGGAACTTACCTGGCTGGCACGGACCCGGGCGGGACACCCGTGCTACATGGCGCGCTGGACCGCTCGGACGAATAAGGTTCTCAATACATAAAGCGGAAAATGGACAGGGAAAACGGACACGCGAGCTGTTCTTTGTTGGTTAGCGCTTGAAAAGGTAGAATCGCGAGCTATAAGGAGCAGGAGAAAATTGTCCGGCACTCCCGCAGAAGTCACCCAAATCTTGCATGACTGGAGCGCCGGCGACGGCAGCGCACCGGAACGTCTGATCCCGCTGGTCTATGACGAACTGCGCCGGCTGGCCCAGAGTTATCTGCAACAGGAACGCACCGACCACACCTTGCAGGCCACCGCCCTGGTCCACGAAGCCTATTTGCGACTGGTCGATCAGACGCGTGTCAGTATCAACAGCCGGGCTCATTTCTTCGGTGTGGCGGCGCACTTAATGCGACAAATTCTGGTCGATCACGCTCGCGCGCATGGCGCACAAAAACGCGGCGGCGCAGCGGACCGCCTGGCACTGGACGAGGCGCGGTTTGAGCCGGAACATCAAGCCGGGGATCTGCTGGCCCTGGACGAGGCTTTGGTGTCATTGGCTCAGATTGACGAGCGAAAGAGCAAGGTCGTCGAAATGCGTTTCTTTGGCGGACTCGCGGAAAAAGAGATCGCGGTGGTGCTTGATGTGTCAGAGAAAACAGTGGCCCGCGATTGGCAGGTAGCGAAGCTGTGGCTTTACCGCGAACTGTCGGAGGAGAGTAATTAGTAATCAGTAATCAGTCACTTAGTAGTCAGTTGTTAGTAGTCAGTGGTAGTGGGTCAGTTTCGCAGCAAATGTCCGACAAACTTTAGTTTGTCGCAACGTTACGACAAGATAAAGCTTATCGGACATCAAAGCTGACCCACTACCACTGACTACTCTTTATCAAAATGAAGAAACCCAGCGCTCAATCAGGCAACGGTGCAGCGTTTCCAAAGCACCTTTGGCCGCAGGTTGAAAAAATCGTCAGCGCGGCTTTGGAAAGCGCGCCGGAACAATGGCCGGCCCTGTTGGACCAGGCGTGCGCCGATAATGCGCAGCTACGAGCTGAAGTAGTTTCGCTGCTTGGTTATCAGGAAAAAGTTGTTAACTTCATTGAGCAACCGGCCCTTGCTCTCACACCTGAATCCTTTTTGGATTCCGGCCTGGCGCTTACCAACCAACGTCTCGGCTCGTATAAGTTGCTCCGCGAGATTGGTCGCGGTGGCATGGGCACTGTCTACCTGGCTGAGCGCGCCGATGAACAGTATCAGAAGTTAGTAGCGATCAAGATTGTGCGGCGCGGCATGGATACCGACGATATTCTGCGCCGCTTTCGTAACGAGAGGCAGATTCTCGCCAGCCTGGATCATCCGAACATTGCGCGCCTCCTCGATGGCGGCACTACCGACGATGGCCTGCCCTATCTGGTCATGGAATATGTCGAAGGCGTGCCGGTTACGGATTACTGCGAAGCTCAGCGTTTGTCGACCAATGAACGACTACAGATCTTCCGTACCATTTGCGCCGCGGTGCAACATGCACATCAGAAACTTGTCATGCATCGTGACCTGAAGCCTTCGAACATCCTCATTACGCCCGACGGAGTTCCCAAGCTGCTCGATTTCGGCATCGCCAAGGTCTTCAACCAGACAGTCGCTGAACCCTCGGCTGAATATACACTCACCGGCTTGCCGGTTTTTACCCCGTACTATGCAAGTCCCGAACAAGTGCGCGGCGAGACGCTGACGACAACGAGCGACGTCTATAGCCTGGGCCTCTTGCTGTACGAGTTGCTGACCGGCCTCCACCCCTATCACTCTCGAAACACGCCGCCGCATGAACTTGTACACATCATTTGCGATCAGGAACCCGCGCGTCCCAGCGACGCGATTGCGGATTTCAGATTGCAGAAGGCGGAGTCGGAAACCAGTTTCAGAACTGAAATCGGAAATCCGAAATCTCTGCGCGGTGACCTGGAC
The DNA here is from genome assembly GCA_025463135.1 of Acidobacteriota bacterium. Lineage (GTDB taxonomy): Bacteria > Acidobacteriota > Blastocatellia > Pyrinomonadales > Pyrinomonadaceae > JAOAPY01. The sequence continues at coordinate 24,531 of JAOAPY010000004.1, forward strand.
AACATCATCCTGATGGCGCTGCGGAAAGAGCCGGCGCGGCGCTATGCGTCCGTCGATCAGTTCTCTGAAGACGTTCGCCGGCATCTGGACGGTTTGCCGGTCGTCGCGCGCAAGGACACTTTTAAATATCGCGCGACGAAGTTTATGCGCCGCAATCGCCTCGGTGTCGCGGCGGCGGCAATCATTCTGTTGTCCCTCGTCGGCGGAATGGTGGCAACGGCGTGGCAGGCGCGGGCGGCACGAGCGGAAAAGGTCAAGGCCGAAAGTGTAAACACATTTCTGAAACGGCTCCTTACCTATTCGAATCCCCTGGTTAATGTACCTGGCAAAAGTGGCGGCGAAACGACAATGAAAGACGTTCTGAATGAGGCCGCCAAGCGCTTGGACAGCCCGGAGTTTTCAAGCCAATTGGAAGTCAGGGCCCAGCTGGAAAAGATCCTCGCCGACAGTTACTTCGGTCAGGGCAGGCAGGACTTGTGGGAAGTGCATTTGAAGAAATTCATTGCTATTCAAACAAGTCTTTATAGCGAAGACTCTCCTCAGACGATCGAGGCAACCGCCCAAAAGGCGATCCTTTCCGTGCATGAAAATCTTACCGAAGCGGAAAGCATTTTTCGCCGGGTCATGCCACGCATGAGGAAGGAGTATCAAAAGGGAAATATTTCGGCCACGGCCTTAGCCGAATCCCTGAATAATTTCGGCTATTTACGGCGCACTCAGGGCGATTCAACCGAGGCTGCGTCCCTTTTTCGTGAAACTCTCACTTTGAGTTCACGCCTGCCCGTCGAGCAGCATTATCTGATTGGCTTAACGCGTTGCACTTTGGCTTCGACACTGGCGGATGAAGGTAGATTTGATGAAGCTCTTGAAACAGCTCGGCAGGCAGTCGCTGAATACCGGCAGAACGGACGGAGCGAGACGCCCGACTTCGGTTTTGCGTTGACCGTGCTCGGCGGATTCTTAACCGACAAGGGAGATTTTGCGGAAACGGAGGCAATCCTGAAGGAAGGCGAAACTATTTTGCGCCAGCGTCAAAGTCCGTCCTCTTTGTGGCTGGGAGACAATCTGCGGAACCAGGCGATCTCTTTTTATCAGCAGGGTAGATATGCCGAATCTCAAAGCAAGATCACGGAAACTGAAAAGATATACCTGGAAAGTTTTGGACCAACCTATGACAATTACCCGACAGTCCTCATCGTCAAGGGACTAATTCTGGTCAAAACCGATCGGCCACAGGAAGGCGAAAAATTTCTACGTGATGCCGTCAAGCTGCGCACCGATTCATTGCCAAAGGAACACTATTGGGTGGCTCTTGCCAACAGCGCGCTCGGAGAATGTCTGACCGTACAAAAGCGCTTCGCAGCTGCCGAGCCGCTCCTGCTTGAGAGTTATCAGTCGCTGAGGACGTCCCAGGGTGCAAACAACCCTCGCACGACACTAGCGCGTCAACGGCTGATAGCGCTTTATGAAAGTTGGGGTCGGAACGAGAGCGCGGCTGAATATCGCAGCAAGCCTTAGTGGCATGGGCGTCCGCTAGTGGTGGCCCGGACGTCCCGCCCGTGATCTTAGCCCAGCAGGCACTATTAATAGAAAGAGGTAAATCACCGGGGCGCGCCCCGTTTTGCCCTTGCGCAACTTTATCGCGACGATCACGGGCGGGACACCCGTGCAATTCAGGAAACTGTAAAACTCGCGGTCTTCTGGTCCTTTTGCTGCCCCTCTTCATTCATCATGATGACTTCGATTTTGTATTTGCCTTTGGGCCAGCCATCGGCCGGGGGCGTAAAAGTGTAAGTCGCGGTGCCGCTGCTTGGGAGTTCCAGCGTCTCCTCGAGTCCGGGCACAGGTCCGCTTGTTTGTCCTGGCACGTCGTCGAATATCAGCCGGCCCTTTACTTTGACCTTGCCCGGTGAGTTGGAAATTGTCCCGACGGCGTAAACGGTGTCGCTCGGAGCAAAACTGCTCGCTTCCTGGCTGGCGGCTTTGTCCTTGCCAAGTTTCAAGCCGCTGATGTTGGCGGTTGAGGCGCTGAAGTTACACGCCAGAGCAGTGATAAGTAGCACACCGAGGCCCAGCGTAAGATCCCATCTCTTTGTTTTCATTGTTCTCCTTCTTCGATTTTAGTTGCCTGGATCAACTCCACATAACAGCATCGGGACTGTCCGACAAACTTCAGTTTGTCGTTGGCCTCGCCGAAATTATTTCAGGGAATCATGACGACAAGCTGAAGCTTGTCGGACTCAACGCTGTTACCAACGTTAATTTCTTTCCTGCCGACTGCTCCTGCCGACTGCCTACTGGCTTCCGCACTCGCTGTTATTGCGCGTCACGACCACACTGAACCGCCGCTGATACTCCGCACTCGTGATGAACGAGCACACCATGCCGCGATAGTTGTTCCGGTCACCGTCATTCAAGACGTTTAGCCAGAAGTCATAGCCCGCAGCATCAGGATTGCGTCCCAGATAGCCGTAGTATTCCGTCAACACAAACGCCGAGTTGTACTGCGTCTGCTTGAACTCGCTGCCTTCTACGAGACTTCGTAACACCAGACTGCGGCTCTCGGTTGCGCTTCCGCTTGCGTTCGCGGCGCTGTTATAGAGCGCAATGAGCTCGGCGCGCCGGGTACTGAAATCAATGCCCGAAGATTCTTGCGCAGTCCGCAGCAGCGTATCCACAAATGTCTCCGCATTCAGGGTCAGCGGATATCGAGTAGTGAACTCGGTTCGAGCAACGAAGCTCGCCGCAAACGCCATCTTGTCCGTTTCCAAATGCGGTCCGCCTACCACCGACCTTCTATCGACGGCGTACTCCGCATGAACCGGCCGCCGGCCCAATGCTCCTTCGTATACGTCATAGATGTACAATCCAGAATCCTGAAACTCCTGCGCGATGTAGAACGCACTCGCGATGCTGGTGCGTAGCGTCTTTATGCAGTCTCCATCGTTGCCGCACGCGCGCAGTTGTGC
>JAOAPY010000015.1 GCA_025463135.1 Acidobacteriota bacterium
TCGGTGTTGCTGTCGCGCTACACCGGGCAGAAGGATCTACTGATTGGGGCGCCCATCGCGAATCGTAATCGCGAAGAGATCGCAGGACTAATCGGGTTCTTCACCAACACGCTGGTACTGCGCGCACGCTTCGCAGAGGGAGCCACTTTCCGCAGCACGATCAATGAGACCAAAGAGGTGTGTCTGGGCGCGTACGCGCATCAGGACTTGCCCTTCGAGAAGCTGGTGGAGTTGCAACCGGACAGAGACCTCAGCCGCTCGCCATTATTTCAGGTGCTGTTTGCTTTGCAAAACGCGCCGCGGGAAGCCTTACGTCTCGAAGGACTCAGCTTGAGTCCGGTGAGAGTGGAAACTGAGATCGCAAAGTTTGACCTTTCGCTGCTCATAAGCGACACGGCGCAGGGCCTAAAGGGTGTGCTGGAATACAGCACGGATCTGTTTGAGCGGGAGACGATCGAGCGGCTGTCGGGCCACTTCCGGATATTGCTCGAAGCGATGGTGGCTGAGCCGCAGCGGGTAATAACGGAGTTGCCGCTGTTGAGCGCGGCGGAGCGGCAGCAGTTGCTGGTGGAGTGGAATGAGACGAAGGTTGAAGAGCGCCTGGATAGCTGCATTCATCAGTTATTTGAGGAGCAGGTGGAGAAAACACCGGAAGCGACAGCGTTGGTGTTCGCGAATGAACGTCTGAGCTATGCGGAGTTGAATGGGCGTGCGAATCAGTTGGCCCATTACTTGAGAGAGCAGGGCGTGGATCGGGAAGTACTGGTGGGCGTGATGCTGGAGCGTTCGGTGGAGATGGTGGTGAGCCTGCTGGCGGTGCTCAAAGCCGGCGGCGCTTACGTGCCGCTCGACAGCGAGTATCCGGCAGAACGGCTGGCGTTCATGATCGCGGATGCCCAGTTGCGCGTGTTGCTGACCACGGAACGACTCAGCAGGGTGGTGCCACCGACCGAGGCAGAAGTGATCTGCCTGGACTGCGAGAGCGAACAACTCAGGGTCGAGAATAGCGAGAACCTCACGATAAATACACAACCGGATGAGCTTGCTTATGTGATCTACACGTCGGGCTCGACCGGCATTCCGAAAGGTGTGTCAGTGCCGCACCGCGCTGTGATCAGGTTAGTGAAGGAGACTGACTACGTCCGCTTCGCGGCGGATGAAGTGTTCCTGCAACTGGCGCCGGTCTCGTTCGATGCTTCGACGTTTGAGTTGTGGGGCAGTCTGCTGAACGGCGCGCGGCTGGTGCTCATGCCGCCGCAGACGCCCTCGCTGCAAGAACTTGGAGCGGCGGTGCGGCACTACGGGGTGACGACCTTGTGGCTGACGGCGGGACTGTTTCACCTGATGGTGGACGAGCGACTCGAGGATCTTAGCGGCCTGCGCCAGTTGCTGGCGGGCGGTGACGTGCTCTCCACGGCACACGTGCAACGCTTTCTGGCCGCCGCCGACAATGGGGTGCTGATTAACGGCTATGGACCGACAGAAAACACGACCTTCAGTTGCACGCACCGCATGGCAGCGGGATGGGAACTGAAGGGCAGCAGCGTACCAATCGGGCGGCCGATCAGGAACACGCAGGTGTACGTGTTGGATGAGCGGCTGGAGCCGGCGCCGATTGGCGTTGCCGGCGAGTTGTATCTGGGCGGGGCGGGACTGGCGCGCGAGTATCTGCGGTGGCCGGAACTGACGGCGGAGAAGTTTGTGCCACACCCGTACAGCGTGGAGCCAGGAGCGCGTTTATATCGCACGGGCGACTTGGTGCGCTGGCTCGCCGCTGGCGAAATCGAATTTCTTGGACGCATCGATCAGCAAGTGAAGATCAGAGGCTTCCGCATCGAGTTGGGAGAAATCGCGGCAGCATTGCAGAATGTGGCGGAAGTCAACGAAGCGGTCGTGATCGTGAGAGAAGACACACCGGGAGAGAAACGACTGGTGGCTTACGTGGTGCCGCAGGACCGCAATCTCACGATAAATGAATTACGCGCTCACCTGAAGCGGCGGCTGCCGGAATACATGATGCCGTCGGTCTTTATCTACCTTGGCGAGTTGCCGCTGACGCCCAACGGCAAAGTGGATCGCAAAGCCTTACCCGCGCCGGAGACAGATTTCAGTTCAGCCAGCAGTTACGTCGCGCCACGCACGCCGGTGGAAGAGATGTTGTGCGGCATCTGGTCGGAGGTGCTCGGGGTGAGAGACATCGGAGTGACCGATAACTTCTTCTGGTTGGGTGGACATTCGCTGCGGGCGACGTTGATCGTGGTTCGTATACACGAAACCTTCGGCGTCGAGATCCCTTTGCGCACAATATTTGAGGCTCCCACCGTGCCCGAACTCGCCGCAGTCGTAGAAGCTGCTATTAAAGGGGAACGTGGCTACACGGCGCCGCCAATTACGTCAGTTGCACGGCGCGGTCCGTTGCCGCTTTCGTTCGCGCAACAGCGGCTCTGGTTTTTGGATCGTCTCAACCCGGAGACTGACGCGTACAACATCGCAATCGCCTACCACCTCAAGGGATCTCTTAACGTCGCGGTGCTGGAACACAGTCTAAATCAAGTGGTGGCGCGTCACGAAGTGTTGCGCACGACGATCTCTCTGGTCGACGGCGAGCCAGTGCAGATCATCGCACCGGAACTGGAACTGAAGTTGGAAGTCGAAGATCTGTGCGCGTTGGCTGGTCTCCAACAGGAAATTGCCGTGGTAGAGGAACTTGAGCGAGAAGCGCAGCGACCGTTTGATCTGAGCACTGATCCAGTATTGCGGGGGCGGTTATTGCGATTGAGCGACGAGGCGTACGTGTTTGTGGTGACGGTGCACCACATCGCTGCCGACGGATGGTCCATGGATGTCTTCAGCCGGGAGTTGGCGCTACTTTATGACGCCGAGGTGAGTGGTACAACCGCAGCTCTGCCTGAACTCTCCGTGCAATATGCAGACTACGCGGTTTGGCAGGGCGAGTGGTTAAAAGGGGAGATCCTTGAAGCACAACTCTCTTACTGGCGCGAACAGCTGCATAACGCCAACGTCGTACTGGAGTTGCCTGCGGATAAGAAGCGCCCAAGAGTAGCGGCAGGCCTAAGCGAAATCGAGCGATTCGAAATCGACAGCGAGGTACTGGCTGGCTTACGAAATCTGGCCCTGGAAGAAAGGACCACGTTGTTCATGACGCTCTGGGCCGCGTTCTCTGTTCTGCTCTCACGTTACACCGGACAGCAGGATCTTTTGATCGGCGCGCCAGTGGCGAACCGTGAGCGGCCCGAAGTTGCAGGGCTGATCGGTTTGTTCACGAACACGCTCGTGTTGCGAGCCAGGGTAACAGGTAATGAAAGTTTCCGTTCCTTGCTGGCTCGGGCGCGTGAAATCTGTCTTGGAGCTTACTCGCATCAAGACCTGCCTTTCGAGACATTGGTTGAAGCCTTACAACCGAATCGTGATGTTAGCCGGTCGCCATTGGTCCAGGTGACTTTTGCGGTGCAGGGTGGCGCGGTCGGCGCATTGGAACTGACGGGCATAGAGGCTACACCGTTTCCAGTCGCTCCAAGGACGACGAAGTTTGAGTTGGTTGTCGTTTTAGGTGAAAAAGAAGGCGGACTGGCGGGGGCAATTCAGTACAACACGGAATTGTTTGAGGCCGACACCGTAGCTCAGTTGGCATCGCATCTCACGATATTACTCGAGCACGTTCTCGAGAATCCTGATCGTCCCGTCTCAGAGTTGCCGCTACTAACTCCAGCGCAAACAGAAACAGCGCTGGTTCAATGGAACCAAACCGAAGCGAAATATCCGGCCGGAAAGTGTACGCACCAACTGTTCGAGATGCAGGTTGAGCGCACTCCTGACAACGTGGCGCTGATCAGCCACGACCGGCAAATTACTTACTCCGAATTGAACCGCGATGCCGGCCAGCTTGCGCATTATCTCAGCACGCGTGGCGTTGGGCCGGAGACGATCGTGGCAGTATGTCTGGAACGCTCTGTGGAGACTGTGATCGGTATTCTCGGGGTGCTCAAAGCCGGAGGCGTTTGCCTGCTGCTGGATCCTGTAGCAGATCAGGATCGGTTGGCCGGTGCGCTTACAGAAGCGCGACCTCACTTGGTATTGGTGCAGGGACGGCTGCTCGAAGATTCATCGCAATGGCGCGAGCGACTCGTACGCATCGATTCGCAATGGGAAGAGATCGCACGCGCCGGGCAATGGACCAACGACAGCGCCGTCTTACCGGAGAATCTCGCCTACTTGTCATGTGAGCGCAGTAAGGACGGCGAGGTGAAGCTGGTTGGACACACCCATCAGGCGCTTGTTAATGGATTGCACTGGATGCAGCGTGCTTTGCATTTGAGTGAACTGGACCACGTGCTGCCTGAGTTTGGGTTGTGGGAACTCTTGTTGTCGCCGTCGTGCGGCAGTACGGCGTTCGTTGCTGAAGCAGGCCCACAGCACGCCAGTGTGTTCCAGTGTTCGCCATCGCGGCTGGAAAATCTCCTCGACGAGCCGCTCAACTTGAGCGGCATTAAGCACGTCGTCTCCAGCGGCGAACCATTGTTGCCGGATCTTGTCGAACGGTTTGCTAAACGCCTCCCCACGGCAGATCTGTTCCACCTGCATGGTTCAGGTGAGCTGAGTGTCAGTGCCGGATACTGGACACTCAATTCCGCAGATGACAATCCGCTCATTCCTGCTATTAGGCCGATAACGAACATGCAGCTATATGTGCTCGACGGGAGCATGCAGCTTGTGCCTGTCGGAGTTGAAGGTACTTTGTACGCCGGCGGGATCAACCTGGCGCGTGGGTATCAGAATAGATCCGATCTAACGGCGGAAATGTTCGTCCCCGACCCGTTCGCAAGACAACCAGGTTCCCGTTTATTCAAGACCAATGAGCGGTGCAAATACCGGCGTGACGGCGCGATCGTGCCGCTGGGCCCGCAGGTTAGGAGCAGAGGTTATCAGGTTAATCTGCTCGACGTGGAGCGCGAATTGCGCCAGTGTCCACTGATCTCACGCGCCGCAGTCGTTGCAGTCGAGCAGACCCACCGGGACCATCAGTTAGTCGCTTACATTGTGCCCGCCGGCGGCCAAGCTGCGAATGATTTGATCGCCGAGGTGCGCGCGTTCATGCGCGAACGTCTGCCGGATTATGCATTACCGTCAGCGTATTTGAGTCTTATGGCGTTGCCACTGCGGCATGATGGCACTCTGGATCGCGATGCGCTTCCACTTTGCGAGACAGAACGGCCGGAGAAGACTTCCGCTTTTGCTCCCCCGACTGAGACGGAACAAAAGATTGCTGAACTTTGGCGAGAGTGTCTTGCCGTCGAACACGTCGGCATTAACGACAACTTCTTCGATCTGGGCGGCCATTCGCTTCTGTTGGCCCAACTTCATCCGCGTCTGAATAAACTTTTTCACACAGACGTCACCGTAATCGATCTATTCAGATATTCGACTGTTCGCGCGCTGGCGGAGTACATCGACAAACGCTCTGTGCGAACCAAGATTGTGGCGACACGTGATGAAGTGCCGAGCGAGCTTCCTGAAGTACCCGAAGTGACAACGCCGTTGAGAGTCGCTGCCGACGTGCCCGCCAACGCGATTGCGATTATCGGGATGGCGGCCCGGTTCCCAGGCTGTCGCGACGTCGAAGAGTTTTGGCAAAAGCTGAAAGACGGTGAAGAACTGATCTCATCATTTTCCGATGAAGAGTTGTTGGCTGCAGGCGTCAGTGAAAAGTGGTTGCAGGATCCGAATTACGTTAAGGCGGCGGCCTTCCTCGATCAAGCTGACTGTTTTGATGCGCCGTTCTTCGGAATTCAGCCGCGTGAAGCCGAGGTAATGGATCCGCAGCAGCGTGTGTTCCTTGAGTGTGCCTGGTCAGCTTTAGAAGCCGCCGGTATTGACGCCGAGCGCTATCGCGGTCGCATAGGCGTTTATGCAGGCGTGGGCCATAACACTTACCTGCCCAACGTGTTTGGAAATGCCGAAGTGATGCGAACAGTCGACGGGTTCCAGGTCATTCTGGCTAATGAGAAAGACTTCCTGCCCATGCGTGTTTCCTACAAACTAAATTTGCGGGGGCCAAGTATTGCTGTGCAGACCGCCTGCTCGACCTCGCTTGTAGCGGTGCATCTCGCCTGGCAGGCTCTGCTCAACGACGAATGCGATGTTGCGTTGTGTGGCGGTGTGACCTTGCGCGCGGCGAAGCGTGGATATCTTTATCAGGAGGGTGGCATTGTCTCGCCTGATGGACACTGCCGCTCCTTCGATGCGGAGGCCGCAGGAACAGTGCCGGGTAACGGCGCGGGTGCGGTTGTGCTCAAGCGTTTGCGTGACGCTCTGGCCGATCGTGACCCCATCGACGCCGTGATAATCGGCTCTGCTATTAACAATGACGGTTCACTCAAGGTCGGCTTTACCGCACCTAGCATTGATGGTCAGGCGGACGTCATCGAGCGGGCCCAAATCAATGCGGGCGTCACTCCTGATACTATCACCTACATCGAAGCTCATGGCACTGGAACCGAGCTTGGCGATCCGATTGAGGTGGCAGCTCTTAACCAGGCATTCCGCACGGCCACGCAGAAGAAAGCTTATTGCGCTCTCGGTTCCGTAAAGAGCAACCTGGGCCATCTTGATGCGGCAGCGGGCGTGGGTGGTCTCATAAAAACTGTGCTGGCGCTCAAGCACAAAGAGCTGCCACCCAGTCTTCATTACCAGACAGCAAACCCGAAGATTGACTTTGCGAACTCACCGTTCTACGTCAACAACAAACTGAAGAAATGGGAAACCAATGGCCTTCCCCGTCGCGCCGGCGTGAGCTCATTTGGCATGGGGGGCACGAACGCCCATCTAGTGGTCCAGGAAGCGCCGGAGACGACTGCTCCGACAGCAGCGGACGAGCCTCAGTTGATTCTGTTGACAGCCAAAACTCCAACGGCACTTGAAACAGCAACCACTAACCTGGTCCAACATCTCGAGCAGCATCTCGAGTTGAACCTGTGCGACGTGGCCTACACGCTACAGGCCGGCCGTCAGCACTTTGGTCACAGGCGCATGGTCGTCGCCCGCGATCGCATCGACGTTATCGAGACGCTGGGAAGACTTGATGGAAAACGTGTAGGGACCAGTCAGGTAGATCAACGGGAACGCCCGTGCGTGTTCGTCTTCCCGGGCCAGGGCTCGCAGTACGTGAATATGGGCGCCGGTCTTTATGAAAGCGCACCAACGTTCCGCCGGCACGTTGACGAGGGCTGTGAATTGCTGAAGCGATATACCGGCACGGATTTGCGAGAGCGACTGTATCCGAGCCGCGGAGATCCGGACGATGCGGCGCGCTGGTTTGACCAGACGGTAAACGCGCAGCCAGCGCTGTTCGTGATCGAGTATGCGTTGACACAGTTTCTTGCGGAGTTAGGGGTGAAGCCAAAAGCCATGCTCGGTCACAGCGTGGGCGAGTACGTGGCGGCTTGTGTGGCAGGTGTGTTCTCGCTCGAAACGGCGCTGCTTTTGGTGGCCCGTCGTGCGGAACTAATGCAGTCATTGCCCGTAGGCAGGATGCTCTTCGTGCCACTACCTGAGCGTGAGATTGAGTCACTCCTAAATGAGGAGATCTCACTCGCCGCGGTCAACGGCGTCGACTTTTGCGTCGTCTCGGGAACGACCAGCGCGGTGGAAGAATTGGATCGGGAATTGACCGAACGCGATGTTGAATGCCAGCCACTGCACACGTCACATGCGTTTCATTCCGCGATGGTCGAACCGATCATCAAGCCGTTTGTGGAGTTCGTAAAGAAAGTCGAAATAAAGCCGCCGAGGATTCCGTTTGTCTCGAATGTCACCGGCGCCTGGATAACAGTGTCGCAGGCAGTTGACCCGAACTACTGGGGCGATCACGTGCGGCGCACGGTGCGTTTTTCAGATGGCTTGAAGAGTCTGTTGACAGACCCGCGCACTCTCGTCCTCGAAGTTGGCCCAGGCACGACTTTGAGCGGACTGATCAGGAAACATCCGTCACACACGCCGGAACAAAAGGCGCTCGCATTGATCCGCCATCCGAAAGACAAGCGTGAAGACTTCGAAGTTTTCCTGCAAGCACTGGGAGAGGCCTGGCTGGCGAGGCAGCGTGTAGATTGGCCGGCCCTTCATTCAGAGAAAGAGCCGCGCAAAGTAGCACTGCCAACTTACCCATTCGAACGAAAGCGTTATTGGATCGATCCACCCGCGAGAGTGGCCGCGCAGGTCTCCAGTGTTTCGGCTGAACTGGTGGCCAAGGCCAACGGCGACGGCGCCGAACTAGTCGCGAAGCCGCTGGCGCTGAGTGCTAAGGTCCAGCAAGTAATCGTTCCTTCAAGCCTTACTTTGGAGCCGCAAATCGTGACGCGAGTCGAGCGCCCGGCCAATGGCAATGGTCATGGGACCACGCCCACGCCGAAGCATCAGATCATCGCGCAACAGCTCAAGATCGGTTCCGAGCAGATCAAGCTCATGGCGCTACAACTCGAAGTCTTGAGAAATGCGAGGCGCCCCAAAGCTCATTAATAGAACTTACCAGGGAATCAGGATGTACTGAGAAAGTGTAGGAATAAGCGCAATGGCAACACCAAAACTTCAGATAGATTGGGCAAACGCAAGCATCGTAACTCAAGTGCTGGAACTGTTCAGTCGCTTGTTTGGCAAGAGCGCGGCGGAAATACCGACCAACGTTTCACTGATCGAGTTGGGAGTTGACTCGCTTTTTCTGTTGCAGGCGAGTCAGATGATCAAGGCAGAGTTTGGAGTGAAGGTTCCTTTCCGGCTCTTGCTCGAAGATCTATCTACGATCGAGGCGATTGCGGCGCACCTGCACGAGAAACGCCCGAATGGCTTTGAGCAAAAAGCGCCTGTCGCCACGCCGGCGCCGGTAAATCCACCGGCATCTGTCTCGCCGGTTGTCAGCCCTCAAGTGAGAGTGGACCCGACGCCATCTCCTGCGCCAGTGGCCCGGGTGGTTGCTCCTGCACCCGCGGCTGCTCCGGCAGTAAATTTCCAACAAGCCATCGTCTTTCCGGCATCTCCCGAGTTGGACTACCTGACTGGGCCAAATATTGGAACGTCTTTCAATCTAACATCAATCGAGCACATCATTGCGCAGCAACTGCGGCTTGGCGAAGAACAGCTCAGGCTTATGTCTCTGCAACTCGAACTGCTGCACGAGAACCGGCACGAGCCGGTAATACCAATCGTTTCCGAACCAGAGTCAGTCACACTTCCGCAAACCAGTGTAACTTCCGGGAACAGCGGCGAGCCTACGACTGCTTCTCAACCTGAGCCTGAAACTTTCGTCGCTCACAAGCCCCTCGATAAAAAAGCAGGCGCACTCGACGATCGACAACGCGCGCATCTCGACGGTCTGATTGCGCGCCTCAACGCGCGCACCAGCGGCTCAAAACGACTGGCGCAGCAGAACCGGCCCTTCCTTGCTAACAAACGCGCAATAGCCGGCTATCGGCAGTTGTGGAAAGAACTGATGTATCCACTCGTGATCGAGCGAGCGCAGGGCTCACGTGTTTGGGACGTCGACGGCAACGAGTACGTTGACATGACGATGGGCTTTGGAGCGTTGCTGTTCGGTCACTCTCCTCAGTTCATAATTGACGCACTCAAGGAGCAACTCGATAAGGGATTACAGATTGGCGGGCATACTCCGCTGACGGGCGAAGTCGCCAGTCTGATCTGCGAACTGACCGGCGTCGAACGCGTGGCCTTCTGCAATTCCGGCACTGAAGCAGTGATGGGAGCGCTGCGCTTGGCGCGAACTGTCACCGGACGCGACAAGATCGCCTTGTTCGACGGCTGTTACCATGGCACCTTCGACGGGATCATGGTCCGGGGCGAGGTCACCGCCGGTAACCGCCTGCGTGCTTTGCCGATGGCGCCGGGCGTTCCCCAGAAGATGATCGACGACGTGCTGCTGCTGCGTTACGACGATCCGCAGTCGATCGAAATTCTCAAAGAGCACGCGCACGAACTGGCGGCCGTTCTCATTGAGCCTCCGCGCAGCCGCCGTCCGGACATACAGCCGCGACACTTTCTGCACGAATTGAGAAGCCTGACTGAAGAAGCAGGCGCCGCGCTGATCTTTGACGAAGTGGTTACTGGTTTTCGCTTTCATCCGGGCGGCGCGCAGGCGATGTTCGACATTCGCGCCGACCTGGTCACTTACGGCAAAGCCATGGGCGGCGGTGTGCCCGTGGCAGTGATCGCAGGCAAGGCAGCCTACATGGATGCGGTCGATGGCGGGATGTGGAACTATGGCGACGCCTCCTTCCCGGAAGCCGACATCACCTTCATGACCGGCACCTATTTTCAGCATCCGGTGATGATGGCTGCGTTGCGTGCGGCCCTCATGCACATCAAGGAGCAAGGCCCGCGCCTACAAGAGGACCTGGCGACGAAGACGGCCTACATCGCCGAGACGCTCAATACTTACTTCAAAGAGCAGCGAGTACCGCTAAGCACGGTCTACATGGGTTCGCTGTTCCGTCTCCTCTACCCGTCCAATCTTCGCGACATGGATTTGTTCTTTTACCATCTGCTCGAGAAAGGCGTCTTTGTTTGCGAGACGCGCACCTGTCTGCTGTCGACCGCGCACACCGATCGCGACATCGACCACGTCATTCGCGCATTCAAGGAAACGACCGAAGAAATGCTCGAGGGCGGATTTTTAACGAGAGTCTCTCCCGAACCACCAGATGGCGGCGACCGCGCCAGAGAGACGGTTGGGCCAAACACCGCTATGCAGCGCATCCCGCTCACTGAGGGACAAAAAGAGATTTGGGCCCTCGCAAACATGGGAGACGAAGGCGCGCGTGCTTACAACCAGTCACTTGCAGTCCACTTGCGAGGAGCATTAAACGCTCCCGACCTTGAAGCCGCCCTACGACAGGTGCTCGCGCGACACCAGGCCCTGCGTTCGACGTTCAATCCTGACGGCGACTACCAGACGATTGCCACGACACTCGAATTCAAACTCGAACTAAGCGATCTTTCACGTCTTGATGTGGACCAGCGTGCGGCGGAACAGGCGCGACTGCAAGCAGCGGAGGCTAATCAGAGTTTTGACCTTGCTCGCGGTCCGTTGCTGAGAATGCGTCTGCTGAAACTCAGCGACGTTCATCACGTTCTCGTGATCACCATGCATCACCTGATTTGTGATGGATGGTCCATAGGAATCATTCTCAGCGAGTTGGCGGAGTTATACGCCGCCAAACGACAGGGCAGGGAAGCGCAACTTTCATCGCCTCACAGTTTCGTCGAGTACGCGAACAAACAGTTTGCGCGGCAGCAGTCGTCTGAGATGCAGGACGCCGAGAGCTACTGGTTGAGTCAGTTCGCCGGTCCGCTTCCCTCGCTCAATCTACCGACTGTTTATCCGCGTCTGGCAGTGCAGACTTATGCAGGGGCGCAACGTCGCTTGCTTATGAACGCCGACGTGTACCCTGCGTTGAAGCGTCTCAGCACTCAGCAGGGCTGCACGATGTTCATGACTCTGCTGACCGCTTTCAAGGTGCTACTCAACCACCTCACGGATCAGAACGACATCATCGTTGGGATTCCCGCCGCGGGCCAGCTAAATGCTGAAGCACACAAGCTCGTCGGCTATTGCGTCAACATGCTGCCGTTGCGGAGCCAGGTAACGCCGGAGATGAAGTTTGTCGAGTATCTGAAAACCCTGAAACAGATCATGGCCGATGCTTACGACTATCAGGACTACCCGTACGGCAAGCTGTTGAAGAAGTTGAACGTAAAACGCGATCCGAGCCGCTCGCCTTTGGTTGAAGCCGTTTTTAACGTGGACCAGAGTGTTTCCGGCCAGAAGTTCTTCGATCTCGACATGGAGGTGAAGCCAAATCACAACCTCTCTTCCAAGTTTGACCTCACGATGGATGTGACTGAAGGCCCCGGAGAGCTCGTGCTCGACTGCGAGTACAACACAAATCTCTTTAGCGAAGGAGCGACGCGGGTGTGGATGGTCCAATACGAAAGCGTGTTGAGCACTGTTGCCGCCAGGCCGGACATTTCAATCGCAGAGGTGCGAGAAGCATTGCGGGAAGTCGAGCGGCACGACCGCGAGAATCGCGCGCGGCAACTGCAGGAGGCCCAACGCTCGAAGTTTAGTTCGATCAAACGTAGGGCCGTTGCTTCGTAGAGGATTCAAGTGATCATGAAAACAAGCCTCGGTGGTATCGCCCGTAAACCGATCGGAGCCACAGACATGACGTGGCTGAAGAGTCGTTTACTGCATCACGATCGTGGTCCACTGGTGATGTCGCCGGCGGTCGATGGAGTTGATCTGGTTTCATGGGCGCAGCGTAACCGCGACGCGATCGAAAGTAATCTTTTGAAGCATGGGGGCCTTCTCTTTCGTGGCTTCGGGCCCGGCAGCGCGCCGGAGTTTGAGCAGTTTGTCAAAGCCGTTTCGGGTGAACTACTCGACTATCACGAGCGCTCGTCGCCGCGCCATCAAGTGCACGGACGCATTTATACTTCGACTGACTATCCGCCGCACCAGAGCATCTTCTTTCACAACGAGAATTCTTATCAATACGCGTGGCCGATGAAAATCTTCTTCATGTGCCAGACGCCGGCACTTGGGGGAGGCGAAACACCTATCGCCGACACGCGCGCGGTCCTTCGTCTCCTCAGCTCCGCCATCGTCGAGCGATTTACTCAGAGAGGTTGCATGTATGTGCGCAACTTCAGCGAGGAGTTGGGCCTGTCGTGGCAGAGCGTCTTTCAAACAGACGACCGCGCAGCGGTTGAAAGTTATTGCCGCAGCGTTGGCATCACTTTCGAGTGGCTGAGCGGAAATCGTTTACGCACGCGTGCGGTGCGGCCGGCAGTGCTTAAGCACCCGCGAACACAAGAGTCAGTCTGGTTCAATCACGTAGCTTTCTTCCATCTGTCCACACTCGATTCATCAGTAGCCGAAGGACTACGTCTGACGATGCCCAAAGACGAACTGCCGAACAATACCTACTACGGTGATGGCTCAGAGATCGAAGCCGAGGTGCTGGACGAAGTACGACACGCATATCAGCAAGCCAGCGTCAGCTTCGCCTGGGAGCCGGGCGACATTCTGCTGCTCGACAACATGCTAATGGCCCACTCGCGCACTCGCTACAGCGGGCCCAGAAAAGTTCTGGTGGGAATGACGGAGCCGTTTTGCTCTGACAAGAGGGAAGGACATGCAAACGATCGTTGCTGAAGGGTTTCGGCTTTCGCCGCAACAGAAACGGCTGTGGTCGCAGATCGACGGGACCGAGAGCGTCGCGTATCGGGTCCAGTGTGCGGTTCTGATTGAGGGTCGTCTCGAAAGGACTGTACTGAAGTCAGCAATCGAGGACGTTGTCGCACGTCACGAAATCCTGCGCACCACCTTCCAGTATCGCGCAGGGATCAAACTGCCGCTGCAAGTGATAGCTGACGGTCGCATTGAGTGGAAAAACATTGATCTTTCGGGCGTCGGTGAGGGCGATCAGCAGAGAAATCTTAACGAGCTTTTCGCTGTTCTTAAAGACGCGCCCTTTATTCTCGAGAGTGGTCCGGTTGTTCGCGCGACGCTGCTTAACTTCGGATCGCACCGAAACATTTTATTGCTTAGTGTGAGTGCGTTGTGTGCGGATGGACCAAGCATCCGAATCATACTCGACGAGATTGCGCGCGCGTACACGGCTCGCCTGCGGGGCGAATCCCTGGACGATCAGCCGTTGCAGTATGCGGATATATCCGAGTATTTCGCGGAACTGCTAGAGGAAACACCCGAGCGGGTTGAATACTGGGGCCGCTATAACGATGCAAGTTTGTACGAGCACGAGCTTTATTTCCAACGACAGCGCCACAGTTCACTATCGTTCAATCCGCAAACCGTAATCATCGATCTCCATGCTGATGTTGCAGACAGGTTCAACAGGGCGGCAGGTAGCGACGTTACGCTCGAGTCGTTCCTGCTTTCAGCCTGGCAGGCGACGTTGGGTCGCATGACTGATTGGGCGTATCGCGCCCTCGGCGTCGGGTTCGCGGGCCGCAGGCTGGAAGGATTGGAGACTGTGCCTGGTTCTTTCATCAGGTACCTGCCATTCGAGGCCAAGCCGGATCAGCACACCACTTTCGTTGAACTCGTGAAAGAAGTTTCGGAGACGTCTGCCACTCACGCTGAATGGCAGAACGTGTTCGACTGGGACGAGCTCAGTCCTTCGTACCTGCCTGTGTGTTTCGACTTTCAGGATCTCAGTGCGCGGCATCAGGCTGGTGAAGCGATCATGTCCGTGCTGGTCCATTATGCCTGCACGGAACGCTTCGACTTAAAGCTTTCCTGCATCCTGACAGGGACGAAGCTGCTGGCACAGTTTCATTACGACCCGGTCTCCTTTGGGCGGCGCGATATTCAATGCCTGGCGGAGCAGTTTCAGGCATTAACGGAGAGCGCCGCCATCTCGCCCGGGACCGCAGTCGGTGAGCTGAACATGCTCACTGACATCACCCGCCACCGTCTGCTTTATGAATTCAATGAAACAGAACAGGACTACTCAGACGCGTCGTTCGTTCACCTCAAGATGGAGGAACACGCGAAAGCCAATCCGGATGCGGTGGCGGCTGTTTCCGATGAGGCGAGTTTGAGTTTTCGCGAGCTCAACGAGAAAGCGAATCAACTGGCCCATTACCTGATTGCCCTGGGAGTGGGACCGGATGTGCTCGTCGGCATCTGTCTGGAACGGTCGCTTTCGATGCTCGTGGGAATTGTGGCTGTGCTCAAAGCAGGCGGCGCTTACCTGCCACTCGAGCCGGGTTATCCAGGAGAGCGCCTGCGTTTCATGATCGACAATGCTCAACTGAGGGCTGTGATTACTGAACGCCGGCTCGTAGATCGTCTTTCCACGAACGGAACGAAGCCGGTACTCGTCGACGAAGATGCGCCAACGATCGACCGGCAAAATGATCAGAATCCCAAGCGGGCAGTCAATGAACACAATCTCGCTTACGTCATCTACACGTCAGGTTCGACGGGTCAGCCGAAGGGCGTGATGCTCACTCATGGCGGCCTCAGAAATTACCTCACTTGGTGCACCGCAAACTATGAGACAGCCAAAGGACAAGGCGCTCCGGTTCATTCATCACTTTCTTTCGACCTGACCGTAACGAGCCTGTTCTCGCCGCTGATGGCTGGACGCAAAGTCGTACTAATAAAGGAGGACGAAGCGGATGCGGGTGAACTGCTTAGTTCAGCTTTGCGGCGCCGCCCGGACTTTAGTCTCATCAAGATTACGCCCGCCCACCTCGAAGTGCTCGCGCTTCTCTTGCATCCGCATCAGCTCCGGGGTATTACGCGCACACTGGTAATCGGCGGCGAAGCCCTCTACGCCAGCCACTTCAATTTCTGGCGCGCTCACGCACTCGAAACGCGAATCATCAACGAATATGGCCCAACTGAAGCCGTGGTGGGATGTTGTGTTCACGAGGTCAAACCGGAAGTAAGGATAGATGGTCCAATCCCGATCGGTCGCCCGATTGCCAACACCGGGATGTACGTGCTCGACGAACGGATGAATGCGGCGCCCTTTATGGTGACTGGCGAGATCTACATCGGGGGCGCGGGTTTGGCGCGCGGCTACCTGAACCGGCCCGATCTGACCGCGGAGAAGTTCGTGCCGAATCCGTTCAGTCGCCAGCCTGGCGAGAGGCTCTACCGGACCGGTGACATCGGCCGTTACGGTTCTGACGGCACGCTCGAATTTCTTGGTCGCGTCGATGACCAGGTCAAGATCAAAGGCTATCGCATAGAACTCGGCGAAATCGAAACCACGCTGCTCGGTCTGTCTGAAGTGCGGCAGGCGGTAGTCGTGGTGCGCGAAGAGACAGGTGACAAACGTTTAATCGGCTACGTTGCGCTTCATCCCGGGATGATGGCCAGTGGCAGCGAATTGCAAGCACGCCTGCGAGCGAAGTTGCCCGAGTATATGGTGCCGCTCATAGTCGTTCTGAACTCCCTCCCGCTCACCAGAAACGGCAAGGTCGATCGCGACGCCCTGCCGGTGCCCGATCGGGCGAGTGCCGATCCCGAACAAGGCTACGTTGCGGCCAAAACACCCGAGGAGCAACTGCTGGCTGAGTTGTGGTCCAAGGCGCTTCGCGTGAGCCGGATTGGCGTGCACGACAACTTTTTCGAATTCGGCGGCGATTCGATCCTCAGTATTCAAATAACAAATCGCGCCAACGCCGCCGGTCTGCGCATAACGCCCCGACAAATTTTCGAGAACCGGACCATCGCCAAGCTCGCGCAGGTGGTCGAACGCATTCAACCTGCCAGGACGGTTGATGAAAGCTCGTCCGGGCCAGTGCCGCTGACACCTATCCAGCATTGGTTTTTTGAACACCAGCTCCCGGAGCCGCAGCACTGGAATCAGGCGGCAATGTTGGAAGTGCGGTGGCCAATCGAACCTGCGGTACTCGAGAAGGCATGGCAGCACGTGGTCCAACGGCATGACGCTTTACGGTTGCGTTTCTCCCGCGAGAATGGAAACTGGCGACAACTCTGTGCGCCACCGGACGAGCCGCACACGCTAACACTGAAGTCGCTTACCGGAGTGCGGGAGGACGAGCAGGAGACTGCGCTTGCTACGTTCGCCGCCGATTTCCAGAAAAGCCTGGATCTATCCGCTGGTCCAATCGCTCGCGCTGCCCTCATAGACTTCGGCCCCGGCAAGCTACCGAGGTTGTTGTTGGCCATACATCATCTGGCGGTGGACGTCGTTTCGTGGGGGGTGATGATGGAGGAGTTACAGCTCGCCTGCGAACAGATAAGCCGGGACGAACCCGTGAGCCTGCCGGCAAAGACAACCTCGTTTGTCACCTGGGCCAGGCGACTCGAAGAGCACGCCCAATCCGAAGAACTACGCCAAGAGCTACCTTACTGGACGACGGCGCTGGACCGATGGGCCTGCAAAGTTCCCGTCGACCAGCCGCAGGGGATCAACTCGCAGGAGTCCGCGCGGATCGTGTGGGTCTCGCTCGATGAAGAGCGAACAAGAACACTGCTCCAGGAAGTACCAAAGGTGTATCACACGATGATCAACGACGTGCTGTTAACGGCTATGGTCCAGGCATTTTGCGATTGGACCCACTCACGCTCGCTGCTGATCGATCTCGAGAACCACGGGCGTGAAGACATCTTTGACGATGTTGACCTTTCGCGAACAGTAGGCTGGTTCACCTGCATCTTTCCGCTCCTGCTCGAGGCCGGCGACGCTTCGCGACCGGAAGTTCTTTTGAAGTCTGTGAAGGAGCAGATCCGCAGTGTCCCCAGCGGTGGTATCGGCTATGGCCTGTTGCGTTACTTGTCCGTGGACGCGGCAACAAAAGACGATTTGCGCAGGCTGCCACAGGCGGAGATTTGCTTCAACTATCTTGGACGCGCCGGCCAGTTAGCCGACGACAACGGCCCGTTTGCACCGAAGGGATCGCCCGGGCCAGCCCGTAGTGGAGCGGGCCGGCGACGCTATTTGATCGAATTCGATGCAAGCATCACCGGAAACAAACTACGCGCCGCCTGGACCTATAGTGAGAACGTGCACTCACGCAAGAGTATCGAGGGTTTTGCGAACGGCTTCATCACGGCGCTCGAGGCGATTATCGATCATTGCTCATCACCCGGCGCGGGTGGTTTCACTCCTTCAGACTTCTCGATTCCCAATCTGAGCCAGCGTGAGCTCGATCGGCTGATCGCAGAACTTGGTGGTAGTGAGGTAAAGAGATGAGAGAGACCAACATCGAAGACATTTATCTCGCCTCGCCGTTGCAGGAGGGACTGCTTTTCGAAACGCTTAATGCGCCCGAAGAGAATGTCTATTTTCAGCAGTTGAAGTTTCGCTTTGACGGTCCGCTCGACCTGCCGGCGTGGCAGCGAGCATGGGAGACGGTGATCGAGCGTCATGAAATTCTGCGGACTGCGATCGTCTGGCAGGACCGTGAAAGACCGCTGCAAGTAGTGATGAAGCAGGTCAAAGTACCCTGGCAAATCTTTGACTGGCGGGACCTCTCAGCCGACCAGCAGCAGGAACAACTCGCCGATTTTCTGAAGGCGGATCGCAAACAAGGTTTCGATTTCGCGCGCGCGCCATTGCTGCGCATGACGCTTATTCGCTTGAGCGATGAAGTTTCCGAATTCATCTGTAGCCATCATCACGTTCTGCTTGACGGTTGGTCCACAGGCATTGTTCTCAAGGAGCTTCTGACTTTCTATCAGACTAATGGCCACGCTCCGCCGGTGCTGGCGAGATCGCGCCCGTACAAGGACTTTATTGCCTGGCTCGAGCGACAGGATCTTGCAAAAGCAGAAACGTTCTGGCGCGAGAGCCTGAAAGGTTTCAACTCGCCGACACCCCTGCCGGCGGGTTCCGTGAAGGGCATGAAATCGGGCGAAGCAACGCAGCAACTACTGGACGTTTACGTAGACGCTGACACCACCGCGAAGCTCCAGTCGTTTGCGCGTGCGAACAGTATCACGTTGAACACATTGGCTACGAGCGCTTGGGCGCTGCTGCTCAGCCGATACAGCAGCGCGGCCGATGTTGTTTTTGGAATCACTGTCTCGGGGAGGCCCGCAACACTCGAAGGCGTGCAGACGATGGTGGGACTTTTCATAAACACCTTGCCGTTGCGCGTGCGACTGCCACCCGACAAGCAACTCATTTCGTGGCTCACGGATTTGCAACTGCGCCTGCTCGATCTGCGCGAATACGAATTCAGTCCGCTGGTTCGCGTGCATGGCTGGAGTGAAGTGCCTCGCGGCCTGCCCTTGTTTGAAAGCATGGTTGTCTTTGACAACTATCCCGTCCAACAAACGCCGCAGGGTATACAAAAGTCGGGACTTACCGACGTCCGTGCAATTGAGAGCGCCAGCTTCCCGCTCGGGCTGAATGTCACGCCGGGTCGGCGCCTGTTCCTGAGAATCGGGTACGATTCGCAGCGCTTCAACAGATCTGCAATTGAACGAATGATGGGCCATTTCCGTGTGCTGTTGGACAGCATTGTCGCAAACCCTCAGGCCAGGCTTTCAGAAGTCGAGATGTTTACGGACGATGAGCGGCGCCGCATGCTCGTCGGCTGGAATGATACCAGGCGGAATTATCCCGCCGAGGTGACTCTCCACGAATTGTTTGAAGAGCAAGTCGTGTTATCGCCAGGTGCTTTGGCCGTTAAAGCCGGGGCAGAGTCGTTGACTTACCATGAGCTCAACGAACGCAGTAACAAGCTGGCCCATTATCTGCGTGGGAAGGGAATTGGTCCGGAGTCGCGCGTGGGCGTCTGTTTTGAGCGTTCGGCTGAGATGATTGTCAGCTTGCTTGGCGTGGTCAAGGCTGGGGCAGCTTATGTCCCGATCGATCACAATCATCCTGCTGAGCGCTTTCAATGGTTGTTGCACGACTCTGGCGCGTCCCTGCTTTTGACGCAGCCGCACTTGCTCGAAAAACTGCCGCCGGTCGAGCTGCAGATCTTCAGTCTCGACCGTGAGCTGTCGTTGTTGGAAGGACAAAGTGTCGAAAATGTAAGCAGCACAGTTACGGCCGATAACCTGGCCTATGTGATCTATACGTCGGGATCGACCGGCCGCCCCAGGGCGGCGATGATCCCTCACCGTGGAATTTGCAACACGCTGCTTTGGCGCCGCGAGACCTTTGCCCTCACGAATGCGGATCGCTTGTTGTTTAACCTGCCGTACTCCTTCGATGCCTCAGTCTGGCAGATTTTCGGAACTCTGATTTCCGGCGCAACGCTCGTCCTAAGCAAGCCCTCGAGATATCTCGACAGTTCCTATCTAGTGGAAAAGATCGTTGCCGAAGGCATAACGATCACCGACTTCGTCCCGTCGGCTCTACAGGTATTTCTCGATGAGCCTGGAACGGATCGCTGTCACAGTCTACGGCATGTGTTTTCCGGCGGCGAGGCGCTGACCAGCTCAACGCGAGACCAGTTCTTTGCGCGTCTCGGCGCCAGCCTGCACAACGTTTATGGTCCAACAGAAACATCCGTCGATGCCGCTTACTGGACTTGCGACCGTGCCGGCAAGCGAGACTCCGTGCCCATCGGACATCCCATAGCCAACAAGCAACTTTACGTGATCGACGAACTATTGCGAGTTGTTCCCATCGATGTCACGGGAGAGATTTACATTGGCGGCAGCGGCCTGGCGCGTGGTTATTCAGGACTTCCCGGTCTGACTGCCGAAAAGTTTGTTCCCGATCCTTTCAGCCTCGAACCGGGCGCGCGCTTGTACCGCACCGGCGACCAGGGACGCTATAGACCGGACGGCGCGATCGAATACGTCGGCCGCGTCGATAATCAGGTGAAGATTCGTGGTTTCCGTATCGAACTCAACGAAATCGAGGCGACCCTGGCACTGCATGAAGACGTCCGCGACTGTGTGGTCGTCGCGCGTGAGGACACACCGGGTAACAAACGTCTCGTCGCTTATGTCGTCACCGGCAATCTTGTCCTATCGCCACGCGCCCTGCGCCAGTTCCTCGAGGGCAAGCTGCCATCTTACATGTTGCCTGCTGCATTAGTTTTGATCGACAAACTGCCGCTCACCGAAAGCGGCAAAGTTGATCGACGTTCATTGCCTGCTCCCGACGCAATGGACCTCGAGTCTGACGAGGACTTCGCCGCACCGCGTAATCAAATCGAAGATTTGCTGGCTGAAGTGTGGGCGCAACTGCTTGGCGTAAGGCGCGTAAGCATCCACGATAACTTTTTCGCGCTTGGTGGCCATTCGTTACTGGCGGCGCGAATTGTTTCACGCGTGCGCGAAGCCTTTAAGACTGAGATACCGTTGCGCGCTCTCTTCGAACATCCCACCGTCGCTAGTTTCGCTGAAGTCGTGGAAGCAGCGATGAAAGGTGACCAGGGATTGCAAGTCCCGGCAATCACGCCGTTCCCGCACCATAAAAATCCTCCCATGTCGTTTGCGCAGCAGCGACTCTGGTTCATCGATCGACTCGTCCCTGGAAATGCTTTCTACAACATGCTCGGCGCCTTTACTCTCCAGGGCCGCCTCAACGTCGAAGCACTCGAAGGCTCCCTCAACGATCTTATCGAGCGCCACGAGATCCTCAGGACAACATATGCCGAGATTGATGGCGATCTCGTGCAGGTGATTCAACCGCAGAGCCCGCTCTCCCTAACGCTAACAGATTTGACTCGTCTGCCGGCGGCCGAGCGGGAAAGTGAAGCATACCAGCGAGCTGTTAAAGAGGGAGAGCAGCCTTTCGATCTTAGTCGTGGTCCATTAATTCGAGCGCAGTTGTTGCGTCTTACTGAGGAGGACCATCGGCTGTTCCTGACGATGCACCACATCGTTTCGGATGGCTGGTCACTCAGCGTGTTGCTCAGCGAGTTGATGATGTTCTACAACGCGCTCACGACCGGCGTTGAGGCGCGTCTGCCGCGGTTGCCCATCCAATACGCGGACTACGCCGCCTGGCAGCAGCTCTGGTTGCAGGGAGAAGTGCTCGCCAAACAGATGGATTACTGGCGTCGCCAACTCCATGCGGCGCCGGCCTTGCTGGAACTACCAAGCGATCATCCCCGGCCATCGACGCAGAGTTTTAAGGGCGCAATTCACAGTTTCAAGGTTTCCAGTGCGACAACCGAGTCGTTGCGGCGCCTGTGCCGTCAGGAGTCGGCGACGATGTTCATGGTGCTGCTGGCCGCGTTTGACGTTTTATTGAGCCGGTACAGCGGGCAGGACGACATTATTATCGGTACTTCGGTGGCCGGACGAAATCGCAGTGAGCTCGAGCGATTGATCGGCTTCTTTATCAACACCCTCGTGTTGCGCACGGATCTTTCCGGAAAGGCGACATTTCGCGAGCTCGTGGGCCGCGTGCGCGAGATCAGTCTTGGAGCTTACGCGCACCAGGACATCCCGTTCGAAAAAATAGTTGAGGAGCTACAGCCGCAACGCGATTTGAGTCATACTCCGGTTTTCCAGGTGATGTTTGAGCTCCACAACGCACCGGCGGACGCTTCTGATCTTCCGGAGTTGACCATCAGGTCAATGGAGATCGACGGCGGCACCTCGAAATTCGATATCAGCCTCGCCTTGCAGGAAGCCGGCAATGGTTTGCTGGGCTGGTTTGAATACAGCACCGATCTCTTTACCGCTGAATATATCGCTCGCATGACGGGCCACTTTCTCACGTTGCTCGAGGCTATTGCTCAGGACCCTGACCAGAAGATCGGTGCGTTAACTCTGCTGACTGAAGATGAGAAGCGCCGGATATTGCTTGAATGGAATGACACCGCAGCCGCTTATGCCACGGAAGAGCCTTTCAATGTCCTCTTCGAGCAACAAGTGGAACGAACTCCCGATGACATCGCCGTCCTTTGTGGCTCAAACCAACTGACGTACGCGGAGCTCAATCAGCGCGCCAACAACCTCGCACGTTTACTGATCGAACAAGGTATCAGCGCAGAGTCGGTGGTCGGCGTCTTCATGAATCGCGACATCAATCTCCTGACGACCATCCTTGCCGTATTGAAGACGGGCGGCGCATATCTGCCGCTCGATCCTGCATATCCGGCGCAAAGGAATCGCGTGATTGTGGGCCAGAGTGGCACGCGTTTGGTTATCACCTCGCGGGAGTGTCTGCCAACTCTCGACGAGATCTGTAACAGTCCTGAAGAGTTGACCGCGCCTGCCGTGCTGGTTGTGGAAGACGCGTTAGAACAACAGCGCGAGACGCAGAACCTGCCTCCGCGCGCCCTCCCGGACAACCTCGCTTACATCATCTACACGTCAGGGTCAACGGGCGTGCCGAAAGGCGCGATGATTCATCACCGCGGCATGATCAATCACATGTGGGGCTTTATCGAGGGACTCTCGATGACCCGTTTGGACGTGCTGGCGCAGACAGCCCCGCAATGTTTCGACATCTCGGTTTGGCAATTTCTCGCCCCACTGATAATCGGCGGGCGCGTACACATCTTTCCTAATGAGATCACGCACGATCCTACGCGTTTGCTAAGCGAGATCGATCGCACGGGCGTAACGATTTTCGAAACGGTGCCTTCGTTGCTGCAAGTGGCTCTCGCTGACGTGAGGGCAGGGAAACTGAAACGGCCCGAGTTGAAATCGTTGAAGTGGCTGATGCCGACCGGAGAAGAATTGCCGGCGGCACTGTGTCGCGAGTGGTTCCGGAACTACCCGAGCATACCGCTGATGATCGCCTATGGCCCGACGGAATGTTCAGACGATGTGACGTTCGGGCGGATACATGAGCCGCCTGATGAGATTGCGATCCGCGTCCCACTTGGACGGCCGGTCGGTAACTGTCAAGTGGTGATCTTAGATCGGCAGTTGAACCTGGTGCCGATCGGCGTGCCGGGAGAGTTGTGCGTCAGAGGCATGGGAGTCGGACGCGGGTATCTGTCGATGCCCTCGCGCACAGCTTCCGTCTTTGTACCTGATCCATTTAGCACAGAGCCGGGTGCACGCATGTACCGAACCGGAGACCGCGCGAAATGGTTGGCTGACGGAAGCATCGATTTTCTTGGTCGCATGGACTTTCAAGTCAAAGTGCGTGGTAATCGGATCGAGCTCGGCGAGATCGAGGCCGCTCTTTCTCAAGTGCCAGGCGTATCCGAGGCGGTGGTCATCGTCAGGGAGGACACGCCCGGAGATAAACGGCTGGTGGCTTACTGCTTGTGTGACGACAAAAAAGTTGTGACCACCGGGGAGTTGCGCGAGTCTCTCGAGCAGCGGATTCCAAACTACATGATTCCTTCTCTGTTTGTGTCGCTCAATTCTTTTCCGCTCTCACCCAACGGCAAGATCGATCGAAAGTCGCTGCCGGCGCCGGACTTATCGCAATCGCGGGCAGACTCTTATGTTGCGCCACGCGACATCGTGGAAATACGACTCTGCGAGATTTGGGAGAAGTTATTGAAGGTAAGTCCCATCGGGATTAACGACAACTTCTTTAGCGTGGGAGGCCACTCGCTTTTGGCGTTGCGCCTGGTTGCTGAAGTGCAGCAACACTTCGAGCGCACGCTCCCGCTCGCTGTCCTTTTCGAAAGAGGCACAATCAAAGAATTGGCAAAGATGCTGCGCGAGCAGATCACGTCGCCGGAATCGACTCTGGTTGCGATTCAGCCGCAAGGCGAGCGCACCCCGGTCTTCTTTGTGCACGTGGGTAGTGGCAACGTGCTCTGCTATCTCGATCTCGCGGGATACGTGGGTTTGGATCAGCCTTTCTATGCTATCCAGGATCCGAGTCTGTTAGGCACCATGCCTCATTTCGAGTCAATCGAAGCTATGGCCGCGCATTACGTCGAGTGTATTAGGGCGGCACAGGCGTCAGGCCCCTATATGGTTGGCGGCTGGTCGTTTGGCGGGCTCGTGGCCTTCGAGATGGCGAGACAGTTAACCGCCGCAGGCGAAGAAGTGTCATTACTCGCAATTCTCGATAGTGGCACGCCGGAAATAGAACGCGAATTCGAGAGACGTTCCGATGACGCAGCCCTGCTCGCGATCCTCGCGGACGAGATGTCTCTGCCGGTGACGGCTGCTCAGCTGCGACAACTCGAGCCGGAGCAACGACTGCATTTTGTTTCCGATCAGATGAACCGCGCCGGGCTCATCTTCGATAACGCCGCGGAAGTTGTGCGCGGCCAACTCGAAACCTTCAAGTACAGAAGTCGAGCGACGATAGGTTACGACCCCGGACCTTACGCGGGCGCCATTTCTTTGTTCGTTGCCGGCGAAAAGCAACCTGAGGAAGAAGCCTATCCGGACTTAATCGAAGGTTGGCGCCACCTGGCGTTGGGTGGACTAGAGGTTTTTTCCGTGCCGGGTAAACATCACGAAATTGGACGAGAACCTAACGTACAGGTTCTCGCCGCACACCTCAGGAGTTGCATCGACCGGGCATTGGAGATCGATGAGGTAAACAAGGGGAGGCACGCAGTGATGTCCTGATTCGGATTTTCTCTGTGGAACCTCTGTGTTCTCTGTGTCTTGTGGTTAAAGATTGGGGAAAGATCGCCACAGAGAACGCAGACGTGAACCAGAGAAGAATTAAGGAGTTGCACAAAATGGCCCAGGCGGTCATAACTGAAAACATAGCTGTTCCGCGAGGGATGAAAACGTTTCTCATCCTATGGGTGGGCGAAGTCATTTCCTTTTTCGGATCTTCCTTAACCGGCTTTGCGTTAGGGGTCTGGGTTTATCAGCAGACCGGCTCGGTGACGAGGTTCTCGCTCATCGTACTCTGCGCGGAATTGCCCGGGATTGTTTTTTCGCCGTTTGTTGGCGCCATCGTCGATCGCCACGACCGGCGGTCCATAATGATCCTCAGTAACTTGGGCGCCGGTCTCTCTACGTTGGCAATTGCACTACTGCACTCGCAGGGTCTGTTACGTCTGTGGCAGATCGCCATTCTGGCGGCTCTGCTGTCGACTTTTGCTTCCTTCCTGCGTCCGGCGTTTAGCGCTTCGGTTTCACTGCTCGTACCCAAACGGCACCTCGGTCGCGCCTCCGGAATGATTCAGACCGGACAAGCCACAGGCCAAATCGCCTCGCCGCTACTGGCGGGGATCCTCCTTTTGGCGGTACACCTTCATGGCATCCTACTCATTGATTGCTTGACTTATGTTCCGGCGCTTCTCGCCGTGCTTTCGGTTTCTATACCAAGCCCGGCGAAGACCGCTGATAGTGCGACAAAGAAACCCTCGCTTATTGCCGACGCGGTTTACGGCTGGAAGTACGTCTACGCCCTGAAGGGCATCTTTGGATTGCTGCTTTTCTTCGCCTGCGCCAACTTTGCCGTGACGATCTCCAACATTCTCATCACGCCCCTGATTCTGAGTTTTGCTAACAGCGCCGTTTACGGAACGGTGTTATCCGTCACTGGCGTGGGCGTGTTGGCTGGTGGCTTATTGATGAGCATTTGGGGTGGACCGAAACATCGCATTATTGGCGTCTTCCTCTATGGTATCGTGCTGGGGCTGGCACTTATATTTCAGGGGATCAGACCAAACGCAGTGCTGATCGCCGCGAGTCTATTTTGCGCAGCCTTTACAGGGCCGATAGTCAACGGTTCTTTCGTTCCCATTTTGCAGAGCAAGACTACGCCTGAAGTACAGGGCCGAGTGTTTGCGGCGGTGCGATTGACCTCCTGGTCGTCCGTGCCGGTTGCTTATCTGCTGGCTGGTCCACTTTCAGACAAAGTATTCGAACCATTGCTGATGCCCGGTGGGCTGCTGGCGAGCACTGTTGGACTAGTGACAGGCACCGGTCCGGGGCGTGGAATTGGATTCCTGCTGATGATTCTGGGAGTGTTTATGTTGATTGCGACAGCGAGGGCATATCTTTATCCGCAATTGCGAAATGTCGAAGAGGAGTTACCAGATGTACTTCCAGATGAGGTCGAGGAAAGTAAGGCTCCACAACGAACGGCGGTCGCGTCCGAAAGTCAGGGTGGTGACCTGAAACTAGATTCTTTATCCACAGATTCTATGCGTCAATCCGGGTAATCTGTGGATGCAGACGTGTTCAGCCGACTAAGCTCTTTCATCAAGCTTTGCGAGGGGAAACGCGATGAATATATTGCTTCAGGACATTCGTTTTGTGCTGCGTGTTATGAGCAAGCACGCCATCTTCTCGGTGTTTGTGATTCTCACGCTGGCGCTTGGCATAGGAGCCAACACAGCTATTTTTTCAGTGGCCAGTGGCGTGCTGCTGAAGGCGCTGCCGTACCGCGATCCGGACAACATCGTTTTCATCTGGCTTCATAGCTCGAAGCGCAAGCTGGCCGAGGACAAACTGCCCGCGCCTCCCGCCGACTACCTCGACTGGAAGAACCAGAACCAGGTCTTCGAAGCGATGTCGGCCTTCCAGTCAAACCCGTTCACGCTCACGGGTTCGGGTGACCCAGAGAGAATCGACGGGGTGCGGGGTACGGGCGACTTCTTCAGGATCCTCGGAGTGAATGCCGCGCTGGGCCGTACTTTTGGACCAGGCGACGATCAGCCAGGCAACCATGTCGTGGTCCTCAGCGATGCTCTCTGGAAACGGCAGTTTGGCGCTGACCCCGCGATCGTCGGAAAGAAGATTATCCTCAACGGGGACGCTCACGAAGTCATTGGGGTGATGGGCAAGGACTTCACCTTCCCGCAGGGCACGGCGATGCCGCCCTATCTACAGTTCCCCACGGAGCCGCAGTTGTGGACGCCGCTTTCGTTCAATGGAGAGCTCGCCACGGATCGCAGCACTTTCAACCTGTCGGTCATGGCACGCCTAAAATCCGGCGTCACGCTGGCCCAGGCCAAACTCAACATGGACGGCATTGCCAACAACATTGACGAGCAGTTCCGGAAGAAATACGGAATGATCACACTGCTATTTCCCATGCGCGAGCAGTTGGTTGGCGACGTACGCACGGCATTACTTGTATTGCTTGGCGCTGTCGGTTTAGTGCTGTTGGTGGCTTGCGCAAATGTTGCGAACCTTTACCTGGCTCGCTCTCTGAAGCGACAGAAGGAAATGGCTGTTCGCTCTGCACTTGGTGGAGGTCTTACAAGACTGGTGCGACTGATTCTCACTGAGAGCCTCGTGCTCGCAATCCTGGGTGGCTTATTGGGTTTACTGTTGGCCTATGGCGGGATGAAGTTCCTGCTTTCAATCAGTCCGAACAGTATCCCGCGAGTGACCGAGATCGGCATCGATGGCAGCGTGCTCGCCTTCACGTTCGTAGCCACCTTGCTGACGGGTATTATTTCCGGAATCGTCCCTGCTCTACAGGCGTCCCGTACTGATCTCAACACGCTGCTGCGCGACGAAGCGCGTAGCACTACCGGCAGTCGCCGCACCCGCCACACTCGCGACTTGTTGGTAGTCGGAGAAGTTGGTCTCGCTTTGGTACTTCTCATTGCCGCCGGCCTGTTGGTGCGTAGCTTCATGCGTCTACAACAGATCGATCTGAACTTCAATCCTGACAACGTGCTCACGATGCGCATCGATCTTCCGGATGCTCGTTATCCGGAGGACCGCATGAACTACGCTTTCTTTAACCAACTGCTTCCGCGGTTGAGCGCGCAACCGAACGTCCAGGCGGTTGGCCTGATCTCAAATCTTCCGTTAAGCGGTGCCGTGATGAGCACCGACTTCACTATCGAGGGACGTCCCCCCACGTCGCCGGCAGATAAACCGACCAGCGACTACACGATCGCCAGCCCGGGATACTTCACTACGCTCGGCATTCCCATCATGCGTGGTCGTAATTTCACTGAGCAGGACACGCTGGAAGCGCCGGGTGTGGTGATTATCAACGAGGTGCTCGCTAACAAGTATTGGCACAATGAGGATTCACTTGGAAAAATGATCTCTGTCCAAGTGGGAACATATAAAGGACAGCGTCAGGTCGTCGGCATTGCTGCCAACGTGCGGCTCACTTCGCTGACTGATTCACCGCGGCCCGAGATGTATGTGCCTTATGCGCAACATCCGGATGGATATTTGTTCCTGGTGGCGAAAACAAATTCCAACCCGCTGGCGCTGGCGCCGGCGGTTCGCAGGGAAGTGCTGGCCATCGACAAGGACCTGCCCATCACAGACGTGCGCAGCATGGAAGAGGTAATAGCGACTTCACAGGAGCAGCGGCGATTCAATCTGATGTTGCTTAGTTTATTTGCTGGACTTTCACTCGTGCTCACAATCGTCGGGGTTTACGGTGTGGTCTCTTATTCAGTGACGCAGCGGGTGCATGAGATTGGCGTGCGAACGGCACTCGGTGCGAGTCCCGCTCAAATTGTGAGACTCGTCGTCAAAGAGGGAATGCTTCCGGCGCTGATTGGAATCGCACTCGGACTGATGGGCGCCTACTTTGTAACGAAGGTGATGTCAGGGATGCTCTATCAAGTGAAGCCGAGAGATCCAGAGGTCTTCTTGTTCGCCTCCGGAGTTCTGATTTTGGTGGCGCTACTCGCTACCTTGATCCCGGCAAAGCGAGCATCCAGGATCGATCCCATGGGTGCGCTCCGCCTCGAGTAATTGAATACTGATGCAACAGCTTCACAGCACGAATCACGAACCGGGAATGGCTGCCACTCAGAGGGTGGGCGATACGCCGAACCTTGCGCCGCATCTGCTGTCACTAGAAGCAGGCGAGTGGGCGATGTGGAAAGAGTCTGTCTTGCGCAGCCCAGGTTTTCCTGCAGTTGAGGTGTTAAAACTGGCGACGCCGGAATTCGCAGCCGCGGTCGATCAATATCTCGAAGCGGAACGAGAGTTGGAGACCGCAAAGAGCGCTGTGGCTTCCTGCGTTAACGCTGTTTGCCAAGTACTGACGCGAGAAGGTCTCTGGAAAGACAAAACCAGGCTAGCCGCCTTGCGCGCGATCAGCCGATGCCTCAAAGCGCGTCGCCGAGTCGAAAGCCCGGACGCAGCAGGGGAGCTGGCAGTCGCAGCTGCGAACTACAACCAAAGCCTCATTCGAGTCGAGTCGTTCCTCGATAGCCAGGCTCGCGAATTCCAGATCGCTCAATTGCGGGTATCACACGCACTTCACGAGGTGGCAGCGTCGCCGCGTTTCCACGAAGCTGTCATCTGGCAGAACCACGCTGCGTGGAATCGGGCGATAAAAAATCAACTACTTGAACCGATCAATCCCTCCAAACGTCCTTACAGCCAACGGCAGCACGAAGAACTGATCGCGATGTACTTGCAGCGTTACTGCACGAAGAACGATACGATCGGCTTTTTTGGCCCGGTAGGTTGGGCGCAGTTTGTACCAGAAGGTGAAGCGATCGAGGTGCGTCCGGGGCCTGAATTACTGGCCGTGCGGAACGTTTACATCGAGAGTTGGTGCATCGATGAGGTGGCCGAGACGATCGGGCGCGAGCCATCGCTGCGTCCGTGGCTGGCGCCGCGCCGGATGCCGTTTGTGGGTTTGGTCGATGGCGGTGTGCGGCTGCCGGGCGGAGCTTCGCTGAAGTTAACAGCGAAGGAGGCTGCCATCCTCGCCGCTTGTGACGGGCAGCACCCTGCGAAAGAACTGGCCGCTACGCTGATCAACGAACAAGGGTTGGGAATAAAGAACGAAGCAGAGGTCTATCAATGTCTCGATACCTACTGCAAGCGTGGCCTGCTGGTGTGGAAGTTGGAAGTGCCAGTTAGTCAATGGGCGATTGATCAGCTGCGAGATTTGCTGGAGCGTGTCGGTGATGAGCGCGTGCGGCACGCCGCTTTGGTGAAGCTGGATAAGTTTGAAGCAGGACGGCAGCGGATCATCGCGGCGGCAGGCGACCCGGAACAGTTGGACGCCGCATTGAGTGCCTTTGAAGAAGAGTTCAGCCGCTTCACCGGGGTGGCGCCGAATCGGGCAGCGGGCCAGACCTACGGGGCGCGCACGCTCATTTATGAGGACTGCCGGCGCGACCTGGAAGCAAAGGTAGGCCCGGCCGTGTTGGAAGCGTTGGCCCCGCCTTTATCACTGCTGCTGCGGAGTGGGCGCTGGCTTTCGTATGAAGTAGCAGAGCTGTACCGCGCTGCATTGCGTCCGGTGTATGAGGAGTTAGTGCAAAAGACCGGCTCGCGAGTAGTGAGCGCGGTTGATTTCTGGATCAAGTGTAATCCGTTCTTCTTCAAAGAAGATACGCGCTTGGCCGAGAATATTCTGCCGCGGTTTCAGCAGCGTTGGGCGGAGGTGTTGCAGTTGTCGCCTGAGGCGCGGCGGGTCAAGTTCACTTACGAGCAACTGCGTCCGCGGGTCGAACGAGTGTTTGCCGCTCCTCATCCTGGTTGGTCCTATGCGCGGTATCAGAGTCCCGACGTGATGATCGGGGCCAGCAGTGTGGAAGCGATCCGCAGAAACGAGTTTCAACTCACGATTGGCGAAGTCCATGTAGGGATCAACTGTATCAACAGCACCTCGTTTGTCGCGCAGCACCCACGGATGGAAGAGCTGCACGAGGCTATCACCTCGGATTTCGCGCGCCCGCGGCTGGTGCCCGTCATACCAAAGAACTGGACAGGTGTGACGACACGGACCTATTTGGAGTTCGTCTCGCCGCGAAACTACCAGTTGTTGATCTCGCCGGCCGCGTGTGGCGGTGAGCCTTCGCGGACGGTGCCGATCAGCGATGTAGTGGTCGAAGAGAGAGACGGACAGTTGCTGCTACGGACCATTGACGAACGTTGGCAATTCGAAATCATTGATAGCTTTGGCGAGTTTCTTTCGAATCTCATCATCAATTTCTTCCATCCGCTGCCGCCGCAGCGGCACACGCCACGAATCACGATTGACCGGCTTACGATTGTGCGCGAGGCCTGGCGTTTTGGAGCGGCGGAATTGACCTTTGCTTTCGAGAAGGATGAAGTGCAGCGGTTTGTGGGAGCGCGGCGCTGGAAGCACAAATTTGATCTGCCCCGTTTCGTGTTCATCAAAGCGCCCGTCGAACGAAAACCTCTTTACCTCGATCTGGAGAGTCACACTCTGATCAACATCTTCGCGAAGATAATCCGGCGGACGAAAGAGGCTAACGCACCCGATATGGCGATCTCGGTAACCGAGATGTATCCGGCACACGACCAACTATGGCTGCCGGACGCGCAGGGAAATCTGTACACCAATGAATTTCGTTTGGTGGTTTTGGACCTTTCTGATGAATGGTAGAGGACTGATTCTTTTTGATGAAGTGATGCAACAGCTTCACGGCACGAATCACGCACCGGGAATGGTTGCCACGCCGATGGTTGGCGAAACGTCGAAGCTTGCGCCGCATCTGCTGTCACTCGAAGCAGGCGAGTGGGCGATGTGGAAAGAGTCTGCCTTGCGCAGTGCGGGATTTCCGGCGGCAGAGGTGTTGAAACTGGCCACGCCGGAATTCGCAGCCGCGGTCGATCATTACCTCGACGCTGAGCGAGAGTTAGAGGCTGCGAAGAACGTTGCGCTGGCGGACATCAATGCTGCTTTCGACGAGATCAGGCGCGAAGGTCTCTGGAAAGATAGAACCAGACGAGCGCCTTTACATGCTTTGCTCACACGCCTCAAGGCCGGCCGCGCAGTCGAATTCGACGAATCGAGCGCGCTCGCCGCCGCTTTCGCAAACTACAACCAAAGCCTTACCCGAGTCGAGTCGTTCCTCGATAACCAGGCTCGCGAATTCCAGATCGCTCAATTGCGGGTATCACACGCGCTTAACGAGGTGGCATCGTCCCCACGTTTCCACGAAGCTGTCATCTGGCAGAACCACGCTGCCTGGAATCGGGGGATAAAAAATCAATTACTTGAACCGATTAATTCCTCTAAACGCTCTTACAAGCAACGGCAGCACGAAGAACTGATCGCGATGTATTTGCAACGCTACTGCACGAAGAACGATACGATCGGCTTTTTTGGCCCGGTAGGTTGGGCGCAGTTTGTGCCAGAAGGTGAAGCGCTCGAGGTGCGTCCGGGACGTGAGTTACTGGCAGCGCGGAACGTTTACATCGAGAGTTGGTGCATCGATGAGGTGGCCGAAACGATCGGGCGCGAGCCATCGCTGCGCCCGTGGCTGGCGCCGCGCCGGATGCCGTTTGTGGGTTTGGTTGATGGCAGTGTGCAGCTGCCGGGCGGAGCTTCGCTGAAGTTAACAGCGAAGGAGGCTGCCATCCTCGCGGCTTGTGACGGGCAACGGACCGCAAAAGATCTGGCCGCTACGTTGATCAACCAAGGGTTAGGGATAAAGAGCGAAGCAGAGGTCTATCAATGTCTGGATACCTACTGCAAGCGTGGCCTGCTGGTGTGGAAGTTGGAAGTGCCAATCAGCCAATGGGCAATGGATAGTTTGCGTGGTTTGCTTGAGCGTGTCGGTGATGAGCGAGTGCGGCGCGAGGCATTGGCAGTGCTGGATAAGTTTGAAGCAGGCCGGCAGCGGATCATCGCGGCGGCAGGCGACCCGGAACAGTTGGACGTGGCGTTGACGGGTTTTGAAGATGAGTTCAGGCGCTTCACCGGGCTGGCGCCGAATCGGGCAGCGGGCCAGACCTACGGGGGCCGCACACTTATTTATGAAGACTGCCGGCGCAACCTGGAAGCAAAGGTAGGCCCGGCCGTGCTGGAAGCGCTGGCCCCGCCTCTATCACTGCTGCTGCGGAGTGGACGCTGGCTTTCGTATGAAGTAGCAGAACTGTACCGCGCCGCATTGCGTCCGGTGTATGAGGAGTTGGTGCAAAAAACGGGCTCGCGAGTAGTGAGCGCGGTTGATTTCTGGATCAAGTGTGATCGGTTCTTCTTCAAAGAAGATACGCACCTGGCCGAGAATATTCTGCCGCGGTTTCAGCAGCGTTGGGCGGAGGTGTTGCAGTTGTCGCCTGAGGCGCGGCGGGTCGAGTTCACTTACGAGCAATTGCGTCCACAGGTCGAACGAGCGTTTGCCGCTCCTCATCCGGGTTGGTCCCATGCGCGGTATCAGAGTCCGGACGTGATGATCGCGGCCAGCAGTGTGGAAGCGATCCGCAGAAACGAGTTTCAACTCACGATTGGCGAAGTCCATTTAGGGGTCAACTGTGTCAACAGCGGCTTGTTTTTCGCGCAGCACCCACGGATGGAAGAGCTTCACGAGGCTACCATTTCGGATTTCGCGCGCACACGGCTAATACCCGTCACGCCAAAGAACTGGCCAAAGGTAACGGCACGGACCTATTTCGAGTTCGTCTCGCCGCGAAACTACCAGTTGTTGATCTCGCCGGACGCGTGTGGTGGTGAGCCATCGCGGACGGTGCCGATCAGCGATGTAGTGGTCGAAGAGAGAGACGGACAGTTGCTGCTGCGGACTATCGACGAACGTTGGCAATTCGAGATCATCGAAGGCTTTGGCGAGTTTCTTTCGGGTCTCATCATGAATTTCTTTCATCCACTGCCGCCGCAGCGGCACACGCCGCGAATTACCATCGACCGGCTCACGGTTGCGCGCGAGACCTGGCGTTTTGGAGCGGCGGAATTGACCTTTGCTTTCGAAAAGGATGAAGTGCAGCGGTTTGTGGGAGCGCGGCGCTGGAAGCACGAATTTGATCTGCCCCGCTTCGTGTTTATCAAAGCGCCGGTCGAACAGAAACCTCTTTACCTCGATCTGGAGAGTCCCACTCTGATCAACATCTTCGCCAGGATTGTCCGGCGGACGAAAGAGGCTAACGCGCCGAATATGGCGATCTCGGTAACCGAGATGTATCCGGCACACGACCAACTATGGCTGCCGGACGCGCAGGGAAATCTGTACACCAATGAATTTCGTTTGGTAGTTTTGGACCAGAGTTTGGAAAATTAGAAACGTCTTCGGTGTGAGGAATAAAGGAGGTTGAAATGGATTTTGTAACGCTCTTTGCTTTGTCCGCAATACTGTGTTGTACCGTGAGTTGCGCTAGCGTCCGGTCACAAGAATCTGAAAGCCGGGTAACCGGAGCCCTGAGAATCTCCAAGGGCGCGGGACCTATTAACGTTGAAGATGCGCCAAACGGCGCTAAGTTGAATACCGGCGCCGGTAGGATTTACGTCAAATCCGCTGGGCGATTCGTCGCAGCCGGCACAGGCGCCGGCAACATTGTGATCGATGCCATCGATGGCTCGGTGGATGTAGCGACTGGTTTGGGAACAGTCAACGTGACGATGGTTGGTAATCCGGCAGATGGTGAACGCGACGTTAAGATCATCGGTTCAATGAGAGACGTGACCCTCGTAGTTCCAGAGGGCCTCGATATGGATTTTGATCTTAAGCTGGCCTACACGAAAAACGCCAAGAAAGAGTTTCGGATCGTGAGTGATTTTCCCATGAACCAACGCGTGTCAGATCAGTGGTCGGCCAGTGCTGGGAGCACGCCGAGAAAATACATCTATGGCACTGGCCAGATCGGCACGGGACGCAACCGGATAACAATTGAAAACATCAACGGCAACATCTATTTGAAGAGAAGTCAATAACGCACACCTCACTGTGCACTGAAGTTTCCCTGCCCAGAAACTGAATGCCTGCCGCCCATATGGGCGAGTAGTCGAGGTGTGACATGGACAACGCTTTTCTTTCGCCTCGGTACCTGGAGATCGCTAACGAACTCCTGGCCTGGGCCAACAATTATTTGGCGTCCCCGGACCCGAATATCCAACGACCGGGAAACAATCAGGAGGTCTGTCCTTTCGTCAAGGATTCGCTCAAAAACGACTCCTTCTATATGGCTTTCCATCCCGAGGTTAACGGACAGCGAGATGAGCCAATTCAACGAATAATGTGTGATTACATCAGCATCTTTAAGGAGACGCCGCCCTTTGATCCCCTCGAACAGAAAAAGAAAGCCCTGCTCGCTGTCTTTCCGGAGATCCCGGCGGAGCGAACCTTCGTGCTCGACTTCGTGCAAGCAAAGATAAAGCACAAGTTCGTCAACTCAGGTTTGATGGTCGGCCAGTTTCATCAGAACTGCAGCGAGCGCGGCGTCTACAATCGCGGCTTTCGTGTCTCGATTTCTCCTTACCCGTTGATCGCAGTCCGCCATATGGCGCTGCACGACATCATCTTCCTCAAAGAGAACGAGGCGTGGTTCAAGGCTTACAACATCAGATTTGGCGAGCGGTTTAAGGAACCCGACAAACTCGATGACTACCAGAAGCCATTGTTGGGCACGTATCTCGAGGCGAAAGAAAAGTTCCTGAAGTAGTTAGGAGTTTAGCTTGCGAGTAATCGTGCAGAAAAACGGTGGAAAGGATCATGTGAGCACTGCAACTGTAGACTGCCGCTTATTACCCTCAACAGACGAAGGCGTCCTGTCTGCGATTGCTGACACTCCACTGGTTAAGCTGACCCGTGTCTTACCGGACGCGAAGTTTGACTTGTATGCGAAGTTGGAGTTTTTGAACCCAGGCGGCAGCACGAAGGACCGGCCCGCCCGCAGCATCATTCGTCATGGGATGGATACAGGGATGATTCGTGAGGGAACAGTAATCGTTGAGTCGAGCTCGGGAAATATGGGGATCGGGTTGGCCCAGGTCTGTGCTTACTACGGTTTGCGGTTCATTTGTGTGGTGGACCCCAAGACCACCTCGCAGAATATACGTTTACTTGAAGCCTACGGCGCCGAAGTTGATCTTGTAGCTACGCCCGATGAGGAGACGGGTGAGTATCTTCACGCACGTATCGCAAGAGTGCGATCCATTCTTGAGAAGACTGAAAACAGCTTCTGCCCAAACCAATATTCCAACCTCTACAACGCCCGTGCGCACCGCCGGACGATGCAGGAGGTGGTGACGGTGCTAGGCGGCAAAGTTGATTACGTCTTCTGCGCGACCAGCACTTGCGGCACGATACGCGGCTGCGCCGAGTACTTGAAAGACAACGACATGAAGACGAGAGTCTACGCCGTGGACGCTGTGGGAAGCGTGATCTTTGGTGGAGAGAAAGCGAAGCGGCTCATTCCCGGTCATGGAGCTGCCCTGCGGCCCGAACTCTTCCAGGAGGGCATGGCACATGAGTGCATAAAGGTGACGGACCTGGATTGCATCGAGGGCTGCCGCCGCCTGGCGAAACGCGAGGCGATACTTGCGGGCGGATCTTCAGGAGCGGTGCTCATGGCAGTCGAGCGCGTAAAGAATGAGATTGAGCGCGGGGCAACGTGCGTCGTTATCTTCCCCGACCGTGGCGAGCGTTACCTGGACACCATCTACTCTGACAAGTGGGTCGAGGAACACTTCGGAGACGTTGCACACCTATGGCACTCAGCAAGCCTCCGGAATGGATAAGGGTGATGGCGATTTAGTCATACTGAAAGGGCAAGAGGTCTCTGAAAAGCTCGAAGGACGGGAACTCGAGCCTATGGCCATCATTAGCAAGGCGTACGAGACTCACGCCGCGGGGACGTTTCTTTGCCCAACTCGCAAGGTCCACTGATCATTGGTGATTACGAGCAATAGAGGGAGTACCGAGATGTATAGAGTTGCACTAATCAACATGCCTTTCGCCAATCTGAACATGCCGTCTTTAGCCCTCAGCCAGCTGAAGTCAAGACTGGAAGAACACTTCAAGGATCAGATTCGCGTCGACATCTACTACCTGAATCATAACTTCGCGAACCACATGGGAGTGGATTTCTATAATGACGTTTCGAGTTTGCAAGACTCTCAAAATGCAGGATTAGGCGATTGGTTCTTCCGGCAGATCGCTTTTCCGGCGCTCCCGAATAATGCGGGCGTGTATCTCACTCGCTACTTCCCACAACGTAACGATCAGAGCAGCACGCTCAAAGGACTCATTCTGAAAAGCCGCCGGGGCCTCGACCAATTGATGGAAGATCTCATCACAAAGTATGAGCTCGATAAAGCAGATCTGGTCGGCTTCACTTCCATGTTCATGCAGAACGTTGCCGTGTTTGCGATGGCGCAAAAGATCAAGGAACGCAATCCAAAGGTCACGATCATCATGGGTGGCGCTAACTGCGAATCACCCATGGGGCAAGTGATCGTCAAGAACGTCAAGCAGGTCGATTATGTATTCTCCGGCCCGGCGTTGAAGAGCCTGCCAGAGTTCGTGCAGCACTGTTTGGGCCATGAGGAATCGAAATGTAGTTCAATTAAGGGAGTATTCTCCAAGCGCAACTACTTTTTTCACACTGGCCCTGACGCCATTGGCGAAGAGTTGAGCATCGATGTGCCGACTAAGCTGGAGTATGACTCCTTCCTGTCCACCTGGATAGAGAACTTCGACAACAATGGAGCTAAACCGGTCTTATTATTTGAGACATCGCGCGGATGCTGGTGGGGGGAGCGGGCGCACTGCACTTTTTGTGGTTTGAATGGGACGACCATGGCCTATCGCTCGATGAAGCCGGAGCTAGCGATAGATCTGATCAGCGGTCTTTTCAAGTTTTCTTCGACAGTCTCACGATTGGAATCAGTCGATAACATCTTGCCGAAGAATTATGTGCAGGAGGTCTTGCCCTTCATTAACCCTCCGGAGAACATGACGATCTTCTATGAAGTGAAAGCCGACTTGGCAGAGCACGATGTGGAAGTGCTTTCGAAGGCAGGCGTGAGAGCGATCCAGCCGGGAATCGAATCCCTGAGCACCTCGACTTTGAAGTTGATGAAGAAGGGAACGTCGTCGTTCCAGAACTTGATACTGCTAAAGAACTGCCTGCTTTATGGGGTTAATCCAGCGTGGAATCTTTTGATCGGTTTCCCCGGCGAGAAAGAAGACGTCTATCGGAAGTACGTTGAGGACGTTCCTTTACTGGTGCATCTACCGCCGCCGACGGGAGCGTATCCCGTCAGATTTGATCGTTACAGTCCTTATTTTATGAAGGCTGAGGAGTACAAGCTGGATTTGCATCCGTTGGATTACTACTCGCTGATCTATCCCTTCGAGGAAAACGATTTGGAAAACATGGCATACTTCTTCGCCGACACAAACATTGATGCGGAGTATGCGCAAACAACTTTTCGCTGGATAGGACCGGTGAGAGAGCAAGTCACACGTTGGGTCGAAAAGTGGCAGCAACCCAGCCTCGCTACTATGCCGAAGTTGTTTTTCAAGGAAGAACTAGACGGAACGATCATTCTCGACACTCGCTTCGGTGATGCGATTGAGCACGACGTGGGCGCAGTAGGTAGAGGCTTACTCAAGTACATGAGTAAACCGAAAGACCTGGTAGATATCACGCGGAAGTTCGGTCATCTGACTGGCTTCGATACCGAGCGGGAGATTGGGTTGCTGCGAGAGAAACGACTTCTCTTTACTGAGACAGGCCGCTTCCTCAGTCTGGTTCTGGATCGAGATAGCCCAGGTACACTGTCAGTATTCACCAAGTGATCATCGACAATGTTGCAGAACTATGGCAGAGCTCAACGAGGTGCCAGAATGCATAGCAGTGACGGCGATTTAGTCATACTGAAAGGGCAAGACGTCTCTGAAATACTTGATGGGCGGGAACTTGAGCTCATCGCCGTCGTTCGCAAGGCGTACGAGACTCACGCCGGCGGTGACGCTTCTTTGCCCAACTCGACGTTTCTTCGCTTCCCCTCCGATCAGCAAAACAGAATCATCGCGTTGCCGGCCTACCTCGGTCAGGACTTCGGGGTGGCGGGCATCAAATGGGTCTCCTCGTTTCCTGACAACATCCGTCAGGGGCTCGACCGCGCCTCAGCCATCGTCATTCTGAACTCTCCGCACACTGGCCGGCCCAAAGCGATCCTCGAGGGGTCGATCATCAGCGCTAAGCGGACTGCCGCCAGCGCGGCGCTCGCCGCTCAGCATCTCGCTTGCCGCTTCAGCCCGGCTGGCTTCATCGGCTGCGGCGTCATCAATTTTGAAATCGCGCGATTTCTGCGGGCGGCCTGTCCCGAGTTCGAGTCCTTGCTCGCTTACGACCTGGACGAAGCGCGTGCGAGGCAGTTCAGTGAGAAATGCCGGCGCGCGTTTGGAAATATCGAGATTGAAATCGTTAAAGATATGCGCGAAGTGCTGAAACGATCGCCTCTGGTTTCACTGGCGACGACTGCCACAGTGCCCCACATCGTCGACCTTGCTGACTGCGCCCCCCAAAGTACGGTGCTCCATGTTTCTCTGCGCGACCTCGCGCCGGAGGTAATCCTCTCGTGCGACAACATCGTCGATGACGTGGACCATGTCTGCCGGGCGAGTACGTCAATTCACCTCGCCGAGCAGTTGATTGGTAACCGCAGTTTCATCAGGTGCACTCTGGCCGAGATCCTACTGCAAAAGGCGCCTGCGAGACGTGATGACGAGAGCGTTGCCGTCTTCAGTCCGTTCGGCCTTGGCGTTCTCGATCTCGCTGTTGCCAAACTCGTGCTCGAGCAAGGTCTTAGACAAAGCATGGGCACGGTGCTTCCTGCATTCCTGCCAGACTCATGGGGAGAAAGGTGCTGAGGCGCTCCGCCAGAGATTACCTCAACTATCTTATTTTTTATCGACCCGTCTCGGGGCGAAACTCCGGCGTCCAGCGTACCACGCGATAATATGGATCGAGCGTCACTGTCTCCGCTCGAAACGGCACTGTCCATTCGAACGATGCTTGCTCTTTGTTGATTTGGACCACCTTGATGAACTTTTTGCCGGAACCCTGGACCTCGATCTCGAGATCGGCGCGAAAATAAGGCGCAGCTTGCGAAACTGTTCCGCGCAAGGTGTTGCCTTCCTGTTTCCATGCCAGGCTGAAATCCGGCGCGCCAGTTTGTTCAATCCACTGCGCTACGAACCACTTAAGATCCTGACCTGAACCAGCCTCCACTGCCTTTACAAACTGTTGCCAGGAAACTCGCTGATACTTGTATTCATTTATCAAGTTCCGGAGGATACGACTGAATACCTCTCGACCCACCGTGCGAGCAAGCATGTCCCAAACGATTGGCCCCTTGCTGTCGGCTATAATCCGCGCTTCGTCCATGTTGGCGGAGGAGAGATTGAGTAGCGGCTGGTCCAATCCTCTACTCACCAGTTTGAAGTAGCCCAGCGCGCAGTGGTCGGGGAAATAACCCGGATAACCGGTGCGCCGGTATTGTGCGGCAGCAGCTTGACCTTCGAGGACTTCCACGGCGCGCATTGAGCCAAACTGGGCCATGCTTTCACTCAACATCCAATTACCTTCGACACCCTTACTTACGATCAAGTTGCCCCACCACTGGTGACCTATCTCATGTCCGAAAAATGCGGCGTTGAAGCCTTTGTCGATATAATCGCTGTTTACGAAGATGAGGCCGTCCAGGCTCGCTCCGTCGAATCCAGCGCGACTTGCCTGCGCGGTCGGTATTTCAATAACCGCAAACTCCGAAAATGGATAGTCGCCAAACTCGTCCACGAGGACTTTGAGAATTCGGGCTGTCCCGTCCAAAAACTGGTTTGCAGTCTGGTGTGGTTGCAGCGTGTAAAGACTAATGCGAACTGGACCATCCTTCTTTTTTACCGAGTATCTCGCTGCGGAAAAGGAGAAAAAGGCAAGATGGTTGACGTCAAAGCGAAAGATGCCCGCGGCGGTTTCTTTCTGCTCACTGCGTGCTGCTCCTGTGGCGTGGACCGCGTAGCCGGATGGCACCGAGAAGTCTAACAGGCCGGTGGCGCGCAGACCTTTGAATTGTACATTTCTGTTAGCATCCGGATCGGCAAGCTGCGGGTACCATGCGGTGCTGATCCCTCCGGCAAAGGCAGCTTCACCACCCAAACCGAACTGGTTACTCGAGCCTGCAGTTTTGCTGGCATATGAGAACCGCAGCACAATCGGCTCGTTGGCAGGAAATGGCTTTGCGGGAATGATTTTCCAATTTATGATGCCCCATCCTCTACGCGATTCCGGATGGTGAGTTGTATCCAGTTTGACTGGGCCGAGACT
The DNA here is from genome assembly GCA_025463135.1 of Acidobacteriota bacterium. Classification (GTDB taxonomy): domain Bacteria; phylum Acidobacteriota; class Blastocatellia; order Pyrinomonadales; family Pyrinomonadaceae; genus JAOAPY01. The sequence goes on from JAOAPY010000015.1 coordinate 41,390, forward strand.
GACGCCGGGACTGACGACATCGACCTTAAATTCGTCCATCAATTCGCTCAACCACAACTCGATACTGGTGCGCGCGGCGTTAATGGCTGGTAACTGGATCGTGCCCGATACATCAAGTCGGGGAGCATCAGGCACAAGTCGTATTGTTAGTTTGTAAACTGGCGTAGCGGTGGAAGAATAAACAGCATTGCTGGGTTCGGGGTGGGCTGTATAAGTACAGGTTGCGAAAGAGAACAAGCAGAGAAGCGCTGCGCAATAGCGCGCGCGTCGTCGAGTGTCGGGTAAGGTTGAGGTTTTAAGGTTCATGCGCGACGTGGGGGTTTCCGTTTATGTTGCTTGAAATACTTCAAGTCGTCAATCCTGAGAGGAGTTCGGACCTGGGTCATGGCATAAAAGGTCTCTTGCTAAAGGCACTCCGCGCAGATACATTTACGGCACCGGGAAGGCAGGCGGCGGTAGCCACCCGGTTAAGATCCACGCCGTGAATGGCAACATCTACTTGAGAAGAGGCCAATAGAGGAGAACCTCAAGCTGTGGCCCGCCTCAAGCAGGCGGTTTATCGCACTTACGTACTCGACAACGTGCACGCGAAGATAAAACACAAATTTGTTGACTCGGGGACTGATGACTGGCCGGTTTCATCAAAATTTCGACGAGCGCGGAATCTACAACCGCGGCTACCGCGTCTCCATCTCCCCCTTACCCGCTGATCGCGATCCGGCACATGGCGCTACACGACATCATCTTCCTTAAGGAGAATGGGGACTGGTTCAAAGCTTACAACATCAGATACGATGAGAAGTTTAAGGAGCCCGACAAGCTCGACGACTATCAAAAACCTTTGCTCGGGACGTACCTGGAAGCGAAAGAGAAGTTTTCGAAGTGATCACGCTAGCCGAACAGGGGGTTGAAGATGATTGCGCCAAGCTATGAGAAGGCGGCTCCTGGCCCTGAGCCCCGCGCGCGCGATTTTATCCGGACCTAAGCGAGCAGTTCTTCAAATGATCTACCGCATTGAGCCGAGAATCTTCGAGCAGTACCCGGCCTTTTTTCGCGGCGTCGTGGTAGCCGCAAACGTCGACAACACCGCCGCGGCGAACACCGAGCTCGATCAACTCCTTAGGCGGAGGACCCAGGAGATCGAGGGCGACCCGGAAATTTCAGTGGACCACTTGAGAATCGGAGCGTGGTCCGATGTTTACCGCACGTTCGAGTTTAAGGAGGCGCGCAAACTGCATCCATCGATCTGGCAGCTCGTGAGCCGGATCAAGAAACAGAAGACAATTCCTTTTATCTCGCCGCTCGTGTGCATTTCGAATCTCATCTCACTCACCTACCTGACGCCGAGTGGGCTAGTTGATGCGTCAAAGGTCATCGGTGACCTGGTGCTGGGTTATGCGCTCGGGTCGGAGAGGTTCGTACCCATCGGTGGCGGACAGAGTTCTGCTCCGTGGCCGGGTGAAGTCATTTACTGCGATAGCGGCTCGGGCAATGTCATGTGCAGGGCGTGGAACAATCGCGGCGGGCAGGAGACGGCGGTACTACCCACGACCACCACCGCTATTATCGACGTTGATGGCCTCTTGACCGCAATCCCGCGAGAGGAAGTGGAAGCCGCCACGATTGCGGCCTCGGATCTGGTGCAGCGCTTTTGTGGAGCGAGCACCAAGGTGCACTTCCTGAGCAGTGCGAATCCGACGCTCGTCTGGTAATACTGGACCCCGTGTTTCCGCAAGTTCATCTTGATTTTGGGTGCGGCAGATCTAAGCGCGAAATTCTGGCGTCCAGCGCAACACTCATAATGTGGATTGAGCGTCACTGTGTTTGCCTAAAAGGGACGCTCCAATTGAATGAGGTGCGGGCCTCAGACTCCGACTTCGAAGCTGGCACGAAAGATTGCACGTTCTGTTGTCATTTTAATTCGAAGCATGGTCATCCAAAGTTACACCGCACGTAGTGGATCTCGCGCCCACAATGTCGCGTAGATTTTCGCAGATTGTAAACGTTGGCCAGAACTCTGGAAAGTTGTCCATCAATCGATGCACCGCAATGATTTAATTAAAGGACTTCCCGGGCTTCGCGCACCTCGACTGCAGCAAGCGTCTGCTGAGAGGTATTAATAAGATTGCTTCTCACCGATTATCCCACTGCAGGCATTTCAATCGCCACTCATTCCCCTCGGCGACCAGCGTAACATGATAGGTGGGTCCCGGCTCTAAAGCCTGCAAAGTCCAACGCGCCGCCTCTTGTGTGTTGCCGCGCACGGCTAACACAGAGGCGGGCGTATCCGGGGTTACCGAAACATCGAAACTGCGCAGAGGAAGCGAAAGCCCCTCTCCAATCGCCTTGATGTAAGCCTCCTTGCGCGTCCAGCAAAGGAAGAAAGCTTCCTGTTGCAAATGCGCCGGAAGCGCATGAAGCGCAGCGACCTCTTGCTTTGAGAAGAAGTTTGACGCAATCTGCTTATGCTCTATGTCCGTGCGAATCTCTTCGATGTCAACGCCAAGTTCACGCCCGCGGCTGATAGCATAGAGCGCAAGTTCACCCGAATGCGAGACGTTGAAGCGCAGCCACTGGCCCCCCGCAATCGTGCGTTAAGTACGGTTTGCCATGAGAGGTATACTTAAACTGCAACCTGTGTGGTGAGAGTTCCAGGTAATGGCTCAGAATTTCGCGCAGAAGACCCCGGGCAGCGATGAAGTTTCTCCGGTCGTGCGCAAAGTGAAACCGTGCGGCACGCTCGCACTCTTCCGATGCGAGCATGCCGTGTAGATACTGCAAGCGATGATGCGGACTGTTCAGAGAGGCACGCCAGACATGCACTTCATCTGCGCCTAACATGAGACTAGATGAGGGCTTGTGCCATAATTGAACGGCAGAGTCCGCACGCAGACGAGAGTTCGCTGGCATGGCAACTTCTAACAGGCTAACTATTCTGCGCCGCTTTTTCCATCTGCTTTCTCAAGCTCAAGGGCCTCATGTCCGTCCACACTTCTTTGATGTAGGCCAGACAATCTTCCTTAGTTCCGCTTTTTCCAGCGTCCTTCCAGCCGAGCGCATTCTCGCGGTCCGCTGGCCAGATGGAATACTGTTCTTCGTGATTGACAACAACTTTATAAATCGTGTTGTCTTCACTTTCTTCTCTGCTCATTGCGCCTCCTGTTGTTTGAGATATCCAATAATATCGAAGTGAGAATCTCTGGGATACCGTGCGTGCTGGAAGCCGAGGGGAGTTCGAGAGGCCAGCGACGCCTTTTCTTATTTCTACGGGGCGATGGGGAGGAAATCAGAAGTTTTGGTTGTCGCCGCCGACTTGACGGCGCAGCCAATCATAAGCCCTTCCATGACGCTTCTTTTTGATCATCTACAGGGGCCGTTGTGCCAGTGATGCGACATTGGATTGTTACCGACAACTCAAGTGGCAGTCAAGCAAATTGAACACTTCGACAATGCTTATCGTGGGTTTTTGCGCAACGTGAAAGGGGCCAATATTAGCCCAACGTTCTTAATTTGGCGGTAAGTTTCTTAGATTGGAAGTTTGCACGGGAGTGCTCTATACCACTGAGCCAAGCGGGCACTGTTCTTGAGTACGTTCCGGATGTCTTACGTTGAGTTTGACCGCTAGATTTCCAGCCATTACATTCCTGGGAATTTTGCCGAGATTTTGCCGAGATTCACGTCACGAGAAGAGAAGCTGAGGTTGGTTGGTACTTCAGCCTTGTTTTAGACCTCATCAACACTGTCCTTATCTAGCGGCCGCCGAGAGATCGTGTAAAGCGCCAATGAGTTGGAAAAACTGGTTCCACTGGGTCTGCCGTCTGCGAATGTAAAGAATCATTCCGCCATTAGCCGCTAAGCTTATCCGCTCACGCCTTATCTGAAACAGTTGATCGCGGACAGCAGCTTGCCGCTTCAGTCAATCGAAAAAGACTTTGCGATTGATTCATCCGGCTTTTCAACTACTCGCTTTGTGCGATGGTTCGATGTGAAGTATGGCAAAGATGAAAACTGGCACGATTGGGTGAAGGTGCATCTTATGTGTGGTGTGTCAACTCACATCGTAACCAGCGTTGAAATCAGTCGGGCATATCAGCACGATAGCCCGTACTTCAAACCGCTAGTTGAGGCAACCGCTAAGAGTGGATTCGAAATGAAAGAAGTATCAGCCGACAAAGCGTATTTGAGCGCAGAGAACCTGCACGTGACGTTAAAGCAGGGCGCGATGCCTTACATCCCATTCAAGTCAAACAGCAACCCGACTCGGACAGGTGGCACGGTCTGGAACAAGCTCTATCACTTTTACAGTTTCAAGCGCGAAGAATTCCTGAGTCACTATCACAAGCGCTCGAACGTTGAGACGGTATTCAGCATGATCAAAGCGAAGTTTGGTGAGCGACTGCGCTGCAAGACTGAAACGGCGCAGATCAATGAAGCACTCTGTAAGGTGCTGTGCCATAATCTTTGTTGCGTGATTCAATCAATGTACGAGTTGGGAGTTGACCCCACCTTTGGAGTGACGGTAGCTTGATTAAGCGCGAAGCGGAGTTATCAGCGAGAGAAGAAGGCCGGAAAGAAACGGAAGGTGGCATGATTCAATCGGAAACGACGAACGACCACATTGCAAAATGCGCCAAGGACGTATTGGCCGCGCTTGGTCGTCCTGACGACCGGCTTACAGTTTGGCAAATTAGTCTCGTAGTTCCCAAAGAATTTGACGCGAAACACGACGCGAACGATCCGGCTGGCGCTTGGGAGCTTCGCCTCAGCAATGGGAATGTATATCCCTTGTCGCTGACTTTCAAACAAACATATGACAGTGAAGAACTCAAAGCGACGATTCTGCGTTGCCTAACGTAAAAGGAAAGGCGATAAACCAAATGCCTCACTTAGTCCTCCGTTGTCCGTTCTGTCGTGAATCCTTTGGCCGTGCTGAAGATAAGGATAGTGCGAGTCGGCAGAAAGAGCATCTCAATTCAATTGCACGAAATACAAGCAGTTCAATAAAAAGCAGAATCGTCGGAACCTTCGGGCGCTGCCAGAGGGTCGGGTCATCGGCCAAGCTGGCATACCCTCACTTGGCAAAAAGAGACCCTAGCGCGACTTAGGAAACTGCGATGCCCGTATTTCCCATTGAACAAATCAAACTGATTTTTGATCATACAAAGCACATTACAACGCTATCCGTTGGCTCAATGGTCGCTATCGTTACCTTCTACGAAAAACTAGGAGGCTCACGTCATTGGAAAACCCTCGTAAGTATTTCGCTCGTGTGTTTCGTTATATCCATTCTGGCAGGAATCGTGGCCCAATTCGGGGTAATTGACTCGGTTGAGAAAGCCAAAGTCAGCGACCCGAGAACCCGTAGAGCTTTTATTGTCACATACGTCTCATTCAGCCTAGCCTTGGTTGGTTTATGCGTTTACGGCCTTCGGAATTTCTGACCCGCGCAAACGTGGTCAGTAAACGCATGTAACTACGCTCATTAGCCTGATTCGTTAAGTATGTAATTACCCGAATAAGGCGAAAGGATAAAACATGAAGAAAAGCCCGAACACGGCGCAGAAAGCAGAACCACCACAAATCGTCTGGCACAAATTGAAGTCGTCCAGTGCGGGAGGCGAATGGTGGAAATTGGGAGATGTCTATCGAACGAAAGTTCCTGGGGGCTGGCTTGTCATGATAACCAACAACGCCAGAGGCCTGATATTTTACCCTGACCCTGAGCACAATTGGGATGGGGGGAGTCTTACCGCCTAACCATGCGAATCGTTGGACGGCGAGCGGCGGGAGCGTGTTTCTCACGCTTGGTCAGTCAAGTATGTAATTACCCAAATTTGGCCTCTCCAGACTTTCTGTACAGCCGCTTAACTTTTTGTACAAGAGGGCCTTTTCGGGCAAAGCCAACAAGACATAATATGTATTATCAGACGCAGCGGCCATGACGAAGTTCGAGGTGACGTTGTGGTTCATGCGGATCTGACAAGCGTGTTTTCGTGGGTTCCCCGCCGACATGTTTTCAACGCTTGCTGCGACAGGTTGCGGCGACCAAAGCGGACGACGGGTCGTCGCCAATGCTAATGTCTCAGTCCAAATGTGGCGCGCCTAATATCGCACTCCAACTTAAGACGTTCCGTAACTCGGCCTAACTTGACGGTGACAGACCCATCCCATAGAGTACGGACACTGTGGTCATTGTCTTAGCAGCGGGTCCGAATGACGTCCTTGTCATGATCGCATCGTTATCATCATATTGTCGTAACGGGGTTTCCAATTAGTGCCAATCAAAATCGAGAACCAATACGAAGGAAAACTACCAAAGAAGACGGTTGAACTGGTTGAGAAGGCCCTGGACAGCGTACCGCGGGAACACACACGCGGTCTGGAGCGCGTCCGCCTGGTGGATTTCATATCTGAGCCAAGGTTGAAGGGGCCGATTCAAGCTTCAGAGTTGCCTGGCCTTTATCATCCGCGTCAGGGCGCCAAAGGTCCCTGGCTCGAGATCGCCATTGGCGTCTTGTTGCCCGGTAACAAGCCGATTCATAAACGCATTATTCCGCGCCTCTCGTTCAAGGGAAATATTGCCGCGATTGTATTCTCACTGGTAGGCCAGCACTATCACCTGACACTTCGTCATTCAGTTAAGCGTACGCAGGTCGAGCCGGCAGTGCGACTCTACACGGAAAAGCAGTTGAAAGCGTGGAACGAGAAGCAACATACCCTGCGCGCCCGCATCTTCAAACCCATTCAGCCGACGCTGGAGCGCTGGGGAAAGTCACTGCAGAAAAAAGCTGCAGCCGAAAAGAAGAAAAGCGTCGCCGCAAAGTGATTAGTGGAGCGTTCGTTCATAAAGCTGACTCGCGCGCCGGCGGCAAGGGCATAAGTGCCCTCTCTAAACGAGAGTTAAGAATAGGATGTAACGAGTCATGAGGTGGTAGGATCTGAAGCATCGGATCCTGAAAGGGCGGAATTCGCCAGCAGTTCTTCCTCGACGCTCTCGGTCGTAATTCTTAACGCCTCGGCGACTTCCCTTTCGCTGACATTCGCGCGGCGGAACTTTATTTCCAAACTAAAATCTTTTTGCGGCGGTGCATAGCGGAACGTGTACGGTTTTGCTTCCGGAACTATTCGCGGACCCGATTCCTGTCGCCTGACTTCGCGCACCTCTTCACGGGTAAGACCCTGCGAAGTTATCTGTGTCGCCAAGCGGCGCATTGACTCATCATCAGGTTGTCGCACCAGCTGCAACAGCACTGATTTGGCCGCGATGCCTGCCTCGCGACAAAGGTCGCGAACATCCTGCGGGATATGCGCAATCGATATGATTTCAGATACGGTGGTCCTGCTCTTGCCGACCTTGCGCGCAACTTCATCATGGGTGTAGCCGAAGCGTTCGCATAAAGACAGCAACCCATCGGCCTCTTCCCAGATCGTGAGATCCTTGCGCTGCATATTCTCGATGAGCGCAATTTCGGCAACGGTTTTGTCGTCAACCTCCATTTCGATGCACGGCACTTCGCTGAGGCCGGCCGCCGTCGCTGCGCGCCAGCGTCGTTCACCGGCAATGATCATCCATCTGCCGGTGAGGCGCGAAGGTTTGACAAGCAACGGCTCCAACACTCCCTTCTCACTGATCGAAGCAGTGAGCTCGGTCAAATCACCGATCTCCGTGCGCGGTTGTTCCGGATTAGGATCGATCTTATCAATCGCTATCAGCCGGCCAATCTGGGTGGGACGGTGTTTAGCCAGTTCCTCGACATAGTGCGAGTCGTGACGCATTTGCAATCCGGTTGGCAATCCCCTTTTAGACACGGCTCATTACCTCTTCACAAAGTTTCGCATACTCAACCGCGCCGGATGACTGTGGCGCAAAAGAAAAAATAGACTCTTTATAGGCCGGAGATTCTTCCAGCCTTACACTCTTGGTGATCACGGTTTGAAACAACTTGGGACCAAAGACACGTTGGATCTGCTCGAACACTTCACGGGCCAGGGTCGTGCGCTTGTCGTGAAGCGTTACCAGTACTCCCAACAACTCGAGGCCAGGGTTCGGTCTGGCCTTGACCTTCTCAATTGTTTCCAAAAGATCGTCGGTCCCTTCCAGTGCAAAGTAGGATGACTGAATGGGGATCAGGACGTGGCTGGCCGCTACCAGGGCGTTGACGGTGATCAATCCCAGCGTGGGTGGCGTGTCGATCACGATCACCGAATATTTCTGCCGAAAGGGTTCGATTCGATCCTTAAGACGAAACGGGGCGTCAAAGTCGCCGACTAATTTTGCTTCGAGCTTGGCGAGACTGATTCGGGCGGGAACGATATCCAGATTTTCAACTGGACTGTGATAGACAGACTGTTCAACCGGAGCCAGACCATCGGTCAACAATTCGTATGCTGAGCGATCGACGGTTTGAGGATCAAGAAAAGAGAGTGAGCTGTTCGCCTGTGGATCGAGATCCAGCAGCAGGACGCTTTTCCCAACGCGGGCGAATGCGGCAGCCAGATTGATCGCTGTAGTTGTCTTTCCGACGCCACCTTTTTGATTTGCTATCGCGATTATCATTCGCTATGGCGGCCGCAACAGTTGATTTGGTTGTTAATTGAGTTGAGCAAATTTAGGAGGCCCTTGCCAATGCGGCCAGGATCACATCGGCAGATCGCCGGCCTCGCCAATGACGTCGGGCCATTCTTCTTCGCCGATGGGACTGTCGGAACCAAGTTCCTCATCGACCGAAGTCGTATTTCGAGACGCCTTGATCACTTCTACATCCACAAAGATAGGACAGTCGGCTCGCAGCGCCAGGGCGATTGCGTCCGAGGGTCTGGAATCGAGGACCATCCGGTTTCCATCACTGGTCCGCATCTCGATTACCGCAAAAAAAGTATTGTCCCGCAGACTCGTAACCACCACGCGTTCAACTTCAATTCCCAGCTCGATGATCAGGTTTCGCAACAAGTCGTGCGTCATGGGTCGCGGCGGTGCGATCTTCTCGATCTCCAGAGCGATGGCATTGGCCTCATAAGCACCGACCCAGATTGGTAACATCGTATCGCTTTGCACATCTTTCAAGATGACTATGGGAGTACCGCTGTTGGGATCCATCATCAGGGCCCTGATTTTTACTTCTATTTCCATACGCGGTACCTCATTCATGACCTCAATTCCCGTCCTTTCTAACAGGCGCGACCGTACAGGCTATAGTGCTTGGCTTCGGTAATGAGCACCTCGACTATTTGACCTTCCAGCTGTGGTCCACCTTTGAAGTTGACGACTTTATGACAAGTGGAGTGCCCGGTCATATCTTCACTCGATCGCGTACTCCCGCGTTCGACGAGCACGCTTACTTTTCTGCCGACATAGTCGGAATAAACTTTCTGTTGCACCGCCTGCTGTCGTTGCTCGAGTTCCAGAAATCGTTCCGACTTTTCTGCAACCGAAATCTCATCCGCCAATCTGGCTGCCGGCGTACCGGTCCTTTTCGAATACTTAAAGATGTAGAGACCGTCATACTCGCACTGATCGATGAGATTTAAGGTAGCTGCAAAATCCTGTTTCGTTTCCCCGGGAAAACCAACGATGACGTCACTGGTCAATGACAGCATGCGCCGAGAGTTCTTGATCCCTTCAACTCGTTTTAGGTAATCCGTTGAGTCATGACCCCGGCGCATCGCCTGTAAAATTCGGTCGCTGCCGGATTGCACCGGCAAATGAATCCAGTCGCAAAGATTCGGATACTCTTCAATCGCCGACACTATATCAGGATGAAAGTCGCGGGGGAATGATGTTGTAAACTTGAGTCGCTCGATTCCCGTGGCCGCCACCGCTCGCAACAGCCGGGAAAAAGGTGTAGCGCCGGCATGACCCTCCAGACCGTCCGGTGATTTCGGCCGGTAGCTGTTTACATTCTGTCCGATAAGATGAACTTCCTTGTAACCAAGTTTTTGCAGCGACTGCACTTCAGCAATGATCTCAGTGGCGCTGCGACTCTTCTCTCTGCCGCGTGAGTAAGGCACGATGCAGAATGAACAAAACTTGTTACAGCCTTCAATGATCGGAACAAAAGCAACATAAGGAGAATGCCGCTCAACCGGAGACACGTCCCAAACCTCGCCGGTTTCGCGATCACCGATATCCACTACAGCCTCTTCCCCGCCCCGCGCGCGCTCAATGAGCGCCGGCAGGCGATCTGTGGCCTGCGTTCCGGCCACAAAATTAACCGCGGTTGAGTTATCAAAGATCGCCGGGCCTTCAAGTTGCGCGACACACCCCATGACGCCGATGACCGGCATGTTGTTGCCGCTTATTTTCCGCAGCTCTCCGATTCGGTTATAAACCTTTTGCTCTGCACGCTCTCGCACTGAACACGTATTAAAAAGAATTACGTCAGCGCCGGCGGGCTGCTGAATAAGCTCGTATCCGGCTCTTCGCAGTCCGGTCGCAGCCCGTTCGGTATCAGTAATGTTCATCTGACAGCCGAAGGTCTCGATGTAAACTCGTGCGCTCATTTTTTCTGCAAATTCGGGCGAAATAGAAGCAGTTCAGTGTAGCAGAAATCCTTTGCGCAAGGCGACCGCTTTATGATTTGCGTGGTGCTCAGTCAGCGTTTGCTCGTGTATGTGATAATGAAACAGCTTGCAGGAAAAGGGTCTTGGTCCCGTAGGGACGATCAGTTTGATGTCCGATAAGCTTTAAGCTTTTCGTAACGCCGCGACAAACTAAAGTTTGTCGGACCTTTGCTGCAAAACTGACCCACTAGTCCTGCACTTGACCCTCTTATCTTTCGCGAGTAGTATCCCGCAAGTTTACTAATCCCAGAAAAAGAAGAGGTTTCCTCATGTCCTTCAACAAGATCATTCTTGTCGGCAATTTGGGGCGCGATCCGGAGCTGCGTTACACACCGCAGGGCACGCCTGTTTGTAGTTTTAGCCTGGCCACGAACGAGCGGCGCAAGGATAAGACGGGTGAGATGCAGGACCAGACTACGTGGTTCAAAGTCACGCTGTGGGGGCGCCAGGCTGAGACTGCCTCACAGTACCTGACCAAAGGCCGGCCAATTTATATCGAAGGCCGCTTGCGTGTTGAAGAGTGGACCGATCGTGATGGCAAGCTGCGACACACTTTGGAGGTGCATGCGACGGAAATGCAATTTATCGGTGGTGGCCAGGGAGGCAGCGGCGGCGGTGGGAGAATGGAAGAGCCTCACGCCGATCGCCCGGCAACGAGCGAGCCGCCGACCGGACATGCAGACGCGGCCGACGACGACGTTCCGTTTTAGGGGGTCGCATCCCTAACTTCGAAGCACAGAACTTTCGCCTTGGCCGCAGAGCGGCCAAATGTTTATAGCTCGTGTAGCCTGAACGAGCTCTTCAGATCGGGGGGAGCGCAATGCGCCTTTCAGCTATGTCGTTCCTCCGGAGCTTCGAGGCTTCTTAGAATCCTGATTCAATAAACATTTGGTCTTCCCCGGGACCGAAGGCACTTAAATCTGTATCAATCCAGATCAGTGTAGTGGCTACCAACATTACCGCGATCTTAATTAACACGATTATGCCCTCAGTCGACCTCACTGCCACCACAATCGATCCCTGATCCAAGCCAATCGACACAGGTACAAACTGAACTAACATCAGTCCAATGTCAGTCAATCTCCAGCCGCTGTTGAGTGACATCAGGACAAGATCAGTCGACATCAGGCCAATGTCAATCGATCTTGTGGCAATATCGTTCGACATTGGAGAAATGTCGTTCGACATCAGAGGAATGCAAGTCAACATTATTCCTTTGTCGTACTGTGTTGCGTTCGTAAATAGCGGCAAATAGACACCTTGACCTCATTCGCTCGTGGCGTCCTGTTTTGCTTTTTTGTAAAGCAAGCGTGTTAGCTTTCGCAAGCGTTGGAGACGCCCGCCACCCATCGCAAACTGACAGTTTGTTTTGCAAATCTGCACCCGTGTACTCAGGACAACCCTTACCCTCGTTGTACTCAGGCGTGATACTCACAGCGAAGGAGGACCCTCATGCCCGAATCACGCTAAACCTCAGTCGTTTATGGACGGCGTTACGTTTCCCCGGAAAAGTCACTCATAGACGCAAGCACGAAAAACCTACTCCGACCAGATCGGACGCAACACCGGCTTGCAGTGGTTGCGTCAGTCGAGTCTCGGGGCCCTCACAGTCTCCCAGACGTTTGTTGTGATGGCCATTAGATGAAAACGTCTTACTCTCTCAGAACGAGGAGATTGAAAATGAAGCGATATCCATCTCAAACCCACCGAATCTTACTTCTCGCGATCTTAGTTCCACTACTATCAATCGCGGTGCACGCTCAGGTAACGCTCCAGCATATGAAGATCAACGGCCCCTATGTAACCACACAAACGAACAGTTCGACCTCAATTTCTGGTACGACCTACACTTTGCCTGGATATGGTCCGGTGCGAGTTACGTGGGTTGCTACCCCTGGGAGTTCTTTGCCCTTTTTCAATCCCAAAGATGTGCCCTCGGCGTACAATCAATCCGCAGGGGGCTACACATGGGGCTCAGACACGCAAGTCATAGGTATTAATAATTCTTCCGCAGGAGCGGGCACCCTCTCCTACATCGTTACGTTCCACTTTCAGGCGGGGCCACCGGACGTGAGTAAGCTGGTACTGATGATCGCGGCCTTGGCGAACGGTACGACAGCAACTGCGTCGCAGGGTGTAAGCTTGACGGGTGAGTACCTGTTTCCCGTAACTCCCGTTTCCGCCCCGACTCGTCTGACGTCGGGGAATTTTATAGAGAGCGACTGGTCAAACCACACTGGTAGTGACCATGTAAACACGGGGTGGGCGCTGTTTAAGGTACCATCACCAGTCGGGAATAGTCTTTCGCTCAGGTTCTCCCACATCTACGGCGATGGAATTGCTTTTACGCTTGGCTACGCAGTCGATAATGGAATCCTCAAGGTCTGCAAGGTGGCCGGGCCCGGGGTCGCGCTCGGTACGCCAGTCACTTTCACCGCTGGCTCCAGCACGTTCACGATCCCGGCCGGCCCGGCTCCCGGTGGCACCTGCGTCGTCGGTCCGAGCCTCCCTGTCGGTTCAACCGTCACGGTGGCTGAGACAATTCCGGCCGGGGATACCGTGTCGAGCATCACCGTGGCGCTGCCTGGTCAGTTGGTGGGTACGTCCAACCTCGCGGGCGGCAGTGTCAGTGTCGTGATCGGCATTGGCGTCACCGAGGTGACGTTTACCGACGAGAAGCGGACCGGCTTTCTCGAAATCTGCAAGACAGGAAAGGTGACGGGCAGCTTCACGTTCAACGTCAACCCCGGTGGCCTGGGGCCGTTTGTCGTCCCGGCGGGTGCGTGCTCGCCGGCCATTGAGGTGGCGGCGGGCCCGGTTGTTATCACAGAACTGCCGAGCCCCGGCGTCGCCATGATCGGTTGCAACACCATACCCACTAACGAACAAGGTCCGTGCAACCTCGGCGCCCAGACCTCAACGGTGACCGTCGTCCCCGGTGACATCTCCACCATGACGATCGCCTTCGTTGCAAACAGGCGCGGCCCGTGAGGATTCGTCGCTCTTTCCTCGACATCTTTGCCTTGGGCACCGATAACCAGATGTTCCACAAGGCCTGGGATGGGGCTTGGCATCCATCGCCAACGACTTGGGAACCTTTGGGCGGGGTATTCGCCAGTACACCTACGGTTACTGCGTGGGCACCCAACCGCGTCGACATCTTTGCCCTGGGCACTGACAACAGCATGTTCCACAAAGCTTGGGACGGTGCCTGGCATCCATCGCTCACGACTTGGGAACCTTTGGGTGGGGTGTTCGCCAGCCCGCCCACAGCTGTTTCCTGGGGACCTAACCGCCTCGATATCTTTGCGCTCGGCACCGACAACAGCATGTTCCATAAGGCTTGGGACGGGGCTTGGCATCCTTCGCCAACGACTTGGGAACCGTTGGGTGGAGTGTTCAACCCCTTCAAAGGAAAGTAACCGTCACCTATTGCCTCAACTTTAGTGAAGCCGTTTTGGCGGCAGCGGCGGCCGCTTAATATGCGCGCCGCCGCTGACCTGGAACTTTAAGGCTACGTCGCAAATTGAGTGGAGCGTTCGACATGGACCCTGAGGAAAAAACGAATAAACTCAAAGAGCGGCATAACAATATCCGGCATATTACTCAATTAGGAATGAGTTGGTTTGCATTCTTTGTGACGGTAAATTATTTGACTATGGGATGGCTTGCCAAGGCTCCTCGCGACCAAGCTGACCCTTTCATAATTGGGACAGTCGCCGTTGTTTTTATCGTGCAGAATTTTTTAGGGATATTTGGATTAGCGTGGGTTTTAATTGCGACGATGGCAATCAAGATACAAATAGATAATCTTGAGCATGCTTCTACACCAGACTCGAAAAGTGAAGTCATTCCAGCGATGACTTTCAGGAACTTCCTCCAGATTTCCTGTAGGTCGAAAAAAGCGGAAGCTGAAAGTATCCCCGCCGCACTGTATACGCGGATAGGGCGGTTTTTGGTGGTCGTGCTAATTTCATTGACGTTGGCATGGACAGTAATTTTGTGCCGTTACCCCTTTTAAGTAGCAGTTGATTTTGTAATCGCCAGGCAAGCCAAAATCCACTGGCTAACAAATCGTTTGACCAAGGCTCGGACGGCTCACTGGGCGGCAAGAACCTCGTTGGAAACAGGAGATACACAATGCTCGTGGTCACTTTCCCTGACCCCGTGCTCGTTTCGCTGAATGCTTTACGGATTGACAGTGCAGAAGGAGAACTCCTCATGAAACTCAAAGCACTGCGCATTGCACTGGTGTGCGGTAGTGTGGTGGTATCGCTCGGTTCTGCGTCGGCACAAAGCCTGAAACCCACGACCTCCAGGGTATCTATGTCCTCGAGACGGTCGCGCCCTGCGAGACTATTCGGGATAAAATAGAGGCCACGGTTAAGGGGATGCCGGTCCACCAGGACGAGGCGCGTAGCAGGCTGCTCGAGAACTCGTTATAGAAGGTCTGGCTTTCACCTCTCTCGTAGTGAGCGTCCTTCCATTCTTCCGCAAATTGTGAGGCACGAAGCCTTATTTCATTCCAGCTTATGTGCATTCAGATTCCGGGTGGTTCAGCCAGGTGTTTGGAACATAGTGAAGATGCATTTGCACTGAAGCGAGGGTGCGGCCTACTTCGGGGTCACACCCCAGCGGCCGAATTTTCGCAACTTGCTGTAGCGTCGACTCAAGCGTTCGTCATGGCTGAGGCTGACGGCTTCGGCCAGTTGACGAGTCAGAGCAGCGTCGAGGAAGCGGGCGGCGGCATCGTGATCGGTGTGGGCGCCTTCAGCCGGCTCCGCGATAATTTGATCGACAATTCCTTCCTTCAGCAGATGCTGCTCGGAGAGATACCTCCTGCTTGATTCCACGGCGTCTTTTGGCTAACGCCTACTCGCGTGCAGGATCGTGAGGCCTACGATTTCACCGTCCTCATACCGAATGATCACATCATCGTCCGTAATGTCGCTGTCGGTGGCGTTGCTTGGCTTCTTGAAATTGATGTAGAGAGTATCAGCCTCACTATCATACGATGACCAGAGCAAATGACTTGGTGACTTTCTAAGGGCAGGCACAAGCTTCAAATATTCGTCAATGTTAGCTACGGCCATACGTGTTTCCTTCTCTCCAGTGAGCTGATTCGGCGAGTCAAAATGCCGTGATTACGAACCCGTCATTCTCTTGTTCACGATACACGACCACAATGTATTTGCCCAAATCCAACTCGCGCACCGCCAGCAGTTCTCCGTCACCGCCTTCCACAATACGCTGAGGTTCTTCAACGGATTGCAAAACTTCTACGCGCAGACCAGCCAGTTCGCCATGCTCATCCGTAATATGCGTCCACCGCTCTTCGGTCAAGGGAATGGAGGTACCGTTCTTTGAGAGCGCCGTGCTGATCATTTGCTAGCTTTCGCGGGTCGTTCGCATGGTCTTGATAACACGGCGTTAGCTGCAAGCGCGAGGTAAAGAAATATCGGCATCAAACAATCTGTTGCCTGTCCCTGGCGTCTTCGTCCAGCCAGAAGACGGTTCACCAACGCAGAGTGCTTTAACTTGAAAATAGAACGCGCCTTACTGCGCTGCCATTCCCCAGCGGCCGAATTTTCGCAACTTGGAGTAGCGACGACTCAAGCGTTCGTCCTGGCCGAGGCTGACGGCTTCGGCCAGTTGACGAGTCAGAGCAGCGTCGAGGAAGCGGGCGGCGGCATCGTGATCGGTGTGAGCGCCTTCGGCCGGCTCGTCTATGATTCGATCGACGATTCCTTCTTTTAAGAGATGTTGCGCGGTGAGCCGCAAGCCGGCGGCAGCCTGGTCCGCCTGCGCAGAATCTTTCCAAAGAATGGCTGCACACCCTTCCGGCGTGATCACAGAGTAAGTAGCGTTTTCGAGCATCATTACCTGATCGCCAACCGCGATGGCCAGAGCCCCGCCCGATCCACCTTCACCAATAATTGTCACTATCACTGGCACCTTAAGTTTCGCCATCTCGCGGAGGTTGTAAGCAATGGCTTCGGCCTGTCCGCGCTCTTCAGCATCGATCCCCGGATAGGCTCCGGGCGTGTCGACAAAGGTAAGTATCGGGCGGCCGAATTTGTCGGCGAGTTTCATGGCGCGCATGGCTTTGCGGTAACCTTCCGGCTTGGGCATGCCGAAATTTCTATAGCCACGCTGCTTGGTATCGCGACCCTTCTGATGACCGACTACCACGACCGGCAAGCCGTGGAAGCGTGCAAAGCCACACACGATGGCCGGGTCGTCGGCAAACCTACGGTCACCGTGGATCTCCACAAAGTCTTCGAATAAACGTTCCACAAAATCAAGCGTGTAAGGGCGGTCGTCGTGCCGAGCGAGTTTGACTCGATCCATGGCTGTACGTGTGTCAGCCTTAGGAGCGTTGGATTTGACGTCATCGGTCTCTTTCTTTTTGTTCAACGTTCGTTTCGATCTTGCCATGCCTCTCCCCCAGCAATCACGGGCGGGACGCCCGTGCCACCTTTCTCCAACAATCATGCGCGGGACGCCTGCGCCACTTTGCTTCCCATGTTCGCTGCACATCCTAGCCGCTTCAGATCCGAATCCAAAGCGGGGCCGTGTTGGACCCGTAATGCTGGATTCGCGCGAATCCGTACTTGTACACCGGGTTCGAGAGTCATCTCCAGCAGGATCTCGTCTGAGCCGGGATGTTTATGGAGGACCTCCAGAATTCCATCAAAGAGGACTTCCTGATTGTCTGACGATGGTATGCGCACTACAACCGAACTGGTCCTGATCGCTCTGACACCATCGAGTCTTTGTATCTGGTCGACGATTACTGAGGGGGGATTATCTTCAGAAAGTTCCAGGCGTCCAGTAATAAGCGCCGGCAGTTCGGCTTCCAGCATGCTGGAATATTTGCGATAAGCTTCCGGCCAGACCACGCACTTCGTTCCGCCCGAATCATCCTCGAGCCGAAGCAGTGCGAAGCGATCGCCTTTCTTGGTCGCGCGTAACTGGAAATCGCTGATGATGCCGCCGATGCAGACGCGACTGCCCGTCGCCACGTTTTGAAGATCCACGGATCTGACGGCATTCGACTCTCTTAGAATGTCGACGTAGTCCTCCAAGGGATGGCCGGTAATAAAGAAACCTAACGCGTTCTTTTCAGCCACCAGCAACTGGGTCCGAGTCCAGGGCGTTGAACCGGCTGGAACCTCATCGAGTTCCGAGGAATCAATGCTATCAGTTCCGAACAGAGCATTCTGCCCCTGTAGTCGATCCTTGCGTGATCTTTGGGCCCGTGCCAGGGCCGAATCGATAGCGCCGTGGATTTGAGCGCGCCACTCGGTACTGGTCCGGGAAGGAGGTTTCAAAGAGTCAAATGCTCCAGCGCTAACGAGGCTCTCAAAGGCCCGCTTGTTTAGGCTGCCCTGTTCGATCCTTTCTGCCAGATCAAACGTTGAACGGAACGGACCAGCTTCCCGCGCCGCAATTATCGCTTTGACGGTCGAGTCACCCAATCCCTTAATTGCCGCCAGACCGTAGCGGATTTCTTTCTTCAGCGGTGTAAAGCCGGCCATGCTTTCGTTGACGTCTGGAGGCAACAACATAATCCCGTGCGCGCGTAGTTCCTTGGCGTACTTAAAGACCTTCGCCGCATCCTGCGATTCGCTGGATAAAACCGCGGCATAAAAGTGTTCGGCAAAGTGCGCCTTGAGGTAGGCAGTTTGAAAAGCCAGATACGCATAAGCGACGCTGTGGCTGCGATTGAAGCCATAGTCCGAGAACTGGGCCATCAGCGAGAATATCTTCTCGGCCTTTTCCTGCTTGATGCCCCTTTCCATTGCTCCATTAACGAACTTGACCTGGTGCGCATCCATTTCTTCGCGCTTCTTTTTGCCCATGGCGCGGCGCATCAGGTCCGCTTCGGCCAACGTGTACCCAGCCAGCTTTTGCGCCAACTGCATGATCTGTTCCTGGTACACCATGATTCCATAGGTGTTGCTCAGAATCTCCTTCATCTCCGGCACCAGATAGCGAACACTCTTCTTGCCATGGTGACGCTGGATGAAGTCATCCACCATGCCGCCATCCAGGGGGCCCGGCCGGTAGAGGGCATTCAAAGCGGCGAGGTCCTCGATGTTCTTGGGTTTCAGCTTGCGACAGATTTCCTGCATGCCCGAGGATTCAAACTGAAAGATAGCGTCCGTCCGCCCCTCAGCAAAGATTGCCATCGCTTTCTCGTCGTTAAGCGCTATATCCGGCCAATTAATCTCGACCTCAAGCAGTTGCTTAATGCTTAATATGCAATCGCTTATGACAGTTAAAGCGGTAAGCGCAAGGAAGTCCATCTTAAGCATGCCGGTTTTTTCAAGGTCCGACATGACGAATTGCGTAGTGAGCTCTTCTTTTGAAGATACGGCAACCGGGATTAATTCCTGCAGAGGTTCCGGCGAGATGACCACCCCCGCGGCGTGAACCGATGAATGACGAGCACAGCCTTCGAGCCGACGTGCGATTTCAATCAATTCCTTAACCTGAGGGTTCGACTCAATTTCTCTTCTGAGTTCCGGCACCTGTTCCAAAGCTTGGGTAATACTAACGTTGCGGCCGCGCACAGGTGGGGGGATAAGTTTTGAGATTCTCTCGACGTCCGCGTAGGGCATATCCAGTGCCCGGCCTACGTCCTTAATCGCCGCCTTTGAAGCAAGGGTGCCGAACGTAATGATCTGACAGACTGAATCGCGGCCATAGAGGTTCGCTACGTGGTTGATTACCGCGGCCCGGCCCCGCACACAAAAGTCGATATCGATGTCCGGCAGCGATACTCTGCCCGGGTTAAGGAAACGCTCGAAGATCAAGTTGTACTTTAGGGGGTCGATATCGGTAATGCCCAGGCAATAGGCCACCAGGCTGCCGGCGGCAGAGCCCCGGCCCGGACCCACGGGGATTGAATGGTCTCGAGCGTAGCGGACAAAATCCCAAACGATCAGGAAGTAGCTGGGAAATCCCATCTGCTCAATCATCTGGATCTCGGTTGTTAGCCGCGTCCGATAATCATCGATCGTATGTTCAAGCTCTCCGCGAACTGCCTGGCGATCCCATACTGTTTCCCGACGCTGCGCGAACCCTTCGTGCACAACCCGCTCAAAATACTGATCGACCGAAAGTTCCGAATGCAGTTCGGGTATCGGGTATCTCGGGAGGTAGTTGACGTCTTTCGGTAA
The DNA here is from genome assembly GCA_025463135.1 of Acidobacteriota bacterium. Lineage (GTDB taxonomy): Bacteria > Acidobacteriota > Blastocatellia > Pyrinomonadales > Pyrinomonadaceae > JAOAPY01. Next base: position 61,138 of record JAOAPY010000015.1, read on the forward strand.
CTCCAGATCGCACATCTCAGCGATGTCGAGAGTGTGGTTTAAAGCCTCTGGCAACTCGTCGCCAAATATCTTCCACATCTCTTCGGGAGTGCGGACATAAAAGTTCGGAGTCTCAAAGCGGAGTCGGTTGGTCTCGTTGACCGTCTTGCCTGAGCCAATACAAAGCAAAACGTCGTGAGCGCGAGCATCCTCGGGATGCAGGTAGTGTGCATCGTTGGTGGCCACCAGCGGCACGCCGGTCCGTTTGGAAATCTCCACCAGTGACTTTTCAATTCGTCGCTGCGACTCGAGGCCATGCTCCTGAATCTCGAGGTAGTAGTTCCCTTTCCCAAAGATGTCCTGAAATTCCAGGGCTGCAGCGGCAGCCTCGTCCACACGATCCTGAGCCAGCAGCGCCGAGGGCACACCCGACAGGCAGGCGGAAAGGCCTATGAGACCAGCGCTATGTTGAGCCAAAAGTTCTTTGTCAATTTGTGGCTTGTAATAAAAGCCTTCGGTGTACGCCTTTGAAGTTAACCGCACGAGGTTGCGATACCCCTCGAGGTTTTTGGCAAGAAGTATTAGGTGAAAGCGTGCTTTCTCTCCCGGCGGGCCGGCCGTCCGATTGTGGCGACTGCCACGACTAATGTAAGTCTCACAGCCGATGATTGGCTTAACACCCTGGTTCTTCATGGCGTGATAGAACGAGATCGCCCCAAACATGTTGCCGTGATCAGTCATGGCACAGGCCGGCATTCCCAGTTCCGCCACGCGTTTGGCGAGCGGCTTAATCTGGATAGCGCCATCCAGCAGGCTGTAATCGGTATGGAGATGTAAGTGAACGAATTTGTTATCAGGCATTATCGACGACTTCTACTTGGAAATAAGTTCGGAAATAAATTTCTCGGGAGCAATGCGCAGGCCGTTGGGTGACGCAATATATCATGAAGCATTTCTATTGTCTGGCGATGCGGCGGCAAAAACAAGAAAGCTACAACCGTCAGTGCCTTAGTCCCAGTCGGGATGAGAAATGCCTCTAAACATGTAGTCAAAGTGCCAACCGTTCTTACTCCCACTCTATGGTGCTGGGTGGCTTGGAGCTGATGTCGTATACCACGCGGTTGATACCACGTACTTCCGAGACAATTCGCGACGAGATGCGGGCCAAAACTTCGTGCGGCAACCTCGCCCAATCGGCTGTCATACCATCGACACTGGTGACCGCACGAATCGCTACAACCTTTTCATAGGTCCGTTCGTCACCCATGACGCCCACCGTAGAAATGGGCAGCAATACTGGAAACGCCTGCCAAACTGAATGATAGAGTTCCGCAAAGCGCAACTCCTCATCCAGAATTCTGTCGGCCGCCTGGAGCAATTGAATCCGCTCCTGAGTGATCTCGCCAATTATGCGCACCGCCAGCCCGGGTCCGGGAAACGGATGCCGGGTCAGGATCTCCTGGGGAACGCCCAATTCTCTGCCAATTAATCGAACCTCATCTTTGAATAGTTCTCGCAAGGGCTCGATGAGGCGCAGTTTCATTTTTTCCGGCAGGCCGCCCACATTGTGGTGACTCTTGATGACTGCCGAGGGTCCGAGCACCGAAACGGATTCGATTACGTCCGGGTAGAGCGTGCCCTGGACCAGATAACCAACGTCACCCAGCCGCTTCGCTTCCTCTTCAAAGACCTCGATAAAGACTTTTCCGATCTGTTTGCGCTTTTGTTCGGGATCAACTACACCCTTGAGGGCCGCCAGGAATCTAGGTCCCGCACGAACACCTAAGACATTCAAATTGAGAGTTTGCTGCAACAGGGTTAAGGTAGTTTCGAACTCACCTTCTCGTAAGAGTCCGTTATCGACGAAGAGGCAAAGCTGACGGTCGCCGACTGCCCGGTGTACGAGCGTCGCCGCCACTGTTGAATCGACACCACCAGAAAGCCCGCAAACCACCCGTCCCGTGGCGCCCACCTCATCACGAATAAGCGAGGTCTGCTCCTCGATAACGGCGTTAGGAGACCAGTCACCTCGGCAACCGCAAACGGCAAACAAAAAGTTGCGAAGGACCTGGGCTCCGAGCGGTGTGTGCGCCACTTCCGGATGGAATTGGACGCCAAATATGCGTCTGCTTAAGTCTTCAATTGCGTTAAGCGCGTCATCTGTTTTTGCTGTAATACGGAATCCGTTGGGAACTGCGGTCACGTGATCGCCGTGACTCATCCAAACGTCCATCTCGGCAGGCAAGCCCTTAAGCAGCGGGCTTTCCGGCTCGAGCACTTTGAGTCTGGCGTAGCCAAACTCGCGACTCTCGGAAGGCCGCACTTGGCCACCAAGGTCAAAGGCCAGCACCTGTAGGCCGTAACAGATGCCCAGGATTGGGCAATTAATTGCATCCAACAAGCCGCTTGGCGGACGAGGCGCATCGTGCTGGTATACCGATGCCGGGCTGCCGGAGAGAATCAGGCCTTTCGGTTGTCGGCTGGTGAGTTCATTGAGTGGGGTTTGATACGGCAGTATCTGACAATAGACGCCGGCCTCGCGGACGCGACGGGCTATGAGTTGGGTGTATTGCGATCCAAAGTCAAGTATGATGACGGTTTCGTGGCGGCTATTATCAGTCAAAAAAAGAACACCTCGCAGCGTCTTTGGTGCGTCTTAAATCTTCCAGCAGAGATTGAGAAGGAACTGAATTATACTTTCGCGACTCACTAACTCAAAACCGACAACCCGGGATTTCATGATTTCAAGTAATGATCACGCAATGCAGTTCGGCCTCGCTTTCAAGAAATTCTCAGTTGTGTTCGTCATCATTGGCCTTCTCACCCTTACAAGCGGTCAGACCGGGAGTGTCCTCCCAACCCCTCCCACACCGAAAGTCTTCCTGGCTCAACCTCTGACTGTTCGTTGGCGCTATCTTTCCAGCGGGACACTCAATCTAACGCCTGCGGTCGACAGCGAGCGAATTTATCTGCCTCTGGCGGGCGGGTCAATCGTCTCCCTGGGAGCAAGCGAGGGACAGTTGTTCTGGAAGTCAGAGGTTGGCGGCGAGTTCTCGGCCTCGCCCACGGCTGATGATCATGCCTTGTATGTCGCTTCGGAAACAATAATGGCGGAGGGTGACAGCCGGCCGGTGAAGGGATCGCTGCGGGCGCTGGGACGCGAAGCAGGGGTTACGCTTTGGCTCAAGACGCTCCCCGTCCCGATTCGTGGCTCGTTGGCTATGAGTGAGGAAAAGCTTTTTGCCGGCACCAGCAATGGCGGTTTTTATTCCATCGAAAAAGCAACCGGCAACGTTGTCTGGTTTGTTCAGTTGGGATCCGCTTTTAACTGTAGTCCGGTGATCTCCAAACACGGTGTCTATGTAGGCAGTGAGGACGGAACCCTGCTTTCACTCGAGGAAGCTAGTGGCAAAGTTCGTTGGCGTTATGCTTCGGGCGGTCCAGTGCGTGGACCGGTCGCGATCTTTAACGACACGGTCTACTTTGGTTCCGGTGACGGCTATGTCTATGCAGTAGGTGAAGCCGATGGGCGACTGCACTGGCGCAGTCGGACGGGCGCGGGAGTGCAGGCAGTCAAGAGCGTTTCGCGAGGGCTGTTGGTAGCTTCCTTTGACAACTTTGTTTACTTACTCTCATTCCAGCGGGGCAAACGTCTTTGGAAGCGTCAGCTTCCGGGGCGGATATCAGCCCAGCCGGTAACGGCTGAGGACGGCGCCCTCTTTACGCCAATTTCCAGCGACGCCGCCGTGGTGCTTGGTCTGCGGGACGGAAAGCAAGTCAATTCTCTGCCGACCGGAGAAGGCAGTAATACCGCGGCCTCACCACTCATCGTGGCTGACAGAGTTTTCCTCACGACGGATCGGGGTCTGTTGGCTTTTTCTCAGCCCGGTAAATCGAAAGCCTCTAATCGCCCGTAAATTTTTTCGACACGGGCGTGGCCTCTCACGGCTCCACAACCCATCGATTGGGCCTAGCTTTCTTTGGCTTTGGCGGGTAGGTTTGCCCCGCTGAGGTTGGGGCGGCGCCGGAACAGGCCGGCCATGCGGGACAGGAATCCGTACAGAATATAAGCCAGTACGATTGCGAGCAGAACGTATCTCGAAAAAAGGAAAATGAGCACGCCCACGCCCACCGCGAGGATGATTGTTCGCATACTGCGACTCTTGGTGCCCACAGTTTTGAAGCTCGAGAAGCGCATTGTGCTTACCATGAGTATGCTGAGCACGCCCATCAGAATCATCATAAGGACAGAATACATCTGCGCGCGTTCAAGACCGTAAGCGAATCTCAAGGGCGTCGGCGCAAAATGGACCAGGGCCGCTACCAAACCGCCGGCCACCGGTATCGGTAAGCCGACAAAACTCTTTTTGTCCATTTTTGTAGTGCCTTCGGCCAGGATTCGTGGTCTCGACGCTTGTACGTTGAAGCGAGCCAGGCGAAATGTTCCACACATCAAGAACATAAATGAGATGAACAGGGCGACGTTATACAGATCGCTGCCTTCTTGAAAACTGGCTCCATAGCCCCACACGTATGCCAGCACTGCCGGAGCGATTCCAAAGGTCACGACATCAGCCAAAGAATCGAGTTGAATACCAATCTCGGTGGTGGTTTTCGTCATGCGTGCGATGCGTCCATCAAGCATATCGAAAAGCAAGGCCCAGCCGATCGCTTTGGCTCCATTATCCAGATAGGCTGTCGCCCTGGCGCCGTCACCCACCCCCATAAGCTGAAAAGCGCGCAAGGCGCTCATGACGGTGTAAAAGCCCATGCCGATATTGGCGGCGGTAAACGCAGAAGGAATTAAGTAGAGACCCTTCTTCAATCCGCGACGCTCCGGATTAGGCGTGTTCTTAGGTCTCCCAGATTCCGTTTCACTCATCGTTGTATCCTTCCGATGATAGTGGTGCCGCCGCGGACTCTCATGCCTTCCGTCACCGTCACTTTTACATTTGCCGGCAATACCACATCAGTTCGCGAGCTGAACTTGATCAGACCTATCCGCTCGCCCAGGGCCACCTGATCACCCGCCTGTTTCCAGCAGACTATGCGGCGGGCCAGAATACCGGCAATCTGTTTGCAGACCACGCTGATTTTGTCACCTTCAATCGTCAATGCATTCTGTTCGTTCACCAGGCTGGCGCGCTCGTCGGTGGCCATCAGGAACTTTCCCCTGGTGTAGGAAACGCTGGTTATCCGGCCGGCAATCGGCGAGCGGTTGATATGCACATCAAGCGGTGACAGGAAAATACTAACGAGGGTGGCTGAGGATTCCTCGCCTGGCACAAGCGTGCTTACGCGCGTAACTCGTCCATCGGCCGGAGCCACTACAACCTCGGAATCCGCGGGGGGTTCTCGCCGCGGATCACGAAAAAAGTAAAGCATAAAGGCAGCGATAAAAAAGAAGAAAAGCGCTATGGGCCAATAGCCGAATGCCAATAGGATTCCAGCCGTTAATGCAGGTATGGCAATGTATGCTATGCCCTCACGCGCTATGCTCAAAATATTTCTTACCTTGCGTACTTCACTTCGGAAAAATCGAAAGCGAGGACGTGCGCTTCCCTTCCCACGTCCCCGCTCTCACAAACAACCTAGTTGTTGGGATAAATTTGCTGCGCTCCCTTAATGACCGGAAGCGTGACTCTTTTGGTATTGCGACATCATCGACTGCATTTCATCTTTAATCGCAAGCTTCTTTTTCTTCAATGTAATTTCTTCCAGTTGCTCTTCATCGCTCGGATAAGCCAGGGACGATAACTCGCTAAGCCTTTCTTCGTACTTTCCGTGTTCCTTTGCCAATTCGCGAAAATCAGCATCTTGCCGAATCAACTCCTCTTTCAATGTATCCGTGGTTGCGATGTCCATAGGTGTACACGTCTCCTTTCTGATGATGAAACTGGTAAGACCATTCAGGAGCCAGTCATTAGCCCCTGTTCAATTGTTGTGTGAAAAAATGTTAGCCCATCACGCGACCCAGATCAAGCACTGTGTCCAATTTCGGCAGTCATAATTAAGGCATCTTCCTGGGGATTCGAATAGTAATTCCTCCGCCTCCCGACGGTATTGAACCCGCACCCTTCATACAGCGCCTGCGCGGCAGCATTTCCGGCCCGAACTTCCAGAAATGCTGTGGCGGCCCGATAGCCTCTTGCTGCCATCAGTAGTCGAGAAAGCAGGGCCGTAGCAATCCCGGTACGTCGGTAGGCATCGCACACGGCGACGTTGTTGATGTGCAGTTCATCGACAACCAATCGCCCTACGATATATCCAGCCAGGGTTTGTTCCTTCGCTAACTTCGGATCAAGGCGTGCTACCCACATCAGGCCCCGATCATTGCTCTGCAATTCACGATGATAAGCGTCCCAGCCCCAGGGACTCAATCGGCTGTTCTGCTCGATTTCTACGACTTCGAGCAGGTCGTGCTCTGTCATCGGTACAATTGAGACCGTGGCCGGTGCGATCAGGCCAGATTCCGTCACCGACATGCTTTCAACTCCGGATCAGAGGGACGAACGTATATGGCTTGCAAGGACTCAGCTGACTCCGATACTCCAGCAGACCATTGCTGCAGGGCGAGAGTAGCTATTCCTTTGGCCAGGTTGTCTTCCTTAGCGGCCATCTTCCAACCCTTTTCTCCGCTCCCTGACGTCTCAAGCTCAATGCCTTTGTCTTCAGCCTGAGCTTTCAGAAATTCTTTCAGAGCGTGCGCGCCCGCGCCGGCCCACATAAGGTGGTCGAGGCTTCCATACTTTTCGATAATCGCCGCGACTGGCAGGTGCGTCGGCGCATCCTGTTCGGTTATGCGGCCGTCGGATGACACGGAAAGTAGTTGCGCGAATAATTCACCCCGCCCAGCCGGCAGAAGCGCCGCGGTCGCCTCGGAAGCACCGCCCGCCCAGGCCACCGCATGCAGAGTGGGAATGCCGACGCAGGGTCGGTTGAGAGTAGCAGCGAGCGCTTTTACGCTCGCCAGGCCGATACGCAGTCCGGTGAAACTTCCGGGTCCGGCCGCTGCTGCGAACAAGTTAATATCGCCGACCGCAACACCTGAACTCTTTAGCATGCGATCGATATCGCGCAATAGAGTACTTGAATGCGAGATCTCGCGATCTCCTATCACCGAAGCGAGTAGGTGGTCCCCTCTCGCTAGGCAGATACTGCCGCCGAGCGTGGCAGTATCCAAACTAAGAATCAGCGGTGCCTCACTCATCAGTTGCCGCTTTGTAGGGGCGGACCTGAGTGGTCCGCTTCGTTCGGTATGATCATCAAACCGGGCGGGCACTCAGGTCCCCCTACAGTTATGCCGGTCCGGATCACCTGGAGCATTCGCCGTCGCCACGCGAAATTACCGAACTGAATCGTCGTTGGTATTCCGCGGAAGTGATGAAGGCGCAAACCATGCCTCGATAATTGGCTGTGTCGCCGTTATTCAGGACGTTTACCCAGAACTCGTATCCACCTGCATCAGCATTGCGATGCAGGTAGCCAAAATATTCTGACAACACGAATGCCGCGTTGTATTCAGCCTGTCTGAACGAAACGCTTTCGGTGAGATCGCGCACCACAAAGCTGCGACTCTGATCCGCACTAGCACCGCTGTTGTAGCGGCGGAGCAGGACATCGCGCTGACTGCTGAGGTCGACGCCGGAACTGTCGCGCAGATTCCTTACCATTGCATCCACGAATGATTCCGCCGAAGTATTTGCCTGATACTTCTGGACAAAGTCAGCCCTGCGGACAAAAGCTTCCGCGAAGGCCTGCTTCCTGGCTTCGAGGTTTGCTCCGCCCACTACCTGTTGGTGGTCTGATGAGTACTCCAGGAAAACCGGCCGCCGACCGAGGGCCCCCTTATAGAGTCCGTAGATAAACGATCCCGTCAACTGGAACTCCTGCTCGATAAAGAAGGCCGCAGCGACGTCGCGGCGTCGCGCGCCGGTGCAGTTACTGTCATTGCCGCATTGATTTATCTGGTCGCTCCAATAGTTGAAGCCGCCTTCGTCGGGTTCCCTTCCCAGCAGGTCCATATACTGTTGCCGCACGAAGTACTCGGCGACCTCGAGTGGATTAGCTGCGTCACCCGTCGAAGAAGCCGTAAACGCAGCTTCCGTCCGGCCGCCAACCAGACTAAAGGAGCGGTTAGCCGGACTAAAAGTGTAGTTGGCACGCGAAGGGGTCACGGTATAAAAACCGTTGGCCTCCACATTATCAAAGTGGTAGTTGCCGTTTGTGTCCGTGATTGTCTTTCGTGACATGGCGCCGCTCATTGTTACTACGGCACCGCTCACCGGTTGACCATCGGTCCCGGCAATACGGCCATTCACAACTCCATTAGCCGCTGTAGGCACGATACCCATGTTGAAATATGAGACTTCCGGATCGTGATCCGATATGCGCTCGGGACGGTTGGGATCGTTGCGTAATGAATCCGGGAAATCCGCATCCATCCGCGCGTAGGCAAAACGGCTGAAGCGATTCATCATATTTTGATTGGCCACCGTGTGGTCCAATGCCTGCGCGTTCCCGCCGAAGGTGTACGAATATTTTTGATCTGCCGGCAGCGTGTCTATCAAGTCCGTCAGATCCGGATTGTTGAGGTCGGCGCTTGACTCAACTACCTGGGTGGCCGGTGCGGGGGTGCCCTTGACGACTCCCATAACGTCGTCGTAACCGTCATTGAATTGGAAGGAATTGTAATCGCCGACAGAAACAATGTTCTGATCGTAGGGCAGCACCTGCTCAGGACCGCCACCGTTCTGCATGGTGTTTATGAGCTTTGCCAGCGAAGCGGCTTCCAAATTTCGCTTGACGCGGGTGTGTGCTCCAGCATTCGTTTGCAGCGTAACACTGCCAAGTGAGCGCAGGTGATTCACAATGACGCTGAAGAAGAGAGTGGTTCCGTCCGGTTGGACGATGCTGGCCCGCAAGACCAGGGGCGGGCGATCGTTGAGCGTGCCTGGACTTCCCGTACTCGGGTCAATAAAAGTTTCGGTCTTGTTGTACTGCGTCACACTAAAGACCGTAACGCGAGCAGCCTTGACCAGAAAACCAACGTCGATTCCGCCTATGTCATTACCTTCAACTAGGTAGGCCTGGTAGTTCGGATTCGGTCGAGCTGCCGCGACTTCATCATTATTTAGCTTTGTCGCTACTGTTTGTAGTGTGGTCAGATTTTCCATCTCTTCAACACCGATGACATCTGGCAAGCTCATGATGTTTCGAATCGCCAACGATGCTTTGTTCAGACGATTATTGAAGGCTGTTGTAGTAAGAACCACGTCGCTGACCGCTGGGTCATCAGTAGTGTCAAAGAATCTCTGCATATTGAAACTACCGATGGTTAGCTCCCGAGCATTCGGTACAGGTACCGCCGTGGCGGTAATTCCACCCGTGACCAAGGGAGTTGCAGTTACCGATGGCGGGTCCGTGTCGATCGTGTAGGTGCGGAAGCCAAAGTCCAGCGGACCAGTTATTCCAGTGACCACGGCGTTGGACGCCACCTGCAGGTCCACGGATCCTGTTAGTCCCAGACTATTGACACGCAGGCGTTCCGGATTCGCATCGAATGTCGGCGCGCTGGCCGGCGCTGCTCCGGAGGGATAAGGCGTGGGCGTAGGATAAGGAATCTCAATGCCTGGTTCGCGGAAAGGACGCGCCACACCGGTGATCACACCATAGAAGTCTCCAAAGCTCGCAGAAGTCGCGTTGACCTCATCGATATTTCCACCGGTTGGAGCACCAACCGTAAGCGAATTAACATGCACACGCATGCCTTCAAACTTCTCCAGGTTATTCACATTGTTGACCAGCGTGTCGGCGGCAGTGATTGTGATTGGGGCCGGCAGCGCGTTGCCTGTCGAGTTGACAGTAACAGTTGGCGAGGTCATCTCAGTTTGCGACTGTGTGCCCGGGTCGGACGCGGGGACGAACTCGGCGACCGTTCCGGCTACTTGAACATTGTTTCCGAGAGCAGCTCCCGCTGGCGGTGCGCTGGAAGTGAAAACGAATATGCCTTCAGATGTGTTTGGGTCGCCGTCGACCGAAGCGTCAGGCTCCTGCAGAAAAAAACCGTTGCTTCTAAGACCGGTTACGATACCGCTTGTCGTTACTGAGGTCGCGACGAAGGGTGAACTGGCGCCTGAGCCTTGAATCGTGTGAATAGGAGTAAGACTAAAGTCATCATTTGTGATCGTGCCGAGTCCCTGGAGGTCTCCGTTGTTTGCGCCGACCACGTTGCTGATATTGACGAAGAAAGTCTCATTCGGTTCAGGAGTAGGATCGCCGTTGACCTGGACAGTGACGTTGGTGGAAGAATTGCCTTGTGCAATGCTGAACGGTTGATTCGTTAGGGCGACGTAGTCAGTGCCCGCGTTGGCGGGGTTGGTCGTGCCATCCGCGGTAGTAGCGTCGAAGGTAACCCCACCGGCTCCGGCAGCAGCGGTCAGACTAACGGTAAAAGTGAAGTTGGTGGTTCCACTGTTCGTTTCGGCCTGGGTCACATCGTTGATGCTAAGCGTCGTACCGCCTCCGCCTCCCCCGGCCGTTATGTTGATATCGTCAACACCCACCCATTCATCAGTTCCGCCGGCATTTGACGTAATTATGCGTACCTGGACAATCGGCTGATTATCGCAGGCAGCGGGCAATGTCACGCTGACGGGTGTGACGAGTGTGGCCAGGCTTGGTCCAGTCGTTGCATCCGCTACAAAACCGGCGGGAAGATTGGTATACGCCCCTGACGCGCCAACTCTATATTGCAACGCCACCGCTTGCGTGGCGTTATCTGCAGAGCCGTCGATGTCACGGAGGTTATAACCGACATTAATGCCCGTTTGCCCGGAAGTATTAAGACTGATCACCAAATTTGGAAAATCAGCTGTGCCTGATCCCTGAAACGCAACCACGGGATTGGCAATGCCGTCGAACTCAGATATACCTCCCGTGGTAAATGTATTTGGATCACTCCTGTTAGCATTAACGTCGATCACTCCGGAGAGATCCTGGGTTATGGTTTGCGGATCCACACCTGTTCCTGCTGTCGCATCGTCGCCACGATAGCCGATGATTCCGGGAACGCCGGTCCACGTATCGTCGGTAGTAATTAGACCCGTATTGGTCCAGTTTTGTGTAAAGGGCAGCGTCTGGGGCGTTGTATCCGCCAGGACTGTTCTAACAGTTATGCGGTTTAGAAAATTGCCCGAGGGCATGATCAAAGCCGCTATCGCGATAAAGGCGCAAGTGATCGCAATCTTTAACCGGATTGTTGTGAATGTTGTTCTCAAAGACATAAGAATCAGACCTTTCCTGTTTAGTAAATAATTAGGCGGCACACATTCAGAGTTACGCAGCCACACTTCATGGCTGGCTCCGCAACCAACTCGAAGTAATAGAGAGAGAGAAGTGAAAAGTTATTGCTTTCGGTCTAACGGATCTTCATCGAGGGATCGCCAAATAATATCCAGGTACGACGAACATCAATATCGTTTGTAAAGGTTTTCGCATCCTTGATCGCGTCACCAAGCGGAATCGTGGATGAGCCATATAACAACTGATACAGACGACCGTTCATCTCGTGTTGTCCGTCGGGGATCGTCTCACCAGAAGACGCGAAGACGGCGACGGCCCCGCCATTAGGGGCCTTAATCAGTGCTTCCGCGATGCCCTCCAATCGAGGATCCTGAAAATATCCATTAAGACAATTCATTACCAGCACCAGCGGCAGTTTGTTCCCATTGGCGGCCGCGCTTGCATCCACCGACGTGAAGATGCTGGAACCGGTCCAGGTATTTACATTGCCATGCCCTGAATAGTTCACAAGCGCCTGACCCTGATTAAGATTTGTAATGATACTATCATGCGCATTTGGATCGGTGCGTTTGTTTACGCGGACGACCGTCATGCTCGGAACCAGTGAGAGTAACTGCGCCTGTACCTCGTCATTGGCTGTTTCGAAATTAAAATAGTAATTAGTCGGGTCGTCAGCCACCAGCAAAGCACTTTGGGGCGCATTGCTGGGCACAAAGTTAATTATTTTCGAAATGGCGAGACTAGCCTCGGCAGGCGTTCGCACTGGCAACCGGCCCGAAGGAATATCGCCGATACCGTCGTTATCAAAGTCGCTCAGCCAATCGTCAGAAGCGGTCTCGTTGTAGGTTGCGTCGATGAGCTTGGTCGGGACCAGATCGAAATTCCCCACACCTTCATAGTTGCGTGGATCCAGGTCCGCGTCGCCCAAAAAGATTACGTACCTGGGTGCTGTGGTCCAACTCGATTTTGCGCGCAACAGAAAATCCTTAATGGCCTGTGGCCCATGCGCTCCAAAGCCGAATTCGTCGTAAACATCTTCCACATCAACCACCGATACCAACAGGCCCTGACTCTGTCTCAGGCTGACCAGTGGCGCGGCGCTGGGAATCAGACTCTTGTGCGCAATGATCAAAAGGGCGGCGCCATTGCTGGTCGCATTAAGCGTTGAAGGCTGATTCAACGAGAGCGCGGCAGGCTGAGCAAACTGAGTTTCTGAAAGTGCGTAAAGTAGCCGACCGTACTTGGAGGGTGCGCCGGGCGAGACTGTAAGGCTATATCCCGCGGCAGTCGTTTCCATCAGCGGGCGAATTACCTTGACTGTGAAGGCGTCTGTGTAATCGATTAGCCTGATGTCCTGCCCGGCAAAGCCGTCAATCTTCGCGGTTTGAGTAGAACGCAAGCTAAAACGCAAAGCGTTGTTATCAGCTTTCAAGGCATGAGGGTATGTAAGACGAACATAATCAACCAGACAGATGTCATTGCTCGAGGCTCTCGTTAGCGTCACAGTGTTGGCGCCGGTCAGAAGCTGGGAAACTGGAATGTTAATGATCGGAGCCACATGATCCGCGGGCCCGAAATTCAAGGTCGTCACCTGCGTGCCGTTGAAGCTCACATTAACTGAATGGTTGAAGAAAAACACTCCCGGCACGCCCTGGAGGGCAACTTCGAGCTTTGCAGGTCCATCCGCGGTGAGCTCGGGATTCGGAACGTTCAAGGTTTGAGTAACCGGAGATCCGGACACCACGGTGCCGAAGTAGTTTTCAGTGTCTCCATTTAGAAGACCAGCAAAGTATAGAAATCGCTGTTTGAATTGGACGGTATTGCTAAAGCTGCCTGCAGTGACGGCGGCACTGGCGTCGGTGTGGTTGTGTTCACGCCTGGTTCCAGGCTTGATTCTCTTCTTCCCGCGGCGCTTCGATCGGCGTTTGCCGGCGATCGTTCGCGGTTCAGACACCGTCGGCTCTTGTCGTCTTATAGTTTCAGCCGCGGGGACTTTCAGCGGCGTTTCGGTTTTCGTTTTTGCTGCGGGCTCGAGCGCCTTGACAGTGGCCCCTTCCTTCTCACGCGCGGAACTCATGTTCAAGCTTGCCTGAGGTGAAACTTCAACGCGAGGCTCAAGGCGAGGCAAAGCACTGCGCTCAGGGGGCGTGGTGTTTGACGAACTTCCGGTGCTGAAAGAATCCGAACTCCCATTCAAGAACTGCAATAGCCACCCAAATAAAGGTTGTGGATTTAAGTGCACTGGTTGCGGGCTGACCAAAGGCGTCACAGGTAAGGGCGATGGGGGAACAGAGTTCGTCCTCACGTCCCCAACGATTCGCTTGCCTGGCGATGTTCCGGCGATCAGGTAGTAGATTCTCGTGTCGGTAGTACTTGTATCCAACCCGCGTCCGTAAAATTCGATGTAATCAGCGCCGGTAACAGGACCAACATCCTTGCTGGTGCCGATTGCCAATTCGATACCGTCGGCAAAGAGGGAAAGGTTGCGTATATCGACTATCGGACTAAAACCCGCCGCTGCCATTTGTGGTTGCGTCACGCGGTACCAGGCATCGCTCTTGATGGAAATTTTCAAACCAGCCTGGGCAGCCACGTTCCATTGATCTTCGATGGGGCCGGCAGGCCTTTCTGGCTGGCCTGCTCCTGCGGGAAACGTTTTTTCAGACTGGGCGACTTCATTTTTCGGGTTTGATTGGTTGACCGACTGATCGGTGTGAGTCGGGCTACTTTCTCTTACTGGGATGATAGCGTTATGTGAACGTGTCAGCCCCTCAACGCTCACCGACTCGATCGTGTAAATCGAGTCCGCGGTTCCGGTGGGATCAATGCGAGAAAAGGAATAGTCTCCCGGGAGACCAACGTGTCGTACGCCAGCGAATATCACCCCAGGAATTACGTCTGCGTTAATGCGGGTCCGATACCCTCCTTGTAAACGATAGAGGTTAAATCCGAGATTATTCGGATCGGGCTTGCTTTGCCATTCAATCAAAACTCCACGAGATAGGGCATTAGCCCTGGCGTAACTGATATCCGCGTCGGGCTCGGATCCGATGCCTGCTGTTTTCCCTTGAGCCTGGACGCGAGTTGCCTGCCCGACCCCAAAGAACGGGGATATCATGATTAACAGCAGTATTATTGCGAGAGTCTGGCGGTGCGCCGGATTGTGGTAAGAACTACTCATTATTTAGGGCTTCAGGTTTGAGCCGGGACGAAGATCACTTAAACAACCAACTCAAAAGATGCAATCGCGATGGTGAGACTTTATACCATATTTTGCGGGGTTCTTAAATGAGCCAGCATGCCGGTTCAGCCGTTAGCTGACGCATGAAATAGGAACCGGAAGCTACGGGCCAGGCAGTTTCTCAATTGATAAGGCAGTCTGGGAATGCGATTGAATTGCCCGTTCACGCTTACGGTTGCGAGTATCGGGTTCGGCCATCGTTGTCGCACAGCTTCGAAAAGCATATTCGGCCTTCCCAGCACAGTGGACATTGGCAGCGGATGACTCATGGGCGGTTGTTCGCCGGCAAAAGGTTGTTCCCATTGCCGGAGTACATTTTGTACCAGCCATTCCGGCAAGTTGGCGGCCCGTGCTTCGGGCGGTACCTGATCAATGCGAGCACTGAGTAACTTGTGAGCCAACTCGATCGCCGCAGCGATCCACCCGGCCCTGGTACGGTTCCTTCCGAGACAAAGCTGCCAGTCAAAAGTCGCAGGCAGTGATTCAATCGTAGCTCCGATGTCACAGAGCCAAAGCGGTCGCCATGCACCGTGCTTCAAAAGATGCACCGCGAGCAAAGCGAGATGGTCTTCTGCGGAGAGCACACTTACACTTGCTCTTCCCAACGATAGATTTGTGGAACGTTCAAACAGATCTTGAACCGGGCGGTCATCAAGTTCGGAAATATGTTTGTGAAGATCGATCCAGCAATCCTTAACTTCAGCACGCCCAAATAATTCGGATGCGGCTTCATATTGTTCCGGTCTCACAACCAAATCGATGTCGCCATAGGGACGCAAGCCACGCTCGGGATACAGACCGGAAGCAGCCCAGCCCTTGATCAGAAGGGCTTCTATCGAAGCGTCTGCCAGGAGGCGAAACACCCGCTCGATCTTTTCTTCGTGAATACCCGCCTGTAAGACCTGAAGACGGTATGCCTGGTGCAGTACTTCAGCCGCTGCAATTGCTCGCAGTTCAGTATTGCGCACCCGCCACCAACCCAACGCAGCAGCGCCCGATCCATATAGGAGTGGCATTACTTCGTCGAGCTCAGCGGGGGTAATGTCGAGAGGCGGAAAGTCTGACGTGCGCCAGGAGCCGGCCAGAACCCTTGAGACCAGGCGGCTACGAGATGCTCCGCGGAGTGCTTTCATTGCCGGAGACTCAGGACGATCGGCCAAAAAAATACAGGTGGCCGAATGCGAAGGATCGCATTCGGCCTCCTGAGAGCATGCCGATGATACTAGCTGATAACGTTAAGCGCAGGTACCGGCATTACAAATGCCGGAGCAGCATTGAGCGCTAGCGGTACAGGCAGAGCCCGAAGGCAAACAGGTGGCTGCTTGCGCTGGAGTCGGTGCCACGATCGAAGTGACGAGAGGAATAGCAACAACAGCCGCTACGCCAAGCACCCGAACCATTTCGCGACGGCTCATTCCTGCAAGAAGCGCCGGGGGGGTCACGTTCTCTTCAAGCAAATGATCTTTGCTCAACTGGCTCAACGCAAACCAAACGACCTTTTCATCGACACGCCCGGTTTTGAGGTCGCTCTCAAGCCGCTTTGCGATATTCGTTACAGTGGTCTTACCGTCGCAATATTTCCAGACCAGAGCAGCAGTCTGATTTAGACAATGCGCTTTGTCGCGATCGCGATCATACACGAGCACTTCGTCTGGAAGTTCCTGAATGACCAATCCCTCGGTCCGCGCGCGCGGAACTCGTCCTCCTGCATTCTGCTTCATGCTGCCTCCAATTGGTTTTTTGTCCTATCTAACTGTAGGCTAAGTAAAGACCTTGTAACCGAATGGCGCAGAGTGTAGCACCATTCCGATCGAGAATCACGTATTTTTTTCCATTCGGGCCAAGATTGATGGGGCCAACACCTCGGCCTCTCCACGAATTCCCTTTAAGGTCGAAGCATCAGCCACAGCCTTTTGTAAGGCACCCAGAGCCTTTTCTGGCTGTCGGCGGGCTGATACGGTATTGGCCAGCAATGCCAGAACAGCCTGGCCGCCGGATAATTGTCGTGGCTTCCAGCGGGCACCCGCCTTGTACTCTGTTACCATAACCATGCCCACCGGAATGGCTTTGGTCGCCGTCTTGCCGCCAAAATCCTCGACATCGACTTTCGTTTGTTTGTACTCCCCAGTGTGGCGCATCTCAATAGGCTTGGGGAATGGATACACCCGGCCACGCGAATCAAACACCGCATACTCGTCGGAATAATAAGTCGCGCCGGCCTTAACCAGTTCCGAGACGAGAGTAGACTTGCCTGAATAACTACGCCCTGGAATTATGATTGCCTTCCCTTTCCAACCAACGACGCCGGCGTGAACGAAAACTCGATGACGCGCCACTTCGGCTACGAACAGACGCAAATCCGATTCAAGTCTTTCAAAAATTTCCGTGACGTCTATCGAGCGCGCAATTCTAACATGGTCTGCATAAAGTAAATTAAATCGCCGCACATTCGCCCGTGGACCGGCCCCGCCAATAATTATGGAATACAGGCGATCTACGATCGGCGCATTGACGATTTCGTGACCATGGGGGAGGAACTCTGAAACCAGATTCAGTCCCTGCGGATCATTGAATCGAATCCCAATCCGCACACCATATGACCGTAGTGAAAATCCTGCCGCCCAGCCCAGGCGGTCAACTTTTTCCATTCAAGTAGAAGTGAATCTGAGACGCGGCAGTGCTAATAATTCCAAAAGTGCAACAACTCCATTTTTTATCAATTCTCTGAGAACCCTGATAGGGATGCTTAGCCGAGGGCGACCCTATCATGAGGTAATTCTTCGCGTCAATAGCAGGACCGAATCATGTCACACGGTCGTAACTCTGCCCGTCGAGGTTACTTCAATCTTTCCAGCGAGAAACTATCAAGGTATAACGAACCGAAAATCGGACAAGGTGAGGTTGTGCACTCCTCTCTTTGCAACGAGACTACGATTGCCTGGGTTGAAGCGCCGGTCGAAAACTCGACACTGAAGATCTGCCAACCGGTCGTGCCGCCCGGCAATGTACATGAGTGGCCGAGCAACGCCTGGCTGTTGGCATCCTTGACCATCACTAGCGGCGGTCCGCCGGTCACAATTTCATGCGTGCGTGCCGCAAAGTTCAGCTTGTAACGGACTGCAGGATCCACCGGGATCAGCTGTGAAACTATTTCGGCGAGCGGAATGCCGTGGCCGCTGAAATCGATGCGTAAACTCCGACCGCCGCTCTGCGGCTGACTGCCATCAAGCGATAGACTCAGATTAGATTGTGCGGCGAGCAGTCGCCAGCCAAAGCCTGTTTCGTCACGGTTCAACGAACCTTCAAACCCGCCATCGAAAATTGAGCCGCGAACAGGTGGCGGCACTCCGTTTTTACCGCTCCAGAGATCGTATGCCTGTGCGATTGAACGGCTCGACAATAACTCTTTGATTATGTCCCTTCGGTTCTCAACGGACACAGAACCGGCGGCAAAAAATTGAGCAACGGCGGCGTCTGCCTGGCCGTGACGAGCAAAGAACAACGCCAGAGCATAATGCCCTTTCTCGCTTTGCACTTGTAAGATCTCTTCCGTGACCCGAGCGTCTTTTCCTGAGGTTCCCCAAGCGAGGTCGATCAGGGCGGGCCTGAAACTCGGATCACTGGCAGCGGCCTGACGCAGATCTACGAAAGCCTCTTCATACTTACCCTTGCGGAATAGAAGATTACCGCGCTGCCAGCGTGGTTGAGCGTAATACGGCGCCAGGCGAACCGCTTCATTGAAGGCGGCCAGAGCTCCTGTCTGATCGCCGAGCTGGTCACGCGTCATGCCGAGCTCCAGCCAAAAATAATAATCATGGGGCCGTAAACTAACCGCGAGTTCCAATTCATTTAAAGCGTCAGCGGGTTGCTGTAAATAATTCGAAACGGCGCCGCGAGCGTAGTGCACTTCGGCATCCTTTGGCGCGAGTCCGATAGCAATATCGAGCGCCGCAGTATCGACGACCGTCGTGCCGTACTTCGCAAAAAGTTTTGCTGTCGCAACACGACCCGAATAAAGCATTGCCCAAGTGAGAGCGATGACTGCCAACACAGTCAGAATTATTTCTACTGCGCGTCGAAATGCGGGCCTTTTAGTTTGCATCAGAAGATCGCTGGACTCCAGCTGGCGGGTTGGAGGGCGTTTGAGGGCACTCGCAAAACTAAAGCGTGCCCCAGCTTATTGCATAGGGCACGCTTTGATGTTTGCTTCTTTTGGTTCGGTCAGCTTAGGGACTCGGATTTCCACCGCGAGTTCCCAGGATTATGGCAACTGCTCCACCACCTATGCCACCAAAGATGGCGACTTTGGCCGCCGTGCTTAGTCCGCCACCAGCAACGTGGCCGACCGCGCTCAAAGGATTAAGTTTGCCGTCGAGGTAGCAGAAGCCCATCGCCTTGCGATTACTGCTGGTCTTCTCTGAAGCTCCTTCAGCAGTGTAGGCTTCAGCCTCACCGCTTCCGCTCTTCTTAATCTTAACGCAGCCTTTTAGGACCTTGACGCGCACGTTGCCGTCATCGGTAAAATCAAGCTGGATCGACGAATTTGGCGAAAGCTCGATGGTCCCGAGCGGGCCGAGGTCAAGTGTTGCGCTAACTTGATCCGGCGTCTCGATCGTCGCACCGGTCAAAACAGTTGCGCCGCTGACAGCACTGGCGCCGTTTACTGTAGCTGATGGTCCGCCACTAACCTTCAAACGCGCCACAAAACGCTGCGGTGCGGGCATTGGAATTCTGCCGGGCCCCGGTCCGGCGAAACTGGTTTGAACGTAAACCTGGGCAAAAGTAAACGCCAGGAATACCGCGATTGCCTTAAAAGCTTTTCGTTGTCTCAGGCTCATGATGTTTGCCCTTCCTAATGTGTACGCGAATAGAGTTAGCCAAAGTGCGACCTAATGTGGCCGCCAGTTTACTTCCGATAACGGTTGAGGTCAATCGTTTTTTGTGAAGTTCGCCCGAATTCCTTAAAAAAGTTTGCGCGCGCGTACTGGTCCTGAAGAGACTTCCCTCATTTCCTGTCATAGCGGCTAAGCTGTTCTGCCAATTTCGGATCGAGCGTTTTCAGGATCCCCAACTCCTCTCGGGCTCCCTTCGCATCCTTCAACGCTACATATGTGAGACCCAGATTGAAGTGAGCCTGAGCAAATTGGGGCTTAATGCGAATGGCCTCCTTAAAAGCTTTCACCGCATCCTGATACTTCGACGACTTAAATAGTGCCTGACCCAGGTTGTTCTGAGTTTCTGGATCCTGGGAATTGATCGCGGCAGCTTTTTTGTAAGCATCGGCAGACTCATTAAATCTTCCGGCCCGAAAATATGCGTTTCCCAAATTCTTTTGGGCTTCAGTGTCCTTCGGCTGAAGACTTGCGGCTTTTTCCCCTGCTTCGATGGCCTCATTGAAACGCCCAGCCGTGTAGTACGCAGCAGTAAGATTCCGATAAGCCTGAGCAAAGTCCGGCTTTTGTTGGACAGCAATCTTCAGTTCATCGATCGCGCCGTTATAGTTTTGCAATCCGTAGTAAGCATTTCCAAGGTTGTAGTGTGCGTTGGTGTAGTCGGGTTGCGCGGTAACTGCCTGCTTGAGCACCTCAACTGCTTCCGCAAACCGGTGCTGCTGATTGTAGTCGTCGCCCAGGCCATTCAAAGCCTTTGGGTAATTCGATCTGAGGCGCAACGCATCTTTGTAAGCAGCAATCGATTCCGCCGCCAGGTTCAGCTTATAGTAGGCATAGCCCAGATCATTAAAAGTTACCGGGTTATCCGGCTTCTTCGAAATAGCCTGCTTGAATTGCGTAATAGCCTCTTCGTACTTCCCAACGCTGGTCAGCGCGGTCCCGCTATTCGTAAAAGCGTCCGCGTAATCGGGCTTGACCCTGATCGCCTCGCGGTAACTCGCCAGCGCGTCGTCAATATTCCCGGAAAGATAATAGGCATTACCCAGGTTGTAGTGAACATCCGGCAGATCTGGTCGAGCACTCAGAGCGAGCTTGAATGTTTTGATTGCCTCCGGATGTTGTCCGGAAACTGATTGCGCTTCGCCGAGGTTATTAAGGATTTCGGGATCGCCGGGTTTGAGCTTGAGCGCCTGCTTGAAGGCTTCGACAGCTTCCTGATACCGGCCGGCCTTATACAAACTGGCACCCAGATTGTTAACGGCAATCGAATCGTCGGGTTTGAGGCTTACCGCTTTTTGCAAAGCCTGAATAGATTCCGTCGCGTGACCCAATTGATCATTTACGAACCCCAGGTTGCTGTAGGCTCCCGCATTATCAGGCTGTAGCCGAACCGTATCCTTGTAGGCCTGTGCGGCTTCGGGATACTTACCCATGGTCAGGTAAGTATCGCCGAGCACGTTATAGGCATCGGCCCAGTCCGGTTTGAATTGAACAGCCCGCTTCAGAGATTCAACTGCGTCCGGAAGCTTATCCAGAGCGGTATAGGCAACTCCCAGATTGAAATATGATTCTGGATCTCCGGGCTTCAGCTCGATGGCTTTCTTGAAAGACTGAGAGGCTTCGGTATTGCGGTTTTGACTAAGATATGTAGCTCCGAGGTTGTTGTGTATGTCCGGATCGTTTGGTGCGTACTTCAACGCGTTCAAGTAAGCCTCGACGGCTTTGTCGTATTGGCCCAGGCCGTAGTAGTTATTGCCCTGATTCTTGAAAGCTTCCCCTTTGTCCGCATCGGAAAGGGTGGCAACCGGGGGTTCGGTACCGACAGGCTTCTCGCGAGGTGGTCGCCGGCCATTGTTCTTTGCTATCTCAGTCGGTTCAGTATGCCGGGCTGGTTTACTCTTCTTGACTATCGCCATGCTGGCTCCGCCGACCAGATCGCGCAACCGTTGGGGCCGCTTAAAAATGACTGCGGCGCCGCCCATAATGTCCTGTCCCTGGCCACCTCCACTCGCAATGTCTTGTGGCGGCAGCGCCATAGTGCCCTGGCAGAGCAGCGATGCAATAAGAACAGCAACAGCTGGATGTCTTAAAGTTCTAACTCTTTGCATTTGCGTCCAGCGTTTTTGCTTCAGTACTAATTTTACCCGTCGCGATAACTATCAGAGCGGCAAATATCATTGCGTTTGCCATGCGGTGCAAACCAAAATCCACCAGACTGTGAACCGCGACTCCGGCGATTGCGATTAAGGCCGCAAAACAAGATGCGCGGCGAAAACCCAGGGGTGATTGCAAGTTAACCCGTGCCTCCCTGTAAACAAGAACGACAAACCACAAGAAGATTGCAAGGCCAACAATTCCTCCGCTGGCCAATAGTTCCAGATAATCGTTGTGGGCTTGTTGCGGCGTCATGCTGCCCGCCGCGTCGTGCTTAAGCGGGACGGCCGCCCAATAGCCACCCATGCCCACGCCGGTTAAAGGCTTATCCTGGAACACTCGAATCGTCGCCTGCCAAATCTCAAGGCGAGTAACTCCTACTCGAGACTCTTCAGGCGCTGCGAACTCCAGGCGCGCAGCTTCGATGTTGCTGGCGAGCCGATCGCCGCCTACCCAAATTACTCCCAAGACACAAAATAAGATCAAGCTGACAATCAACGTCAGGCGGACGATAGGTGATGTAACAAAGGCCCAGGCCTTGCCTGAACGGAGACGGTTGTCTCGAACCACGACGGGAAAGAGGAGGAGGATAACCACCAGTTGGACTAACATCCCAAGTATTGCTCCACGGGAGTTAGACAACACCAACGCAGTCCAGATTGGCAGCAAGACGGCAAGATAAATTGGCGCCCGGTCACGTTGGACTCCACCCGCCGCCAGCAATCCCAGCGACAGCCCCAATCCCATTTCCATCAAGTAGCCGAAATGGTTCTTATTGATAAACTGACCATAACCCTGCTCAGGCAATAGTAGCGGCAACAAGAACCCCGGGTGATGCTGCGTCGTCTGCCGTACTAAACCAAAAACAGCGCTTGCGACTGCGATACCGATGATGGTGTGAATCAGAATGCGCAGGCGGCGCTCTGTGGCCGCATGACGAAACAATATTCCCGCCAACAAAGCCCAAGCCAAGAGCTGAAACGCAAATATTCTTGTTTCGTACGGGTCGGCGCTGATTGCATTCCAAAATGGATATTGAATTCCCGAACCAGGCGGACCGGCAGAAGATAGCGGCAGGCTTTGAATGACTGAGAAGACAACCAACAGAAAAACCGGCAGCAGGATCCTGAGCCAGGGCAGCTTCAGAAAATTGCTCAGGGCGATTTCAAGGACAGCGAAAATGCTTACCCCGAAAATCGCGGCGGTAAAAAAAGCTTTCCATAACGGATCTGAACCGCCATAGGCAATGGCGGCCAGGACCATTAAGAGCAGGACCGCAATAAAGATCGCCTGGCTGAGAAAATTCGCGATGCGCTGGGTCGCGCCGGCACGCAATGGATTATCCAAAGTAGCTGCGGACGCGCTATTCAATTGCTGAGTTTTCCGGCACTGACGCTCATGCCGAGGCTTGGTGCGCCGGCGCGCGCCTTGGGGGCTGCCAGAACTCGTTCCGTTGCGTCGGATAGTTCGCGGCGAAAGAGATCACAGAGATAACTCATGTCGACCAGCAGGGGCGGGGCCTCAACTTCTCGATACAAATTGATCCAACCCCAGTCACCCCTGTCAGTGCAAAGCGGAAGGCGGACGGACCAGAATCTTCGCGAGCCGACTACCTCGTCAGACTCTATGCCATCCCGTCCCCATGACCACGAGATTCGGCCATTACACAGTTCGGCTCGCTTCATTGCGTGGTTGCCGCCGGCGTTAGCGAATGCTCTTTCATTATCTTCAGCATCGCCTGCCTGCCCTAGGCGGGCCTCGGCATAAACAAATTCACCGGATGCGAGCATCTGGCTGATGGCGTGAAAGAGCTGACCAAGATTCGCAGCCTTGGAAAGGGCGAGACTGGCCCGGCGCACATTTATGTTGTTTGCAACTCGGACACGCCGGTCGCCGACGGTCCGTTTCACGCCCGCTCTGATCTCGTCCATCTCATGGTAACGCAATCGCCCAACCGCAAACACTACCGCCACCACAACCACGAAAAGGACGAAGCCCATTAATGGCGACGAGGTCTTGGTAAAGATCATGGCGAGCAGGCCGAACGCGGCGCACACACCGTACAGCACCATGGCGACATGCCGTTGCGACCAACCGCGAGCCAGCAACATGTGGTGAATATGTTCGCTGTCTCCCTGAAAGACCGGTCGTCCGCTAATCAGACGTCGTGCCAACGTCACGCTCGTATCAACAAGCGGGAGGCCGAATGCCAGAATAGGTGTGATCACCGCAACGGCCGTGCTGGCTTTATGCGTCCCGACGACCGACAGTGCCGCCAGCGTGAAACCGACAAACAAAGCTCCTGAATCACCCAGAAAGATCGAGGCCGGATTAAAGTTGTAGCGGAGGAAACCTGAAAGCGCCCCGCAAAGAACGAGGGCGACCACGATCATCAAAGGGTTCTCACCAGCCAGGGACACCACGAGGATTACCAATGAAGAGAACAGCGCCGCACCCGATGCCAACCCGTCCATGCCGTCGATCAAATTGAAGGCGTTGGTTATGCCTACCAGCCACAAGATAGTGACCACGAACGACAGCGTCGAAGGAAGATGAACGGACCCAACAAAAGGAATTGCAAAAGCATCAATCCTGCCACCCATCCAGAAAAACAAAGCTGCGATCATTCCCAGCACCGCAAACTTTAAAGTAGCGTTAGCGCCGCGCAGGTCGTCATACATCCCGAGACACAAAACCAGTGTCGCCGGGATCAGGATCATGAAGAATTGCGATCGGTAGGCATGCAGAGATTCGGTAAATAAATTGTCGACAAGTGGCAAAGTCGACAAGGCAATCAGAACTGAGAGATAGATTCCCACCCCACCCAACCGCGGTATTGCTTTTGTATGGACTCTTCGTTCGTCAAGCGGGACGTCCAGCAATCGGAACCGTTCGCACAGGCGGCGCACCAACGGCGTGATCGCCAGTGAGGCGAACAGGGCTATTAAGAATAGGGCGAAGAACGTATTCAAAGAAGGCCTCCAACTGAGGGACGAATTTTCAAAGTTGGCTCACTCTCACGGTTGATCCTTGTCCCTGCCGGTTAGGCTTTAGCTTCCTGTAGGGCCGGCTTGCGATCTTCAAGCATGGCGGCAATCCAGCTATAAGTCGTCCCCAGTCCCTCTTCCAGTGAAACTTTTGGTTCCCAGCCGAGGACCTGCCTCAGGCGGGTATTGTCGCTATTCCGTCCCCGTACGCCTTGTGGCTTGGTAAGATCGTAGCGTTTCTCAATCTTTTTTCCCGCAATGTGGGCCACAATATCCACCAACTCATTAATTGAGAGCATTCGATCCTGGCCCAGATTGAGCGGCTCACGATAATCGCTTCTCATCAAGCGGTATATGCCTTCGACACAATCGCTGATGTAACAGTAAGAGCGCGTCTGTTCACCATCGCCCCAGACTTCAATCTCGTCTGCATCGTCAGCCAGGGCTACTTTGCGACAGATCGCGGCGGGAGATTTTTCTCGTCCACCGTCATAAGTTCCCAGTGGTCCAAAGATGTTATGAAATCTGACCACCCTTGTGTCCAAACCAAAATCTTCCGTGTAATGGCGACAGACGCGTTCCATATAAAGTTTTTCCCAGCCATAACCATCTTCGGCTGCGGCCGGATAGGCATCCTCTTCCTTCAGGGGCGCGATGTCGGTCTCGTTTTGTAGATAGCCCGGATAGATGCAGGCGCTGGAAGTGTATAGATAACGCTTTACCCGGTTGATTCGTGATGCTTCAATCGTCTGCAGGTTGATCAGCGTGTTGTCGCGAACGATAACGGCCTTGTTACTCTCGATGAAGCCGATCCCGCCCATATTTGCAGCCAGGCCGTAAACCTCGTCGATGTCCTTCGTGGCCTTTAAGCAATTCTCCGACCGCGAGAGATCCAATAGCTCAAACTCATCAGCCTCAGTCGGTTCAAATTCAGGCTCTTTGATATCGACACCACGCACCCAGTACCCGCGCTCTTTCAGATAGCGAGTCAAATGATGACCAATGAATCCACCGGCTCCGGTGACGAGGACTCTGGTTTGTCTTTCCATATTCATCCCAATGATTTTCCTGGATTAAGTTTATTGCGCGACCGGTTGTTTGTTCGCCTTGGCCAGGCCAGGTTCAGTGGTCGATTTCTCGACAGCAAGCGATTCTATGAGTTTTAGCGCCTGTGGCAGCAAGGCCTCTTTGGAGAAACTCGAGGTCGTGACAGCCGAGCGAAATCCCGGCGTCGCCTGCGACCTTTCCAGTATGAATTGCGTCAATGCCTCTGCCTCGCCATGCCGCACGCCGCGGGCCACTATTTTGTCTTCCATGCTTAACATCAGATCCACAACGTGGCTACCGGTCGGACCGATGTATAGAAACGGCGACCCGACCTCGAGAATATTATAGATTTTGCAGGGATGAACGATTCCTGCAAAAGGATCTCCCATCACTACCACATGGAGATCGGCCGCCGAAAGCGAACCTGCTAATTTGTCGAGCGGTTGATAGGGCAGACAATGTACGTTTTCGAGGCCGCGTTCCTGAGCGTACCGCTTGACTTTGTTTTGCTCACTGCCGCCTCCGACAAAACAGAAGGCGATTTGAGAGTTCTTTGCCAGCCTGTCGGCCGACTCAAGCAGAGTGTCCAGCGGATGACAGGGGCTATGATTGCCGGAATACATTACAACGAACTTTTCGGAAAGGCCATAAGCAGCACGAAAAAAAAGCCTTCCGCCGGCGTCGTATTTGACCTCGTCAGAATGAGACCAGGGTGCGATCGTAACCAGCTTGTCTTCCGAAATACCCTTTTGCATGATGCGACTCTTCATAAAGCGGTCGAGGACGATGACTTTTTCGGCATGTACCAGACTGTGTTGAAGCAGCCGTCTGAGGACCTTCGCAGTCAGCGAATTATCTTTGAGCCAGCCGGC
This sequence comes from Acidobacteriota bacterium, assembly GCA_025463135.1. Classification (GTDB taxonomy): domain Bacteria; phylum Acidobacteriota; class Blastocatellia; order Pyrinomonadales; family Pyrinomonadaceae; genus JAOAPY01. Next base: position 87,614 of record JAOAPY010000015.1, read on the forward strand.
CGCAATCGCCTCATCCGGGTTCAAGTCCATGACCCAGAACAACAGCTTGCCGCCTTTTAAATTGACAAAGAGCGAACCAAGGAAAGAGATCAAAGGGGGCGAGGTCAAAGAGACCACTACATCGAACTTTGGCAACATTAAAAGTCGCACCGCACAAATCAGAAGGAAGCTCCCGAAGTTTATTGCCCTGCGCCATTTGGATTGTTTGCCAAGCGCGAGCGAAGGTATCCGAATTATCGTGATGCCCTTCCAGACTTCGCGTCGTGGAAATCGATTCGCCGGATTATCGTAACCTCGATCGCCGGCGATCACTGTCACTTCATGGCCATTGCCGGCCAACCCACCAGCCAGATCGGTGAGGTGCTGCGCCGTGGAGACGACATCAGGATAGAAGCATTGGTTGAGCAGAAGAACTCTCAAATTTCTCTGAACGACGGGCAAAGCGTCAAGAGCCCCGCGCCAAGGGCAGAACTCTTTGCCTTAGCTCTTGGCCCTTAGCTCCCTGCTCCTAAAGAAGGTCACCGTTTTCTCAAGCCCTTCCCGCAACGGAATCGTGGGATTCCAACCCAACAGTGCCTGGGCGCGTTTGATGTTCGGCTTTCGCTGTCTGGGATCGTCCTGCGGCAGCGGCATATAGGTGACCCCCGAAGCTGAACCACAGATGCGCACCACTTCCTCTGCCAATTGTTTAATCGTGAACTCGCCGGGGTTTCCCAGGTTCACCGGCTCATGCAGATCATCTGCGTTCATGAGTCGTGTCAAAGCTTCGACCAGATCGTCGACATAGCAGAAAGAGCGCGTCTGGTCTCCTTCTCCATAGAGAGTTAAGGACTCACCGCGCAATGCCTGGACTACAAAGTTCGAAACCACGCGCCCATCGTTTTCCAGCATGCGCGGTCCATAGGTATTGAAAATGCGCGCGATGCGCGTGTCCACATTATTCTGGCGGTGGTAATCCATCATCAACGTCTCCGCAATGCGCTTGCCTTCGTCATAACACGAGCGCAGGCCGATGGGATTTACATTGCCCCAGTACTCTTCGGGCTGTGGATGGACCAGCGGGTCACCATAAACCTCCGAGGTGGACGCCTGCAGGATCCGCGCCCGGACCCGCTTGGCCAGGCCGAGCATATTTATCATGCCCATAACACTGGTCTTGACGGTCTTCACCGGATTGTACTGGTAATGAATCGGCGAAGCGGGACAAGCGAGGTTGTAAATCTGATCGACCTCCAGCAGGATCGGCTCGATCACGTCGTGGCGCAACAACTCGAACCGCGGATTGTCGAGTAAAGACAGAATGTTCTCGCGCCTGCCGGTGAAAAAATTATCCAGGCAAATGACTTCATGACCTTCATTGAGAAGCCGTTCGCACAAGTGCGAGCCGATAAAGCCCGCCCCACCGGTTACAAGTATTCGCATCAGTTAAGGTTCTCCAGGAACGGCAAGAAATCTATCCGCAGATTTCGCAGATTACGCGGGTGCAAATAGAATCTAAGAGAGTGGCCTCTCACTAAATTGCTTTGCGACCAAACACTTTATCGTTTTGATCAATCTGTGAAATCTGCGTAATCTGCGGATATTCTCTGCTACCCGTGTCGCTTCAAATTTCTGCGCACTGCATGATTTCCAACGTACAAAACATCCATCCGTGTTTTTAAGAAACAGTTGATCGCTTCTCTTGGACTGCAAACGATTGGCTCGTTTTCGTTGAAGGAGGTATTGAGGACAATGGGCACTCCCGTTAGTTTGTGGAAATCAGAAATCAACTGGTAATAGCGCGGGTTCAGACTCTGCGAAACCGTCTGCAGACGTCCCGATCCGTCGACATGTGTTACCGCGGGAATTTCAGCCCGTCGCTCGGGTTTGATCTGATAGACCATCAACATGGTCGGCGCTGGATGCGTCTGTTCGAAATAGTCACCGGTGTGCTCTTCCAGCACTGAGGGCGCAAACGGGCGAAAGGGCTCCCGCTTCTTGATACGATCGTTGAGAATCTCTTTCATCTCGGCGCGCCGCGGGTCAGCCACGATCGAGCGATTACCCAAAGCGCGGGGTCCAAATTCCATGCGCCCCTGAAACCAACCCACCACCAGGCCGTCAGCGATATCTCGGGCCGCGCGTTGGGTCACTTCGGTATCTGAATAGGTTTCAAAGATCAGATCCGACTCTCTCAATTCCGTCGCGATCTGTTCATTGGAGAATTCGGGTCCGGTGTAGGCGCCTTCCATTACTTCGCCGCGCTCGCCGTGAAGTATGCCGTTATGAATCTGATAACAAACACCCAGAGCAGTGCCACTGTCGCCGGCTGCCGGTTGGATGTAGAGACGTTGGAAAGGTGTGTTAAGCAGAATTTTTCCATTCATCACTGAGTTATAAGCGACTCCACCGGATAAGCCGAGATCCGTGAGCCCAGTGTGCTCGTGCAAGTGATTCAGGATGTGAAATCCGACCTCTTCAAGTCGCAGCTGCAGGCTGGCGGCAATGTCTCTTTCGCGATCGGTTAGCGGTGCGCCGGCCGTTCGCGGCGGCCCAAAGCGGCGCGCGAATTCATCGGAAAATATTCGCCCGATAACCGGCGAGCCCTGGTCCCAGGTCATATCGACGCCTTCTGCATGATGGCGAAAATAATCAAGGTTCAGACGGAACTGCCCACCTTCGCTGGTGGAAATAATGTCGCGAAACTCTTCCATGAAGCGTGGCTTGCCGTAGGGAGCCAGACCCATGACCTTGCCCTCGTCTCCATAATGAGGGAAGCCGATGAATTGCGTAGTCGCGGTGTACACGATACCGGTGGAGTGTGGATACTCAACCTGACCCAGCACTTCTATCGAATTACCTGATCCTTCCGCCCACATCGTGGAAATAAAGTCACCAAACCCGTCGATGGAAAGCAACGCGGCCCGTTCGAATGGCGAAACAAAAAACGAACTCGCCAAGTGCGCGCGATGGTGCTCGATATTATGAAACTGTGCATTGATACTCTTCCGTGACACGCCCAGCGCCGTCGCCAACTCGTCTTTTAGATCGCGCACCTTCGCTGCATTCGCCAGCCGGTCTCTGATCTGAGAAAAGATCCCGCCATTACCATTGCCCGTGCCGCCTGTTTTTCCATTGCCGCTTTCCCCGCCTGTACCTTCTATGGTCGCTACCGCCTCCTGCCGTCTGCCTCCTGCCATCTGTTTCGCCGCCCGTGTTGCCGCGAACAAAACTTTTTTGTGCAAGTGGGCCGAAGGGTCGCGCGAGATTCCGATATGATCAACGGCCTCGATTTCAACACCCGCAGCGCGCAAACAGTAACGAATTGACTCTGCGGGAAAGCCTGCGCAGTGCTTGAAACGATTGAAGCGCTCCTCTTCAACGGCGGCAATCAGTTTACCGTCACGAATGATCGCCGCTGCGGCGTCACCGTGATATGCGTTAATACCCAGAATGATCATTGGAAAAAATAACCCAAAAAACTAATGAGAATCTGAGTAGCGATGCTTGTTCGCAAGCTACGCCAAACGGTTACGCGTCCACGCGGGGTCACGACGACAATCTATGACTGCATGAATCGAAACCACGTCTTCTTCGACAGTGTAATAAACCGCAAATGGAAATCGACGCGATAAAAGTCGGAAATAATCAGAGAAGGCCGTTTCGTGAAGCCCGCAATAGAGGTGGAGCGATTCAATATCACCGTATAGGTTAGACAAGAAGTAAGACCCGAGGCCGGTTCGTTGTTGTTCGTAAAACTCGAATCCCTCGACAAGGTCGTCTCGCGCTTGTTCGAGAATCTCAATATTCACGACGTTAGGTCTTTGATCTGCTTCTTTGCCGTTTCCCAGTCGATGAATTCAGCTTTGCCTTCGTCAATAAGCCGCCGTCGGCTATCGAGAATGTCTTTGTGCCATTGGGGAACCGGCACAGCGTCATGCTGACAAAGATCTTCCCAGATCGCCTCCATCGCCCGAAGCTTCTCTTCAATTGTCATTTGATCAAGCTGAAGTTCGGTAGCCATACATCTATCCTATCAAAAAAGAGAAATGGTCGAACAATCCCAGCATAAAGCAGGAAAAAGGCTGCTTACGGCTCCTTCTGCCTACTGCCGACTTTTTTCGATGCTCTCTAAATCCGCCTGGACCATTTCCTTAACTAATTGCTCGAACGTGTACTCGGGCTGCCAGCCCAGTTGCTTGCGAATTTTGGTAGAGTCGCCGACCAATTGATCCACCTCTGCCGGGCGATAGAACCGCTCGTCGACCTTCACGTACTTTTCATAGTCGAGCCCGACTTCGCCAAAGGCCCGCTCGCAAAAATCGCGCACGCTGTGAGACTCTCCGCTGGCCACCACGTAATCATCAGCTTCGGGATATTGCATCATCAGATGCATTGCCCGCGTATAGTCTTTCGCGTGACCCCAGTCGCGTTGCGCATCCAGGTTTCCCAGTCGCAGTTCTGTAGCCAGTCCCAGTTTAATGCGCGCCACGGTGGCGCTGATCTTGCGCGTCACGAATTCGAAACCGCGGCGCGGGCCTTCATGATTAAAGAGAATGCCGCTGACGCAATACATGTCATAGGCTTCACGATAGTTACGCGTCAATTCAAAACCCGCGACCTTGCTGATGCCGTAGGGACTGCGTGGATAAAAAGGTGTCGTCTCGCGTTGCGGCGTCTCGCGGACCTTGCCGAACATCTCACTCGATCCGGCAAAATAAAAACGGCATTTTGGCCGCAATTCGCGCAGCGCCGCCAGCATGTAATGCGTGCCGTTGATGTTGATGTTCATGGTCGAGAAGCCGTCGCGAAAACTCTCGGCGACAAAGCTTTGCGCGGCCAGATGGTAGCACTCATCAAATTCATGCCGGCTGATTAGGTGAAAAATACTCGGGTAACTTTCCATGCTTGCCGGGTGCAGGGTGATGCGGTCCAGCAAGTGGGCAATCCGCTCGGTGCGGTGCTCAGGCATTTCCAGCGCCACGCGACGCACGAGGCCATGAACTTCATAACCGAGGTCGAGCAACTGTTCCGCCAGATAGCTTCCGTCCTGACCGGTGATACCGGTTATCAACGCTTTTTTTGCAGGGCTCATCGTTGTTGGTTAATCTCAAGCTCCCATTGTTTCATGATTCAGCTGCTCGTTCTGCTGAAGTTTGTCCACGATCATATTCAACACGCGCACTGCTTCCCTGCCCTCTTCCGCGCTGACCGGCGATGGTGTGTCGTTGGCAATCGCGTCGACAAAACGACTCACGATGATGTCGTGTGTGTTGTCGTATTTTCCGGCAGCAAGTCTCATCCCCTTGGCCATTAGGTTTTGAACGATCTGTCCCGATTCACTCAGAATCGAAAGCGCAACCGGCACCGCCTTTAAAGTTGGCCGGCGACTATTCACCAGATACATACCTTCCAGGTCCAGACTAAGAATACCGGTGCTTCCCATCAAATCGACACGCGCAGCCCATTGGTCGGTCGTATACGACAAGGTGACCGAGCAGGCTGCTTTATCACCGATCAGATTGATCCGATAGTCATCATATTTTGACCAGGGAAAGTCCAGAATCTTCAAAGCATCGACGCTGACGCGACGCACAGGATTGATGAAAGCCAAAGTCATATAGACAATGTGCGGACCGCTTTCGCCGATGACGCCGCCGGGAAGTTTGTGCGCCCAGTGATTCTCTTGCGAGGTCATGTAGTTTGTTGGGGTCGAAAGAAAGATCCGCATACCACGCAGCTCGCCAATCGTCCCTTTCGCTACCAGTTCGCGCGCCTCCATGAATGGGTAATAGAAGAGGTCGCTGTGCCCGACGCAAACCTTGACTCCGTATTCATGAGCAGCGTCTACGATTTGATCGCATTCAGCTACAGTCAAGGCCATCGGCTTTTCAATCAGCACGTGACAACCACGCTTCATTGCTTCAATAGCGAGCCGGACATGTGTCTGTGGCGGAGTGCAAATGTCGACGAGGTCTGGTTTCTCTTTCTCGATCATCTCACCGATGTCGGCGTACACGCGCGGGACGCCAAACTCGGTGGCCAGTTTCCGCGCACCTTCCTGATTGAGGTCGCAGAGCGCTGTCAGCTCGACCTTGCTGCGGTGCTTCATGAATGCCGGGATATGTTTTTTCCCTGCGATTAATCCGGCTCCGACAATTGCTGCTTTAACTCTCGTCACTAAACCTCCGATTGGGTCTTTGATCTTGGGTCTTGGGTGTTGGATTACAAGTCCAGGAACCCGGTGCAATCATAAAAATCAAAGGCCTAAGACCCAAGACCAAAGTCCTATCCCTTCACGCCATTCACAACCAAAAACCACCCCAGTTGCGGCGGTATAAGGTATCGCAGCCACGACGGCAGAAACGATCTGCGTCCCAATCGCAAATCATAGCGAGTGACAATCGTTTGCACGCGGATGTTCTTCACACCATCGAACAGGTCCCGTGCTTCGCTGGTCGAGTAGACCTTGGTGCCAGGACTCTCGAGCCGCTCGGCAATGATCGCGCTGGGCCGCAGAAACGGTTTGCCTCGCAGCAATCCGTAGTAAAGCCAGGCCTGCAACGCCAACAGCGAGCGCCGGTGATAAAGCATCACCATGATGCGCCCGCCCGGCTTGCACACTCGTACGATTTCCCGCGCCGCGGCCTCAGTGTTTGGCGTGTGATGAATTACGCCCCAGGAATACACAAGATCGAAATAGTCGCTATCAAAAGGCAGTCGTTCTGAATCTCCGACTGAGATCCGGCCCTGCAGGCCATACAACTCGAGTCGCTTTCTGGTAAGACCGGCTCCCTTCTCAGTCAAATCAATACCGTAGACTTCGGCGCCGCCGCGAGCAAACTGTAACAGGTCTGTGCCCAGACCGCAGCCCACTTCCAAAACTTTTTTGCCGGCCCACTGATCGAAACCCACAACCTCGTGCATGAAAGCGTCGCCGGTATAGCGCTGGCGCTCGACTTCTTCAAAGAACTCCAGCGAGCCTTCTTCGCCGGCGTTGGCATCCAGTGCGCCGCAAGGGGCCGCCTCCCAGAATTGTTTGACCTGTTGTTTGAGTGGATTAAGCAAAGCTGATTTCGGGCATGCCGGCGCCGCTGATGTATTTGCGATACCAAATATCAAACATGATTAGCGAAAAGAGTGGATATGAATTGTCGTTTTTGCCAGCGCGATGTTCGGCGCGCAGTAACTGAATGTATTCCCAGTCCAGAATTCCCTGTCGCTTCATTTCCTCGCGACCCATGTATGCGTCGAAGTACTTATCAAAATAATCACGCATCCAGACGGCGAGCGGAAAGTTGAAGCCTCTCTTCGGCGCTTTTGCATTCGCAGTCGGCAGTAGATCCGCAAAGGCTTCTTTCAATATTACCTTGCTGTCTCTCCCACGAAGTTTGTAACGAAATGGCAGGCTCATGCTGTGCTCGACCACGCGATAATCCAGATATGGCACGCGCACCTCGAGGCTCACTGCCATACTCATCTTATCGGTGTATTCCAGGATGTTGTCGGGCAGGAAGGTTTGCAGATCAACCGCCAGCGCGCGATTGCCAATCTCCTTGATGCTGTCTTCCCTTAACACCTCGTCAACGATTCGTGACGAACGAAGGAAGCCGCCGTTTCGGGTTTCAAGCACAAGCAGAGATCGTTTCTGATCTTCTCTGAGGAAGTAAGTCCAGTTTACAAACTCCTGTGCAAAGTCAGAATCGAGACCGTCGACGAACTGGCGCCCTCGGCGCAAAGTAGCGGAGCTGAAGTCATCCGCCATCATGTTCATCAAGCGCCGCGCTCCGCCCCGCGCCGATTGCGGCAGCAGGCGGGCCCACTTTGCCAAACCAATCGCCCGATAACGCGGATAACCGGCAAACAACTCGTCGCCCCCGGCGCCGCACAGCGCGACCTTGGCGCCGGTTCGCGCCGCACGCGAAATCAGGTACATGAGGTAAAAAGTTGGATTACCGAAAGGTTGATCAAAGTGATCGATGAGGTTCAGCATCTCGACGGGTTGCGAGATGTCCACCTCAATTTCATGATGATCGGTTCCAAACTTCTCGGCGGTCGCGCGGGCCTGTGCCTGTTCATTGTACAGCTCGACGTTTTTCCCCTGGAACACAACTGTAAATGTCTTTACCGGCTGGCGCGATGTTTCGGCCATTAATCCGGTTAGTATCGGCGAGTCGACGCCGCCACTGAGGAAAACTCCAACCGGCACATCGGCAACCATCTGACGACGCACACTGTCGCTTAACAATTCGCGGAGTTTTGCCTTCGCCCCTTCATAGTCTTCTGCTTTGCCGTTGCCATTCGCTGATTCACGAGGCAAATGCCAAAACCGACGCACCTTCATCTCATGGGACTCGAGGTCCAGTTCCAGCAGATGCGCAGGCGGCAGTTGTTGAATGTCGCGAAAGATCGTTTGCGGGCTGGGGACATACAGATAAGTGAAGTAATCATAGAGCCCCTGCCAGTTGATGTCCGGCGAATAAATGCCCGACGCCAGAATCCCCTTTATCTCCGAAGCGAAAGCAAGCTGCCCGTTGCGGCTATAGTAGTAAAGCGGCTTGATGCCAAAATGGTCCCGCGCCAGCAGCAGCTTTTTTCGGCGTCGATCGAGAATCGCCAGGGCGAACATCCCGTTGAGTTGCTTAACGCAGTCCGCTCCATCCTGTTCGTATAAGCGAATGATAACTTCCGTGTCGCTCTTTGATTTGAAACGGTGGCCACGTTGTTCAAGTCCGGTGCGGAGTTCGTTGAAGTTATAGATCTCGCCGTTGAAAGTGATCCAAATACTTTCATCGTCATTACTCATCGGCTGGTGACCAGCAGGTGAGAGATCGATGATGCTGAGCCGGCGATGGCCCAGGCCGACACTCTCTTCGGGAAAGTAGCGTACGCCTTGATCGTCCGGCCCGCGGTGGGCCTGCAGATCGGTCATCACGGCCAACCGCTCGTCATTCGGACAATTAACCAAGCCTGCAATGCCGCACATGTGACTAAACTCTTCGGTGCCCGTTTTCACCGCGCGTAATAACCGTTTGGTACGCTTCAGTGATTCGCGGGACGATCTTATCCCAGGTAAATTTGTCGAGTGCTATTTGACGTCCTCGCTCGCCCATTTGTTTGGCCTCGGACGGATTGTTGAGAAGTTGTGTGATGCCAATCGCGAGGCTTTCTTGATTGGAAGAGACTACAATTCCGGCATTGGCGCTGCTGACAAATCCGGCCAGACCTACCCGATCGGTCACAATCACAGGGACCCCGGCGGCCATCGCTTCAATGGCTGCGACGCCAAAATTTTCGTGGAGCGATGGCAGGACGAATACTTCTGCGTCCGTTAAAGCAGCGACCACCTCGTTTTTTTGGAGTCCGCCGGGAAATATCACTCTTTCCCGAATTCCGAGACTCTCCGCCAGGATTTTTAGTTGGTCGGAGAGGCCACCCTCGTCAGGACCCGCTATCACCAGAACAACGTCAGGGAAATTATTAGCGATATCGGCGTAAGCTCTGATTAATAGATCCAATTGCTTGACGGGAGTAATGCGACCCAAGAAGAGCAAAATTCGCTTGCTGCAGGCATCCAAAAATTGCCGGCGGAATTCTCCTTTCTCAGGCAGCTCGAGATATTCCGTGAGTGTCACGCCGAGGGGAATCACGAAATCGGAGGTTTGATAATTGAAGCCTTTGGAACTCGAGCGTTCCTCTTCACTGGAGAACCATAAGGCGCCTGCGCGATTTATGGTTCCGCTTTCCACCAGCGAGGCATAGACCTTTTTCTTCCAGGATTTCTGGGAGAGCGACCACGTATCCAACATGCCGCAGGGGCGCAGCACGTACGGGACGTTTGCCGCCGCGCAAGATCTAGAGGCAGCCAGAGTCGCATAGCTCCAGAGTGTGTGTACGTTAACTACATCAGCCCATCCAACTTCATCAACCAGGGCCCTCTTCAATGATGGTGACCATTGCCAGAAACCAATCGGCGCTGGGAAAACTCTGACCTCGCAGTTTGGAATTTCCGTATGTCCCTCATACCAATGATCCGTCGAGAGGATTCGTACCTCCAATCCTGCTTTCGCCTGAGCGGAAGCCATGCCGAGAACGGCTTTGACTGGTCCACCGCAGCGAAATGACAAACGCGGTATTACGTGCAGAATTTTCAATCCTGTTCCCTGGCCCGTAAAGTTTTTATGAGTCGATTCTTCTCCAAGTGTAAAGTCAAAGGTCCAATTGAACAGTCAGGAAGGGGACCCTGTCCCCGCTGAACTTACCCAGGTAATCAACCAGGTATTTGAATTAACTCTGGACAGCACTAATGGATTCGCTAGTCTTGAGGTTTCCCCACGTTTTAGCGGGGACAGGCTCCCCTTCTGTTCCAACAGGCTTCTCAACTACTGCATACTGTTCGTCATTGAGACTCTATTTAGATGGGAGAACAAGTTAACGCAAACTGTAAACAGTCGGCTCAACTGAAGTGAAGCCACTTTCGCTATCTCTCTGCTCAACCCCAACCGCTTTGAGGTTGCTTCGATTAACTTCGCTCGATGCGAAAATCCGCCGCGTCACTTCATACAACACAAAGAGCGACCACGGGCGCGTCCAGGAGGTGCGGCCCTCGAGAAACGACTGCCACACTGCATCGACGGCCTTTGTCTGAATTATTCCCGACAGCGCTTTAGGCTGATCGGCAAGTGACGCTTCTACTTGTTTGCGAAGTGAGCCCGAAAGCCACTTTTGATAGGGCAATACGAAACCACGTTTTGGTCCTGAGGTCACACGTTCGGGCAGCGACTGTGGCAATGATGAAACCAGCAACGGCTTTGCGGTCTTTCCATCAAACTTTTGCGTGCCTGGAATTCGCAATACCTGCTCAACCAGAACGTGATCTAGTAGCGGCACCCGAACCTCTAGTGAATGGGCCATGCTCATCACATCGGTATCCCGCAAGAGTGTATTCGCGATATAGGTCTTCAACTCCAGATACGAGAGGCGGCTAAGCGGATCAAAGCTAAGCGATCTGTTGACGATCGTTTTCATGCGCTTGCCCCAATCGCCATAATCGATCCCGGCGACGGCGTCCGGATCGAGGAGGCCGGCAATTTGATTCGGAAGAAAAAGGGTACGTGATAAGAAGTAAGGATGCGGAAAACCGTACTCTGAAAGGATCAGAGCGCGCAGCTTTACATTGCGATCGCTGCCATTCCCAGGCACCAGTGCCGAGGCAAAGCGTCGTAGCAAGAACGGCGCCTGCGACCACTTCTCGAGCAGATGTTCACGCCGCGGTATGGTGCGAAAGTGCTCGTACCCACAAAACACTTCGTCACCTCCGAGACCGGAAAGCGCTACCGTCATGCCAGCCTGTTTGACCGCGCGCGACACGTGAAAAGTATTGACGCCGTCGATGCTCGGTTGATCCAGCGCGCCGATCGCTTCCTGATAAGAGGCGAGCATTCCAGCTTCGGTAAGCAGAATCGGATGGTGCTCGACTCCCAATTGGCGGGCGGTCTCTTTCGCCTGCGCGCCTTCATCAAAAGATGTTTCCTCAAAACCAATCGTAAAGGTCTTGACCGGATCTTCCGAACCAACCTGGGCCAGCATGGCGATAGCGCTAGAGTCGATGCCGCCGCTAAGGAATACTCCGTGCGGCACATCGCTGATAAGTCTGAGACGAACGGCATCCGACAGAGTGTCGCGCAGTGTGGCACGGGCATCCCGCGCGTGGGGCGTTGAGTCGTCATCCACGCCAATCACGGGCAAGATGCCCGTGTCACGTTTGTCGGCAACGTCCCAGTACTCATGAAGCTCGATGGCGCCGTTCGGTTTGACCGTGAGCGTGTGCGCGGCGGGCAGTGATTTTATGCCATCGATTATCGTCAGTGGATCCTGCACCGCGCCAAACATCAGGAAGGTATCGAGACCCGTGATGTTAAGCCTCGGCTCGATCAATCCGGTCGCCAGGATCGCTCGCAGCTCTGACGCAAAAATAAACGTCGCACGTGCATCCTGCCCGTGTGAGGTAGTGTTACTCCCACCCATCACGGTCGGGATGCTCGTGACACAGTAGTACAGCGGTTTGATTCCAAGCCGATCGCGGGCGAGGAACAGCTCCTTGCGCTGCTCGTCCCAAATCGCCAACGCAAACATTCCGCGCCAGCGTTTGACACACTCCCTGCCCCACACGCGATACGAATGCAGCAGCACTTCCGTGTCGGAGTTCGAGCGAAAGGCGCAGCCATGGCCTTCCAGTTCGCGTCGCAGTTCCTTGAAGTTGTAAACCTCACCGTTATAGCTGATCCAATTTCCAGTCAGAGGATCCAGCATGGGCTGATGACCGGCAATAGAGAGATCGATGATTGAGAGCCTCTGATGGCCAAACACTACCTGCTGGTTATCACCGGCGCCGGCAATGGCTATCAATCCGCTATCATCCGGCCCGCGATGAATGATCGTGGACAGACCGCGCTGGACCGCCTCAATTGCGTCTTCGCGCCGCCCGATAAAACTAAGACCTAAGATTCCGCACATAAGAAACTCGCCAAGAGCAAAGAGCTAAGCGTCTTCGCTGTGCCCTTTGCCCCTTACCCCTTTGCGCTTTAGTTCTTAGCCACGCTCCAGGTGACATTTGAGTTGCTCGTTCTGTCGCTCGAGACAATATCGAACCCCTCGACTGTCTTGTTGGCGAAGTGCAGCCGCTCGTCGGCATCACTCGCCAGTGAAATGGAATAGTTTGTATTACGTCGCCGCGTTAACTTAACCCTAAGAGCGCCTCTCGACATTTGACCCTGCCCGGCAACTGCATCGGTAACAAGATTGGGCCAAACGATTTCGCCCTTTACGCCCTCGATGAGGGTCGCCAATCCATCAATTGCGTTGTTGTCCGGATGCATATAAAGCACTTTGCCGCGCACGATGTTGCTGGTCGCTACAAACTGATAATTCTTACCGCTTCCGCCTGTGCCGTAGTCATAAAAGATCCATGACTCACCTTCGCGACCAACGAAGTTATTCTCAAGCGTAAGGTTAGTTTCCCCTCGAATAATCGCATGAGTCGGCATTTGATTGGGTTCTGACATAAAGGTGCAATTACGCACCGCGACTGTTCCCACCCCTCCAATCGTTAGGGCCACATCCGGATTGACCATCTCAAAGCGAGCACCGATTACTGATAGTGTGCTCGTCCACCCAGTGGCGGTTATGTCGGTGCCGTTCGCGCCAAACCCTCCGCCGAAGATATGACAATCCGACGCGCTTCCCAGATGCAGACCCGAGATCTTGTTATTTGCAAAGCTGCAATTCAGAAAGGTGATGACCAGTGTGTTTCCGGTCGAAAGCCCCACGAATCCGTTAGCGTTACCATCGAACGCTACGTTGCGAAAGCTTAATTCAGAGGAAGCCGCCTGCGTAGTGGGATCGCCTGCCTGCAAACCGAAATAGAAGCCGGTGAAGATGCAATTATCGATATTGAAGTTGTTGGATTGTGTTCCGGTTCCCGGTCCCGAGAATCGCAGCCCCACCGTCCGCCCAAAGGAAACGCCATTCTGAAATCGGATTCGATCAATGTTCGAGTACTTATTAGCCCAGAACTTCACCATCAATCCATCCGTTGCCCCCACCCAATTCAGAGTAGTACCGTTAGAACCAGCACCATGACCCCGGAGAGTGATGTACGTGAAAGGAACCCCCACACCGACTTGCCACGTAGAAGCCAGGTTATAGGTATTAACCAAATCAATGTCAGCTGCCGTCAAGGTCGCGGCCGCGGTGGAACAGGCATTCAATGCCGGCGAGTCATCTTTCGTTGTCTTGGCGCCCCACCATTCCGGGTTCAGAACTGAGAGGTAGCGGTTTCCCTTGAAAGAGACTGTTCCCTGCCCTGCTAGAGCATTGAAAAAAATTTGTTTACCGGCGGGATTGATGATGTCTCCCAGAATCGTCAGCGTTCCGCCCGTGTTAACCGTGAGTCCAGCTCCGTCCGTGTTGTCTATAGTAATGTTGGCAGGGATGGTCGTCTGGCTTACGGCACAACGAGCGACATTCTGCGCCGGTAATTTCAGGGTACGCGATTCTGAGCCGAAGCTGGAAATTACTCGGTTGAGTTCTGAAGTGTCGTTCGTCCCCGAGCAGTTCAAAGCGATGCTACCTTGTTGCGCATGAGCCGTGCCGTAGCCCCCCATAAAAACGATGACAACCCCCAGGATGACTTTCATGCGGAGACGAATGCGCTGAGGCCCGCCATTTCATTCTCACCCGGTTTCAACCGGGTGATCACGGCGACAAAGTTTCCTCCGAACCGTTTCAACGGTTTATCTCCTCTCAGAAAATCGGAAACCGTTGAAACGGTTGGAAAATCATAACGGCTCTTAGTCACCCGGTTGAAACCGGGTGAGAATGAGATGAAGCCAGCTGCTCCGCTGACCCAGTTGGTATCGACAGAACCTAGTCGTTGAACTCTAAACATGCGTAACACCTGCGGCATTCAAAACCTCGCGCCGAATGCGATACAGCGCTGACGCCGGCATTTCTTGCGATAGGATCTCAGTGAATTTTTCTTTGAAGGGTTCGTAGGTGAACTTCTCCAGCAGACGCGCGTGACCCGCACGTCCCATTTGGGCTCGTCTCCCTGCCCTGGATGCCAGGTCGACGATGGCGTCGGTAAGCTGTTTCACATTTTCATATTCGACCAAAGTGCCGGTCACACCATCTGCTACGACTTCCGGCGCCCCTCCACTGTTGGCCGCCACGACTGCTTTGCCGTATTTCATGGCCTCAAGAAAAACGAATCCAAACCCTTCTCCGGCGCTCGGCATGACAAACAGATCACAGTCTCGGTAACAACTACGCAGCAGCGCCTCTTCGATAAAACCGACGAAGTGAACTCGATCGGTAATGCCGGCGTTGCGTGCCAGCTCTTTATGACGCTCCAAGTCGGTTCCTCCACCTACCACCAGATACTGAACATCCGGCACTTTCTTTAAGAGTTCAGGCAGAGCCTCAATTACTTTGTCAACTCCTTTGTATTTTTCGTCCTTATCAAGTCGACAAACGGAAAGTATTGTAAAGCCGGTGCTCGCGATTGGCTGTCCGGCTGCGCGGGAGAGTGTCGCAGCATCACCGAACTTTGAATTCGGGAGTCTTGAAATCGGATTCTCCTCGTCGGTCCATTCCAGGGCATTGGGCAGGAGGTGAATTCGTTCCGCACTCAAGTCGTTGCTCTCAACCGCTTTTCGCTTCGTGAACTCGCTGATTGAGATCATGAAGTCAGCCTGTCTCAAAGCATGTCCGCGCAGCCCGCTCAACGGTTGCCACGCGTCAATGCCATACAGCATCACACCGTAGCGCAGGTGTGGTTGGAGCTGTTTTAGAATCCATCCAAGCGAAGCGTAATTGACGTGACCAATCAAGGCCAGATCAATTCTTCTCGTCAAGCCGAGCCGCAAAACCTGACCAACGAATGCACTGCGCTTCCGTGAAAATGCCCGCAGTTGCAGGGTGGACAATTCCCCATGGTGATTTGAGATATCAGACGACGTGTCAGTCATGACCAGGACTTGCTTCTCGGCCGAGCTTGCTAAGTCATTGAGAGCTCGACACACCAGGCGATTGTACGTAGGTATCCCGCCGTACGAGCCGAAAGTTGTAGTCTGCAAAGTCAGGATCAACGGTTGAGTTATCCCTGTGACGCCGGCTGGATAAGAGGGAGGTGCGATACACTCTGCGAGGAAGGCGGCGTCCGCACCCACCAAAGTAAAATGCAACTCGCCACGAGATTCTGAATCAGGGCGCCAAACAGCATTTCAGCGCTGGTACCGATGCCGTTCAAAAAATAGACAAAGGTTGCAAGGAAAATGGCTTGTCCACCGGCACCCGATTGCGCTCCGGCAAAGACATCCTCGAGCAGCGAAGTGACTAATCCCAGAAAGGCCATAAGGATTACCACGCCCGCAATGCCGAAGTTCATGTATCCCTCGCCCATTAGAGTGGCTCCGAACGATGAAGTTTTGACACCCTCTTCCGTGGATATGTCATAGGCCACGGCATAATAATTGTTGGCAGCATTGGCGATTGGCTTCTCAGGCCATAGGATCCTGGGAACCCAGGTAATTGTTAGATAGCGGTAAGTATCGCCATATTGATAGGGAACGACCGAAGGAGTCAGGGAATAGATATGAGCGAAAGTGTGAATCAGATCGGTGCGAACGCTGGCATCTGATGTTGATTCCGCCAGGTCTCGCCTACCTGAGAAAGATTCACTCCAGTAACTAACAGCTTGATTTACCCAGTCAGTGGCGCGGTCAGTTGTCGATGTTTCAGCTGCCGCTGACGTGTCCTGAACTATAGCGGTCCTGATGTTCTTTTTTACGGGTGACAAGAAGAGAAATATCACTCCGACGACGATTAGCATAGAGACCGGGAATCGCTTGGTATAAAACCACTTTGATATGAACAAGACTGCGAGTGGCGTCATCATCGCCTCCATCATCGTGGTGGTGAAGCCTTTTACAGCAGCTGCGGCAACGATGGTGTAAAGCAAAATCTTGTGCACTCGGTTCCCAATTCCCGAAAATACGAACCAGGCCAGAATGCCGATGGCCACCAGCAGTTGGTTTTGCAACAGACTGATAATTGATGAAAACTGAAGGAGGACTTGATCAGGAAGCAGCGCTTGCACCCGCCCCAATAACAGCGCCAGAAGGAACACCGCCACGCAGAAGATTTCCGCCCTTCTGCGGTTCAAGGGGAGACTTACATGGGGAAGAAGCTTCACAGCCTTTCTGTGATTGAGCGAGTAATAAGCAACCTGAAGAGTGACCACTCCTAAGATTGAAAGGATCAGCGCTGCGACCACCGGCCCTTCGTCGAGGTATCGAAAGCCATCATTCAGTATTACGCCCTGCTCCTGAAAGAAAACGGGAAGTGCGTACTGGGCCGCAAATGCCAAACACAGTATAGGTAGTATTGGTAGTCCGCTCTCACCCAACACATACCGAAAGGTCGGGAAAAGACATATATCCAATAAGATCATTGCTAACACTAACTGAGTTACTGAATAGTCATAGTTAGAAAGAACAGCTGGAACTGCCACGTTGATAAAAGCTAATAACGCGAGCGAAAACCTGATGCGTTTTGGCGCCTTGGACAGCGTCCCCACCAGGGACATTAGAAAAGGAGGCTTAAGTTGCATTGTTCTATGAGCTCAGGAGCCAATCGTTATGTTTAAGATTGCAGTACGACTAACTGTCGAGTTTCTTCACCCAAACAGTCATGAAATCGCCCTTTTTTGTTACATCGCTGAAAAGCTTGTAAGCCGGAGCCAGCATTTCAAACAAAACCGGCGGAATTGGTCGGGTCTGTCGTGCCGCTAAAGTTTCATTTATCGTTCCAGCCAATTGGCTCGCCACCGAGTAAGCCTGGATCTTAAGAATTTCAAAGCCAGTGTTTTCAAGAAGCAGTCGGGCCGACGCCTGGGTGTGGTGAAACAAGTGCTTCGGCAGCTGAAGCGCCGGCGAATGGACCAGTGACAACTTCATGCTCCATGAGTTTTTACAAGGAAGACTCATGAGTAGGTAGCCGCCAGGCTTCAGCATGTCCCAGCATTTGTTCAAGACTTGAACCGGTTCGTGCAAGTGTTCAAAGACGTGGTCCAGTCGCACACAGTCAAACGATCCTTCGCGATATGAATTCTCGAGGAACCTGCCATTGCTCACCTCGACTCCCTTTCCCAGCAGTCGCGAGGCATTCTCGGTATTGGCGTCGATGTCATAACCGTGAAGGTTTCGATATCCCAACTCAGACATCATGAGCAACCAATTACCTGAGCCGTATCCGAGATCAAACATACAGGCGTCCCGGCCGAGGCTCAGAGGTATGCTCAGCGTGTATGGAGTTGTCCTTCCGGTTACCCATTCACAAAGGATGCCAAGTCCGGTCCTGCATAATGCTGATGGCCCATCGGATGGGTTGGCTGAACGCAACCTGGCAACCCGGCACTTAATGGAGTTCGCTTCGCGTGCGGGATCGCGGTGTGAACCATCAAAGTTGCCGTAACTAGAATCATAAAAAGTCTGAAGCAACTCCCAGGTTGGTTTGGGGTCAACGAAGCCAAGCCCACAATGTGTACATTCGATCAGGCAGTACCGCCATTCCGCGGAGTGTCCGTTTGTGGTGTATTCATGTCTCAGATCTTTTAGCAGGACGGTGGAAGACCGGCTTGCGCATGCCACGCACGCACCCGTGCCGTTACCTGATGGTCTAAGGGCGGAATTCACTGCGGCGTGCCTACTAATCTGGTGGCTTCAATCACATTTCTCCAGGAGCTATCGTAATTCCACTTCGAAAGGATGCGGTCATTCTCCTGGACCACGAGATCCGGACGGTCTGATTCCAATAAGCGGATCAGTTTATTTGCGAGGTCTTGCGGATTGCCAACATCATATATCGCACCGTTCTTGTCAGGCTCAATGAGATCGTAGCCCGCGCCCACCCTGGAAGAAGCGATCACGGGGAGTCCGCAGGCCAACGCTTCCTGCACCGACACCCCCCACGGTTCGTAGTGGGTCGGATGCACGAAGATAGTGGCGATGCCGTAAAGCCCGGGTAGTTCCGGATAAGGAACATAACCGGCAAAAATAACGTCGTCCGCGCCATGATTCAGCGCGTGCTGCTCCAACAACGAGCGCTGGTCCCCATCGCCAACCAGTAGCAGCACCGGTCTGGGCCTGGGCATATCGCAAAATGCTTTCAGTAGGTCCCAGGGCGCTTCCCGTTCATTGAATTTTGTTACGCTCAAAATGATGCGGTCTTCACCAGGTAAATTATATCGAGTTCTAAGCGACGCTTTTGTCTCCGGGGTCAGGCTGGATTTTTCTTTGAAATAGTCATTGTCAACCGCATAGGAGAAGAGAGAGATCCGGTCTCGTTTGATACCGTATCGTTGTAGATACTCGATGGTGAGGGTGCTGGTCGCAAAAAAGTGCTGGTACAGGTGCGTAAAGCCGCGAAACATTATTTTCTTGAGGAATTGTTTCGTTCGGGACGCGCGATCAAACAGTACTGAGTCAAGGCGCAGGGCCGTCGGTGTTCCCAAAAAACGCGCGTAAAGAGCCGCCAGCAAATACTCGCTTCTGCTATAACCGTTTACGATTAGCAGATCGTACTTCTCATGTTTGATGTCCCTCCGTAACCAGCGCATTCGACCGCTCGATGGCATCCAGGAATGCTGGTATCCACTGAGAAGATCAATTCCCCATGAGACGTTTGCTGATATCTCCGGATCGTAAATATTGTCCTTCCGGGAAAGGTCAGTGTAGATGATGCGAATATCATGAGCAGCGTCGCGCGCAGCATATCTGAAGAACGGACCTTCGAACTGCGTTGGATGAGCGACTACGACACCGATTTTCAAGGCTGCCTCTGCTGCAATATCGGAACCTTCAATGAAATCAAACCCGTAAGTTTTCCAGGTCCATGACCGAATGGTTGCGAACTATTTAGGCTGACGGTCATGTCAAAGCTAATTCCTTCATTATCGTTCGCAGCCGATCTTTGTAGGTGTGACCACCATGGACCACGTGATCATGCGCTTGCTGGGCAATTCGCCGCCTGACATCGGGACGCGTTTTGTAATAGCGTACCTTATCAAGCAGCTCGTCGGCTCCTTCAAAACAGACAACAGTCTCGTCCTCTTGAAACAGTTCCTGGACCTCTTCCGTTCTGGTGACAAGCGAGAAGGCTCCGCATGCGGGGACCTCAAAAAGCCGCATGTTGTGAGATGGAATGTTGAGCGGGTCGATTGGGTCAAGGCAAATGTCGGCCGCCAAGTGAGCCTTCGCGTACTCCGCTCCGGTCAGCAACGGTCTTCCCCGCCAGCGACCGCGGACCCAACCGTTCTTGCGAGCATACTTCCGCCAATCGTCTGGTCCCCAAATCGCCAGGTCAAAGCTGTCGAGCACGCCAAAGAGATTTTCGTGCTCCTCTCGCCAATTGCCTACGTACACCAACTCGCATGCGTACTCCGCCCTATCGGACCCTGATAGAGTCATTGGACAATGCAGGAATTGGTCTGCCGCAAGCGGGAGATAGAAAGGCGATGAGCACCCCAAACGGCGAAGGTAGGGCAAAGCTGCGCGAGTATGCGTGCAGAAGAGATCGTAGAGCGGCAATGCGAGTATTACGTGGTCGCGCATGTTATGCATGGTATCAGGAAAGATATTCACTAACTTGACGCCAGGCATAGAGATTTTAAGTTGCAGCAGGGTTGCGGCGCGCACAGCCTGGTTGCAAAACACGATGATCAGATCTGGATCGAACGCTTTGGCGGCGCTGAAAAGCTGTCGATTGGCTCTTGCATTTAAGGAAGTAAAATCAAGATGCGCCATTAGCTTGCGGCCCAGGGGACCCAGTGGCGTGACTTTAGATCGCGCGGCTTCGAGATCAAATTGGAATACCTTAAAATCCAGAGCTTCAAGTGCTCGCTGGTAGGAGAGTTCGAGCCTGCCCTCCCAGTCAAAGGAACCAACGATAATCACTTTCCCACTCATGTGTATAGAACGTAGTCTTTGCGCAGCTGCAGCGCATACTCTTCACTAAAAGCGCGAATACCTGGGGAGCTGAAAACCACAGTGATGTGGATTAAAAACCCCCGTCAAGCTGCTTTGATAATCGTTCGATAGCCTGTATCACCGGCGCAAACTGTTTCTCGTAGCAAAATTCCCGTTCAAACGCTCGCCGCGAAGAGGCCCCCATCTCGTGGGATGCTTCCAGGTTAGTCAATAGACTGTTGACTGCTGCCGCGATGCTTTCGGGCGAATTATCGTCGGCTGCAACCCCGCTCGCATGCTTTTCTACCAGCGATCTTAGCGATGGTCGATCTGAAACCATCAACGGCAGACCGGCAGCCATGTATTCCTGAATTTTGCAGGAGCCGGTAATGTTTAAGTTATTGACGTGAATGGGCTCGTAGAGCGCGTGGCCCACATCGGCATCGCGGGTAAATTCAGGCACCTGATCATAAGTAACTGGCGGAAGCGCGACGAACTGATCTTTAACCCCCAGCGATGCCGCAAGCTCATTGAGCGAATCCACATAGCTCGCCTCACCGATTCCCATCACCACAAATCCCCATTTCCGATTCGCCCACATGGGAATCGATCGAATAGTTACCTCGAGCGCATGACCGCGCCCGATACGTCCCTGTCGGAAGACGATTTTTTCATAGTGCCGGCCGCGATCACGAAGGGCGCATCTCAGGGCTCCTCCGTCATGCGGCTGATCGAGCGGAGAATTCACCATCACCACTGGTTGACGCTTGAGGTGCAGGTCTTTGGAAAGTATTTGAGCAAGGCCCTCGTCAGGCACGGTCACGAGATCAGCCTTGCGAGCAAACCCAAACTGCAGGTTCTTCACGAGGCGGCTTCCGAAGGTTTGTGTAAAGCCGTCGCCGGAATAATCGTAACAGTGATAAACGAGCGGCCGCCGATAGCGCGCTGCCAGCAGTCGAGCCGGTACCAGACCATGCATATCATGGCCCACGAAAACAGCTGCACCCTTTTTCCCCTGGGCCATTGCTTGCCGGCAGAATGATAGATAGTTTCGCCACGAACTTCCGGAAGTGCCCCTGATCCTTTTGATCTTCACTCCTTCGGGGTATGTGACATTCCACTCTTTACCATCATCGCGGCAGCACAACTCGACGCGCCATCCTGCTTCGGCCAGGAGCCGCGCGCCGTTGATAATCGGTGGATAGTTGTCCGGGTTGTTGTAGAAGAAGGCCTGGACAATTCGCTCTCGCTTCATTGCCGGCAGCCCTCAACCGGCCAAACTGAGAAGTGGTTTCTTGTGTTCAAAGTCTTATTTGATAAGCGATCTTTGGCAGTGAAGAATCGAGGAAACGACTTCCCAAAATCTGCGAACTTCATTTTCCTTGAAGAACTGCAATCAGATTGCTTCCGGCATACAATTGAGTAGCCATGGCTCGCTTGTACCTGGTTTGCGCAAGAGTGTTTTTTGCGGCTACGAGCGGATGCAGTAAACGATGGATCCCCGACCTGTAAAGATGCGGATAACCAAAGGTTCTGAAAGGGACCGATTCCGTCCAGAATTTCAAGAGACGAATGCCGACGCTTCTGAAAACTTCACGTAGACTTTGTTCGCTAAAATACTGCAAGTGCTCAAAATCCTTGTACAGACAAGTCCATTTATCACGCGCCAGAAAATAACCCAAATAATTTGGGGTGACGATGAACACGTGGCCGCCGGGTCTTAGCACTCTGCGAAGCTCGCTGAGGAGACTCGGAAGATTTTCGACATGCTCTATGACATCGATAAGCGTAATCAGATCGAAGTGTGCGTCGGGCAGTCGGGCATTCTCTAAATCGCTACACCGCAAATCAAGTCCATAATTCTCGATCCCAAACGCTATTGGGTATGCGGCGCTGTCAATTCCCACCACCTCACCAGCACCACATTCTCTCATTAAGTAAAGAAGAGCCCCGGAAGCGCAGCCGATGTCCAGGACGCGCTTGCCTGAGATATCCAGGTGATTCACTATTTCGCGATAGCCTGTCACCGCCTCAGTTCGAATCGCGTTATCGCGCTCAAGGCAATAGTCTTTATTTTGAAAAAAGTCCTTCGCGCCATTGAAGTAGCCGTCGCTGTAATAGCGAGCAAGCTGTTCAGGACCGGGTCGTGGATCGATATATGCCAGCCCACATACAGAGCATTCATGAATTACAAGGCCGTCCTGACGAATTGCCACTTCGGGACAGTCCTCATTGCCACAAAACAAGCATCTTCCTACTCTGACTAGTTCGTCGGCCGCCCAAATTTGCCGTCGTGCAACGAGACGAAGATCAAACAAACCGTTCGTTGAGTAGACCGGGCCGTTCACGGAGTAGCTCTGGGAATTGTCGGTATCGATTCCTGAATTCAAGAATGGGCCCCCTGTGGCTGGACTTCCATTTCTGAAAGGTGACGGCCGACGAGCCAAGCCAGCATTCCATGTTGCCGGCTATAAACAATCGCCATCATTAACATCGCGAAGGCATAAATCACGGCCCCCAAACCTATGTAACCGATCAAGTTGGCCCAATTGGAGGCGAACAATCTCACACCATCAGAAATTAATAGCCAAACAGCTGTCCCCATAAGGCCGGCAGCACACAACGGCGGCGCAATCGCCTCGAGGAATGATCCGAACCTTAGTCCCATCAAGCGATTGGTCCAAACGTGCGGCAGTAGGAAGATAATGGGACTCGCAATCACGTACGCCCAGGCAACACCAGTCAGCCCCCAACGCACGCCTACACTAAAAGCGATGGTCATTACAACAAGCGAGATAATCGCGCAGATCAAACTCATTCGCGTGTTGCCGAGAGCCCAGGCCGCCGCGCCCCAGATGGCTATTGCCTCGAAGAAGCCAATCACGACCAATATCTGTACCAACGGAACCGAAGCCGCCCAGCGGTTGCTGTAAATGGTAGTAATGAATATTTTTGCCGTGGCAGCTAGGCCAATGATCAGCGGAAAGGTAGCGAAGGCCACCGTCCGTGCCATGCGCAGATACGCGCGCCGAAAACGCGCCAGATCGCTTTGCACGGATGAGAGGGCCGGGAACATTACCCGCCCAACCAAACTGCAGATCGTCATGCCCGGCATCAGAATCAAGTTGTAGGCGATCGAATAGAATCCCAGGGCCGTGGTGCCGAGGACGCCGCCAATGATTGCCTTGTCAATATTGCGCATGCCGTGGTTAACCAGAAAATAACCCAGGGCGCCAGAGCTGAACGTAAACAATTCACGGAAATGTACCTTGCTGAAAGAAAATCCGGGAAACCATTTTGCGGCAATCAGGCGTCCAGTCGAGGTCACTGCAGATGCGACAATGCTCTGCGCCACGAGGGCCCAAACACCAACTCCCAAAAGCGCCAATGTAATAGCCGTAACGCCGGAGAAAAATACGCTGACCCATTCAATAATAGCGATCGGTTTGAACGACAACCTTCGTTGCAAGAGGGAATGTGACGCCCATCCCAGCCCGTTGATGGGCAAGGTGATCATCGCGACGGCCAGCAGCAGCACCAGACGTGGCTCGCGGAAGATCGCCGAGATCAGCGGCGACAAGGCGACGCCTAACAGCCCAAAAATCAAGCCGCCTCCGACATTGACCCAAAAGGCCGTGTCGAGATGTGAGTCTTCCAGCTCTTTGCGTTGGACCAACGCGGCGGACAAACCCATATCCTGAAAATAGGAAATGAAGTTAACTGACAGCAGGGTGAGCGCAATCAACCCAAAGTCCTCTGGCAGCAAGCGCCGAGCGAGAATTGCAGTAACCACCAATGTGGTCGCGCGCTGGGCCACTTGAGCAACGGCCAACCACGAAACCGCGTGTGTTACTTTGCGACCGAGTGACATGATTGGGCTAAGAGCGAAGGGCTAAGAGCAAAGGTGTAAGTATAGGTAAAGGGTCAGCTGAGTTAGGGCAGTCAGGAAGGGGACCCTGTCCCCGCTCAACTTGCGATAGATTCATGAAAAGGTAGTGCCGCTCAAATTATCTAAAGACTCACTGACTTCATGATTGTTGGATTCCAAAGTTGAGCGGGGACAGGGTCCCCTTCCTGACTGCCCTTCCCGCTCTTGAATTGTCTTTTCACTTGGCACTTAGCCCTTGGCTCTTTGCCCTTCGCTCTTTGCAGGCTTTAGCCCGGTGGCCTCCATGATTTCGCCAATGCGTGATTCCCAACTCCAGTTGGAACATAGTTCCTGGCGACGCACGAGTGCGCGCTGCAAATAGCACTCACGTTTCTCCCATAGACTCTCAAAAAGTCCCGCAAGGTCGCCATTTGCCTGATCGATTTCTATGACTGCGTCGTGTCCAAAGAGTTTGGCAAAGCCAGGTTCTAACGGTACCTGGCCCAGGATCACGTTGCCGCTTGCCGCGGCCTCAAACCACCTACAGGTAATCGGGCTATGCGCTTTCGCTCTGCTTGGATGGGTCAACTCCATCGGCCAGCAAAAGTTGAAGATGGCGTGACAGAGGTGCCAGGCGTACTGCCCATAATGGTCACGAGGATCCAGATCTGACTGGACCAATGCCGTGGTTGTGTAATCGTAGTATTTTCCATTCCGGCCGCAATATTCGCGCATGGTCTTATGAATCGGTTCGAGGCGCCGGCCATAGGCACAAAAGTCAATGACCCTCCGGTCGCTGGGTGCCGGACGGAATCGATTCAAGTTCACGGCATGCCGCACCAGGTGCCAAGACCGCTGTGTTTCCTCTTCAAGAAAAAACCTGGAACCATACAGGGCAGTAGACGTGAAGTCCCAATTCGTCGAGTCCAGGACGCGGCGAATCGAAGGCAACTGCGCGTCATAGGTATCGAATAAATAAAGAATCTTAAGTCCGACGTGTCTGTCCCACCCTTTGTACAGGTCGAGATTAAAACTCTCCGGTCCCATCAAGACCACCCACAGAACATCGGCTTTCAGATCGTGATGCTCTTTGGGTACCCACTTTCGCAGGCCGCTGTATCGTGTTCCATGCGCCAGCCGCCCGCCAATAAATCCGGGGAACGCTCGACTTGGCGCAAGCACCCGCTCAGCGCCTGTCAGGCGCACAATCTCATCTTCAAAATCCCGGAGCATTCCATACTCCAGGCCGCGCAAAGATGGATTAGTCAGGACTACGTGTCGGAGTTGTTCCTGGGCCATTTGCCGTGGGTGTTTGAATTCAGCTACCGCTCACGATTGTGTAGCGCGCGAAGCCTTTGCTCTCTTACCTTGTGCGGCCACCTTTCGATAAAGCTCAATCACCTTCGGTCTAATCAAGCTAAGGTCGAGGCGCTCGTCTACTAAGTCGCTGTTCATCTCAGCCGCTCGATCGACCAACATGTCGTCTGTCAAAGCTCGCCGGATAGCAGCGGCGATTGATGATGGATCGGTAGGCGAAACGAGCAGGCCGTTCATACCGTCCTCGATCCACTCGGCAGTTGAGATAGTGTCGGACTGGATTGGGAAAGCGCCCAGCACCATCGCCTCCAACATTGCGTTGGGTGTACCGTCACTGCTGCTGACGCCGATCGCGATTCGCGCGGTGCCCATCAGGTCCAGCATTTCTTCATGCGTACATTTTTGTCGTACTTCGGTAACGCGCAAACCTTCGATTTGGGAAATCTTTCGTAGGGCTTCGCGAATTTCGTTGCTGGCGGAAAAGACGCGCAACTCGAAACCGCTTAATAAATCTCTGCAACTTTCAAAAGCTTGCAAAGCGGCGAGCGCATTGGCGCCGCGAATTGTCTGGTGGCCCTTAAGGGCGATCACTTTTCGCGCCGACGTTGGACCAGGTTGGCGAAAGCGGCGCATGCCTTCCAGATCATAACCGCCCGCTGTAGTAAACACTCCGAGTGTTTCGCCGTTAAATCCGAACTTCTCTGCCAGCGGCAAATCACGCTCGCAATCGGCGATGAAATAATCACAATCCGATAAGAAATCTCTTATGCGCCCCTGGTGTTCCGGTTGTTCGCCGAAAAGGAACAGATCATTTCCCCAGCAGGAAAAGATGCACGGCGGGAAGGGATCACCCTTCATTTGCTGCCTGGCTTCAAGTGCGACGTAACCTGCGCTTTGCATTTCGAGAACATGAATGATATCGGGCTTCAACGATTTTATTTTGCGAGCAAGCCTGGCCGCTTGCGAAGCGCGACGGGGTGCAATTAGCTGAGCGATTTGCCTGATTCGAGCAACACCGCGCGGTAGGGGCCAGTAAAACCCCTTCTGATGAACCCCTGCTTTGTTGCCGTTCCAATGATCTCGATAGTAGGAGTGGATCGTAACATTCCGATAATCCTTATGCGGAATTCCGACTTCAACGGGGAAGAGATGCAGGTCCCAACCTTCATCGGCAATCTGGCTCAGCCAGCGAGCCGTATGAACGCTTTCGCCGATGGCAACGAACAGAATGCGCATTGGAGGGCAAAGGGCAAAGGGCAGAGAGCAAAGCGCTAAGAGCAAAGGGCGAAGAGCAAAGCGCAAAGGGCAAGGGCAAGGGTAAATGGCTAGCTCCGCCGGCCTTTGCTCTTAGCCCTTTGCTCTTCGCTCATTAAGCGGACGCAGCGTGGCTGGTCTCCTCGGTCTCGGGATCGGTCTTGTAGTAATTCTGGCTGTAGTAACGCTGGTAGTAGTAGTAATCGTGCGTCTGTAAATTGATGTTATTTAAGACGACGCCAAAAATCCTGGCGCCGACGTCTTGCAGCAATTGTCGCGAACGGCGCACAACGTGACGCGAACTCTTGCCCCCGTGAACCACCAACAGGACACCATCGACCATCGTGGAGATGAGTACGCCATCAGTAAACGATGCGATGGGCGGCGAGTCGATGACGACATGACTGTATTTTGATTGCAAGGCAGCAACCAGTCGCCGCATTTGATCAGAGCCCAACAGCTCAGCCGGATTTGGCGGTATGGGGCCCGAGGTCAGAATGTTGAGATCGCTCACCGGGTCGTGGTCGACTACGCTAATCATCTCCAACTCGGTCATCTCACTCGCGAGGATTGAACTCAAGCCTGCCTTGGCCTCAAGTCCAAAAATGGAGCGCAACCGGGGTCGACGCATATCCGCATCCACAATTACAACACTGGCACCCGTTTGGGCCAAACTAAGCGCGGTGTTTACAGCCGTCGTCGTCTTCCCTTCTCCTGGCAGACTGGAAGTTACAAGCAATGCCTTGGGCGCGCGACCAGCAGTGGAAAGCAATACAGACGTGCGCAGGTGCCGGTACGATTCCGCCAGCGGCGACCTGCCATCAACGTTCATTAACAACTCAGGATTAGTGGAAGCAGATCCGTTTCCGTTTTTCCTTAGCAGTGTTCCGGGCGCAGCGGCCAGGGCTTTGCGGCGCGCCGCCGGAGCGATAGCGGGAATAACCGCGAGCGCCGGCAGATGTAAAAGGCGTTCGACCTCTTCGGTAGAGTGAATCGTGTCGTCAAGGTATTCAAGAAACAAAGCCAGGCCTATACCCAGACCAAGCGACAGCAGGAAAGCTATCATGACGCCACGCATACGATTCGGACCGACCGGTCCCTCTGGAGCGATCGCGTGATCCACGACGGAGATATTATTAGCATTGCTCGCGCCCGTTACCTCGTTCTCTTTTGAACGCTGGAGTAAGTTCGTCAGCAAGCCTTTGTTCGTCTCGATACCCTGCTGGATGATGTGGTAGTTAATGGCGGCTTCGTTCTGCGTAAGAGTCTCCGCCCGCTGTTGCGTGAATTGTTTGCGGAGGAACTCCTCCTTGGCGAGTGCCTGGCGATAACGCGTCTCGAGATTTGTCAGTAGCGTCGAACCTTTTTGACTGCGACCTTCCTTTAGCTGCTTCTCGATCTCTGCGATTTGCTGATTAATTTCCTTCACTTCCGGTGCTTCTTCGGTAGCATCCACCAGCAGTTGGGCCCGCTTCTGCTTGAGATCGTTAAGGCGTGCCTCATTGTCGGCTGCTTGTTTTGTATCTCCCTCGGCCAGTGCACTGGCCGCGCCGGGGGCCTGGGCAGCATGAAAGGCCGATTCCGCGGTGCTGCGCTCATTTTCGGCTTCAAGTAATTGTCCGTTCAATCCTGCGAGACGCTCGACGACGGTGTTTTGCTTCTCATCAAGCGAGAGGATCTGATGGCTCTTGGCGTAGTTCACCAGCTTCTCTTCGTCTTCGCGGATGTGTGCCTGCAAATCAGCAACGCGCTTTTGCAGAAAATCACCGGTGGTCTCGTTGGTCTTTTCCTTTTTCTCAAAATTCTGGGCTCTGAAGGTGTCAGCAATAGTATTGATGACTTTGGCGGCCACGATGGGGTCGGTGTGCTGAAAACTTATGTCGATGAGGCGAGTCTCTTTATTAAAACCGCCGCGACTTTCCCTGACCGGCTCGACATGCAGCCCGCCGGCAATTCTGCCGACGAACGGAGCGAGGCGCTTAGCTTCCTTCAGATCCTCTGCGTCGTTGGTTGCGGCGGGTTCCGTTGAGAGCGTCAATTCATCCTTCGGTTGCGGCAGCGGCTCCGTTTCCTGGCCCTTGAGGCCAATCATTTTCAGCACTGTTTGCCAGGTCGAACGCTTCTGACCCTGTCCCTTGAGGAAGTCGGGGTTATGTTCCAGATCCAAAGTCTTTACTACGCGGCGGAGTAAACCGGCGCTGGTCAGAATTTGCAACTGCGTATTGAAGTAGACCGGATCGTTGGGCGTGCCGATAAAATAAGGAGTCTTCAAACCCAGCGCTGCGTTGTTCTCGAGGTCAACCTGCACCCGCGCATCGGCCTGATAAATATCAGGCTTTCGAGCCATGTAAACGACTGCCAGCATGGTGACCAGCACCACGACGCTAATGACCAGCCAAAGCCGCTTGCGTATTGCGCGCCAATAGTCGAGCAGGTGAATCTCGTTCTCGGCATTGGGATCGACGCCATAGTTATAGCTATGTGGCGTCCCGCCTTCGATTGGTTTATCGAGCGCACTGGTCTGCGCAATGCGCGCTGCAATTTGGCTGGATTCTTTCATCGGTTTCCTTTAAGAGCAAAGAGCTAAGAGCAAAGAGCTGAGCGCGAAGAGATTAGCTAACTGCCGAGGGTTCGTGAAAAGTTCGTGATCTTGCGACTGAGCAAATCACAGTCCCTCAGGAGATCATCAACCTCAGCGCCACTCACCAACCCAAGGCCCTCAAAAACCATTAGCATTGAGGCATCCTCGAATAGGGATCGCCTGGCGATGTTTAGGTATTGCATAAATTCGCGCGAGTGGGTGCTGCCGGAACCTTCGGCGATATTATTTGTCAGTGACAGGCCCGCCGCTCGTAGCTGTTCGGCATAGCGATAAAGACGCCTTTTATCCAGCTCCTCCGCGAGCCTATGTAATTTCACAGCAAGGACGCGGGCCCGCTGCCAGATTTCCAGATCCTCAAACCTGAAATGGGGTCTCGCCGTTTTAGGGGCCGTAATTCTCTGCATGCAGCCTCTCTACGCTTCGCCCTTAGCTCTTTGCTCTTAGCCCTTACGGAATCACTCTTACTGGCAGTTGGCCGACGCTGGGCGCAATGGTACCCATTAGGCTGCGGATCAAGCTCTTGGCGCCTGAGGTGGGGACGTCAACGATGTCATTCGGCATCAGGGAAATGTCCTCGGCCTTTTTCTTTTCAATGGCGCTGAGATCCGCATAGATTTCTTTCTTGGTGTTGCTCCCTGGTTGCTGGCGGACGACGCGGATCTTTTCCTTCTTGCTGTCCATACCCAGGCCACCAGCCATCGCTATTGCCTGGCTCAAGGTGATCGGTTCTTTCAGTGGTATCGCGCGCGGCACCTTGACGTTTCCGACTACATAAATCTGGTCGGCCTCAGGCAAAGTGACGATATCACCATTCTCGAGATACGGATTCGCTGCCTCCGCTCCCAACATAGTGTCACGCAGCCTGTAGCTGGCAAAACCTGTGGCTAGAGATTCGTTGACCTGGTCGCCTTCATCGCACTGATGCGCCGTGGGTGAATGAACGACATTGATAGTCTGACCAGCGTTTGTGGCCGGGCCTTTCGCATAGGTCAGCAGATCGAGCAACCGTATGCGGCGCTGCAATTGAAAGCGGCCCTGCTCACCCACAAAACCAATGATTGCTACTTGTGACCCTTTGAATTCCTTAATAAAAACATCCACCTGTGGATTGCGATAGAACTTCAGATAGCGGTTCGAAATTTCTTTCGCCAATTCGCTCTCTGACAAACAGCCCGCCATGATTGGCGTGTCGATTAATGGCATTCGAATAGTGCCATTCCCCTCGACGCGAACTGCGTCTCGGGAAAGATTAGGGCGATTCAATATGCGAATATCCAGCACATCACCAGGTCCGATCTTGTAGTGCTCATCAGTAGCGGCATTGCTGAATGGCGTTTTCAACTGCGTTACCGGTTGTTTGGGAGTTACCACGGCTGCGGTTGTGGCTCCCGTTGCTTGCGTCTTTTCCGCTGAGGTTTGGGCGCCGGCTGGCTGCCACATTAAGAGGACGCACGGCAAAAGGCCAAACCATCTTGCATGAGTCAAAAGGCCGTGACGAAATCCAATTGTCGACTTCGGATCTGTTCTTAATTGAGATTTGGGCATGTTCCACATAGTCACAACTCCTACTAAGTGTTTGTTAACTGGCGAGGTAGATCATTTTCCTGACATTCCCAGTCGGCGAGACATCAAGGCCTCGCGCATGTGATTAGGATGGGCAAGATTAAGTACCGTGTTGCTCAGAAGTACCAGGAGTTCTTCATGCTCGCGGTGAAAAGCGCCGGTCAGAGGCTGATCGCCTGTCTTTACGACAATGCCGTCCCTGACCCATTGCCAGAACTGGGTCTGCGTGGTCCAGAACTCGCGCCGGTCACGGCAGACGACGAGCGCCGTCTTCCGTTTCTTTTTCTTCTTCTTGTCCTTGTCCTTTTTGACGTCTTTCTTCATGTCTTATCGATAGTAAGATCTTTTTGGACACACCGGTGACCTTGCATGGCATTTCATTATCGGCGCCGGATTCAGATGACCCGGCGTGAAAGAAGCCACACATAGTACCCCGAAGGGAAGCCTTATGTGCAAGGCGGCATCAGGTTTTCAAACCTGGGAGCGCGGGCTTCCGGCCCGCCCTGCGAGCAGGGATGCTCGCGCTCCCGGATCACATCAACAAACGCGATATCAACTCGGCCCTTCGCTTGACTCCAAACTTGATAAAAATGTGCCGCAGATGGAACTTGACGGTTTGTTCGGTGACGCCGAGGCGGCTTCCTATCTCGGCATTTGTTAATCCTTCGACACAGCAAAGGGTCACCTGGGCTTCGCGCCGGCTGAGCATGTTGTTGGCGACGACTCGCTTGATTGCCCTTTCAAAGAATTGATTTCCATCTCTGATGCGTACTGCGTGCGGATATATTTCGACGCCCATTGCCTGTCGATGGGCGAGAACGTCTTCCGGCGTGCGCACACAAAAGTGTTTAGTAGTGCCGCCGTTTGCGCCACCATTGGCCAAGCGCTCAATGCTGAGTTTAGTGAGCAGGCCCTCGAGTCCGCGGCGGACGGTCCCCGAAGTGCGGATGCTGGTGAGCAGCATCAAGTGTCGCGTACTGAAGAGGCCCGTATGGCTGCCCTCGGTCGCCTTCTCAGAGAGCATCGATACGTAGAGCCTGTGTTCCAGTGGTGTGTGGCTCAGCGCAACCAAAGCCATGGCGCGGCCGTCGGTAGAAAGTTCACCGGGCTCGCCTAAAGGGTAGGTTTCTGACTCTACCCCGCTCTTGATTAGCGTCTTTTGCGGAAACATCTATTGTTCGCGGTGATTGCGGCGAGAAGTTAACGCCGTCACTGTGGTAAACCCAAAGAGTCGCTCGGGAAGAATCCTTCGGACCGGACTGCAAAATCTTAAAGTAAAAGGGCGAATTAAGTGTATGCCTTTCTCTCTTATTCTTCGATAAATTGTGCTTTTGATTTTCACTGAGGTATTGCGATGTTCGGATTCCCTGAGCGGGACGACGCAACCCTCAAAGCCCCAAAGCCAATCATCAAAACCATTTGAGTGGTGAAGCCTAATTCGTCCCTTGAATCCTGTCAAGCGAATAAACGGCGAAGGGCGAAGGGCAAAGGGCGAAGGGCAGGGGGCGAAGGGCAGGGAGCGAAGGGCAGAGGGTTGGCCGGCCCTTACCTCTTAGCCCTTTGCTCTTAGCGCGCGCTTCGCGCTTCGCCCATCGCGTCAACCATCTCGCACCATAGGTGGCCAATGGTAATGTGGGCTTCCTGAACTCTGGATGTCCGATCTGAGCCTATAATCAACGCCTGATCACAGAGCGAGGCCAAACGGCCGCCGTCGCGTCCGCCCAAAGCCATGGTTTGGCACCCAAGGTCTTTCGCTGTTTCAACGGCCCGAATGACGTTGGGGGATCCTCCGCTGGTGCTTATCGCTATCAGGAGGTCGTTTTTTTGGGCTAAAGCTAGAATCTGACGCGCGAATACTTCTTCGTAGCCAAAATCATTACTAATTGCGGTCAAGGCTGAGGTGTCAGTGGTGAGAGCGATTGCGGGCCAGGCGCGGCGGTGAAGTTCATACCTTCCGACCAATTCTGCGGCAATATGCTGTGCGTCCGCGGCGCTTCCGCCGTTGCCACAGAGCAGGATCTTATTACCAGCTGTCAGCGTCTGACAGATGAGGTCTCCCGTTTGCTGAATCAATTCCAGCTTCGTATCCAGCAGTGTCTTCAGGGATTCCAAATGCTCTTCCAGCGAACGAGCCAGTAACGCTCGTGTAGCTGTCGAACTCTCGGATTTCGGTGAATTGGTTTCCACGTTTCAGTTCACTCTGCCAAATTATGAACAGGCCTCGCACCAGGGCAGGAGTCAAGTTTGACTCGTCGCCTGAGGCTGATTTGTTGGAGCTGGAAACTATCATAGTTTCTCCTGAAGGAAAAAGTCGTAAACCGGGAACCGGGAGACCGCGAACCGTCAGCAGCACTGTGGCACCGTCAGATTCTGGGTTTGCTTGTTGCCGATTTACTTGTTCCGGTTTACTGTTTCCGCTTCACGCTTTTCACGAATATGACTACTAACAACCCTACGCCGATGCTGCGGCAGTATCAGGAGTTAAAGCAGCAGCATCCGGGAACATTGCTGTTTTTTCGCCTGGGAGACTTTTACGAGCTCTTCTTTGACGATGCCGTCATCGGCGCCCGTGAACTGCAAATCACTCTGACGGCCCGGCACAAAGAACGCGGCGATCCGGTTCCCATGTGCGGTGTTCCTCATCATTCTGCCGCGAATTACATCGCACGTCTGGTCCGCAAGGGCTATAGAGTTGCCATTTGTGAGCAGACTGAAGAAGCTTCCAAAACCAAAAAACTCGTGCGCCGCGAAGTGGTGCGCGTTGTCACCCCCGGCACGCCCATCGATCCGCAATTGCTGGAGCCCCGTGAATCAGTCTTCCTGGCTGCCGTTTGTGCTGCCGGAGATCTTGTTGGCGCTGCCTTTCTGGACATTTCCACCGGCGAGTTTCGTGTGACACAAGCTACGGGCCGCGATGCGTGGATCCGAATTCGCGCTGACCTGGAGTCTTATGCGCCGCGTGAATTGTTGTTCCCTTCTTCGCTGGCTCCTCTGATGAAATCGGGATTGACCGGAAAGCCTCAAACAGAACCTCTGCCACTGAAAACAGAAGGCGAGGCAGCTCACACTACAGAGTCTCCATTAGTTAATAAGTTCGAATCGCCCTCTGGTTCCTCAAATCCACGATTGTTTGAAGCAGTATTGACGTCAATTGACGATTGGCTATGGCAAACGGAGGAATGTGGCGCGGTCTTGCGCGAACAGTTTGGCGTCCGCTCGCTGGAAGGTTACGGCATCGAAGGGAAAAGCGAAGCCATTCGCGCCGCCGGTGCGTGTCTTCGTTACGCGCAAGAGACCCAGCGCGCCGCGGCAGCCCACGTGACTGATTTGATCTATTTTGCCCCTCAGGATCACCTGGTGCTCGATAGCATCACCGTGCGCAACCTGGAGTTGGTTGAGTCTTTGGGGGGGACCGGTGGGCGCTCGCTGCTCGATATCATTGACGAGTCGGTAACCGGCATGGGTGCGCGTCTGCTTCGCTCCTGGTTATTACGCCCCTCCATAAAAAGAGGGGAAGTCGAAGCCAGACTCGCCGCAGTCGGGGAAATCTATTCGGCGCAGATTCAGCGCGATCGTTTGCGTTCGCTCTTAAAGGAAGTCAGCGATCTGGAACGTCTGACCGGCCGTATCAATCTGGGGTCAGCGACACCACGCGATCTGAATGCCGTCATGCGCTCGCTGACTCAGGTGCCTGCGATTCGCGGAATACTATTCTCGACCCCGGCGTCATTGCTGCAAGTGCTCTATGACAGTACCGATGAGCTGACCGACGTTTGCGAATTAATCGCGAAGGCAATTACTGACGAGCCGCCGGTCAAGCTCAGCGACGGCAACACCATTCGCGAAGGTTATGCAACAGAGCTGGATGAGTTGCGTTCCATCAGCCGCAACGCGAAGCAAACGATTGCGACCCTGGAAGCTTCTGAGCGCACTCGCTCAGGGATCGGAAATCTACGCATTCGCTACAACAACGTATTTGGCTACTACATTGAAGTGTCGCGAGCCAACTCTTCGCGTGTGCCCGCCGATTATGAAAGGCGCCAGACCCTGGCCAATGCGGAACGATACACCACTCCCGAACTGAAGGACTGGGAAAAGAAAGTCCTCGGCGCCGATGAGCGCATCGTGCAAATCGAGACGGAGCTTTTTAACGAACTTTGCCGCCAGGTCGCGGCGCAGACAAAGCGTCTGCAGGCCACAGCTCGCGCGTTGGCGGCAATCGACGCGCTCGCTGCTTTGGCTGAAACGGCAGTGCGGCGTCGTTTTGTGCGGCCGACAATGCACGACGGAGACGAAATAGAGATCATTCAAGGTCGACATCCAGTTATCGAAATATTCAACGACGAGCCGTTCGTTCCCAACAGTCTTTATTTGAACAACTCCACCGACCGCCTGCTCATCATTACCGGTCCCAACATGGGAGGCAAAAGCACCGTGCTGCGCCAGACCGCGATCATTTCTATTCTGGCGCAGATGGGTGGGTTCGTGCCCGCGGAAAAGGCGCGGCTGCCGTTACTCGATCGCGTGTGGACCCGTGTGGGAGCGTCCGACGATCTCACCCGCGGGCGTTCGACGTTCATGGTTGAGATGACTGAAACGGCCGCGATCCTGCACAGCGCAACGCCGCACTCGTTGGTCTTGCTTGATGAGATTGGACGCGGCACGGCGACTTTCGATGGACTATCTATCGCCTGGGCGGTGGCAGAGTACCTGCACGATTCGCCGGAGCACACAGCGAAGACTCTCTTCGCGACCCACTATCACGAGTTGACCGAGCTGGCTGAGCGACTGCCGGGCGCGCAGAATTATCAGATCACGGCGACTGAGCGCGAAGGCGAGGTTGTTTTTCTCCATCGCCTCGAACGCGGCCGCGCTTCAAAGAGTTACGGTATTGAAGTGGCGCGGTTGGCGGGTCTGCCACCTGCCGTGCTGGCAAACGCGCGTGAAGTGCTGGCGCGCCTGGAGCGATATGAGTTGGAAGTCTTCGCGGATGACGAACAGTTTGGGGCGGCGGCCCTGGAAAAGGCGACCGCTCGAGCCGGTCGTCGTAAAGCGGCAGCGCAGGCCTCGTTGTTCGATCTGGTAAATCGACGGGTCGTGGATGAGTTGCGTGACGTGGATGCGGTGAACATCTCCCCGGATGAAGCGAGAGAGCTGTTGCGAAAGCTGCGTAAACTGATTCTCTAATGGCAACTCGGTGTCACCTATAGAGTTTGCAACCGGACAGTTTAGGAAGGGGACCCTGTCCCCGCTCAAGCTGCGAACATTTCAAGATGGAAAAGTCTCTTGTGTCTGAACCCTGGTTAGCGTCACATTACAACTGACACTGGAATCCTTTCCAACTTGAGCGGGGACAGGGTCCCCTTCCTGACTGTAAATTGCTGCGACTGTTGAGCGGCACTCAGAAACACTTGTGACCTGATCGAACTCAAAGCTGCAATTCAAACTTCAATTGCGGTCCCTAAAAATAATATTCTTACTGACCCACCACCAGCACGACAAAAGTTCCTGGCTTCACGCTGCGCGTCGGTCGCTTGCCGGGTTCGGTGGCAGGTGTCTCGAGAAATTCCGCCGCGGGAAGAAAGATCTTTTTTGTCTTTGGATCAAAGGCCATCGTCTTGGCGCTCGGCTGGGTCTTAATGGCTCCGGCATCTTCAAAACTATCCGCCGACTTTTCGTGAAAGATGTTCAGCGTGCCCTCGCCGCAGGAAAAGAAGATTAGATTTGATGACGGATCAAAGCCCGCATAGTCAACACCCTTACCAATGGGAAAGCTGGCGATTACCTTGCCTGAGGCAGCGTCCATTACAACCATCTTTGGTTCGTTGCGGCACCCGATAAACAAGCGGTTCGTTTTCGCATCATAGGCCAGACCTGTCGGCACTTTGGCCACGCCAATGGGAAAGTGATGTTTGACTTCCAACGATTGTGGATCGAAGACCACTACTTCGCCGGCTTCCTCGCTGTTGAGATAAATGAGTCCATCCTTTCCGACCACTGCTTGCTCGCCGTCACCCTCTACTTTGACTGTGCCAATCACGTCGCCGGTGGCCGCATCGATGGCGGTGACATCGTGTGATCCGTGGTTGTTAGTGAACACGCGTTTTGTTTTCGGTTCGTAGTAGATGCCGTCCGGCCCCTTGCCGACATCGATCTTCTTGATGAGCTTGAGTGTTTCCGGATCGAACATTGATACTTTGTTCTCACGACCGTTACTGGTGAAACCGTGTTTGAATGCCGATGCAATTGCGACGCCGTGTACGCCCGGAGTGTCGGCGATCGTGCCAACGAGCTTGCCGCTATCAGCGTCCAACACTTCTACCTGGGTACCGTGTGATACATAGAGTCGTCGTGATGCGTCATCCAACATCACATAGTCAAACCCGCCCACGCCGTCGATTGAATAACGATTCACCACTTTGTAATTGGTGCTGCCTTGAAAGAGCAGGCCGATGAATGAAAGGCTTAAGAAAACACTTTTGATTGTCAGCATTATTTATTCTCCTGGTCCAGAAACCTGATCGCTGGAGTTGATTAATCGTCCGATCGCGTCCGCTGGCCTAAGGACGCCAAACCGAAGATCTTTGATGGTTTGCAGAAACTGTCGATTCTCGGTGATGATGAAATCCACACTGAGCACTTCGGCATGAGCCGCTATGACTGCATCACCCTTTCGGCAGCCCTGATCTTCGTAATACCTAATGCGATCGAGTGGTGCCTTGTGCCAACTGGATTGAACACCCTCTGGATATTGATTAAGAAGCCTGTAGAAGTCCCGAATTTCATCCTCACTAAGATTGACGTTTAGCTCCTTCAAGACCTGGAGGGGAATCACCGCGACGAAAGAGCCTATTCGCTTCAACAGTGCTTCGCAGTACTCAAGGCTCTTCTCTCGTCGGAGTCCGAAGATCCAGATGTTTGTATCAAGAAGCCAACGCTCAATTGGGATAGTCACGTGAGACTACCTCTTCCCTCATACTCCGCAGTTCGTCCCAAACCTTTTCGGTTGGGGTATCCAGGCAGTTCTCGCTTGTGAGTCGACTCTGATACTTTCGCGCCAACTCCTCAAGGCCTTTTTGAAAGTTCAGTCTTGCAACTCTTTCAAGAAGCTCCATCTGGTCTGTCGGAGCTAGCTCGATAATAGTGCGAGCAAGATCATCGATCGATTGCATGAGTAACCTCCAAATACCCTGCCATGTTATCGTTCCAAAGACCACGCGGCAACTCGTGCAGTAATATCACAAGTGTAAAAATAGACGGCCCCTCAGCGGATAATCTTTTGCCGCGGCGTATCGCTCACCTGAAACCAGTCGCCGCTACCATCATTCGTACGAAGCATGCGCATCATCTCCTGCAAGTTAAATGGTCGCGCGCCGCGCCGGCCGAATACTGAAAGTTGATTGCCGCTTTCATCTACGGCTCGATCGCGGTCAAGTGGTTTGGAGATCGCCAGCGCGTCGCCACCGGTCTTGTGCGTGGCGATCAAGACCGGCTGTGGACGAGGACTGAAGCCGGCATACTCAGGCATTGTTTCCGGCGACGTCAGCTGCAAAATGCGCAGACCGTTGCGGCCATCGGCGACATAAGCAAACAGACTCGCGTTGGTCATCGCAATCTTTACCTGGTGCGCATCGTTTAGCTCACCGTTGGCATTGAACATCTGATCCAGGCGCGGCTTTTCGGGTTGTTCCACATCGACAATCGCAATTCCATCTTTGCCATTGGCGACATAGGCGTAAGTCCGGGCCACGTATACGTCACGCGCATCAGCCAACGACACAACTGCACCCGCAACGAGTTTCGCATGGTCGGGTGCCGTGACGTCGAGTATCTTCAATCCCTCATCATCAACCACAAAGGCATAGCGAAACTGAACCGCCACGGATCTGGGATGCTTAAGTTCGCGAATGTCTCCAACAACGACTGGATTAAGCGGGTCATCAATGCTGGCGATCACCAGACCATGGTCAGTCGTGATGTACGCGTAGGTGCCCGCTATCGTGATGTTGTTGGCATCGTTCAGGACACCCCCAGGATTGAACGCGCCGTTCGGATACTTCTTCGCATCAAGCACTCGCAACAGAAAGTTATTGAGCGGATCGCCATCCAAAAGCGTGGCCGCATTCACCACGATTAAGCCTTCGCTTTTATCCGCAAGATAAAGATAGCCATACAGCGGGTGGATTGGCTGCTCCTCGTTCAGCAACTGCTTTCGATCTTCGCCTGCCAGCTTATTAGCGTCGCCGGGCGAAGTCATCGACCCGTCTGCTTTCATGCGCCAGCGCGCCGGATCTACTGCCAGCGTGGTCGGAGCCGCAATAGCCGTCGCGTATTTTGTCTTCAAATAAAATCTTTGGCCGTAGCGCGAGACGGGCGCTGTCGTAATGCGTTCGGAAAAACCTTTCTGATCGATTTGCGCCACATCGTAAATACGCAAACCACCTTCGCCGGCGGCGACGTAAGCGTACTCGCCGCGCAATTGCACCTGTAGGACGCGAGGGTTTCCTTTGTGCTCGTACACTTCTTTCAGTTCGCGATTGCCGCGCTGAAATTTCTCGTAGTCATCCGGGAAAGCGATCTTCTGCAAGGTGCTGCCAAAGACTGCCTGCGGATCAGAGCGCTCCGTGACGACCACCGCTGCGAGCGCCTCATCAGTCGCCACATAGACGTAACGCCCCATGAAGTTCACAAAGTTCGTGCCCTGCAACAGCACCTGCGCCAGCCAGGCGTTGTTATCGTTTTTTTCCGAGACGTGACAATCGCTGCAAGTCTTTGTCTCCTTTGCGCGTACCGTGTGAGGCACGTGCGTGTTGAAGGTCTGACCGGCAAAGCCTTCGGCTGACGTCGTCTGCTGCTGCGAATAGATCCACTCGCGATTTTGATTTTGTGAGCTGACCAGCACGGCGGAAGACGAGCGTACAGGCGCGATCCGGTGGCCCGTCACTGTGCCGTCACGGCCGAGCATAAAAACATCGTCGCGCAAAACCTGGAAATTGTACTCAGTGAAGTTGCGCGAGTCGCCGCCTTCATTGTGGCGATTCGGCATCTTGCGATTCGCCTTCATCTGCAAGTGACAGCCGAAACAACTCGTCACCCATGAGGAGTGACAAGAAAAACAGGTCATGTTGTCATCGCGGTGCGCCAGTT
Source organism: Acidobacteriota bacterium (assembly GCA_025463135.1). Taxonomy (GTDB): domain Bacteria; phylum Acidobacteriota; class Blastocatellia; order Pyrinomonadales; family Pyrinomonadaceae; genus JAOAPY01. Next base: position 127,872 of record JAOAPY010000015.1, read on the forward strand.
CCTTGTCTGTGGCTGGGAGTTCGCCCCAGGTCAGATTGTCTTTGCGCATTGTCTTGGCATAACGAGATCTCTCGCTGTAGTCGCGTGTCCCCGGAGTGATCGTGTCGATGGTCTGTGGAACGCGCCACCAGCGACCGGGCACGACGAGTGAGTTCTGAATCAGGTCGCCATTTTTCAAGGCCACGTCCTTTCCGCTTTCATCTTTCTTCGTACGATCGCGCGTGATGCGTTGAAAGACCGGTACCTTCGCTCCAGTGTCATCGCGAACGGTAAACCCACGTGTAAGGTTGCGCCCAACCGCGCCGGGTTTGCCTGCCTGGCCGACGGCGATCGGCGCGGCGGGGCCCGACGTCAGCAGATTGGCGCGTTGGCGAATCGAGCCGTGGCAATCGATGCAGTTAATTTCAATCGCCGCGCGCGGCTCGTTGTAGAGATTGCCGTTGCCATGCGAGTCCTGCCGGAAGTGACAATCGACGCAGTGCATTCCTCTTTCAGCATGGATGTCGTTCAGGTGGACGGCTTTCTTGAATTTGTCGCCATCGTCCGGCGCAATCACATTATCGTTCGCATCGAGTAAGTTGCCTTTACGATCTCGTTTGAAGACCTTGCGGAACATCCAACCATGGCCGTGAGAGTCGCCAAATTGCGTGTTCCTTAATCCGCTATTGAATTCCGGTGTGCCGGTCTTTTGCAGGAACTCGAGATTGGACCACAGACCGCGCAGACTCGAGGCTTCGGGATTCCGGTTCAGCTGCTGCTGTTCTTCATCCGGCGACGGATTGTGTTGCCGTGCTGGATACATCTTATCGCCGTCGCTTTCGTTGTCCCACCAGGTCATTCCCAGATAGGTGGCGACCATATTTGTGCCCGGGTGCATGTGGCAAACCATGCACTGCGAAGTCGGAATCTGACTGGTGAACTGATGTTTCAAAGGGTGCCCGGACTCGTCTTTCGGAATGTTTGGATCCGCCGTTTGCGAGCGGCCCAGGTTACCCGCCTTTGCGTAAAACGCCGAGTGGGCCGGATCCCGATCGTTGGCATAGATCACATGACAGGCGGTGCATCCTGAAGATCGATAATCACCTGGATGATCGTTGGTGCCGAGAAAGTTTAGAGTCGGATCCAGCAGGCGTGTTTTCTGCAATCCGAGATAAACCGGATCGGTGCGATTGTTGCTGCCAAAGCCACGCGGGCTCAGGCCTTTGTCGGGCTTGCCCGGATCCTCTTCTTTATCCGGAAGTCCCACTTCCAATCTGCGCCTGCCGCCTCGTTCAAACACACGCAGGACATTTCCGGGTTGCGAGACCTCCCAACGAGGGATCGGATCGAGGAACTCCAGCAGTCCCCTGGTGCGTTTTTCTTCCGCGGTCGGAGCTGGTGTTTGAATCAGCCGCTGCGGCGCGCCGCTTTGACCGTAGCTTTCGCCAAAGCGCGCATCTTTGAGTGGGAAACCGCCGTTGTTATACAGCGCGGCGCCCCAGAGCATGGCGCCGTGGGTCATCATGCTGCGGGCCACGCCTTTCTGTTCGATTGCATGGCACTCGCTGTTGCCGCAGGTCTTTTCGGCGACTCTGAGGTCGCCGGGATTAATAAAACGCACGTACTCCCAACTCTCCCGCGCGAGCAAGGTGTTAGTGCGCTCCGGATTCCCACCCGTTGATTTTCCCTCACGTTGCCACTCGTCAGGAAAACGTGGGCGCACATGGGCCTCGCGTTTTATTCGCTCGATCTCTTTCGCCTCGTTGCTGGTTTTTCGCGGGGCGGGATTGCCGCCATGACACGAAGTGCAGGTCAGGCCAATCGCATCTTTGCCATCCTTGAGTTGATCGAGCATCTCCGTGGCGCCGTATTTATGCATGGGTTCGATCTGCGCGTGACATGAAATACAGCCTTCGAGCTTTACAGCAACAGTCGCCGCCGGCGTTTGCAGCAAACGCTTTGTTGTAGGTGTCGGCCGATTGTTTCCTGGCTGCCGGCTTGGGGGACTCCCTGCATTTGCTTTGGGCGCGCGCGAGCTGACAGTCAGTGACGCAGAGGCAAGAATCAAGAACATCATCACAGAGAAGGTTGACCATCTCGCAACCAGGGACTTCTCGCAAAGGCGCCCAGGCGCCAGGGAGATCTCCACGAGGCTTCTTTGTTGTCCTCTGCGGCTTTGCGCCTTTGCGGGAAACTGTCTTCTCATGATCTAAAACACCAGCTTTAACTGCGCAAACAACGAATACAACGGCTTGCTGGGATTGATTACTTCAGGCTCGCAAAAATCCCCGACGTTGGGCGGACAATTGCGCGGCCGGTCCGTAAAGATGTCCCGAAAGCCGCGGCCCGTCCGCAGCGTTGAAGCGCCGAACGTGATCGTCACGTTATTGATAAGAAATGGACGATAGGCCACGCCGAGACTGTAGTCCCAGCCAATGTCGTGTCGTATGTGATTCTGAAACAAAATGTATTCGAGCGATTCCGTGCGATGAAAGCGCAGGTAGTTGACGTTGAATACAGCCTTGAGTCTTTGCGTGACTTCGACATCAACGCCGGCGTTGTAGATGAAGATGCCAGGGTTTACAAAGTTCGCCTGCCCCTGAGTTTTACTACTGCGCAAGCTCGGCAGAATACTGTTCGGCTGGACCAATCCCACACCAGTCTGAGTCAGGCGAATACCATTGCGGTTCCAAAACGAGAACTGGCCGCCCACAAAGTTAGGATCGTCAAAGATCGAGTCGAACCCGGTCGCCTTGCCGTCAGTTGGATTCACATCACCCTGGGCCCAGAAGAACGATCCCTTGAAGCGCAAATAATCCTTATCAACCGAACCTTCGAACGCCGCCATGTTCGACTTGATGCGCACGCTGCGTCCGGCAATCGGATTTCGATCATCGCGACCGAGGGCATAAAAGTACGAGTGTGTAAGATTCAACTTGCCGAGGTGCCCGTCCCCGCTAATCCCCAGATATCCTACTTTGACTGAGTGTGGTCGCACGTCTCCGATTAGAGACGGCCGCACCAGAAAACCGTTGCGGTCATACTTCAAACTGGCGCGGTCGTCGTTAAAGTGAAGGCTGCCCTGAATCGTATAACCCTTGCGGAGGAAATCCTGACGAAAGATATTGGCGATGTAAACATTTTGATGACGCGTGTCAAGGCGGTTTAAGCCGCTGTTAGTGTCCTTTTCGAGCATCGAAAAGTACGCGGCATTGTACTGGTAACGATTGTTGCCAAACGACCCGAACACTCGCACCCCCAAATTGTTATCAGAAAAGATGAACCCTCGAAAATCTGAAACAAAGGGTTGAATGCCGGCCCGCAAGGAAACGAAGTCAAAGTTGGAGCTGAGATCGGCGAGCTTAAGTTCGCCGAACGCCTCTTCCAAAGAAATGTGTGTGTCCGTGCGGTTAGTCCCGCGTCGCACATCGATGTTCACCACACCATTTTCACGCGCGTTCAAATAGTTGGGAATGCTGAAGGTCGGAGAGATCTTAATCGCCCAATCGCGCGGCTTGAAGGCTGTGTCACCATGAAAGAGCTCAAAGCTTAACTGCAGTGTTTCGTTCACCGCCAGTTGCTCTGGTTGACCGAGGAATTCCGCGCTGCGCGGATCATCCGCGCTGACGCCCGAAGCCGTGGGCACCCGACGCAATTCAATGGTGGAGGTGTTCGTGGCCGAAAGAACAAAGAAAGTCTTGTTCCCTTTGATGGGATAGTCGCCCTTCAGCACGCTCTGGTTGTAGGGATCCCACCACCGACCTTTTTTGAAGGGAATGTCGCGTCCGCGCCCGCCACGATCGCCGTAACGATCGTATTCTGGGAAACCGATGCGCCAGCGATCGCGCGCTTCGCGACGATCGGCGGTGGTTTGCGGCGCCGACGGAATACTCGGAGTGCCAGCATAGCCGGTCGGCTTGTCCTCGTTCTCCGCGCCGATGGCGGCGGGTGATTTCTCGGCGAGGCCGATATCGATCCTGGTTGCCTGGCCCGGCTCAACGATTACATTCTCGAGCACCTCACCGTGCACCTGGGCCAACTCACCGTAATGTCCGTTGGGATCAAAGATCGCCACAAAGGGCGATCCGAGGGATATGCGGTAAGCCCCGGCGGGCAAGCGCAACGAGTAGCTGCCATTAGCGCCGCTGCGAACCTCGCGCATATTGCTGTTGACCTGATTGGTCGCGACAACAACGACACCCGCGACCGGCACGCCTGAAGAGGTGCGAACGACTCCGGTTATGTTCCCGCGATTCTGCGCAAAGCTGCTCGACGACGACGCCACCAACAAAATCAAAATGGCCAATGGACACCAAACTGCGAATCCGAATCCCGGTCTACGCAGCGAAGGTACAGTAACAACGCTGATGAGTTCAGGCGATTTAATTATTCTGCTCCCGACCGTACGGAATATCGCCGGCGCGCGGCGGCTCAACTCGTAAAGCGTGCGCTAAGCTGATCAAGAGATTCGGAAACACTGTAACCCGCCTGATACGACCCCGTATAGGAAATTTGCAGCTGCCACATGGTCGATGACAACCGGGTTGCCAAACTGGCATACATCACCTTCCTCATTCCAGCGTCGCCAGGATTCGCAATCGCGATCAGTACCGACCAAATCTGATCCGTGAAAGCAGCGGATGCGAGTTTTTCTTTGCCTTTTCGAGGTAAAAATGGCCGCGGGCATCTGCCTGGTAACCCTGCGGCGGTTAGGATGAGGACAAGGGCAACTGGAATCAGTCATCGCCGCATTCTTTTTACGAGTGGTCCAAGGTAGTGGATCGATGCGGTCATCGGGATCGAAAACAAATTCAGGATAAAGAGGAAAGCAATCCAGGCAATCACGGTAAGCGAGAAAAATCTGCCTGGGTCAGGTTCTATTCGGTCCGGCATCCACCAGTGGGCCAGTGTCATAGGAACCGCGATGAAGCTCGCAGAAAACAGCGAGCCGAATACCGGTGTTAAGATCCAACTTGGAATCATAGGCTTTGCCAGCGTGGCCCAAATCCAAAGTTGGTGACAGACAAGTGCGACAGCAAGATAGCAGCCTAGCGTGAAGAACATGATCTTTAAGGACTGAATCTGGTCCAGCCCTCCGATGCTACCTTTGCTGGCGCCAAGCACTGACAAAACAAGCCCCGTGCAGAACCCGGAGATAAGTGCTTCGGTTAACTCGACGCGCAAACTCTTCTCATAGAATCGTTCGACAGTGCCGCCCAGGTAGTCGAAGAACCCGAGCACCTGACGCTCTATCCGTTCAGGTGTGCTCAGAGGTCGTTGATATTCTGCAAACACTGACTATGGGCCTCCTAATGATAGACCGGAATAAACCATGATGAGCGACCTCGACAGATATTGTCCTGAATCAGGTTACCAATATTCTTGAGCTCGCTACGATTGTTTCGCAGGTATTGACCCAGGTGATAGGCGGCAAAGCCCAGACGCAGATCCCCACCGTTTCCCTGCAAAAAATCCCAGCTGACGTGAAGGTCGACGGTTGTGTCATTGATACCAGCACTGAGAAAGGCCACAAAGTGGTGCGTCTGATCTTGATCCGGAATGCGTGAGTCTAAGAACTTCTCCGGGAAGCCTCCTGTTCCGAAATAACCCTTGTCCGCCAACTCAGCTCCCATTTTTGCGATGTCACCACCGTGTGCCAGCAACTGCACATAAAAAATGGCTGCAGTTGCGAACGACGACATCCGGCGACCGACATACCATTTACTCAATCGCGCATCGACCGCCTCCAGTTCCCTCCCGAGGTTGATCGCCTTATTGGGTAACTCATCGTATATCTTCTGTGCGTTTCGTGCTAACAAGTCGCATACGTCCGTTTGTTGCGGCGCGCCAGTCTGATTCTCGCCGCCACTTTCCTGTGGCAAAGGCCCTTCGGGATGTTGTTTACCTTTCCGAGTCGCGCGTCGCTGCCGTCTTACATCTCCAACACGTCTTGGGCGTGTTTGTCCACGCTTGCGGAGTACAGGCCTGGTTTGCTTTGGCTTTTGCACGTCGTCTTCCCCAGAGAGGCCCGAATACGAAAAACCCTTCCAGGTATACGTGGGAAACTTCCATTCCTTTCCGTTCCAACGCGCACTGCAATCGTCGTTGGGGCAACGCGCCGCCGAGCCGCTGGCCAGCAACTGTTGCGCAGCGTGACAATGAATAACTACGCCGCCGACACGGCATTGACCACCGGTCTCTCCCGGATACAGGCTGGCGAGATCCGGATCAGGAAATGTCTCGGGCGGAATGTCCCACGGGTCCTGGAAACCGACATCCACGCCCATGGAATCAGGCTCCGCTTTCTGAGAGTAAAATCCCTGGGCTACGGTCTCGCCGCGGCTGCCGGTCATCGGATTCTCATGGCGCCAATAGACGGTGTTATTTTCCCGAACCGCAAGCACCTCGGCTTCGAGGTAAACGTAGCTCCTCAATGTCTGCGTCGCAGCGTTGATTTCGGCCAGAATCTTTCCGTCCAGGGCGCTGGAACGGAAATAGAAAAGGGGGGATGACTGACTCGATTGTCGTTTGATGAGTTCGCCGTCGCCATCAACGGTTTGGGTGGTCGTAATGTTGTCACCGAGGGTCCGCACACTGCTGTTAATGCCGCTGGCGTCGTACTTGTATTCAAGATCCCGATCGAACCTTATATTGCCGTTGGCATCATGCTGCCACGCCGAATCCTGATTGCGGCCGTTGGCAAAGTTTGCCGAAAAGATATCAGACTGAGACCAGAACTGATTAATGCGACCTATCATGTCGCCCCACGCATTGAACTGGTAATACTGGCGGTAGGGTCCCCACTCGGAACTGCTTGGCTGGTTCACAAACGCGCGCGCTTCTGCCCCGGTATAAGCGGCCGCCAGGCGGCCCACCTGATCATAGTTATAAGCGCGATCAAAACGCTCGTAGGTGATGTCGTGAGCGTAGAGGAGACTTCCATTCGGATTGTACTGGTGATCAACCTTATGCGTATCGTAACGCTGGCCTTGGTAAACATAGCTCCTCATGTTGTAGCGCAGCAGCTGCAGACGCGAGGTATATGACATCTCCAGCAAGGTGCCGTTACCGAAAGCAATGCCCTTGGGTTGGTCCGAGGCGCGATAGGTAATATTGGAAACGTAGTCTGTCACACCTCCATAGGCGGAGCCTGTCACACTTGTGGTTCGCCCATCAGCATCTATGCCGTAGGTTATCGTTGAGCCGTTATTATAGGTTAGGGTCTTCAAATCCCCGGCCAGATTGTAGGCATACCCGGCCGTGTAGCTTCCGGCTAGTCCGTTGAAATACTTTGTCTCCGAAGTAAGCCGTGAGAGCGGATCATACTGATAGAGGAGACTACCCGAGCCGTCCGACATGGCACTGCGATTACCGGCGGCGTCATAGCTGTAGCTTTCGGCTGTGGGGATCGTTATTCCCGCGGGCGCGTTGAAGGTCACACCTGTCACCATGTGCCTGCTGTTGTAGGTATAGGTGCTGCTTGCGCTACGGGCGTCGGTGATTTTTTGCACAGTGTCGTCTAAGTAGTAGTCCCAGGTTGTGGCGGTGCCGGCACTCTGCTCCGGCGCGTGGCGCGATTGCAGGCGGCCATGGCCGTCATAGCTCATGGTCGTTTGTTGGCACGCGCTGCCGCTGTCGATATCGGCGAGCAGTCCGCCGGGACCACCAAAATTAAATACAATGACGGCAATGGTGTTAGTCGAACCCTGAACAAGTGCTAGGGGAACGGTTGACGGCTGGTCCCAGGTGCCGACCGAGTCAGCAACCTTGTTGCCGTTTAGATAGACAAAATACAGGTTGTCTCCGGTGATTCGCAGCTTTGCTGAAGTTGTTGTTGCGGTGAACGTTTTTCGAAAATACACGGTCGATTGGTCATTGCCATTGCGTGAGTCGTAGTACCAGATCCAATGCGCCGACGTTCCGGCAGGCATGCCCGCCGCAGTACCCCAGGGTGCGGTACCGTAGGCGCCCTCGTCGACGGCCGCAGACCATGAACTGTCATCAAAGTTTGGATTTTGCCAGCCAGTGCTTTCGGTCAGCGACTGCTTCCAGGAGGTATCGCTACCGAATCGCTGAGCGCTGGCGCTCGAGCAACTCGCGTCGCCGGGAGTAGCCGGGCCTGCACCATCGAATTCACGCTGGAGCGTCACCTGATCACGAGCGTTGTACGTCGTCACCGTTGTGGCATAAGGTGATCCTCCTTGCCAATTCAACAGTTCCTGTTTCCAGGGACGTCCAAGAACGTCGTGATAGATCTTTTGCTGACTCTTTTTGGTGATGTTATGGATCGGATCGACCAGGGTTCCCTCGTCGGTTACGGTCACTACATCACTACCAGCACAGCCGCAGCTGTCGTACGTTGCTGTGTTTGAGGTGTTGTCGGGATTAGTGGTAACGAGCGGTCGGCCTTTCCAGTCATAAGTGTTCTGAGTATATAGCCAGCCGGCGGAATCATCGCCCGCCGGCACCCAGCCGCCATTTATCTCGGTGGGATTAGATTCCTTCGCTACGCGGCCCATCGAGTCGTAAATCGTCAACTTAGCTTTATAGCCGCCGGTGCTGGCGGGGTTATTGGTAGCCGATCCCACTGCGCGGCCCAGGCCATCGAAAGTCTGGATAGAGTATGCTTCGTCAGCCACGTTGTTCACGGTACTGAAACTCGCCGTGTAGTCACTTCCGTACCAAAAGCGTTGGTACGCTCCATTGTTGGTTGTTGTGACCCGCGCAATGCGAGCCGCATTATCGTAAGCAACTACCTGAATTAGCCCTTGCGACTGATTGGCCGGCGGCGGCCCCTGCACGCGTGTCTTCGAGCCGAAGTCATAATGGTATTTCACGACGGAGCTGAACCCGCCGGCATCGGTGACGGTGGTCGGGTAGGCGAGAGTTATGAACGATAGACTCGTGTCATTAACACCATCGGCAGAGAAAGAGTCCGTATAGCTTTGCGAGCTTTGGTGACCGGCGGCGTCGGTGCTGGAAATTAATGAGCCCGTAGTGTTATACACCGAACTTAAAGAAACATACTGAGTAGGATTGTTTACGTCGTAGCGTCGCGTGCTCGAAGGATTACCGCGGCCTTGCACGAACTGAGAACCGAAGTTCGTTTCATCATGCTGCACGGGCGCCCCTTGAAATTGGACCGAGCCGGTTTCGTCATAGTGAAAGGTCGCTTTGGATAAGAGTGCTGAGCCGCTGTTGTTCGAGCAGGGCGCCACGCCCTGGCTGCCGTCACAAAGGTAGGTCGCGCTCGTGAGGCCGATAATGCGCCGGCTCGAGTTTATGTAAGCCGAGTCGAGATTGTAATCGGTGTGTGTGCGGCGCAACACCGTCGAGGCGTCTGTGTCGTATTCGTAAACATCACTCGGCAGCGAACAGGTGGCGCCGCCGGGAAGTGTGAAGGGCGAAGTATAACCAATGGTCGTGCGTCGACGATGGCCGTTCGCGTCATAGATATTGGTTTCCGTGCTCCGCGGGTTCTGAGGGTAGCCGAGGCTGGTGTTGTCCTGCGTCCAGTTAGTAGTCGTCCACTTCAACCGATTGTCTGATGATTCCTGGTCTGCATTCGCGTAAGTCATGGTGCTCGTGACCAGTCCCTGTTGCCGTCCCGTGCCGTAATACTCTTTGAAGATGGTCCCGTCGGGCGCTACCATTCGGCAGGCCCCATCGCCGGTGGCGCCAAATTCGGTCAGTACTTCACTGGGAACATCGTTAATGCCGGTCCAGTTGTCGGCGGCCATGCTCATGGTGACTATGCGCGGATAGTCGTTGCGGACCTCCTCGCGATAGTTAAAAACTAAAGTGGAGCGTTCCAATTCATCGGAAGTAAAGCGCCTGATCGTGTTGATCTGTCCCGTACGCTCATATTCAAAGTTGTAGTGCGAGCCGTCGTCCAGGCCCACTTCCGTCAAGATCACTACTTCATCGCTGAGTCCAATGACGCAGCGTCCATTCGAACCATCTTTGGTCTGAAATTCGCTGGTATTCGAACTGCAATAAAAGCCGGTTTGCACGTTCATCCGATCATAAGAAAACGAGGCCCACACGTGTTCCGCACCGTTCCAGGTCTGCGTAATCGAGCTCAGATTGTTACGGCTGTCGTAGTTGAACGTCACGACGCGCGCCAGCGTATCGATGACCGTGCTAATGTCGCCGAACTCATTGTAATTAACCGTGATGTAGTTCCCGTTACGGTCTTTGATTTCGGTGCAGCGCCACGCATTCTCGATCCTGGTGTAAGTCATTTGCGTGCCATCTCTGGGGCGCACCAGGAGATTACTTGGATTGCTGCCGCTAAGGTCCGTCAACTGCATATAGGAAGAGTCGGCGGCTTCATAAATATTTGAAGTCCCCACCTGGAGCAGTTGCACGCGGTTGCCTGCGGGCGTGATGAGCAGATACGCGTTCTGGCCCAACTTAGCATTGAAGAACCGGTCCTGGACAGTCGGGAAGCCGAGATTAAAACCAGGACTCACGGGACTATTGTCTTCGTCGAAGTAAATGTATGGGCCTGAGGGTGTCCAAACAGCCGCCGACGAGTACGAAATACCCAGGTTTAGATCCAAACCAGCGCGGCCCGGCAAACTTAAAAGAGGCGCACTCCATTCGGCGTCACGCGCCATCATTTGATTGCCGGGTTGGTTTTTCGGATCTAGTCGCGCTGTCAGAAGCGAGGATTCCCTGCCCGTGGGGACGCCAGTCAAAGTCACAGTCGCCACCTTCGCTATAAATTCGCCGCACTCGTCAAATGCTCGACGCACGTTATCGCGTCCCCACTCAGGCACCTGGCTTTGCCAGAATTCCCAACCTTCGTTGTCCGGGCTGCGTAGCAGGTACGTCTTATAGAGGTCGTAAACAAAGTCGCTGTCTGATCGATCGCGGCTGCTGTATTCCCTTGATTCAAACAACGTCTTTCCCATCTCTCTGGCAGCCAGGACCATCGAGGGTTGTCCCTGTGCATGCGCCCGTCGCAATATGTCGCCCCAATACAATGATTCATCTTCTTCCGCTGATCGCTCAACTGCATATGAAAACCACCACTGCACGTAATCAAGGTCGTTGATGGGCGGGGCAGTCAGACTCGCGGAGCGCGCGTGATTTCGCTGGTTCTTTTGAAGGTGAGTGAATGAAGCTGAGGAATTCGCGTTTGGCGTCACGGCCCTGTAGTCGTGCAATGCCCTCGCGCCGGCAAAAGTCTGGCGCGCCGTTCCGGGCGCGCTGGTGGTACCTGGATCACCCACTTTGCGGCCATTGCGCGGCGCCAGCGGTTTGCGGTGAGAGCGAATCGACGAAGGACGGGGCGCCCTGGTCTCAGGACGGCGCAGGCGCTCGCGTTGCGCTAGATCGAGATTCGGCATTCTGGTCGCCGGAGGACCAGCCTGCGGCCTGCCCCGACGCGATGTTGCCTGAGGGCTGGCTGGCGAGGACTTCACCACGACCAGCGAAGAGAGCATCAGGGAACAACAAATCAAAAGAGAGCAGACAATCGCCACGGAACGGGTATTCGCAACCCTGGAAAACAGGTTAACTCGAACGGAGTGCAACGTGAGTCTTGGCATCGGACCTCCCAGGACATAAACAGCCCGGGGATCTGAACGAAGCCCATTGGAGCAGCAACTCGTGAGCAAGACGTCAGCGCCCAGGCAAGTCATACAGGTCTTCTGGGTGGCCTGTCGTATCGACGAGACCTTATTGACTCGGCGATGAAAAGTGAGTGGCGCGAAGAGTATTATCACGTCCTGATTCTGTCAAGGATTCCTTGCAGGAAAATTTTCCACGAGAGCGCTTCCGATCTTCTTTTGGGAAACCCGGAATCGATGCACTTCGACCCGGTTTCAGGCATTATCAGAAAACAATTTGACGGTGACTCATATAGTGATAAATTGAGCGCACGTTTGAGTTGGGCCTAACAATTTCTTAACGGCAACGGATTCTTTTTCATGATCGTAAAACGAGGCAGAGCGCTGACATGGTTTGTGGTTCTGTTCGTTGCGCCGGTAATAGTTTTCTTCAGCGATCGTTTTTCGTCGCGCAATTCGCAAGCTCAAACTCCGCGGCCCACCCTCTTCAGTAATTCTGATTCCACCAGAGCAATCGCCGTTGATTCGATCACCAATACTCGCGAGCCGTTCTCAACCTTAATGCCCGTATCTTTCAGTGATGATCGCAACACGCGTGTGATGCTGTTCGCGGGAAATCTTCGTTTGCAGGAGAATGAGACGTTTGCAGTTGTCACCGCTGATGCTGAAGACGAAGCGCACAACGTCTTTCCACTGAATGTAGAAGCCGTCGGTCCAGTCCCCGATCAGAATTGGGCCACGGTCGTGATTCTCAAACTCAACGAACAAATGATCGATCCGGGCGACGTGCTGGTGCGAATCTATTATCACGGCGTCGCGAGCAATCGCGTGCGTGTTGCTGTCGGCCATACCGGTGGCGGGCCTCCGGATGATTTGGGCGCGGCGCCAACACCTGGTCCCTTTGGAATCAATTCTCCGAACAGCCCTGCCACCGCCGGAACGCTGACAACCGACGAAGTAAAGACCATCATTGCCCAGGCCGTTTCCGCCGCCGCCTCGGTAAACAAAGCCGTCACCGTAGCGGTCACCGATCGCGAAGGAAGTGTCCTGGGCGTTTTTGCCATGACTGGTGCGTCATCGCTGATGCAGATTCGTGGCGGTGGACCGGTACAGACACCTGATCCAATTACTGGATTGGTTCCAGTTGGGCTTGAAGGCACCAGGTTGCCTTCCAAACTGGGGGCGATTTCAAAAGCAGGCACGGCGGCGCTGTTCAGCACTTCCGGCAATGCGTTCAATTCTCGTACGGCTGGATTTATCATCCAGCAGCACTTTCCGCCGGGGGTAAACTTCCAACCGGGTGGACCACTTTACGGTGTTCAGTATTCTTCCCTGCCCTGCTCGGACATTAAGATCCCGGGCCTGCCGCTCGGCCTCAGTGGTGATCCTGGCAGCATGCCGATCTACAAGAATGGCATTGCGCAGGGCGGCGTCGGTATCGAAGGAGACGGAGTCTACGGCATCGATCCCAATCCGGCGGATTTCGATCTTCCTTTCGAGGAAATGATCGCGCTTTCCGCCGTGCGCGGCTTTGCTGCGCCAACGCTGATTCGCGCAGACAACATTTTGGTTGATGGTATTCGCCTGGTGTTCTCGAATGCGACGACAGTTCTTAACCCACCGACGATTGCGTTCGGAGTCTTGCCGGGAGCTATTGATCCCTTGTTTCCGATTGTGGGAGCGCAGCCTTCGACCTTTACCGCGGTGACTGTTGGTGGAATCAACGGTGAAACGGACGCCAGATTCTTTCCCTTCATCAGCAGCCCGACTGGCGGACCCAATTCGCTGACTGCCGCGGACGTTGATCTGATTATTTCCCACGCGGCTCAACAGGCAAACATCACGCGCGCGGCCATTCGTCAGCCGTTGGGGAGCAATGCTCGCGTTTCAATTGCGGTGGTCGATACCGAAGGACGCGTGCTGGGATTTTTTCGGCAGCCGGACGCGCCCGTCTTCGGCTTTGACGTTTCGGTCCAAAAGGCCAGGACTGCCGCCTTTTATTCCGGAGGGAATGCGGCCGCGCTGTTGCGCACGGCGGGCTTTGGAAGTTACGTCGATCGCGCGGCTGCTGACGGATTGTTGCTCAACGGCGCCGTGGCCTTTACGGATCGCGCGGGGGGATTTCTTCACCGGCCCTTCTTTCCGGACGGCATCAACAATAGCGCGGCAGGACCCTTTAGTACCGAGATAGGCCAATGGAGCGTTTTCAATGTAGGGTTCCAACTCGACCTAATCAAGACCAATCTACAGGCGGCGATTGCGGGTGCAAGTGTCCGCTGCACCTCGATACCGAATCTGCCTAATGGCGTGCAGATTTTTCCTGGCAGTGTTCCGCTCTACAAGAATGGCGTGCTGGTGGGCGCGATTGGTATCAGTGGCGATGGCGTGGACCAGGACGACATCATCTCGGCTGCCGGTGGCAATGGGTATGCTCCGGCGGCCGCGATTCGATCGGATCAGATATTCGTAAGGGGCGTGCGCTTGCCGTTTCTGAAGTTTCCTCGCAGCCCGAATCTGTGACCATGCCGGATTCGCGGGCGCAGTGAACAATTGCTTGCGAGTAATGCTTTGAGATCGATGCGTTGTGAGAATGAGACTAAGACTTTATGGAAAAGTCGGTGCGATCACCGAAGTGATAGATTTCATGGTTAACAAGATCCGCTTAACTCACACGACTTCCCTCTTAGCTCTCATGTGCGTCTGTATGTTCGTCGCGGCACACGCACAAACCGCTTCACCTGCCGGCGCCACCGGTGTAATCCGATTGCGTGTGAGAGTGGGAATTGGCGATGGTACTAAGTCCAGGGGCCTCTCGAGAAAACGCTTTTTCCTGATCAAAGGATCGCTGGAAGCCAACAAGGAGGTCCTGCAATCCCTGGAGCGTCCGATCGTTTCCCGTGATTGTTATTACCGCGGCATCGGCGCCAGCGAAGAGCTTATTGCCTGGCTGAAAGAGAATGATTGTGAATCAATCTATTGTCGGGAAGTGGATCAGAAAGATGCCGCATCCGTTCCCGAATTTCAGCACGCCCTCGCCCTGGGAGAAAAAGAGTATGGCAGCCGCGAGCTGGCCCGTAAATGGCTTTCAGTAAGCCTGCCCGAAAACATTCGCAGCGGTTTTTACAAACGACAGCAACTGGATCTCCAGGCGCTGATTGAGCAAACGGAACGGCACTCTCGGACCAATGTCGCATCGGTAATGACTGACCGCAACGGCACTGCGTATTTCACGGATATTGAAGTAGGCGTCTACGTCATTTCAAATATTTTACCCACTGAAGTCAATGACTCGTCTGAATTGTGGCGTTGCGAGGTTAAGGTGATGCCCGGCGATCTGGCCACGGCAACCAGGGAGAAGCCTTACCTGATCTCTGATCCCGGTAACAAAGATCCCAAGGACAAGCGAAATATCAAGTGTGTCAGCGCAGAAAGACCGCTGCCCCTCTGTCCGCGAGTCCCGTAGCTAATAAGCTCCTCGTTTAGAAAGCGGACTTGTCCCATGGCCCGCGCGAGACCGAAAGCATAGATGGCTAATTCAGGCAAGTCTTCCCCACTGCGCAACAAGCAGATGTCCGATAAACTTCAGTTTGTCGTTGGTCTGTTTCTCCGACGTTGGAGAAGGGCGAGTCAACGACAAACTGAAGTTTGTCGGACGTCTTTGCGGAGCTGGCCCATATTGATCGTCGCCGCCGGCGCGTTGCTTTCAGGAATTTCCGCCATAGCACAGAAACGAAGAGTCAGGCCGCCTCAACGCCCTGTAGCCGCCAGAATTGACTACTCTAGGTTCCTGCACTCGACGAAACAACATCAGGAAGCCTGTAATACTTGCCACAAGGCGCCAACGTCGAATTGGAAGAAAGCGCGCGCCTTTCCCGACATCGCCGACTATCCCGATCACGATGCATGCGTGCGCTGTCATCGGCCGCAATTCTTCAAGGGTGCACAGCCCGTGATTTGTTCAAACTGTCATAGAAAGGTTTCGCCACACGATGACGTGCGCTTTCCTTTTCGTAATCAAGACAGGCCGCACCAGTTCAAGGTCGAATTCCCCCATGACAAGCATCAGGATGTAATTGCACGGTTGCTGGAGGGGCAGCCGCCGACTGTTCGCACGCAATCTGCTCGAGCTTCCTTTTACGCTTTTGCGCATGTGGTCCAAACGCGAGCCGACTATAACAACTGCACCATCTGCCATACGACCAACGCACGACCGCCCGTCGCTCCTCGTGATGGTTGGTCAGATAATTTCATTCCCGCCGCCGACTTTTTCAAGACCGTTCCCGAGGCGCACTCGGCCTGCTTTAACTGTCATTGGAAAAGCCAGCAACCAACGAAAGATAACTGCGCCGGCTGTCACAAGCTCGCAGCGCCCTTCGCTCCGGACAAGACTCCCAAACGGATCTCGATAAAGTTTCGCCATGAGGGGGGCGGCGCCAAACAAATACATCTGGCGGAGTGCACGACTTGTCATATCAACATTACGAAAGCCGCTTCTCTAAAAGGCCTTAAGCCGGACGTACCGATTACCGGATGCACTGAGTGTCATAACAAGTCCGGCTTGAGAGAAGACCTGGGAAACGAACTGGCGGCGATTGATAAGAACAAAGACTTCGTTTGCAGCTACTGTCACACGTCGGACGTCGGCAGACGTGACCCGCCCATGGGACATTACCTGGTTGCCGAGCGTCCGCCACGTCTGCGGAAGGAAATTAGGTGAACAGGAAAGATCGAAACCGCACGCTTGCTGTAATTGTTGGAGCTGTTCTCTGCCTGTTCGGCAGCGTCTGCGTGTTTGCCGCGGGCATTACCAAGGCAAGAGCAGCGCGCGACACGACGGATGATGCGAAACGAGATCAAGCGGCACAGGTTCGCGCGAACTCACCTTATTCGAAGGACCATTCGTCTTCCTTCTCGTCAGTTTCACCTTCTTCAGCTCCAGCGGAGCATAATATTTATCGACAAAGCGGAGCTGAAAAAGGAGTTAGCTTCGTAGGAGGGAAACAATTTCCACGTTTCAATAGTCGACCCCATCCAATCATTTCGCTCCTACGGAACTCGGGAGATGGCTTAGGGCTTGGTTTCTATAAACATTCCGTCCCTACGAGACTGCTTACATCGGGCACCGCCAACGGTACTTCTCCGATCAATATTCAAGGCCCCGAATTGGACTACTCGACTTTCAAACACACGAGCAGTCGACATGCCGCCCTGGCGTGCAGCGACTGCCATCAACGGACCGCGGATAACTCGGCAAAGCCGGCGTTCCCCGGTCATTCCGCGTGTGTGAATTGTCATGGCAATCAATTCTTTAGTTCGTCGAGTCCGATGTGCATGATTTGTCATTCGGATGTAAACACGGCCCGAGCGCCTTTGCGGAGTTTTCCCATCAACTTCAAAGAACGATTCAATGTAAGGTTCGATCATGCACAACATATGAGCGCCGCTGTTCGGCCAAAGAATGGCTGTGCTGCCTGTCACGGCGCGAGTCTGAATCGCGGCGTTGCCCTGGCGATACCAACAGGCTTGGGTGCCCACGCGCAATGTTACGTCTGCCATACGCCGGCGAGTAAGTCGGCCGCCGGACGCGATCTCGCTTCCTGCGGTGTATGCCACGAGCAAAAAAACTTTACACGAACATCGACCAATGCCGGCGCCTTTCGCGCCTCATTCAGCCACGCGAAGCACGGACCGCGGCAGCGTTTGGAATGCGCTGCGTGTCACACGTTGACTGCCGGCGTGACCCAGGGAAAACAAGTCAGTTCACCACACGCGGCCGAGCACTTTTCAGTTAGTGGCGGTCAAAGTTGTCTGGGCTGTCACAACGGCAAGCGTTCGTTCGGCGGCGACCTGGCATTCAAGGATTGTCGGCGCTGCCACTCCGGCGCAAGCTTTCGCATGCCGAGCTAGCTGTGCTCATCTACACAAAGCGGCGTAAGAGCCGAATAGTTGTTAGGAAGGGGGCGCTGCTGCCGCGCCGGGGACCCCGCCCGGTCCCCGCTCAAGCTGGTTTGGAATGATGCTGAGTCTTCACATTCAACGTTGCAGCCGGGACAGGGTCCCCTTCCCAACTTGCATTCCGTATCGTTGGACTTTTCAATTGGAAGACCGTCTGCTGCGAGCGAGATCAGCAACCGGTTGAGAATGCAAAAGAGACTCTCAATTCAAAGCAATTGACAAGCAGATCCTGCCTCTCTAAGATTCGTTTTGGCTGACCAACTCGAGGCGTTAAGGCAGTCAGCTCCAAATTACCTTGGCAACTCATTCTCCCCTGCCGAAATCAGATACCTGGCTTTTTGCCCTTAGGATGATGACATTATGAAGCTTGTCGCAGTTTTACTGGCGTGTGTCGCCTGTCTGGTTGTAGTCAACGGCAGAGGCTCATTGGCGTCTGGTGTGGCCGGCTCTGTCTTTGAAGAAAGTAAGACACAACCCAAAGAGGTCGTGCTGGACAAAGACAGCCAGTCAGATAAGTACGGAGAGGTGGCTTTCAATCACGAGAACCACGCGACCAAGAAATACGATCCGGCCGGGACAGCGGTCCTGTCGTGCATAGAATGTCATCATACGGACCAGCCGGCGGCCGGGCTCAAGGCGCCGCTCAAGACTTCAGAACGCAATGCAGTTTTGAGTGCTGACTTGCTGCAGGCTGCAGACTCTAAACCGGTCAAGACCTGCCGTACCTGTCACCTCCAGGCGGGCGACGACAGCGCACCGCTCCCGGTCGTCACGTACCCTGAAAAAACCACGCCTACCAAGCTTACGAACGAAGTTGCTTATCACAACAACTGCAATATCTGCCATGACAAGGCTATCGCCGCGCGGCCCGCGCTGAAGGGAAAAGTTCCAGGCTCCAACGATTGCCTGCCCTGTCACAAGCCTGCATCGTGAGGAAGGGTCCAGGAAGTCGGGTGTAGGGTGTAGTCATTGACATGATTCGCAAGATCAAAAAGTAAAACAGTCTGGTCGGCCTCGGACAAGTTGGGAAGGGGACCCTGTCCCCGCTCAACGTAGAAACCATCCGTGAAAAGGTCCCACAAGTAACTCCCCCGATTTCCTCGTTGGTTGCTCCTCCTGCAACCTGGAGCGGGGACAGGGTCCCCTTTCCGACTTGTCCGGTGCTCACTAGACTTTTTGCTTTTTGATCTTGCGAATCGCGTTGACGACTACTCACTATTCCGCACAACCGACCCCGATTGATTGGATGCGGGCGCGCGGACAAGTCTTTCTAAACGGGTCCCCTCGCCGGGCCCAAAACACCCCACCCCCTACACCCTAATTCCGCGCGAGCAGCGACGGATTCCAATGACGTTTGTCTTTGATGTGCTGTACATGACATGAAGTGCAGTTGGGTTTGTCCGCGGCAATGACCTGACGATGTGTCCCGGGTTCGAGACGCCCGTTATGGCAGATGCCGCAGGTCTGCCGTGGCGTTTCGCGGTCGATGGGATTAAACGATTTGTGGCAACTGGAGCACGATAGACGTCCCTGCATATCGCCCGCCAGGGCGCCCACGGCGCGAACTCGTTGCACGTGCAAGACGTGAAACTGTTTACTGCGCCACTGCTGGTCACTATCAGCAGGTAAGCGTGTCACTGCAATCTGTTTCGTACTCCATTCGCTTTCGTCGAGGCCTTTCCAAATCCATTTCCCATTTGCGGTGGGATATCCAAACTTGCCGCTGTGAGGAGTACCGACTTTACGACCATTGTAGGTGTTTCGGTTGGTGTCGCTATGACATTGAGTGCAAGTCAGCAGCGCTGCTTCCGCCGGCTTGAATTCTTTTCCCTTGTGTTCCGTGTGGCAGGTGGTGCAGCCAATGCCCGCGTTGTGATGGGGTTGGATCACGGTGGGAGCAAACGCCGCTGCGTTGTGGCATGACGCACAATTTGATTCCATACCGCCACTGAGCGAGTGGCAAGTTGTACACGAGTTACTATTCGGCTTCAGCGCAATCGCCGGAAAGATGGTCAATTGATTCTGCGCGTGGGCCAACGATAGGGGAGCAGGCGCATAGGCATTTGCATACCAGAATGCTCCCGCGCCCGATACTAACCCGACGGCGATCACTCCCCAGATCAGGAATGAAATGGGCCAACCGCGCGCCAGATCGCTGGTAGGTGTCCAGTTGAACTGCGACTTTCCGACCCGTTTTTGAGAGTGCGGAAATAACGGGGCCGGTCGCACCATCTTACCTGCCTCGCGTATGCGCTTGTCCCAAAAAATATCCAGCGCCTTGGTCCCGGGCAGCGGCGCGGCTCGCGGCACTGCTTTCTTTTTTGCGCCGGACAGAACTACGGAAAGGTCTTCGAGATTTTTCGTGGTTAGCGCGGGGCTGCTGACATCGCCTTCATGGACGATTCGGCCAATCTGTAACGAGACCTTGATGACCAGAGCATCGGCAGTGAAATCTATCTCCAGCAGGAAAGGCCCCGCTTCCAGCATGTCCCCGGCCCCGAGCGCCTGGTTTTCAGCAATTGGTCGGGCGTTAAGTTTGATGGGATTCGAAGGGCGAAGATTGAAAATATAGTAATCGCCTTCGATCTGTTTGATGCCCGCTTGCACTCGCGAGACGGAAGGATGATTCAACAGCAGTTCGCATTCACTCAGCCGACCCACCAACAATCCCTCGGTGATAATCAGCACCGGGTCTTGCAGCAGATCCTCGCGCACCACGAGGAATTTGTTTTTCTGTTGCATCTAGTTGTACAGCAAGCTGCTAAGTTGCTTCGGCGGTTCGCGGCATTCAACGCAATCGCAAGCTGGCAGCTTGCGCTACACAGTCACCGCACGACAAAGAACACTACCTGCACGATATGCACGAGCATTAACGCCAGCATAAACGAGGTTGAGATTACGTGCGGCGCTATCCAGATGCGCAGTAACTTGTGGACGAAAATGAGCGCGTCAACCCGGCTCAGCGTGGCCGCAGTCTCCACCGACTCCAGCAGGGTCGCTCGTTCCGCATCAGTTGCCAGCCGCGTGGTTCGCTCTTTGAATTCGCCACGCGCATGCGCCAGCAATCGCTTCAACTCTTCGCGGCACAACAGCTGTCCGAGCACGAAACGTTTGCTGAGGAAACGCTTCCTTACTCTCTCTTCGATCTCTTCTCGCAACCAACCTTCGCTCTTTTCAATTATCGTGGAGAGGTCGCTCTTCAACTCACTGCGGCGTGCGGTCAAATCTTCGATCAGCAAAGGCTCGCCCTCAATACTTGTAAGCACGCGCGGCCCAACAGTGTAGGAGACGATTCCAAAAAGACCGGAAAGGATCACGCCCACAAACGCCAGATAGAGCAGAGTGGTAAGGAGCCCGCCCGTGTGCAGGCCCGCATGCATAAACAGGAGGACGGTCGCGATCGTGCCAAAATATACGTGGGCCAAAAGCCAGTAACGGAGGGCGCCGGCGCGCCGGCGGTAGATCTGTTTGCGAACCGGGTAAGTCATCACCACGATGACCCCGCTCAGGCCGATTAGACCCGTGACCCAGCGCATGGTAAGCCAGGTGCCCGCGAGTCGTCCGCTAAAACCGTGTCGAGCTAGTCCCCATGCGGCGCTCACCGATAAAATAAGCGTCAACAGCATCCCGCCCAGGTGCCAGGCCCTGGACCAGGGATCGCTCTGATGAATATTCCGGCCAATAGCGTGCTGGTCATCGCGAAAAACCATGCCGAGCGTATTCCCTGCTTCGCGAAAGTATTCGATCGGATCCACGCGTACCAAGGCTCCGGTGGGACAATTCTCTTCGCAGGAGTACGCCTTGCGGCGCGCGCCCGGCGGATTCAAAGGCGTGTTCTCGCAGAGATTGCACTTGATGGCCACCATCTCATCAGACTCCTGGGCCACCGGCGCCGCCGGAGCCGCCAGACTGAGCAGGCCCTTCAATTTGGTGGTTACACTTCGGGGTACCGCCTCCGCGGGATGGCGCGGCACCATGGTAATGGCGTCGTAAGGGCATTGCGTGGGACAGTCAAAACAGCCTATGCAGGTGTCGATATTGATGTCGACATAGCCGCTTTGATCGCGAAAAATCGATCCCGTGGGACATCCGGTCAGACACTCCGGATCCTTGCAATGCATGCACACCTGTGGTGAAAGCACATGTTGGGTTTTCTTTGTTCCAGACTTGACTGGCCGAATGATTTGAATGCCGCGACGCACCAGGCGCGATTGCCCATGGACTTTGTGACAGGCCAGCGAACAATTGCCGCAGCGAATACACAGGTCCATGTCCATGACGAGTAGATTGGCAGCATCGACGATGCCCGTAGATATTTCTTCTTCGGTTGCAGCCAGCACCCGATAATCCGGCATCTCTTCAATGGTCTGTGGCGGCTTGTCATCGACCGCCGAAAAGCCTGAGAAGGCTTCTATGATTCCGTTACGCAAAGGCCCATCAGTCAGACTCTCGATCGGTATTTCAAAGACCTCGGTGCGTGCCATGACAGAGGCGTTATACTTCCAGGCGCCGCCGTCCTGAGCCCCTTCGAGGCCCAGACAATTTCCCGCGCCGAGAAAATCCACACCGATGCTCGAGCCCACCCCCATGCTGATGCCGCTGTCGGCCGCGCTGAAGGGAATGCCGCTAACACGACGCACCCAACCACTCTTGATCAAAATAATCCGATCGATAGCCTGGCCTTCCTGGCAAAGCACGTGATGCTTTCCATAGACAACAAACTTCGCTACTTTGCCGAGACGGTCCACCATCTCTTTGCTGAGGGGGCCGGCCATCATCTGCGCCAAATCCTCGAGCACTCTGCCAAAGCCGTGGACGCGATAGGTGTTGTCGAGCGTCTGGCCAAACTTTGGTAATTTGCGCAGCAGTCGCAGTGCGGGCCGATCTATCTCCAGCACCGTTGCTTTGGCGCCTGCAGGGACGGCGATGGTGGCATTACGTTCCACGCCGGCGAGTACCGACATTTCGCCAAAGCAAGTACCGGGATGCAATTCGCTGATCTTGTGGCGCGCGCCGGCCTTGTCTTTCACCCAGACATCCAGGGTCCCGTCCACGCCGATGTAGAAGGTGTTTCCACCCCATTCACCCTGGCGCATAATTTCTTCGCCGGCTTCGTACTTGATCAGCCGCACGTATGGTCCAACCTTTTTTCCGCCGGCATAATCGCGACCGCGAACGATGACTTCAAGGTCTTTGTCGTATTTTAGTTTTCCGTTCACCTCTTCAAACAGTTCCGAGGTGAGATCGAGTTGCTTAACTGCGTCGGTGATGATGTCCTGGTTCGTGATCACTTGCGGCATGCTGCGGTTATACTACTTAGCGTGGGAAAGATAAATGAGTAAAGTTAAGGGGGGGGTGTAGCGTGTAGCGACCTACATGAACTCGCAAGCCTTTCTTTTGATCTTGTCCATCATGTCGATGATTACTCTGCGCTCACAAACCGAAACCGAGCCAACTACACCCTAACGCCGCTGTTCGTGCTACAGTACTCAGCTGAGACTTAGAAAAAGATCGGAGCGACAAGCCTGCCGGAGATGCCATCGGATTCCCTTTATTCTCTCTCTCTCGAGCAACAGATTGGACAACTTTTCTATATCGGGCTCCAGGGCACGGAACTCGATGAGCCGGTGCGTGCTCTCTTAACTGAGATCACTCCGGGCGGCGTAATCATCTTCGGCCGTAACGTTGCCGGACCGGAACAGCTAAGACGGCTGCTCGACGGAATCCGTGAAGTGCTTGCGGTCCCTCCACTGCTTGGTGTCGATCAAGAAGGCGGGCTGGTTGATCGCCTCCGTCGTATTCTGACGCCTATGCCGGCGGCGCGCGTGATTCGAGAGCATGGTGATCTGGCGGCCGCACGTGCCCTGGGGAGCATCACCGCCGAAGTCCTGCGCATGCTGGGCTTCAACATGAACTTCGCCCCGGTGATGGAGATCATGACCGACGAACGCGACCTGCTCTCGAACGGTCTCTATTCCCGTTCGTTTGGCCGTTCGCCGGGCGAGGTCCTGGGCTACACTACGGTTTACCTGCGCGGCTTGCAGGGTGCCGGCTGTATCGGATGTCTCAAGCACTTTCCCGGAATCGGCGCCGGCGAAGTGGATTCGCATGAATCGATGCCCCTCGTGCACCTGACGCATGACGATCTGATCGCCAAGGACCTGGCCCCTTACATCGAGTTGTTCCAACGCAAAGACGATCGAGTGCGCTGCGTAATGGTCAGTCACGGCGGCTTTCCGGATATCGACATCCTGAAGCAGGTGAAGGGCGGCGCCATTGAGCCGGCCTCGCTCAGTCACGACATCGTGACCAAACTTCTGCGGCAGGAACTCGGCTACAAGCATCTGGTGATGACTGACGATCTTGAAATGGGCGCAATCGCGCGACACTGCGAGATCGAGCAGGCAGTAGTGCGTGCTTTTATGGCAGGTGAAGACATGCTCTCCATTTGCGCAAGCCCGGAATTGATCCGGCGCGGCTATCATGCGCTGCTGCATGCCGCGCGCGAAGGAATAATTCCAAAAGAGCGACTGCAAGCTTCGCTTAGACGCATCGCTGCATTCAAGCTGCTCGCGCAACCGCCATTGCCGCTTGATATCGAGCGGATACACTTCCTCTCCGATAAGATTGCGGAGCTGAATGCGAAGCTCAATTACGTCTACGGAGGATCAACAGCATGATGTCTGCAACAGGATCGCGCCGGGCCAGGTGGCACGAGCGTCCCGGCCGTGGGCGTTGGGGCGAGGGCGAATGGCTGAGGAGCTTGAGCCTGGCGTTAGTCGTTTTCTTACTCCTTATGCCGCTCGGCTGTCGCCGTAAGAGTACCGCTTTCGTGATCGCGCTGAGTGATAACATTCGCACCATCGATCCGATTGGCGCCCCTTCAGTAGAAGCAGCGAGCGAACGCGTGCGCTCGCTGATGTTCAACTCTTTGGTCAAGAAGGATGCGAAGTTTGATTACGTCGGCGAGCTCGCTGAAAATATTCAACGCTCGGATGATGGGCTCACCTACACTTTTACACTGCACGACGGCGTCAAGTTTCATGACAACCGGCCACTGACCTCAGCCGATGCCAAGTACACTCTCGATCTCATTTTAGAAAAAGAATTCGCGAAGGCGGCGAGCTTTTTTGAAGGCTCGGGAGCTGACAAGAAGCGTTACGTAAAGAGTGTCGCCGCGCCTGATCCAAAGACGCTGGTTGTCACGCTCAACAAACCGTGGATGGGGTTACTCTCGAATCTGGTGCCCGTACCGATCATTCCCAAAGACAGCTATGCAACGCAAAAGGATCATCCGGTGGGCACCGGTCCTTTTAAATTCGTCAGCTATGACAGCTCGCAGCAGGTCGTTGATCTGGCGGCCGATGACGATTACTGGGAGGGGCCGCCGCAGATCAAATCGCTGCGCGTGCGAGTGATTAGCGACGCCAACGCGATGCAGGCTGAGTTGCTGTCCGGCCGGGTGGATATTGCGCCGCTGCCGACCAGCCTCTCGCCCGATGCCATCAAAGCGCTTGGTGGAAATTCGAAGTTACAGGTGGTCCAGTTCCCTGGTTCGAATCTGGTCTTGCTGACTTTCAATGTTTCCGAGCCGCCGCTCAATGACGTGCGGGTGCGCCAGGCCATTTGTTATGCCATCGATCGCGAAGGCATGATCCGCGATCTGTTGTTGGGCCAGGGAAAACTAGCCCACTCAATCCTGCCGGAAGAATCGTGGGCCTATACCCCAGGCCAAAAATATTCATACGATCCGGCAGAGGCCAAACGCTTGTTGGATGAAGCTGGTTTCAAAGATCCGCTGATGCGTTTTTCGAAACCGCTCGTCTTCAGAATTTCCGGAAGCAGCACGCAGGCGCGCAACGTCGCCGGTATTATTCAAAGCTCTCTGAAACAGGTGGGCATTCCCGTATCGATTGAATCGGCTGAGACGAACACGCACTTTCAGGAGCTGCGCCGCGGACACTTTCAGCTTGCGTATGGTCAATGGGTAGGGGGAAATCAGGATCCAATCTTCTACAAGGATCTATTCGCTACGTCTGAGATTCCCACTGAGACGCGCGCGTCAAAAAATCGCAGCCGCTACAGCAGTGCCGCTTTGGATCCTTTGCTGGAGGAAGCAGTCAACACGTTCGACCGGCAGAAAACCTTGCCGCTTTACGTGCAGATTCAAGCGATGGTCAGTCACGATGCGCCCATCCTGCCGCTCTGGTACCAGGCAAACATGGTGATTGCAAAACAGGGTGTGGGAAATATTCACGTGGACGCGAGCGGCGACTGGGGCTTTGTACGCAATCTGACCGTGAAGTAGTAGCACCGACTTCAGGATGTGATTGGAGTGCTAGCCCGCGCGGGCGAAAGCATAGAGCCTGGGGTGGGGCGCAGCGGAACCCCCAGGTTCAAATGATGCAATGAATTTCGAGCCCGTGAACGGGTGACAGCTCAAGCAAAAGGTGTGCTGCTAAAAAAACCGCTGTCGCCCACTACGTGGGCTCGATCTTGTTCTTGAACCGATTGTCCTGGGGTTCCGCGCTGCGCTCCACCCCAAGCTTTATGCTGCCACCCGCTAGGCGGGTTAGATAAACGCCCTCGTCAATTCCGCTTTGCTAATCGCACCTTCGCGAATCAAACGCGGCTCTGCGCCACTCACGTCCAGCACCGTTGACGCTGCAACTTCGCCCACATCGCCACCGTCGACAATCAAGTCCACCCCGTTAGGAAAATAGCCTTCGACTTCCCTTGCAGTTCGCGCCGCCGGCTGTCCCGACACATTTGCGCTCGTCGCCGTCAGTGCGCCGCCGCAGGCGCGTAGAAACTCGCGCACACGCGCGTCGTTTGGCAGACGAACGCCAATCGTGCCCGTCCTAACCGTCAACTCCTCGGGTAAGTCCGGACGCGCCTGGCCCACCAGCGTCAACGGTCCCGGCCAATAGCGTTCAGCAACGCGATTAAACAGAGACGACCTCAACGAGATGAAGCGATCCACCTGATCGGAATCCGCAATCAAGACCAGAATTGGCTTTCCTTCTTCCCTGCCCTTCAGCTTTATCAGCGCCCGCAGCGCAGCCTGGTTGAATGGATCGACACCCAAGCCATAGAAGGTGTCGGTGCGAAAAGCGATAAGGCCGCCGCGGCGAATGATCTCTGCAGCCATAGCTTGAGTGGTTTTGGGTTTGTTGTGGATCATCAACGCGGCGGCAGGCAGCAAGCAGGACACCGGCGGTTCGAGGAAGCACCTGCAGTCAACCTCAGCTTTGAAGTATGCGCAGAACCCGTGAAATGCTTCACGTTTTATGGTCGCTGTTCAAGCGGTATATAGTTGGCTCCTAGTATTAGCTTTCCGTAAAGCACTTGGATCATTATTTGGACGAATTTGAGTTTCGATTCAACAACCGTGAAAACCCTTTTATATTCCGTGATACGCTGCTCAAACTTTTGGCTACAACGAACTTTGAATACAAAGAACTGACGGCAGATAAGGCAGCTTAGGGCTGCGCCTGTAAGTATACGTTGGCGCTAAATCTCGGTAGGGCCAGCGTTACTCTCACCCTTCGCGGCAAGACATTGTGGCCACGCGCTGTTATAAAAAACCATCCCCATGGAAATGTTTCTAAGTCCCCGTCTGTTGTACGGACAGTAATAGTTGGACAGTTTCCGTCCGATCTAACCTTCCCAACATCTTCATAAATCGCCGTAATAACATGAAAGGTTTTCACATCAGCACCAGACGTAATAGAAACTGGCTTAAAGGGATCGTCCGCGTCCTTTTCACACAGCTGATATGGACGACGTTGTTCGGGATTTTGCGGTATGTCTGCGCGATACCCATCAATTTCAACGGTTAAACCTTCAATCGGAATATCAGAACTAACACCAATATAGATATTGATTCGCTGCAACCTTCCGACCTTGATAATCTCGTGATACGGGGAAGTGTTTGAGTACGTAATTTTCAGCGATGATAGACCCTCGATATGTTCCTTTGCTTTAGCTAATTCGGCGTCTCTTTCTTCAATCCTGACCTGAGCAGTTGCGAGTTGTCCCTTGAAGGCCAGACGTTCTGATTCAAAGGATGTCTGCAATTTAGTGTTTGCGTCTTGAAGTCTCTTAATGTCACCCTTACCCGCATTGACCTGGATTCCCCATGTCATGTCACGCTTTTCCAGTCTCGCCACCTTTGACTCTAAGTTTAGACGCGCTAATTCGTCATCGCTCGACGGTGCTATCTTAAGAGGCTCTTTGGCGGGAATCGGCCCTCGGCTAACGCTCTTAATTGAGGTCAAGAGAAACCCGATAGCGATCCCAATAAATACTGAACGCCAGGGAAGTAATGTCGCTACATGCGAGGTATAACCTCTCAGGGCAAGCAGAGTTGTCGGATCAGCAAATTGGGTTAACCAAATTACAAAGAGCACGATGGCTAGAATAAGAGACAGAAACCCATTGCCAACCCAGCGGAATGTTCTTGAGCGGTTTGCGAAAAACTGAGTCCTGACAACCGCAGCAGAGAATAGAATCCACGCAATAAATAACGCGGTTCTTTTGCCGAATAACGCAAGCACCAGCGCCACCCCAGCGAGCAGGAGCGGACTTTCAATAAGAGTCCAAGCCTTATTCCCCTTCGATCCGGACATGAGGTAACACCACCTTCGGCAAGGGATTTTCCGTCACTGACAGAACGACCGTTCCGACACTTGTCAGATAAATCGGTCGCTACTCGCTAGTTTCCGGGGATCCTCAGCTTGCGTCAAGGAGCTAGGTCTCGGATTTATCCGACGCGTCGCCGCCGACGGAGACGTAGCGGCGGCCGAGACCGAGTTGGCGGAGTTTGTGTTGTAGTGACTGGCGGTGCATGTCAAGGATTTCGGCGGCGCGAGTGACGTTGCCGTTCGTGTGCTCGAGACAGCGGGAGATGTAACGCCGCTCAAATTCCCTGCGGTCTTCGCGAAAATCGGCGGTGAAAGGAACGTCGATGCCCCCACTAACACCTTCGGAACTCGCGTTGACATTACCCGGCAAGCTGGTAGTGATCTCTTCCGCGAGATCGTTCGCGGTCAATTCCTCGCCCTCAGCCATGATGACCGCGCGTTCGATCGTGTTCTTCAATTCCCGCACGTTGCCCGGCCAGTCATAGTCAACCAGTCGCCGCAAAGCGCTCTGGCCCAGGGCCCGCGCCGGTAATTCAAAATGTTCGGCAGCGGCCTTGGCAAATTTTTCCGCGAGTACCGGAATGTCTTCACGACGCTCGCGCAAAGGTGGAATCTCAATCGTGACCACGCGCAGGCGATAGAAAAGATCGGCGCGGAAATTTCCGTTGGCGATTTCCTGCTCCAGGGGCCGGTGCGTCGCGCTGATGATGCGCACGTCCACGGGAATCGATTCGTTGCCGCCCAGGCGCTCGATGCGGCGCTCTTCGAGCGCGCGCAGCAGCTTTGCCTGCACGTTTGAGCTCATGTCGCCAATCTCGTCGAGAAACAGGGTGCCACCGTCCGCTTGTTCAAATTTGCCTTCACGCCGAGCCGCAGCCCCTGTAAAAGCGCCTTTTTCGTGGCCAAAAAGTTCCGATTCAATTAATTCAGCGGGCAGCGCCGCGCAGTTGACCGCCACGAAGGCGCCGTTGCGTCGCACGCTGTTGCGTTCGTGAATTTCGCGCGCCACCAACTCTTTGCCGGTGCCTGATTCACCGCGCACCAAAACTGTGGCATCGGTTTCGGCGACCTTTTCGATCATGCTGCGCACGCGTTTCATTCCTTCGGAATTACCAATCAGCGCGCCGCGCGCGGACCTCTCGATTTCGATTCTTTTACGAAGCGAATAGTTTTCGCGTCTCAGCTGTACGGTCTCGGCGGCATTCTTAACCACCAGCCGGAGATCGTCGAGTTCAAAAGGCTTTGAGAGATAGTCATAGGCGCCGGACTTCACCGCCTCAACCGCCATGCGTTCAGAGCCGTGCGCGGTGATAATGATCACGAGAGGGGCGCTGCCGTTGGCGGTGCGAATTTCGCGCAAGAAATCCAGTCCGCTAATGCCGGGTAAGTTAACGTCGAGGAGCAACAGGTCGGGCTCCTGCTGTTTGATCAAGAGGCGAGCGGCCTCAGCTGAATCAGCTTCGGAAATGTTATAGCCAAATGCACTCAGCGCGCGGCGCATGCCATAGCGGGCGGCCTCTTCATCGTCAACAAGTAGTAATCGCAATGCGTCTTTTCTCACTCTGCCGGTAGTTTAGAGCTTTCTACGCAGATTTCCCTAGCGCATTGCGTGCCACAAGGTCCGACAATCTTCAGATTGTCGATGATTCGCGAAAGAGTCTCCCTGGTGATCCCCCTGCTGATCATCGACAAACTGAAGTTTGTCGGACGAACGCAAAAAAGCGGGAACGAGTCCCGCTTCTTTGTGAGATTTCTTGAAGGATCCAGAGGGAGAAGTGCGGCCGCTACGGCCCACGGGCGAGACGCCCGTGCCACGACCATGCCACGCGATACCACTTTACTTCATTGCGCGCTTGGCGGTCATCACCAGAATGATCGCGTCGCCGGATGGTCCGACATTAAGGGTGCCGACCACTACGGGCTGGCCTTCGCGCATGCTGATATCCGTAGTCAGCCCCGTGTTCTCGTAGTTGATAACCGGCGGCGCGGTACCATTCGAGGCGACGCCGTTGTAAGTCACGACTGGTATTCGTGAGCCAAAGTTGAACCCGTCCATGCGAATCATCTTGCGACCCTGGGCGTCTTCAAACATCTTGACTGAAACAATCTTGAAGTCGTTAAAGCTGGGCGTGTTATTTGTCGCCGCGCCTGAGGCCAGCAAGGGGCCACCGATCCATCTCAGGCTTAGACGGCCATCGCTCTTGACCCGATTAATTAGCGTCGCGGTCAAGCGATAATTCTTGAAAGGCAGTGACGCCTTCAATTCGCGTACGACCTGATCGAGTACTGCCGGTAGCTTTTCATCGGCGACGTCCTGGTTCGTGCCGACGATGAGATAAAGCTGAGTGTCCAGGTTGATCTCATCATTCTTGTTGTCAGCGGCGGTCGGTTTATCATCCTGCGCCAGCACCGGACGAACATTGGCTGCAAAGCAGAACAGCGCCACAAAAAGTATGAGTGAGTAGCTTAAGCGGCCAGGGAAACGATTCATTTCATTTTCTCCTCGGTTGACGTGTCGAGATTGATTTTCCGCGACGCCCCAGCCTCGGTGGCTCGGCGATGTCTTGCCGGCGGATTACGGTTAATACACACGCACGCTGTTGGCAAAAGTTCCGTAGAGGCGAAGCTGAGAACAACTGCGGGGCGATTTTGAATTGATGCCACGGCCTTGCGCCGTGGAGCATCACGCTCGCACCTACCATGAGCCCCGGAACCCGAAGAGAGATGCCACGGGCTGGCCCCGTGGGGCGTCACGCTTTTCATTTTAGGTAAGCAAGCACTCGAGGTGCAGCAACAAATGTGAGGCTCCACGGCGCAAGGCCGTGGCATCTAGCCCGCCCTTGTCGGCACGCGCAATTCAAAGCAAGCGCCCTGTCCATTATTCCCGGGTACCAGGCGCGCCGCGCCGCCCGCCTCTTCCATCCGCTTGCGAACGATCGCCAACCCCAGACCCGTTCCGCGTTGCCTGGTGGTAAAGAAGGGTTCCCAAATTCGTTTTTCGATCTCGGGGGCGACGCCCAGTCCACCGTCGCGGATCGTAATCAACGCCGAGCCGGATCGCATTTCCGCTTCAACCTCAATGCGACCACCATCGGGTGTTGCCTGCACCGCATTCAGGAGCAGGTTCGAGAGTGAATCGCGAGCCGCTGAAGCCGCCACACCATCCAGTTCATCATCGCTTGTGATCGAGACCGCGACTGAGATGTTTCGCGCCTCGGCCTCGGCTCGCAGTAGTTCGGTTACCGAGTTGACCAATTCTGAAATACGGCAAGGCAATTCACCGGGACTCTCACGACGTGAGAAACTCAGCAGTTGCGTAACGCTTTGGCTGAGCCGGTTGGTTTCTCCGACGATAAGCTGCAGATCGCGCGCATAGTCTTTGCTGAGCCGTTCGTCTTCGCTCATAACCTGCGCGATTGATTTGATCGATGACAACGGGTTTTTGATCTCGTGGGCCACCGTCGCTGCCATCTGGCCCAGCGCGGCGAGACGTTCGTGATTGGCGAGGCTACGCTCGAGCCGCACGTTCTCTTCCACCAGCCGGCAGTCCTCAATAGCCGTGGCCACCTGGCCGGCCAGCACTCCCAGCACTGCGCGCGCATCCGGCGTCAAACTGCCTCCGGGGCCATCAACCAGCAACAGACCTACGGTGTGATCTGCGCGCAGCAGCGGATAAGCAAGACGGTAACCCTGTTTTGTCAAAGTCGGCGCGTCTTCGATGGGCGCCCACTCGTGCGCCCTGGAAATCTCCATCACTTCGTTCACCCAGCGATTCTCGGCCGCATCATCTGCTTTGCCGCCGATGGGTTCTACGCCGTCCTTTACTTCGCGTTTATTGTGTTCGGCGACTACTACTCGGACTGCGCGCAAGCCGAGCGCCTGGGCGCTCCTCTCCTCAACGAATCGGAGCAACTCCGGCAGCTCCTGATACCGCCCGGCATGAGCGCCAATGCGATTTACGATCTCGCGATATAGAGTCGCCTGGCGCTCGAACACTTTGTGAAATCGCTGTTCGATCCACTTGCGCAGCGGGGCGGCCGCCAGGGTCAAACCAAGAATCAGCACCGCCTCGATTACGCCGCTGCGTACTCCAAAGGAAGCGTTGGCCCATTCACCAATGACGCGAATGCCGTAGAGGTAGACCGTCAGCACTACAGCCGCAAAGGTGGCGACGACCAGACTCTCTTTGATGACCAACTCCAGATAGCGATAACGATAAATGTAATAAGCCAGCAGTGCCGAAGGCAGCAACGATCCCAGGTTGGCGATTGTCTGCAAATATTGGCCGGCCCTCGTTCCCTGTCCGACTCCCAGCGCCAGGGCCGCGATAATCACCAGGCCGACCGCCACAAACGATGCCGCCAACGTACGCATGATGCGCTGCTCGCTTTCGTGCGGCGTCTTGCGCGAGATCAGCACTTCCGTAATGGCGATGAATCCCAGGACATAGGCTACCCAAAAAGCAAAGTAGGGAACAAAGAAATGCTGCTTGGCTAACATCGGAGCGTAATTGCCGGACCAAATCTTTGGCACTGCGATTACTAAAAAGACGGCGGGCAGATACGAGATGTAAATACGCACCTTCTCCGCACGAGTGGGCGGACGGGACGAGGCGTTCGCCCACAGGTGAACGTGAACGTGCAACAAAAACGAGTAGGCGAAAGTAATGCTGATCACTGCTACGGTATCAGCCAGGCGCAGTGTTGTGGTCCATTGGCTGTACGTTAAGCCGAAGAGATTATGGAGGGTAATGACGAGGTTGCTTGTATGCCAACCAGCGATGCTCAGGGCCAGACAAAAAAGACCTCGCTCCAGCGGTGTAAGCTTGCGCCGGTGCGAGATAAGCAGGGCGGCCATCCACAGCGGCAAAACCGCGCCGATGCTGTAGCCAACCAGTTGCAGAACTTCAAGCGGGGTCATTCTTGCGTGAAGAGAGGCCTTTGGTCTTTGGTTTTTGGTCTTTGATTGTTTTGTGCTTAGTTCCTGGTTCTTGGTTGTTACGTACTTATTTTTTCTTTGACAGAGTCCAGCGCTGCGGTGTTAGAGATGGCTATGACCAAGTACAGAGTACAAAGAACCAGGAACAGAAAACCCAAAAATCAAAGACCCAAGACCAAAGACCAAAAACCTACTGATTACTACTCGCACTACTGCGACTTGCGGGAATGAAAGTTATTTCAATGCGCCGGTTGCGTGTACGACCACTGACCGTGGTGTTGGGTGCGATTGGATTTGACGGACCCATACCGCTGGCCTGAATGCGCGCCGAGTCTATGCCGGCGGCCTGAAAACGATCCGCGAGGGCCCGGGCGCGGTCCTGGGTGAACTGCTGAAGGGATACTTCATCGCCTTTGCTGTCGCTGAAGGCTTCGATTTGAATCTGATAGTCCGGATTACTAGCCAACAGCGCGGCCAGTGGTTCAAGTTTCGTTGCGGCTGCAGCGGTGAGCGTATTGGCCCGCGCGCCGGACCAAATTGAATCGCCGAGAATCAGTTGAAATCCGCGAGCGGTCTCTTTAACGGTTCCGAACTGCCCCAGGCTTTGCTTCAGTGTGGCTTCTGAAGTGCGACGTTCCTGATCCCGCCGCTCGGTGTCGTGTCGCGCGTCTTCCGCTTGTCGCTCACCTTCAAAGCGGGCCAGCTTAAGTTTGGCAGCATCGCCTTCGGTGCGCACGCCCGCCAGTTCGTCTCGCAGCCGTGCTACCTCGACACGCAAATCTCTTAGTTGATCGCTGGCCAGTGAGGCATCACGTTCCGCAAGCTCACGGGCCCGCGTTTCCTTGGCCAGATCCGTGGTCAACTGTTCGATGCGTTCATTGGCTGAAGCAGTAGACCGCTCGGCCGTCCGCAAGGCATCGTCTCGCCGGCGAATCTCTTCACGTCGCAGGCGCGCCGCCCGCCGCGCGGTCGCCATCTCTTCCGCGTGAGCGCCGGATGAGGTGGCCTTGCGAGCCAACACGTCGACATCGGCGTTTGGCTGTTTGGTGCGCCAGGCCATTTCGGCTGCCGCGAGATCGTCCTGTGCCTGCTTCAATTCATCAGTGGCATCCTGATCGCCTCCGGCAAAGCGCGCCAGGGCAATCGACTGTCGCGCCCCGAGCACCGACACAGGTGTTTCCCGATAGTCACGATCCGCGATTTCGGGAACTCCCGGGCTGCGGAAATAGTCGCTGCTGTTGCCGATGTATTTGACGCTCGCTGTTTCGATTTGGGCAGTACCGGGCCTGGTGGGTGGCAGGTTTTCCAGCACAACCATGCGGCTGGGAACCTTCATCAGGAAATGCGGCTCGGCAGTGACAATCAGGGCGAATGTCTGCAGGTTGGTGGTCACATCAATTTTTGAATCTATGAAAGTGCTGCCGCTGCGTTTGATCTCGCCGAGGTTGTCCACCTGACCCTCGGGAGAGATGGCCCACAGGACGTAGGTCGTGTAAACACCACCAAGCTCTGAAGCTCGCGGCAGATCTTCGACACTCAACTCGACCCGCGTTCCCCGGCGTCCGGAACGCTTGACCTTCGCTTCGCCTTTTAGCCTGGGCAGTAAGGTAGTGCCGCGAAACTTGACGTTGATGAGTTCGTCCAGTGGATAGGCCACTGCTACTGTTTGTCGAGGCACATCGTTTTGCGCCATCACGGCGATCACAAACAGGACCATCAAGCCGAAAGCGCTGGTTATGTTGAAGATACGGCGAACGCTCATAACAACCTCACTCCCTAAAAAAGAAATATATCGGTAGAATTCTGGGGGGAGTTTCCAAACTTACGTATAGTTGATGCCAACCCAATCAGCATTGTTGCCGAAGCAACCAAGAGGGTCAAGCTAGCGACCGATCATGTTTTTGTGGTGGCGGGCTTTTCGGAAGGCGGCGAACTGCACAACGAAAACGGCGATGGCGCTCAGCACTAGCAGATGCACCATGCCGCTTTTGTGAAGAAATACGGTCAGGACGAGCCAAATCAGAAAGAGTATTGCTGATACAAACCAGAGTTCCAAGTGTTCCCCTTTTGCGGCTAGCGGATACGATTACTCTCTGTGCGAACGCTCGTTTAGAAAGACTTGTCCGCCTCACGTGGGGCATAAGTGCCCTTTCTAAACGAAACGAAACCAGATCTTTAAAACGAATAGATTCCCTCAATTAACGGGAGGCTCGTTCATGGTGCCTCGTTAAGCTTATAGCCAACGCCGCGAACGGTCAGGACGTATCGAGGGTCTTTGGGATCGGTCTCGAGCTTCTTTCGCAGGCGGTTGATATGGGGGTCGATATTACGCTGGTAACCCTCGTAGTCCGTGCTCCAGACGTGATCGAGTAATGCATTCCTGGACCATGCTCGGCCTGGCTCGGTGGCCAACAACTCGAGGATTTGAAACTCGAGCGGCGTGAGTTCGATTAGCTTGCCGCTCCGGGTTACCTCATGTCGTCGCTTATCGATTACCAGATCGCCAACCTCGATGCGTTCGCCTTCGACTACGGGCTGAATCTTTGCTGAGCGGCGCAGCAGCGCTTCCACGCGGTACTCGAGTTCCCGCGGGCTGAACGGCTTGGCGAGGTAATCATCCGCTCCCGCCTCGAACCCGGCGACTTTGTCGGAAAGCGCATCATGAGCAGTCAAGAACAATGCCGCCGTGTGGACGCCGCGATCCCTGACCCGCTTCAGGAGTTCGAGCCCCGACATGCCGGGCATCGATACATCGAGAATCAAACAGTCAAAGCCGCCGGTCAAGGCCGGTTCCAGGGCCGCCTGCCCGCTGTCCCGTTCCTGAACTTCAAAGCCGAGACGACGGAAATACTCCGCGAGCAGTAGCCGCATGTCGGCGTCATCGTCAACGATCAGGAGCCGCTTGCCACTGTATTTGTTGGTAGCTTGTTGTTCCAAAATAAGCCTTGCGGAAGAGGTGGTCTAAGAGCGCCGGAATTATACCCTAACTTCAGCGCTGGAGATCAGTTAATGGTCCAACAAATCACTTAACAGCGATTAAAGATCTGCGCCAAATCATCACCTTGACGTCAACGACGCAGGGTAAGTATAGTCTGACTTTATCATTTGGCCGCTGTTTCCTTCTTCCTGCTGACACCGAATTAGAGTTTTCGCCACGCGATGAACGACCTTCGCCGACTACTGAAATACCTGAGGCCTCACCGGGGAATGTTCGCGTTGGCCACTCTGGCCATGGTCGTCGGCGCCGTGTTAGAAAGCGCGATCAATGGACTCATCGTGCCGACCATAGATCAGGCCCTGGCGCAAGGCTCCGGCAGTCGCACACCCACCATATTTGGTTTGCAACACCTCATTCCTGACTCCGGCCTGCCGGCGCTGAAGATGATCGCGCTCTTGTTATTTGTCTTTACAGCAGTCAAAGGAATCGCCGAATATTTTTCGACCTATCTGATGGCGCGCATTGGACAATCGGCCGTGCTGCATTTGCGCCAGGATCTGTACACCCATTTGTTGCGCCAGGCCGCAAGCTTTTTTGAGCGCCACCGCACCAACTATCTCGTCTCTCGTCTGGTCACAAGCGCAGCGGCAATTGAAGCAGCGGTCTCGGGCACATTGCGCGACATGTTGCGCGAAAGTTTCACGCTGGTGGCTTTCCTGGGGGTTTCGTTTTACTACAGTTGGCGGCTGACCCTGGGCGCATTAACGATCGCTCCGATCATCGGCCTTCTGACTGCGCGATTTAGTACTTCGCTGCGCAACCTTGCGCGCGAGAGCCTTGAAGGCAACAAAAGACTAACGGACACAGCCCAGGAAGCCCTGTCGAATCACAACATCGTGAAGGCCTATAGCGCCGAGAAACGCGAAGGTGTGCGCTTCACCACTGTGGCGAAAACCATAGTGAGTGCCAACCTACGCACAGCCCGTATTATTGGTTTTGCATCACCGACTATTGAAACGATCGGCATCGTCTTTATTATCCTGCTGCTTTTTTTTGGTCAGCGCGAGATAGCCTTAGGGCGCATAGACGCGGCGCAATTCCTGGCAATAATTATTTGCCTGTTCCGCAGCTATGACCCCATGCGGAAGTTGTCACGCCTGCACAACGCCATGGAGCAGGCCCTGGCCGCGGCCCAGCACGTCTGGGAAGTGATGGATGAAAATGCAAAAATTCCCGAGAAACAAAATGCAGTGGATCTGCTGCCTTTACAGCGTGAAATAGAATTGCGTGATGTTTCTTTTGATTACGCGGATGTGACCAGGCCCGTCCTGCGGAATGTGAGCCTGCACATTCCGGCGGGCACGATGGTCGCGCTGGTAGGCGAATCCGGCGGCGGCAAGTCGACGCTGATGAAATTATTTCCGCGCTTTCATGATCCGGTCACGGGGGCGGTTTTGTGGGACGGCATTGACCTGCGGGACGCGACGCTTTTGAGCTTGCGGCGGCAAATTGGACTGGTAACGCAGGAGACGGTACTTTTCAACGACACGGTGCGGCACAACATTGGCTATGGACGACCGGATGCATCGGCTGAACAGATGATGGAAGCCGCGCG
Organism: Acidobacteriota bacterium; assembly: GCA_025463135.1. Classification (GTDB taxonomy): domain Bacteria; phylum Acidobacteriota; class Blastocatellia; order Pyrinomonadales; family Pyrinomonadaceae; genus JAOAPY01. The sequence continues at coordinate 165,522 of JAOAPY010000015.1, forward strand.
CATCGCCTTTGCGCATGACTTTATTATGGAGTTGCCCAAGGGCTATGACACGATTGTCGGCGAGCGCGGTATCTTTCTTTCGGGTGGCCAACGACAACGTTTGGCTATTGCCCGCGCGATCCTGATGGATGCGCCGGTTTTGATTCTTGACGAAGCCACCTCGGCGCTGGACGCGGAATCGGAGCGGCTGGTACAGCGGGCCATAGCTAATCTCGTGCGCGATCGCACCACGGTCGTGATCGCTCATCGCTTGTCGACCATTCGGCGCGCCGACAAGATCGTAGTCATGGACGGCGGCCGGATCATCGAAATGGGAACTCACGCTGAACTGCTGGCTCGCGGCGGGCAATATCGAAAGCTGTATGAACTGCAATTTGCGGATGAGGAAGAGATGGCGGAAGTCAGTCTCAGGTCTTAGGTCTTGGGCCTTTGGTCTTAGTTAAGACCTTTTTTCGCGCCAGCAATAGAGCTATCGTCAGAGTTAGAAATGGCAAAGCAATGAGGCCGCAAACGAAGCCCTAAGGCCTAAGACCAAAGACCAAATATATGAAATCAATGACTGGGTATGGGCGGAGTTCATTTGTTGGTGAGGACTTCTCGGTGTCGGTGGATCTCAAGACCGTCAACAACCGCTTTCTCGACGTTCACCTGCGGCTAAGCAGCGAGATCACCTCGCTGGAGTCACTGGTCAAACGGCGTGTGAACAATCGGCTATCGCGGGGACGCGTCGATGTGGCCGTAACTTTCGAGCGCACGACGCAGGTACAGTACGAGCTGAACCGGCCGCTGATTGCCGGCTACGTGAATGCACTCCGTTTGATACAGAAAGAGTTTGACTTGCCGGGAGAGCCTGATATCAATATCGTGGCGCGCCTGCCGGGTGCGCTACAACCCGGCCGCGAAGGGCTGGACGAGAAGATGGTGGCGGGCGTCGAACGCGCGCTGGACCAGGCTATCGACGAACTGGAAAAAATGCGCGAGCAGGAGGGCGCCGCCTTGCGCGACGAAATGCGAGGGCGGCTGGATCGCATCGAATCTTTGGTCCCCGAAATTGAGGCCGCCGCCGGCTCTCTGGTTGAGGTTTATCGTTCACGCCTGCACCGAAAGATCGGCGAATTGGTAAATCGCGGCGGGCAAACAATCGAAGTCGATCCCGGCCGGCTGGCCCAGGAGGTTGCCTATCTCGCCGACAGGAGTGATGTCAGCGAGGAAATGGTGCGACTTCGAAGTCATATCTCCCAGTTTCGGGAAGCCCTGGATTCCACCGCCGACACCGGAAAGATGTTGGATTTTCTGTTACAGGAACTGAATCGAGAGGCGAATACGACGCTGTCGAAATCTACCGATCTGGCGATTAAGGAAGCCGCGCTGGCTATCAAAGCCGAAGTCGAAAAACTGCGCGAGCAAGTTCAGAATGTCGAGTAAAGACCCGGCTAATTTCGCAGAGTTGGATCTTCCGTCAGCGTTGGCTCCCGAAGGAGTCTCGCGGGGGATTCTATTTGTCGTCAGCTCTCCGTCCGGCGGCGGCAAAGGCACGCTGATCCACCGCGTCCTGAAAGGAGTGTCGGGTGTTGGCTATTCGGTGTCCTACACCACCAGGGCACCCCGCGATGGGGAAGTCGACGGCCTTGATTACTTCTTTGTGTCGCCGGAAAAGTTTGAAGAGTTGGTGGCTGCCGATGAATTCCTCGAGTGGGCCAGAGTTCACGGGAATCTTTACGGCACCAGTCGCGCGCAGGTAGTTCGGGAAATCAGCGAACGACGCGACATCATCCTGGAAGTAGATGTTCAGGGCGCCGCCAGCGTCAGAAAATTACTGGGCGACTCGGTGAGCATTTTTATCGTGCCCCCGTCCTTCGAAGTATTACGACAGCGATTGGTGGCGCGCGGCACGGATTCACCGGTCGAACTGGAGCTGCGACTACGTACTGCCCCGCTGGAGCTGCGACAGTACGTCAAGTTCGACTATGTGATCGTTAACGACGAGGTGGAGGGAGCCGCGGCGCAACTGGCGGCGATTATTTCCGCCGAGCGAGCGCGACGCAGACGTCAGGAGCAGGAAGTACGACGGATTGCCGAGACCTTTCCCACGGGTTAACCAGGTAACGCAAACTGTTAGTCTGCGTGGCACGGGCGTCCCGCCCGTGGATTTGAGGATCCATGTAACGCAAACTATTAGTTTGCGTGGGACGGCAACCTAACAGGTTCGGTACAGCCGTAACGTGATTTTTCGATACAAACGCAAGCTGGCAGCTCGCTGTACCAACACGCGCGATTCAAAGACTTTTTAATTTAAGAAGTGGAGGCTTACAACAAATTATGTCAATTGCGAAAGAGAGTGTTGAGAAAGTCACTCAACAAGCCCAGCCGCCCGAACTCGACTCCAAGTACCGGTTAATCATTGTCGCCGCCAAACGCAGCAAACAACTGCAACGAGGCGCCAAACCGCGCATTGATATCGATACGCAAAAACACAAGCCCACACGCATCGCGCTCGAGGAAGTAATTCAGGGCAAAGTGCCGTTTGAGATCAGGGTTAAAGAGACGCCGGCGACTGAAAGTTAGGGTGTGGGCGGGGCAAGAAGAGGCCGCTCATGTCATGCCGACACCCCATACCCTAACTCTCTACATTCCTTTGTAATCCGGACCGCCGCCACCTTCAGGTGTTACCCAATTGATGATCTGATAAGGGTCCATGATGTCGCAGGTCTTGCAGTGGACGCAGTTTGAGAAGTTGATTTGTAATCGTCGCTGTGGAACTTCAGAGTCAGGGGCATTCAACGCAGGCACGCCGGAGGCTTGCGGTCCCAGGTCAACCATTTCATAAACGGCTGCGGGACAGAAACGTTGGCAGGGATTGCCAAATTCTTCCGCGCAACGTGTGGCGCAAATGTTGGGATCCAGGATGTGCAGATGCGCTGGTTGGTCTTCATCGTGGCCGACCGCGGCATGATACACGTCGGTCAACTTATTAAATGTGACTTTGCCGTCGAACCGCAGATCGGTGTAGCGCTGCGCGATGCCATCGCCGCTCTTATCAGCTTTATAGCCGAAGGCCGATAGCTTCTTCATCTCTCGATGACCGGCTTCGGACCGAGCGCGATCGCGAAAGCCCCACGAGCGGCCGCCGGTCACAAACTGTAAACCGGCATTTGCCAGACCGAGCCAGCGACCATGCTTGAAAGCCGCATGGAAATTTCTCACCTTGCGCAACTCCGGAATGATCCAACTATCGTTCACCAGCTGTTCATACCTTTTTAGCTGCCGCGCTGAGAAGTCTTCAGCGACGAGGGCTTCGAAGATCGCTTCCGCCGCCAGCATGCCGCTCTTGATCGCGGAGTGAATCCCCTTGAGCCGTTGTGAATTCAGGAAGCCGGCACAATCTCCGACGAGCAGCAGACCATCCGCGTAAAGTTGGGGCATGGCAAAATAGCCACCGGCCACTATCGTCTTGGCGCCGTAGCGGATCATCTTTCCGCCTTCGAGCAGCTTTGCCAGAAACGGATGCTGCTTAAAACGCTGGAACTCGGCATGGGGATCGAGCAAAGGGTCCTGATAATCCAGCCCGGTCACATAACCCAGATTCAGAATGCGATTCTGCATTCCGTAGATCCAGCCACCGCCATAGGTGTGCACATCTGAAGGAAAACCAAGTGTGTGCGTCACGCGCCCAGTGGGGTAGCGATCGTCGGGCAGTTCCCATAATTCCTTCACGCCGATGCTGTATACCTGCGGCTCGCGGCCTTCGTTGAGATTCAGGCGCTGGATCAACTGCTTTGCCAGAGAGCCGCGCGGTCCTTCGCCAAGCACGGTGACCTTGGCATGCAGATCTACTCCCGGTTCGTAATTCGGTTTCGGCTTCCCTTCCTTGTCGATTCCCTTGTCACCGGTGCGCACTCCAATCACGCGATCGTCTTCGTCGTAGAGAACGTCAGCGCCGGGGAACTCCGGAAAGATATTCACGCCGGCTTCTTCGCATTTCTCACCGAGCCAGGCAGTGAGTCGATTCAAAGAGACGATATAGTAACCATGGTTCATCAAAGGGGGCGGAGTAATCGGTGAGCGGATCGCGCGTTTTTTGGTGAGATAAAGAAAATAATCTTCGTTGACTGGTGATTCCAGCGGCGCACCTTGCTCGATAAAATCCGGCATCAATTCTTTCAGACCCTTTGGATCCATCACGGCGCCGGAAAGAATATGTGCGCCGACGGTTGCGCCTTTTTCAATCACGGCGATTTCGACGTCACCCAGCGGCTTGCCGGCGCGATCTCCTTTAGCGACACCTTCGTTGTGAGCCTTGATCAAGCGCGCCAGATGCAGGGCTCCGCTCAAATTCGCCGGACCGGCCCCGACGAATACAACATCAAAATCCAAAGTTTCGCGTTCCATCTGTTGGTCCTTATCCACCAGTGTCCGACAAACTTGAGTTTGTCGTTGCTAATCGCAAGAAACCTGTCTGAGAGCGATCGACAAACTAAAGTTTGTCGGACTCGAAACAAAATGAATGGTCATTCAGTCGCGGGAGTATAACAAAAGGTCTGGTCCACTTAAAACGGCGCTAATGCTTCAAACATGATTTAGGGTAAACTCCCCGGCGTCAGCAAACCCATCGATGTTAAGTCTCAAACCTACATACAAGTCTGCCTGGCTTTTTATTGGCATAGGCGTCCTGATCATATCTGTCGGCGTAATACGTTCGACGGTTCGCAGGGTGACTCACAAAGCAGATCGAGCCAATCCAGGTCTGGCCAACACTGAAGCCAGACACCGGTTGGCAGTGTTGCCCCGCATTATTCTTTGGGCGTGGGAACGACCCGAAAAGCTGGACTTCATTGATACCGACAGGACCGGCGTCGCCTATCTTGCCAAGACGATCTATCTGCGAAATGAAACGGTCGTATCACGTCCGCGGCTGCAACCTCTTTCTGTCCGACCCGGCACCGTTTTGACTGCCGTCGCGCGTATTGAGACTGATCGATTTGCCGTTCCATCATTGTCTCACTCTCAGATTGATAGCGCGGCGAAAGAAATATCCGGGCTGGCCCAACTGCCAAATATTACCGCCGTGCAAATCGATTTCGACGCCCGCGTTTCGGAACGCTCCTTCTATGCTGATTTGTTGACAGCAGTGCGCAAGGCGTTACCGTCCACCACCACGCTATCAATAACCGCCCTGGTGTCGTGGTGTCAGGGTGATGACTGGATCGACAAACTCCCGGTTGACGAAGCGGTCCCGATGCTGTTTCGCATGGGAGTCGATCGACGCCAAATCCTGAGCAACCTTGATTCGGGAGAGGGTTTTCAGGCCCCGCTGTGTGGACAAAGCGCCGGCGTTTCTGTCGATGAAACCCTGACTGATGCACCTGCAAGTGAGCGAATTTACGTCTTCAATCCCGATTCATGGACGCCCGACTCTGTTGCAAAAGTTATGGAGAAATATCAAAGATGAGATTCCGTCGCTCCCTCTATGCATTATCTCTGATTGTGGTTTTGCTGTTTACGTCGCAGCCATCGCTTGCCTGTGGACCATTCTCGCTCGAGGCGGTGTTTACCTTTGCTGTCCATCCGGAGTTTCCACTCGAGAAATTTGCCGCCGGTGAAATTGGAGTGCTGCAACCGAAGCTGGCTCGTTCATATCTTTTTGCTGCCTATCGCAATTTGGCAGGCAATGCATTTACCGCCAGAGAGCAAAAAGAGTTGCTTGCATTGTGGACCGAACGACTGGATTACACCTGGCCTGACTTTGAAGAGTCCTGGCCCAAGCCCTGGTTGACGGCCAGACAGAAGGTCGCCGGCGTGGGGGCCGCGCAGCAGGTAAGCGTTTACAGACACCGAGAGAAGCCAAACGAATATGAGACCTACATCAACTGCCAGGGCGATGCGTTTGTAACGGCGGCGAGCACTCTGGCAGAACGGACCGGGAAGTTCGGCGCCGATAGCACCGCTGTAAAGGATTGGGTCGCAGCGCAGGATGCAGTTTTTGCGAATTGTTCCGAAGGTCAGCATTTGCCCACAGCGGCGCCGGCTGATGCAGACCCGGTGATTCGCGCCGATCGCGCGTACCAGATAGCGGCCGCGAATTTTTACGCCGGTTCCTTTGACGAGGCGCAAAAACTATTCGACAACATCGCGCGCGATGCGAACTCACCCTGGCGACAGACTGCCGCCTACCTTTCAGCTCGAGTGTTGGTGCGCAAAGCCAGTTTGGGAGTTCCCGAAAAGAGATCGGAATCTTTGGCCCAGGCCGAGGGGGCTTTGAAGAAAATATTGAGCGAGGGTGGTTTTGCGAAAATGCATCCAGCCTCGACTAAGTTGCTGGGTTTGGTTCGCCTGCGCCTGCATCCGGACCTGAGACTGCGCGAACTAGCCCAGGCGCTGATGAAGAAAGATGATGAGACGCTGAAGCAGGACCTTTGGGATTACACAATTCTGCTGGATGACTTTGTCGGCGGTGAGGAGTCTGATCAGACGTCTGATCAGAAGGCGTTTCCGGATGCGCTTCGCAAGGATGATTTAACCGACTGGATCGTGACAGTTGAAGGCGGAGATGAAGCGGCTTTGAATCATGCGCTTGAACGATGGCACGCGACGTCCTCGACGCCGTGGTTGATTGCTGCTTTGGCCAAAGTTTCAGCCAGTCACCCGCAAGCGGGAGCGCTGCTTGCGAGCGCGGAAAAGATTGATCCGGGTTCACCGGCGTTTGCCTCTGCAAGCTTTCATCAGATCCGCCTTGCGACGGAATCCGGCAGGCTCGATCAGGCGCGCGCGAAGCTGGATGACCTGCTCGCCAAACACCGTGCGAAGTTGCCTGTCGCCGCGGTCAATCTTTTTTTGGGTGAGCGAATGCGTTTGTCGACCAGCCTTGGTGAAGTGCTCAAATACGCTCAGCGCCAGCCGGCCGGCTTTAGTTGGGATGAAGATAATCGACAAATGCCGGCAGACGTTTCTGAAGATGCTGATTTGAAGCCGCTGGTGGGACAAACTCTTTTCGACGCCGATGGCGCCCAGCTGCTAAATGAGAAACTGCCATTGAGTGTTTTGCAACAGGCAGCGGTTTCAAAGGTCTTGCCGGAATACTTACGCCGTGATGTCGTGCAGGCGACCTGGTTGCGCGCAGTGCTGCTTGACGATTCCAGGGTTGCCAAAGAGTTGACGCCTGCGCTCAAAACACTCTTCCCGGCGGCGGCCACTCTGCTTGACGATTATCTGGCGACCCAGCCGGAGGATGCGCGGAAATTCTCTGCGCTTTACGCCTGGCTGAAACTTCCGGGCCTGCAGCCGATGGTCCATTCGGGTATCGGTCGAAGATCGGCGCTGGAGACTCAGGATTCCTTCCGCGATAACTGGTGGTGCGCGGCTACTCTCGCATCCTCTACCGGCGATGATCAGGGCAACGAGGAAAAAGCGAAACCTGCTGCTGGGGAAACCGCTGAACAATCTCCGGCATTTCTGAGCGGCACGGAGAAGACGGCGGCTGATAACCAGCGCGCGCGTTTATTGGCGCTTGGCGCAGCGCCCAATTTTCTTTGCCGACAGATTATTGCATGGGTTGAGAAGCATCCGGCCGACCCGCGAGCTCCTGAGGCACTGCATCTGGCCGTTAAGACAACGCGCTATGGCTGTACCGATAAAGAGACGCGCACGTGGTCCAAGGCTGCTTATGACGTGCTTCATAAGAGGTTCCCAAACAATCCCTGGACCAAAAAAACTCCGTATTGGTTTAAGGATTGAGGACGCGTAGCGTCGGTGTACGACGGGCTGCCAGCCTGTCGAGGTTTCGGAGGCATGCTGCAGGGCGCGGGATCTGCAAGTCGGCAGCCTGCAGTACAAAAGTCACGTTTATTGGACCATTGGTATGACAGAACCCAAACACACGAACCGGCTCATCAACGAAACCAGCCCCTACCTGCTGCAGCACGCTCACAATCCCGTCGATTGGTATGCGTGGGGCGAAGAGGCTTTTGAGAAAGCGCGGACTGAAAACAAGCCCGTACTCCTTAGCATCGGGTATTCAGCGTGTCATTGGTGTCACGTCATGGAGCATGAGTCGTTCGAGAACGAAGAGATTGCGGAGTTGATGAATGACAACTTCGTCAGCATCAAGGTTGACCGCGAAGAGCGTCCGGATCTGGATCAGATTTACATGAACGCGGTCCAGATGATGACGCAACATGGCGGCTGGCCCATGACGGTGTTTCTTACTCCGGAAGCCGTCCCTTTTTATGGGGGCACTTACTTTCCACCCGAAGACCGTTATAACATGCCGGGTTTTCCCCGGATCCTGCTAAGCGTGGCCGAGGCTTATCGTGAGAAGCCGGACGAAATTACGCGCAACGCAGTCGGCTTGCTTACCGAACTCCGACGCGCCAATACTTCCCTGGAATCTATTGATGCTCTATCGCCGGTCCTTTTGGACGCTGCCTATCGCGGCGTGATCCGGAATTACGATCGTCTCAACGGTGGATTTGGCGGCGCCCCGAAGTTTCCCCCGGCGATGACGCTGGAGTTTCTCATGCGGGTATTCCATCGCACGGGTGACGGCGAAGCGTTGCGCATTGTTGAGCATACCAGCGAGCAGATGGCGCGAGGCGGCATCTACGATCAGCTCGGTGGAGGATTTCATCGCTACGCCACCGACGCGAAATGGCTGGTGCCGCACTTTGAGAAGATGCTGTATGACAATGCCCTGCTCTCCAGGCAATTTCTCCATCTCTACCAGCTCACAAATGATTCCATGACCCGGCGTATCGCCGAAGGCACTCTCGATTATGTGGTGCGAGAGATGACTAATGCCCGGGGCGGTTTTTACTCTACCCAGGACGCCGACTCAGAAGGTCATGAGGGAAAGTTCTTTGTCTGGTCCCAGGAAGAAATAGTCGCGGCGCTGGGTGACAGCGACGCTCCCTTGTTTTGTCTCTACTACAACATCACGCCGGGAGGAAATTTTGAAGGCAAGAATATTCTAAACGTCACGCAATCTATTGCGGAGGTTGCCAAGTCGGCAGAGACGAGCGAGGCGATATTGGAAAGCGTCCTGGCACGGGGAGTCAAAAAACTATTTGAACTGCGCGAACGTCGCATCAAGCCCGACCGCGATGAAAAGATCTTAACGGCCTGGAACGGTTTGATGCTCGCCAGTTTTGCTGAAGCCTCAGCAATCCTGGAGCGCGAAGACTACGCAGAAGTCGCGCGCAGAAATGCACGGTTTGTCCTTCAAAATTTATCTCGCGACGGACTATTGCTGCGCACCTATAAAGACGGACAGGCGAAACTAAATGGCTACCTGGAAGACTATGCGTTCTTTATCGACGGCTTGCTGAGTCTTTTCGAGGCCACGGGCGAGTTTGAGTGGTTCGACGCAGCGCTGACGTTGACGCGGAAAACGATCGACGAATTTTGGGACGATACTGACGGCGGTTTTTTCTTCACGGGCGCCAGTCACGAAGAATTGATCGTCCGTTCGAAGGACTACTTTGACAATGCAACCCCGTCCGGCAATTCGGTAGCTGCCGATCTGTTGCTGCGTTTGGGTGTGCTAACGGGCGAAGCCGATTACACCCGCCGAGCGGTCACTATCTTCCGACTCACAGCCGCGGCCATGCAAAGATACCCTCCCGCATTTGGTAGGGCGCTCTGTGCTTTGGACTTTCATCTTTCCTCTCCCTCGGAGATTGTGATTCTGGGCGAACCGGAAGCGCGCGATACCGCCGCACTGAAACGCGTCGTCTGGAGAGAGTTTCAACCCAACAAGGTCGTTATCCAGGCTACGCCTCTGGTGGCCGTCGAACGCCAGGTAATTCCGCTTTTGCAAGGCCGGTCCCTTCTTAACACGCAGGCCACAGCCTTTGTTTGTGAACATTATGCCTGCAAACAACCGGTCAATGATCCTGAGAGTCTTGCTGGGCAAATAACTACCGGCACCGGCGGAAAGCCGACTTAGCTGCGTCAAAAGAGCGCCCCGCATCATCAGTTTTCAACAGTCAGTCCTCTCCGCTGGGCAATTGTCTTGACTCCAAAGCCTTAAAGGCGCTATCTTTAAACGCGATAAACGCTGTTGGCGCCCGCCGGCAGTGTGCGGACTCAAGCGCTAGCCGTCGCACGGCCATTGCGCATCCACCACAGCCTGAAGTCCCTTTTCATTCAAGAGTCCGGACAACAATCCGGAGGAGTCAAGTGAATATGAAACAACGAAACTGGAAGAGTTTGGCTCTTTTAGTCTCCATTTCGGCGGTCGGACTCGTGGTGCTGGCGTCAGCCTTCGTCTCAACAACCCGACTTCCTCTGCTTGGCTGGCAGGGCTTAGCCCCCATGCTGGCTCTTCTCCTCCTTACGTTTGGTGCGAGCCGCTTTACTGTCACGATCACCAGTGTTGACGGATTAAGTCAAAGCCGTAAATCAATCGCCGACACCTTCGTGTTCCTGGCGGTGATGCTCTACGCAATTCCGTCTGCAAGTACCGCCGGCCCGGCAGTCATCCTGGCGGCGGTGGTTGGTTTCGCGTCGTCTCATAGATATGCCAGTAGACGCGCGCTCATTTTCACGATCGGTATCGCTGTAACCTCCACCTTTATCGCCGCTTCCTCCTACCGCTTTCTGGCCGGCCTCTTTTATGCCGGTGGAGCGTACTCCGCGGATAAGGGAATTCCTCTGAGCGTCTTGCTTGTGCCTATTTGTATCCTGGCGGTATTGCAGTACCTCCTGTGTACGGTGGCGACGACAGCGTTCCTTAGCATCGACTCAGGCACGAGTCGCATGTTCCCGTCACAAGAGAGCCTGGTTTGGACTTCGATCACCGAAGTTGCCGGTGCGTCTTCAGCAGTTCTCTTCTACTCGGCGCTATACAGCGGAGGCTGGCCCTTTGTTTTTCTTGGTTTGCTGATCACCGGGCTAATCCATCTGCTCTATCGCTTCAACGAGAACCGACTGGGCGAAGTGCGTCAGGCGGACACAGAAAAGCACGAGTATCTGCAAAAGATGGCTGACATCCATATGAATACGATCGAGTCGCTGGCCATCGCTATTGATGCCAAAGACCAGACGACCCATGGCCATGTACGCCGGACTCAGATCTATGCCAGTGAAATGGGCAAACTCTTTGCGGTGACTCCGTCGGAAGTGCAGGCCCTGTTTGCCGGCGCCCTTCTGCATGACATCGGCAAGCTGGCAGTGCCGGAATACATACTCAACAAACCCGGTAAATTGACCGAAGCGGAATTCGCCAAGATGAAAATTCACCCAACGGTCGGGGGAGATATTCTAAAGCGAGTGCAATTCCCTTACCCGGTTGAAGACATTGTCCGCTATCACCACGAAAAATGGGACGGCACCGGATATCCGAAAGGGCTGCGCGGTGAAGGAATTCCCCTGGTCGCCCGGATCATCTCCGTGGTGGATTTCTATGATGCGACGCGCTGCGATCGTCCCTATCGCAAAGGCATGAAACGCGAAGATTCGCTTTCGCTGCTGAAGAATATGGCGGGCACTGCCTTTGACCCGCGAGTGGTAGACATTTTTATCGAGCATGTCGAGGAGTTCGACACACTCATCGGCGCAGAAGATATTCAGGAGCAGGTAGCTTCGGAGCAGTTGGACTATCGCACGGCTACGCGACCGGATGCGGGTCTGGCCTCTGACATCCTCGGCACGCCGGACGACAAGTCGGGCTTTAGATCGATAACCGAGGCCCAGCGCGAGGTCTTCGCACTGCATGAAATTGCCCAGACAATCGGTTCCTCTTTGAACTTGAACGACACTGTTTCATTGATCACGAACAAGCTGCGGGCCATTGTTCCGTTCGACACCTGCATTATCTTTACTGTCGACGATAGATCCGGAAAAGCCGTCGCGACCCACGTTGCCGGTGAGGACAAGGAGATTTTCTCGCGTCGCCGGATGAGCGTAGGCGATGGAATCACAGGCTGGGTAATTGCCAATGCCAGGTCCATGTGCAATGCCTCTCCGGACCTCGACCTGGTAGGTATTCCCGAAGAGGTTGCACGCCAGTTTCGGGGCGTGCTGGTTTCACCATTGCTCCGCGAAGACGGCGCCTTTGGAACCATAACGCTCTACTCAAAGAGCCGCACCTCTTATACGACCGAGCATGTACGGCTATTGGAATCGGTGGCCCAACATGCGTCCAGCGCGCTCAACAACGCGTTGACTTTTGAGAAGACAAAAGAAAGCGCCCTGACTGACCCATTGACGGAACTCCCCAACGCTCGTGGTTTCTACATGATCCTGGAACAGCGCATTGCCGAATGTCAGCGCATGGATCGCGAGTCGCTGGCCTTGATCAGTATGGACGTTGATGACTTCAAGGCGATCAACGATTCTTACGGCCATGCCCTGGGAGATCGAATGCTGGCCAGCATCGCCGGGGTCATGCGCAAAGAATTGAGGGCCATGGATATTCTGACCCGTTACGCCGGCGATGAGTTCGTCGCCATCATGCCGATGGCCTCAACGATGATGGCTGCATCGGTGGGTGAGCGAATTCGCGAGGCTGTGGAATCCACCAAGTTCGCCGTACGCAAAGGACGAACGATGGAAGTCGGCGTGAGCATGGGAATCGCCTGTTTTCCGGCAGACGGCGAGACTACGGAAGAGCTCTTGTCGGCAGCTGCCCGGAACATGCAACGGGACAAACATGCACGCAAGACGATAGCGACTATCTCGGCCACGCCGGCAGCAGTCGCCATTGACGCATTGGGCTGAACTCCGAGTTCGTCCGACTTCCTACTCGCCGAGGTTAAGGGTGTCGGGTGCAACGGACGAGAACATTTACTAAGAGCGCGTTGTCACTGACAGCGCGCTCTTTCCTTGCAGATTTCCGCACTTTTGCGCCGCGTTGCGCATCTCGCGTATAATCCCGCGGATCGCGGCACCTATCTTAATTAAAACTTGGACCATCAACTGGGTCCGCCAAAAGGGACCCGGCAAAAACAAGAAACGTAAATAGATCGTTCGCGCATATTTTGAGATGAGCAGGCAAACACCGAATTCCGCGTCGAGTTCCGAAGCAAAAGGTCGCGCAGCTGCGGCCGTAATCGAAGCAGAGCCGCCAGCTTCTGAAGCCTCTGTGGAAGCCAGAAAGGCCGAGCAAAAGGCCCGCATCAAGGGACTGGACCGCGAAACACTGATCGAACTTTATTATCAAATGTTGCTCGTGCGACGCTTCGAGGAAAAATCCGCCGAGTCGTACAGCATGGGCAAGATTGGCGGCTTCTGCCATCTCTACATTGGACAGGAAGCTGTGGCCATCGGGGCGATTTCGGTAATTCGCCGCGACGACTATGTGCTGACGAGCTATCGTGAGCACGCACATGCGTTGGCCAAGGGGATGACTGCGGACAGTGTCATGGCCGAGCTTTACGGCAAGGCTACTGGTTGTTCAAAAGGCAAGGGCGGCTCGATGCACATGTTCGACAAACGCGTGGGCTTCCTTGGTGGGCATGCAATCGTAGGAGGCCAGATTCCCCTCGCGACCGGGGTAGCGTTTGCAAGCAAATACCAGGGGACGGATCAGGTTACGCTTTGTTTCTTTGGTGAGGCTGCTGTGAATCAGGGCGCCTTTCATGAATCCCTGAACATGGCCCAGCTATGGAAGCTCCCCTGCATTTACATCTGCGAAAACAATCAGTATGGGATGGGTACGTCGCTGGAACGAGCGATGTCGCTGAAAGACATATCCTTGAAAGCACGCGCCTATGAACTTGCGGGCGAAATAGTCGACGGCATGGACGTACTCGCGGTACGTGAGGCGACTGAGCGAGCAGTAGCGCGCGCTCGCAAGGAATCGCTGCCAACCCTGCTCGAAGTGCGAACCTATCGCTTCATGGGTCATTCAATGTCGGACCCCGGCAACTATCGCACGCGTGCCGAAATTGAGCATCACCAGGAACGCGACCCGCTGAAACTATTTTTTGCCACTCTGGTAGAGACGGAAACGGCTTCTGAAAAGGAGCTGGCAGATTTGGATAAACGAGTGCGCGAAGAAGTGGCCCAGTCCGTGCGATTTGCCGACGAGAGTCCCGAGCCGGATCCCGCTGAACTCTACACCGACATTTATGCCAATCCCCTTGTCTCCAGTGAGGCAGTCTATTAATAGAGCAATCAAAGGAACCGTTTAGATGGCCGTAATAACCATACGCGAAGCGTTGAATCAGGCTCTGCGCGAAGAACTACAGCGCGACAAGAATGTTTTTCTGATGGGCGAGGAAGTTGCAGCTTATCAAGGAGCCTATAAAGTAACGAAGGGTCTGCTTGAAGAATTCGGACCCAAACGCGTTATCGATACGCCCATCACTGAACTGGGCTTTGCCGGTCTGGGCGTGGGGGCCGCGATGGTTGGATTGCGACCGATTGTTGAATTCATGACCTGGAATTTCTCGATTCTGGCTACCGATCAGATCATCAATTCAGCAGCTAAGATGCTTTACATGTCGGGCGGACAATTCAAGATTCCCATGGTCTTTCGTGGTCCAGGTGGTTCCGCCTTTCAGGTTTCATCACAACACTCTCAGGCATTGGAATCGTGGTACGCATATTTTCCGGGCTTGAAAGTCGTGATGCCGTCTACTCCCGCTGACGCCAAGGGGCTTTTGAAATCCGCAATTCGCGATGACGACCCGGTGATCTTCATTGAGCAGGAGCGTATGTACGGTCAAAAGGGCGAAGTGCCGGACGATGAGGACTTTCTGATTCCGCTGGGTGTTGCGGATGTAAAGCGCGCCGGCACTGATGCCACGATTGTCGCTCGTTCGTTGATGGTACCCCTGGCCTTAAAGGCCGCGGAGGAGTTGGAAAAGCAGGGCGTCTCTTGTGAAGTGATCGACCCGCGAACCATTCGACCGCTCGACATTGGAACCATCATCAAGTCCGTCAAAAAAACAAATCGCGTGGTCGTGGCGGAAGAATCGCACCCGTTTTGTGGCGTGGCTGGGGAAATCAGCGCGGAAATTAACGAACGGGCTTTTGATTATCTGGACGCTCCGGTGCGCAGAGTCTCCGGCGCTGATGTGCCCATGCCCTACGCGAAGAATTTGGAAAACCTGGCGATTCCCGGCGTCGAACAGATCATAGCCGCAGTTCGCGAAGTTGCTTATTTGTAAGTCCGACAAACTTCGGTTTGTCGTCGACTGTACTACAGACTGCCAGCCTGTAGCGGACCGCGGGGCACAGAATGAAGTCTGTGCTACCCAGACATTGAAGGTGCATACGGAATGGCTACTGAAGTAATGATGCCCAAACTCTCTCCAACTATGGACGAGGGGCAGATCTCGCGATGGCTGAAGAAAGAGGGCGATCGCGTTTCCATGGGCGAGCCTTTAGCTGAAATTGATACCGATAAAGCCACCATGGAGATGCAGGCGCTCACCGATGGAGTGCTGCGCAAGATTCTCATTAAGGAAGGTGAATCGGCGCCACTGGGCCAACTGATCGCCATCATCGGCGAACCCGATGAAGACATTTCCTCATTGGAGAGCAAAGCCCAGGCTCCCTCGCCGGCTAAGACTGAAGCAATAGCCGCTCCTGAGGCGACACCCGCTCCTGAAGCAACAAAAGAAGAGACCGCCTCAGCGCCGCCGGCAACCGCAACCGCTGCCTCAGCTCCCGCGGCAAACCAACCGGAGGGAAATGGCAGGCAGGGCGAGGTTACCGAGTCCTCTACCTCCGGAAGACTCATCGTCTCTCCTCTGGCGGCACGGATGGCTGCCGAAGCCGGGATCGACCTTCGCTCGCTAAGCGGCACGGGGCCGGGTGGAAGAATTATCAAGCGCGACGTTGAAGCGGCCATGAGCGAAAAGGGATCCACTGCTACGGCCGCCCCTGAGTCAAAACTGAGAGCGGTGCAGCCACTGCAAGCTGCAGCGGTCAGTGGCGCTTCGGCATTTCGTGATGAACCGTTGAGCGTAATCCGTAAGACGATTGCGAACCGCCTGATAACTTCGCTGGGTCCGGTGCCGCACTTCTTCCTCACCACTGAGATTGAGATGGACCGTGCTGTCGAGATGCGATTAAGCATTAAGGCCCTCGATCCGGATCTCAAGATCAGCATCAACGATATTATTATCAAAGTTGCGGCTGCGGCGTTGCTGCAGCATCCGCAGGTGAACGCGTCGTTTCAAGCGAAGGCCGTGCGCTTTTATGAACATGCCGACATCGGCGTAGCAGTGGCCATCGAGGACGGTTTGATTACCCCAGTGGTGCGTTCCGCGGATCAAAAATCGCTGAGTGCGATTGCCGGCGAGGTCCGCGATCTTGCCGAGCGTGCGCGCGCGCGCAAGCTGCTGCCGGATGAGTACACCGGCGCATCCTTTTCCATAAGTAACCTGGGGATGTTTGGGATAGATGAATTTACAGCCATCATCAATCCTCCGGAGGGAGCCATCCTGGCGGTCGGCGCCGTCACCGCAAAGCCGGTTGTTCGAGAAGATCAAGTCGTGGTGCGACAGATCATGCGCGTCACTATGTCGTGCGACCATCGCATCATCGACGGCGCCACGGGCGCGAAGTTTCTCCAGACTTTCAAAAAGATCCTGGAAAACCCTCTCTATCTGGTCGTGTAGTTTGTAAACGCAAACTTGGAGTTCCAAAGGATCGGGTATACCGGTCCTTTTTTCTTAGGCGCACCTGAATAATGTTTTCTCCGACTAAAGCTCGTGAACATCGAGTGTCCCCGCATCTGGCTTTGATTGCGGTGCAGCTCATGTTCGGGACCTGGCCCATCGTGGCCAAGGTGGTGTTGCGAGCTATCTCGAGTACCGGTTTGGTTGCTATTCGAGTTGGCGGCGCGGCCATCGCATTAAGCTTACTGCAACGAAGGCTGGGCCAACTCAGACAGCTGCCCAGGCGAGATATCCTATGGCTTGTCCTGGTCAGTTTTCTTGGCGTCGTGTGGAACCAACTTCTTTACGTCAAGGGACTTTCTTTAACTACCGCGATCAACGCCACGCTGTTGTGCACCACCATTCCCGTCTGCACACTTGTGATAAGCATATTACTGGGCCATGACCGGCTCTCTGTGCGGCGTATGCTTGGGGTCGCCCTCGCGGCCGGCGGCGTCATTTTCCTGGTTGATCCCTTCCGCGCCGATTTCTCCGGCCAGACGATGCTTGGCAATTTGCTGATCGTCGCCAACTCGCTATTCTACGGTGCTTACATAGCCCTTTCCAAAGATCTATTTAAACGTTACGGCGCCCTTAACGTTATCACCTGGATCTTTGTCATCGGGAGCGTTTTTACGGTGCCGCTTGGTCTCTTCGAACTGCCCTCAGCTCAAATGTCCGTTGTCAGCCCGTTAATTGTGGGAGCAGTGATTTACACCATCCTCGTGCCTACGGTTGCTGCCTACTACTTAAACGCCTGGGCGCTGGCGCGGGTGGCGCCGAGTACGGTGGCGACTTACATTTATTTGCAGCCACTGATTGCTTTCAGCCTCGCACCGCTGGTCCTGGGCGAGCATTGGCATGCCCGCACCCTGATTGCCTGCGTCCTCATTTTCGCGGGCGTGGCGATTGTAACCAGGCGGGGACGCAGTCAGGCTGTTCGTGAAGTGGTCGAGAGGCCGGACGCCCTCGCGCATTAACTCTGCTGCCGGATCTTTCAGCGGCAATTAGCGCAGCGGGATGTTTTGCTCCCGCGTAATTCGTCCCACGGGATATAGATTCAATTCCGGATCCCAATAGGGCGAGCGCATGTAGAAAAACTGCAAGCGCTGATGCAGGCTGGCGGCGAACTCGGGATCGTTTTCAAGTCTATTCTCAAATTCAAGGCGTAGGTCCGGATCCTGGGCCATCATTTCTCGCGCCAGCTTTTCGGAAACATAATCTTCCGAATACTCCTTCTGTTCAAAAACCGCATTGAAGAATCCCCAGGATACAAAAGAGTCTGGGGCGTGAGGCTCAAGCAGCTGCATTGCCAACGGCCCTGACGCCTGGGCCAGTGGGACAACAACGGAACCAGCCGGAAATGTTCGGCGCTCGCTTACCGGCACGGCCTTGAACGATGGCATGGTCCGGCCTTCAAAAGAGGACGAGGGCAGTGTGATATCCGTGAACCGATAGCTCTCGACCTCGAGAGTAGCCGGCGCCGCGGTGTGCTGCAAACTAAGACCGTGAGCTTTTAGTACTGCGATAACATCTTTCCATTGTGGCGGCACGATGTAGAAAAGCGGGGGCGTAACTGAAATCCGGGGCTTGAAATCGTTGTAGAGAGGCACCGTCAGATCGAGCGGCTCTGTTCCGAAGACTACGCGCAATGCACCTGACACCGCGCTTTGCTCGGTAAAATATTCTACAGCTTTGAGTTCGTAAGGTACTGCCTGGTCCGTTAATTCGAATGTGAGCGGATACTCTCGCGTGGGGTCATAGGTTTGACCTTTCGCCGCCGCCTCTTCGTCGGCGAGCCGTCCGGCGGCCAATAGACTCTCAGGATCGCGGTTGGCTTCTTCCAGGGCATAACGCAACAGATCGTAGGTGCCGCGCACTCGCGGCTCGTATTCTTTCAGCATGTGGGTCTCAATCAGAATTCCCGGCCGATTTCTCAAAGGTGCATAACCGGTTGAGAAACGTGGACTGCCGCTGAAGTCAACTATGCCTTTAGTCAGATCGCGATTGTCTTTGAACTCGAGATACCACGAGACGATGTTGCCTTCAGCTTCCATCTGCGGTGGAACGCGTTTATCAAACACATCGCGTTCCCAAGCCAACACGCTCGCTGGGACTCCGTCATGATGTTCGTGGTGCCAGGTAATGTTATAGCGATAGTCCGCGCCGTCAGTGACGTGGCAATCAATAAACAAATCAGGCCGCCAATGGTTCCACAGATCCAGCCAGGCGCGCGTCTCCGGCGCGTCAGCCTTCATGTAATCACGGTTCAAATTCAAATAGGCGGTAGTTGTGCGCCACCCCATCTCTGCCGGGCCATTCTGGTTGATGCGGTTGTAGGGACCAAATCTCTCATGGCCGTCGGCGTTGTAAATTGGCATGAACAGGACCACTACGCGCTGCAATAAATGAGCATGGCTGCCGGTGATTGCAATGTCGCGCAGCAGCGCCAAGCCCGCGTCCTTACCGTCGGGTTCCCCGGCATGAATACAGGCCTGAATCAGGATGATCGGTTTGCCGGCATTTCGGGCCGTTTCAGGAGTGAAAGTGTCGTCCGCCGCCGCAATCAGCAAGGGCAGTTCGCGACCCTCCCCGCTTTGGCCAAAGCTCATGAAGCGAAGCATCGTAGAAGCCGCGGCAAGTCGTTCGCAGTAGGCAACGGTTTCCGCGTAGCGCGGCGTTTCGCGATAGTCGGTCTGTTCTGCGCGAGTGAGCCACTCGGCCGGGATTGAACTGATTGGGCTTTTAGACATGGCGTTCTTTTGGACAGGTCAAGAGGGATGTTACTAAAGAGGCGCTTGAGCGATCTTAAATTTCAGATCTAAAGATCTCGCAATACTGTCTGGCACGTTCGGCAGTTGGTTCGTCGCTTGGCATTAAGAGTGCCGCAGCCCGCACATCGGATATACATCGCCCGCGCAAACACATTCGTAATTATCGCGCTCAGACCAAGTATGGCTACCAGCACCGCAACGTTCAATAGGACGTTTTTCATTCCGCTTCACCGTGCCGCGCTCTCTCTATCTTAAGCGGTGTGCCGCGGCATTGTTTTGCGGCGGCCCAGAAATCTCTTGTTACAGTCGTCACAGCGGTACGGATAAATTCCCAGCAGCGAAGCCGCGTTTTCGATCATTCCCCGGCGATGGGACCGATGAGTACCTGCACCATGACACTTCGGGCAGTGCTTGGCTTCAGGCCGTTCACGCGTAGTATTTGCGGGTTCAGTCGCTGCCACAACCTCGCTCTTGCTTCTCTCCGGTTTCTTCTTATGACGTCCTGAGCGCGGGAGTGTTCCGGGTATTACAAACCCGCGGAAGCGCAAATTACACCCGTCACACAGAAGTTCGCGAAAACTCAAGATGCTCATAATAAACGGGACCGGGGCATACCCTCGACGGATACGTGAGCTTCCACATTTTGGGCAATGCTTCATTTATCAGTTCTGCTTTGGAGTGCGACGACTTGGGCACCCCGGCGCGGCTGCCCCGCCGGTCGTCGCTTCCCTCGCTGCGACATGTCGCAGTTGGTTGCAAAGGAGCCCATGCTTAACGTAACGCGCCGCGGACGAAAGCGGTGACAGGGGTGGTCCCCTGCTCGGCAGCCGCGCTGGCGTCCTTAAGTCACCGCACTGCAAACAGGCAATGGCCGTTCTAACATCCTGATTGAGGAATCAAGTGGGCCATGATAAAGTCGCTGTACGATCCGCAAGCACCCAGTTTAGGGGAAACGTAACATGTACGACGTCGTAGACAAACATTGGCCCATGTCGGAAGGCGACGGCAAAGCGACTCGGAAAAAGAGGCCGCGTATCCTTGCCATAACCACGGACTGCTGCACTGGCTGCGCCGGCTCGCCGGCCTGTATAGAGTATTGTCCCATCGAAGCCTGCATGTTCTGGATCCCTGACGAGGACCATCCTCCCTTTGGCCGGATCGAAGTCGATCCCTATCTTTGTATTGGCTGTCAGAAGTGTATCAGCAAAGGCCCGGATGGTGCTTTTCTCGACGGCTGTCCCTGGGACGCTATTGAAATGGTGCCGACCGACGATTGGGAATCAGTCCATGGCATTGTGCTTCCCGATGCTCCGCCGGCGCCTCCTACTGCGTGAGACTGCTCTTCTGTCCGGCCTGACCGTTTTGACCTTGACCCCGACCTTGAGCTGAACGGCTCTGAATGGCTTTTGCCGTCAGGGCCGCTTGTTTCTTAATACGCTCGGGTAAAGTAGCGATTCCCTGCGCATACCTTTCAATCTCGTTCAGGTCATCAGCCTTTCCGATAAGCGCCAATCCTCTCAAGGCCTCCCAAATGCTGGTGGCGTCGGAACTAAGCGTCAGGATAGTCGTGCCGGAACCAACTCGCGATCCATTTCCGCTGGTGATCTTTTCAATTCGTCCCGGCAGTGGTGATCGAACCTCGCTGATCGCACCGTTCGTTTCTTCGATTCTGGCCAACAAGGTACCGCGCGAAATCAGCGACCCTTCGTTTAGAGTGCTGTTAATCACCCCATCAACGGGGGCGGAAACTGGCTGTGGCTTCAAAATGCTCAACAGCTCCTCGCGGCCGCTCGCGTCATTGAACCGAACGAGAGCGAGAGAGGCATTGCGTCGCACCATGGGCTCTTTGTCGCCCAGCAACTTCAGCAGGGACTGATGGAATTGATCTGATTTGTTGTCGTAGCCCATCAACCATGCGGCTGTCATGCGAAACTCAGTCTCAGGATGGGAGGTCAACCCCTGAATCGCTGGATACCACTGCCGGCAGCATCCGTCGTCACCTTTTTCCAACCGCTGTTCAATTTGCAGCAGAGCGTGCTGCACATGACGGGGATGTTTTTCATCCGCCAGATACTGACTGATCTCCTGATCGGTAAGGTCACGACCAAACCAGGTGTAATACCAGGTTAGGAACGTAGCCGAGACGAACAGGACTGCAAGAACCAGAATGGGCAGAGACGACCGGCGCCGCTTTGCCTGCGGCAATAGTATTGCCGGTTGCCGCTCGTTAATTTGCTCTGACATGACGACTGCCTGCGCGATCCGCCTCCCTTGTTATGGTGCGGGATAGATCTGGTACAAAAATAAATAAACGACGACGCCAGTGATCGAGACGTAAAGCCAGATTGGCAAGGTCCAGCGGGCGATCTTTCGATGTCGTTCAAAGTCACCCCGCGTCGCCCTGTACAACGTAACCAGTATGAGCGGGACGACCGCGATGGCAAGAATAGTATGGCTGATCAGGATCGTGAAATATAGCGGCCGGGCCATTCCCTGCCCTGGAAAACGGGTCGCGCCGTGATAATAGTGATAGGTCAGGTACGAAGCCAGGAACACAGTTGAAGTAACGAAGGCAGAGACCTGACAAGTGCGATGGGCCCTTACCTGTCCTCGTCTGATGAAGGTGTAACCGCTTATCAGCAGAACCGCGCTGGTGCCATTCAAGCAAGCATTCAGATGCGGCAGGAGGGAAAGATAATCAGGCATCAGGATTGGGCCGAACTTAACTGTCGTTTCGTACAGGTTGTTTCATTCTCTCAACCAGTTGCAAAACGTCGGGCGGATAGGGGCGGCCCTTGGGATCCAGCAAAACGGCGGCTTTGGGTTTTTTGACTTCTTGCGTGGCGGGTGCGGCGGCGGCACTCAGAGCTGCGGCAGGCGACTTTACTTGTTGGGCGGGTTCAGCCCTGGCTTTGCCGGCAGCTTTCGGCCGTGCCGACATCTCCTCATAGCCACAGCGTTCGCACTGCCAAACCGGGAATACGGCGTCGGGATCGCCGGCATTCTGATATACCGCGCGATCCGATGGAATGATCTTGCCACCGCAACGCGGGCAGGTGCGACCCCGAGTGGTCCGGGTGGCCACGTCTATGGCTAAAGGATTCTCAGGCGTCATCGTCTTTTCCTTCACCCTTATGCCGCCTGAGAACAACAAAGATGGAGCAGAAAATGGTAACCGGAGGAATCAACAAAACCAGAACACCTATGTTGAGATTGCGAATGAACGTGGCGTTATTTGATCCCGCGAGAGAGGCCCGGCACATAGCGCACTGGGCAAGATCTGTGGGCGCCGCGGCCAACAGCACAACAACAACCAGCATGGCGACAAACAATATTCTCGAGACGCTCATTCGTTCCTTTACTGATCCTCGTCCGCGGTCTTCTTTACTTCGACGGGTGGCGGTTCATTGAATTTATAACGCAAGCCAAGCGACCTGAAACTGTCCGGGAAAAACACAAACAACAGACAGATGCAGATTACCAGCATAGGCACCACGGTGAGAATCAGACTCAAGCGCTCGAACTTCAGGTGCATGAAGTAAGCAATGATCAATGCCGCCTTGATGATCGAGAGCCCCAGCAGAATTGTCAGCATCAAGTGAATAGACATTGGCTTGTAGGCCAGAATGATTTCGATCGCCGTGAGCACCAACAGCCAGAGCCAAATAAACGAAAACAGTTTATTGGTGCCGGAAAAGTGGACTTCTTCGACAGGCTCGTCGTGTTCGATCGCCACTGAGCCGGTTCCCAACTGCTCGGGCGAAGAACCTTCCGGAAGCGCCTTCTTCATGAACGGCAGCGGCAATTTGCCAGCATCTTTCAGATACAGCAGCGGGCCCACCGCCAGCACCAGCGCAAACAGCAGGCAAATTACGGTAAGGAAAAGATTGTCGGTAGTGAAAAAGTCGCCGCTGGTAATGGCATTGAAGGCTGCAAACGCCAGGAACGCGATCGCTCCCACGGTGCAAATGACATTAAGAACGGTAGCTTCTTTTTTCATTCCGCTTTGTTGACTCGCTTGATGATCCAACCAACGGCTCCTTATCTGACCATCATCTGACCATTATTGATCTTCGGTCTTCTCAACGGCCACGGGTGGCGGCTCCTTGAACTTATACCGCAATCCTGAAGATCTGAAACTGTCCGGAAAAAACACGAACAGCAGACAAATACAGATTACCAGCATCGGCACCACGGTTAATATCAGACTCAACCGTTCGAACTTGAGATGCATGAAGTAGGCAACGATCAAAGCTGCCTTGATAATCGAAAGACCCAACAGGATCGTCAGCATGAAGTGAATCGCCATTGGCTTGTAACCGAGGAAGATCTCAATTCCGGTTAACAACAAAAGCCAGATCCATATTGAGCTGAAAAGCTTATTGGTGCCCGCGAAGTGCTCTTCTGCATGTGCGCTCATCTGAACTCCATCGCCCGGAACTTCACTTTGTTAAGCCTTGAACGTCAACCGACATAATGTAAATCAGCGGGAAGACGAACATCCATACCAGATCAACAAAGTGCCAGTAGAGTCCGCTAATCTCGATGTCCTCGTGTTTTAGCTTCTTCACCCGCGCCGCTACGACGCTCAGGTAGAGAGCTCCGGTCAAGACGTGGAACATGTGCAGACCGGTAATGGCAAAAAATGTAGCGCCAAAGAGCGGTGACGGCGGTGTGCCATCGGTCGTGGTAAAGACTTTGACCCAATGCTCAGGAAGGAAAAACGGACGCAGGCCCTCGCTGATCAAGTGATTCCATTCGATCATGTGCAGTACCACAAAAGCCAGGCCAAGCAGAATGGTCGCGATGATCCATTTGCGCGCTCCCGCCTTATCGCCGCGCGCCGAAGCCGACACGCCAAACACCATCGTCAGACTTGATGACAGCAGGCAGAATGTCATCACCGAGGAAAACACAATGCTCGGATAGAACGGAAATGGCGTGGGCCATACGTTTGAGGCGCGCAGGTAAGCGTAGCCCATCAAGAGCGC
The DNA here is from genome assembly GCA_025463135.1 of Acidobacteriota bacterium. Classification (GTDB taxonomy): domain Bacteria; phylum Acidobacteriota; class Blastocatellia; order Pyrinomonadales; family Pyrinomonadaceae; genus JAOAPY01. Next base: position 189,894 of record JAOAPY010000015.1, read on the forward strand.
GGAAAAGGTGAGTGAGTCGGAAACAATGAACAACCACATTCCCAACTTCCGATGACCTACCCGGTAAGGGAGCGTACCTCCGTCCCAATCCGCTGCGGCAAAACTTTCGGCTCGTGCCTCAGTGCTCACTGTGACCTCCAGAGGAATAGCAGTAGGAATAAGTAGATCCAAAGACCATCCATAAAGTGCCAGTAGATACCGACCGCATCGGCTCGGGCCTGACGCCTGGCTTCTGCTACGACATCGTCAACCCTGCTTCGCGTCCGAAACAGCAGATAAAGCAAGGCCAGCAAGCCACCCAACAAATGCAGCCCGTGCATGGCCGTCAAGAGATAAAAGAAAGAGCTGTGCGGATTGCTCGAAAGAAAAACTCCCTGATGTCTTAATTGTTGCCAGGCCAGCAACTGAGAACTCAAAAACCCGATCCCGAGCGCGCCCGTGATCAGCAGCCACTTGAAATAGCCGCTCTGAAATAATCCCTTCAGCTTTCTTCGCGCGGCTTCGATCGTGACACTGCTCAACAAGATCAAGGCAGTGCTCAGCCAAAGAATGCGCGGCATGGCGATAGGCCGCCAGTCCGTGGCCGATGCGGCGCGTACGATATAAGCACTCGACAGGGCGGTAAAGAACATGGAGACGCTCGCGATCATCACCCAGGTTCCAACCCGATAACGAGACGCCGCTGAGTAGCCCGAAAACAGGTCGCCGCCACCGTTGCGCTTGTGCGAGCCGTTTCCATTAGGCCCGCGAGGGCCCGGACCACCCAGTCCCTGACCTACTTTGGTCCTAGTGCCTGTGACCGTTGTGGCCATTTCCGGTTATTCCTTCGGAGCCCGCGGGCTCCACTACACCCTCGGGGTCGGTTTGCATTAGAAAATCATTTGCGGCGCCGGGCACGGCATATTCATAGGGTCCGCGATAAACCGTCGGCGCACGACCCGCAAAGTTATCGTGGGGCGGCGGTGACGGTGTAGTCCATTCGAGTGTGGTCGCCTCCCAGGGATTATCGCCGGCCTTCTTGCCTTTAAAGATGCTCCACACCAGATTGAAGTAAAAAACTATTTGCACCACGGCCGTCACAATCGCAGCGATGGACACAAACACCACCAGCGGGTGCAGCGACTTGAGAAATTCATATTCGGTAAACTGCGCGTAGCGACGCGGCATCCCTACCAGACCCATAACGTGCATGGGAACAAAGATGGAATAGACCCCGATAAAAGTAATCCAGAAATGGAACTGCCCCAGCCGTTCGTTCATCATGCGGCCAAACATCTTGGGGAACCAAAAGTAAATTCCCGCGAACATGCCAAAGATGGCTGCCACTCCCATTACCAAATGAAAGTGAGCCAGCACGATGTAGGTATCATGCGACGACAGGTCGAGAGAGGTCTGGCCCAGAATCAGGCCCGTAATTCCCCCCGCGACAAAGAGCGATACGAAGCCAATGGCGAAGAGCATCGGGGTGGTGAAGCGAATCTTTCCGCCCCACAAAGTCCCAAGCCAATTGAAGGTCTTCACAGCGGAAGGCACGCCTATAGACAACGTGATGATGGAAAACGCCACGGCCGAGTAGGGGCTCATGCCGCTGATGAACATGTGATGGCCCCAAACGAAAAATCCGAGCAGGCCAATGGCAAAGATTGCAAACACCATGGCGCGATAGCCAAAGACGGGCTTGCGGGCAAACGTCGCCAGGATGTGCGACGTTGCGCCCATGCCCGGCAGAATCGCGATGTAAACTTCCGGATGGCCGAAGAACCAGAATAAGTGCTGCCAGAGAATGGGCGATCCACCAGTGTGCAGCGGAAACCGTGCGTCCTGACCAGAGAGCAAGCCGCCTACATACAATCCGCCGGGAATAAAGAAGCTGGTTCCCGCGACCCTATCGAGCAACAAGAGAATGCCGGCGCCGAGCAGCACCGGAAATGAAAGCAGCGCTAAAACCGCAGTCGTGAACCAGGCCCAGCACGTAAGCGGCATGCGCATCAGCGACATGCCACGCGTACGCATATTGAGCAGTGTGGTGATAAAGTTCAGTGCGCCCAGCAGTGATCCTACGCAAAAAATGGCGATGCTGATAATCCACAGGTTCATGCCCATTCCCTGTCCGGGTCCCGCGATTGCTCCCAGGGCACTTAACGGTGCGTATCCCGTCCAACCCCCAATGGGCCCGATGGTTGAAGGCGAGCCTGAAAAGAAGATCGCCGCCAGGATTACAATGAAACCGACCAGCGTGACCCAGAACGACAACATGTTTAGATAGGGAAAGGCCATGTCGTCGGCGCCAATCTGAATTGGGAGAAAGTAATTCCCAAATCCGCCCTGCGGCGCCGTGGTCAGGACAAAGAAAACCATGATCGTGCCGTGCATGGTTACCAGAGACAGATAGAACTCCGGGTTCATCACGCCGCCTGGCGCCCCTGCCGGAAACAACGTGGCGAGTATCGGCCAACTGGTCCCGGGCCACGACAGGTTCATGCGCATCAGCACCGACATCGTCATGCCCACCAGTACCGCGGCCAGCGCGAGGACGATGTACTGGATGCCAATGACCTTATGATCAATGCTAAAGATGTACTTCCGTATGAACCCTGTCGGCGCCGGGTGCCGGTGCACCTCGTCGTGAGTTTCAACAGACATCTTTCGGTCTCCTCATGGTTGAAAACATGCAATCACGAAAGCAACTTGCTAGTAATTAGGTAACGGATACTTGTCCAACAGTTCTTTCATCCGTGCCTGGAACTCGGCCTGTGGCAACGCCACCAACGCCTTATGCTCATCTTCGGGCAGGACCAACATGTAGCTCTTCATCTTGAAGTGCAGCTGCCCGCAGAGTTCCGCACAGGCCAGTTCGTATTTCCCAACCGTGTTCGGGGTAAAGTGCACGCGGATAGCCATGCCCGGAACCAGGTCCTGCTTGAAGCGCAACTGCGGCACCCAGAAACTGTGGATCACATCTTTGGAACGTAGAATCAATTCGACCGGGCGGTTGACCGGCACTGCGAGCGCCGTCACCACAGAGTCGTCCTTGGCATTTGGGTCAGTCTCATCCAGCCCCAGGAAATTCAATGACGAATCGTCTATTAGTTTGGGATCTGTGCGTCCGAAAAGAACGTCCTTACCAGCGTAATGGAAATTCCATTGGAACTGCTGAGCTACGACTTCAACCTGGAAGGAACCCGGCGGTGCTTCGTTCAAGCGCAATGAAGCCCAGACGCTTTGGCCCATCACCGCGAGGCCAACGAAAATCGCCGCCGTAATAACCGTCCAGAGAACTTCGAGTTTATTGCTGCCATGGGTATAGACCGCGCGGGCCCCGGTATTCGTGTCGCGATATTTCCACAGCATGTAACCCAAGCCAACCTGCGCGGCCGTAAAAGCAAAGCCGACGACCAGGATCGTAATCATGAACTGGCGGTCGAGGGCCGGACCGTGGTTGACGATAGACGGCGGGAACCACCATTTCTTGCAGGCGAAAATCAGCACCGACAAAAATGTCAGAATCCAGATGATAACCGCTAGAGCTCGTCCCATCGGTTACGTCTCCTTTGGAGAATTGTCCGACAAACTCTATTAGTTTGTCGTTGTCATAGACAGCGAGTTGATTTGCTAACAACAGTCGAGGACAAACTGATCAAGTCTGTCGGACGTCTTAACGATTCAGAACCATCAAAATGAACAGGAGCGGCAGATAGATCACCGAAGCCAGCAACAGCTGCCGTGCAGACTGCCTGGACTTGGAAATCGCCGCCCGAATACTACTGAATAAAAACAGCAGGCCGAGTATCGCCGCGCCATACAAATAAATCCTGCCTGATAGCCCGATGTACGCCGGCAGCAAACTCACCGGAAGCAGCATGATGGTGTATACAACAATCTGCTGGCCGGTCACGCGGCCTTCGGGTTCGACCACGGGCAACATCAGAATTCCGGCGCGACCATAGTCCTCGCGATACATCCAGGCGATCGCCAGAAAGTGCGGAAATTGCCACAGGAAAAGGATCGCAAACAGCACCCAGGCTTCCAGCGTGATTTCACCACGCGCCGCGGTCCATCCGATTAACGGCGGCACTGCGCCCGGAAATGCGCCGACCATGGTCGAGAGCGATGTTCTGGTTTTGAGCGGCGTATATGCGAAAAGATAACCGGCAATTACAGTCAAGCCCAGCACCGCGGTCAGCGGATTTACCAGTACGGCCAGGTAGATCTCGGCGACGATTGTCAGGGCCGTGCCAAAGAACAGTGCCTCCCAGGGCAACAGGCGGCGCGACGGCAAAGGCCTGTCAGCCGTGCGCCGCATCAGCAGATCCAGATCCCGCTCGATGTATTGGTTGAGTGTGGCAATGCCGGACGACAGCAGCGCGATGCCAATCATCGCATTCGAGAACACCAGGTAGTTCAAACTGCCTCGAGCAGAAGCGAGACAAAAACCGGCGGCGGAAGTGAGCACGATCAGAAAAGTGATGCGCGGCTTGGTTAGCTCCAGATATGCGGACATTCGCTCGCGCACGGTCTGGCGCTCAATCTCCGCAACGCCCGAATCATTCAAGTCTATGGCAAACTCTTTCATGTTTCTCGCTAATTACCTGAAACTCCACGCTGCAGACCGTGGCGCGGGCGTCCCGCCTGTGTGGCGCTCGCCCTGGTTCTCAACAATCTTAAGCGGCCGCCAACTCAAACGCAGGCTCTGAGGCCCGCAGCATTCTGAAAGCTCGTAGTGTCAAAACAATCGTGGTCGCGAAAACCAACGCGCCGCAGGCAACATGCGCGACGGTGATGGCAATCATTGGATTCAAAGGCTGCGGGTCAGTAGGCGAAGCAAGCCGCGTGAGGTAGGCAGCTACCCCCAGCGTCAATTGCAACCCCAATAGTCCCAGCGCAAGCTTCGCCGGGTTTGCAAGATACTTTTCGCTCGCAAACCTGCGAAATATCGTGAAAGCGGCCGCGCCAAGAATCAGCACCACTGCTACCGCGCCGCCGACGTGGGCCAGCACCAGTTCGACAGGCAGATAATGATCCCAGGGGGCGGAATGACGCAGCGTCGCACCGAGAATCAGTTGTATAAAGATCGTAATGACGGCAGCGACACACAAATAGCGCACTGGTAAGCCGCCCTTCTCTGTCACTGTCCTTCGATCTTCCTGCCATCCCGCCGAGGTGAAAACCGAAAGACTGACCAGCGTGCAAAAGAAGAGTTGGGCCAGCGTTGCGTGTGCGGCGGAAACAACGAGCGGCAGATTCAGCTTTACAGTCAAGCCGCCCAACAGTCCCTGAGCAATAACGGCGACCAGTGCGAATATCCCCAGCCGTACTACGCTTCGCCTGCGTTCCTTTCTGATCAGGTACACCAGCAACGCTATCGTTAAGAGGCCAACCGTAGTGGCCACCATGCGGTGCCCGTGCTCCCAAAACAAGTTCCCGACCATCCTGGGGAAAACCTGTCCGTTCGAGAGTGGCCAATCCGATGTTGCCAGGCCGGCGTCGTTGCTCGTTACCAGCGCTCCTGCGATCAAGAGGAAGAAAGTAGCGCCGGTCACGAGCAACGTGAAACGATGAAGACCCTTGTTCATTTCCAATTTGCCAATTTCCGATCGCTATTGCTAAAACTCGGCATTCGGTAATCGGAAATGTACTCAGTGATGGCCAACAATCGGTACTTCGATCGCCGGCATCATCTCGAGCGATGATGGAGCACCAGCGGTAGCCGCGCCAAACGAAAAATCGGCCTTGGCAGCGCCGCTCGCGGGCACGGTTACCTGCAACGTTTTCTCCGTGCCGTTGCCCGGGCCCTCGTGCCAGGCAACTACGGTGTATTTACCGGGAGGAACGTCTTTGATCTCAAAGGTACCGTCAGCTTTAGTGATGGCAAAGTAGGGGTGTTTCGTTACGCCGACATAAGCCTTCATCCACGGATGCTGATTACACTTGACCGGCACCAGAACTTCAGCACGTTTGAATTCGTGCGTCATGGGTGGCGCGCCGTTTGGCTGCGACTGGTTCCAGTCGTCATTGTTCTTTGGCGTAAAGTGGATGTTGTGTTGCGTCGGATCGCTGTTCGTGATCTTCAGTTTCTGGCCGACCTGCGCGCCCGATACATGCGGCACATAGTGACAACCATTCTGGTCCAGGGGCACTTCAGTACTGGGAACGTCGAAACTAAGACCTGTAATCTTAGTGCCGTCCGCGAGCGTACCGTCCTTGATGTAAACGAACACGTTTGCCAGCTTGCCATCCTTCACGACGTTCTCTTCAGTTTCGAGGTTCGCGTTCTTGGCACAAACCGGATCAGCCGAAGCATCGATCTTCTTGGCCGGAGGCGGAGTGCCCTCGTAAGCCACAGCGCCGGAAATGGAGCCTTCCTTGCCGGTCTTGACATACTTCTTGGTAGCGGGTGTCGATCCCCCTTCTTTATTATCAGAGGTCTTCGGCCCGCAGGCCGAACCCATACCAAACAAAACCAAACCTACTATCAATGCCAACCATGATCGCGTATTTTTCGAAATCATAAATCAATCCTCCAAATTCAATAACCTTACATTAGAAAGCTTGATGCGCAGACCAGCGCCGCGTTCTTCAATTGGGGGCGCGCGCAAGGGGACGCTGTGATCGCAAAGACGCGACCGTATTACGCCGTTCCGTCTTTTCTGCTCTGAACCATCCAAGTTCGCTTCCCAGTCTTCGCCTGGGCGCGTGGGCGTTCTGTGCTGCCGGCTGAGCAGCGGGGGGCGCCGGTGATGCGGACAGTAAACGCCTCTGTTCGTCCGGCGACATCAGGAACATATACCTTACCAGGAGCCGCGCATGGTCGCCGTGATAGTCCGCGACGTCCTTTGGTGGTTTAGGCAGGTTGACGGCCCAGCGTTCGCCGTCTCTTTTGAACAGTCCCGAAGGCATCGCCGTCCCCGGACTTATCTGCGAAGGATCAAGCAGCCAACGGAAAGTCCACTCAGGCTTCAGTCGCTCGCTGGCCAGCAGAAAGTTTGGCGCAATAGCCTTCGCGTCATGCGCCGGTTCGCCGGTAATGTGGCACTTCAAACACGGCGTGCCGGACGTGAACATCTCACGCGCTACCAACTTGTCCTGCTCAGTCAGCGGATCGAGTTGCTCTTTGATATATGGCTCCTGTTGTCCGGACAGAGCCATGAAAAAACGCACCAACGTTTGTAATTCGTTGGGCGAAAAATTAAATGTCGGCATCCGCACTTTCAGGTATGGTCGCACACCGTTACGATCCGCGCCAGGCTGCGCCGGGTATTTATCACCACTCTGCGGCCCACCTTGAGGCGCATTCCCAACAGGCGCATTACTTTGCGCCGCGGGTGTTGCCGCCGGGACCTGGCCACCGTTGAGCGAGGGATCATGCAGGAAGCGCAGCAACCAGTTTGGATCGACCCGCGCGCCCTCGCTGGTCAGACGCGGAGGCAACAGATCCTTGCCTTCGGGCGTTGAATACTGCGGTAAATCCATCAGTATTGAACGCTGTCCAACCTGCACCTGGTGGCAACCGACGCAGTTATATTTCTTGATCAGCCACCAGCCGTTTTGAATGTCCTGGCGCCGCTGATCCTGTGGATCATAGAAGAGCGACTTGGGAACATTGGCGCCTTCGGTGCCGACGCTGCCCAGGAGGAAGGTGGTCAAGGCGGTGCGCCACTCATCCGTCAAATATGGCTTGGGCATGCGCAGCCGATCCTGAGGGGCCTTCTCTTTGCCCTTGTCGTAAATCGAAGGGTCAGCGAGCTTATGTTCAAAGAAGCCCTTGTGCGTATACCATTCCTTCTCTTTCCGGTCCGGAAATAGTTCCTTAAAGAGTGGATCCCTTCCCTGCTCCGCATCCTGCGTGGACGTGGCGAAGTCGAGTCGCTCGAGCGGCGTCGCGCCTTCGACAGTCAACTCCTTGCCGATGCGTTGTTCTTCTTCAAAGCCGTTGATCTCGTGGCAGCCGGCGCAACCGAACTGTTTGATCAACTGTCGGCCCTGCTCCTTGAGATTCGGATCATCCATAAACGCAGTCGCCTCGCGACCGGGCCGCGATGAAAGCGAGAACAAATAGGTAGCAAGGTCGCGCGCTTCGGTTTCGCTCAAACGGAAATTAGGCATCACCGTCATGTTCTGCACCTGCAATTCGGCGCCGTCGATCGGGCACTTGGAATGCAGTTCGGTATCGAAGACAAACGGCTTGCCTGCCTGCTTGTAATCGTCGGCAGTAAGATCGCGCTTGTGTTTGGGACAGTAAGGCGCCCAGCGCTCGCGTGGATTGTGGATCCAGCGAACGATGTATTCGAAATTCGCTTTCTCACCAACCTTACTCAGATTCGCGGCGAACGTTCCACCGACTTTATTGTCCTCAGCTCCAAGCGAATGACAGGCGAGACAGCCTTTCGTTTCGAACAGGTCCTTGCCGTTGTTTACGTCACCTTTCTGCTGGTCGGGAGTCTTCCCGTCAAATCCTGTTTGCCAGAGATAGGCCGAGATAGCTTTGATTTCGTGATCGCCGTTCTTATCGACGGAGAAACGCCAGAAGGTCGGCATCTTGGTGCCGGGACGAAACGCCTGCGGATCTTTCAACCATTCAGGGATCCATTCCTTCGCCAACTTCAAACGCACATCTTTCAGATTGGGCCCGACCTTTTTCTGGTCCTGCATCAGGTATTTGCTTTGCAGGTTCATCTGGTCGATGCGTGCAGCCAGCAAGCTGTTGGTGACCCGCAAACTTTCGGCATGGGCCAACAGCCGGCGCGCATCGGTATCGTCAGTGGCTTCCGCCGCGGCAGCCGCATCCTGGCGGCCAAGTTTATCGTTGGCGGTAATCTGATCTTCCAGTTGACTGATCGTCTGACGCGCGTTGGTCAGGGCGTCGGTCTCGCGATCGAAGCCTTCGTAACGATGGCATCCCATACAGCCGCGTTGCGAAAAAAGATCGCGCCCCAGATTCAGCGTCTCGGCGCCTTGCGTAACTCGGTCCTTCGAGTGGCATTGCTGGCAGCCGGCTTCGGTATTTTCTTTTTCGAACATCGGCCACAGCCAGAATTTATTCAGGCCGTGTGCTTTTTCCTCACCGGTAGTCGCGCGACCATTGCCCCAGTGACAACTCGAACAGCCAAAGCGGTCGGGTTTATGGATGTCAAGCAATTCCTTATTGGGATGGCTTACAAAAGCGCGCGCCAGGTCATCCGGGTCCTTGCCGGGACCGCCGGGCGCCATATCTTCGGCCCTGATAGTGAGAGGTGAACGGACGCCCAGGTGGCAAACCTCACAGCGATCGGCGATGTTGTAATCATTGACGCTGACCTGGTGACCCAGGATGGAATAATCGAAACTCTTGAGTCCCTTCTTGACGCCGTCGATCTGGCTGGGCGTCAGAATGGTGAGGTGGTTTTTTAGATAGTCGTCACGTTTCTTGGCGAGCTCCTGGCTCTCACGACTCTTCTCAGCCTTGTCGCCCAACAGCTTTGCTTTTTGTTCACGCAGATCGTTGTACGTCTTTTCCAGGGTCGCATAATCCATCTTCACGACCTTGATCTTGCCCGCGGCATCGTCGTCGGGCATTTCGACTGCGACCGTCTCGTTGCGCTTGTCTTCGGCTTGCTTTCTGTATTTTTCCTTCGCTCCCCCGCTAGCCTGTTCGATGTTGTAATTGATGACGGTGAGTTTGCCGCGCTGGTTTTGGAACGGCTCAGTTACCGCATCGAGCTTGGGTTGAATCTTCTTAACTTCGGCGTTGATTTGATCGATATCGGGCTGGACTTTCTCTTTTGCCGCGTTGGCTTCCGCATCGAGCGCCTGGTATTCAGGACTATTCTTTATCTCGTCCTCACCCTGGCTGGCGCGCTCTCTTATGCTGTTCAGATAGCGGTCGTAGCGCGCCACAAATTCGCGCTGCATTTTTTTCCAGGGACGCTGACCAATGGCTTCATCGTACAACGACCATGCCAGGGAAAACGTCAGCAGCAAGGCGCAGACGAGCATAATGCCGCTGGTCGACCAGCTCACGATAGGATCGTGTGCCGGGACATCAGGTTCTCGCTTTGCTAACGCGTCCGTAGCTTCAGGAGAGTCTGCCACTAATATCGTTCCTCCGGACCCTTCATATATTGAAATACGGTGTTACCCACACATACTTAATTGTCAGCGCCAGCCTCAGTATTAGCTTCACGGGCAACGCCAGCAGCACACTAACGGCGAAAAACTGAAATGTCAGATACTGCAACAGACTGGTGCGCGCGAGCAGCTTGCTTTCAAATTTGTCTTTCGTCGTAATCCATAACCAGAGACGCCGCGTCAATGGCAGCGAACCGTCAAAGCGATCCAGTCCGCCGCGCGTCATCAGCCAGTGGAAAAAGAGCCCGCCAAGAATGTAAAAGCCGCCCACTACAAGGCCGCCGAAAATTGCCTTGCCCGCGGTGCTTTGCAGAAATCCGAGATGCAAAAACTTTCCAATCGCACTGGTAGCGATAAAGTCATGCAGGTCGACATTCTTATCAAACACCACCGTGTTGTGGTCCCAGGTCTGGCCGGGCCAGAACCAGATCCAACCAGGACCGCGAATGAATGTGCCAATGAAGATCAGCATGATCCACATCAGGAAACCCCAGCCAAACATGCCCAGCGCAAACCGGCGCTGCTTGATGGTGTAATAGCCGTTGCCGAAAGGACTCGAATCGACATAAGGAAATACCATCAAGCCGATCATAATCAGCGATGGCATCACCACGCCCGCAATCCACGGATCAAAATAGACCAGCATCTCCTGCAAGCCGAGGAAGTACCACGGCGCCTTTGAGGGATTCATGGTCAAGTTGGGATTCGATGGTTCTTCGAGCGGGGCGTTCAGCGTTATGGACCAGACAAACAGGATCACGGTAACAATCAAAGTCACCAGAAACTCGATGCGCACGAGATAGGGCCAGACGTGTAATTCCTTAGCCCAGCCGGGACGCCACGGCTCGACCTTACGATGGTGCGTCTTCGCGAGTTTGGTATCGCCTTCGAGGCGAACGATCAACCGATCGTTAGCGCGGGCTTGCCTGATTCCCATCCAGGTAAAGATGGGTACCAGAAAAAGCATCGCCACAATGGGCACATTGTCAGGCGCCGAAGCTATTATCCAAAGTTGATGCCAATCCATAAGATTCCCGATTGCCGATTGTCAACTGCCGATTTCTCTCTCTGACGATTGCGGCTCGCCTGAAATAAATTTCCTTAAAGCGGCAATCGGCAATGGAAAATCGACAATGATCTATTTCTTCTTCACTGCCTTCAGCTCGGATTCCAGCATCACCGGAGCCGGTCCCGAGATACCACCATCTTTGCGTATGCGCCAGAAGTGCACTGCCATAAAGATCGAAGCCACTAACGGAATGCCGATGCAATGCCATATATATGAACGCAGCAATGCATTCGAATCCACAATCGAGCCCCCGAGCAATCCAAACCGAACATCGTTGAACGGCGTCATTCCCAGTTGCGGACCCAGAGGTCCTTCGCTGCCAAACATGGGCGTGGCCCGCGCCATGTTCGTGCCCACCGTTACCGCCCAGAATCCCAATTGGTCATCAGGCAGCAGGTAACCGGTAAACGAAAGGAGCAGGGTGAGCACCAACAGCACCACGCCGACACACCAATTAAATTCCCTTGGCCGCTTGTAAGATCCCGTGAGTACCACTCGGAACATGTGCAGCCAGGTTGTAATCACCATCAGGTGCGCGGCCCAGCGATGCATGTTCCTCAACAACTTGCCAAAGGGAACATCGTGTTCGAGATAAAGGATGTCGCGAAATGCCAGGACTTTCTGCGGATGGTAATAGAACATCAGCAGCACGCCGGTGAAGGTGAGCACGACGAACAAATAGAAAGTGATGCCGCCCATACCCCAGGTGAACCCGTACCGAGTGGCGTCGCGATTGATCTTGGCGGGATGCAGGTGCAGAAAGACATTCGACAGAATCGCGAGCGAGCGATTGCGGGGATCGGCACGATCGTGCGAAACACGAAAGATCGATTTCCAGAGCTGCGTATCCTGCGGGTCTTTGTAAGTCTTTGCTTCTTCGATCGCTCGTTCTTTGAGCGCGGCTGTTTCCTCGCGCACTCGTCCCATAAGACCCGAGGCGGTCTTTTCGCCTTCGCCAAGCTGTTTGGTCTTTTTTTGGTCCGGTCGCTCAGATTCCATAATTATTATGAAGAAGGGTTCTTATTCGGGGCTTATGCTCTAGAGCGGAATGTAGGCGTTATCTTTATCGAATTCACTGGGTTCACCTTTGGGCCATTTGAACAGCCGGTTGGTGTCGACGACAATCTGTCCTTCCGGATCTATTTCCACTCGCGCCCGATCCATGGGACGCGGGGCGGGGCCTTCAAAGTTAACGCCTTCGCTGTCATAGCCGCTGCCATGACAGGGACACTTGAATTTATTTTCGCTGGCCTTCCAATCAGGTGTGCAGCCGAGATGTGTGCACTTGGCGTAAATGACGAACAGCCGATCAGAAGTCTTATCGACCCAAATCCTATATTGCTGCTGCCACTTTGTATCCACACCTAAAGCATAGTCACTGGGAAATCCGATTTTGAAAACAGTGGAAGGCTCCTGAATTGAGCGCGGCAAAAAGAAGCGCAGAAACATGAGAAACGAAGTCGTGAGAAAGCCCGCGACGCTGGCCCAAACAATCCGGCGCCTCATCTTATTCACAGATGAATCCGGTGTGCTCTCGACGACGGCTCCCGCGGGATTCGCCGCAGGCGGCCGAGCAGCGGTTTTCGCTACCGGCGTGGTCGCGGCAACAGTGCTTTCCGGTGTGCTTCCTTCGCCGGACTGGCTATCCACTTTGACAACTCCTCCCCAATTTACAAACGTCTTTATTTTTGGAGCGACCCACGCAGATACACTCCTGCACAACTATAGAGCGTGAACCACACAATTACTCCATCGCAGGGTTTTCACTCTCTGCCGAACGAACCGAGTTGTAGGCGCAAAACATGAAAGCCCGTGCCGGTAACAAAATTAAACTGGCTCGGTGCCCGTATTTATACCTTTTTTCTCAAGTTAGTGGCAAGCGGTTTTATCCGACTCCCAGTGAGGCGATTGATGAAGTTGAAAAAGTGTAAGTATACAGAACGGCGAGCGGCGGCGACTGGATCCTTCACTCACCACCCAATCCTTACGTACGTTGATCTCTGGAATTCCGGGTGACTGCAGGATCCCGTCGCTCCGCTCCCGGTTCTGTAAAGTTGGATTACAAAACAGCGTCGTTAAAGTTCAGTTCCCGGCTGCAGATCTCGATCGAGTCAAACAACCTTTCCCGCTCGGCATCAGCCGTTGCCTGGCGGTATGCCATCACTAGATCCTTCAGCGTCGCCAGGTCTTTGTACAGACCGGCATTCTCAATCGGCGGAGTCAGATAAGAAATCAACTCGGCATAAGAACGTCGCTTGGCAATTGAGCCCTCCGAAGGGTTGTTGACACTGTAGATATAAAGGTTAGGCAGCTCGCCGATCAATCTGTCCGGCCAGCACTCGCCGGATAACCCAACTTGCTTGCCGGGCATGAACTCCATGGCGCCGTGTGTGCCGACATGGATTACGGCATCTGCCGAGAACACCTTTTCCATAAAGGCGTAAAACGCCATGAAGCCATGATGCGGAGTACCGCTACGCGCCATCATCAAACGCATCGGGTCGCCTTCATAGCCAAAACTGGGTTGCACGCCGATAAAGATATTCCCCAACGTCACTCCGTGAATCAGAAGATCGCCGGCAAAAGTATTGATGCGGCCGGGCGCGCTGCCCCAATCCTTCTCGACTTCATCCACATACGGACAAAGCCGCCGGTAGTCATCGACCTTCAGACGATGGACCACATTGACCGTTGATCCGAACTTCTCTGAGTTCCCGCCCAACATCAATTCGCGCAACTGCTCTGGAGAGTCGGGCAGATCAAGCACATAGCCCTCGGCCTGCAATTTCACAAGCGTGTCCCAAACACTGGGGAAAACATCGAGGTCGGCGGCCGTACCGATGTTCCCTTTGTTGGGCGGAAAGCAATACAGCACCAGCGCCAGCTTTAATGATGCGCGCGGCGCTGTGCTTAAACGGTTCCAGCGGCGCAAACGGCGCGCGAATCTTTGGCAGCGATCTTCGAGCGCTACTGGTTCGACCCCATTTGCCGGCAAGCCTCCATAGACAAAGGGCTCTGTCGCGCCATCAATCTCCGGGATCGCTATCTGCATTCCCGCCTGCACCGGGTTGAGCCCGGTCCGCGAAGTGTTCCACGATTCGATGGTCTGCATGTCGAGGCTGATAGCGGAACGATAAGGACGATTCAGCGTAGTTAGAAATTCCGCGGCCGCTTCGCTGTCATTCATAGCCGGGCCGCCGACAAAGCTGAAGCCGGTAAGCGAAACCAGTTGACTGATACGCGATCCATGTCCGACCAACTTCAGTTTGTCGCTCGCCCTCCCAGGATGATTCTTTGCCTGCAACGACAAACTGAAGTTTGTCGGACTCTTCGGTCCCTGATCCAGGAAATATTTCTCGCATGCCTCGCGGTTATCCATCAACGTGGCGAGCACCGGAATAACAGAAAGCCCCTCGGCCTCAATCGATCGAATCAAGTGATCGTAATGTTTTGTCGCCTTGCTGATGACCTGCGGCCGCATCAGCAGCAACCCAATCGTCGTCTCCGGATGTAGGGGCGGACCTATGTGTCCGCCCTGCTCGGGTGAAACGGCTCGTGGGGCTCTCGTCTTCCTTGCGCGCTGCGCGTACCACTTGCTATACGCCTCGAACGATTCAAACATGCGCGGCGCGTCCGGATGATAGATCGCCACGGACGGCATCTTTTCCGGTGGCGGCACATGCACCGGTTTTAGTCGCTCATCCGGAACATAATTCTTCAACGCGCAAAGAATCATTGCCTGCACGTTTGCCGGCGTCGGTTGCAGAAAATAACAAAAGATTGAGAGGTAGTTCTTAACATCGCGCAAAGCGCCCGCGCCCGGAACAAACCGAAGAACGCCAGGGAGATGATCCGCAAGCTTCAAATAGCGCGTGTGATTGTTACCATTCTTGGAACGGAAAGCTTGCGCCTGAGTGCCTACCCACGATCCAACCATCCTCAGCACATTCAGACTGCCCTTCGCCCTGCTTCTTTCATTCTGCGTCTTTACGCTTTTGCGGGAAATCTGTTCTGAGGATGATGCCACCCCGAGTAGCCGCGCCAAATCCAACTTTCCCATGCGCGTGCGCCGCATCAGATCCGGCATGCAGTTGATTACGATTACCGCGCGATGTCGCGCTTGATGCCGCTTTAACTCGGTAAGTAGTCGCGCAGCGTTCTCACCATCCATAACATGAATTACAAAGACGATGTCCGACCCGCCCAGGTCCTGCGCAACATCGATCCATTCGTCTTCAGTCAGCGAGGCGCCAAAGTTATGCGCGGCAATACTGAGATCCAGCCCGTATTCTCGATTGATCTCGCGCTCAGCACTCTTCAAAGGAGCGAGCAGACTCGAGCCGATATAAAAGACGGTGACCTTCACTCAGGCAACTCCCTCAAGCTGGTCCTCAAGATCGGAAATGATGTCGCGCAGTCTGGCAACAGTGTTCGAGTCGACATCCCAGTAGCCGCGGCCGTGCGCTTCGAGCAGACGATTGACCAGGGAATGCGCAGAGTGTGGATTCAAATTGCTCAGCCGTTGGAGCATCTCTTCGTCAAGCAGGAAAGTTTTCGCGACCTCCGTGTACACCCAATCATCGACGGCATCGGCGGTCGCACTCCAGCCAAAGGTGTTCGAGACATGATTTTCGATCTCGGCCACGCCGCGAAAGCCGTGCTTCAGCATTCCTTCGTACCATTTTGGATTAAGAGTTTTCGCGCGCGTCTCGAGCTGCACGGTCTCTTCCAGAGTTCGAATTTGCGCGTCGCGTGAAAGCGTGTCCGACAAATAGATGGCGGGACGTGCGCGCGCGCGTTTCTCAACCGCCTTGGAGATGCCGCCCAGATATTCAAAGTAGTGATCGACATCCGTAATGCCAATCTCAAAGGTATCGATATTCTGATAGGTGGCTTCGACACGGGCCAGCGCGCGATCCATCGCCACCCGCGCTTCCCTGCCCTCAATCTGCCGGCCCCGCGAATCTCGTCCGTAGGCGAAACACTTTCGCGTGACAAAAAGGTCACCCAGTGTTTCTTCGCTCTCCCACTGCGAATCCATCACCATGAAGTTCACGTTAGTACCGTAATTTCCCGGGGCGTTGGAAAAGACTCGGATCGCTGCTTCATCAAAGTCGCAGGAGGTTGATTGAATCTGCTCCATTACATTGCGCCGCACATAGTTCAGCTCGGCCGGTTCCTCGAGCTGCGCGACGAGACGCACCGCTTTGTCTAAAAGCTCGACTGTCGGACTGAACAAATCGCGAAAGATCCCGGACACGGTCATCACCACATCCACACGCGGCCGCTTCAATTCCGCGAGGGGTATGGCCGTGACTTGTGTGACGCGATTCAAGCCATCGCGCACTGGTCGCACACCCAGTAACCATAAGGCCTGGGCCACACCCTCTCCCTGGGTCTTGATGTTGTCGAGTCCCCAAAGCACCAGGGCCATTGCGTGCGGATAACGGCCGTGCTCACTCTGGTATCGTTCGAGCAGACGCTTGGCCACCACTTCTGCTTTCGCAAATGCGACTTCGGAAGGCACAGCATAGGGATTGATTGCGTGCGTGTTACGTCCGGTAGGAAGAATCGCGGGGTTCTGAACAATGTCGGCGCCCGGACCGGGCTGGATGTATTCGCCGCACAGCGCGCGCAACAGCGCTTCTATCTCAACGTTCGTCTCCAACTCGCGCGAAATTCGATCCAGTAATAGAAAGGTGGGCCGAGAGTCTTCGGGATTAACGCTGGCGATATCTTTCAGTTGCGTGGCGGCCGCATCGACGCCGCCGGCCATGAACGTTTGCATAGCTGTCGTCAGGATTGCTGCAACTTGTTCGCGTTGCCGCAACTCCTCTTCGCTGATGGCTCTTGCGCGTTGGTTGGAAGCTAGCGACCCGAAGCCCAGGCCCTCAGCAATCAGATCAGGCAGCGCGCGCGAGTTTGCTTCCGGCCTATCGAAGGACGAAACCATACGCAGCATGTCCGCGCGCTCGGATCCGACTGAAGGCCGGCCAAAAACGTGCAGACCCGTGGGAATCAAACGCTGTTCGATCTCCAACAGGCGATCGTGGAGATCCAGGACGCGTCGATCCCGCTCAGCGGATGTAGTCATGCAGTTTGCCTTGAATAGAAAACAGTGCGACAAACTTTTAGTTTGTCGTTGTGCTCGCGAAATTCTTCTTTCGAAAATCTGCCACAAACTGAAGTTTGTCGGACATCAATGGACGGTTTGCGGATTGGTCCCGCGTCGAAATTCGCAGCTGCCGCGCACCGAGTTGCTTGGCCAGTTCCTGCGTATTTCGGTTGGATGCAAAGTCGTTTTGCGTCTCGACCACCATCGTCTGAACTCGCAACGCGCGCAACCTCGCTCCCAAAAGAGAAACTTCGTGAGCAATTAGTTCTTGGCGGAGCTCGCGGCCTCTTGATCCAACTGCCTGCGCAGTGCTCGGTTGCAGGGCAACGTTGGCGCCGCCATCGGTGAAAAGGAGCAGCACGATGTCGCCGTCCTGATGATTTGCCGCGTGTTGCGCTACTTTGAGTGAACTTTGAAGTCCGGCAGACAGAGGTGTTCCGCCACCGATGCTAAGCGAGTCGAGCACCCGCTTTGCTCGCACCATACTGCGAGAGGCAGGTAAAAGAATCTCAGCAGACGTACCTCGAAAGCCCACGATGGCAACACGATCGCGATCAATATAGGACTCCTTTAGTAGATTAAGCAGCGCCCCTCTGGCCTGACTGATCCGTTTCAGCGCCATGCTGCCCGATGTGTCCAATGCGAATATGAAGAGCGTTCCTCGTTTGCTCGCAAATTGTTTGAAGCGAAGCGCATCCGCAGGAATAGCCTGCAGGCGGTTTCTTATTGGATGTGGTTCAGCTTCTGCGTCCGGATGGCGATAGCCTGCCGCGATGAGGGTCCGCAGCGTCGCGTCCACTGCGATTCGCGCACCGGCACTCCTGTGTAAAATGGATCGGCTGTATCTTCCGCGCGCCGAGTTGTATGTAGTACGTCCGGTTTTTGCGCGTGAGAGGCGCGGCTTCGCTTTCACTTCTTTTTTTAAGTCGTGATCACTGCGTGGCTTTGGCAATTGAGCCTCAACCGGAGCCGAAGCCTCAGAATGATTTTCCGAGTCAGCGCCATTCTTACCGCCCGGTTCAAAGTTCCCCTGTGCGCTGGTGCGTTGATCGCGGGAACCCTTCCTACCTCCCGCCGAGTTGTTACCACCGTCGCCTTTATGAGGCCGAACCAGATCCGGTTCAGAAAACACCCTATCCAGGGTCTGTTCAATTCGCGCGCCCACTGTGGATTCCGATAAGGCATCCCGATGAAGTCGATGGCGCAGGGACATCGGAGCAACCCGCCGCACATCTGCTTCCGAAACAGCCTTGCGTCCGGCAAAAGCAGCCAGGGCCCGCGCCGCTCGCGTGATCGTTAGTTCACCCCGATGGCCGTCGACCTGCAATTCTGAACATAGCGTAGCAATCTGTCGCAACAACGGCCGACCGACTTTCACTGTCGCAAAGTTCCGGCTGGCGCGCGCAATTTTTTGTCGCAACTGTTTTTGTTCAGTCTCCTTCAACGCGCAAAATTCTTCAGGGTTACGTTCAAACGACTCGCGTCTTTCGACGATCGCGATCCTCTGCTCGACATCATTCTCAGTTTTGACTTCGACATAAAGACCAAAGCGGTCCAGCAATTGAGGTCGCAACTCGCCTTCCTCCGGATTGCCCGAACCCACCAGGACGAATCGCGCCGGATGTTCCACGGAAATATTCTCACGCTCGACTTTGTTGCGGCCGGTAGTTGCGACGTCAAGCAGTAAGTCCACGAGGTGATCTTCCAGAAGGTTCACTTCGTCGATATACAGAAATCCGCGATTGGCCCGCGCCAACAATCCGGGTTCAAAGGCCTTGATGCCTTCAGTCAGGGCCCGCTGAATATCTATTGCACCGCAGACGCGGTCCTCGGTTGCTCCCAGAGGCAGATCGACGACCGGTACCGCGCGTCTTTGGCGCTCGATCTTCGCGTCCGCAGACTGCCTCCTTTGGCATTCAGCGCAGCGAAATCTCTCATCGTTTGGATCACAATTAAAGAGACAGCCGCGGGTCGCCGAAATCTCCGGTAATAAGTCAGCCAGTGCGCGCACCGCGGTCGACTTACCGGTTCCCCGATGCCCCATCATCAAGACGCCTCCGATTGACGGGCCGATTACATTCAGGATCAGTCCAAGCTTCATCTCTTCCTGACCAACTATCCCTGTAAAAGGATAAGAGTCAGGAGCTGTTGCACCGCGAGGTGATCTCGTTCGCAATTCCCTTTCTGGTTGTGGAGCGTTCGTTCTCTTCATGAATTAGTGAAATGGTTTTTAGCTGAAAAGGGCAGTTACGGCAAGCGCTCCAGCCTCCGCGCATCAAATGGTCCAAAAACAACTGAGTCAGAACCAGCGGTTTGCGGTGGGCAGCTGTGCACAAAGAGTAGATTTACCAGTCCGCGCGAGCGGACGAATGACAATAGCCCAACAGTTTACTGTCTGCGTCAAAACTCTGATACCACCAGCTGCGACCTTGTAGAAGTAATAACGGGCAAAAGTTGAATCTCCACGCGATTAAAAGTCGGTGGTATCTACGGAACCAGCCTCCGCAAGTTTGGAAAAACTATTGACTTTGAGGACAGCCCGTACTAAAGTGCCTCCACTCACAGGTCAGCGGTGTCCAGTTCTTCTTGCCCAGCAGTTCGAAGGTAACAACTTAGCTCCCGACAATCGTCGCTCCCGACGTTGGTAGGCTTTGGCATGGCCAGAATCAACTATAGATTCGATCTATATTCCGACCAGCCTTAACGAACAAACAGGTTTCACTTCGGCTTCAGCGGTCAGGATAAGCAGACGCATTTCCTTCGGGAAAATTTCTGTTCTTCTGGTTGCATCGGGCAGACACCTTCCATTCTCCTAGGAGGAGACTCAAATGATGAAACTGATGAAGGTTCTAGCGGTACTCTTGTTTGTGGCGGCCCTGGCATTGCCCGTTTGGATGCCGAGATCCGTCGAAGGTCAGGGCGGAACTGAGGCCCTTACCACTGACATGGACGCCAAGACCCCTGGCGATCTCTTTAATGGTTTTGGAGCGTTAGGCACGCCAATAGATGAGTGCGTCGCCCCTCCTGTGGCACCGACCGCGCGCGGCAACGGAAAATTCGAAGACAACAAATTTATTTTCTCTGAACGCGAAACGGTCGCCGACGGCCTTGGACCAACTTACAACGACGTCGGTTGCGTTGAGTGTCACCAATCCGTTGACGTAGGTGCATTCAGCCAGACGATGGAGTTTCGGGCCGGACATATTTCGGGCGGTGCTTTTGTTGACGCGCCCGGCGGTCAACTGATTCACGCTCGCGGAACAGATTCGGACATCGTGGAGCACATTTCCACGGCCGAGACAGTCAAAGCTTTCAGAATTACAACCAGCACGCTGGGCGATGGCTTTGTCGAGTGTCTATCAAACACCGTGTTGCAGAATAATGTGGCTGCGGAGCCGACTGCGCAGCGCGGAGTTCTTACATCTGTTCCGGTGACCGAGGCCGGAAACCAATTGCGAATTGGTAGATTCGGTTGGAAAGCCCAGCAGGCGAGCCTGTTGTCATTTGCCGGCGATGCCTATCTTAATGAGATGGGCATAACGAACAAGTTTGCCGGAGATGGGGGCCGAAGTTCTACGGATCCCAACGCCGGACATTTTGAAAACCCCTGCAGTACCGCCGAAGCTATCGTGAACTGTACCGGTCTTCCTTTTGATCCAGTAGCGGATCCTGAGGACGATGGTGGAGACGTGATGGCATTTGCGGACTTCATGGCTGCAACCCGCGCGCCTGGACGCCAGAATCCAATTCCTGCTTCAGCCACTCGCGGCGACCCGCTGTTTACTTCCGCGGGCTGCGCGGTTTGCCATACCCGCACTTTCCAAACGGCCGCTCCGGGAACTCTAATCAATGGCGGCGCGTTCGCAGTGCCGACCGCTTTGGGCAACAAAATAATCCACCCGTTCAGCGACTTTGCCCTGCATGATATTGGCACAGGCGACGGCATCGTTCAGAATGCCGGCCAGTCGTCGGCCAACCAGATGCGGACCGCGCCCCTTTGGGGTATTCGCGCTCGCAACCGGTTCATGCATGAGGGTCTGAACGTAACCATAACCGATGTGATCAATCTGCATGCCGGCCAGGCAACGGCTGCACGGAACGCTTTCAACTCGTTGTCGGCTGCGAGCAGAGCGGATCTTGTCGCCTTCGTCTTGTCACTGTAGTTGTCGGTGAGAATGACGGAGCCCCTACCGAAAGCTCGCCGGCTTCAAACACCCGGCGAGCTTTCTTTGCCCAATCAATTACCTGACTATTATTCGGAAACTGAAGGATGAAATGATTGCGGCTCTACTAAAGTTTCAAGCAGGCTCAAGGGCAACGTCTGCGCATTTCATTTTGGAAGTTGTCGGTATCGCTCTGTGTGCTTTTGCCTTTGGTTGTGCCGGACCTCAAAAGACCAAAACTGAGGCGGCGCCGTCGCCCGTGACTGTAGAAGCTAAACAACAACAGATGTCAAAACTCCCTGCTCCTGATAACGAGCAGGTACAACAAGCAATCAAGCGCATCTTCAAAGACAGTGTGACGGTGGACGGCAGCCAACAACCGAGTTTTATCGCGGGAGATTTCAATGGGGACCTTTCGCAGGATCTTGCCGTCATTGTAAAACCCAGTTCCGGAAGCCTTTCTGACATTAATGAAGAATCTCCCCGCTGGATGATTAGAGATCCTTTTCATTCCACCGAGCCGACCGCACCGCCGCTTCGTGTAGCGGAAAACGAAATACTGTTGGCCATAATCCATGGTTTCGGAGCCGAAGGATGGCGTGACCCGCAGGCAACGCAGACTTACCTGCTTAAGAACGCAGTGGGCTCTGGGCTCGGCGTACAGGCGGGTAAGGAGTTTATGGCGGCAAACACCGGCAAGACCCTTCCACGCCTGCATGGGGATCTGATAAGTGAAGTAATTCGCGGGACTGCCGGATATCTCTACTTCGCCGGGCCGACCTATTCCTGGTATGACCCGAAGACATTTAAAGGCGAATCCGAAGTCCGAGTGGTGCATGGTCGGCCCCCAGCAACGAAGCCCTAACGTGAAATGCAAACTGACGAGAAGAGTCAAAATTATCCATCAGGGAGGTCATCCGATGAGCCTTAAGAATATTGCCGCAGGCGTGTTCATCGTTCTACTAAGCAGCTTGGTCCAAATCAGTGGAAAGGTTCGACCCTCCGCTAACGCTCCAGTGCCTGCTGATCAAGTCACCCCTTCGGCAATCGAGTTCATGAGTGCTGAGGAGCTGAAAACAAAGGTCAACAGGAACCAGCCGATAACCATAATTGACGTGCGAGGGAGTGAGTCTTTCGCTAACAGCGATCGGAAGATCAAAGGTGCGACTCATGTAATGCTTAGGAGACTCAGGTATCGACTGGGTTTTGCGCCGCTTAAGAGTGTGGCGCGCGATAGCGAAGTGGTTACGTATTGTGCGTGTCCGAACGACGAGTTGAGCATTCAGGCAGCGCAGGTATTGATAGATTCCGGGTTCACACGAGTTCGCGCCTTAAAAGGTGGCTGGCGCGAGTGGCTTAAGCTTAAAGGTCCCGTTGAAGCCGCATCCAAAGGGATCTAGAGCAGGGCTTCGCTCTCACCACAGAGTCGCACTCGTAAAAAACAGTGCTGATTTGTCTTGCCTTTGTTTCTTCGCCACGAATGCTTTTCTCGCGAAAGTTCCTTACAATGGTCGCGTTACTTTTTAGATAAGATGACAGGGAGCCGGCGGCCATATTAGAAGTGAACAGCCTCGGGTGCGTGCGCGGTGATCGGCGCTTGTTTAGCGGCCTTAACTTTTCAGTCTCTGCGGGCACGCTGTTGCAGGTGACCGGACCAAACGGATGTGGCAAAACAAGCTTGCTGCGCATGATTTGTGCATTATTGGAACCGGCCGAAGGGACCATCAAGTGGCAGGGAGAAAATATCCGCACACTTGGTGAGGAGTATTTCACATCCCTCACTTTTCTTGGACATCGGAACGGCGTCAAAGAAGAACTTTCGGCAATCGAAAATCTACGCGTAGCCAGCGGCCTCAATGGAATAGATCTTCGCCCGAAAGCCGCGGTGAAAATCCTGCGGGATATGGGATTAGAGGGACGGGAACAATTGCCCGCGCGTTTGCTTTCTGAAGGCCAGCGGCGCCGGCTGGCGCTGGCTCGGCTCGCTGTTTGCAATACCACGCTCTGGGTTCTGGATGAGGTGCTTACCTCTTTGGACAAGGCCGCCGTGGCTTTGGTCAAGTCCTTGATTGAGAAGCATCTGGACAACGGTGGCCTGGCAATTGTTGCCACCCATCAGGAACTCGAGTTGAACAGCGGTTCGTTCCTGCGGATTGAACTCGCGTCGTGAAGGCGCCGTCGACATTTTCGATGTTCCGCTGGATCATCCGGCGAGATTTGATCCTGGCGTGGCGGCGAAGGGCGGATGTCTTATCGACCCTCTTCTTCTTTGTCATTGTGGTCAGCCTGTTCCCGCTCAGCATCAGCCCGGACCCTCGACTTCTCAAGTCAATCGCACCGGGAGTCGTTTGGGTCGCGGCATTGCTGGCCTCGATGCTTTCGCTGGGGCGGCTCTTCTCGAACGACTATGTGGACGGCACGCTCGAGCAGATCCTGCTGACGCCCCAACCGCTATATTTGATTGTGCTGGGAAAGGTGTTGGCCCAGTGGTTGGTCGCAGAAGTGCCGTTGGTACTGATGGCGCCCATCCTTGGCGTACAGTTTGGCTTGTCGCAGAACACGCTGGTGGTGCTGACAATCTCTTTGTTGCTGGGCACGCCGGTACTCAGCTTGATCGGTTCGATCGGAGCAGCATTGACTTTGGGACTCAGGGGGAGTGGAGTATTGGTGGCTCTATTGGTGCTGCCGCTCTACATTCCCGTTCTGATTTTTGGTGCGCTCGCAGTTGATGCGAGCATTGCGGGTTCCAATCCGCAAGCACATCTTTCCCTGCTGGGCGCCGTGCTGGCCCTGTCGCTGGTTTTTGCACCGTGGGCGACCTGTGCAGCACTCAGAATATCGGTGGAGTGAGTCCGACAAACCTCAGTTTGTCGAAGTCCTGACAATCGAGTGATTCGGGAGAGAACGACAAACTGAAGTTTGTCGGACATAGAAAAACGATGCCTAATCGAAAGATCAATTGGTACAAATACGCCGCCCCTGCGAATTTCTATCCCCTGGCCGGCAAGCTGATCCCCTGGTTTGGTATTCCCGCGGCGCTATTGTTCGTCGCCGGTTTGTACATCGGATTCTTTGTCGCTCCCACAGATTTTCAACAGGGTGATGCGTACCGAATAATTTTCATTCACGTTCCCGCGGCCTGGATGGGAATGTTTCTATACATTCTGATGGCTCTCTATGCCGGCGTCGGTTGGGCCTTCAATGCTCGACTGGCTTCAATGATGGCGACCGCTCTTTCCATCACCGGAGCGATGTTCACGTTTCTTTCACTGGCAACGGGCTCGCTGTGGGGCAAGCCGACGTGGGGAACCTGGTGGGTTTGGGATGCGCGGATGACTTCAACCTTGATTTTGCTCTTTCTTTATATCGGGTTCATTTCGTTGCAAGCGGCCATTGACGATCCGCGACGAGCCGATCGAGCGGGCGCGGTCCTGGCGCTGGTGGGCTTGATCAATGTGCCGATTATCTATTTTTCGGTTCAATGGTGGAATACGCTGCATCAGGGAGCTACGATCCGGTTATTGAACAAGCCGACCATGGCGCCGCCAATGCTGGCTGCGATGCTGATTATGCTGGCTGCCTGCTGGCTCTATTCCATCGCCATAGTCCTGATGCGACTGCGCTGCATCATACTCGAGCGAGAGCATGAAGCAGGTCGCACCTTAACACTGGGCGCAAAGACCGCGCAGTTTTCGAGAATGGAATCAATATGAGCTGGTCAGAATTTTTTCACATGGGCGGCTATGCTTTCTACGTTTGGGGCTCCTATGGGATCGCGTTGGTTGTCATCGGCGGAGAAGTGCTGGCTCTGCGTCAACGCAGGAAAGGTTTGCAGGCACGCCTGAATAACATCTCGGAATCAGCGGAAAGTGAGCAATCATGAAAACTCGCCATAAGAAAATAGCGTTCATCCTCGTAGGATTATTGGCAGTCGGCGGTGCGACTGCGCTAGTGCTGAGCGCACTTAAGACGAATATCGTATTCTTCTACACTCCTTCTCAAGTGGCTGCGAAGGAGGCTCCAGGTAATCGTGCGTTTCGGGTTGGCGGGCTCGTAGAAAAAGGAAGCCACAAACGCAATGTCGAGGGACTCGGTGGCCGGTTTATCGTAACAGATACCTCACAAAGC
Organism: Acidobacteriota bacterium; assembly: GCA_025463135.1. Lineage (GTDB taxonomy): Bacteria > Acidobacteriota > Blastocatellia > Pyrinomonadales > Pyrinomonadaceae > JAOAPY01. The sequence goes on from JAOAPY010000015.1 coordinate 215,473, forward strand.
ATCCCGGTTGTTTATGAGGGAAGCGTTCCCGACCTTTTCAAAGAGGGTCGAGGCTGCGTGGTCGAAGGAAGCCTTGGTTCTGACGGTGTCTTTCATGCTACGCAGGTTCTGGCCAAGCACGACGAAAACTACATGCCTCCCGAAGCAGGAAAGGCAATTGATGAGGCCAAAGCCGCCAGAAGCCTGGTGAAATAACGACGAAGGCTGAAGACAGATCGCTATCAGAATTTGCTCATATGCCAAAGTTGTTTGAGTATTTGGGAATCATAGTTCTCTTTTACTCAAATGAGCACGAGCCCATTCACGTTCATGGCAAATATCAGGGACGGGAAAGCAAAGCCGATTTGATCCTTAGGGATGGCAAAATAATTGAGATCATAATTTCATCAGTTAAGGGGAAACGGCCCTTGCTGCAGACCCAACTGAAAGACTTTCAAGAGTTGACGCAGCATTTTGCAGATGAGATCGTACAGAAATGGATAGACTACTTCGTACTTCACAAGCCAATCCAAGCACGCCGGATAACAACGAGGATCAATTGATGTCCACCGACAGCCCAGTACTGGAGATCATACGTGTCCAGCATTTGGTTCAATATGAGTTAAAGCTCGAGTTCAATGACGGGACAGAAAGGATAGTCGACTTTCAGCCTTTCCTCGAGAATTCGAAGAATCCTTTGATCCGCCTTTATCTCGATCCCGAGAGGTTTGCAAACTTTAGACTGGATTATGGTGATCTAGTGTGGGATGACTATGGGCTCTGTTTCCCGATCGCCGATCTATATGAGGGACGTGTCTAACTCATGATTCCTGAAATCGGACAATTCGCCTTAATCATCGCGTTGCTGCTGGCAATAACACAGGCCAGCCTGCCCATGATCGGCGCGGCCCGCGGTAATAGATCCTGGATGGCTGTGGCCGCACCGGCGGGCCAGGCCCAATTCATCTTTGTCGCGATTGCGTTTGGTTGTCTCGCCTGGTCTTTCATCAACAACGACTTTTCCGTTCTCAACGTAGCCAGCAATTCCAATTCACAACTGCCGCCACATTATCGACTCGCCGCAACCTGGGGTTCACATGAAGGGTCTTTGCTGCTGTGGACCTTGATGATGGGATTCTGGACCGTTGCGGTCACGCTCTTCAGCCGTCATCTGCCGGAAGACATGCTGGCCCGCGTACTCAGCGTGATGGGGATTATCAGTATCGGGTTCCTTCTGTTCATGCTGCTGACATCAAATCCGTTTGAAAGAATATTCCCTGTCCCGCTTGACGGACGCGATCTCAATCCCCTGCTTCAGGATCCGGCGATGGTGGTGCATCCGCCGATGCTCTACATGGGTTACGTGGGTTTTTCGGTGGCCTTTGCCTTTGCTATTTCGGCACTCATCGGCGGGCGGCTTGACGCCACCTGGGCGCGCTGGTCGCGTCCCTGGACCACGGTAGCCTGGATGTTTTTGACCGTCGGCATCGCGTTGGGTAGTTGGTGGGCTTATTACGAATTGGGTTGGGGCGGCTGGTGGTTTTGGGATCCGGTTGAGAATGCTTCCTTTATGCCCTGGCTGGTGGGCACGGCCTTGATTCATTCTTTAGCCGTGACTGAAAAGCGCGGCGGGTTCAAAAGCTGGACGGTGTTGCTGGCCATTGCTGCTTTTTCCCTGAGTCTGCTGGGCACATTCCTGGTTCGTTCCGGTGTCCTGACCTCGGTTCATGCGTTTGCTGTTGATCCAAAACGCGGCATCTTCATCCTCGCGTTTTTGTTTGTCGTGATTGGAGGCTCGCTGATTCTCTACGCCTGGCGAGCCAAACACGTGGGACTCGGTTCGAAGTTTGATCTTGTGTCGAGGGAATCATTCCTGCTTTCAAACAATGTGTTGCTGGCTGTGGCCGCCGGATCGGTGTTGCTGGGGACGCTGTATCCTCTGATCATTGATGCTCTGGGCATGGGCAAGCTTTCGGTTGGACCACCTTACTTCAACGCTGTGTTTGTGCCTTTGATGGTGCCTGCGGCTTTTCTGATGGGCGTCGGTCCGATAGCGCGTTGGAAGAAGGCAAGTTTACCGGAACTAGCCGTGCGGCTGCGCTGGGCTTTTGCTGCCAGCGCTCTGGCGGCGCTGATTCTCCCCTTCGTGATGGGTCAATGGAAAGCTTTAGTCAGCCTGGGAGTTCTGTTGGCATTATGGATCGTGAGCACAGCGGTGCTGGGTATCCGGGAAAGATTGAAAAGCAATACGGGCGCGGTTGGAACATGGCAAAAATTGCGCATGCAATCCCGCAGCTACTACGGCATGCAACTGGCCCACGTGGGTGTGGCGGTGTTTATTGTGGGGATAACGTTTGTAACCCAGTATCAATCAGAAAAAGATGTGCGTATGAATGTCGGCGACAGCATCAACGTAGGCGGCTATGATTTCAAATTCAATGGAGCTGCCAATGTGGTCGGACCAAATTACCGGGCCGCCCGCGCCAGCATAGATATCAGCCGGAACGGCAAACTGATCCGCACCATGAGTCCCGAAAAACGCATCTACAACGTGTCGGAAAATGCCATGACGGAAACAGCTATCGACACAGGCTTGTTTAGAGATCTTTACCTTTCGCTCGGTGAGCCCGTGGGCAATGGTGGCGCCTGGACGGTGCGTGTGCACTACAAGCCTTTCGTGGATTGGATTTGGGGTGGCGCCGTGTTGATGGCCCTCGGTGGCGGACTGGCGGTGAGCGATCGGCGTTATGCGCTGGCAGCGCGCAAACAGCGCGAAGTGGCGGCCCCATCCACCAAGGAACAAGCGCCGGCCATGGCCAGGATTGCGACTGAGCCTGAGATTTTGAATTAATTATGCGTTACGCAATTCCACTCGTGCTCTTCATTGGGCTCGTGGCTTTCCTGGCGATTGGCCTGGGTCGCGATCCACATGAGGTACCATCGCCGCTAATCAACAAAGCTGCGCCTCCGTTCCAGCTCTCACAATTGCACCAGCCGGACAAGAAGTTCGGCGCCGAGGAAATGCGTGGCAAGGTTTGGCTCTTGAATGTCTGGGCGTCTTGGTGTGTATCGTGTCGTGAGGAGCATCCCCTGCTGGTGGAGCTTTCACGCACCCATGCCGTGCCGATCTATGGACTCAATTGGAAGGATAAACGTGAAGACGCGATCACCTGGCTTAGCGATCTGGGCAATCCTTACGTGCTGAGTGTTTCCGATCTGGATGGCAGAATCGCGATCGATTATGGAGTCTACGGCGCTCCCGAAACGTACCTAATCGATAAAACCGGTGTGATTCGCTTTAAGCAGATTGGCCCCCTCTCTCCCGAGGTGCTGCAAAAGACAATCCTGCCAATGGCTAAGGAATTGATGAGCAAATAATCTAAGCCAAACTGTTGGTTTGCGTAATCGTTGGATGAATTCAACGCAGCCGCAAACCAAGAGTTTGCGTTACAAGAGCCACTTAACAATCGCAACTGATGAAACGCTTTTCACTCTTATTTATGATTTCGGTATGCGTCTGCACTTTGGTCTGCGCGCAGGTCGCCCGATCGCCTGCCGAAGAGGAACTCGATAACCGCGTACGCGATCTTTCGCAACAATTGCGTTGTCTAGTTTGCCAAAACGAAACGCTGGCTGACTCGCAGGCTGATCTGGCCTCAGACCTGAAAAGACAAATTCGCGAGCAGATGAAGGCCGGCAAGAGTGACAAGGAAATCCTGGCGTTTCTCACCGAGCGTTATGGCGACTTCGTACTCTATCGTCCGCCCGTTAAGCGCACCACATATCTGCTCTGGTTTGGGCCCTTTATTCTCCTGGGCGGTGGTTTATTCGCGCTCTTTCGTTATATCAAAAGCCGCCGCGAGCAAATTCACGAGCAACCACTCTCGTCGGAAGAACACAGACGAGCTTTGGAACTGCTGAATGCCGATTCGGGAAAGGAGTCAGCATGATCAGCTTTTGGCTAATCTGTGCAGTGATGGTGATCGTCGCGTTGCTGTTTATCCTTCCGCCGCTATTGCAGCGAGAAGAAAAAAACAATGTTGCGGAAGTCCGTGCGGCAAATCTTTCCGTGTACCGAGATCAGTTGCGCGAGCTCGAAAATGATCTGACGAATGGCATCACCAGCAAAGAACAATATGAGCAGGATCGAGAAGAAATTGAGCGACGTTTGCTCGCCGATGTCGGCGGTGAGAAAGACCTGAAGCGATCCAAGCCTGCGCCTTCTTCGCGGAATCTTGCTTATGTGCTCGCCCTTGCTTTGCCGGTTGCCGCGTTGCTTTTCTACTTGCAGGTGGGCACGCGGCAAGCGCTATCGGCGACGCCCCACTCAGTTCCTACAGTGGCCGCGAACAGGAATGCATCCCCCTCTAACCAACCTGGCGAAATGACTCCGCAGCGGATCGAGGCGAATGTCACAGCGCTGGAAAAAAAGCTGGAACAGAATCCGAATGACGGCGCCGGTTGGTCGATGTTGGCGCGCTCCTACTCGACGCTAAGCAGATACAAGGAAGCGAGTGCCGCTTTTGAAAAAGCCACTGCCCTCGTGACGAACGACGCCGACCTCTTGACTGAATACGCTTATGCTCTTTCGATGGCCCGAGGCCAGCAAATGGAAGGCAAGCCTACTGAGTTACTCAATAAGGCTTTGCAGATCGATCCGCAGAATCTAAAGGCACTGGTGCTGGCCGGTAATGCGGCCTTCAAAGCAAAGAAGTACGATCAGGCTGTCAGCTACTGGCAAAAAGTTTTGCCGACGCTGCCACCCAAGTCCGAGGTGGAGCAGTCCCTCACTGAGAAGATCAGCGAAGCAAAGAGATTGTCGAAAACTACCTCGAGCAAGTAGAGTTATCGATGACTTCTCACCCGATTGACCCGAAGGAGAGGAAACAAATGTCCCAGCGCAAAGTACTTGATTGTCGTTCGCATCCCAGCGACAGGGGCTGCACACTCAGTATCGAAGGCAAGGAGGAAGAGGTCCTCGATGCCGGGACGCTCCACGCAATTACAGCTCATGGCCATACCGATGGTCCCGAGCTGCGTGAACAATTGCGTGCGTTGCTCAAAGACGCCGAGTTGACGGATTCGTAAAGCGGCCAAAATCTTTTAGTGTTCCCGCCACACCTTTAACTCAAACCGAAGTCAAATAATTTCTTCAGCATAATGACCAGAGACAATCTACTTTTCACGATCATCGGCCTATTACTTGGTTTCATCGTCGGCTTCATGCTCGCCAGCAGCATTACGCAACGCGAAGCCATGCCCGCAGGCGCGGCTCGTACGCAAAACCTTCCGCCCGATCATCCGACGGTTGGTGATGCTCAGGCGGGCGCCCCGGGTCAAATGCAAGCCCAGGTCTCGGCTGCGCTGGACCAGGCAAAGAAGGAACCCAATAACTTTGAAGCGCAGCTAAAAGCGGCCGAGCTCTATTATCAAATTCAGCGCTACGATGACGCGATTGGATATCTATTGAAGGCGAACCAGCTGCAGCCTGATAGTTACGAAACGGTCGCCAACCTGGGAATGGTGAACATGGATGCCGGCCACTTTGAGACTGCCGAAAAGTGGTACAAGGCAGCGCTGGTTAAGAAACCCGACGACGTGCGAGTACTGGATGGTTTATGTGTCGTTTACCTGGAACAGGGCAAGACAAAAGAGGCCGAGGACGCTATAGCCAGGTTGGCGAAAACCGATCCCAGCAATCAGGACCTGGTGCAATTCCGCGAAAGACTGGCCAAGTTGAAAACGGGTGGTAAAGAAAAATAGGGAACGACCCGCACCAGCACCCCGTCGGGGCTGCCCGCCGCCGTCGCCGCTTCGCTCTGCCGGCGCACTCCAAAGTCACCCTCATGGCGCGATCGACATTCGCAGGACGCTGGTCAGCGGTACTCGTTTCGTATAGCCGTCCTCGGTGACAATCACAACCTCACCGTTCTCAACCGTGAGCCGTGTCACGGTACTCATCAGGTACTCGATACGCGACCCGCCCTTCACTTCGATTATCAGTCGACCATTCTCAGCAGTCGGCTCAGGCTTTGGAGTCCGACCAGAGCCGCGAGTAGATCCCGGCGTAGCGCGGCGCGGCGTGGGCCGCCTGTTGACGGGGCCAGCCTTCGCAGTCGTCGCGCCTTCCTCAGTTTTAGATTTCTTAGCGGGTTTCGCCGGCTGCGCCTCATCACTTTCAGAAGTACCTGAAGAGGCTTGGTCCGGCGGCTTCGCTGCAGGTTTTTTCGAGGGTAAACGCGTGACCGGGCGGCGCCCGCGCGCGCTACGAGGTGCGGGAGTTTTGGTAACGGCAGTCGAGGATTCCTCCTTTGGAGTTACGGGCGTTGGCTCGGGTGTTGCGACTGCCGCGACTTCAGCAACTGGCTCATCAATCCGCGCGCCAGAGGAGGATACTCTGGAGGTTTTCCTGTCTCCGGTTCGAGACGGAGATGACGTTTCTTCTTTAGCGGTGGCCGCATCTGCCTCAAGTGAACGGTTATCAAGCGGCGCGAACGATCCAGTGAAACGAATTCGATAACTACCTTCGTCATCGTTTGGCGTTCTCGCCTCGACACGCAGTATCAGACTCTCGGGCTTGCGTAAATAAATGTTCTTCGTGACCGCGGTCGCGGTCTCAGCATAAACCACTACCTTTAAAAGTGGGCGCAGTTCAGCAGCTGTGAATACATCAAAATCGCCGTTCAGGTTTTTGCTTTCAACGGTGATCAGTATGTCCCCGGGTAAGCCGTTGAAAGTGTAGAAATGATCCGTTAGACGCGCATCGCCAATATCCCGAGCGGGGACGGCGCCCACAATCTCACTGCCGCGAACGGCCGTAGGGAAACGCACATCCGTGGACTGTCCGTAAGCCGTGAGTACCGCGGGCAAGAACCACAACATCAAGCCTGCAGTAAACCGCAGGATGCAAATTCGTGAGAACGAAAACGACATCAACACTCCTTGGTATTTCCGATCAGATTGGCGCAGGAGACACTTAAAATGCGCGGACGACAGAACCAAACTGTGGCCAGAATACCAGATCTGAAGGCCGAGGACGATGAGCAATTGAGACAACGACAGATTAGTCAACCACCTACTTGCGGGGGAAGCAAGTCGAGTGAATCACAGCCAATTGATTTCAGGAAAACTGAAGGCGGCTATTGCTGAGCGGGAGCGATTTCAATCAATCGCTGGAGTGGATCGAACGTCAGGCGAAAGGGATAAAGAGCGTCTCGGCCCAACAGAATAGGAGCATCTCTCTCCGCACCCGTGAGGATGTCGGTCGGCACGCCGCGCAACGTCAGCGAGCCAATGCTTATAGTGGATGGCGCAGCCCTTCTTGACGCGACTGCACCGCCGCCAAGATCCAGAACGCCCGGCCTGCGATTTTGCTGGACCTGCAAATCTTGACTTACTGCGAGGCCAAAGCCGGAACCTGTGTCGATTAATGCCAATCGGCCATCTCCCAATCTCACAAACGGGCGTTGGCTCGAGCCGGCCACCCAGCGAACGACGGCGCCACCGTCAGGTACGTCGTTGATGCTCAACGGATTATTCCTGGGATCAAAGGCGGCGATTTCATGGCCCGGCATATCGATCGAGTAACCGAGAGGAGAATACGCATCCGTGGGATCCAGTACGCCGTCAATCTCCGCAGGCAGGTTGTCTATGACGATCGCTTTTTGATTCGCACGTAACAAATTTGCCGGGTCACCGATTGCCAGACCGCGGATGACTGTTGTTCTGCCTCTGGAGTTTACGACCCCGCTAAGTCCACCCAGCGCCACGGTCGTGCCTTGACGTTCCGTTGCAGCGCTCGCAGCAACACGGTCGCCGATGAGAGTAATGCCCGCTCCAGTGTCAACGGCAAAAGTATATGGACCGGTATCGTTGATCCAGACTTTGACTAATAGCCCGCGGTCTTTGGAGTTGCGAAAAGTTACAGAGCGTGGAATTGAAAGTCTATGTGCCGGACTCTTCGTCGGCCGCACCACTTTGCGAACTGGGGGTAACCGCCGGGGCTTCGACAAAGAGACAGGGGCAGCTACAGTCACCGTAGCTGCCCCCCAAATGATACCAAGAGCTATCAATAGCGCGATGGCCTGGGCTCCTGGCGTTTTCATGTTCGACCGTTACCGGTTACGGTTGCGCTTGCGTAATTTATAGGTGTAAAGAGCCGAACCGCCGAGACCGGCCAGCGAGCCAATCGCCGCACCCTTTTTCCCACCGACCAGCGCACCAATCAAAGCACCACCACCAGCGCCCATTCCCAGCGTTAGCTTGTCGCGATGCTTGCTCCAGAAACTGCGACCCCGCGGCCTATTGTAATCATAGTAAACCCGGCGCGAATTACTGCGCGAAGAGCGATAGACTGGACCACCGCTGGAAACCACAGCATTGCTGCGGACGTTTCCATCTTCGTTGCAAGCCTTAAAGCCGTCCGCGAAACCGACCTTGTAGGCGCTTTGTTCTTCAGTGGTATTGAACTCGCTCGGCACTGGCTGGTTAGCCACATTCATATACTGTGGGTCTCTGGTATTATCCCAGGCCGTGGTGCTCGCCGGCACCGCAGTATTGGTTTCAGCCACGCGTGCGTTATCCCTCGAGTGCATCACCGCCGCTCCCAACGAGGCGCCAATCAGCGCGGTTATCAACGCGACCGCTACTATCTTGTTTGTCATAATCATCGCTCAAATCTCCTTAAGCAAATGGCTTTCGTTGGTGGTTGTACAGGCAATACCAATTCCACGCAGGCCATTGAATCGCATGATAGCTCACCTCCCTGCGTTTTCATTCGGCATCGTCTCAAATGCAAGAGCATTGCAATCAGAAGTGAAGAAGACAGATCGTCTCTCCCAGTCTTTCGATACCCGATATGGAGTTGTTGTGTATTCGAAATGATCAGTCGCCGGGCTGATTGATGTTGAAAAAGACTTAATAAGCCTGTCGGTTAGAAAGCGCACTTGTCCGCCGGTTACTTTCCCGAGATCCTGGTACCGAATGCTATCTGCCGCTCCAAAACAAAAAGACCGGGTGAGATTCCCCTCACCCGGCCAACTCTTACTTTACGTGTCGGTCCCTTTACGCGGCCTTTGCAGCGGGTTTGTTTTCGCGCAAAAGTTCCAGGGCCTTCTTAAGCTGCACGTCTTCGACCGGCTTAGCTTCCGGTGCTGCTTCACGTTTGTCCTGAGGCTGTTTTACTGCATCGTCGTCATTACCCGTGAGGTCGTCAGGAGCAACGGCATCCGCCAGTTCCGGTCGCTTCACTTCCACCGAGGGAGTGATGCCGGAGCGCGCGCGATCTTCGCCCAGAAAAGGTTTGGCATTGGCCGAGGCCCATTTAACTACGGTCAACAGCAATCCATCGCCATCCCTCAACGAAAACAACTGCTGCTCGGCGCCGGCGCCGAAGCTCTTCTCGCCAACAACCTGGCCACGATTACGCTCGAGCAAAGCGGAAGCAATAATCTCAGCGGCTCCGGCGGTGCCGTTATCAATGACGGCGACGACTGGGCCCGCAAAAATCGCAGCCTTCGGATCCGCAGGAAAAGTCTTCAGGGTCTTTCCCTCGCGTCCAATGGTTTGCGCCAGCGTTCCATCCTTGATGAAGAGATTCGAGACGGCAATCCCCTCGGTGAGCGAACCGCCGGCGGAATCGCGCAAATCAAGGACGATCTTTATCGCCCCTTGCTTTACCAAATCCTGCACGCGGCTTTTCACATCGGCCGCTTCACCATCACCGAGACTATTTATCTTTATTATTCCAATCTTGCCGGCTTCCATGCGCGCCTCGGCAGCAGGCGCCCTAAACGAGCCGCGCTTTACCGTGAGTGTGAGTGGCCGAGCATTAGCGCGCAGCACTCTCAATTTTACTTCCGAGCCCGACTGCCCATTCAACAGCTGCTTCGCATCGTAGAGTGATATGTCCCTGGTAGCCTTGCCATCGATATATTCAATAATGTCTCCCGCGTGCAATCCGGCCAGGTCCGACGGCGAGCCCTTCATGGGAGCAATTACATAAAGGTATGAAGCGACCTGAGATAGTTCAGCACCGATCCCTACGTCGTTTTTCTTGCCACTCTCATTAAAGTCCTTAACTTGATCCGCGGTTAAGTAAGTCGAGTAAGGATCCAGGCCATAGGCTAGTCCGCGCAGGGCTCCCGCTCGGACCTTTTCCATGTTGGGCTCATCAACGTAGTCGTTCTGAATATGTTGCAGAACATTATCAAAGATGCGCAGCTGCGCATTGGGATCATTTGCCGGTTGTTGCGCTCGGGTCGAAATCCAGGCGCCAAACCCCGCATAAAATGCCAGTGTGGCCGATAAAATAATAAGAGAAAACTTGGTTCTGAGTGTCATTAGTTACCTTTCAATGCCCTAAATCTCATCACTAATTTCAGACGCGACGGTGGGCGTTTGTGGCGCACCCGTCGTATGATACAGGCCGTTGTTTTACCGTGCAAGCTACCTTTTATCGCGCTAATGCCTTGATGCTGCTTAAACATTGACTACTTTATTTTCAGAAGAACGCGCGGCTTCCCATGACCGTGAAATCGTTGGGCCGATCCTTTCGCTGGATCTCGGAACCAGGCGAGTCGGGGCTGCAGTCTCGGATCCGACCCTAATTGCCATAACCAGAATTGAGGCCATCATTCGTTCTAATTGGAAGCAGCTATTACTTGACGTTAGCGAACTGATACGGCGCTTTGACGCTAAAACCATGGTAATTGGTTTCCCGCTTAATTTGGATGGCAATGAAGGTGACGCAGCGAGTGCCGCGCGAGCCGTGGCGGTCAAGTTTGCCCGCTCCCTAAATTTGCCGGTTTATTTACAGGATGAACGGCTTACTTCCCGGGAAGCAGAAGAACGATTGCGCGCCGATGGCTATAGTTCAAAAGAAATTGCCGCCCACGTTGACAGTGAGTCGGCCGCAGTCATCTTGCGAGACTTCCTCGTCGACGGGCAACATAGGATTCTTATTCAACGTCCCTTGGAATAGTATGTTCCGCGGCTTACTCGAATGAAAAGACTTCTATTCATCTTCATTGTCGTCGTCGTGCTTTGTGCGGGTGGCATTGGCTATTGGGGCTATAAGGATCTCCATACTCCAGTCCGTCACAGCAGGAGCGAACAGTACGTCGAGATTCCCCGCGGCGCCGCACCCGCGAGTGTGGTACGAAAGCTGGCGAGTGAGGGAGTGATAACCCACGAGTGGCCCCTCAAGCTATACATGAAGTTTAGCGGCTCAGGCACCCGGCTCAGGGCCGGCGAATACATGTTTCCCTCGCCGATCAGTCCGCTTGGCGTGCTCCGCAAACTTCAACTGGGTGAACAACGCACCATGCGCTTGACCATTATCGAGGGCTGGACCCGTTGGGACATAGCAAGCGCAATGGCGCGCGTACCAGAATTCGAACTTGCAGACCCGGACGAAGCTTTGAAGTTGATGAATGATGTCAGTCTCATCAAGTCTGTCGATCCGGAGGCCACAAATCTCGAGGGCTATCTTTATCCAGATACGTACGAATTTCCTCCGGGGACTTCTCCCAGGGTCGTGATAGAGATGATGGTGAAGCGCTTTCTCATGGAATGGTCCCCGGAGAATGCCGCCAAAGCGCGCGCCCTGAATCTAACGCCGCGTCAAATTGCGACCACTGGATCGTTAATTGAGACTGAGGCCAAGCTGAAGGACGAACGGCCGATAATCGCTTCCGTCATCTACAACCGGCTAAAAAGAAATATGCCTTTAGGAGTTGACTCATCCATCATTTACGCATCAAAGCTGGCGGGAAAATGGAAAAACGACGGTAAGGTTTACAAGAGCGATGTCGATCGGGTTTCGCCATACAACACGCGCCTCTTTGCCGGATTACCTCCGGGCCCCATTGCTTCCTTCGGGGCAAGTTCTCTGGAAGCAGCGTTAAATCCCGCGAAAACGGAGTTTCTGTTTTATGTTCGGGATCCGGCTCGCAATGATGGCGCCCACAATTTTTATGCTAATGACAGCGACTTTAGCCACGGCGTGCAGGCCTTGCGTAACTGGGAGCGACAACGCGATGCCGCCAACGCTGCCCGGGGAGCGCCGACGACTCCGTGATTTTTAGGGGTCCTAAGTTGTAACGCAAACTGTTAGTTTGCGGCAGCGTTCAATGTCATTCAATCTTCGCACACTCGGCGTGCCCGGCGGGGTGGCCTTACAGTTTGCATTACAACTTAGGGCAGCAGCTGAGTTTTGGTACTGGTGCAGTTTGATGGAAAGTGAAAATGCAATAGCTATACAGAGCCGGGAGTGGGTAGCGACCGGATCCTTCAATGGGAAATGCGTCTTACTAAATCAAACTGCGCCACTATCTGAGTTTTTTGCATCTTGAATTTGCCAAAGCGTTACTCTATTCTCCTGAAGTGAGTAGGATAGGGCTGGGCTTTAATGTTCGAACAGCAAAGGGGTGGGCCGTGAAGCAATTTTGTTATGCATCATTAGTGGTTCTCTTCGCCACTGGTATCGCCTGGTCGCAAGGAAAAGGTGTCGACAAACAGAGCGAACGCGTGCGAGATGGCGGCAGTAGCCGCACGCCCGCTACTAACGGCGGCAAGCAAGACACTGGAGCCGGACGTGGCTTTGATTTCGGTAAGGGTAAGACGCGGCCGGTAGGCAAGCTGGACAATCCCTACCGCCTGGCCGGGCGACGCGATGTCATCATAAAAGCAGTTCAGGATTTGATGCGCGACCGAAAGCTCATCGTCGATGACAGTGCTTCGAAGCTATCCGAAGGAATCATCGTCAGCCAGCCCTACAGGTTCATAAAAGGTGCGGTGGTCACGCAGTCAGAGCTGGGCCGCTATGCCGATGTTCCGCTTTCAACCACGCATGGTTGGACCCAGGGTCGATATACGATCACAGTAGAGGTGCAGCCGATTGATGGTGTTAATTCCAACGTGGTTGTTAATGCGAAGATCGAGGGGCGCAGCGACGGTGCCACCGGAGCAGAATGGGTAACTCTGCCGAGCCTTGGCACCGCTGAAGATGAGTTCCTTGCTGCCTTGATAGAGGCAGTGACCGGCACCACGCCAGCGGGTCGGCCTCCTGCGACGCCATAGCAAACCACAGAGAAGCAACATCAGTTGAAGCTTATAGTTGTCCCGGAGCTTCAGGTATTACATTAATGCGGGACAGAAAAACAAGAGTCAATTCATGAGTCTTCTCGATTCTTCCACTTCCGATCCCAGCGCCGAAAGCCAATCGCGTAGCGTGGTGTTACTGGGGGTGCTCGCTGCCCTGGTGGTAACGGGTCTCTTCTTTGTCGGTTATGCCGTCCTCAGAAAACAACATCAACAGAAAGTGATTGCCGCGGATCAGTCACAAGTGTCTCGCTCCGTCGAACCAAAAGGTCCGCCGAAGGCTCAAATCCTTGTTGACGAGGCCCTGATCAAAGGCGACCAGACTGTTGTCGGTGGAACCGTGAAGAACATCTCCAATGAATCGCTCGACAATCTCGGTGTAAATCTCGAGCTGGTACGTCGCCAGGACGGGGGAATCCAAAAGACTGTAGTCCAAGTGGAACCGGCCCAACTGGCGCCGCAACAGGAAGGCAGGTATTCACTCCAGCTGCGTTCTGCGGATTTCATCACTGTGAAGTTGGCGGGATTGAAGAGCGGTGCGAATCCCTCATTGGTAGCGTTTGTTGCAGCACCGGGCCAAAAGCGCCCATTCGAAAAGCTTGAAAGCAAGACGATTATCGTGGGGCGTCCCGCGGTCGGTAAGAAGGGAGGATTCTTGAATTCACCCGACAACCCCGGCCGGGTGCCTTAACTTTTTTAACCTTCTTGTTGAAGCGTCGGCGTCGCGACCGCTGAGATTCCACTTCAAGAACGGAAAGATTTTGGGACGCCTTCTCTCTTTCGTGTTCTTAAGTTTTGGGTTGGTGAATTACTTGCGGATGATTAGGAACAACCATTCTCAGCTCAACTCGCCCTCTGAATCATACCTTATCGGCAAGGCCTGCTTTCAACTCATTAACAAAATGCTTGAGCTGCTCACTTCCATGATTGGTCGACAGTTTAGCCGCAGGCAGGTTCGCCAACTTTTGCGCGTCCGCGTCCGCTCCTCCCTCGTCATGTTATCCCTCATCTTTGGGTTGGCAGCTTTGACATCGGCTCAAACGAGCCCGCGCACCATGCCTACTCCTCCGGAACCAATTAACATCGACAAACCTCAGTCTTCTGACGACAAACCGGCGCTGGGCACAATTGACGAAGAAATGCGTGTCAAGCAAAGCATCAAGCTTCTGGAAAAAGAATACAAGCAAAATGTCGAACGAGCCCGCGAAGCTGCCGAGCTCGGAGCCCAGCTGCGAGACGCATTGAAAGACGGACGACCCTTCGGTAGAGAAGAGACCAAGAAGCTGGAACGCCTGGAGAAGCTGGCTAAGAAAATTCGGGATGAAGCCGGAGGATCTGACGAGGATGATCTCATCAACAATCCACCGGGCAAACTCGACTCGGCGTTGTCGCGGCTTGCAGACGTCGCGGAGGCCCTTTTCAAAGTAGTTGAAAAGACCCCCCGGCAGGTAATCTCGGCGGCGGTGATCGAAAAAGCTAATGCATTACTTCAGCTGGCAAGGGTCACCAGGAATCTCTTTCACTAATCTGCGACCGAACGGGGCGACGTTCACATCACTGATTTGTCAGTACACTTGAGATCAATCGAACTCCCCACCTGCTGATGCATGTGGTTACTGACAGCTCCCCGCGTAAACAAGGTTCTTCCGATGCAACTTAAGAAACCACTTCAAGTTTTTTGCTGGGTTCTGCTCACTTCCCTTACTGCCGGCTCCGTCGCCGCGCAGGACGACGAGGTTGTCAGAACGAATACGGATCTGGTGGTCCTGAATGTGACTGTCACCGACAGTGCAGGCAAGTATGTGAAGGGTCTGCGAGCTTCTGACTTCAAAATTTATGAAGACGGGAAGGAAGTTCCATTGAGCTCGATCTCAGGGTTTAATCTCCAGGAGACCCCGTTTGCTTCGGTAGTCCTGCTGGATACTTCAGGAAGTATGGAGATGCGGCTTTCGCTGGCTCGATCGGCCGCCATTCGATTTCTGGATGGCCTGAGGGATGAGGATGTCGCGGCAGTATTCCGCTTTGATACGACGATTGAACAGCTTCAGGACTTCTCTTCCGGTCGGGATCTGGCGCCCCTTGCCTACGGCATCAAGGCAAACGGCATGACCGTCCTCAACGACGCAATCGTCAAAGCAGCTGCCGTATTGAATCAACGTCCTGAAAAGCGAAAAGCGATAGTGGTCTTGTCCGACGGCATTGACACCAACAGCCAGGCCTCCTCCTCCAAGGCGCTGGATCAAGCTCTGGCCCTGGGTGCCGGCATCTACACTGTCGACATGTCAGCGACAGACGGAGGAGCTTCTCGAAATGCTCAAAGTGCGGCCATCTTGAGGAACTTCGCGGAAAAAAGCGGTGCTCGCTTTGTGGCAACCCCTGGGGGGCCCGCTCTGCGCGATGCCTTTGCCGGAATCGCCGATGAACTCGGACACCAATACACAATCTCGTATCGGCCATTGAATCGCACGCATGATGGTAAGTGGCGGAATCTTGAAGTGAAAGTCGCCCGGGACGCGACGACGGTCCGCACGCGCAAGGGATATCGCGCACCTAAGAACTAGGAATGAAGGCGTGGCACGGGTGCCTGGCCCGTGTGTCGCCGCAAGAGACTCTCCGGTGAGCAATACGGGGCGGGACGCTAGTCCCACGTTGTTAATTTTGTTCCTCAATGGTCGGCGGCTCAACCTCTGATCCTTCTCTTTTAAAGTTAACCTTTACTTTCTATTTCTGCCGTCTTCCTCATTTGTTTGGGAGGCGCCGTGCACCGAGACTCTACCGGCTGGCAGCTTGTAGTGCAGGCAAGGGCCATCATCTACTCGTTTGGTTAAGCAGCTTGTCTCGATGCCTCTCAAAAGCCAACTCGATCAGCTGCTCCAGGACTTCAGGGAAGCTCAAACCTGAAGCTGCCCACATCTTCGGATAACCGGACACCTCGGTCAGGCCAGGCATCGTATTCAGTTCGTTTAGGACCAGTTCCTTCGTGTCATCCCTCAGGAAAAAATCAACTCGGGCCAATCCCGCGCCATCGATTGCCTGAAACGCCTTGATGGCCATCGCCTGAATCTTCTTGGTCATTGATTTTGAAAGAGGAGCCGGCACCACAAATTCCACGTTCCCGGTGCTGGTGTATTTCTCGGCGTAGTCCAGAAACCGAGCGGACTCCTCGTGAATCACATATTCACCCGGCAGGCTCGCCAGCGGCTTGTCGTTGCCAATGACAGCGCACTCTATCTCGCGAGCAGTGAGTCCCTCTTCAATGATGATCTTGCGGTCGTAACGCGCTGCCAGATCAATCGCTTTGACCAACGATGCTCGGTCGACAGCCTTTGAGACACCGACTGAGGAACCCAGGTTTGCCGGCTTTACGAAACAGGGAAAACCGAACTCCCGTATTACCTTGCGCAGGACACTGTCGCGATCTTCCCTCCATTCAGAGCGCAGGCACCAAATATACTTGCAGATGGGTAACCCGGCTTCCTTGAAGAGGGCCTTCATCGTCACTTTATCCATGCCGCAGGATGAGGCCAACACACCGCAGCCCACATAGGGCACACCTGCCATTTCCAAAAGACCCTGGATCGTGCCGTCCTCACCATAGGTGCCATGCAGCAGTGGAAATACGACGTCGAGAGGATCCGCGTCTTGAGGTGGTCCAGGATTGTTTAGTGAAATGAGCCCGCGATGTGAGGGGTCACCCACGATCGCTACCTGACTGGTTGGCCTGGCGGAGAGTTTCCTGGGAAACAGCGCGCGAGCCTGGGCGGGCAAAAGGTTTACAGCCTCGGGAGGTGAAAGCCACTTCCCTTCCTTGCTGATAGCAATGGGCAGTACTTCATATCTCTGGTGATCGATTGCCTGAATGACCGCCGCGGCCGAACGTATTGACACTTCATGTTCACCTGAACGACCGCCAAAAATTACGCCTACGCGAAGTTTCTTTGCCAACCAATAGTCTCCAACTCTAAAGAATCGTCTTTCCCAAACCAGAGAGGATTAATTCGACACCCAACTCACCGGTCTTGTTGTTGACATCAAGTGCCGCATTAATCTCTACCACCTCGAGCGAAATCATGCCACCTGCTTCCGCGATTTTTTCCATCGCCAGATGGGCCTCCCGATAAGTCATCCCGCCGCGTACCAGCGTGCCTGAACCGGGAGCATCGTTTGGATCGAGCGCGTCGACGTCAAAGGTGACGGCATACCCCGCGGTCCCGCGCGAAGCAATGGCGATGGCTTCGTCCATACAGGCGCTCATGCCGCGTTCGTCAATTTCACGCATGGTGAAAAACCGCATACCTAATTTGCGCACCAGCTCGCGTTCACCGGGATCGAGATCGCGCGCGCCGACGTGGGCGCAAAGTTTTGGATCGAGCTTCGGCGAAAAGCCGCCGATCTCAGTGAGCTCCGTCGCTCCGAAACCCAACGACACCGCCAACGGCATCCCGTGAATATGACCGGATGGCGTACTCTGCGGAGTGTTCATATCGGCATGCGCATCAAACCAAATGAGGCCAAGGGATTTATTCCGGTCGCGACAATGAGAAGAAACCCCGGCCAGCGAACCGATGGCAATGGAATGGTCGCCTCCCAGGATGACAGGCAGTGCTCCAGAATCGAGCGAGCTCTTGACCTTGTCGGAAAGTTGCCGGCAGGTGTTACTGATTTCGGAAAGATACTTGAGCCTATCATTTGCCTCTGCCACTCGTTCCGGCCGACCCGCGCCGATGTCACCCAAATCCTGTACGTCATACCCCAACTCACCGATTCTCGCTTCCAGGCCTGCCATGCGCATCACCGCCGGGCCCAGTTCCACGCCTACCATATCGGCGCCGTAGCGCAGGGGCACTCCCACAATGCCGACGCGCGGTCTCGGCTTCATTACCACTTCATTTGAAAGTGACTCAGTCATAGAGTCGCTGCTACTCAGCCGCCAAGGTTGATATTAAAGCCGCTGCCGCTTCCTCCCTGCGTGGGAAAGAACGGTTTCAATAAGCCCGCCAGGGCGGCAAGATTGCGCGTCTGGATCAACAATTCACCCGGCCCGCTAAATTCAGCTACGATTCCCTCTCCGCTTACCATGCTTCGGAAGAATCCGGACGCTGCTTTGCGCAAGGTGTATTGCGTAGTGCCTTCCCACGCCACCAGGTGACCTGTATCTACAACGTATCGCTCGCCGGCTTGCAGGCGCTTGCGATGAATCGCGCCAAATGAGGAGACGAGCAAAAGCCCCTGACCTTGTACTTGAAGGACAAACAATCCTTCGCCGCCAAAGAATGATTTTGCGCCGCCCCACTTTGTATCAACAACCAGGCTGGCATCGCCGGCCAGATAGGAACTAGATTGCACAAAGAACGTTTGATTGTTCATCTCAATTGCGGCGATATCTCCCGGCGCTCCCGGTGCGAGCGTAACTTCACCTGGACCGCCGCGTGATGTAAACGTCGAGACAAACGCGGATTCGCCACCAGCGGCTCGCTTGATGGCGCCGAAAAGCCCACCTTTCATTTGCGACTGCAATTCAATGTTCGCGGACATCGAAACCATGGCTCCGGACTCAGCCTGAATCGATTGCTCAGGTTGCAAATGAACCACGGCCAGGGAAAACGCGGGTTGATGCAGCACTTCATATGCGTAGCCGCGACCCTGACCACGCGAATCTTCATCAATGTGAATACGTTCACCGGAAGCAGACGGGTTAGCCGCGGCCGCGCCGGCGTCAACGCGATTCCCACAAACTCCGCAAAAGCTCGCATCGGGCCTCATCTGGGCGCCGCACTTCGTACAATTCATAAAATCACTCCTTTTGATTTTTCCCTGACGATGGCCACCGCTTCCTCGGCGGTGCGCGCGAAATCGAGTGCGGCGATGTCTTCTTCGCTAACCACGAGATTTTCCCGCCAGCTTCTGACTACTGGCTTCCAACAATCTCCCAGGAGGACCAGCGGTCGAGGCCCGATCACCCCAGTCTGAAGTTTGTTCCAGACCAACGACAACTCAGTCACGGTTCCCATGCCTCCGCGCAGGGCGATGAAGCCTACCGATCGCGTTATCAAACGCTGGAGTCGTTCATAGAAATGAGGCGTGGCAACCTTTTCCGTGAGGTAGCGGTTTGGCTCGCTTTTGAATTGATTCATCACTATTCCAAGGACCCGCCCGCCTGCCTCGTGAGCGCCGCGACTGGCCGCCTCCATCACACCGAGGTAACCACCGGTACAAATGGTGTAGCCGGCCGTCGCGAGCAACTCGCCGACCCGCTGTGCCTGGGCGTATTC
Source organism: Acidobacteriota bacterium (assembly GCA_025463135.1). Taxonomy (GTDB): domain Bacteria; phylum Acidobacteriota; class Blastocatellia; order Pyrinomonadales; family Pyrinomonadaceae; genus JAOAPY01. The sequence goes on from JAOAPY010000015.1 coordinate 234,825, forward strand.
CGGATCAGTCTCGCGGCATTTCGCGCCGCCAAAAATTGTGACAATACGTTCTCCGGTGTCACTCATCTCTTTCGACCACTTACCATTAACGATCCGGCCGCGCGGTACGCCAAATAATCTTCACGCGACTTAAAAGATGTACCGATGTAATCCTCAGGCACCGGCGACGGATCAAGAATTCGCTCGGTCCGGATCTCGCCAAAGCCGGCGTCGACAAAAAGCGCACTATATTGAGGAATACTTAAAAGGTGGACCGGCACTTTCAGAGTCTCGATCCATTGATGTGAAGGTTCATTTTCGAGATAAAGATCCACCACCGTCACAAACAAGCCACCCGGTTTGAGGACCCGGTGAATTTGTGTAATAGCGCGCGACATGTCTGCGTAGTAATACAGTGACTCCATTGAAAATGCGTCGGTGAATTCATCATTCTCAAAAGGCAGATCCTCGGCGCTGGCGACCCGGTACTCAAGATTGGGAAAGGCGATCGAAGCTTCGCGGGCGACGCGTATCATCTCGTCCGAGATATCAATGCCCACAACGCGTCCACTGCGAGCTTTGTTTGCTAGAAGGCGAGCTGCCCAACCCGAACCACAGCCTACATCCAGCACCTGGGCATCAAGTTGGACACCCATCTTCTCAATCGCCTGCTCCCCGACCGGCCTATGTCCACGCTCCATGCTCTCGCCGCGACCTGCTTTGGCCCACTCGTTGAACTCGATGCGTAAAGGATCTTCCATCTGTTGTCCGACAAACTTCAGTTTGTCGCTTCGAGTAGCACTTCAATCTGTGAGTTCGGAGCCGGCAGCCTGTCGCACAGGGTCGACAAACTGAAGTTTGTCTGACTAAGGTCGCAAGCGATACATCATACGCGGAAAAGGAATGGCTTCGCGCACATGCTCGATGCCACACATCCAGGCCGTACAACGTTCGATACCCATGCCGAAACCGGCATGAGGTACGCTGCCATAGCGCCGCAAATCGAGATACCATTCAAACGCTTCCGGAGGTAGTTCGTGTGTGGCAATTTGCTGCTGCAAATATTCCAATGAGGTCGCGCGTTCTCCACCGCCAATAACTTCGCCATACCCTTCCGGCGCCAGGACATCAACGCCGAGAGCGAGTTCCGATCTATCCGGATCGCGCGCCATGTAAAAGGCCTTAACCTCGGCGGGGTAATGATGGACCATAACCGGCTTGTCGAAATGACCAGAGATAAACGTCTCATCCGGAGCGCCAAAGTCTCCACCCCATTCGAAGCGTGCTTCGAGAAGTCCCTTTGCACGTCCTTCCTGAAGCATCTTGACGGCGTCGTCATAGTGCAGACGCGGAAAGGGCGGAACAATCGCTTCCAATTTCGCCGGGTCACGCTCGAGCACCTTCAACTCTTCCGCTCTGTCGGCCAGCACCCGCGCTGCGATGTAAGACAGCATTCGCTCAGACAGCGTCAAAACGTCGTCAAGCGTGGCATAAGCCATTTCCGGCTCAACCATCCAGAACTCCGTCAGATGCCTTCGCGTCTTTGATTTCTCAGCTCGGAACGTGGGGCCAAAACAATATACTTTGCCAAAGGCGGCAGCCGTCGCTTCGTTATAAAGTTGACCGGATTGAGTAAGGTAAGCTTTCTCGCCGTCGAAATAGTCGGCGGCAAAAAGGGTAGTTGTACCTTCGCATGCTGCCGGAGTGAAGATAGGCGCGTCACACAAAGTGAATCCGTCGTTGTCCAGAAAATCGCGCACGGCGCGCACGACTGTGTGGCGAATCTTCAGTATCGCGTGCTGGCGGCGTGAACGAAGCCAGATATGCCGGTGATCCAATAGGAATTCGGTGCCGTGCTCTTTCGGAGTGATGGGATAATCATGGACCTCCTGCACGACCTGGGCATTCGTGACGTCTATCTCATAGCCACCAGGCGCGCGACTATCCGCCCGCACTTTGCCTTCAATGATAAGAGCCGACTCCTGACCCAGTCCCTTGAGTGACTCCCAGAGTTCGGGTTGTACGGCATTTTTTAGAACCACGCATTGGACGACGCCCGACCCATCCCGCAATTGCGGAAAGAGAATCTTGCCGCTTGAACGCATGTTATAAAGCCAACCCTTGAGCGTGACCTCCTGATCGACATGCGCGGAAAGCTGGTTGATATAAACGTGTGGAGTGATTGCTTGCTTTAGTGACGGCGATTCAGTAACCATTTTAGTCTTTGGGAAGCTTTAGATTTGGAACTTCCCCGTTCCTTAATTCATCTACAATCGGGACGATAGCATTCGCCTAAGCACCGGAAAGCGTTCCAGCCATTCAGCGGCCTGGACCACCATTTCCAACAAAGGATTTATGAGCGGTTCGTAGGTCACTCCGCGGCCGCAGACGGCTGTTTGATACGAAAAAGTTCCCACCGCCTTTAATCCCCGTTGGACCGTTACCAGCCGGAATTCCCTGGCGAACTCGTCCGGATCAAGTGAACTCAAACCCAACAGCCGACGCTCTTCAAGGAGGTACAAACGGTGGTGGCGCAGCTCAGCCAGCGAAGGCGCACAAGTCTGCCGATCGAGCAGCAGGGATACCAGGTCGTAACTCGCGGGGCCCATGCGCGCATCCTGATGATCGATGACTCGCAAATGCTTCTTGCTATCGATCAGGAGGTTCGCGGCGTGGAAATCTCGATGACATAAAACGCGCGGCACAGCTGCCAGTTCAGCCGCCAGGTCATTGAGTTCTACTCTTAACTCCGCCTCATCGGCGCGCTTCAGCGACTCGCCGCGTAAACTTCCAAAGTAGTGCTCGCGGAAAAAGCCCAGCTCCCAGGACAGTTTTGGTTCGTCAAAAGCCAAGCGGCTGGCAATCGATTTCAGCTCCGCAGCCTTTTCCGTGGCCTTCTGAATACGGGCAATTAAATTGATGGCGCGCTCTTTGTACTCTTCACAATCCTCTTCCGAAGCGGATTCGAGAAATCGGGACAACTGCTGGTCACCCAGATCCTCCTGCACGATGATTCCTCGTTCCCCGTCGATCGAATAAATCGCCGGCACCGGAATACCCGCGTCCAGGAACAGCCGCGTTACATCCAGATAAGGATGGACTTCGGGATCGAAAGCTTCGGGATAAACAGCCGCAACCGCAGTACCTTTCTTCCAGGGTACGCGAAAGTAATTTCTGGTTGAGGCATCGGGAGTAAGCGGAATGATTTGGTTCGACTGCACCGCACTCTTCGCCGCCAGGTATTGTTCCAGTCGCTCCGCCGCTGAGCTGGCGAAGCCGTTCAAGCTGACGTGTTTAGGTGAACTCATTTTGCGGAAAGCGGCGCCCGACAGCGGCTTATTATCAAGACAAGGCGGGACTACACTGCCGGGTCCCGCCACACTGCGACCTTCAAATGAGCGCAGATTGTATCATTGCGTTAGAGGCACGACAAAATTCTCACCTCGCAATTCCCCACGCAGGGCTTTAGCCGGAGAAGTTGAGCCGGCGATAAGGGCGGCGCGCACCACGGCTGCGTTTTCAATCGCTTCACCCTCAGGAATTCGGACTCCGTCCCCGAGGATGGCCCGTCGGACGCGGGACCCTGCTGCAACAATGACATCATCCCAGATAATCGAATCTGTAATCTCAGCGCTGGGAGCAATTTTGCAGCGCAAGCCCTTGTAAACACTGACGCCCTCCTCAGCCAGCAACTTCAGGCTAATTTCGAGATAGCGGGGAATCGTTGATAGCTCGTACCACTTCCCTTTTGCCACATGCGCCGCCACCACTTCACCGTTGGCAATCGCCTGTGGATAGACGTCTATGGTCGAATGAGAAAAAACACCCCGAGGAATGTAGTCAAAAATGCGCGGCTCGAGAATCTGAATTCCCGTAAACATCAGAGGCGCTGCGTGGTTTACTTCTGCGTCTTGCGGTTGGTGTAGGTCTGGCTCTTTGGATTGATCCAGATCTCCCGGGTCCTGCTCCTGCCTCCTGCTCCTGCCTCCTCCCTCCGGCATGCCGCCGAATCCTTTGACTAATCCGCCCGCCACCTCAACCATTGAAAAGCGTTCGCGAGCGACATTGGGTAGCAAGATAAGAGTCGCTAGTGCATTTGTTTTTATGTGAGTCTCGAGTGCCGCACCGAGATCGATATCCGTAATGATCTTGCCGTTGACGACAACGAACGTTTCGCGATCAAGCAAGTGGCGCGCATTATCCAACGCGCCGCTGGTTCCAAGAATCGTCGACTCCTCAACATAGGTAAGCTGTGCACCGAAGCGGCTGCCATCACCGAGTGCGGCTCGCACAGACTCCGGTCGATGATGAAGATTCACAACAATGTTTCGGTATCCAAAGCCCGCGAGATACTCCGCGACGTAACCCACCAACGGCTTTCCCAGAATTGGCAAAGCGGGCTTGGTGCGATCTTCAGTTAAAGGCCAAAGCCGGGTTCCGTATCCGGCTGAAAGGATCATCGCGCGCATGTTGGGTATTCTATGGGTGATGGTGAGTTAGACAAAGGCCTGTTACGTCTTCGGCTCAGGAACAGCGCAGGGGCGGGGACCTGAGTGTCCGCCTTCCTTGTTTCCTTTGGCACGAGGGCGGACACACAGGTCCGCCCCTACAACGATGTAACGAAATTGAATATTTATCAGGAAGCCTTCGAAGCGTCGCGCATCACCAGATCAAACGTGCCGGGTGCGGCCTTGCGAAAACGACCGTTGCGATTGAGGGACACGGCAATGCTGATGGTGGGATTTTGGCCGGTGAATTTGAAGCCGCCTTCTTTGAGCCGATTAAAAATCTCGTTGACGTGCAAAGGAGCGCCTTCCTCACGCAAGAGCATGGTAACTGCCTGCGGAATCGTGCGATCCAAAAAGCGATCGCTGAGCGCCTCGACATTATTTCTCACTGAGGGAATCGCCTGGCGCCGCGGTTCGACTGGTGTTTGCACTCGCGGTCGGGGTGCGGCACTGCGGTACATTGCCGCCTCGAGTTCGGAATCTGAGGGCAGATCAAAAGGTACATTGCTGGTGGCGAGCACGGACGAGAGCCGCCGGTAGAGAGACGCTTCCGACTGGCTAACTACAATGTCCAGCTCGGCCAGTTCGGCGCGGACAGAGTCAGCCTCGGCCTCCAACTCACGCAAACGCCCGGAAAGCTGAGCCCGCGCCTTGCGCGACTCTTGCAGCATCGAGGCCATCTTGGCGACCAGGTTTTCGTTGGACCACTCCACGGCGAAAAGTTTAGCGGCAATTGACGGTTTAGACAATAGCTAAGGTAGCACACCCCAAAAGTGGCATGGGCGTCCCGCCCATGAACCACGGGCGAGACGCCCGTGCCACCTGTTAGCGCTTAACTCTCGCGCTCGATGACGTAGCTGGGAATCGAACGCAAAGACTCGGAATATTCAGAATTTGGCAGGATATTCAGGCAATCTCTGGCGGCGGCGGCGTATTCGTCAGCCCTGGCCTTGGCGCGCTTAATCGCCCCGGTTCTTTCAACCGCTTCAATGAGATTCGCGCGTGACACAGTGTTATAGGCGCCTTCAGCCACAACCGTCAGGACCAATTCGCGGGCGGCAGAGTCACCACTCTGCATCAGATAGATTAGAGGCAGGGTCAGTTTACCTTCAAGGAGATCTACCCCGGCCGCCTTGCCCAGCCGCTCACCCGACCCTGTGAAATCGAGCAAGTCATCGATAAGTTGAAACGCCGTTCCCAGGTTCATTCCATAGTCCCGCAGCGCCAGGCGTTGCGGTTCGCTGGCTCCGCCGAGCAGGGCTCCGACTTCGCAGCAGGCGCTGAAAAGAAACGCAGTCTTTCGCTGCAAGACTTCCAGATACTGATCTTCAGTAATGTCGGTGCGACCCAGCAAGGTGAGTTGTAGCAGTTCACCCTCTGTCATCTTGCGCGTGACGGCCGTCAGGATATCGAGTACCGGCAGCGACCGCTCCGTCAAACTGGTCTCAAACGCCGACATGTAAAGCCAGTCGCCCATGAGGACCGCGGTCTGGTTGCCGTATTGATTATTGATTGTCGGGCGGTTACGTCTGGTCGCGGCATTATCGATGATGTCGTCATGGACCAGGGTCGCCGTGTGGAGGAATTCCATGACGGTGGCCATGCGAATGGAGTTGTAACGCGCCCCGTGGCCACCGACCGCGTAATTTGAGAGGATTGTTAACGCTGGTCGAACCCGTTTGCCGCCCGACGCTCGCAGGTAGTTACCGATGTAAGCAATAACCTGAATGTTGGAGCGGGCCTGCCGCTCGAATTCAACTTCAACTTCAGCAAGATCCGCTGAGATCAAACTAAAGATTCGTTGCGCCGAAAACTTTACTTCTTCGGCAAGTGCTGTTGGGCTCAATGACTGCATCGTGTAACGCAGAGTTCAATCTGCCGCTGATAAAAACCAATTCTAATTCGAGCGATAGTTTGTAAAGGACATATGAATGCCGAAATCTTTGGCCTTCAGCTTTGCGATAATGTCCTGAAGCGTATCACGATCACGGCCCGTCACGCGCACGACGTCGCCCTGGATGGCGGCCTGAACCTTTACCTTGGTGTCTTTGATGAACCTTACTATTTCCTTCGCCTTTTCCTGGGGGATTCCCTGTTGAATATGAGCTCGCTGCCGCACTGTTCCGCCGGCCGCCGGCTCTGAGTCGTCGTAACTGAAAGCTTTTAGCGGCACGCCGCGTCGCACCAGCTTTTGCTGAAGGATGTCGTTCATGTTGCGTAACTTCGTGTCGTCTTCGGCAGAGAGCACCAAGTCCTTATCATCAAGTTCGACGTTAGCTGCGCTACCCTTGAAATCAAAGCGCTGGTGCACTTCCTTCAGCGTCTGGTTAAGCGCATTCACAATCTCCGCGCGATCAACTTCTGAAACAATATCAAATGAGTTTTGTTGGGCCATAAGTTTTCGTATTGTCCGTTAACATTCGCGAGAATAACATCAAAGAGCATGCATGTGAAAGTCTTCTCTTAAGCAGGATAGGGGCTCAGTTTGGGAATTGTCGGAACCCGACGCCTCTGTGACCGGAAGCGCCGTTTACAGTACCGGGAGCGGCAGCGACCGGATCTTGACACTCAACATGGTTCCAAGATCGCGAAAGAGTCCCCTTCCTAAACTGAACGAAGTGGCATCGCTTCGCTCAACCTTCGCACGGTCATAGATCTTTATTTATCTCCAGCTGGAACAGTTCAAGGAAATTGCTGCTGGTGATCTCACCGATCTGGTCCAGCGTCTTTTGATGAATTCCCGCGAGACAGCGCGCTACTTCTACAACATGGGCCGGCTCGTTGCGTCGCCCGCGAAAAGGAATTGGCGTCAGGAACGGACAGTCGGTCTCAATCAGTAATCGCTCGAGCGGGACTGCGGCGGCAACCGTTCGTAGATCTTCGGCCTTCTTGAATGTCAGAACACCAGCAAATGAAATCAGGAAACCGAGTTCCAAGGCTGCTTCAGCCAGTTCCCGCGAGCCGGAAAAGCAATGCATGATTCCCTTTCCGGGTTGCTGCCATTCGGCACGAAGTATCCCAATCGTGTCGTCCTCGGCTTCGCGTGTATGAATGATTACCGGGAGGCCCGCGTCGCGCGCAAGTCGCAGTTGGCGGCGAAACACATCTCGCTGCACGTCGCGGGGTGAATTGTCGTAATGGTAGTCGAGACCGATTTCGCCCCAGGCGATAACGCGCGCGCTGTCGGCGGCTAATTTCCGAATTCGCCTTTCGGCCCCTTCGTCAAAAAGACGAGCGTCGTGGGGATGCGTACCAACTGCGGCGTATATGTCGTGGTGTTTTTCGGCAAGTTCGATTGCGCGTTCAAGCGCACCGCTGTGTGGGTCACCTGTACCGACATTAAGGATCGCGCGGACGCCGGAATCGCGCGCACGCTGAATTACCTCGTCACGATCGACGTCATACTCCGGCCCATCGATGTGCGCATGCGAGTCAATGAACATCCTATTAATACAGTACCCGGAGCGGTAGCGACAGGATGCTGCTATTCATGTTTGAGTCTGCCTTTGAACTTGAGTTTGCGATCCGGTCGCATCCACCACCCCAGCCGGGCTGCCCGGCCGGCGTCCCCGGTCGCTCCCGGTTCTGTAACTCGCAACCGGTCTATTGTCTATCTTCAGTGGTCCCGCGGTCATTCCGACGCTACTTCAATCTGGCGCCGTTCGGCACATCTTCGGCAAAGGTGGCAATCACCGGTTTTCCTTCCTCGCCGTAGGAAGCCGCAACGACCATGCCCTGTGATTCATAGCCACGCAATTTGCGCGGTTTAAGGTTCGCGACGACGACAACCTTGCGGCCAACCATTTTCTCGGCATCGTAATATTGCGCGATGCCCGCCAGCACCTGACGCGGCTTCTCTTCTCCGATGTCGATACTCATCAACAACAGTTTGTCAGCCTTCGGAATGCGCTCGGCGGTCAGAACCTCACCCACTCTCAGATCGACCTTGGCAAAGTCGCCGATCTCAATAAAGTTCGCCACGCCTACGATCGCATCAGCCTGGCTTGCATGGATCATCGGTGGTTGAGTTGGTGCGCTCTCTACGAGTGTTGGCGCGCCGGGTATGGCCTCAGCTTCAGTAATATGCACACCGGTTGGTTCAGTTTCAGTCTTAATTGCCGTCATGGTCCTGGCTTTATCGAGGCGCGGGAATACCGGCGTTATTTCTCCAACTTGCGTATTCTCCGGCAATTCGCCCCAACGCAGTCCACCAGGATCGATAGTGGAGAGCGACCCTGGCAGTCCCAGCTGCGCATAGATGTTTTGGCTCGCGCCAGGCATCACCGGGTAAAGGAGCACACAAAGCCAGCGCAGGGTTTCGGCCGCGCGGTAGAGCACGGCGTTAAGCGTCTGCCGCTGATTGTCGTCCTTGGCCAGATCCCAGGGCTTGGCGTCGCTGATCATCTTGTCGACCCGGGCAATGATGGACCACACTACTTCCAGAGCGCGACTGAAGGCGAAGTTGTCGCAGTGAATCTGAAACTCGTCGCGTGCGTGTTCAATAAACCCGGCGATAGTTGTTTCATCGGTGTCGACGCCGGTGCGTTTTGCGAGCAGCAATTTGTCTTCCGAAATCTTTCCGGAAGGAACGCGGCCTTCACAGTAGCGCGCAATCATCGTCAGGGTGCGGCTGGAAAGGTTTCCCAGACCGCTCGCAAGATCGCTGTTGGCACGATCGATCAAGGCTTCGTAACCGAAGCGGCCGTCCTGGCCAAAGACCATTTCACGCAGACAAAAATAGCGAATGGCATCAACGGAGAAATGCTTGGCAAGAGCATCCAATTCAACTGTGTTGCCCAGGGTCTTGGACATCTTGCGTCCGTTTGGATCGAGCCACATGCCGTGCGCGACTATGCCGCGTGGCTGCTCCACACCGGCTGCCATCAGAAATGCCGGCCAATACACGGCATGGAATCGCAGGATGTCTTTTCCCACCAGGTGCAGGGCCGGCCAAAATTTCTCAAACCCGGCGGCCTTCTGTCGCTCTTCGTTTCCAAAGCCGATGGCAGTGATGTAATTGGTCAATGCGTCGAACCAAACATACATCGTGTGCGCCGGATCATCCGGTACCGGAATACCCCAACTCACCGAAGTACTCAGCCGGCTGACTGACAGGTCCTGCAGTCCCCCACGAACAAAACTCGCAACTTCGTTTCTTCTCGATTCCGGCCGCACAAAATCGGCCCGCGAATCGTAAAGTTCCAACAGTGCTTCGTCGTAGTCAGAAAGCCGAAAAAAATAACTCTCTTCAGAAATACTGTCCAATGGAGTCTCGTGGATCAAACACCGCGGCGGCTCGTCAGCGTTTTCAGACTTCACATATTCGTCTTCGGTCTTGTAAGCCGCGCAGGCTGCGCAGAACCACCCCTCGTAATGACCTTTGAACAGTGCATCGTTGCCTTTCGGGGTTTTAGCCGCGGCCACCCGCCGCCAGAGCTCGTTTACTCCCTGATAGTGGAACGGCGCCGTGGTGCGCATGAAGATGTCGTAACCGCCATGTTCCGAATCCAGCCCGAATTGCGCGGTCATCTGCTTGTAATAACTTACAACATAGTCCGCCTGTTCCTGCGGCGTACGACCGGCTCGCTTCGCCGCTCGTTCGATGTTAATACCATGTTCATCCGTGCCGGTCAGGAAGAACGTTTCAATGCCCTGCTGTCTTTTGCGGCGCGCCGTAGTATCGGCCACGATCATCGTATAAAGATGACCAAGGTGCGGCAGGCTATTCGCGTAGTAGATGGGCGTAGTGACGTAAAAAGTTTCCATAGTTACCGTGAACCGTAAACCGTGACAAGTACCGTTAAGGCGTGGAGGCTGGGGTTGTCTCCTCGAGAGATCGCGCCTTACTCATCACGGTTTCCGGTACGCCTTTCGGTTTATTGTCTTCCTGTGATCAATGACATCGCTTCGGCGCGAGTCCTTGGGTCTTTGCGGAAGCCACCCATCACGGCCGAAGTAATAGTCTTCGCGCCGGCTTTTCTGACCCCTCGCAAAGTCATGCAGGTGTGTTCCGCTTCGATCACCACCATTACGCCCAGCGGTTTCAATCCTTCATAGAGCGTCGTCGCAATGTCCGAAGTCAGACGTTCCTGAAGCTGCAGGCGTCGTGAAAATGTTTCAGCCAGCCGCGCCAGCTTTGAGAGTCCCACAATCCGGCCGTCTTTCGGAATGTAAGCGATATGACACTTCCCTACAAACGGCGCCAGGTGATGTTCGCAAATTGAGGCAATACTTATGTCCCGAACAATTACCATTTCATCGTGCTTGTCTCCCGGTAAGGGCCGAACGTGCTGCTTGGGATCCTCGCGCATGCCTGCTGTGAGTTCCGCAAACATCTCCGCCGTGCGCCGGGGAGTGTCCTTCAAACCCACGCGCTCAGGGTCTTCACCGATCCCTTCAAGAATCAAACGGACGCCGCTGGCAATCTTAGCCAGGTCGACATCTCCACTCATCGCGCCGTTGGCTTTGCGCGAAGGGCCGGCGGATGAAATTCTTTTCTTCGTTGTCATATTTGAACTACTCTCGAGAACTCTGCAAACGGGCCAACGACAGTCTGGCTTCATCTTCAACCTGGCGCAGCGGCACGTTCGCCTGCAGCGCTGCCTGATGACATTGCTCATACTCGGGCATTTGATTAACTATCTCGCCGTGCATGCGCGCTACTTTAACATCAATTGGACCATAACGTGTTTCGACTGAAACGACTTCACGTTCAAGCGCTTCGCGTTGCACCTCATAACTCCGCAGGCCCAGCGTAGTCGTCTCCCTAAACAGCATTTCTGAGAGCTTAGAGCGCTCACCGTCGCGACACAGAATTGAGATCAAGACACCCGGTCGATTTTTTTTCATCTGTACCGGCGTGAAGAAGCAATCCAGTGCTCCCGTCGCCAACGCTACGTCCATCACATGGCCGAGTATCTGAGGCGATAGATCATCAATATTTGTTTCAATCATCCACAACCGCTCGGTACTTACGCTAACTGAATCAGGAGCGCTGACTTCGCCGACAAATACGCGCAGCACGTTGGGAAACTTCTCGTATTCGCGCGTGCCCGCGCCATAGCCGGTGCGCTGAATCGTCATGTGCGGCAGGGCCCCGAATTCTTCGCAAACGGTGGCGATGATCGCAGCCCCCGTCGGCGTGACCAGTTCACCTTTAATATCGGTAGCATACACTGGGATCCCTTTGAGCAATTCCACAACCGCGGGCGGGGGCACTGGAAAGCGACCGTGAGCCATTGCTACCGTGCCGCTGCCAACCTGCAAAGGCGAACAGACAAAGCGTTCGATACCGAGCAGTTCGAAACAGATCGCGGCGCCGACCACGTCAACGATGGCATCCAGCGCGCCGACCTCATGAAAGTGAACCTGATCGACAGGTTCGTTGTGTACGAGGGCCTCAGCCTCCGCCAGTCGCGAAAAGATTTTTGCAGTTCGATCCTTCACATCGTCACTCAGTCGCGACGCGTAAACGATCTGCAAAATATCGCCGAGGTGCCGATGCGCGCGTTGTTCGACTGTTTGGACGCGGGCGTGCGTGGCGCTGATGCCCGAACGATTGACGGGCACAAACTCGATCGTAAAACCCTGTACACTGAGCGATGCCAATTGGTGTTTCAGCGCGCCCTGATCAACCCCGGCGGCTACCATCGCGCCAAGTATCATGTCGCCGCTGGCGCCCGCGAAACAGTCGAAATAAAGAGTCTTCATCATCTAAGTCCAAAACATCCAAACGCAATCGGCTCATCTCTGGCTAAAGAGCGGCAAGACTTCGCCCGCCTTGCCTGTCAATACTTCATCGCACAAATCCGAGAATGGCGTTTCTTCCGGATTGATTTCACACACGTACGCGCCGGCCGCTTTGGCAATTTCTGGGAGGCTGGCCGCGGGATAGACCTGGGCTGAAGTGCCGACGGCAAAGCATAATTCGCACTTCTCTGCCTGTTTCGCGGCTCGCTCAAAAACTCCGGGAGGGAGCACTTCTCCAAACAGCACCACGTCGGGACGCAATGCATCGCCGCACGCTTTGCACTCCTGTGCGCGTCGCTGGTTGGAAAAGATTTCGAAGCGTGAGTGACACGTAATGCAGCGAGCACGCCAGACACTTCCGTGCAGCTCAACCACGTCGCGTGATCCCGCTTTTTGATGCAAGCCGTCTACGTTCTGCGTAACCAAAGTGAAATCACCAAAGCATTGCTCCCATTCTGCGAAAGCCCGGTGCGCGGCGTTCGGCTTCAGGTTTTCTAAAAACTCACGCTTCTGATCGAACCATTCCCAAACCGCCGGCAGGTTGCTTTGGAGCATGCGCGCGGACGAGATCACATCGAGCGGCATCCCTTTCCACACGTCGGAGTTGCCGCCGCCACGGAAAGTGGGTACGCCCGACTCGGCTAATACTCCCGCGCCCGTTAGCACCAGCACCCGTGTCGCGCGCGCAAATCGACGTCGTAGTTCTTCTGAAATCACTGATCTTTTCGTCGTTTGCATCAAGGTCGGGATGGTAGCAGAGCGGAGTGCAAAGCTGTCAAGCAACACCGATTGAGCGTTAGCACAGCCTTACTCGCTAAGCTATACTCTGACCTTTTGCGATTGATCAAATAGTTCGAAGAGAAAGACAACAACCAACAGTGACCCTATTAGAGCTCCAGAACCAACTGAAACTTCAGATCCGCGGCGCCGCACTGGCGCGCTGGGGCGTTGAACTGGAAGGTATTAACGCCGAAACGCCTCCGCGTCCTGACCTGGGTGATGTCGCCTTTCCGGTTGCGTTCGAATTGGCCCGGTTGATCAAACAGGGAACGGGGATCAAGGTGGCTCCGCGAGCGATCGCTGAAGAGCTGAAACCCGCGCTTGAAGCCCCTGCAGAAGTGTCCCGCGTTGAGATTGCAGGCGCGGGATATATCAACGTGTTTTTCGATCGCGCTAAATTGCTGGCCGACTTTTCCGTCAGCACTTTAGCGCCGGCTGAGACGATAACGGATGAGTCTCGACCAAAGATGATGGTCGAACATACAAGCATTAACCCCAACAAAGCTGCGCACATTGGTCACGTACGTAACGCCGTGCTCGGCGACACTTTTGTGCGGATCCTGCGGGCCGCCGGTCAACGCGTTGAGGTGCAGAACTATATTGACAACACCGGGGTTCAGGTTGCCGACGTGGTAGTCGGATTCATGGATATCGAAGGTATGAATCTCGATCAAATCAAGGCGATGGACCAATCGCTGACCGGCGAGCAATCGTTTGATTACTACTGCTGGGACCTTTACACGCGGGTTGGGCTGTTCTATCGCGATGATAATCCCACCGCGGATCCAAATCCCGAAAAGCTAAAGCTGCGCACGGAGGTTTTGCATGCGCTGGAAGCCGGCCATAACCCCACTGCGGAACTGGCGGATTACGTAGCCACCAGGAATGTCGAGTGCATTCTGGACACAATGGACCGCCTGGATATTCGATACGATTTGCTCGCGCGCGAGTCGGACATTCTCGGTTTGCATTTTTGGGATCGCGCTTTTGAATTGATGAAGCAGGCCGGCGTCATTCGCCTTGAAAGCGAGGGACGCAGTAAGGGTTGCTGGGTGATGCCCTTTGAATCGCATACCGGTACGGAAGAACATGAGGCCGACAAAGTGATCGTGCGCTCGAACGGTACGGTGACCTATACGGGCAAAGACATTGCGTATCAACTTTGGAAGCTCGGTCACCTCGGGCTTGATTTCAATTACCGACCGTTTCGGACTTACGCCAACGGCCAGATTGCGTGGACCACCAGCACTGTGCCTAATTCTGACGTGCTTCCTGAAGTGCCGCGTCCCAGCTTTGGCGGCGGCGTGACTGTCTATAACGTCATCGACTCGCGACAGTCGTATCCGCAGGAGATTGTTGCACGCGGAGTCGCTGCGCTGGTGCCGGAACTTGGCAAGAGTGCCAGCGTGCATTTTGGCTACGAGATGGTGGCCCTGTCGGTGGCTGCCTGCGACGATCTAGGAATTGACTTGAGCGACGATGATCGAGCGCGGCCATTTATTGAAATGAGCGGACGGAAAGGTCTTGGCGTGAAGGCCGACGACTTGATTGATCGTCTGGAAGTAGATGCCCGGCGCGAAGTGGGATCACGTCATCCCGAATTGTCGCCAGAAGAGTGGCAGGCGACGGCGCATGAGATTGCGGTGGGCGCGTTGCGGTATTTCTTGCTCAAGTTTACCCGGAGCACTGTGATTATTTTTGATTTCAAGGAGGCCTTGTCCTTCGAAGGCGAGACAGGGCCCTACTGTCAATACGCTGCAGTGCGAGCAAATTCAATCTTCCGCAAACTGGATTCCCAGGCTCCGGCCGCGGCCTGGGACCTGATACGAAATGCCGGCAGCGATGAAGCAATCAGAACCAAAGTCGCCGACGCCCTGCAAGGGGAAACGGGCACGGAGATTTGGTCTCTGGTAATGCTGGCCGAGAAGTTTGACGAAGTCATCGCTCAGGCGGCGGCTTCCGCCGAGCCGGCGAACGTTGCTAAATACACTTTTAATCTGGCCCGCGCCTTTAATCTGTTTTACCACCGTCACCGGATCATCGCGGAAGGAGACGCAACGAAAAAAGCGGTGTTGGTTGCGACTGCGGACATCGCGCGCCGACAATTGACCGCGGCGCTGCTTACCCTTGGTATCAATGTTCCCGAGCGAATGTGAGCGCCTGGGGACCGCACGCTTCCAGCGTGCCGGAGGTTGGGTTCGGTGGATCTGAAATCCCAGCGAGCTTCTTTCCAAACAGCAGCATGCTGGAAGCGTGCGGTCCCAGGGGGCGCTGTACTTTTTGTAAGTTGTGAGAGTATAAAACCAACATGTTAATCGTAATGAAACCCGACGCGACCGAGGCGCAAATCGAAACTGTTTTGCGCGTGATCGTGGATCTGGGATACAAGGGCCATCCAATGCCGGGAGCCACCCGCACGGCCATTGGCATCACGGGCAATCAAACCTCGGTCGATCCTTCGCATTTTGAGAACATGCCGGGCGTGGCCGAAGCTATTCGAGTCAGCAAACCCTACAAGCTAATCTCGCTCGATCTCAGACCGGAAAAAACAATTGTTCGAGTGGGAGACGCAACGATCGGCGGCGAGGAGCTGGCGATCATTGCGGGTCCTTGTGCTATTGAAAGTCGAGCGCAGGGATTTGCCATCGCCGAAGCGGTTCGACGAAGCGGCGCGCGGTTCTTTCGCGGCGGAGCATACAAGCCGCGTACTTCGCCTTACGCTTTCCAGGGATTGGGAGAAGAGGGCCTGCGGATTCTGGCGGACATTCGCGAAGCTTATGGTTTGAAAATCGTTACGGAAGCCCTGGATGAGAACGGTGTGGATCTGGTCGAGCGCTACGGTGACATGATTCAGATCGGTGCTCGCAACATGCAGAACTTTTCACTGTTGAGGCGCGCGGGAAGGGCGAAGTTGCCGGTGCTGCTAAAGCGAGGTTTGTCGGCGACGCTCGATGAATGGTTGCTGGCCGCCGAATACGTTATGTCCGAAGGCAATTATCAAATCGTTTTGTGCGAGCGAGGCATTCGCACTTTTGCGCAGCATACTCGCAATACGATGGACCTCGCAGCTATCCCCGCGGTCCGGCGGCTGTCTCATCTGCCGGTGATCGTTGATCCGTCGCACGGAACCGGGAAGAATTATATGGTTACGCCGCTGGCGCGCGCCGGGGTTGCGGTGGGAGCCGATGGTCTGATCGTTGAGGTTCACGATCAGCCGGATCACGCTTTGTCGGATGGAGCGCAGGCGCTGAATCTCGAGCAGTATGAAGAACTCGTGAATGAAGTGCGCGCGATCCATGAAGTGATCGCGCCGGCCGCCGTGCGCTAGTCACACCTGGGACCGCACTCTTCCAGCGTGCTGAGGTGTTCAAGAAATTTCCTGAAGAGGGAACGAACGCTCGCAAATTCCAGCACGCTGGAGGCGTGCGGTCCCCGGGCGTGCTTCATGGCAGCAACAACTATTCCCTTCCTCGACGACGCCGCCAAAATCGAACTTGTTGAAGCGCCTTTCCCACCTTACCGCGACTCACAACTTTCGACGCTGATCGTCGCTTCTTACAATATCCGTTATGCAGTCGGCCGTTTCTTGATCTCGAGCGGTCTGCTGCGCAAGATTGGACTAAACCCGCCGCTGGGCCGCTCCGCAGCCGTCGCACGCAACATAGCAATCGCCACAGCCGCCTTTTCCGAAGGCCGCTTGTTACCGCGAGCGGACATCGTAGCGTTGCAGGAAGCCGATAAAGAGACCGCCCGCGCGGGAGGTTTGCATGTGGCGAGAGAGCTGGCGACCAAACTAAAAATGAGCTGGGTGCATATGCCTGCAGGCATTCCGCGCGGGGTGGCGCCCAGGAAGCGTCAATGGTGGCTGGATTTTGAGGAACAGATTGGACTAAACGATGCGGGCGACACTGGCATTGCGCTGCTAAGCCGTCTGCCCCTTGAAGACGTGACGCGAATCGATCTGCCCTGGCACGATTGTCTTTGGCGTCCCCGGCTTGCTCAGGCAGCAACAATCTCGATTGGCCCAGACAAGTTGCGAATCTTCAATGCGCATATCGATCCACACCCGAAAGCTGATGGTCAGCTCAGGCAACTGGAAGCGATCATGGACCAGGCTGACCAGTCCGGATTACCAACTATCGTAATGGGTGACTTTAATACTCTGTCAGACAAAAAATGTGTTGAGACGCGAAGGTTCCTGGAAGCGCGCGGATATATGACCTCTATGCCTACGGGAACAGCCACCTGGCGCGGGGCTGGACTGCGTTACCATGCCGATTGGATCTTTGTGCGTGGAGTGCAGATCAAAAAGTGGGGTGTTGCCAGGCCCTTGAACGTCTCCGATCACTGGCCCATCTGGGCAGAGGTGTCGATTGCTGATTGATGATTGTGAAGCTCTTTTGATCCAGCACTGTTAAGCTGCGAGTGTCGTCGAGGTTTCTCTCAAGAGAACATTCAATTGTTAAGACAGTTACCGACTTTTGGCGAGAGTGACAATTTACATGGAGACCATTACCAGCCGCGATAATGCCCTGTTACGTCGTTTCCGCGCCGTGCGCGACGGTAAGGTGGAAGAAGCAATTTTTGTTGAGGGACTCCGATTGTGCGCGGAAGCCTACCTGTCCGGATTGTCGATCGAAGCCGTGATTTATTCTGATGAACTCGGGCAGAAGGACAAAGCAAAAAGGATCCTGACCGAACTCGGTTCCGTTTGCGAGCGCGTCGTGCCTGTTAGTGAAGCGCTGCTCGCCACCATCTCTTACACCAAGACTCCGCAGGGATTAGTGCTGCTTGCTTCGCGCCCGGAGGTGGATGAAAACGAATTCAAGAGGCGCCAACTTTCAAACCCGTTACTGATAGTGATGCACGGCATCAACAATCCCGTTAATGTCGGGGCCATTATGCGGACCGCCGAGGCGGCAGGTGCTACCGGTGCTATCACCACTGTGAACTCGAGTGATCCGTTTTCGCCCAAAGCTCTGCGGGGAGCGATGGGTTCAGCCTTTCGTTTGCCGATCTGGACCAAAACGGATTACGGCGAAGTACTGGCATGGTGTGCCGCGAGCGGAATAAAAACGGTATGCGCGGACGCGCAAGCTTCTATTGCCTACACGGAAATGGATTGGACTGGCGCAAAGGCCATTGTCGTCGGACCGGAATCGACAGGACTAACCCCAGACGAGGTAGCCGCAGCCGGCGCTGTCGTCAGGATACCCATGCACGGGCAAGTTGAGAGTTTGAACGTTGGTGTGGCGGCGTCGATTCTGCTTTACGAAGCAGCGCGGCAAAGAGGATAGCGGGAATCAGAAGGGCTTGGAATCAATCTTGTCGAGGCGATCGTCGAGGCGAAGTTGATCGGCAGGCACAGTAACTATGTCTCTGCTAAGCACTTCAACCTTGCGTGAAAGTTCCGCCACGTGATTCTTCACTTCGCGAACTTCAGTCTTCACTTCCAGAATTTCAGCCAGGGCTCGCTCCCAGATTTGTTTGGTCTCAACAGCGCGTTTTTCGGCTTGGATTTCCAGTTTCTCAACCCGTCCATCGAGGCTGTCGAGCCGAGCTTCCATTCGATCAAGCCTACCATCCACGGCACCACGCCACGCATCGATTGCGTCAAATCGCGCGAAGACACGCTCTTCAAAAGAACGGTTCTCCGGCAAATCTCGTGTGTGCTCCTGACTCATGCTATGCATCATGGAGGCTTGGCCTGATTGGTTCAAGTATTATCAACATTCATGTCAGTCTTGAACTTTGTGCTGTTGCCTCAAGCGCCGGTCAAAATTCCTCTGACGCCACGGTCCTGCCCCTTGCCCCTACTCCCAAACTATTATTTCAGTTAGAATAACGCCGCACCGAAGCATTGAGTTCCCTCTCCCGCGCAGTCACAATCCCGACTGCGTTTTTGACGTAGGGGTGTTTGCGAGAGGCTGTCGTGACAGTCAACGAGCGCGATTAAACAATTGCGACGCAAAATCGTATTGGTATCCAAATGACCGAAGAATCCAAATCGGCGCCCAGGAAAAAGCGTGAAGAGGCCCTGCCGGAACGGCTTCTGCGAAAGGTGCTGGAGAACGTGGGCGATGTCGTCGACCGCAAGTTCGGACGCACCGTCGAGCCCAAGAGCGGGCTGACGACTTCAAAGCTGGTCGAACGGATGAAGCGCCTGATTGACGAGCGCGTCCGTAACGAAGGACCAAAAGGCCGCATCGCTCCGCACTTGATGAAGCTGAAACTGGAATGGGGTACTCACGCCGAAGCCCCGCCGGAAATACTGAAAGACCTGGAACACGAACTCTTCGCCGAGGCGATAGATCACATCAACGATCATCGCTATCGCACACTCGCCCCGGTCCGCATCGAATCGGAAGTGGACATTTTTACGACGGGAATTTCGGTGGATCCAAGCTTCGGCGAATTTGAAGAGGAACTAAGACAACAAGACGAAGCCAAGCGCGCAGCCCTTGCCGGTATAGCCATCCCTACTGCCGCGCCTCCGGTGCCAGACGTAACACTGATCGCTCGCGTGACGATGCGCGACAACACCCGCGAACTCTCTCTGGTTTTTGCGCCGGGTGGCAGACGTCTGAACGTTGGTCGGGTGTCCGACAATGACTTGAGCTTAAACGACGGCAGCGTTTCAAAGATTCATGCAGCGCTGGTTATGAATAAAGAAGGAACGCTGCTGGTTGCCGATACAGGTTCGACTAACGGCACTTACATTAATGGTCGTCGGATAGCTTATGGCGAATCTCGCCCGATCGAAGACGGCGACGTCGTGGGATTTGGAGACATTGAAGTTCGATTTCGCAGGACTGAAACATAGAACAGAACATCTCGCTGTTTAGAGAGCGGACTTGTCCGCCTCTCGGAACACAAGTGCCTTTCTAAACGGCAACACACTATTGAAATAATCGCACTTTGACTCTTCAACGATGCCCTTCCTCTTACTACTCCAATCACCAACTCCCAGTCCGGTTTCCGCCCACGTTCCCGAATGGATGTCGGCGTTGCTGACGTTGATTTATGTTGGGGCATTCCTGCTTTTGATCCTGCTTTTGTATGTGGCCCTGCTGCGATATCGATTGAGTCGCGCTCGACAATCCGCCAGCGTTCCTGACGATCTTCCCAAAGCTGTAAGGAAGCGGCTCGGCTCGACCACCACGAATCGCGGACTAAAGGCGCTGCGCTGGGTTTTCGTTCTGTTGGCGGCGGGCGTATTTGGTTTTCACGTGTACTGGGCAAAGTATGCCGCCACCAACAACGAAAAGTTTCAGGAGCTCAGCTACAAGGATCTGCGCAATCGCCGCATCTCTGAATCGACCCTGCGTGGTTGGATTCTTGATCGTAGCGGCAGACTGGATCGAGCTTTGGCCCTTTACCGGCGCGAGGGCAATGGCGACATCGTGCGCGAATATCCAATGGATAAACCATTCGCTCACATCTTTGGTTCGGATCGCGGCGACCCGGGGATTGAGCGAGCGCTGTTTGGCGTGCAAAACGGATCGATGCCTGAGGCCCTCCAGGTGGTCCAGGGCGAGAGCACTACCCGCAAGGCAAATGCCGACGTGCGCATAACTATCGACCGCGATCTGCAACAGGCCGCTGTCGATCAGTTGAAAGGAAAACATGGTGCTGTAGTTGTCTTGAATCCACAGACCGGCGAGGTCCTGGCTCTCTACAGCGAACCTTCATACAGTCTCAAAGAAGTCGAAGACGAGGCGACCTGGATTCGGCTCGAAGCAAACGAGCGAGACAAGCCACTAGTGAGTCGCGCGCTGGGCGCTTACTACATTCCCGGCTCCACTTTCAAAACGGTAACCATGACGGCGGCCTTTATCGCCGGCTTGCAGGACACACAGTTCACTTGCAGCGGCGGGGGTTACGTCGCAGCGCCAGGGGCTAACGCCATCCTGGATGACGGCGGGGCCGGAGAAGTTCACGGTACGATCGGCATCGATACTGCCTTTGAGGTGTCCTGTAATCAGTATTTCGCACAAATGGGCGTGAAGCTGGGAGCTGATCGGCTGAAGCAGGCGGCCCAATTACTGGGTATTGGCACTTACGATACGCCGGTCGAGGCTTTGCGCGGACGAAAGCAACCTGAGATTTGGAACGCGAGTAGCGATGCCATCAAACGAGCGTTGGCTCCACGTGAAGCGACGATCGTTACGGGTAAGCAGGTGACGCGGTATGACCTGGCATTGATTGGTTATGGGCAAGGCTATGCGGGCCAGATGACACCCTTTCAAATGGCGCTGGCGGCATCGGCGGTGGGCAATATGGAAGGCAAGCTGATGAAGCCCAAGATTGAATTCGATCGGCCGCCGGAAATGTTCAAGCAAGTAGTCCCGCCGCAGACCGCACAGCGGATGCGCGAGATAATGGGCCTGGTCACCGGCGGCCCAAGTGGCACTGCACGTGGAGTTTTCGGGCCGGTAAAGGCCGCGGGCATCAACACAGGCGGCAAAACGGGTACGGCGCAGAAAGTGATCCCGCTTTACGATCCAAAAACAGGTCAGCCAAAAACGCGACACCGCGTCGAGAAGGACAACAAGGGAAACATAATTCGGGAATACGAAGAGACGATCATGGATACGGAACATCCACGCATCGACGCGTGGTTCCTATGTATCGCGCCGTTGGAACGGCCGCAGCTGGCAATGGCGGTAATAGTCGAAGGAGGCGGGTATGGCTCGAAAGCAGCAGCACCCATAGCAGCCGCGCTGGTGATGAAGGCCAAAGAACTCGGATACTTCAATAACGGCAACCCGCAAAAAGCGCAGCGGGGTCTGCCGAAGCAAACACCAACGCCCGTGCCCCGACCGCGGAGACAATGAGAGAAGTATGGCCACACGCATTCAGAGTTCAGTTCGTTTTGCGGCTGCACTGACGCAATCTGATAAAGAGTCACGAACGCCGATTTCAAAAACACTGACTACTGATTACTGACTACTGACAACTCTTAATGAAGAACCGCGCCTCGTCACATTTGCTTATCATCTTCGTGATCGTGCTTTTGCAGATCGCGGGATACGCCGCCATTCATCGTGCCGGGTTGTTGCGCGGCTACGAGACATCGATCATCGGAGCTGTCCGTGACCTCCTGATGTACCTGCCACTAATCGCGCTCGTGCTCTGGTTATCGCGTACCAAACATTTTGCCGGTAACTGGATCCTTTTCACGACAGCGATTCTGCTCTTTTCCATCGGCATGCTGATTCAGTACCGGCTCTATAGCGATCCGGAGTACAACTCGAGAAATCGCGCTGAAGCCAGGTCGGCCAAGACCGATGCCATGCGGACGCGTTACATCATGGAGAACTACGAGCCGGCGAAAAAGCAGATGATGGGATTGCCGCCGACACCCGCGCAGCCGATCGACATAGAAAGCCTGCCCCGTAAGCCATCGAACTACACACTCTGGAACGCGTTGACTTCGAGTTATACCTGGGTACCCATTCTTTCGTTCCTGGCGTTCGCCATTGCCTACTCGTTTTGTGTTCATGACGGCTTTCTGTTGTGGCTTCAGCGAAACAGTTTCATTGTCGTGCTGGTGACGTTGGTACCCCTGGCCATGGCGGTGGTCACGTCCAGCGCCGGTAAGGCCCTGGGCAACATGACTCCATGGGAGCCGGCCAAGATTCCTTTTCTGGTGGGCTTCGCGGGAATTCTTACGGCTCGTTATAAGGACCTGGCCGAGACCTACTGGGGTATTCCGCGCGCGCGCGACATAGTGCCCCTGGTGGTCATGGCCATCATCCCCTTCATTCCCTTCTTTGCTCTGAAGGATTTTGGGCAGATGCTGATCTTCACCGGCGCCTATGTGACGCTCTATCTCGTAGCCGTGCGGCGCTGGCCACAACTTTTGTTATTTGTCGGTTCGGTCATCCTGGTGATTTCACTTTTGGTGGTGGGGGCATTACCCAGAGATGTGCAGGAGAAAGTGCCGCTGTTGCCCACCCTGGCCCGCCCCATCTCGGCCGCGCTGCCCGCCCGTATCCAACAGCGATTTCACTTATGGCTGGATGGGTTCGATCCGCCTTCGCCGGAAGTTTCCTGGTGGAAGAAGGATTATCAGGACGCCCTCAACAAAGATCCGCGGTTGAAGGAACTGGCTGAACAAAGTCCGGCTATGCAAAAGGCTATTAACGTGGATATTTGGTTCGACAAGCTCGCCTTCCAGCCGGCGCAAGCGGTGTTTGGCATGGCTGCCGGACGTACCACCGGACGTGGCCTCGGTCTGGGCTTCCCGGAACTGGTACCTATCGCGGATTCGGACTATGTTTACGCCGCGATTGCCGAAGAAACCGGTCTCGTGGGCGGGCTTGTCGTGATTCTCGCCATACTGGTTTTCATCAGTGCTGGAGTTCGCACTTCTTTGGAGGCGCGTGATATGTTTACCAAGCTGTGTGCAGCTGGGTTGACGGCCGTTTTCGGTTTCCAGGCCGTGGTCAATATGGGAGGGATCACGCGTGCTCTGCCGATGACTGGGATCACTTTGCCTTTCGTTAGCCACGGAGGTTTCAGTTTGATCACCAGCTTTGCCATGCTCGGAATGCTGATGGCTTTTTCTCACCGTAGTGCTCGCGACAAAATGCTGGCCGCGCCGGTGCGCAGCGCTAGTGTGGTGGAGGCGGTTCAATGAGCGAGTCCCCGAACGAAATCAGGATCACTTCCGCGTCCGTAAGCGATCGCGGCCTCAATGAGAGGCGTCCGCTGAATGAAGATTCGTTTCTCGCGGATCCGGAGCGCCACATCTTCGCTGTCGCCGACGGGGTGGGCGGAGCCGAAGCGGGTGAGGTTGCGTCCAAAACAGCAATCGAAGTATTGGGCGAAGCTTTTCGTCATCAGGTTGAAGGCGCGGACATTGAAGATCTGATGGAGCTGGCCATCCAGCGAGCCAACGCCTCAATTCATCAAATGGCGCGCGAGCATGCCAAGTTGTCTAACATGGCAACGACCATGGTGGCGCTGCATTTGGCCGACAACATTGCGACGATAGGTCACGTCGGCGACTCGCGTCTTTACCGGCTGACGGCTGACGCCAAGCTGCTGCGCGAAACTGAAGATCATTCAATCGTAGAAGAAGAAGTCCGCGCCGGCCGGATGACCCCCGAACAAGCCGCAAATCATCCCAGCAAAAATGTCATCAGCCGCGCTTTGGGCGCCGAAGAGACGGTTGAAGTCGATCTCAAAACTATCGAAGTTGAAGAGGGCACTTGCTTCCTGCTTTGCAGCGACGGCATAACGCGTCATATTTCCGATAATGAATTGCGCCAGGTTTTAGTTACGCAGGAAGATCTCGAAGCCGCTTGCGCAGAACTCAAACGAAGGTGTTATGAGCGTGGCGCCGAGGACAATTTGACGGCAGTAATCATTCGCCTCGGAGAGCCGGCCACTGGAGCGCAGGACGCCGGTTTAGGAGAACGCACTCTCTCTCTGGAATACCCACCCGCTGCCGCCGGAGCGGGCGCGGCGGATGGTGTGTTTGGCGGCAATCTTGATCGAACCGAGGATGCATTGGTCCCGCCTTCCCGCCTTGCGTTTCCCTCTAATAGTTCTTTGGCGAATACTCCCGCCGTTGGTACGCAAAACAAGCCGATGAACATTCCTGCCACGAAAAAGTCAGGGGGCGGGATTGGCAGGTCTATTGCCCGCTTTTTCGTATTCCTGCTGTTCGTGGGCGGAGTTGCCGCCGCTTTTTATGCCGGCTCCCGTTATCGCGGTGCTCTGCCTTTTGGCCTGAGCCGAGCACCAGAGGTGGCGCCTGTTGCGCTTACGACACCAACGCCGGAAGATCCCGTTGTGGTTTTCGAGAAAGCACGACGCGAAGTAGATCGCGCTCCCGGTGAGTGGCTAAGCAATACCATGCCAAAAGAAATGGCGCGGCAAAACCTGATTAACCCGCTCGAGTCTTCCGACCCAAAATTCCTTTATCTTTATGGGCGGGCCCTACTGATGGCGGGTACTTACGAAGAGGCGGGTAAGGCCCTCGAGCAGGCAATAGCGCGTTGCGATCAAACTCCCGGGATTGAAAACACAGCGCTAAGAAAAGAGGCGGTGCTGGCACTGGCGGCGGCAACATTGAAATCCAATAAAGAAACGCAGCGAGCGTTGACGCACATCGACGAGCTTAAAGCTGGTCAGTCTCCCACGCCGGCCACGAGCCCGGTAAGTTCGCCCTGATTACCTGGACTTTGCCGGGTCCGATCGAACTCGCGCGCGGGACCCGCATCCAAACATGGGCGTACGAACAGGTAAAGGAAGTTTTACGGATTAATGTCTGAGCTAAAGCTCCAGCAGTGCAGACTTGATGGCCGCTATGACATTCTCGAGTGTCTCGGCCGTGGCAGCTACGCTGAAATCTATAAAGCCCATGACAATGCTGCAATGGCCGACGCGCCCCCCGTCGTTGTGGTCAAGGCCCTCAATCTACTGCTTCAGGATGAGCCGGATGACGAACTCGAGCGAACCCTGGTCGCTAATTTTCAAAACGAGGCCGTTGCTCTGGATCGTGTGCGTCACCCAAACATCATCAGTCGCCTGGGACATGGCACGGCGATCGATCTCGACAGGACGACTTTTCATTACATTCTGCTTGAATACCTGCCGGGCGGGGATATGTTTGCCCTTTCAAAGAACCGACCGTTGCCGCTCGATCGCGCGCTTTTTTATCTCGAACAGGTTTGTTCCGGTCTTGCTCACGCGCATAAGTGCGGGGTCATTCATCGCGATATCAAGCCACAGAACCTGCTCCTTACCGGCGATAAGTTGACCGTCAAGATTGCAGATTTTGGCGTAGCGCGGCTTGAATCTCATGAGGGAGCGATTACGCGTGTCGGCACCAGCGTCTATTCAGCGCCGGAACATAACCCGCTGGTCCATACCTCGCAGTTGGAGATGGCTTCGGCCGCTCAGGGCCGAACGCAGCTGACACCTTCGGCTGACATTTACTCATTGGCGAAGACGGCATACACGTTATTGGCAGGTGAAACGCCGCGCCGCTTTGCGCAGCATCCAATTACCGAGTTACCGGTCTTGCTGAGAGATAAGTATTGGTCCGCGCCGCTGTTACGTGTACTGACGCGAGCGACCCAGCAACGCGCTGCGGATCGTCAGCAAACCGTGGAAGAGTTTTGGGAAGAATTGGCGGATGCTGCGTTGCCTGACACTCGGGAACTGCCGGGGGTAATCGGCAGAGAGTCTTCGCTGCGTGTTAGTGCGGAACTAAAAACAGAGCCGGAGGAAATGACTCAAGCGCCTCCGCGTCCGCGCTTTGAAGTACCGCACGCCGAAGAAACCGTAGCCACAGGTTTGGGAACCGCTCCGCGGCCAAAGATTGTGGTTCCGGTAACTCATTCGCGTCCTCAGCAGCCGACCTTCGCCAACATTCCCGAACGCCACACTGCGAGCCAAATAATTGCATCCTTTCCGAATGAACGGGCGCGATCGTCGTTGCCGCGGCGTGGCAATGGTCACGTAGGGTTGCCACGCGTCGAAAAGGTGGCCAGTAAAAGCAAACGGTTTCTGGTCGCTGCCCTGTTGGTCGTGCTTTTTTCAGGAATGCTGCTGGCGACTCATCGTTACGTTACGTCGCGTTGGAATCCGTTGGCCGACATTCCCGCGCTGTCTAATACTTTTGTGCTGGGACGCGAAGGCGTCACTACCACGGATCTGAATCTGCGCGCTGATCCAAGCCCTGACAACCAACCGATTGGCCTGGCGGAAAACGGCTCGCGCATCAAAGTGCTGGCCGTGAACAGTAACTGGTACGAAGTCCAGGTGCTACAGCACGCGCGGCCTAAGACTGATCAGTACACTGCCGATCGCGGCTGGGTGAACAAGAAGTATTTGAAATTCGATTAGGAAGGGTCCGACAGACTTTAGTTTGTCGATTTGCATAGCACAGACTTCAGTCTGTGTATCGAGGCCGCCTACAGCGCTGGCCAGCCTGTAGTACAGTAGCCGACAAACTGAAGTTCGTCGGACATTCAGAGGAGAAATAAAACCCTTGGGCCTGCTGGAATCAATCAGGAAATGGATCGATGGCGAAGCGAACGAGGACTTGCTCGAGGCCGCTGACGAGCATGCGCGGCCCCGTCGGGTATGGGAAGAGTTTCTGGTGAAGATCGCTCGTGAAGTAGAGTCGGTCATGCAGCAGGAAATGTTTACACCACCGGGTGGTCCAACCTATATTCCGCGCGAATATATCGTCTACCTGAGCACTGACGACGATAAGGAATGGCAAGGTGATAAGCGACGAGGACTGGAGCAGGGCTTATTTCACGTACTTTCGGAAAGGGCGCACGAGCTGAGCGGGCAGACTCAGTTAGCCGCCAAATCCTTCGCGGTCGAGCTGCGCGTTGACGGCACCCTGAACAAGGGTGAGTTTCGCGTGCAGGCCGTCTGGGACGAGACCGAAAGCGGGCATACGATGGTTACACCGCGGGTCGATGCGACGCTGCCAACTTCGACGATGCCCGATCTGGCCGGCGACACGGTGAGCGAGGTAACCGAAGGAGAACAGACTATCGTGCGCGCCCGCCCCACAGTTCTTTATCAGGTTGAAGTCTGGCGCAACAGCATGCGCGAGAGCGTGGTACCGATAAGCAAGTCCGAAATCACCATCGGCCGCGGCTCGCGCACAGTTTCAGTCGACCTGCCTATCAAAGGTGACGCCGAAGTCAGCCGCGTGCATGCCACTCTTGGACTCGATGCCGAGGGGCGTTTCTGGATTGTGGCTAAGGGCCGCAACCCCACGCTCGTCAACGGCCATGAACTTCCACGTGGAGAGCCGGTCGAGGTATCTCCGGATCAAAAGATTGCCATCTGCGGCTTTGTCCTCCGCATCCAGCCAAAGTAGTTACGCTACCTGGTGGAATTGGATGCGTCGTTGGATGAATTGGTAAAAGGCAAAGACTTTCGTGAGGTAAGAGTGGCGGTCTAGCCGCGCCCAGGATTCCCGGCGCCAGTCATCTGGATGTGGTGAGAGCTTTACGTTTCCAGATTTATCACTCGATCCTTAAACCGAGCTGGCGGCAGATGAGATTTGAATGCAGTCTAGTTCAGAGATCAGTTCGCTGAGGAGTGGGATGATTTTTTCAGCCTCTACGTAATTCTTGCCCAACATCTTCAAAATGCGGCGTTCCTTGCTCTCGCCGTTGATTTCCTTCAACAGCGCGCGGCAAAACGCAATCACGACCTCACAATCAAACTGTTTACCTGTGTTGAAGCGAAAGTCAACGATGACGTCTTCAAGCGAACGGCGCGTCTTGTAGGGCCGATCGGTTGTCATCGCGTCGAACGAGTCGGCCAGCGAAACGATCTTCGCCCCCAGCGGGATTTGTTTGTCCGTCAACCCGTCAGGATAGCCGCGCCCGTCAAGCCGTTCGTGATGATACTTAGCCATCAGCGGAATATCGGTATACGGATGGTGTATCGGCGAAAGGATTTCAAAACCGGCAGCCGGATGGCGATTCAGTTCACTCGATTGCTTGGCATCTATACGGTAGGGCGCGTTGATAATGTCGCGTTCCACTACCAGCTTGCCGATATCGTGCAGGTAACCGGCGATGGCGATGCCTTCGACCTCTTCTTCGGCCCAGCCCATTTCGCGGGCGATAATTTCACTGTACTTACCGACCCGCTCTGAGTGACCTTGCGTGTACTTGTCCTTGATGTCGATGGCGGCGGCAAAAGCACGCACTGTCTGGCGATAGATGGTGCGCAGGTCCTCGTAGAGCCGGCGGTTCTCTTCCGCACGCTGCTCGAGCTGTTCGAGCAACCGGTGAGTGTGAATGCCGACACCTATGTGCCGGACCATCGAAAAGATAATGTCGCACTCTTCGCCGGTAAACGATTCACCGGTCGCCTTGCCTCCCAGCAAGACGGCGCCGACTAGTTCACCGCGCACGACCATAGGCACAAAAAGCTGAATACCAAAAGTACCCGCTGCGTTCTTGCATTCCTCAAGCAACGCGCAGAGGTCAGGCTTATCAGTCGTCAGCCGCTCGGGAGACAAAGCCGACAGTCCCGCATTCAGCAGGGCTACTCGTGCCGCATCATCGATGTGCAATGGCTCCGGGAAACCTTCGTCGATTCCACGTGCGGCTACCAGCTTGAGCACCTGGCCGTCGGCCATATGCTCCAGAATCGCTCCGCCCCGGATGCCCAGCGCTCCCAGCAGCAAATGAAGCGAGGTCCGCACCATTTCACTGACATCACTGCTGTCAGTTATCTCCTGGCCCAGGTCCGCAAGCGCTCCGAAAGTATGAACCAGCTTCTGAGTCGGCAATTCCATATTTGGTTATTAGTGTCCGAACGATTGAGGTGGGGCGGCAAACTCATTTAATAGTGTGAGCGCTTCGTCCTCGTCTTTAGCCAGCGCTACGTGACGGGTCAAGCCGAGCATCTCGAATAGTTGAATTGTCTCGGTGTTGACGTCCGAAAAGATCAGTTGGGCGCCGCTCTTTTCCGCTACGTCAATCACCCCGAGGAGGATAGAAACGCCAATGCTGTTGACAAGTTCGGTACCGCGGAAATCGATGACGAGTGTTTGACAACCGCATTCCAGTTGCCGCTTGCACTCACGCTCGATTCGTTCCCCACTCAATTTGTTGAGATAGTCGCTGGCGTAGATCACCGCCGCCGTGCCCACGCAACGCGACCGCACAAAAAGGCTGGCTGGCTCTGCCACTCAGAAGCTCCCTCTTTGAGTTCGACGAACTTAGTTTGTCGCCGTCACAGGTTACTCTCGATCATCGTGCTAAACAGGGGGAGATCGACAAACTGAAGTTTGTCGGACTCTACGCTCGCAGGTACTTCGTCATGCGGAGGCTGGTGCCTTCATCCACGCGCTCAAACTCTACCTCATCCATCAGGCTCTTAATCATCTTGAGACCCAGACCGCGACGATTGGCTGAGGCCTCCTGGATTTCACCGGAGGCCGCTTCGCTTTCGCCATTTCGCGCCTCAACACTGACAGGGACTATACCACGGCTCGAAATAGTGATGACTAATTTATCATTTTCGACGCGAAAACGTTGATAAATCTTGCGGTCAGGACTGAGGCTGTGCTCAGAAGCATTTATTATAGCCTCTACCACCGCATGCTTGATTTGGTTGACGGCTTCGGGGCGAAAGTTCAAACGGCGAGCTATTTCCTCAACGGTGTGGGCCACTAACAACTCATTATCGTCGCCCATCGGAACAACCATCTCAAATTCAGTCGCGCTCGCTGCTTCGTTCCGCCCTGCTCGCGATTCATCCAACCGTGCGGTCAACAGCTCCATTTGCTGACGGCTCGAAGCGTAGGCCCCGAACTCCGCGAGCAACTGAGAGGCTGCCGGCGAAAATCCTTCTCTGGCAATCAACCAGATGCGTACAGCGCCAAAGCCGGACTCCCGGGCCATTAAATTAAGTTGTTCGCACCAAACGTTGGCCACCTCGCGATTGGCTTCCAGCTTGGAATCGATCTCGGCCACCATCCAGACCACCTGGGTCGCATCAGTGTATTTGCTTTCGGTAAACGCATGGGCCACCACGCAACGCTCTTCGTCGCATAGTGGTTGTGCCCCGGCATTGAATGCTGCGCAGCTGGCAACGTGCACGACTTGCGGCAGTCGCACCAGGCCCGGATCCGCTTCCAGTCCGGCGGCGATTTCATCGAGGGTGCCGCCCTTGTAAGCATCACTGAACCGAGCGTAATCAAGCAGAATTGCCGGGACCCGCTGACAATCAAACCTGGCCAACAAATCCCTCAGACCGAGGGACGCAACGCGCCGGTAGTTCCTGGCCATGGTGTTCGGCGCCCGCTTCAACGAATCTGCGATGGTCTCAGCTACAACCAGGGCCCGCGCATCACCCTTGATCTCCAATCGATAACGGATCTTCAGATAATCATTCCAGACAACCGAGCCGCCTCCAGCTTCGACAATGCCGCCGTCCCAGGTGATTATTTCGTGGGCATGCAGAGTACGTAACACTCTTTCCAGCTCCGCTGCCTCAAGATGCAAACTTCCCTTCCAACCGGCAAATGAGTTCCGCCGCGATCCCGGTGTGTTCGACTCGTAAAGAAGTCGAATGACGGCCCGCCGCAACCCCGGATCTGCTGCAACGTCTTCGAGCAACGAAGAGAAATAGCGACCGAAATGCCTTCCCATCAATTCATCTACGTAGAGTCTTTCGCAAGCGAGATAAGTATCGAGCGATACGCCGAGTTCGCTCGCTGCCTGCAAGAAGGTGGTGATTAATAACGGACTGCACTCGAATTGCAGCACTAGTAAATCCCGCACTTCATCTGAAAGAGTGATGCGTTGCTTGTGTGCTACGTGTTCAATCAGTGCGCGACCGTCTTCATCTCTAAGCTTCTCGAGTCTGAGGATTTCAAAACCGGCAAAGTCGCATTGCGCGTCATGGACCGCGTCCAACATCTGCCTTCTCAGTCCGGCAATCAGGAAAGGCAAACGAGAGCGGCTGAAGATGCGAATCATCTCGGTGCGCAACGCGGGTCCATCGGCCGGGCTGTCAATCAATGCTACCGCATCAAACATGACGAACGGATAGCCGTGCTGAGCGGGAACACTCTGCGGCGCACTCAGGCACCAGCGAACCAGGGCTTCGTCATCATTGCCGAACCGTTCGCGTTTATAGGATTCGACTAACTGGTTAATCCATTCATAGTCGGCAGGTGGCGCCAGCGCCAGAATATCATTGAGGCTCAGCGAGGACTGACAGAGCGACGGCTCACCGCGGCGAAAGGCGACATACTGCAACAGGAAAGTATTGAGGAACTCTATGGCCGTACTTACCGCGGTCTTTTCTTCCCTGGGTACGACAAAGAAAATGGGAATGATCTTGCCGCGCTGATGGTAAAACTGGTCGTACGCTTGCCGCAACAACTCCGAGACACCGGCTGTCGGAGCCAGCAAAAGGAGCAGACCCAGCGGCCCCTCGTGCAGCGGATGCGATACGATGCGGCGCAACTCGTCAGCACGGCCAACGAACTCGCTTCTGTCGACGCGACTAAGAACGCGCCGCGTGTTTTCGCCGGGGGTCTCAGTGCTCATCGGTTAACCGTGTTTGCGGAGCTCGCTCCTGGTAAAAAGCGATCTTGTTCTTTCCCATGTTCTTTGCTTCATACAGAGCGCGATCCGCCGACCAAATAATCTCTTCAGCGGCATTAATTGTGGAGGAAAACGACGACACGCCGATACTTATAGTTACCGCATTCATAGGTTGCGCTTTCGAGTGCGGAATAGGCGTCTGTTCGATCCTTTCTCGCATACGTTCCGCGATGACTCCGGCTTCCTGAAGTGAAGTCTGCGGCAACAAGACACAAAATTCTTCGCCGCCATAACGCGATGCAACATCAGCGGCCCTAAGCGTTCCCTTTAATCCCTGCGCCGTCATCTGTAGTGCCAGATCACCCGCCTGATGCCCATTCAGATCGTTATAGATCTTGAAGTCGTCGATGTCGATCATCAGGAAACTCAAAGGCTGGTCATAGCGCTTGGAACGATTTACTTCTTCGGCTAATCGTTCTTCCAGATAGCGCCGGTTCGGAAGACCGGTGAGCGGATCTGTAATGGACATCAATTGAAACTGCGTTGCTTTCTCCTGCCATTCCGCGCGCTCCAGGGCCAGGGCCACTTGTGGCGCTACGATCTCGAGCAGGGTCAGGTCAACCTCGTCGTAACTTCCACCACCACTCTTGTCCGTCATATTGAGGACGCCGATACGCCGGCCCCCAATGGTTATTGGATAGCTGATAAAGGATTGCGTCTTGTATTGGTGAGTCGCCGGCGCGGGAGTGATTCCCGCCGCCTCGAGGTCGTTCACCATTACGGGCCGTCCGGCCTTTAAAGCTTCGCCGGAAATGCCTTCGCCCAGACGCATACTCGAAACTTCGGCAATGTCCGTCGGGATCCCAACTGCGGCCTTGATCGTCAGTTGGTTTGTTGCTTCATCATAAATCAACAGCGACGCGCGCTCGGCATGCAGCAGGTCCCTGGAATTCATTAGGATGGCCAGGTAGGTTTGCCCGGGATCGTTGGAACTGATTCGCTCGAGAAAATATTGCATCGATTGAGCGAATCGCGTCTGGTGCTCGACCTGACTGCGCAGCCGTTCGACTTCGCGCTCCAGATCGGGAACTTCAGGTTCTGTGCCCATCGCATGATCGGTTTGATCATCTGTGCGATGTTCGGGGGATGGGTCCGCGGGAGAGTCGCTGGACTCCTGCTTCGGAACCACGCGTAAATCACGGGTACTTCTTTCTACCCTGGCCGCCAGGTCCTTTAACCTGGACATCGTTGTGAAAATGACATTCTCAAACGTCGCTTCTGTGAACAGATCCTTTAGATCACCCTCACGGAGGCGCTCAACTGTAGCTTTGTAATGGGCTGTCTCGAGAAAAGCACGACCGCCGATCACTGCCAGATCTTTTCTCTCGCCGATGTGTACCGGTTCTGAGAAACAGTGTAGCCCGGCGTGACAACGGTAATAGGTGGCTCGGCCGGCGCTCAGCGCTCGGCCATGGGCCTCACCGCAAAAAGGACGGCAGAGCCCTGCGTGTTTCGGTGACGACTGAATTGCCTGACAGATGGAATTATTATTTGCCGACAACAACTCTGGCGGCTGCAAACCTTCTACGAGGAGCAAAGAAAGACCGGCCCTATGGGCCAGTTCTTCTTGTTTCTCAGCCCAAGCCGGTGGCGTTTCATGCGAATCTTTCTGAAAGATTGTGCGCCGGGGATCGGGGGATTCCTTTGCCATTGCGAGATTTACTTGTCGCATTCGGACAGGGGGCGAATCGTCTTCGCAAGGATGCCAACACCTTTGGGTGCTTTCATTTTTACATTTGAACCTGGGCTACTTGACGTCGGGGCCGGAACGTTCTTCGTCAGCTTAAACCGGCAAAAGTTAGTATATACGCGCGATTTGCCCGCGGAAACCTGTCTGATTGCGACCTTCAAGAAAGCAAACGACAAGTCACTTAATTGCTATATGACTAATGAGCACTCGGTTTCATGGGAAAGACAGAGGAAAACTGCTATCCGGCGCGGAGAACCTCAGGTGATTGCGAAGAGAATCACCGCTGGAATTTTATTGAGCTATGCGCTCAGTCCGGGCGCCTCGCCAGCCTTTACGCGGTCGATGTCCGGCTGGTCGGGACTGATTCTGATGCAAGCCGCAAAGTGGTCCGGCTTGATTTCAACCAGGGCAGGCTCGACTTCTTTGCAGGACTGAATGGCATAGGGGCAACGCGTGTGAAACCGGCAACCTGCCGGCGGATTCAACGGAGAGGGTACATCACCCTCCAGGACAATTCGCCGGCGCTGGGATTCGATCTCCGGATCAGGCACCGGCACCGCCGAGATCAAAGCTTTCGTGTAAGGCATCAATGGTTCTTCGTAGATGGTCCTGGCGCCGGTAAGTTCAACCAACTTGCCGAGGTACATCACTGCTACGCGGTCGGAAACGTGTCTGACTGCGCGCAGATCATGGGAGATGAAAAGATAGGTCAGGTTCTTCTCGCGCTTGAGTCGCTCGAGCAGATTCATGATCTGAGCCTGAATGGAAACATCCAGCGCTGAGATTGGCTCGTCGGCTACAATAAAATCCGGATCCACGGCCAAGGCGCGGGCAATGCCGATGCGCTGCCGCTGACCTCCGGAAAACTCGTGCGGATAGCGTTTGACAAAGCGCTTGCTGAGCCCAACGGTTTCCATCAATTCCTGTACGCGACGTTCAGCTTCCGTTCCGCTCGCCAACTTAAAGGTGTCGAGTGGCTCGCCAATGATCTGGCCCACAGTCATGCGCGGATTCAACGAAGCATAAGGGTCCTGAAAAATAATTTGAAGATGACGACGTTGCTCGCGCATCTGCTTGGCAGAAAGCTTCGCTAAATCCTGATCGCGATAAAGAACCTGACCCGCGGTTGGTTCCGTCAGGCGCAGAATCGTCCGACCGAGGGTCGATTTCCCGCAACCCGATTCGCCCACCAGGCCCAGCGTTTCTCCCTTAAAGATATCCAGCGTCACTCCGTCTACGGCTTTAACAATCCTTCCCTTCCCCGCTTTGAAATACACTTTCAAATCGCGGATGGCGACCAGGGGCTCGCGCACCAAAGTAGTCAAGCGTGGCGGAGCTGATTGCATAAGACCTGGTGACTCGGTCATAAACTGGTGCTCGACTCTTTCTGAGATTCCCGATAGACCTCGGCAGCGAAGTGGCAAAGAGAGTAATGTTCAGCGTTCAATTGAACGAAGGGTGGAAATTCCTGGCGACAAATTTCTGCCACCCGATCGCAGCGCGGCGCAAACGGACAGCCCGGTTTTAGATGGGCGACATCCGGCGGCAGGCCGGGAATCTGGTAAAGCTTGCCTTGCTCCGCCGTAGGATCCGGCACCGAACGGAGCAGTCCTCGCGTGTATGGATTTCCGGGTAAGGCAAACAGCTCGCGCGTCGGGGCCCGCTCAAACACCTTGCCCGCGTACATTACGACGACGTGATCCGTCATTCCCGCCACCACGCCCAGATCGTGAGTGATGAGAATGACGCTGGTGCCGGTCCGTTGTTTGAGCTTCTTAATCAGTTCCAGAATCTGTGCCTGAATAGTAACGTCAAGAGCAGTCGTTGGTTCGTCGGCTATCAATAATTCCGGTTCGCATGACAGGGCCATCGCGATCATTACTCGCTGCCGCATGCCGCCGGAAAACTCGTGCGGATAGTCTTCAACCCTGGCCCGGGCATCTGGAATTCCCACCATCTCTAACATTTTCACCGCGTGCTCGTAGGCCTGGGCTTTGTTATGTCCAAGATGAAGCCGCGTCATCTCCATCAGCTGCCTGGAGATCTTCATGAAAGGATTCAATGACGTCATCGGATCCTGGAAGATCATCGAAATACGCCGGCCGCGGATCTGGCGTACTTCCTCTTCGGTCAATTGCAACAGGTCCTGACCCGCAAAGACAATTTCACCGCCGGCGATTCTTCCCGGGGGATTTGGGACCAGACGGATAATTGAGAGATTGGTGACAGACTTTCCCGAACCTGACTCGCCGACAATGCCCAATGTCTCACCGCGCTGCAATGCAAAACTAACACCGTCCACGGCTTTGACCGTGCCGTCCTCTGTTTCGAAGTACGTGCGCAGATTTTTGACTTCGAGGAGTGTGCCGTTGTTATTACTCATCAGCCAGTTCAGATCAGTTCAGTTCTCGAGTATGCGTTTAAGATGACTTGAGATCTCAAGATTGAAATCTCAGATCTGAGATCTGAGATCTGAGATCTGAGATCGGAGATCTGAGATCGGAGATCTGAGATCTGAGATCTGAAATCTCAGATCCTATTGTTAAGTCCGCATCTGCGGATCAAGCGCGTCACGCAGTCCGTCACCGAGAAAATTCAGCGAGAACAGAGTCAGCGCCATCGTTACTCCCGGGAAAATCAGCTGCCAGGGAAAGATCGCTATGTTCTGAATGCCCTCGGCCGCCAGGCTGCCCCAGGAGGCAAGTGGCGGCTGTACGCCGAAACCGAGAAACGATAGAAAGGCTTCGCTAAGCATTACCTGGGGAATCGTCAGCGTCGCATAAACGATAACCGGGCCCAGCGTGTTCGGGACTACATGACGAAAAATGATGCGCGTGGTCGAAACTCCTGTAGCGCGCGCGGCGACCACGAACTCCTGATTTTTCAAAGACAGGACCTGCCCGCGGACAATACGCGCCATGGTCAGCCACGAGACCGATCCCAGGGCAATGAACAGCAGGACCAGTTGGCCCACCGCCGTGCTGCTGCGAAATACCGCCAACAGGACAATCACCAGAATGATATATGGCAGGGAGTATAGAACGTCTACCAGGCGCATCATCCAATTGTCCACGCGCCCGCCGAGATACCCGGCCACCGCACCATAGCCAACACCGATAATCAGGGACACCAGGGTAGAAATAATTCCCACCATCAAAGAAATACGTCCACCCAGAAGTACGCGCGCGAGCAGGTCACGGCCCGAGTTGTCGGTGCCCATGGGATGCGCCCATGAAAAAGATCCGTCCGCCGATCTAAACGGCGGAATCGATTTGATCAGCGTTACGTCCCGCGGAATACTGTCGTAAGTAAAACCCGTGGCTGCTTTTATGATCGGTGGCCCGAGCAGTGAGATAAACGTAATCAGGACGACGACGATCAATCCAAATACAGCCAGCTTGTTCTTGAGCAGGCGGCGCCTGGCGTCTTTCCACAATGACGACCCGGCAACATATTCGTCTTCATCAAGCACGCGGACGGCGCCCTCTGCGACAGCAAATTCAGGTGGCACATGAATCAGGTCGCGTGGCTCCTGCCGGCTTATGAAATCAGGCGGTTCTTCTTTCATTAGAAATTTGTACTTCGTGCTTAGCGGTACCTTTTACCCTGAAGTGACTTCTATCGAAATCTTTCAGTAACGAATTCGTGGATCCAAATACGCGTAAGCGATATCCACCAACAGGTTCATCAACAACAGCGTAATAGCGATAAAAGCAACTATCCCGATTATCAGCGGCTCGTCGCGATTCAAGGAAGCTTGAATGAAATAATTTCCCAGACCGGGCAAAGCAAAGATGCGTTCGACCACGACTGTGCCGGTCAGCAGGAAAGCGAGTGCCGGCCCCGTGAAAGAAACGACGGGCATCAAACCCGCGCGCAGCGCATGGCGAATAACAACATCCCGCTCACGCAAACCCTTTGAGCGGGCGGTGCGAATGTAATCAGACCGCAAAACCTCGAGCATCCCAGCCCGCGTCAATCGCGCAATGTACGCCATGTAAAGACCCGACAACGTCAGTACCGGGAGGATTAGGCTCTTGCTCCAAAAGCCGCCCCAGCGGGCGGGCGGCAACCAGTAGAGTGACAACGAAAAGACCATCACCAGCAGCGGACCCACAACAAAGTTCGGGATCGATATTCCCAGCATAGCCACCGCCATCGAGGCATAGTCCCACGCCGAATTTTGTTTCAGGGCCGCGATCGAACCAAAAGTTATGCCCAGGATCAGCGCCAGCAGATAAGCGAGCAAGCCAATCGTGGCGGAGACGGGCAGTGAGCGAGCAATGATGTTGCTGACTGGTTGGCCCTGGTATTTGAGCGAGTTGCCGAAATCCAAATGCCGCACGATCGGCCACATGGCTTTCCCATACTGGACGTACCACGGCTTATTCAGGCCATACTTTTCCTTGATGTTTTCGCGGATAGCTTTGGGAATCGACCTTTCAGCCGTATAGAAGTTGCCGGGGGCTAATCTGATGAGACCCCAGGTCAAAGTGATCACGACGAAGATCGTTGGAATAGTGATCAGGAGGCGACGAATTATGAATCGAAGCATTGATTAGTTGCGCAGAATCAAAACGCTGTCTGAATAATCGTTAAGGCCCGCCCGCAAAACAAAATTCAATTCAACAACCGGTCGCGCTTACTCGGCGAGACTCGGCGTTCCGTAATCCCACTTGGAACGGTCCCGCTCAATGTAGACATATTTCCAGGGAAACAGCGATGAAGCATTGGGATACATGCCTTTCACATAAGGCTTCTTGGTCCAGTTAACGGTCCCCGTTTCGATCGGAATGATTGGCTGAGCATCAACCATGATCTGTTCAGCCTGGGCCAACATCGCATAGCGCTTCTGCTTGTCAGTGATGCGATTCGCCTCGTCGAGTAAGTTGACGTATCGCTGGTCCCACCACCCCGTATTGTTGTCGTTCTCAGGCGTATAGAAGATGCTCAGAAAGGTAAACGGATCCATGTAGTCGCCAACCCAGCCGCCGAAGGCAAATCCCTTGTACTCGAGTTTTGATCGGAAATCGGCGAAGGTCCTGAATTCCATGCTTCTTAATGGCACCGTAATACCAAGGTTCTGTTTCCATTGCGCCTGCCAGAATTCCGCCGTGATTTTGTTTGAGGATGCAGAGGGGAACAAATATTCGACCTGGTCCACCGGGAATTTAGGACAAGAATAGCTGCCGTTGCTGTTTTGAATCACCGGAAAACCAGCGTCGGCCAACAACTGTCTCGCTTTGACCGGATCAAACGAATTAGACTTTGGTTCCGGATAGTCCGGAAAAATTCCATAGGGCGTCACACCCTTCAGCGGCTTAACAATCTTGCGCCACTTTAGCGCGGTCTCTTTATCGATAGCCATATCAAACGCCTTACGAACTCGCAGATCATTCATGGGCGGTTTCGTAACATTCATGACTATGTAAATCACCGCCGCCTCAGGTGCAGCCATATAGTCTTTCTTGAAGCGCACCGAATCTACCCAGGCGCTGATGATCGAATGGTTGGCTACAGCGTCGACTTCCCCGACCCTATAGAGGTTCATCATCGTAGGTTGATCGGCGAGAGGGAAAAAGCGAATACCGTCGAGGTGTACATTTGCCGCGTCCCAGTACATCGGATCCCGCACCAGAGCCAACTCGTTGTATGGCCGCCACGATTTCATTTTAAAGGGGCCGCAAGTGACGATGTGTGCCGGGTTGGTCCAATCCTTTTTGTATTGCTCGACTGCCTTTTGCGGAACCAGCCGAAAGAATTGATTCGCAAGCAGACCCGAAAAGAATGGTGTCGACTGGGTCAGCGAAAGGCGCAATGTGTAATCGTCGATAGCTTCGACGCCGATGTCCTCTCCCTTTACTTTAACGAATTCCCTGCCGGCCACCGCCGTTTGTAATTTGGGGTTCTTCGCTAAAAACGCCGCGCGCGCCTGTTCATTGCCGGGCAAAGTCAGTCGCGTGGGCGAGTGCATAAGCTGGTGAAAAGGCGTGTCTCTGTCAGGTGTTGGCTCTTCCGCGGTGGGTTTGTATTCCACCACGTTAGCGGTGAGTGGCGTCTGGCTCAAAGGGATAATGGTGTTGCTTGCGGTCGTGAAATCCTTTTCCAGAAGAAACTGTTGTGTCTGGGGATCCCTGACAAATACCGCCCCCTGGTTATAACTCTCAGCATAGCGAATATAGTAAGCGAGACTGGCGCTGCGAGAAGTCAATTCCGGAGAAATGCCGCGACGGAAACTATAAACAAAGTCTCGCGCGGTAATTGGATCACCATTGGACCAGCGAGCAGTCTTACGCAAGTGGAAAACGAATTCGGACGAGTCCGCATTCTCGTCCCAGCGTTCTGCTATCGCCGGAACGGGATCAAGCGTTTTCTTGTCGTACTCGACCAATCCCTCATACAACGCAAGAAAGATGCGCGCATCAGGTTGGGTGCTGCTCAACTGTGGATCGAGTGATTCCGGTTCGTCACCGCTAATGTACCTGAGAACATTATCCGCAGGTGGTTCAGTGCGACCAAAGAACTCTTCATTGCTGGCCGAAGCCGCACAGGAGATCGTCCCGAGGACCAGGGTTCCCAGAAACAGGACCGCACTCAATTGCTTAATTGTAAGACCAAACATTACGACTTCCTTTGCCGCTACCGAGCGCTCGCAGGAATGAGAGCTGTCTGCTTCGTAAAGACGTCACCTGATTCAGGACTTGGAATCGGACGGCCCAGGGGGTTATGCAATCATGGAGGCCGCACAATAACTCAGGCGGGCTCAACTTATCACGCGCCCGATCTTTGAGCAAGAATATACTTTTTTAGGAAGTGGTGCAGTTTCGCGGCAAATGTCCGACAAACTTTAGTTTGTCGCGGCGTTACGACAATCTAAAACTTATCGGACATCAAACTGACCCACTACCCTTTTTTAGGCGGTTCCCTATGTCGTAAGGCAAACTGTTAGTTTCCGCGTTGAATGGCATTCAAACCTTCGCAAACCCGGATCCCTGGCAGGCAGCAGCGTTGGGGTGGCCTTAAAGTTTGCATTACAACTTAGGGCACCACCTTTTTTCAGCGGTTCCGCTGCGGAATAAGGTAAGGTAAGCTCGAGTAGCGATTCCGTTTGAGCCTCCTGCAAACATGGTCGGAAAGGATCGGTAGTTCGAATGCTTCCAAACTCGCGACTGTTCTTATTTCTCCTGCTCGCGGCTGGGTGTGCTTTGCTCGCAGCCTGCCAACGAAATGCGAGCAGCTCAGGCGTTCAAGGCTCAAACACTTCGGCAGCGATACCTACGAATTTCTCCGCCACCGACCTGGCGAAGCTTCGCTGGATCGAGGGAACCTGGCGCGGCACAGGGGATGTAGAAAATCCGTTCTACGAGCGTTATCGCTTTGAGAGTGATTCAACTCTGGTTGTCGAGACGTTCGACAACGATAAAGTCGACAAGGTAACCGACGCCACGCGATTTGAACTTAAGGATGGTCAGTTTGGAAATGGCGGCAGCGACTCTCGTTGGTCGGCAACCGCAATTGACGGCGACTCCGTGACTTTTGCGCCCGTTGCCAAAACACGCAACTCTTTTCGCTGGAAACGAGTGTCAAAGGACCTCTGGCAAGCAATCCTGACTTGGCCGGCAGTTGATACTAAGCCCGCTCGTCAACGTATCTATAAAATGGAAAGGTGGCCCCCGCCAAAGTAGCTTAGTCAAAAGTAGCTTGAGTATGGAGCAACTGACCACACAGAACGGCTATTGGGATCGCGTCGCGGGAGAGAAGCGGTTCTCGCATCCTCTTCAACTTAACTGGTTAACGCGTCACTTGGCTTCCAGGCGAGAAGAGTCAAGGATTCTCGATTATGGGTGCGGCTACGGACGCATGCTGGCAGAGTTGAAACTTGTCGGTTATCAGAAAATTGTCGGCATCGATTTTTCCGCGGGGATGTTGGCCCGTTGCCGCCTGCAGCTGCCGGGCTCGCTGCTCGCTCGCAATGACGGCCGAACAATCCCGCTTTCCAATGAGTCTGTCGATGCTGTGCTCCTGTTTGCTGTACTGACCTGCATCCCGGACAGTAACGAGCAACACAGTCAGATGGCGGAAGTTTACAGAATTCTTCGGCCCGGTGGCCTGCTTTACATCAGTGATCTCTTGATTAGTGACGATCTGCGTAATCGTGAGCGATATGAGAGCTTTGCCGACATCTATGATTGTTATGGCGTATTTGAGCTACCGGAAGGGGTCGTGGTGCGACATCATCGCCGGGAATGGATAGATGAATTAACCAGGTCGTTTGTGCAACTGGAATTTGAAACTTTTCCGGTTACGACAATGAATGGAAATGTATCGTCAGGCTTCCAATATCTCGGTCGCAAAATTCAGCAATAGCCGCGAGCGCTTTCTTGTACTGCAGGCTGCCGGCCTGCGGCTTCTCGAATTAATAACTGTCCGTTGGAGCACCAACAGGCTGGCAGCCTCTTGTACGTTACTATGAAACTCCTATCATCGCGCCACGCACTCCTGACTTTGCTGCTGTTGTGCTTCGTGCCCTTAACAACAACAGCGCAGGATACTACACGAAAGTACCTCGGCAAGTCGGTAACGACCGTGGATTTTCAAAAGGAGATGGAACGGGCCGGTGGGAATAGCTTAGCGCCGTTCTTTGATAAGTGGGTGTACCTGAAGAAAACCGATTAGGGTCTTTGGCCGGGTGACTATTATCGGCCCGGAAAAACGCTCGCGGTCTTTGGCTCCTGCCAGGTCGTATCAATCCTGACGCTCTTAAGAGATGGAGCGTCAAGCATGTTACTTTCAAACCCCGCAACGTAAGGTTTGACCAGCGCATACGACGAGGCGAAATAGATCGGGATCGCGGTCACCTGCCGCAGCGCCTCAGCCTCCGTTTCGATCGGGATCGGCGATGACTTCTCACTTGTCTGCGCGTTTCCCTTTATAGCCGGGTCCGAAGGCCCAACTGGATTTCCAGCTTGAGACTCCGCGTTGATCGTTCTTTCTTCTGACGCGAACAGCATGCGAATGTTGCTGGTTTCATCCGCACTCTGCATCACCGCACCGCGTCGCACCAAGTCATAGTCTCCAGCGCGAATTGCCGTTTCATACTCATCCCAGTTTTTGGTCTCTATCTCAGTCTCGATTTTCAAAACGTTGCGCCACATGGCCGCCACCGCCAGGGCCACCTGGCGTTGTTGTTCGTTGCGATTGATTAGCAGTCGAATAACTGGAAAGTTTTTTCCCTCGGGAAAGCCGGCTTCGGTGAGCAGCTGCCGCGCCCGCTCGTGATCCTTATTCAGCGTCGCGGATTTTGCCACCACCGCTTCGTTTACAGTCGCGGTTTTGATAACCGGCAGAAACGTTGTGGCCGGTTCCGTTGCTCCACCCATCTGTTCTTCGCTGATCCGCTCACGATCTATGGCAATGGCGAGTGCTTCCCGAACCCGAACGTCATTAAACGGTGCGCGCGAGATATTAAAACTGTAATAGGTCAGGGCGGCAAAGGTGTTACGCCGATAATCCGCGTATGGCGAGAGGAGTTTTAGTGCCAATGGTTCGAAAGGCGCGTTTGTCACTGCATCAATTTCACCGGCCCGATATGCATCGAGAGCAGTTTCCGCATCGCTCGTTTTGACGAACTCAACGCGCTCCAGATTCACCTCGGCCTTGTCCCAGTAATTCTCGGCGCGCCGCAAGGACACCCGATCGCTGCCGCTCGTCGATAAGCGAAATGCGCCGTTTGAAACCAGCTGCGCGGCATTCATTTTCCGGCCTTCATCCTGCTCTTTGAGTTTCACCGGTCGAAAGACCGGATGAGCAACCAAAGCCGGGAAGTTCATGTTCGACCGATGCAAATGCACACGTAGAATACGAGCACTGATCTCCTGGGCGCCGAACGCTCGCTCCGCGCTCCTATGCGTTGCGTCATCTTTATTGGTTTCGCTGCCGCGCTGTGAGGCCGCTGGGGCGACAGGCGGCTGCCCGCCAACTCGAACTGCGCCGACGTAAGGCCTGGCCCCCACAATGTTGCTGAGCAATTC
Organism: Acidobacteriota bacterium; assembly: GCA_025463135.1. GTDB lineage: Bacteria > Acidobacteriota > Blastocatellia > Pyrinomonadales > Pyrinomonadaceae > JAOAPY01. The sequence goes on from JAOAPY010000015.1 coordinate 278,686, forward strand.
AGTGTGCGGCGCCAAGTCTCCCAGGCGCAGGATGCGTTCCCATGAACGCACAAAGTCTCCTGCTGTTACCGACTCACCCGTGGACCAGCGCGCATCGTTCCGTAAATAGAAAGTCCATACGCGGCCCTCATCCGATGATTCCCATCGCTCAGCGACCCCGGGGGTGGGTTGCAGCGTACGCGGATCATAATCCGTGAGTCCTTCAAAGAGCGCGCGCACCACATCAGTGTCTGGCGGAGCCGCGGCAAAGGCCGGGTCAAAAACCTGAGGCAGGCCGCCATCGCTCCACCTGAATTCCTGTTGGTGCGGTCGTTTGACACGGCCGTAATATGAACCCGCCTCATCGCCGGAAAAGCATGCGGGAAGAGCAAGCGTGAGACAAAGGAGCAGCAAGGCGGCGACGTACACGCGCCATCGATAATGTCCTCTGGTTCCGACTCTTGTCATCAGATCGTCAGCGCTCAGGGCTCTGTAGTTTCACCAGCTCTTCGTATACTTCTTTGGTCTGCTCACGCGTGGTCTCGAACCCTTCAGACGTATCGATCAGATAATCAGCGAAGGCCTTCTTTTCTTGCTGCGACATCTGCGCGTGAATCCTCTGCTCGGCTGCAACCTGAGACAGATTGCTACGCGTCATGACGCGGTCCAACTGCTTTTCGGCTTGGCAGTGGACCACAATCAGTTTATCGAAACGCTTGTAACCTCCTGATTCGATCATCAGAGCGGCATCGACAACACCAATCCCGTGCGGGTCCTCTTTTTCCCAGGCCCGCAGGAATCCGTCCTGCCGGGTAATGATGTAAGGATGCAGAATCGAATTCAACAGTGCCCTCTTTTCGGCGTCGGCAAAGATGATCGAGCCCAGTCGCTCGCGATCCAGCGTGCCGTCTTGCCGCACAACCCCGCCACCGAAGGCGCCGGCGACCGCAAGCAGGCCGGGTGATCCTGGTTCGACAACTTCACGTGCGGTCCGGTCCGCATCCAGCACGTGACAACCAAGTTCAGAGAGCACACCGGCCACAAAGGACTTACCTACTCCGATCGATCCAGTCAAGCCTACTCGCAACATTATTGATCCAGCGCTCGCCGCAACTGAGCAGCCTTTAAGGTGTTTCGCATTAACATGGCAACGGTCAGCAATCCGACGCCGCCGGGCACGGGCGAGAAGCGACCGGCAACCTCTATCGCCTCAGCCGGATTCACGTCACCGATCAGAGTGTAGCCGCGCTTTTCCAGGACCTGAAGACGACGTTCGGCTTCGCTGCCAAAGAATCGTCGCACATCATCCTCTGCCGAGAGCCTATTCATACCAACATCGATTAGGGTTGCGCCCGGCTTGATGTGTTCACGTCCAACAAAGCCCGCGCGCCCGATCGCCACTATCAGAATGTCCGCTTGCCGAGTCACACCCGGCAGGTCGCGTGTCTTTGAATGACAGATCGTCACGGTGGCATCTCGCTGCAAAAGAAGCTGGGCCACGGGCCGGCCAACGATCTGACTGCGACCAACGACGCACGCGTTGGCGCCACTAATCTGAACCTGGTATCGATCCAGCAGCTCAATAATTCCTGCAGGGGTGCACGGCACAAGTCCAGGATGGCCCATTGCCAGTCGGCCGACGTTGATCGGATGAAAGCCATCGACATCTTTAGCCGGATCGACGGCCTCAATTACCGCGGACTCGTCAATTTGTGAAGGCAACGGTAGTTGGACCAGGATGCCATCTATCTCCTCGCGTGTATTCAAAGATTGTACGAGCGCGAGGAGTTCACTGGTTGAAGTGACAGCCGCAAGCGCGTGATGCTCAGATCGAATGCCCACCGCTTCGCAGGCGCGGATTTTGTTGCGCACGTAAACCTCGGAGGCGGGATCATCGCCAACCTGGACTGCCGCCAAAGTGGGTACCGTGCCGTACCTTTGACGCATTTCGGCAATTTGACCAGAGACCTCGAGCTTGATCTCATCCGCGAGTAAGGCGCCGTCGAGTAACTCGGCTTTGTGCTTTCCCTGTTCCGTGCTCATCAAACCTCAGACCAAAAAATATTGACGAACTGCTAGAGTACACTGAGTACGTTTCAAGTTGTAAGCGAGAAGAGTCCGTTAAGGAATTGGTTCCATCTCATTCACACCCGGTTTCAACGGCAACAACATACATGACGCATCAAGTGTTCGTTTGCCGCAGTGCCGGTTGAGATTGAGTGGAAAGCGATCTGACGCCGAAGGCGTCAAACAATCGACTCACCTGACTTAGTTCCTGGCACATTCAGTGGCCTTACAAAATCGCTCAACCACAGTTCGCTTTGATGTTCCAAGTATATTGATGCCGTTTCAACCGGGTGCTGTGGGACCGTGCTGATTTTCTATAACCGTTTCAACGGTTTACTTTCCGGACGGAAATCAAGAAACCGTTGAAACGGTTCAAAGATCCAAAATAGCCACCATATCACCCGGTTGAAACCGGGTGAGAATGACATCAATCCACGTCCTGAATCTGTCATGATGCTTAATGGGTTTGAGGATTTCGCGCGGCTGGCTGATAATCCGCTTGTGCCTTTCAAAGTAACACGCCGCCAAACTCTTCTGTTTTTTCTCTTAGTCCTCTTCGCGACCTCAGTTCTCGCGCAATCACCACAGGATCGCTCCGATAAAATTCGCTCCGCGGTTGAGAGGGGCGACCACAGCGCCGCGCTGGTCGAGTTAAAGGCGCTCAGGACGGCCAACCCGGCGCCCTTCACCCTTAACAATTTTGATTATCTGTTTGCTCGCTTGTTGGAACGCCGCGGCGATCACGCCGGAGCAGCGGCCGGCTATCAGTCCGTTGTCGCACGGCGTTCACTTCTATCACAATACGCCCTTTGGCACCTCGCCCAGCTGGCGCGCTCGACGGGTGATCTCGTATCAGAGCGGGAGCGTTTGCGCCAATTAACTATTACCGTTCCCGGCAGTCTGTTGCGTGATGCCGCGACCATCAGACTGGCCGAGAGCTTTTCTGAGAGCAAAGATTACCCAGCCGTAATTTCAACCCTGCGACCTTTGACGGAATCAAAGAACGCGTCGATCGCTCGGCAGGCGCTGATGCTTTCGGGTGAGTCCTGGCTCAAAGCCGGAAAATCAAATGAAGCGCGAGAAATATTTAAGCGGCTGGTGGCGAACCTGCCTGACGCGGCGCGACCGGATGATTTTGCTTTAGCGGCGGTGCGTGGCCTCGATGCCCTGGACAAATCCCAAACGGGGTCGCTTTCCGAGCAGGACCATCTGCAGCGCGCGAATGTGTATCAGTTCAATCGTGATTTTGCAGGAGCACGAATTCACTATCTCGCCGTTGTTGAGCGTACGCCGGAAAGCGCAAGCCTTCCCGACGCGCTTTATCAGATTGGGCGCGGCTTTTACCAGGAGGCAAAGTACGACGAGGCGCTGAAGTACCTTCGACGAGTGTCTGCCGATTACAACTCGAGCGCGAGCGCTCGCGATGCGCTTGCATTGATTGCGGGGACACTTACTCGCCAGAAACAAACGGACCAGGCCGTCTCGACCTACAAACAAATCATCGAACTTTATCCCACAGCCCCCAGCCCTGAGCGTCCTTATCTGAATATCATCGATGTCCTGCGCGATGCCGGACGCGTTGACGAAGCGCTGTCATGGTCCAAACAAACACGTGAACACTTCAAAGACCAGTTGGGCGGCACGCTCGCCCTTTTTGCCCAGGCCCGCATTCATCTGGCGCAGGATTCGTGGCCGGCTGCAGTCAGTGATCTCGATGAGTTACTACAGTCCGCGGACCTGGGAGGCGCGCGGGTCTCCGGAGGCACGAATAAGTCGGAAGTGTTGTTCCTGCGCGCTTTGGCACTGGAGCAGTTAGGCCGCGCGCCGGAAGCTGTGGAGGTTTACCTTTCGATACCGGCAGGCAGAAATGAATACTACGGCTTTCGCGCTGATGAGCGCGTCCGAGCTCTTGACGAAAATCCGCGATCGCATCAACTAATTGCAGACAAAACAGAGACGCTCAGCACCGCCGCAAAACGTCAGTGGGAAGCAGGCGAAACTGAAGCCGCTAGGCGAGCGGCGCAAAGTGCGCTGCGATTGGAAACGGAAGCCGGTAAGCGGAGGGAGCTGCTAGATCTTTTGAGGCGCGTCTACGAGAGTTCACCAGCCTACAAATTCCCTGCGTTCAAATTACTTTCACCTGGGCGTGTGGAAATGGTAAGCACGGCCCCCAAGAATTATGAAACGATGCCAACCCATGAAGCATTGGCGAAGGAGTTGCTTTTTCTGGGACTGTACGATGAGGCCGCCCCGGAAATGTCAGCGGCGCAGATGTTGAAGGGTACCGACCAAACGGCAACGGCCGGCAAGACGCCTCAGAACGACACTGGCACCGCGATGGATGCTGCTTATACTCTTGCCGTCTACTTTCTTCGCGGAGACAATCCGTATCCCGCGGTCCGTTTCTCCGAACAAACCTGGCGCAACATTCCGAGTGATTATCAGATCGAACTCGCGCCGCGCCCGCTGCTGGAGATGCTTTATCCCGCCGCCTATCGCAACTCAGTCCTCAAATATGCGCCGCCGCGGCAACTGGATCCGCGTTTTGTCTTAGCTATCGCGCGTCAGGAAACGCGCTTTCACGCCGATGCGAAATCCGTGGCTGCCGCTCGCGGTCTAATGCAGTTTATTGCGGCGACCGCAATAGAGACAGCAAAGGAATTGGGACGACAAGACTTCCAGCAGGACGAACTCTATAATCCGGACTCAGCATTAGAGTTCGGGTCGCAATATCTGGCCTCGCTGTTTCAGCAGTTTCCCAATCAGCCGCAGGCTGTTGCCGCGGCCTATAACGGAGGCGCGGACAATATTGCTCGCTGGATAGCACGCTCGCATTCTCAGGATGCCGATCGTTACGTGCCGGAGATCGGCTTCGCGCAAAGTAAGGACTACGTTTTCCGCGTACTGTCCAACTTCTGGGTTTATCGAAGTCTCTACAACGAACAACTCCAAGCTCAGCCATAGATCAAATCCAAATGAAACTATCTCGAGTCCGGTTATTCATCCCATTCCTGTGCGTTTGTGTGCTTTCGATCGCGATCCTGGCCGGCTGCCGCCCGCGCAAATCCAGCGGCACGCGTTATGACTTCAAGGGCAAAGTCGTTTCAGTAGAAAAAGACAAGCAGCAGGTAACCGTGGCCCATGATGAGATCAAAGGGTATATGCCCGCGATGGTGATGCCGTTCAAGCTGAAGGAAGCCTGGCCCCTGGAGATATTGGCTCCCGGTGATGTGATTACCGCCGCGCTGGTTGTGGATGGCGGGTCGTCCTGGCTCGAAGAGGTAACGGTAAGACAGGAAAGCATCGATGCAGCGGCAGGGACAACTTCCGACAACGAAGTAAAGCCAGGCGCTGACGTTCCCAACTATGGTCTTGTTAACCAGGACTCAAAGCCCATTAAGCTTCACGATTACCACGGCAAGGCGCTGTTGTTGACCTTCATCTATACGCGTTGCCCGCTGCCGGACTACTGCGATCTGATGAGCAATAACTTTGCCCAGGTTGACGAGGAGTTACAGAAGCAAGGTGAGATTTACCAGCGGACTCATTTGCTGAGCATCAGTATCGATCCGGCCTACGATACGCCGCAGGTCCTGCGCAGTTACGGCGCCGCGCACACGGGCAGATATTCAGATGAGACATTTGCGCACTGGGAGTTTGCTTCGGGAACAAAAGATCAGGTCAAAGGGATCGCTCAATTTTTCGGCTTACGATATTACGAAGGCGGCGATCAAATCATTCACGGCTTGCGGACCGTGATTATAACGCCCGAGGGCAAGGTGTTTAAGGTCTATCGTTCAAATGACTGGAAGCCGGCAGAAGCGGCAAGTGAACTGGTGAAGGCGCTGCAGGCGACGACAACAAAATAGTTCGCTCCTGTCTGAAACAATTCGCGATGTCGATAGCCCGGTTGGTTAAGCTACAGTCGGGAAGGCGACCCAGTCCCCGCTCTAGTTACGCGAGAATCATCATCGACAAGAAAAATGCTTTGGGTTGAGTTGAAGGTATGACCCTTCAATGAATGTCCTGGAACTTGAAGCGGGGACAGGGTCCCCTTCCGGACTTGTCCGCTGCTCACTAGACTTCTTACTCTGAAGGAAGAAGCGAGCTCCACAGAAAGACAGAGAGTCCTACCCCTTTATCTTCTTGATCTCTTCGGTGAGGGTGGGAACTACTTCAAACAGATCGCCGACGATGCCATAGTCGGCAATATCAAAGATGGGCGCTTCAGGATCTTTATTGATCGCCACGATCGTGCCGGAGTTCTTCATCCCGACCAGGTGCTGGATGGCTCCGGAAATTCCCAGGGCGATGTAAAGTTTCGGGGCGACAGTTTGGCCGGAGGATCCAATCTGCCGATCGATTGGCAGCCATTCGGCATCGCAAATGGGGCGCGAAGCCGCAAGATCTCCGCCCAGCGCCTCAGCCAATTTTTCCGCCAGCGCGATATTGTCTTTGCTCTTGATGCCCCGACCAATAGCCACAATCACGTCGGCCTTGGACAAATCAACAGCTTGCTTAACTTCCTGGAAGGGAGCCTCGGGAGTCATGCGCAGCTGAGCAATCTCAACCGGCTTTTCCTCGATCGGCGCGCCGCTTCCCTTCAACGCCTGATCGCCGCGATAGGCCCCGGACTGAAAAGTAGCAAAGATGGGCGCCTGGCCATCAGACACAACGTCAGCATCGATCTTTCCCTGAAAGATTCTGCGCGTGAAGGTTACGGTTCCGGCCGTTACTTTAGCGCGTACGCAATCGCTGATCAAAGATTTGCCAAAGCGCGCCGCCAGTTTGGGTGCGTAATCGCGCACAAGATAGGTGTGCGGCATTAAGACAAACTGCGGATCGAGATCCCGTATCACCTGCTCCATCCCATCGGTATAGCCATCGGGCGTGTAGTCAGCAAGTTTCTCGTTATCGGCGTTGATGACCTGCGCGAGTTCATAGCCCGACAGCTGCTCTGCCAGTGAATTCACCTTCGACCCGAGCAGCACCGCGGTAACGGGCTGCCCCAGTTCGGTCCCCAGGCTCTGCGCGGCCGCGATGGCTTCGAATGCCGTTTTGTTAATAGCACCGTCGCGATGTTCTACGAATACTAAAATGCCTTCACTCATTTGATTTGTGATTTCCTTCGATCGCGTACTGAACCTGGGACCTTCAAAGTTTACGGATTACCGATCCTTTAGGAATAAGAACGTGCCGGTGTAATGTATCGGTGTTCTAAAATATGCGCGCTTCGGTGTGAAGCTTTTCAGCCAGTGCGACCGCCCCGGCTTTTGCGTTACCGTCACCCAAAAATTGCGTTTGCTTGGTCTTCTCAGGCAGATAAATTTTCTCAATACGCTGATGCGAAGGGCGGCCAATGGCTTCGGCGTCGGGAGTGACTTCCCGGATCTCCTTCTTCTTCGCGGCCATGATCCCCTTCAGAGAGGCGTAGCGGATTTGGCTGATGCCGGACTGAATAGTTAGCAGCGCCGGAGTCGGCATTGAATACCATTGATACCAACCGCTTTCGAGCTCGCGCTTAACGCGGAGTTTTTCGCCCGATGCATCCACCTCAATCACGATCGTCGCGTGCGGCATGGCCAGCAGCTCGGCCATGATCGCCCCAGTCTGACCAAAGCCGTTGTCGTCCGACTGTAACCCGGTCATGATCAGGTCTGGTTGTTCAGAGCGAATAGCCTCGGTCAGCACACTGGCTGCGGCGTAGGGCGATAGATTTGTCAACTGATCAACGACCACATGAATGGCGCGATCAGCACCGCGAGCCAACGCATCTTTGATGACCGACTTAACACGTTGCGGGCCCATTGAGCAGACCACGACTTCGCCGCCGTGCTTTTCTTTCAGCCTCAACCCTTCTTCGAGCGCGTACCCGTCTGATTCATTCACTTCAAACGACAGGTCACCCTCTTCGATCCACGTCGAGTCTTTATTAATTCGCAGAATCGCATCCTTGCTCGCGACCTGTTTCATTAAGACGATGATTTTCATAAGTATCTGTAGTCAGTTGTTAGTAGTCAGTTGATTATCTGTTTTCCAAACTCTCGGTGGTCATCAAAGTTATTCTTCACTAGAGACAACAACTGACTACCGACCACTGACGACTATTCCTCATATCTTTTAAACAACAGCGCTGCATTCGTGCCGCCAAAACCGAAGCTGTTCGAGAGTGCATATTCGACCTTCGCTTCGCGTGGCTCATTGGGAATGTAATCAAGGTCACAGTCGGGATCAGGATTCACGTAGTTGATGGTGGGCGGCAGAACATTTCGATGCAGCGCAAGCACGGAAAACACACCCTCAATCCCGCCGGCGGCTCCCAACAAGTGGCCGGTCATCGACTTGGTTGAGCTGACCGCCAATTTGTAGGCGTGCTCGCCAAACGTTTTCTTGATCGCCAGCGTCTCAAACTTATCGTTGTACGGCGTCGACGTTCCGTGCGCGTTGATGTAGCCGACCTGTTCGGGCTGTACGCCGGCATCACGCAGGGCTTTCTGCATGACGCGGATGGCGCCGGAGCCGGTTTCATCGGGCATGGTCAAATGAAACGCATCGGCCGACATTCCATAGCCGACCACTTCCGCATAAATGCGAGCGCCGCGCTGCTTGGCGAATTCAAGCTCTTCCAAAACTAATATTCCGGCCCCTTCCCCAATAACAAAACCGTCACGGTCTCGCTCAAACGGCCGCGAGGCGTGCTGCGGATCGTCATTACGCGTCGACAGTGCCCTCATCGAAGCAAACCCGGCGACGCTCATCGGCGTGATAGCCGACTCGGCCCCGCCGCAAATCATCACGTCAGCGTCACCACGCTGAATTATTTTGAAGCTGTCGCCGATGGCGTGCGCCCCCGCGGAACACGCAGTGGCGGTGGCTGAGTTCGGCCCCTTCGCGCCAAAGCGAATCGAGACCTGGCCGGCGGCGAGGTTTACGATCGCAGAGACAATAAAGAACGGTGAGACACGATCGGGACCATCGTTCAGCAGCTTTGAGTGCTCGCGCTCGATGGCCCAGAAATCCCCGATGCCGCTGCTGATGTAGGTGCCGACCTTTTCGCCGACGTCGTCCGGAAATCGGTGGTCTTCGTTCAGCTTAAGGCCACTGTCAGCCAGGGCTTCGACCGAGGCGGCGATGGCGTAATGAATAAAGGCGCCCATCTTGCGCGCCTCTTTCTTGGGAATAAACTTCAGGGGATCGAAACCCTGGATTTCGCAGGCAAACTTGACGGAAAATTTTTCCGTGTCAAATTTCTTGATGTAATCGGCGCCGCTGCGCCCGCTCATCAGCCCGGCCCACGTTTCCTCAACTGTTTGGCCGATCGGTGTAATCAGACCGACACCTGTAACCACAACCCGACGTGTCAATGCTAGAGCTCCTTGAAAAGTCGTGACAGGTGACAAGGGACAAGAGACAAGAACCGGCTGAGCGTTCTTGCTTGTCTCTCATCACTGTCAAACGTCACTACTTTTTGTGCTGATCGATGTAGCTATAGGCATCGCGCACGCTTTGAATCTTTTCGGCGTCCTCATCCGGAATTTCGATGCCAAACTCTTCCTCAAAACGCATAACGAGTTCGACCGTGTCCAGTGAATCCGCACCTAAATCGTCGATGAAACGTGCATTCGGAGTAACTTCGTTTTCGTCCACTCCCAGCTCGTCCACGATAATCTGCTTGACCTTATTCTCGATCTCTTGATCGGGCATGTCGTTTTGCTCCTCTATGATTAATAAGAAAACTGCTCAAGTCCGACAAAGTTTCGTCTGTCGATTTCTTCCAAACTACTCGACCCGCCCAGTAACGACAAACTGAAGTTTGTCTGACAATGTCGAGTCGTCAATGTTAAGACATTGAACTTCGCGACTGATTTGCCGCACTAAACCTGACAACACTTTGCCGGGACCCACTTCCACGAAAGTGTTTACGCCTTTGCCAATCAATAGCTCAATCGATTCCAGCCAGCGCACGGGCGCTGAAACCTGCTTGATAAGCGCGGCGCGAGCGTCCGTTCCGCTTTCAATGATGCGAGCGTCGGCGTTGGTCAACAGCGGCACGCGTAGATCGCGAAACTCCAACTCTGCCAAGTCAATCGCCAATCGTTCCTGGGCCGGCATCATCAGCGCGCAATGAAAAGGAGCGCTTACGTTCAGCTTAATTACTCGCTTAGCGCCCGCCGCTTTCAATAGTTCAATGGCGCGATCAATGGCCGCCGCGTTTCCGGCAATCACGACCTGATTGGGCGAGTTTATGTTGGCCGGCGCGCAAATCTCGCCTTCGCTCGCTGCTGCGCAAATACGTTCGATATCAGCGAGCGTCGCACCCATAACGGCGGCCATCGCGCCAACACCGACTGGTACAGCTTCTTGCATGTAGCGGCCGCGCGCTCTAACCACTCCCACGGCGTCAGCAAATGAAAGCGAGCCGGCGGCTACCAGGGCCGAATACTCGCCGAGACTATGACCTGCGACGAAGTCAGGTATCGGAAAACCTGCCGCTTCCATCGCTCGCAACGCGGCAATCGAAGTCGTCAGAATTGCAGGTTGCGTGCTCTCGGTCAACTGCAACTGTTCGGCCGGTCCCTCAAAACAAAGACGGGAGAGCGGCGTTCCGAGGACTTCATCAGCTTCTTCAAAGACCTGGCGGGCTGCAGGAAAATTCTCAGCTAAATCTTTACCCATCCCTGCATATTGCGACCCCTGACCGGGAAAGATGTAAGCAAGGTTAGGCATTTGTGCAATCTTGAATTTCAGATCCGTGATACAGGATCTTTGGCCTTTGGTCTTTGGTCTTTGGTCTTTGAAGACTTAAGAGTTCTTAGAATGCCAGGTCAAGATCGACCCCTGCTTCTGTCAAAGACCAAAAGCCAATGACCCAGGACCAAGTCAAAACTTTCTCTCGGATCTTGAAACTTCTTACCACCTAACCAGCACCCCACCCCACGTCACGCCGCCGCCAAACGAGGCCATCAGGACCAAATCGCCTTCCTTGACACGTCCGGCTTCGACGCATTCGTCGAGAGCGATGGGGATTGACGCCGATGAAGTATTACCGTGCATGGCAATGTTTGAATAAACGCGCGCTTCTTCGACTTTCAGCTTGCTGGCCACAGCATCCGTAATCCGCTGGTTCGCCTGATGGGGAATAAACAGCGAAATATCTTCCGCTTTCTGACCCGCCTCTTCCAGCACCTCGTTGGAAATTTCCGACATTGAACGAACTGCGACTTTGAACAGTTCGTTTCCCCGCATTTTGAAATAGTGATCGCCCGCCGCGAGGGTCGCGGCACTGGCCGGACGTCGCGTGCCGCCGCCGGGAGAAAATAATTGCTCGAGATAGCGCCCATCGGAACGGATTCGTGCCGCCAGGATTCCTTTGTCGGCTTCAACTGGTCCAAGCACTGCGGCACCCGCGCCATCACCGAACAAAATACAGGTTCCGCGATCGGTGTAATCAACGTATTGCGTCAAAATCTCGGCGCCGATCACCAGCACGTAACGCGACTGGCCGGTGCGAATCATCGAGTCGGCAAGTGTCAAGCCGTAAAGAAAACCGGAGCAGGCGGCAACGATGTCCATGGCCGCCGCTTTGTTTGCCCCCAGCTCGGCCTGAATTATGCAGCCGGTTGACGGCAGGATTTGATCGGGAGTCACTGTCGCGCAAAGCAGCAGGTCAATTTCCAGAGGATCGAGCTTTGCTCGTTCAATTGCCTGTCGAGCGGCGCGCACGGCAAACATCGACGTGTATTCACCCGGCGCCGCTTTGCGTCGCTGCTTGATGCCGGTCCGTGTGGTAATCCACTCGTCTGAGGTCTCGACCGTCTTCTCCAGTTCAGCATTCGTCAGAATGCCTGCCGGGTAAGCATGTCCAGTCCCCAGGATGCCGGCGTGTAGATTTCCCATCTATCTCCTCAGTCATTTACGAGCGGGGGTAATACTACCCAGAGCCCAAACAAAAAGCCAAGTCTCTCTAAACTCGCTTGCCCTTGTTCTGCGGCTCAGCGCACAAGTCCGCTGTCTAAGCCGCAGGGGTTAGATCCAACTCGCGAGTTTCTGCTATCCCGCGCTCAATTCGCTCACTGGCTCGATTTTCCGAAAATTCGCGCACACTGCGTATGGCGTTTCTAATGGCGCGCGCGTTTGAGCTGCCATGTCCAATTACGACAATGCGCCTGACACCGAGCAACGGTGCGCCACCGTATTCCGAGTAGTCCAACCGTTTCTTGATATTCTGAAAAGCGGGTCGTGCCAACATCGCGCCGGCCTTGGTGACCGCTGATGCTCTCAGTTCCCGTTTGATCATCGAGAGCATAGCGGCAGTCAGGCCTTCGGAAAGCTTGAGCATCACGTTGCCCGTGAAGCCGTCTGTGACGATCACATCAACGGCGCCCGAGAAAACGTCACGTCCCTCGACATTTCCCACAAAGTTCAAGCTGCTGATCTGACGCAGGAGCGGGAAAGCTTCTTTCGTCAGGTCGTTGCCCTTGACTTCCTCTTCGCCGATGCTCATCAAACCGATCGTCGGCTTAACCGTTCCCAGCACTGCGCGAGAATAGGCGTCTCCCATTACCGCAAACTGCGCCAGATGATAAGGCTTGCATTCGGCGTTGGCGCCAACGTCAATCAGCAGTGTCGGCCGCGGCGATTTTGTCGGCATAAGCGCGGCCAGAGCCGGCCGGTCCACTCCAGGCAGCATACCAATCACCATTTTGGCGGTGGCCATGGCCGCACCCGTGTTGCCGGCGGAGACAAAGCCATCAGCCCGTCCCTCGTGAACCAACTTGCACCCGATTCTCAAAGAGCTCTTCTTCTTCCGCCTGATCCCGGTTGCAACGGCCTCGTCCATGCCAATGACTTCGGCGGCTTCGACAAGTTCGATACCGCGGTCGCCGTCACCTCGCCAGCCACACCGTCGCAATTCCGGCTCCACAATCTCCGGCTTGCCGACGAGTATTACTCCGATGCCAAAGTCTCGTGCGGCCGCCAGCGCGCCGTCAATCTCAGCATGCGGCGCGTGGTCACTGCCCATCGCGTCGAGCACTACTTTGCCCGTTAAAGGCGTTTCCTGCCTGGCCGAATCGCGCACAGCATTTCGCAAAAGCCGCTAGCTCTGTTCTACGTGTACGATCTCACGGTCTTTGTAAAAACCGCACTTAGGACAGACTCGATGTTGTAAACGAGGTTCCTGACAATTGGGACAGAGGCTGGTCTGCGGGGCGACCAGCGCGTCATGTGCCCGGCGTTTTCCCCGGCGGGCCTTTGAGTGTCGTCTTTTAGGATTTGGCATGATTACTCCATTGGTAAAAAGGTGAATCGCAAATGATATTTTGTACCGCAAGCTGCCAGCTTGCGAGAGATTCGCAAACTAACAGTTTGCGTTACATTAATCATTTGCGATTCGCCAGGTCTTTAAGTCCTGCCCAACGCGGATCTGAATCTCCGGTCCGGCAGTCGCATTCTTTCAAATTCCTGTCAGCGCCGCATGAGGGGCAAAACCCCTTGCAGTCTTCGCGGCAAAGTAACCGCGTAGGAACCGCGAGCAACACCTGCTCTCTCACGATCTCATCAACATCGATCGTCTCGCCGTCAAAGACTGAAAGCGCCAGATCCGACTCTTCCAACGCCGCGGCGTGCATATTTTGATAATCGCCGGCGGTCACATACTGAAGCTTGAACTCCGCGCGAACCGGAACATCGATTATTTCCAGGCAACGATCGCAATCAACTTGCGCCAGGGCCGTCAACCGGCCGTTTAGAAAGATCTCAGTTTCCTTGCGGACTACACGGCCTGAAATTTCAGGCGGCTCCAGCAATCGGACGCGCTCGTCACTAAAATTCAATTCGTCTTTCTGGTAGATGTGCGCGAAAGCCCCCGAGGTCCCTTCCAAACTGTCCAACTCTATCCGCACTGCCAACACCCTGCCGCCTCTGTCACGGTCCCCTGAATTAGCCACTATGGCACAAAAGGGTTAATTATAGCGACCAGACTCTCCCTGTCAACGCGGGGGATAGATCAGAGGCTTTGGAGCGCGACGAGCTGTCGTCGCTTTGGTCTCTGCGAACTGTCGCGGGAGGCACTCCCAAGGGCAACCTTGACTCATGCCGCAGCGAGCCGCCGCAGACGAAAGCAGTGCTCACGCCACCGCACACCAGATCATTTCGCGGTCACAAACACCTTGAGGGCGTCTTCGCGCAGGGCCCTGGCCAGGCGCAAATCACCTCCGGTCAGCAACCGTTTGCGTCTTCCAGTACCCGTGCGGAAGAGAGTTGGCTCACCCTTTAGGAATTTGTTCTGTGGCAGTGAGAGCCTGGCGGCGGCGGCCTTTTCAAAGGCAAAACGTGCCGATTCCGCATTTCCGACTCGCCTGTAAACGAGACCCAGAAGGTGAAGAGCTTCGCCGTAGGTCGAATCCATCTCAACTGCCTTTAACAGGTAACGAGTAGCCAGCCCATCTCGGCCTAGTTGGTAGTAAAGACAGCCGAGCGCGTAATGCGCTTCGGGCGAAGGCTTGGACGCCAACGCCAGTTTGAATTCGCGCACGGCCTTTTCCCATTTCTGTTCCGCGACAAACAGCCTGCCCAGGCCGTAGTGCGCCGCGAACGATGGCCCCGCACGCCGGGTGGTCGCCTCGAGCAATTCCCTTGCCTGCTCAGTCTCGCCTTCGTCGCCACAGGCCAGACCCAGCAATAGCAGTACATGATTGTCGTCCGGAACGATGGCAATTGCTTTGGCCAGAAACTGGCGCGCCAGTTTCATATTGCCGGTCTGGAAGAATTGTTCGCCGATAAATGATAATAACTGGCCGTTCTCTGGATCTTTCTCTGCTGCCCGCTGCAGCAACTGAATAGCGGCGGCGTTTTGCGCTTCGACCAGTTGGAAAGCTTCTCCTATGAGAGCTTCGAAAGAACGACGATCGGCGCCACGGTAACTGCCGGTGATTTTGCCCTGGACGTGAGCGCGTCGGCTGGTCTGTTCCTGCGCCAACGCATCCTGCTCACAGCGTTGCTGCCATAACCGCTCCAGCTTGTCGTTCTCGACAACCCCGTCATCATCCAGCAGGCCAATCAGCGATTTCAGCAAGGCCCGATCAAGATAGGAATTCTGCGCCTGGCGCAACACGAGATCGAGCGCGCGTTCCATGCGGTCAGTCAATCGTCCCAGACGGTTCTCGAGTACGGAGACTCGCTCGAGAATATGTTCTTCCGCCTCGCCGGCGCCGTCCAAATTGTCGTACCGCATCGATGCCGGCTCAACCACGATCATCAAGCGGGTGCCGCAACGAAAACAAAAATCCTGGCCCAGCAAATTCGCCGCCAGGCATTTTTGACAATAATGGGCTATCTCGTTCGCTTGCACTTAATACTCCGACGGTCCGACGAACTTCAGTTTGTTGTTTGTACTGCTGATAATTCGAGTTGCATCAAATCCAGACTATCGACAAACTGAACTTTGTCGGTCTCAATACTCATAAAATCCGCGACCGGTTTTTCGTCCCAGCCATCCAGCCGCGACATAACGTTTTAATAACGGGCAGGCCCGATACTTCGAATCTCCCAGACCGTCGTACAACACAGTCATGATTGCCAGACAGACATCAAGCCCGATGAAGTCAGCTAACTCCAGTGGGCCCATCGGGTGATTCATTCCCAGCTTCATAATGCCGTCAATACTCTCGCGCGTCGCCACGCCTTCATAAAGAGTAAATACCGCCTCGTTAATCATCGGCATCAAAACGCGATTTGAAACGAAGCCGGGCGAGTCCTGGCAATCCAACGATGTCTTATCCATTTTCTCGGCCAGCCCACGAACTCGCTCGTAAGTTGCATCGGAGGTCGCCATGCCCCTAATCACTTCCACCAGCTTCATCACCGGCACCGGATTCATGAAGTGCATACCAATGACTTTGTCCGGACGGCGTGTGACCGCACCTAATTTCGTAATAGAGATAGACGAAGTGTTCGAAGCGAGTATTGCTTCCGATCCGGTGATCTCGTCCAACAGTTTAAAGACTTCAGTCTTCGCCGCCAGGTCTTCCGTTATGGCTTCGATCACAAATGAAGCATCGCGCAATGACTCGAGTTCCGTAGTCGTCGTTATACGCGCAACAATTGAACTCTTTTCATCTTCCTTGAGCCGCTCTTTGTCGACGTCACGCTGCAGGTTCTTGCCAATTGCTGCCATTCCGCGTTGCAGAAATTCTTCTTTGACGTCCCGCAATATCACAGAGTAGCCGGCGCGCGCCGCAACCTGCGCAATACCATTGCCCATGGTGCCGGCGCCAATGACTCCGATAATCTCAGCCACTCTCAATTGCTCCGCATTCACTGTTATTGTCAACGGTCGTTACCGTTCCACCGCCATCGCCACCGCGTTCCCACCGCCAAGACAAAGGGAAATAATCCCGCGATGCACATTGCGTCGTTTCATTTCGAAGAGCATGGTGGTCAGCAGGCGCGAACCCGACTGGCCGATCGCGTGGCCCAAAGCCACGGCGCCGCCGTTGACGTTCACACGCGCGGGATCCAGACCCAATTCGCGTGTAATTGCTACCGCCTGTACTGAAAACGCTTCGTTCAGCTCGATCAAATCGACTTCATTCAAGGACCAGCCGGCTTTGCGCAAGACCTTTTTGATCGCTTCGACTGGCGCCATCATTACCATCGCCGGCTCCAGGCCCGAAGTCGCCTGAGCAGCTATGCGGGCCATCGGCTCGACGCCCAGGGCCCTCGCCCGCTCCAGTGAAGTAACAACCACAGCGGAAGCCCCATCATTTACGCCGGGAGCGTTGCCGGCCGTGACTGTTCCGTCCTTTTGGAAAGCCGGCTTTAGTTTGGCCAGGACCTCGATCGAAGTATCTTCTCGCACCGTTTCATCGGTATCAAAGATGACGGCAGCGCCCTTCTTTTGTGGAATCTCGACCGGCACAATTTCATCTTTGAAGTAGCCGGCCTTAATCGCCGCTGCTGCTTTGCGGTGCGAGTTGAGCGCGTACTCGTCCTGCTCCGCGCGACTCACGCTGTACTTCTCTGAGACTACTTCGCCGGTGCAGCCCATGTGGTAATTATTGTAGGAGTCCCACAGCCCGTCATTAATCATGGCATCGATCAGCACGCCGTTACCCAGACGATAACCCTCGCGCGCTTTGGGAAGCAGGTAAGGCGCGTTGGACATCGACTCCATTCCGCCGGCCACGACTATGTCCGTGTCGCCAAGTTGAATTCCCTGGGCCGCCATCATCACGGACTTGAGACCAGAACCACACACCTTGTTGATAGTCACTGCCGAAACCGCCGGTAACAAGCCGCCGTGCAAAGCAGCCTGGCGCGCAGGGTTCTGGCCCAGGCCGGCCTGAATTACGCAACCCATAATTACTTCGTCGACATCTTCGGGCGCCACTCGGGCACGCTTTACACTCTCGCGCACTACGATGGCGCCGAGTTCAGTTGCTTTGAAGTCCTTCAAAGAACCGAGAAATTTTCCCACCGGTGTGCGTACTGCGCTAATGATTACCGCGTCTCTGAATTCAGGCATTTTATTTTCCGCCAATCCTTTTTATTCCCTCTTTACCATTTACTCTTTACCAAATTGAGTGTCAAGGAGGGTAAGGTAACGCAAACTCTTAGTCCGCGACCACGTTGAATGCCATCCATGCTTCGCAAACTAACAGTTTGCATTACAAAAAAGCCAAACCCGGACACGACCCCATTGAATGCAACCAAATTGAAACCGCATCGCGCGAGTGCTAGACTCAACCGTGCTATTCAACCTCCACTATCACAAGTCGGTAACTAGAACATGCAGGCATTGATTCTGGCCGGCGGCAAGGGCACGCGTCTTCGTCCGCTGACTGTTTACACTCCAAAACCAATCGTTCCAATCTGTAATCGTCCGTTTCTGCTTTACCAGATTGACACCTTGCGACGGGCCGGCATTACGGACATAACGCTTTCGTTGTCTTATCAGCCGGACAAGATCGAGCAGTTGCTCGGCGACGGTTCGGACCATGGCGTGAAACTGCGCTATACGGTTGAGCCACAACCGATGGGGACCGCCGGCGCTTACAAATTTGCCGAAGATCTAATCCGCGAACGCACCGTCGTTTTCAACGGCGATATTCTGACCGATCTGGATCTTAAGACGGTCATTCGCGAACACAACGATCGCAAGGCCCTGGCAACTGTAGTTCTGGCGCCAGTCGAAAACCCACGCGCGTACGGTTTGGTCGAGACCGAAAGCGACGGGCGCATCCGCCAGTTTCTGGAAAAGCCTGACGAAGACAAGATTACGGTGAATACCATCAACGCCGGAACCTACGTGCTTGAGCCAAAGGTTCTGGACTTTATTCCCGCCGGCGAAAATCATTCATTCGAATACGGGTTGTTTCCGAATCTATTGGAACGGAAAGAAGCTTTTTACGCACACATCCCGCAGCGCACCTATTGGATCGATATCGGCACTCCCGAACGATACCTTCAGGTCCATCAGGATCTCCTGGCCAACCGCGTCGCGCGGATTCACATAAAAGAACGAAGGGGAAATTTCGAATCGGCCACCATCGCGGAAATTGATGAGCTTTCAATGATCGGCGACGACTGTCAAATAAAGCCAGGCGCGCAGATAATTAATTCCGTGCTGGGGGCGGGATGCTTTTTGGAAGAGCGCGCGCGGGTTGAGAACTCAGTCATTTGGCCGCATACCAGGGTCGGGACCGCTGCCACCGTCAGGAATGCCATCGTGGGACGCGGTTGTCACATCGGTCGCTCGGCAACTGTTGCCGCGGGATCCGTATTGGGTGACAAGACTTCCCTGACGGACTACACCATGACCGGAGAAATCAAATCGTGACCAGGACTCTGGCGCCAATTCGGTTTGGTACCGACGGATGGCGAGCCATCATTGCGCAGGACTTTACTTTTGCGAACGTCGAGCGCGTGGCCCAGGCCTATGCGGCGCATCTATCGGAACAGGCAGCGACCTCGGGCGCAACACTCGTAGTCGTCGGCTACGATCGTCGCTTTCTCTCGGACAAGTTTGCGCGACGCGCCTGCGAGATTCTGATTGGTAACGGATTGCGAGTGGCTCTGTTTCCACACGACACTCCAACGCCGTTAATTTCCTGGGCAGTAAAAGTTTTGCAAGCCATCGGTGGTATCGTCATTACCGCTTCTCACAACCCATTCGATTTTAATGGCTTCAAGATCAAGGCTCCGTGGGGCGGAAGCGCGCCACCTGAAACCACCACCGCAGTGGAACGGCTGGTTGATGTATCGCTGCCGAAACGAGCAGAACTTTTGGTGGATGGAAGAGAATTGCTCGCACCAGCAGTCGAGAGTTATCGCCAGCAAATTGAATCCTACGTGGATCTCGAGCGCCTGAGGACGGCAATCGGTACTGTCATCATCGATCCCATGCATGGTACAGGCGGGCGTTGGGTTGAAGGATTTCTGTCAGGTGGGACGTTAATGGTTGAGACCATTCGCGCCAATCGCGATCCGCTTTTTGGAGGCATTAATCCTGAGCCCATCGATCGCAATCTCGCTGCGTTAAGACAGCGGGTGATTGACTCGCAGGCCTTTCTCGGGCTGGCTACGGACGGTGACGCCGACCGCATCGGTGCAGTTGACGAGCGCGGCCAAACGATGACGATGCACGATGTCGTCCCGTTGCTGCTCTTGCATCTGGCGCGCCGACGAAAGATGACCGGCGGCGTGGTTCGCACTTTCTCTCAATCCGTTTTGACCAGCCGCATCGCTGCCGCCCATGGCCTAAAGCTTTACGAGACGCCGATAGGTTTCAAGTACATTGCCGATCTGATGCTGCATGAAGACATCCTCATTGGCGCGGAAGAGTCCGGAGGCATCGGCGTCAAGGGACATATTCCGGAGCGCGACGGGATCTTGAATTCTCTGCTCTTCCTCGAAGCCGTCATCTCTGCCGGCAAGCCGCCATCAGAAATGCTGCGCGAGCTTCATAAAGAATTCGGCGAGTTTTATTTTGGGCGCCGCGACCTGCACGTCGCAGTGGAAGCAGGTAAGGAGTTGGCGGCGCGTCTTGCTTCGGATCCTCCCGCGGAGCTCGGGGGGTTTGAAGTCGTAAACGTCGCTACAGTTGACGGCACCAAACTCGAGTTCAAAGACGAATCGTGGCTGCTCTTCCGGCAGTCCGGTACCGAACCGGCCTTACGTATTTACTGCGAAGCCACCTCGGCGCAAAAGATGGCGTCGCTGCTGGCCGCAGGTGTTGCCCTGGCTCCTCACAATTCGTAGGCGTGGCATGGGCCTCTCGCCCATGGATCCGCGCGACTCGCCCTTCGCCAGGAAAGCATTTTCCCTCAGTCAGAATCCGAAGAATCCCCAGTGGGCGGCACAAAGCTTGCTGAGCTCATCCTCGAACCGTGAAGAGACTGTCTGAGGAGGATCAAGATTATGGGGCTCATTCTACTAATTATCCTGGTGTTATTGCTTTTGGGTGCCATTCCCAGTTGGCCGCATAGCAGAAACTGGGGTTATGGACCAAGCGGCGGCATTGGTTTGATTCTGGTTATCGTTTTGATACTGGTGCTGCTCCGAGTGTTCTAGAATGATGCTTCGGTGTCCGACAAACTTCAGTTTGTCGTTTATCGTAGGACAAGCCGCCAGCGTGCCGTTGATGCGCAGTGCGATGGCCGGCAGCCTGCGCACTACCGCTAACGACAAACTGAAGTTTGTCGGGCGTGATAGTTGTCGGACATACTAGCGGGCAGATGCCCGAATTACCCGAAGTCGAACATGTGGTGCGCGCCCTACGCGGCGCCATCACAGGCCGGCGGATCGTCACCACCGAACTTAGACTGGCTCGGATCGCTCCCGATGCCTCGGCGGCGCAGTTTCGGCGCAAGCTGCGGGGCGCACTCATAAAGAACGTTAGCCGGCGCGGCAAATACATCCTAATCGAACTCGATAATGATCGAGTGCTGCTCACTCATCTCAGGATGACCGGCAAATTCGTCAGCTTAACAATCGATCAGATTCTTCCGTCGCATGCGCATGTCGTCTTCTATCTCGACGATGACCGTCGCCTGGTCTTCTGCGACATGCGCCAGTTCGGTCGGATGATCGTCGTCGCTAAATCTAAGCTTGCGACGACCCGCCAGCTTAGCGAACTTGCACCAGAGCCGCTATC
This sequence comes from Acidobacteriota bacterium, assembly GCA_025463135.1. Taxonomy (GTDB): domain Bacteria; phylum Acidobacteriota; class Blastocatellia; order Pyrinomonadales; family Pyrinomonadaceae; genus JAOAPY01. Next base: position 299,888 of record JAOAPY010000015.1, read on the forward strand.
CGATGATTTCTCACTTGAATATCTGCGCGCCATCCTGGCTCGGTCTCATCGATCACTGAAGCAATTGCTGTTGGACCAGACCAAGGTGTTGGGACTGGGAAACATCTATGCCGCTGAAGCACTGTTTCTCGCGCGCATCAGCCCTTTTGCCGTTGCCTCGAAAGTTTCAAAGCAGCGAGCCCTCAGACTTCATGAGGCCATTCGAAAGATTCTGAGTGAAGCGATCGAGGGTGGTTCGACTTTGCGGATCGATCTACAGGAAGAAACCAGCAGCTACATCGGGACATCGGAGAGATTCTGGCGAGTCTATGAACGCGAGGGCGAGCCGTGCGTCAGATGCGGAACAAGGATCCGCCGTACGGTGCAGGGCGGCCGCTCGACTTACTTCTGCTCGCGCTGCCAGCGGACGTGAGAGTAAGGTCGATTTCAGATTAGTGGGCAGTCAGGAAGGGACCTTGTCCCCGCTCAGGGGACGGAACGCTTTTCGAAAAACAAAAGAGTCAAATACGCTGCGCCCGGTTGATGTCTTTAGTTTCGGTAATCGACTGAACATTTCATTCAAGGTTGAGGCGGGGACAGGGTCCCCTTCCCGACTGCCCTCTACTGCGGACTCTGGTTTCTGGCTTAAGTGCATCTTTGGCACTCTTACAAATTCTCCAGAATAAAATCCATCATCATCTGCCGCATGTGCTTCACCAACACCGGATCGGTGACACCGTGCCGCGACTTTGGATACAGCATCAACTCAAACTGCTTTCCTGCCTTCTGCAGCTCATACACAAATTGAATGGTGTTCGACATGTGCACATTGTCGTCGATGGCGCCGTGAATCAGCAGCAGCTTGCCGTGCAAATCTTTCGCCGCAAACACAGGCCCGCTCTTTTTGTATCCGTCCAGATTGTTCTGCGGCGTCAACATTACACGTTCAGTATAAATCGAATCGTAGTTGCGCCAGTCCGAGACTGTGCCGCCGGCGATTCCCAACTTGAATGTCTGGCTGTGCGTCAACGCGTAGCTCGTCATGAATCCACCGTAGCTCCAACCCCATAGACCAATGCGCGACCCATCGACATAAGGCTGACTCTTCAGCCAGGAATAACCATCTTCCAAATCCCGCAGTTCCAACTCGCCGAGGTTCTTATAAGCCATCCACGTCGGTCCAAGACCGCGACCACTGGCGGTGCGGTTGTCACAGATCCAAACAATGTAGCCTTTCTGTGCCAGCATCTGGTGCCAAAGGTAGACACTGCCGCCCCAAGTGTTGCGCACGGACGGCGAGTGCGGTCCGCTGTAAGTAAAAGACATCACCGGGTACTTCTTCTTTGGATCAAAGTTGGGTGGCCTGATGATCTGCGCGTCCATGGGAAATCCGTCGCGCGTCTTCACCTGCAGGAGCTCGGTCGCGCCCAGCTGGTATTGCTTTAACGCCTCGGCTTTGTTGTCGTCGATCACGCGCACCAGCTTGCCATCGACGTCGTACAATCGTTCCTGGCTCGGATTATTAACATCGCTCCAAACATCGACGAAATGCGCAAAGTCAGGACTAAAGTTGACGCGATGCGAGCCTTCGGTATTGGAAAGACGCGTCAGCCCAGTGCCATCGAGTTTGATACGGTAAGCCTGAGGCCCGATGTTGCTGTGCTCGCTGGCGGCGAAATAGATCAAGCCTTTGTTTTCATTTACGCCTTCAAACGAGCGCACTTCCCAATCTCCCTTTGTGACCTGACGGAGCAGCTGGCCATCGGCGGCATAGTGGTAGAGGTGGCGCCAACCGTCGCGTTCACTCTGCCAAATGAACGAACCGTCCTTGAGCCAGGCAGGATTGTCGATCACCTCGACCCAGGCTTTCGAGGTCTCATGTATCAGGGTCGTCGACTTGCCGTCCTTCGGATCAGCCGCATTCAAATCGAGAAATGTTTGTTCGCGATTTTGTGCCTGGTAGACGACTTTCTTTCCATCTCCCGACCAGGCAACGCGCGCGATCAGAAAGTCGGAGGGCTGATATTTGTAAGTATCAATCCAGCGTGGCGTACCGCCCGCAGCGTCGACCAAACCCAGTGAAACAATCGGGTTCGGATCGCCTGCTTTCGGATAAGGAGTTACCTCCACGTTCTGTTCCAAAGGAATGTGATCGACGACTGTGTAGTCGGGTACCGGATGTTCGTCGAGATGCAAATAGGCAATCATCGTCGAGTCCGGGCTCCACCAGTAGCCTTCAAAGTTTCCGCGCCCGTACAACTCTTCCTGATAGACCCAATCAAGCCTGCCGTTGAGAATCTTCGGCGACCCATCGATCGTCAAACGTCGTTCTCGCTCCGTACTCAGATCAAGTACGTAGATATTGTTGTTGCGAACAAAGCTGACCATGCGACCGTCAGGACTGAACATCTCGCCGACTTCTTCTTCAGGGTTATTCGTCAGACGAGCAGCTTTATTACTTCCGAGTTCGTAATAGAAAACATCGTTCGCGAAATTTATCAGCACCGCGCTTTCGGTCGGGTTCAACTGGTACGATCCGCGACCGCTCAACTGCTTTGCCTGTTGGGGCGTGATGCCGGGGATAGACGAAAACGCAACTTGCATCTTCGCCGCGTCAAAAAACGGAACCGCTTCGCCGGTCAAGGCATTTACTTTCTGAATGCGCGGCAGGTGCTTTGACGGATCGTTGGTCTGGAGATAGTGAACGCCATCCTGCAGCCACTTGATCGTGGGTACCGAGCCGCCGAAGTTGACTTTCTTTGCCGGATCAAAAATGTCGTCGATGGTTAATTGTTTTTGCTGGCCGAGCGTGGTGAGGGAAATGGAAAGCAGAAAAACAAGCGCGTACAAAGACCTTCTGAAATTGTTCAAGACTGGACTCTCCTGATTTGCGTCTAAACGGTTTTCTGGAAATTTATCTCACCGTATCAAGAATTCAAGTTGGCCTCGGACAAGTCAGGAAGGGGACCCTGTCTCCGCTCCTGTGATGTGAAAATGCCCCACCTTGAAGCGGGGACAGGGTCCCCTTCCCGACTGCCCGATGAAAATTTGACTTTTCGTTTTGTGGCTCATGCTGAGCGCGGTGTCATCTTTCTGATCAGCGGTGTTAATAAAGCGAGAACGACAGCGGCCACGATCGTAATACCGGCGACGGTGCCAAACATTTTGACCAACGCCCCTTCTTGTTTCTCATTGAACATGCCGCCCATGATCCCGGCGAGAAAATTACCAATAGACAGCGCCAGAAACCACACGCCCATCATTAGTCCGACCATGCGGCCCGGCGAAACCTTGGTTACCGTACTTAGACCAACCGGGCTGAGACACAATTCGCCCAGCGCCTGCAGAAAGTAAACAACCACCAGCCACATCGGACTTACTTTTTGGAACTCACTCAGATCGCCGCCGCCGCCCTTCACCGGGACCAGTGTCGAAGCAAAGGCAACCACAGCAAATGCAGCCGCCGCCAGGACCAGGCCGTACGCGAACTTCATCGGGCTGGATGGGTTTCTTCGTCCCAGTCCTTGCCAAATGATCGCAAACACCGGCGCCAACAAGACTACAAATACCGGTTCCACCGATTGATACCAGCTGGAAGGAAATCTAAAGCTACCCAAACTGAGGCGAGTTAACTTATCGGCAAATAGCGTCAAGCTGGTTGCCGCCTGTTCAAACGACATCCAAAAAATTATCGCGAAGACAAACAGAATGAAGATGACGCCTACCCGCAGCGCCTCATCGCGATTCAGGTGTCGCATAGTGCCTGCGATGTAGCCGAAAAAGAATCCTACGACTCCCGGAAAAATTCCGCCTACGAGCCCGGCGCCGCCCCAATGCACACCGGCCATGAACATTAGAACGCCAGCCACGACCGCGAGCACTGCCGTGACCATGTCAAATCCGGCCTGCTCCACTTCGCTTCCGATTTTATCTACCTGGGCAAGATCGGAAACTGTGTTTGGGACCTTGCGCTCGCCGACTCCGCGCAGGCGGTTCTTGCCCAAAACATACTGCAACAAGCCGAGCACCATGAATACGCCGGCGGCCCCAAATCCGTAATGCCATTCAATATTCTGGCCCAGGTAGCCAACTACCAGCGGCGCCAACAACGCACCCAGATTGATTCCCATATAGAAGATCGAAAAGCCCGCGTCGCGTCGTTTGTCGTTCTCGTCATAGAGATCGCCTACCATCGTGCTCACGTTGGGTTTTAGGAAGCCGGTGCCAATCGCGATAAGGGCGAGGCCGATATAAAAGTTCGGCATCGTTCTGATGGCCATCGAAAAATGACCGCAGGCGATGATGATGCCGCCCACCAGCACCGCGCGGCGTGCTCCCAACCACTTGTCCGCAATCCAGCCGCCCACCAGGGGCGTCCAGTAGACTGACGACGTATAAGTGCCCATTATCAATCCGGCATAGGGACGATCGAACGCCAGACCGCCCTTCGACAACTCAGCCGTCATATAAAGGAAGAGAATCGCCCGCAGTCCGTAAAAGCTGAAGCGCTCCCACATCTCCGTGAAGAAGAGCGTAGACAGTCCGCGTGGGTGACCAAAGAATCCTTTGGTATCCAACGAGGCAGCGCTAGTACCGGTGGCGTCAATTGGTGTGCTCATGCGTAATTGAACCTCTGGCTGAAATGTGAACTCAAAGTAGGGTAAAGCAACGCTCCCGCATTATTGGGGGAGAGATACGACTCCGATCTTTCATAAATAATTGCAGAGAGAAGATGACACCGCATTCAGCCAAAATATCAGTAGATCTGTCAAGGCGGCTGGGACTGGATTTAGTGGTGCAGTTTGATGTCCGATAAGCTTTTGAAGTTTGTCCGACGAGCTTCAGCTTGTCGTCTAGCTTCGGAAAATGCTTCCTAACAAGGAAAACGACAAACTAAAGTTTGTCGGACATTTGCTGCGAAACTGACCCACTACCGGGACTGGAGACAGTACGCTGGCAGCCTGCGGTACATAGTTCAGCGCCGGCGCCTAATTCAGCACGCATCCTTGACAGCCCCAATCCGTCAGGCGTATAAGCACAAATGACAAACGTGGTGAGTTAAGGCGACTTGCGGCCACGTAAAACAAACGGCTAAACAGCTCGGAGCAAGTCCGGAAGGACCCGAACCGAAAACTTCTTAGATCAGGAAGTCCCGCGCTGCTTGGCGCGGGATTTTTACTTAGACAGTTGTCTGTGGTCAGTTGTACTTGTAATGCAAACTACGATGCCGTGCCTGAGAATCCAGGAACTGACCCAAACTCAACCACTGACTACTGACCACTGACGACTGAAATGAAAGACTTCAGAGAGCTATTGGATCGCGACGGTATCCACGTCATCGATGGCGCGATGGGCACGATGCTGTATGCCAAAGGCGTCTATATCAATCGCTGCTACGACGAATTGAATATCAGCAACCCGGATCTGGTGCGCGAGATCCACGGCGAATATGTACGCGCCGGCGCGGAGATTATCGAAACCAACACTTTCGGCGCGACCGCTCACAACCTGAATCAGTACGGTCTCGAAGGCAACCTGCGCGAAATAAACATTTCCGCCGCGCGCATCGCCAACCAGGCGGCGGGCGACAAGGCCTACGTCGCCGGTGCTATCGGACCATTGGGTTTGCGCATCGAGCCTTATGGACCAACCTCGTACGACGAAGCCAAAGACCTCTTTAAGGCCCAGGCCGAAGCGTTGCTCGAGGGCGGCGTCGATCTGTTCTGCATTGAAACCTTTTCCGACATTTCTGAATTAAGGCAGGCGATCCGCGCCGTGCGCGAGCTCAGCGACTTACCAATCATTGCCCAAATAACCATCCAGATTGACGGCAACACGTCGTTTGGAACCACGCCTGAGGTTTTCACCGCTCGCCTGGATGAATGGGGCGCCGATGTTGTCGGCCTGAACTGCGGCGTCGGTCCGGCAATAATTTTGAACGCGCTCGAGAAGATGCGCGCGGTGACAAAGAAAAAACTGTCGGCCCAACCCAATGCCGGCTTACCGCGCGACGTGCAGGGGCGACAGTTCTACATGTGCTCTCCCGAATACATGTCCAAGTTTGCGAAGCGCTTCATCCAGTCCGGCGCGCGTTTCATCGGCGGTTGCTGCGGCACCACGCCTGCGCATATCAAACTTATTTCGGATGCAGTGCGTGCCGCCTCACCGCGCGCGCAAAGCATGGTGATGAGCACGGGCGCCGCCGCACACGTACACGATATTACGCCGCCCGATATCAAGGTAATTCCACCGGCCGAGCGTTCGCAGTGGTCACGGAAGATTACCAACGGCGAGTTTGTTACTTCGGTGGAAGTGCTTCCGCCCAAGGGCGTCGATGCGCACAAGACGCTCGAGTCCATTCGCCTGCTCAAGACAGCCGGCGTCGACGGTGTGAACATTCCCGACGGCGCGCGCGCGCAGTCACGCATGAGTGCCCTGGCTACGGCGGTGCTGGTCGAGCAACAGATTGGTATCGAATCTGTGCTTCACTATTGCTGCCGCGATCGCAACTTGCTGGGCATGATGTCGGACCTGCTGGGCGCCGCGGCTTTGGGACTTAGAAACCTGCTGATCATTACCGGCGATCCGCCGAAGATGGGTCCCTATCCTGACGCCACCGCGGTTTTTGATATCGACGCCATCGGCCTGACGAACATGGTCAATAAGTTGAACCACGGTTTGGATCTCGGCAATAACCCTATTGGCGAGCCAACAGCGTTCTGTATTGGCGTGGGTGTCAATCCGGGAGCGATCAATCCTGAAGAAGAACTGCGACGTTTTGAATACAAGGTCGAGGCCGGAGCGCAATACGCGATCACGCAGCCGGTGTTCGATACCGATCAGCTACGCGACTTTATCAAGAGCATTGAACACGTACGTATTCCGATCATCGCGGGCATCTGGCCACTGGTTTCGTTCCGTAATGCCGAGTTCATGCACAACGAAGTGCCCGGTGTGCGCGTCACGCCCTCGATCATGGAACGCATGCGCGCTGCTTCGGCCATCAGTAAAGAGGCCGGTCGCGATGAAGGCTTGAAGATCGCCCGCGAGTCTTTATTGGAAGTGCGCGATATTATTCAGGGCGTGCAGGTGTCAGCACCGTTTGGGAATGTGAAGTATGCGCTGGAAGTGTTTGAAGCACTCGATGAGTTTCGCGGGCTCGAAGATTCGAATATTCTCCCACCTAACTAAAGGACAGTCAGGAAAGGGGCCCTGTCCCCGCTCACGCTCGAAACCATTCAACTAGAGTTCAATTTTCAACCTGCCTGAATTCAGGGGCACTCTGAACATTGACTCTGGAGAGACTAGTGCGGGGACAGGGTCCCCTTCCTGACTGCCCTGACCTATCTGCTCTCTTTCCTTCCATAGACTAGTCAATCGACCAACGCTTTGCGGAGGTTCAACGAGTCTTCTCAAGCACGCGCGCCAGTGCCCCATCGATTTCAGCAAACTTAAACTGGTAGCCTGCGCCCGAAAGCTGCGCCGGCTGCACGCGTTGACTGGCCAGCAGTAGCGCATCGGCCATCTCTCCAAAAGCAAACCGTACCGCAAATGCCGGTATCGGAAAGATCGTCGGCCGTGATAACGCTTTGCCCAACGCCTTTGTGAATTCCGCGTTTCTCACCGGATTTGGCGCGACGAAATTCACTGGGCCCTCCAGTGAGTCCTTATCAATGGCGCACGTCAGTGCGCCGATGACGTCATCAAGCGCAATCCAACTCATCCATTGCTGACCGCTGCCCACTCTTCCGCCTACACCCATGCGAAATGGCGGCAGCATCTGCTTCAGCGCTCCACCGTCGGCACTAAGAATTACTCCGAAGCGAGCGAGCACTACGCGCATTCCCTTCTCTCTCGCTGACTCAGTCGCTTGTTCCCATTCCGCACACACGCTGGAAAGGAAATCGTTGCCGGGCGCGGTTTGCTCAGTCAGAATCAGATCGCCGCGGTTGCCGTAGTAACCAATCGCCGATGCGGAGATCAGTGTTGCGGGCGGATGTTTCAAATTCGAAAGCGCTTCGCTGAGCACGGTCGTTCCCTTGACCCTGCTCTCGCGTATGCGCTGTTTCTTCTTTTCGTTCCAACGGCCATCGGCAATGCTCTCCCCCGCCAGATGGACCACGGCGTCCATTCCTTCCAAACGCGCCAGCGCCAGGCTGCCACGCTCGGGATACCATTCAACCTCGGATTGAGAATTCGGCGCATGCCTCACGAGCGCAAAGACCTCGTGCCCGGCGCTGCGCAATGAACTGACTAACGCCGTGCCGACCAAACCGTGCGAACCGCTGACGAGAATTTTCATATGAGAAGCCTAAGGAGATTCAATCATTAAAGAAGCGACTTTAAGATAGCGAAGCAAGGACGATTTCTCAATCCAAAGAACTCACTGACCTGCGAGGGTCGTGATCGAGACCGACTGGCACGCTGCAAGCGTGCGGTCCCGGGTTAGAGCAAATCGCTTTGTCCTATGAGGGGAAACGTGTAAAATGCGCGCGCCGGAAAAATTAAGGGAACCGAGGACCTCAACCTCCTTGTTCGTCGTCTTCATGACAGGTGACCGCTGTCCCGCGTTCTTCCCGCATTCAGGTATGCGCGGCCGCATTACTCCAGGCCGCGGGAAAGAGTTTCCAGCAAGTATCGCTCGTCGTAGCTGATCATTTCAGCCCGGATATATCGCACATAACTCTCGGATGGTTTTTGAGCATTCGCCCTAGTGCCCCAAGTCAACCATAATTTCGCTAAGGCCTCCCTCTTGCCGCGCGCCAGACTTCTGGTCGCGTTGGCGCTTGCGGTCGCTGTGGTCGGCATCGCCATTCTGTGGCCGGGCGCTTCGCAGTCTGATACTGTGCTGCGACGTATTACCAACACTGCGGAAACCGGTATCAATCTCAATCCTTCCATGAGCGGCGACGGTCACCGCATCGCTTTTGAGTCGACAGAGGATCTGTCAAACACCGGCGGCGCCAGCGGGTTCCACGCCTTTCGCGGAGATATCACGGTTAACCCCGCGCAGTTTCTGCGTCTGGCTCTCAGCCGTGCGGTCGCTCCGGGAATATCGCAAGACGGCTCGCGCATCGCCTTCGCTTCCAGCAGCGACCTGCTGGGCAGGAACCTGGATGGCAACTCCGAAATTTTTCTCTTCGACGGCAACACGTTAAGACAGATTACGGAGACAACACCCGCCAGTGAAAGCTCGCGAGTCCAGGACGGTAACTTTCAACCATCGATCAGCGACGACGGCCGCTTCATTGCCTTTGCTTCGAACCGCAATCTGGCTAATCAGAACTCCGATGCTAATTTGGAAGCGTTTGTTTACGACAGTTCCTCACTGAGCTTTACACAGATCACGAACACGGTTGGCAGCGTCGGAGTCAGTAATGTAAAGATCAGCGGCAATGCGTCGCAAGTTGCCTATGTGCGCGACACTGGCACTACAGCAGCACCGCACCGCGACCTGGTTATCTACAACCGGCAAACAGCCGCGGTCCAGATCATCGCCGCGAATGTGAATACCCTGGCCCTGACTTATGGGCGCGCTATCAGTGACGATGGCACACGCGTGGCTTACGCTCAGCAGACGGCGACAAACACCACTCAGGTTTTTCTGTTTGACTCGCGAGCAAGCGGCACGCGCCAGCTGACGACCCTCCTGGCGCGTGCGACGGACGTGCCGCTCAATCCCTCGATCAGCGGTGACGGTAAGCGAATTACTTTTGCAACGCGACGCAATCCGCTCGGGACAAACAGCGATGGCGGTGTAGAACTTTTTCTTTACGACGTACCTACGGGTGCGTTGACACAGATCACCGCTGCTCCAGGGACCGCCACAGCCGAAGTAGTGTCATCGCTCAATGACGATGGCAGTGCGGCCGTGTTCAGTTTCCCGCGGCTCTTATCCGGCGCTGTTTCGGACACCACCTTCAATAACAATTCTGAGATTTACAGTACAGAGCTATCGCCGCGCGCCAGTTCCGGAACGCTGACAGTTTTGAATGGGGCTTCACTGGGCAATGATCCCTCGTCACCCAAAGCGATTGCTCCCGACAGCATCACCATTGCCCAGGGTGGCTCGTTGGCCTTGAGTTCAGAGCAGGCCCAGCCACTCAGTGACGGCACTTTTCCGCTTTCGGTGGCGGGCACCAGCGTCAGCGTCAATGGCCGTTTGGCCCAGATACTCTATGTTTCTCCCGGCCAGGTTGTTTTTCTAAATCCGCCCCAGACCGCGGTCGGCCCGGCCACCGTAGTGGTCACCAACGCTGAAGGCTTTCCCTCAACGGGCTCGATCATGGTCCTGTCAACTGCGCCCGGCATTTTCACCTACGGCGGAACCGGAACCGGCGAAGGTGTCATTCTCAATGCGGACACGCTTGTGGCGGGGCCGTTTGATCCGACCAACGGCAGGCTGCGCCTGATCATTTTTGCCACCGGTGTTCGTAACGCCGCCCACGTTACAGCGACGTTTGCCGGACAAGCCGTGAACGTGGAAGCAGTTTTGCGATCCGCAGAGCTGCCGGGCCTGGATGAGGTTCATGTGTTTGTGCCGGCCAACTTCCGCGGCGCCGGCATTGTGGATCCGGTAATACAAGCTGACAACCAGGCCAGTAACCCTGTCGCGGTTACTTTCACCGGCAGTTCCCTGCGGGACATTCTGATCAACGAGGTCCTTGCCGATCCGCCAGCCGGGACCGCCGGCGATGCTAATCACGATGGCACACGCAGCGCCACTCAGGACGAGTTTGTTGAACTTGTGAACACAACAACTCGCGATATCGACATCAGCGGGTTTGACCTGCTTACGCGCGGTACCAGCGGCAACAGCACGATTCGTCATACCTTTGCCGGCGGGACAATCGTAAGCGCGGGAACGGCGGTGGTTGTATTCGGCGGCGGTACTCCAAATCCCACTGATCCAATCTTTGGAGGCGCGCTCGTTTTCAAAGCATCGACCGGAGGATTATCTCTGGGGAATACAGGTGGAGTCGTCACGTTGCGTGATCTCTCTGATGTAGAAGTCAGTACCTTTACTTACGGAGGGTCGACGGGACTGGCCGGCGATAGCAGTGAGTCACTGACTCGCTCACCGGATGTCACCGGCGGTTTTGCCTTGCACCAAACCGCGCCGAACAGCGGCGGCAGATTATTTAGTCCCGGGACGAAACTTGACGGCGCGCCTTTTGTCGCCAGTCCTCCGATTACTCAGATCCAGGTCTCACCTTCGTCCGCAACCATAGCCACGGGATCGCAACAACAATTCACGGCCAGGGCTTTTAATCAGAGTGGCCAGCAAGTCAATGACGTAATTTTCAAGTGGAGATCAAGCGACACCGGCATCGCGACCGTGACCAATTCCGGCTTGGCGACCGGGATCGGTGGCGGCGCCGCGCAGATTTTCGCGTCTGCCCGCGGTGTCGATTCGGCGCCGGCGACCTTGACCGTGACGGGTCCATCGCCAAGTCCCAGTCCTTCGCCCGGCGTGTCACCGTCACCGAGTCCGACTCCCTCAGCATCGCCCAGCCCGACTGGCTCGCCTACGCCAACACCGCCGGTGGTGATCAGTGAATTCCGCACTCGCGGGCCGAGCGGCGCTAACGATGAATTCATCGAGCTCTATAACAATAGCGATAGTTCAGTTGATGTCAGTGGCTGGAAGATTCGCGGCTCTAACAATGCCGCCGGTGTTACTACGCGCTTGACGATTGCGAATGGCACGAGTATTCCCGCGCGTCGACATTTCCTGGCTACCAACAGCAGTGCCAACGGCTACAGCGGCAGTGTTGCGGGTGATCAGACCTACACGAGCGGCATCACTAATGATGGCGGCATCGCCGTTACTCTGCCTGATGATTCGATAGTCGATCAGGTAGGCATGAGCGCGGGTTCGGCCTTCAAGGAAGGTACCAATCTGGCGCCGCTGACCAGCGATGCCAATCAAAGTTATGAACGCAAACCTGGCGGCGGCAGTGACAGCACGCAGGACACGGGCGACAACTTCAACGACTTCCAATTGATTACCAGTGATCCGCAGAACTTGAACAGTGGGCCCACGCCTGGTGGTTCGCCAAGTCCGTCGCCCAGTGTCTCACCATCGCCATCACCGAATCCATCGCCGTCGCCATCACCCAATCCATCTCCGTCGCCGTCGCCGAGTCCTTCTCCAAGTCCGTCGCCATCGCCGTCGCCGAGTCCATCTCCAAGTCCGACGCCGACGCCGGCGCTGAGTGTAATCATCAATGAAGTCGATTCAGATCAGACCGGCACTGACACTGGAGAGTTTGTCGAGTTGTTCGATGGCGGCGCCGGTAACACTTCTCTGAACGGGCTGGTGGTCGTCTTCTTTAACGGCAGTACCGACCAGTCTTATGCCGCTTTTGATCTGGATGGCTTTACTACGAATGCTCAGGGTTACTTCACCATTGGCAACAGCGCGGTGCCGGGTGTGGATATCACTTTCGCCAACGGCACCTTGCAGAACGGCGCCGATGCAGTGGCGCTGTTCCGCGCCAACGCTTCGGACTTCCCAAGTGGCACAGCGGTCACAACAACGAATCTGCAGGATGCAATAGTTTATGACACGGGTCAGGCGGATGATGCGGGCTTGCTGGTGCTGTTGAACTCGGGCCAGCCACAGGTTGATGAGTCAGCCTTGGGAG
>JAOAPY010000001.1 GCA_025463135.1 Acidobacteriota bacterium
GTGTGCCGGTCGTGTCGAAGGGCGTGGCCTGCGGCGTCAGCACCGCCTGGTTGAAGCTGATGTCGAACGCATAAGCGCCAATGCCCTGACCAGTGGTAGGGCCGACAGTAACGGGAATTGTGCTGGGGCCACCGGGCGGATCTTGTTTGATGGGCAGTGATACAGGAATCGTCGCTGTTCCTTCTGGTGACGATGGTCCGGAAGTGATTGGACCAGCAGGCGTCCAATTCCCCGATACATCGCCCACCAGTATTGCCTTCAGGTCCTGATTAGTCTGATCTGCGCTGAGGCTGTTAAAAGTCAGACTCGCGGCTGTGAACTTCCAACTGCCGGCAATGCTGCCCGGAGAAGGGATGCTCGCCTCATAACGCGCAATCTGCGAAGCATCAAACGGCGACACTGCTCCGTTATTGCTCGAATCTGCCGCCGTCTGCTGATTGGTCGTAAGTGTAGTTAGATTGGCCGCGAACCTCGCCGCCTGGGAAGCGTCAAAAGCGGTAATACTCGGATCATGAACTTCAGCTGCGCGCGAAGGCGTGACCGTATAGTTGTTGCCCGCGGGCACATTTGGAAATGCGTAGTCACCGTTGACGTCGGTGCTCGTAGTTCGCGTCGTAAATCCTCCCGAACCCGTCAGGGACATCGTAACGTTCTTCGCGCCCGTGACGCTGTCCTGATAATAGACTCGACCGCTGATTGTGGGTCCCGAGTTGACGGCAGCGAGGGCATCGACGCGGCCGTAGCCGAACGAATTATTGGGGATCTGAGTCGAGGGTATGCCCCCGCAGGTCTGCGCGCTGACGGTAACATTGGGGTTGGCCGTATTCTGCAAGAGAGCTTTGGTCGCCGCGATATTGCGCAGCAATTGGGGTCGCGCAGACCACAGCAGTGCCACCACGCCAACGACGTGCGGCCCCGCCATTGAAGTGCCGCTAAAGCTGCTATAGCTGGTATCCGTCGTAGGAACAGACGATCGAACGCTGGCGCCAGGCGCCGAGATATTCGGCTTGAGGAGGTTGGGAGTGTAGAACAGGCTCGGACCTCGGCTACTAAAGCTTTGGAGCGCATTGCTGGTTCCGCTTATCGCGCCCACTGAGAAACTCGCCTCATAGATTGAGGGTGGGCCGGCGTTCGTCCCAGTGCTAATGCTGCTGCACGCAGAGCCGTCGTTGCCCGCGGAGGCTACGACGAAAATGCCGGATGCTTGTGTGTTGTTGATGATGGTTTCTAACGCGCCGGCGGCGCAACCTTCGCTGGGCGGACACCCCCATGAGTTGTTCATAACGTGAGGACGCAGCGTCGGGTTAGGGCTGGTTCCAGCCAGGTTAGTGGGGGCGATGAAAAATTGGAAGCACTCGGTGTAAGTAGCCGGTGTGCCATTCCCCTGGTCCATGTTGCGGCAACCGATCCACTTTGCTCCCGGAGCGACGCCGATCTGGTTTCCCGCGCCGTCATCTCCTGAAGTTGTCCCGGTTGTGTGCGTTCCATGAGAGTTGTCGTCGCACGGGAAGGGGCTGTTGGCTCCACAGCTACCACCGCCGCTGTGGATAGAATCATGCCAGTTGTAATTGTGATCGGCGGTCATCAAGGTTGCGTCCCAGCCACGATATTTCGGCTTAATGGCGTTATGTGTCCAACGCATGCCTGTATCCTGATTGCCAATAACGATGCCCTGCCCATTAAAGCCCAGCGCCCATACCGCGGGAGCGTTTACATTCGTCACACCCGTTTCGATGGCCTCGGGAGTGTTGGTCTGTTTCGTTGGGTCGCTGAAGTTGGCTATCTCAGGATCTTCGATCCAGCGTGACGGTTTGTTAGAGTCAATTTGTGCCACATCCGCGCGGGCCGCGATCGACTCAACCAGGGAACGATCGGCAGTGGCTACGATCATATTGGCCGCCCAGAACGACTGGTAGGTTTTTCCGCGGGATTCGAGAAACGCCTTGAGTTGTTTCTGACTTTGATCGGCGTGCCTGGTCAGTGTGTTGTAAACATACCAGCCTCGCTCATCCTGGTCCTTGATCTCATAGGCCGCGCTGACGTCAGCCTGATCCGCAAGCAGGATCACAACCGAAGTGCTTTTGCCGTCGGCCGTATCATCAAGCACGTGAGGCGCAATCTTGCTCGCTCGATCAACGAAAAGAAGTCGCTCTAGATTGCTCAGTCGCGAGTTCGAATTTTGATAAGCAGCAAATTCGCCACGCGGGGAGGGGACCGGGCTTAGTGCACGAGACGATGAAATGGTCGTCGAGGCGTGCATCATACCCGCCAAACAAAAAGCAAAGAGCAAACCGTAGAATAGAATTCGTCTTGGGTTGTGCCACATCTCTGGCTTCATCAAAGTTACTCCCCTGATTTCGCCTGAGGGTTCCGATTGGCAAGATGCTGTTAAGGCGCGGCAAAAAGGGCTGCCTATTCCACAACAGTCTTATCGGATGTGACCCGGGGGGCGATTTCTGTTAACGCTTAGCGTTGTTGGCTCTTAAGATTCCGGCAGGACTGATGTCGGAATCAATTAGTTCAAGTCGACCGAGCATCTCGAACGAACCGACACATGCTAACGCACGTTAACCGTCTTTGGAAACTGGGAGCGGGCTGGTTGAGCACTAATTAAGGATGCGGTTGCCGGTGAGCATAGCGCTGGCTCGGCTGGAAGCTTTCTTCTCGGGGTTCCGCTGCGCGCCATCCCAGGCTTTACTCTGGCACCCGCTACGCGGGTTGAGAGACCTCTGTTCGTAACTTATCAGAAGTTCCTAAAGTCTACCGGACACTTGCGAAGTTGACCTACTCTCAAACGATGATAAGCAGGTTGGCATGAGACTACCGACTGGCTCACGGAACAAACAAGAGCCAGTCGGTTTCAATTCTGTCGGCTTACGGCGCCTGACATCGTGCGATTTGATTTCTTATCGCCGGCGACGCGAGGCCGCGCGTAACTGTCGGACTTGGCCTTTCAGTTGTTCAATCTCTTTCTGCTGCTCCTTGATGGCGTTGAGCATCGTCCAGAGAATTGGGTCGTTATTGACGACCAGGTAGCCCTGGTCGGTTGTTGATACGGCTTCAGGAACAATCTGCTGCACTGCCTTAGCACCAAAGCCGATGTGTTCTCCTTCAGATTTGATACCCAGCGCATTATTCGGCCGGTATTCATAGCGAAGCGGCTGCAGTTGCATCACGGCTTTGAGCCCGCTGTTGAAATTGCCTTTGATATTCTTTAACCGTTCATCCGAAAACACGGCCCAGGATCCGCCGCCTGGTTTGCTCGCCGTGCCATTTACTGACAGGGTATCGGTGGGAGCAGTGGTCCCAATACCGACGCGGCCAGTGCTATCGATAGCCAATCGCGATGCTGACGCTGTGCCATCAAAAATACTGAAAGTGCCGGTTGTCCCGACTAAATCACTTGCGCCACTTGTGAACACGGACCAACTGCGCCCACTGGGCATTGAGGAACCGTCCACAATAAGCCCTGGGCCAAACCCGGCTGACGAGGTAGTTGTCCGGACTTTTACTACCGCGTGATTGGTGGTTGTATCGGTGCCCGTCTTGACCACATCTAAAGCCTTAGTCGGGCTCGCTGTGCCAATGCCAACTCGCCCATCGGCGGAGATATCGATGCTGCTCGTGGGCGCGCCGGGTCTGATGCGGAAGGGCAGGCGCGAGCCGCCGGTGACATCGCGGACGAAAAAGTTGGCTTCGTTACCAGCGACGTCCCAGGTCTGTGCCGTGAAGCCTCCCGAGTTGTTTTGTTCCAGTCGAGTGGCCGGAGTATCACTATCGTTAATATGCAGATTCAACACCGGCGTGCCTGTCCCCAGCCCAACCCGCCCGGTGTTGTCCACCTTGACTGAGTTGGCCGGTGCGCCCGCATCGACTTCAAACACAATCGTTCCCGTCTCTGAATTACCGGTCGCTCCCTGGTCCACGAATGACAGGAAACTGGCGCCGCCACTGGCTGAACTGTTCGCCCTTATCTGCCAGTTGTTGGTCGGAAAGCCGGCGCTGGTACTCGTATCGTCAAATTGAATCCGCGTGTTGTTCTCTTTGATCCTAATCGAGTCAAAGCCAAAGACTTCGCCGTTGACGCAATCAAGGCCGACACAGGCGCTGCCCTGCACTATTAGATCGTCGGGGATAACATCATCCGGCGAGAAGAAGAACGCATGATGCCGCCGAGGTTTCAATAAAGAGATCGGTTCTGCGAGAAGCTTTGGCTGTGGCGTGATGTTGCTAACCGGCCGCGGCGAACGTGGCTCTTCCTGAGCTCCCGCGACGATAACCGCGCCGTGCAGGATTGAAAATGTGCCGGACTGAACGAGGGCCTGGAGGTCAGCACGCTTGCGAGTCGAGCGTACTTCCTCAGGATCATCGTCCTTGCCTCGAGTGGCTTGTAAGGTGGCTTTTGCAGAGGCCGATAAGTCCGAGGCGATTCGCAATTCGTAAGTATAAGGCCCGTCAGGTAATCGTTGGCCCTGATTGTCAGTAAGTGTGAATTCAGCCGTGGAGCCCGCCTTGAGCTCCTTGCGGAACACGCGGCCATCGGGCGCGGAAACAGTGACTGTGAGCGAAGCGTAAGGAACGGCCAGGTCCCACCTGACACTTGATCCCAAAGCACTGATGCGGGCGATGTTGGTTTGTCTGACTTCCTGACCCGCGGTCTGAGACTGTGCGGTAAAGTTGCAAGCAACAACTAGTAACGCACAGAAGGATGCGATTGCTATTGATCTTGAGATTTTCACGGAATTTTCCTCCAGGGTGGTGTTGAGGTCACCCGTCATGAGAGTGGTCGTGCGACCATAACCACAGGCATTAGACAGCGATTACAGTTCAGAGGTAGCGAACTCCACGGAGTGTCGCACGAGCCAAACTAATTTCTCTTTGTTTCGTGGAATTCGCGGCGAGTCTTAACAAACCGCTTCACTGCTGTCAAGAATATTTCTAATAACCCCCGGACAGGTAGGGATGAGCAGTCAAAGTGGTGCCCCCGGCGCGATTCCAACGCGCGACCTCTCGCTTAGGAGGCGAGCGCTCTATGCAACTGAGCTACGGGAGCCTGTGTTCAAGATAGTAAGGGTTCAACCGCGAATGGTACAAGGGGATGATTGTTCCTGGTGTTTGTGCTTCGTATTTTGTTCCTGGTTCTTTGATGTACTGGCTGTCTTGACCTCGATTCCTCTCAAGGTCCGATTCAACACCTAAGAACAATGTACCAAGTACCCAGGATCTTCTTCAGGATTGGTATTTGATCAGCGATCTTACGTCGTAGCCTTCCAATTTTTTGCGACCGGGAAGAAATTCCAGCTCGACGACGAAAACCAAACCTACAACTATGCCGCCGAGGCCTTCGACCAGATCGATCACTGCGCGGGCCGTGCCTCCGGTGGCTAACAGGTCATCCGCGATGATCACGCGATGACCGCTGCCGACCGCATCGCGATGAATCTCGAGCGTGTCCTGGCCGTACTCAAGATCATAAGAGATCGAAGCACACTCAGCCGGTAATTTGCGCGGCTTGCGCACCGGTACGAATCCGGCTTTCAGGTGATAGGCCAGGGCCGGGGCAAAAATAAAGCCACGCGCCTCGACACCGATCACAGTGTCGACCTGTTCGCCTTCAAATTCCGCCGCCAACGCGTCCACTGTATTGCGCAAACCTTCTGGATGCTTAAGCAGCGTGGTGATGTCGTAAAAGTTTATGCCGGCTTTGGGAAAGTCGGGGACTTCGCGAATTAAGGCTTTAAGATGGTCCATGGGTCTTTGGTTTTTGGTTTTTGGTCTTTGGTCTTTGGTCTTTGGTCTTTGGTCTGTCGATCTTTGATCTTTGATTTTTGGTTTTAGGTTTTAGGTTTTAGGTTCTTCAGCATCCTCGGTTTTTAGTCGGAGAAGAGTGTGGGGTGACTCATCTCAAAGACCAAAGACCCAAGATCAAAGACCAAAGCTCCATTACTTACCGCTCAACTCTAAACAATGAATACCGTCCCGTCGGATCGACAAAAATCTCTTCAACCTGTTCTACGACTGCAAAGCGCGGCCCGGTGGCCAGGTCGTTCCTGTAGGCCTCAACACTTTGGGCTGGACCTTCAACGAGGGATTCAACGCTTCCGTCCGGCAGATTTTTCACATAGCCAACGACCTGATGCTGGGCAGCCGCACGCTGCGCAAAGAATCTGTAGCCTACGCCCTGGACCTCGCCTCGAATCAAAAACTTGCGCGCGATTTTTCCTGACATCTATCGTCTGTTCTACCCCTGGTCCAATTCGGCCGCGCGCATCTTAAGGCAAACGAGGCCGTGCGCCAAACCTGGGAGCTCTCGTTACAAAACCGGGAGCGGTGCCGACCGTATCCCCCACTCAAACTTGCCATCAACTCTTTCAGGGGAAACACCGTGCGAGTACGACGCCGCCTGTTGGATCCGGAAGCTACGGCTCCCGGTTCTGTACCCTATTTCGAACTGAGTCATCAATTAATCTAAACTGCAAGTCCCCTGCCGGCGCTGCACGTTGATGGCTAGCGGCACTTTCGAATTCGTCCTTCCTGACCGTGAACCAATGTAAACGTACCGACATCCTGATTACTGTTCGCCAGGGTCACGGTCAATGTCATTTTCTTGCCATCGGTCCAACCGCTGAAACGCGCCGGTTCGCCTTTCCGCTCTTCGTTCATCCTAATGGGGCCGCCATGTTCTCTGACATGCGTGCCCTGAAGGCTAAACTTGCCGTTCCGATCCAGCCTTAGCGGCCCGGTAATCGTGCCGTTGGCGCAGTCGTACTCTATGGTCGCCGTGCTCCCGTCGATTTCCAGCCTGATGCTCGTACCGCCCCAGGTTCCGGTAGGAATCGTTTGCATCTTACGTGGCTTGCCTCCAATCACAGAGTAAGCGGCTCCCGAAAGTAAAATCAAACAGACCGCCAGCGCCGGTTTCAAATGTTGGTATTTCATAGATGTTCGTCGACCTCCTCGCCGAGCTTCCAGCCGGCCTACGCTGATACGATGCCGAAAACATTGTAACCGATGTAACGCAAGTGGTTAGCTTTAGTGTGATCTTAAATGCCACGCAACCGCCGCAAACTAACAGTTTCCGTTACCGGGTACTGAGTTCAACGATCGCGATTCCCCCGGGCGGAATGCTGACGGTGACCTTCCCTTGTTTGTTTACTTCGAGGCTCCGGTCATCGGTCCATTCGCGCGCGCTCTGAATAATCTGACCACGCAGCGCTACTGTGGCTGTCACGACCGCCCGGCGGTCGACCTGGGCCATACCCTGTTGAGGCTTCATGACTCCATTATTATTGATTAGCGTTATAACCCAGCCGTGTTCGGTGCGGTTGATGAGGTGCTCGACATCTCCGTCCACGGCGACAGGTGTTGCCTCGGAAAAGACGTGTGCGAGTAAATGCGCGGCAAACGGCGTCACGCGTTCGTCTTCGCCCAAAAGGTCGGGCAGGGCCACAAACACCAGCTTGCCGCGTCCTACTTTGTTGACAGTCACCAGCGGATCGCCGGTCGGCACCGCCATTAGAACTTCACTGCCGCTGGTCGCGACTCGCTCGTAACGAAATATCTGGCCCGAGAGATCCTGTGGCGGCTCGCCCTGGGCCAGACAGCGCGCGTTGTGAGCTTCATCCTTTACGCCAAGCAAGCGAACGCCTAAAAGTTCCGCACTCAGCCCTTTTATTTGCGCTGAATTCAGAACAACAACTCCGCCCTTGCGCACATAGTCGGTTAGTCTCTGGGTCCATTCTTTGGACCATTCGATAGTGCCTCCGACGACTAAGGCACGATAGGAGTTGAGAGCGTCCAGGGGTGAATTGTTCAAGGCGGGCTTCGCCGCGGCGTTGGTTGAGGCAGGCAGGATGCCTGCGGTCCCAGGCGCAACGATCACATCGAAGATGTCGCCGAAGGCGCTCGATACAAATGCCTGTCGATCGGCGGTGGCCGGCTCGCCTTCGAGGACTGTGCCGGGATAGTAGGCAACACCAAACAACTCGCGCAGCGCGCGATCACTGCGATTAATCTGTGAGAGTTCGAACGGCCATTGCGGGTAGTCGGTCATCTCAAAGCCGTGTGCCGGATCAAGCAGAAAAGCTATCGGGGTATAAGGCGTGCCGCGATCCGGATGCTTCTCTGCAAAATTCATGAACTCGTGCGTTATGCGGCCCAGCGGATTCAGTTGAAATGGCTGATCGCCTGGTCCAGGCTTAAAAAACTGATCGAACCCCTGCTCAAGATAAATGGCTGACGCGCCCGACATGTAGTAGAGGTAGTAACTCTTTCGGTACCACGACAGCGATGGTCCCATGGTGGCGCCATAGCGTGAATGAAAGAAATTATCCGGGCCGGCAAAGTTCTGCGCTTTGGTAAAGGTGGTGGCGCTGTCGCCGAAATTCGGCGCGTGATAATAGAGGAAAGCGCCGCCGTACTGTCGGGCGGCCCCGCGTGTAAAAGCAATGCGCATGGCCGTCATTGGCTGCACCGCCGCCGTCTCCATACCGATCAGGCGCACGCCCCAATCAGTCAATGCGTGCGCGAATGAAGTGCTGGAAGTGGATTGGGCGGGAATCATCTTGTCCCACATCGGACCAGTCTGGGTGTGAAATGTTTCAGCCCACTTGCGGGCGATTGCGTTCGTATAGAAAACTCGATGTGCTTCCAGTAACTGCCGGCGCGACATCTCCGGCGTAATCTTCAACTCCTGCGGCGCGTGGTCCCAGACGAACCCAACACTCTCTCCAGAGATCCAACCGAGAAACTGGTCACGCAACTCGCCCGTCAATAACTTGAATGCAGCCTGGCCGTCAGCGGGGGAAAACTCCGCCGCTCCATAGTTAATCAGCACCACAAAAGGAACATGCGTCTCGCGCAGATAGCGTAAGAAGTGGCTGCCCTCCTTCAGGTATTCCGGCAGGTTGTTAAGATAGATAACAGGCACAACCAGTTTCGAATCGAAGATGGGTACTTCGCGTGCACCACTATACTTCTTAACAAATTCTTCAATTGGTTCCGCGTTGAAGGGATAGACCGGGCGTTCCGCTGCAGGCTTGTCGTAAAGAGGCCAGAACTCCTTTGCGATATTCCAGGGCATGAGAAAGTCGCGACCGGCAACCTTCGGACGGCGCCAGGGTTCCGGCACCGAAGTCATCGTCTGCTCCTCAAGGAGGGGCAACAATGAAACATGCGAAGTGGTCCAATCGCGCAGATAGCGCATGGCGGCAAAATCAGGTTTGCTTCTTCCGGACGGCGTGAAGGTGAGATCGTTGGTGAGGAGCACACAATCGACGTGGCGACGGGCGCCGGCTGCTTTCTCGATTTCAATTGAAAGCCGAGCCGAGCCTTTATCCAACGTCGCGGCGGCTCCGTCCCAGGTGAAAGCCCAGCCCCAATACATGCTTATTTCATCATGAGGATCAACGACATCCTTGCTCCCGAATTCATGACGAAAGACTTCTTTGCCCTGTTGGGTGACCTTAATGGTGAAGCTCTCGCTCTGGTTGGCCCAATCCGCATAACGGACCCAAATCCTGTATTCGCCTCCGCGCGGTATCTCCAGGTCCTGATAGATTGTCGCTTTGGTTTCGTCGGCGCCGGCCGCGGCGGAATTCCACTCGCTTTCACCGCCCTGCGTCCATTCGGCTGAAACACCTGGTCCATTCATGGCCCAGCCGGGTACTTTGGATTTAGGGAGATTGAGGTACCAGGGATTCAGCAGCGGTTCGTGAAGCGTGTCGGTCGAAAAGCCGCGCATGTTTTCGGCTTCATACCAGAGGTATTCCGGTTCGGTCCGGGTTTGCGCGAAGGCACTGGTACACGCGAGCAGGAAGAAAAAGATGGACCGAAATATCCGCAGATTTCCCATTCAGGTTACGGTCGCAACTATCAGAAAGAACTTTCCCGCAAAGGCACAAAGACGCAATGGAAAAAAGCGATTAGCCCTCTTTGCGTCTTTTGGGAAAAGATTTTTATCCCAACGCGTCCAGACACTCAGCCAACGTGCGCCGGCGACAGGTGAACATCGGTGTATCGCGCAGCGTAAACGAACTCGCTTTCGTTTCGCGCAGTTCCTGAACCAGGTCCAGAAAATCGGCTGGATAGTCCGTCTCAAAGGCCACCACAAACTCCTGATCATCAAGACCGAAAGAATAGGTCGTATGCAGCTTGACCGAGCGATATTTGGTTCCGATCCGGATATGTTCGTCCATCATCTCCTGTCGCTGTTCAGGAGACCGCGAATACCATTCGCGAGTTTTCACGAAGGGATAAACAAACAGGTAGTCTGACTTACCGGGCACAATGTGCAAACGATCTTCGACGTGGTCAGGGTTGTCTTTGTCGATGTACATCGAGCGCTTGGTCATGGAAAGAAACGACTGGGTCGGCTCGAGGTACTTGGCCATTTCCGACTTGTTGATGGCGGCTGTCATCTCCTGAAAAGGCTCCAACTCGTACCCGATGCGCCAGATCATAAAGTCGGTGTTGGTGCGCAGACCGATGGTGGAATAGGTATGAATCATCAACTGCGACCGAAACTCATCGACGGTAGTGAGGAATGCTTCCCTGCAACTCTGTCGCTCGCCTTCGGTAAGCAAGCGCCATTCTGGACGCGCGCGATAAAAAGTAAAGTTCACAAATTGGCGCGGCAACTTTGGTTTTGGGTCTTCGATCTCGGCTGTGTGGGGAGCCAGGCGCAGTGAGCCTCGCGCCAGGTTGCCGGTTTCTGTGTCAGTACTCATGGATGGACCTCTGCAGCGTTTCTTTTGGAATTGTACTAGTCGGGTTTGCGGCTCGGATTTTATCGAGCAATCCGTGGTTCGAGTGCGAGTTTATTCTGCGGTGTTCCGTGTTGGATTGCAACCGAGCAGCGTTGTTGCAACGCAAAGCGCAAAAGTGGCCCGGGCCTACCGCCCGTGAATCACGCGCAAGATGCACGTGCCACCTACCATGCTATACTCACGTTTATTTTTCACCGGGAGAATAACTGATGAGCTTATCCAGGTTAGCTATTGTCGCTATTGCGGGCGGCATGCTGCTTACGGCTTGCGCCGGCAACACTGAAATAGTCACGACGGTGAGACCAAGCCCGACACAAGCGCCCGCCGCGGCCAGTCCCACTCCGGACGAGTTTGCGATCGTGCGTGCCAGTTACGCGAAAGACTGCGCGGTTTGTCATGGTGACACCGGCGAGGGCAAGACTGCTGTCATTGAAGGCAAGAAGATCAAAGCGCCTTCGCTGCGCACCGGGCACGCCCTGAACCATTCCGACGCGGACTTCGTCAAACAGATCGCGAAAGGCGGCGACGGGATGCCCGCTTTTGAAAAGAAGCTGACGCCTAAGGACATCGACGGCATGGTTCATTTCATCCGCAAAGAGTTTCAGGCCGGGAATCAGCCGGCGGCCAAGCCCTGAAAGAACTACTTTGTTCTTAGCACTTTGTTCGTTGCTCCGCATTCCAATGGTGCAGCTTGCCTTGAGCATAGAATCAAAGTACAAAGAACAAAGGACAGAGCTCCCTTTGTGTGCACCCGTAGCTCAGTTGGATAGAGCGTCTGACTTCGGATCAGAAGGTCGCAGGTTCGAGCCCTGCTGGGTGCACCAATAACTTTTGATATCAACTGTACCGTTTAGAGAGCGCACGTGGGGGTAGTGGGTCAGTTTCGCAGCAAATGTCCGACAAACTTTAGTTTGTCGCGGCGTTACGACAAGCTAAAGCTCATCGGACATCAAACTGACCCACTACCCACTTGTGCGCCAACCTCTGTTAATAGGTCCAATCGCAAGACGAATCGGGGCTGCGGCAGGCGGACAAGTCCGCTTCAAAGCGTATGGGTTTGAGGTCTCCGCGGACGACTGGCGTATTCCAATTGGGACCTGAAAGGCCAATCCCACCTTGCTATTACCCAGCTATTAGTGCATAGTGGGCCACAGTTAATCCTTCTCTCGCGCATCGACGGTGATGCGCTCCGCGCAAAAAGATAGTTGGCGCTGGCGTTTTGGATGGTTCGAGAGCAGGCTGATTCTCAACTTCAGAAGCGCTCCTGTGAGCACCCGAACCCGGTCCTTCGCTGACTACCGTTACTTCGAAGCCAGTCCGATTCGCAGCTTCTTTCATTCCCAATACGGGAAAGGTACCTCTACATGTCCATGAAACTTTACGTAGGAAATCTCTCGTTCCAGACCTCCAGCGAGGATTTGCAGCAACTTTTTTCGGCAGCCGGCACGGTTGAATCAGCGAGCGTCGTTGAAGATCGTGACACAGGCCGTTCACGCGGCTTTGGCTTTGTCGAAATGTCCAGCAAAGAAGAGGGCGAAGCAGCGATCGCGCAATTCAATGGCAAGGAAGTCAACGGCCGCGCACTAAACGTCAACGAAGCCAAGCCCCGCGAAAATCGGGGCGGCGGCGGTGGTGGCCGAGGCGGATTCGGCGGCAACCGTGGTGGATTCGGTGGTAATCGCAGCGGCGGCGGCGGCGGCGGTGGTCGCAGCGGCGGCGGTTACGGCGGCGGCGGCGGCGGCGGTGGTAACCGCGAGCCACGCTGGTAATACCCTTTAAGCCCGAGAAGCTCCTGGCTGACTGTTTGTTGGTCAGGAGCACTCCCTCCATTCAGTGGTTCGTCCCCACATCTGGGCAAGCAACCACTAAATAATTGCAAATAGCAATTAATCGATATTGGCCTCACGGCTCGTGTTCTGTGTGAACACTACAAAGCGACGCTTTGAGTAAAGACTCGGCGTCACACTAAGGATCTTATGAATTTTTCTGAACTGGGATTGGCCCCCGCGCAAGTGCGCAGTTGCGAATCTCTTGGATACACTGAACCAACACCAATTCAACAGAAAGCAATTCCTGTTGTCCTCCGCGGCGAGGACTTGATTGGTTGTGCCGAAACCGGCACTGGCAAGACTGCCGCATTTTTTCTTCCCATCATTCAAAGACTCACTGAGTCGTCGAAACCGGGAGTGCGCGTGCTTGTGCTTGCGCCCACTCGTGAATTGGCCCTCCAGATCGAGCAGATGTATGGTGAGCTTAACCCGGTCAAGCGCAATCGTTGTGTGGCCATCATCGGCGGCGCAAGTGCCAGCCGGCAAGTCGACGGTCTGCGCAAGCATCCGAGCGTGGTGATTGCCACCCCCGGACGTTTACTCGACCTGATGGAGCGACGCTCTGTCGACCTTTCATTCGTGGAAGTGCTGGTCCTGGACGAAGCTGACCGCATGCTCGATATGGGTTTTCTACCCGCAATTCGACGCGTGCTCTCGGCTTTACCAACTAACCGCCAGACCTTACTCTTTTCGGCAACCATGTCCCCGGAAATTGAACGACTGGCGCGCACCACCATGCGTCAACCAAAGATGATCGAAGTCAGTCCCCGCGGACAGGCGGCGATGATGGTCGAGCAGACAGCGTATGCAGTCGCGGCGGAATCGAAAACCGCGTTGCTGCTTGATTTGCTGGAACGCGAACGCTTTGAAAGAGTGCTGGTGTTTACCCGCACACGTCGCGGCGCCGAACGTCTTTCGCACATTCTGGAAGCGCGCGACCACAAGGTTAATCGCATACACGCCGATCGCTCGCAATCACAACGCGAGTCGGCGCTGCGTGGCTTTCGCGACGGCCGCACACGCGTGTTGGTGGCGACCGATATCGCGGCCCGTGGGTTGGACGTGGACCTGGTCTCGCATGTGATCAATTATGACGTGCCCTCGGCGCCGGAAGATTACGTGCATCGCATTGGTCGTACGGGTCGTGCGGGCAACAGCGGCAAAGCGATTACCATCGTAACGCCGGTTGATGAACTTTCGATGCGAGCCATCGAACGCCTGACGGGACAAAACGTAAAACGTGTCGTACCGGCGGGATTTGGCGGCGCGCAGAGGAGCGAAGGCAGCAACAAGAAGCCGGCGGGATCTATGCCGCGTTCGAATGGCGCCTTTACACGCTCCTTTCGTCCCCGTCGCGCGAGTAGATAACTTCCTGTCAGGACCACCTGCGGTAGCGGGTGGGCAATGGTTTCGTTCGGGCCGTGTACCCAACAAGAGGAACCCACCCGCTACCGCAGGTGGTTCTGACTGCTTCCATTTGAAGGAGAACTTGATTGTCTAAAGATGATTTAATTCCAGCCGAGGGCACCATAATCGACAAGCAGCCCAACGCCTTCTTTAAAGTCCAACTGGATGGTAGCGAGCACGTCGTGCTCGCGGCTATCTCAGGCAAGATGCGCAAACACCGCATACGAATTTTGGTCGGCGACCGCGTCAGCGTGGAAATGTCGCCCTATGATTTGTCGCGGGGCCGCATTACTTACCGGTTCAAATAGAACACCGGTGGCACGGGCGTCCCGCCCGTGGTTCTCCGCAAGAGGCAATCCCTCCACTCGAAACACGCGCAGGATGCGCGTGCCACGCACTCCCCGCCCGTGGTCCTCTGCCAAAGACAATTCACTCGAAACACGCGCAGGATGCGCGTGCCACGCACTCCCCGCTCAGCTTGCCCTTCTCCATCGCCTTGGATGAAGATATTCCTGCCATGGCCATCAAAGTGTCCTATCCCGATGGATCAACCGAGATCATTCCCGGTGCGACCGTTGTCGATCAGCAAAATTTCCATGAAGGCATGTATGACTTTTATGATGAAGGCGGCGTGTTGCTGAAACAGATCGGCATGGGTACAGGAATTCACTGGGAGTTGATTGCCGAACCCGAGGCCGACACAAACTAAGCTCCAGATCAAACGGTGGAAAGCTGTACGTCGCCATGAAGCGCAGCTGGAAAAGAACTGCCGTCCGTGCGATTTAAGCTGCCGGCCGGTACAGAGACAGGCGCTCCTGCATTGGGCCTACGATTCGCGCAGGATTTGATGTACTGCAGGCTGCCGGCCTTGCGGCCTTTACCACCAAGGCACGTTAATGATCCGCAACAGGCTGGCAGCCTGTTGTAAGTCACACACCAGCCGCGCTTTTGATGTCCGTTCCCCGTTGCTCGAGCGGCACGTATTCGCGTGAGCGGTGACCCAAATAGATTTGCCGCGGGCGCGCAATCTTTTGCTCAGTATCCTCGAGCAGCTCGACCCATTGGGCCAGCCACCCCGAAGTGCGCGGAATCGCGAACAGCACCGGAAACATGTCCACTGGGAAACGCATTGCCTGGTAGATGATGCCCGAGTAAAAATCCACGTTCGGGTAAAGTTTACGCTTCACAAAATATTCATCTTCCAGCGCAATGCGCTCCAGCTCGAGCGCAATTTTGAGCAGCGGATCCTTACCTGTGACCTCGAATACTTCATCAGCTACCTGCTTGATGATGCGCGCTCGCGGATCGTAATTCTTGTACACTCGATGTCCAAACCCCATCAGGCGGAATTCCCCGGCCTTCACACGCTTGATATAGTCCGGCACTTTGTCGACTGAGCCGATTTCCTTCAGCATCCGCAGGACCATCTCGTTAGCACCACCGTGCAGTGGTCCATATAACGCCGCCGCCGCGCCGCCCAAGGCCGAAAAGGGATCAGTATGAGCGCTGCCTATACTGCGCATGGCGTTGGTGCTGCAATTCTGTTCGTGGTCTGCGTGTAGGATAAAGAGAACTGTCAAGGCCCGTTCCAATACCGCATTGGGCTTATAGGTAAGCTCGGTAGTCTTGAACATCATGTTCAAGAAATTGCCTTCATAACTTAGGTCGTTGTCGGGATAAGCGTACTGCATGCCGATGCGATGCCGGAAAGCAAACGCGGCGATGGTGGGCACTTTGGCAATCAGCCGATAAATCTGTTTCTGCCGGCAATCCTTTTCAAAAATGTCCTTCGCGTCTGGATAAAAAGTCGACAAAGCACCCAGAGTTGATTCGAACATACCCATCGGATGCGCATTGTAGTGAAATCCGTCCATCACCTTCTTGATGTTCTCGTTGATAAAAGTGTGATGCGTGATGTTCCAGCTCCAATCCTGGAGTTGCGCCTGGGTTGGCAATTCACCATTCAGAAGCAGGTAGGCGACTTCAAGATAGGTACTCTTCTCGGCGAGTTGATCGATCGGATAGCCGCGGTATTCGAGAATACCTTTGTCACCATCGATGAAAGTAATCCGGCTCTTGCATGAAGCCGTATTCATGAATGCCGGATCGTAAGTCATCAAGCCAAAGTCATCATCTGCCGTCTTGATTTGACGCAAGTCCATGGCTTTGATCGTGCCCTGCTCGATCGGCAGCTCATATTGTTTGCCGGTGCGATTGTCGGTAATGGTAAGAGTGTTCGCACTCATCGCTTTGCTCTCCAGCATGGGGTTATGCGCGATTGACGAGATTGACGAGATTGACGAGATTGACGAGATTAACCTGGGGCAAAGAACAAATCAAATGCGGCTAACGTCAACAAATTGCCTGGCTCCGTTATCCCGGTACGTCAATTGTTTTTGATATTGGCCTTTTGGTCGACTCGATGTCCTGATCAGCGAGCCTTAAATATTCGTTCTTCATTGCCGGGTCCATGGAGTCTAAACGGAGGCGGTCGTAACACTGAGCACGCTTCTCATAAAGGTGCCTGGCGTCAAATCCGGCAACCGTTAACGCATCAATCCCATCTGTGAGCGCGGTAAGAGCTGCTTTCAGGAGGCGACGGCGTTCATCACCTCTCTCCGTGGACGCTCGCTCTATATTAGCCAGGGCAGTCTGTTCTTTGGACTCGGCATACAATTGCGCATAACCAGTCTTTGAAACAAAGCCATTTGACAGCTCGAATTCGGCGATAGCCCGGTCAATTTCTCGCGTCCACTTAGGGGATCCTGTTCGTGATCGTTGAGCCCACCTGAATGACGCTTTTCCTCCAAGCTTGTGAACGTTGTGACACCTAACGCTGAAAGTCCCGGCTTGACAGGTCTGAGACGCGAGCCGAAGGTTTCCCATGCCCTCGTCGAAGAGCGCTTCGTCACCTGTCAGCCGACCCTCTTCAATTTGCGCCCCGCCGAGATACCCGAGTGTATTCAAACGGTCGACTGTATTCTCGGGCTTGAAAGCCCCGAGTGCAGTCTCATACGCCTGAATAGCCTTCAGATAGTCCTGTCTTCTAATATAAATAAAACCAAGAATATTCTGAGCATCCGAGTACATGGCGGGAATCCCCCCGATGTACTTAAGAGCTTCGTGGAGCAGGGCCTCTGCGTCTTTTAGTTCCTTATTGGTAGCAACCCGGCTCTGTTCTATAGAACTCAGGTTAAAGGTGGCTCTGGCTTGCCCAATTAGCGAGTCAGCGTAGCGGGATAAATCTCCCGTCTCCTTGAAAATCTCGGCGGCTTTTGAGTAAGCGATGATAGCACTATCTGACTCTTTCCGCGGCTGATCAGTTATGAGATACGTGAATATGGAATCATGGATCTTTCCTAGTTGCCGAAAGGAACTACCATTAAACTCGTTCGCGTCGCCATCCAGAGTGATTGCTTTCAGGAAGTGACCCTCGGCTTCTTCGTAAAGCTGACGAGCATTTGTTGATTGCTCAGCCAATTCATACGCAGCTCGCCCGGCAAAGTACTCTGACAGAACTGTCCTCGGAGTGGATAAGATTCGTCGCGCCGCCTCGTAGTCTGCCTTGTCGTAAGTTGCTAAGCCGTAAGACACCGAGATTTGATTAGTAACCTCGTTGATCGCATCTTCCCCAACACCTCCGCTTCCCAGCGGTTTGGCCGTCAAAGAATGGTCTACTTCGTCAAAAGGGATAAGTTCATCATGGTTTGATTGAGTTCCGAATGGAAATACCCTGACGTAGTGTAAATGAACCACGTAACTCTGTCCGTCTTTGTGTGTGGATAATTCGCCCCAGACAGCCAGATGACAGCCTGACTTCCGGCCGCTCCAGGCACGCGCTTCAAGAACTTGCTCTTCGGGCTTTTCACCCTTGATCTCCCTGTCGCGCGGCAGAACGAGGATTTCATTTCGATATCTCGCTTCCAACTCCCTCTGAATGTTGTCTCGAAAACTGTTCCCAACATCCTTCTTTCCGGTGTGGTCGGTTAAGGTAAACAAGACGACCGTAAAAGTGCTTGCGGACGGTCTAGCCTGACGGTCGACAGAAACGGATGCTATTAATAAGCCCGCCGCCGCTAGAAACATCATTTCGACAATAACGAAATCAAACCAGCTACGCCTGTTGCCAACAAAGAATGCCCATACGCCGGCGACTAAGAAGATTAGACCAAGGAATAGCCAATAAGCGGGGTGGGCAAACGTTTCAGGAAATTCCGAGCCATCCCACATTTTGAAGATCCAGGAATACGTAGCAATGACAACTGTAAGAATGAAGGCTGCTATTCGATAGGGAGTCTTTGGAAGGCCATTAGCTTCCGGGTCGGTCCCCTCAGGCACAGACGGAGGTGGCCCATCCGCTTGCTCGGGGTCTGGTTGAGACATCGAACCATCCTCCGCTGGCGTAAAGAACAAATCCGGTGAGGATCGCAAAGTCATTTTTGCCTTTTCTGCTTACCTTCCTTTCAATATGACCGTCACAAGAGTATCTCATTCTCTTCCTCTCGTCTCATTTCCGTCGCACTCTATCCCGCAGCTCGCCATGGTCGCCCTAATCCCTTTCGCAATAGCTGGGCAATCTTTGGCATAAGGAAAAGTGAGATTACGACAAAGCCGGTGACCAAAATGATCAAGGCAATTGGGAGAAAGAAAGCCATCACCATCGAGGCGATTGCCACCACGTCCTCCACCAGACTCACCACGATGTTTGAAAACGGTTCCGGACTCAAGTTTACCGCGGCGCGCGCAGTTGCTTTCGTGCCGTGCGCGCTCAAGGCCAAGCCTCCGCCCACCAGCAAGGCCACTATTTGCACCTTGCGATCAAAATCGCCAAAGGCCGCGGCCGCCAGCACCGCGCCCGCGGGAATCCGAATAAACGTGTGAATCACATCCCAGGTGCTGTCGAGATACGGAATCTTGTCGGCAAAGAATTCAATGACAAACAGGGCTGAGGCTACACCGATGATCCATCCATTTGTTAGCACTTCGAGTTCGCCAGGCAGAGGGAGATGGGCGAAGCGCCCAAGCAAACCAAGTGTGGCTACTGTGGCGTACAAACGAATGCCCGAGACCCAACTGCTTCCCATTGCCAGTGCCAGCGTGCTGATAAGATTCATGCGTCACCTCCAGCCAACACAAAATACGAAAGGAGTTCCGCGGATGTTCATCGTTGCCTTTGGAGTGCGGTGACTTGTCTCCGCTTTGGCCTGTGACGGCCAACTCCGCACTCACTCAATGACCCTCTCAAGGTACGGTTGCTGCGACAAGTCGCAGCGACCAAAGCGCCGACAGCCGGGATCCTCGGCGCGGCAGCCGCGTCGACGCACTCCAAAAGCATATTCTGGCGCAATCCAAGCGAACTAAGATAAGATGCGCCGCCAACGTTACCAACTTCGCAGCGGAGGTCCCCTCAAAATGAATAAGGTACGATTGATCCTGACAATTGTAGTGGTCTTTATCCTGGCAAACTTCAGCGGCTTTTTTATTCACGCCATTTGGTTGAAACAGGATTACATGCCAATTGCCCAACACTATCGCCCCGAAGGCACGGAAAAAATGCCTTTCATCATACTAGCGTATTTGAGTTTCGCTATCGGCTCGGTGCTTATTTACGCTAGAGGAGTTGAAAATAAGCCACTGCTGATGCAGGGGGTGCGCTTTGGCTTATTAGTGTTTTTGGTCCTCACCATACCTTCGTTCTTCATCGCCTATGCGGTGCAGCCGGTGCCCGCGGTACTGCTGTCCAAACAAGTGCTGGCGGAGTTGGTGGACAAGATCCTTTTGGGAGTAATGACTGCGTTAGTCTACGGAAAAGGGCGCTTGGGCAGTTCGCCCAGCGCCCTTGTTTAGAAGCCGGTCATCTCGTTCTCATTCTCACCTGGTTTCAACCAGGTGGCTGCGAGTCATTGATCTTTGAGTACCAATGCTGGTCCACTTTTCAGCCAGCCAACCCGTGCCAAACCCGCCGCGTCCAATTATGCGGACCAGAGTATAGGGACCAAGAGTGTCGCCATCCGCCGGCATAAGACAGTCGATCCTTGAGGGGACATACGCTTCTTGAATCCTCGGCTCGTCTTACTTCACGCTAACCAATTCAACATCAAAAATCAGCGTAGCATTGGGAGGAATGTCCGGAGGCTGGCCCGTGGCGCCATAGCCGAGCGCCGGCGGAATGATCAAGTGACGTTTACCGCCGACCTTCATAGTCGCAATCGCTTCATCCCAACCCTTGATGGCCCGGCCCATGCCGACTGGAAACTCAAAAGGTTTCCCACCCGGTTTTTCACTGCTGTCAAAAACCTTTCCATTGGTAAGGGAGCCGGTATATTTCACTGAAGCTATTTGGCCGCGCTTTGGGCTTGCGCCTGTCCCTTCAACTATATCGGTATACTTTAAGCCAGTTGCAGTCGTTTTTTCCCTGGCGCCGGTGCGCGTGTACAACAGATATCCAGCGATCGCGACCAGCAGCGCCGCGGCGACGACAATCGCAATTGTCTTAAGCTGCTGCTCGTTTTTTGTGCTCCTGGCTGTTTCTCGGTAAGCAGCCATTTCTCTGGGGCGCTTTTTGGCTTTTGAGATCTTTCTATGACGACTTTGCGGCAATCTTTTATCTCCCTCCGAACGTCCTGAACAGAAATAAGAGTGTCCTTATAACGTTTTCAGCAGGTGATGACAACTTGAGCGGCCATTTGTCCGACGAACTTCAGTTTGTCGAAATCGTCGAATACTCAAATGTTGGGTCAACGAATAACCTGGCACCTCTGGGGCATCGATTTGTCTCATCATCGACAAACCGAAGTTTGTCTTACCGTCGAATAGCCGCTTGCATCTCAATACGTGCTTTGCTACTCTCGCGCCCGCATCACGAGCGATCCGCGAGGATCCGGCAACCGAACAGGAGACGGTGCCCGGGGCTGCTGCTAATTTAGCGCCCCGATGTGCAGAAGCCCTTCGCTTCTGAAACTGCCAGGTCTCCAATGTTCGTTTGCCACCCGTTGCTGATGCGATTGGTGGCGTTTTCAGTTTCATGCACGGCGGATCGTCGTCCGTGTTGATCGCAGTAAAGAGACTATTCCTATTTTTTTGAGGTGATTCCCCACTATGACTACGAAGCAATCCCGTTTTACCTTCAGCTCTGAATCAGTTTCCGAAGGACATCCCGACAAAGTTTGCGACCTGATCGCCGACTCAATTCTCGATGCCTATCTCGAACAGGACGCGCAGAGTCACGTCGCCTGCGAAGTTCTGTGCAAGGGCGGCAATGTTGTCCTGGCCGGAGAAATTACTTCCAACGGCAAAGTCGATCACGAACAGATCACCCGTCAGGCAATTCACGAGATCGGTTATGTCGAACCCAACGAAGCGTTTAATGCCGAGGGCGTAACGATTACTCAATTCCTGACCACACAGTCTGCGGAGATCAACCAGGGTGTTGATTCCGCCAAGACGGAACACGGCGATCAGGGCGCCGGCGACCAGGGCATAATGTTCGGTTATGCGTCAAACGAAACGCCTGAGCTGATGCCGCTGCCGATTCATCTGGCCCACAAGCTGGCTAAACAGCTGGCCGACGATCGGCGCGCCGGTGTGGTCAACTTTTTACGACCCGACAGCAAGACCCAGGTGTCGGTGATCTATGAAGGCAACGAGCCAAAGTTTGTTTCGGATGTGGTGGTGTCAACTCAACATTTTGAAGGTGTCGATCAGAACGAGATTAGAAATTATGTAATCGAGAAACTGGCGCCCGCCGGACTCGGTTCATGGTTCAGTCAGGAAACACGTTTCCTGGTGAATCCAACCGGCAGCTTCTCTCATGGCGGACCTTCCGCCGACTGCGGCGTGACGGGTCGCAAGATCATCGTCGACAGTTATGGTGGTATGGCGCCCCACGGCGGCGGCGCCTTTAGTGGCAAGGACCCTTCGAAGGTGGATCGCAGCGGCGCTTACTTTTGTCGCTTTGTGGCGCGCGAACTCGTTAAGAATGGAATTGCAGGCAAAGCACAGGTACAGGTTGCTTACGCAATCGGGGTAGCTCAACCAGTCTCGATTAAGGTGGAAACGTTTGGCACCGGAGATGACGAGGCGGCGGTCGAGTTTTCGCGCGGCTTCGACTTTCGCCCGGCGGCAATCATTGAGCGTTTGGATTTACTGAGGCCGATCTATCGATCGACCACGAACTACGGTCACTTCGGTCGGCCTGGCCTGCCCTGGGAAGCGTGATCAAACTTAAGCGCAGACTGTTAGTTTGCGGTCCCGCTAAGGTCGGCCCGCAAGCCAGCAGCTCCCGTTACGGTTAAATCAAACTAAGCGCGAGGCTGTGCGCGGCTGGCGCTGAAACACTCGCCACATAAAACGGGTCGTCCGCTTGAGGGTTTGAAAGGCACCGAGTCAACCTTGCCGCATTGATCGCACGTGATTTCAAAGCGCTGACGTTCTCCACCCGCTCCTCTGGGTGATCCAAAGTTAGTGCGGCGGGCGTCTCGGCAAGGCTTGCAACGCTTGGGGTGAGTTAGGTTTCGCTCCTGGTAATATTCTTGCTCTCGTTCCGTAAAGGGGAAGGCGGAATTGCACTCTACGCAGGTAATTTCGATGTCTGGCATGACTCTTTTTTCTCCGAGAGCATAGCCCATCGGGTTATGCCCTCATATGTTCGGAGCGGCTATCAGAGTTCCTTGATTGATCCGGGAGGAACTCAAGAGGGATTTCTTTCAATCAGCGTTGAGACATTGTGCTCCGAAGGCCTTAAACGGCGAGGAGTTTACTCCACGAAGGAGTTAGTTACAACAGAAACCCGGTGTGGAAAAGACAGGTTAGCGATATTCAGCACTGAGTTCCTTAACGTGAGCAACCACGGTGCCGCCCAGAGTTTTCAGGTTATAGCCTCCCTCAAGACAGGAAACAATTCTCCCCTGGCAAGTCTCGTCGGCCCACTCCCTGATGTTTCGCGTCATCGCTACAAAGTCGTCATCATCCAGCAGTAGTTGGCCCAGAGGATCGCCCTGGTGCGAGTCAAAGCCGGCGGAAATGATTATTAAGTCAGGACGGAACTTTTCATTGATGTCCTGCAGTCCCGCCTCCAGTGCCCGCTTGTGCTCGCGCGCCGGCGTCTGCGCGCGCAACGGAACGTTCAGTGTGTAGCCTCGTCCGCGACCGATACCTGTTTCGCCACGCGCTCCAGTGCCGGGGTACCAGGGATACTGGTGCAGCGAAAAGAAAAATACTTTCGGGTCGTCATAAAAGATTCCCTGCGTGCCGTTGCCGTGATGAACGTCCCAGTCAACAATTGCCACTCGCTCGATCTCCGCGTAGCGCGATTGGGCGTATCGAGCCGCAATCGCAACGTTGTTGAAAAGGCAAAAGCCCATCGACCGATCGGCAGTAGCATGGTGCCCGGGCGGACGGACGGGAACAAAAGCGTTGGTCGCCGCTCCGCTCATTACCAGGTCGATAGCCTCACAGGCGGCCCCTGCCCCATGCAGTGCCGCTTCAAGTGAATGCAGCGAAACCGTCGTGTCCACATCCAATGAGCCGAGGCCGTCTTTGACGGCGTGCTCTACAGTCTTGAACATCTGCGGCGTATGGCAAGCCTGCACGTCTCCGCGCGGTGCCTCCCTTGCTTGCACCTCGAGCAGCGAAGGCCATAGATCGATGTTGCCACGCAATGCTTCCATGACAACTGCATAGCGCGACGGCGATTCCGGATGTTGTGGACCAGTGTCATGTTTCTCGAAAACGGGATGA
This sequence comes from Acidobacteriota bacterium, assembly GCA_025463135.1. Classification (GTDB taxonomy): domain Bacteria; phylum Acidobacteriota; class Blastocatellia; order Pyrinomonadales; family Pyrinomonadaceae; genus JAOAPY01. Next base: position 23,741 of record JAOAPY010000001.1, read on the forward strand.
TGAATGATGGCAGTAGGCATGCGGCGATTGTAACGCAAACCTGTTAGTTTGCGTCCGGCTGAATGGCATTCAACGATCCGCAAACTAACAGTTTGCGTTACGGTTGGTGCTAGAATTCAAGCGAGGCAAAGTAATGGGACATTATCGTGAGCCACAACCGAGACGCAGGATGGAAGTTCCTATTCCACCGCGGAAAGGGTCCAGGCAGAAAGGCGTGTCTTCCAGGCATTATGGTCAAGACAGAGCGGGCACTAATCGCGCGCTGATTGACGCAGGAATCGTTGTCCTTACAACTTTGCTGACGACCGTGTTGCTGCTTGCCATAAGTGGCCAGATTGGCGACACAACCGCTGCTGATCTGATTGCCGCGCCGCCACCCGCGCTGCTCACGACTCCGGCTACGCCACTGCAAACAGCCACTCCCAATCTTACTCCCACACATCCGGTGGCGGCTTCGTCAGCGGAAAAACAGAATCCCACGCCGGTTGCCACACCCGACGATACCGAACTTCAAGCTGCGATAGATAGTAAGTTGGGAGACGATGCCAGTTTGTCCCAGCTCGGGATCACGGCCACGGTGAATGAAGGGAAAGTAGTTCTGGTTGGAACGGCGCCTTCCGATGAGATGAAAGCTAAAGTCGAAAAGCTGGTGCGCAGCGTGAAAGGAGTCAAACAGATCAATAATCAGATTGTGGTGATAACTCAGTAATTAACGAATATCGAACGGGTGATGTCGATGCAGAGCTTGCTTGTTCTTAGATAGTTTTCGTAACAGCGTCTGCTCACCTGGAAGCTGTGAATTAACTAGCCCTCGTCATTCAACTCGAGCCTCGCAACAAGTTGCCCTCTTATTCTCAACCAGTTTCAACCGGCTGAGAATGAGATGAAAGCGAAGACACTCGCGCCCTTCAGCGTTCACTCTTCTGCGCGGACTTCGATCTCACCTGTGCTCAACGAGGTTTCAACAATCAGGTTTGCCGACTCGCCAAACAATATCAATCGTCTGCGATCCTCGCGGGCGAAAAATGTAACTTCGGTGATCACGCAATCTATCGGCGCGGGCGTCAGGATCTCAAATCCCTCGGAGGATGGGCCATCTCGCTCAAGCGACTCTATCTCTGCGTTCAGTTGACTCCTCACTTCGGCCTCAATTTCCAATTCCCTGAGGGCCGCAGTTTGCGGCAGCAGGACCATCTGGCCATCAAGATAGACGGTCCAGATGAATCCGATATCAAGCAGGATATGCAGCGACTCATCCAATACAAAGTATCCGGTCACACTGGTGCCGATGACGTGCGCGATCACGTGGTCCTGATGAGTGCTCGTTTCCGCGGTTGACCATTCATTCATCGCTTAAGCCATGGGGGGTGACGTGTAGGGTGTAGTGAGAGATTTTCCATTTGTCATTGGCGAATTCAACTTGAAGTGCGACAGAATAAAACCAATTCACCGTTGCACTTGTAAGTTGAATCCACCGAATGACAAATGAGAAATTATGAGAAATGACCAATGGAAAATCTGCTCACCTCTTCCACCCACTCGCGACATCCCCAGCAGTACGATCGTTACGCTAAGAACTCCCTCTTACTACACCCCACACCCCACACCTACTCCCTCTCCTCATGGCCTTCATAGCTCAACAGACTCCTGGCCTTCATCAGCGCAATACCGGCCGCCAGGATTGAACCCAAGCCACCAGTCATGACAGAGAGCGGCGCACCGATCAACGCCGCCACCGTGCCCGCCTCTACTTCCCCGAGCTGCGGTCCACCCATGAAAAACACCATGTTGATGGAAGTCATACGACCGCGCAGATGATCCGGCGTGACCAGTTGGCGAATAGTCTGGCGCAACACCGTGCTGACAGTGTCCGCGGCTCCGGCCAGCGCCAGCATCAATAATGAAATCCAGAAAACTCGAGAGAGACCAAAAGCCATTGTCGCCAGACCAAAGACTGCCACTGAACCAACCACGAGTTTGCCCTGCCGGCGAAATGTTCCCATCCGTGCCATCACCAGTCCGGTAATCACCGCGCCAATTGCCGGCGCCGCCGACAACAGTCCAAAGCCCCTCGCGCCCACGTTGAGAATTTTGTCGGCAAAGATCGGCAGCAATGCCGTTGCCGAAGCAAAAAAAGTCGCGGCGAAATCCAGCGTCATCGTCTGGACGATGATCGGCGTCTTGCGAACAAATGACAGGCCTTCCTTCAGCGCACCAAAGCTCAGCCGCGAAGTGGCCTCACCTTCTTTCAAAGCCGGGCGTCCACTGGTGCGAATCGCGATCAACGCGGCGATCACTGCCAGATAAGATGCAGAGTTTATGCCGTAGACGATTGCCGGGCCATGACTCGCCAAAAGAAAACCGGCCAGGGCCGGACCGCCGATCATCGCAAAATAAAAGACCGTAACACCCAGGCTGATTGCGTTGGGAAAGTCGCGGGCGGGTACGAGCGTCGGCATCAATGATTGCCGCGCCGGCGTGTCGAACGCTGTGGCCGCCGAAGCAACCGCCGTCAACAAATAGATGGGCCAAACACGATTGAGACCCGCGATGGTCAATAGCGTAAGGCAGCTGGCACTTGCCAGCATCACGCTTTGCATGATGATCATCAAACGCTTGCGATCGACTGCGTCCGCAAAAACACCACCGGCAAGCGAACACAAAATGATGGGAGCGCCACGAAAGAACCCCAACATACCCAGGGCAAAGGCGGATTTAGTCAGCAACCATACATGCCAATGCAATGCCGCGAGCTGCATCTGCGATCCTGTTACAGATACTATCTGGCCCAGCCATAGCAGGCGAAAATCGCGATGTCGCAAAGCGGCAAATGCGGGATATCGATACTTATCGGGAAGCTTCTGGGGAGGTTGGGAAGAGTTGCTCGCGGGCATTCGGAGAATGACGGATTACGGTTCGAAGACGAGGTTAGACGGTTTCATTTTCCATTTGTCATTTGACGTTTCTCATTCGTCATTGGGAACTAATCTCATAGCTTCCGTGAAAAAGGAAATCATCGCCGCACGGCCAAATGAGAAATGTCCAATCACAAATGGACAATGAAATCTTCTACCTCTCGCGATAGGTGCTTCTCAACAGCACCTCACCCCCGCGGCGCGCGTACCACCTGCCAGATTATTCCCACCCGCGCCAACAACCTGATGACGTACCCGGAAAGATCCACTTCATACCACTGCCATCCGTGTACAGCCGCGGTTGGTCGCGCGTGATGATTATTGTGCCAGCCCTCACCGAAGGTTGCCAGACCCAGCCACCACACGTTGCGACTCTCGTCTTTGGTATTGTTCGGTCGCTGTCCCCACACATGACATACGCTGTTGATGCACCACGTAAAATGCCACAGCGTCAACGTGCGCGCTATCGTGCCCCATAGCACGCCGCGCCAGCCCGCCAGGACATAACAAAAGATGCCGGTCAAAAACCACGGCAACGTGAACAGCGCTCCCTTGTCCAGCACTCGCAGCCACGGGTCGTCCCCGGATACATCGGGCACCAACTCGCGATAATCGCTGCCCTCTTCGGCGTCACGTCGCATGATCCAACCCATGTGCGCATGCAGGAACCCCATCAACGGCGTGTGCGGATCGCCATGCTTGTCGGTGGCTTGATGATGGCGGCGATGTATGCGGGCCCAACGCGCGGGACCACCCTGCAAGGCCGCGGCGCCCATCCAGGTAAGAATACGTCGCAGCCAGGTATTACACTTAAATCCACGGTGCGTTAGTAGACGGTGATAGCCGATGCCGATGGCAAAGGTAGTACAGAAATACAAACCCAGGAACAGCGCCAGGTCAATGGCGCGTGGCCAAATCCAAAAACAGAGCAAGCCGCAAACGTGCAGGCTTACGACCAGAAAGCTCTGGATCCAATTGAGTCTCAGTCTGTCCGTTGAGGCTGGTCGCGGCAGGGTTGTACCGATCATTTCCAACTAGTCCAAATAATGTTCGCCGAGCTTTGCCTGTAAGGCAGAAGGCACGTTTTTCCAATTAGCCATCAGGAGTTCTCGCGGAGCAAACTCAGAGACATTCACGCGCGAGCCACGCCACTGCCCTGCCTTCTCCTCGTAGCGCCACTGATAATATGGACCATCACCACGCCGGCTATAGAAAACTGCCGGGCCAGTCCGCGGCTCCGGGCCCACCGATCTCAGATACATTCGTAGTCCGTTCATCTTAAAGTTGCCGTGCAACTCTGTCGTTGAAGTTGCGGCGGGTTTGACGGTTGGTCGAGTAAAGTTGTAACCACGCGCCTTGTATAACGTAGTCATGACGCGACCGTCTTTACGCCCGCGGCATCTTTTGTGAAGCGCGTGAACGGCACTAATCCCCGCTTTACCTCTTCGAGGGCGATGCTGGTGTTTCGTCGCTTGAGCGGATCTGCCTGGATCCTGGGCGCCGAGCCGTGCAGCAATTGTTTGGTCCTCAGGGCGGCCACGATGATCAGCCTGAAGCTCGAATCGATGCCGGGCCATTGTTGTTCGTGCACCTTGTCGACAGGAGCGTTCTTCTTATTTTCTTTTTTCTCAGCCATATGTTTCATTCCTTGAGAGTTGCCTGGGTCACGAGTCGTTCCCACCAGTGCGCATTCGATTAAAGAAATCTGATTAGCAGAAACAATGCCGGCACCGCGACCATCGCGAGCACCGCAATCTGCAACACATTCATACCCGAGTGATGACAGTTTGGGCACCGAATCTGCCAAAGAGGCAATACCGTTCCACAGTCATGGCAATACCAAATCATTTTAGCCATTGCCATTACCCTTTCCCGATCCCCGCGCCAGGATTACAAGTTGCGCGTGGTCGATCCGGTGGCCACGCTTCAGATTTACCGCCTCCTGATCCACGAGCCAAAAGTGTGAAGGGCTACTGCCATTCGCACGCCCCAGATCCTTGAGCACGGTTTCATCCACAGTCACAGGATGAAAAACAAGCATTTCAACGTTGAATGCTCTGGCTTGCGCGGCGTCCCTGCTGCTTTGAAAAACGGGAACGCGAAAAGCCCCTTTGTCATCGAGTGCAAACCAATCGCCGTTCGCGCGCTGCATAGCCCATAGTTGGCTCATTGCGATACCCTCCGCGCCCGCGCACACTTCCGCGCTGGTTTGGACCGTTGGCTTGTTGACTGGCGCAGTTGAAAGCAGAACGGCGTGATTGCTGACATCGGATTCTCCCTGGCGCTCGTCGCATTTGGAAAGCACTGGACGGCACAAGGACGGGGAACGCTACGCGTAAATCCTGATGTCGAGAGTGGTTTTCTAAAGAAACCAACTATTTACATTTGCAGTGTATCACACATAGGGTCGAAAGCTGTGGGCAGCGCGCGCATTGATCTGTAACGCAAACTGTTAGTTTGCGATCGCTGAATGACATTCAACGGTCAAGCAAGCCAGCAGCTTGCTTGCATAACGCTTCAGCGGGCTTTATCAATTGGCGCCATATACTTCACTCAACTTACGAAAGTGATATCCCATCGCCGCCAACCGGAGTGACTCTGCCAGTTTCTTATGATGCCCGGTGATGGTGTTAGCGAGAAAACGCCAAAACTCTTTTCGTTCGCGATCAAGCACCCCGAGCCGTATCGCAATACGCAACAGAGAAGCAATACTGTTCAGCACGTCGTAATGTTGTGGCTCAGTGCCGCTTTGTTCGGTCCGCTTCATGGAATCGAGTGCGCGCCGATAGTATTCGGCCGGACTGTAGATTGTCCGCATGATGGCTTGATAACCCGCAATCAAGCGTGCCGGATCCATCTTCGTCACAAAGTTGAAGGTGCACACAGTGTTGTTACCGGAAGCTTCGCCCAACAGACGCCCCTCGCGCTCGAGTCGCTTCCAGAGTTGCGTATCGGGAAGCGCATTGAGCAATCCCACCATTGCCAGTGGGATAGCGCTCTCACGGATAAAGTTAATCTGGCGCTCAAAAATATCGTCCGGATCGTTATCGAAGCCAACGATAAACCCGGCCATGACTTCCATACCATAACTTTGAATGCGCTTAACGGAGTCCAACAAGTTACCGCGGTTCTGTGACTTTTGCGCTTCCTTCAGGCTCTCTTCAACCGGAGTTTCAATCCCAAGAAAAACTCGTCGGAAGCCGGCCTCGCGCATGTTCCCCAGCAACTCTTCGTCATCGGCGAGATTTACGCTGGCTTCCGTGAGCAGCGAAAAGGGATGGCCATTCTCTTTCTGCCAGCGCGTCAACTCCGGCAACAACTGCCGCACATTTTTTTTATTGCCGATGAAATTGTCATCAACAATAAAAACTGTCCCGCGCCAGCCAAGATCGCGTAACGCATCGAGTTCGGCCAGGACTTGCTGATTGCTCTTGGTGCGTGGCACGCGTCCGTAGATCTCAATGATGTCGCAAAACTCGCAACTGAAGGGACAGCCGCGCGAATACTGAATTGACATCGCGCTGTAGCGTTTCATTTCCGCAAGATGAAAATCGGCGATTGGTGTAACCGAAAGCGGTGGGCGTTCAGCGGCTTTGTAAGATGCTTTGGCTTCCCCGCGTTCCAGGTCTTGCACAAACTGCGGCAGCGTGGTTTCAGCTTCACCGAGAAAGACGTGATCGGCTTCCGGTAAATCCTCGATCGTGGTTGTTACGTAGGGCCCGCCCAGAACGACTTTTTTGCCGAGGTGCTTGCAACGCTTGACGACTTCGCGCAACGAATCTTTTTGCACCAGCATCGCGGTGGCGAAAACCATGTCGGCCCACTCGATGTCCGACTCTTTCAAAGAGCGCACATTCATATCGACCAGGCGTCGCTCCCATGACTTGGGAAGCAGCGCCGAGACAGTCAAGAGTCCCAGAGGCGGAAAGGCGCAGCGCTTTCCTTCAAACGGCAAAGCATGGCGGAAGCTCCAATAGGTATCGGGAAATTCCGGGTTTATTAGCAGAACCTTCATCTTGTCCTCCTTACCTCCAACAAAGCGAAACTCAAACCAACAGTTGCGATGCAGACCGGGCCGGCAGCAGCCAAGTTTCACCCCATTAGAGTAGGCCCAATCAAGAAACCCGGCGGTAATAGTTCTGTAAGACTTGGCTGAACTCACGGCCCATGCTTGCTTGCCTCTTCGCGTTTAATCGAAAAGGTGATCGACACAGAAAAACAACACAAAGCTCACCGTATCATTTAATAGAGGGGTGGATTTGGCTGATAAAGATCGCTAAGATACGCGCGTGACCCCATCACGAGTGCCAGACGACAACTAAAGACGTCACCCCGCGTCTTTCGACAAAGACGGCAGGCTGACTTCCCAGTCGCCGAAATTTCACTTGCAAGCAAGAGATTTGCACGACACGTGGGAGATTTTCTTGATCAAACTCAATAACGACACCCTCGAAAGCGCTGACCTGTTAGCAGGCAGTCCCGAAGACCTCGCTACTTTGCTCATTCCGCAAAGTAACTGGAGTCAAAAGCTTCAGGGAACTCACTGCGCACAGTTTTACGACGCAGATTCGTTTCTACTTAACTCGCTAAACGATTTTGTTGGCACCGGACTCAATTCCGGCGACGCGGTCGTCATAGTCGCAACCAAAGCGCACCGTGAAGAGCTTGACGAACTACTAACAACCGCGGGCTTTGATGTTTTCGAAGCCATAGCCTCGGGACAATATCTGTCGCTGGACGCGGCCGATACCCTGACGACGTTCATGGTTGACGGATCGCCCGACGCGCGACGATTTTCGAAAACTATTGGCGGCATCGTCAAAAGAGCAGCACAGGGCGGACGAATGGTGCGCATCTTCGGAGAAATGGTCGCGCTGCTTTGGGCCGAAGAGAAATGTGATGAAGCAATTCGTCTGGAAGAACTTTGGAATGATTTGGGAAAGAGTCACCCGTTCCTATTGTTCTGTGCCTATCCAATGCACGTCTTTGGCCGTGATGCGCTGGCGGGGCCGCTCCTGAAGATATGCGCCGAACACTCTGAAGTAATACCGGCGGAGAGCTATACCGCACTCGAAACGCAGGACCAGCGGCTCCGCGCCGTTCTCCAATTACAGCAGAAAGCACGATCACTCGAAGCTGAGATTGCAGAGCGTAAGAAAGCAGAGGAAGGACTGCGTGCTTCACTGGTCCGAGAGCAGATGGCCCGCACTGAAGCCGAGACAGCCAACCGCATGAAGGATGAGTTCCTGGCGACTGTTTCTCATGAGTTGCGCACTCCCCTGAACGCTATCATGGGATGGTCTCACATGCTGCGAAGCGGCAGGCTCGACCCGACAGTGGTAGAACGGGCCCTGGAGACGATCCATCGCAACGCCAAAGCGCAAGCCCAACTTGTGGAAGACATCTTAGACGTGTCGCGAATGATTACCGGGAAGCTGCGCCTGGATATGGAACCAGTTGATGTCGCTTCTGTAATTAACGCTGCCATTGACGCCGTCCAGCTTGCGGCGGAATCGAAAGGCATCCAACTCAAAGTCACGCTTGATCCTTCGGCCCGGCACACCTTTGGAGATTCCGGCCGTTTGCAACAGGTCGTATGGAACCTGTTGTCGAATGCGATCAAATTCACGCCTTCGGGCGGCAGGGTCGAGCTGCGATTGCGGCGCCTGGATTCGAATATTGAGTTGCTCGTCAGCGATACGGGACAGGGCATCGAGGCTGAGTTTCTGCCCTACGTTTTTGATCGGTTTCGTCAAGCCGACTCAACCAGCACACGGCAAATGGGTGGGCTTGGTCTGGGGCTGGCCATCGTACGACATATGGTCGAGCTTCACGGAGGCAGCGTTGCCGCCTTAAGCGACGGCGAAGGATGCGGTTCAACCTTTACGATCACATTACCACTTGCAAGTGAGCGTGACCGCGCCAAGTACCGGCGCTCGGTCACCGGAACGCTGAGGCCGATCGACGAAGAGTTACCCGGAATGGCGTCTCCACCTTCACTCGACAATGTGCAGGTGCTGCTGGTTGATGACGACCAGGACACACTGCAACTGTTAACGGTCTCACTGAGCGAATCAAACGCCAGGGTCCGAACTGCCTCATCGGTTGCCGAAGCGCTGGAGATGTTGGAGTGGTTCCAGCCCGATGTGCTGGTTTCCGATCTCGCGATGCCTGGTGAAGATGGCTACTCCCTGATTAGCAAGGTGAGAGCGTTCGAGGCGGAAAACGGCAAGCACACTCCGGCAGTCGCTTTGACTTCTTACGTCAGAATTGAAGATCGCACTCGGGCCTTGTCCGCCGGCTTCAATATGTTTGTTCCCAAACCCATCCAATCGAATGAACTAATCATCGCCATTGCGAGCCTGACCGACTCAAATTCCCTGTGACGCAAACTGTTAGTTTGCGTGCAGGGTGGCATTCGCCTTCAGCGCAAGCTAACAGCTTGCATTACAAGACAAGATCCTCATTAATTTCTGCAGCCCGTCCGTTAGTTCAGCCGGCCTTTTCGTTCTTCACAAACTTAAGTGCAACACCGTTCATGCAGTAACGCAATCCGGTAGGTCTGGGTCCATCGTTGAAAACATGTCCGACGTGGGCATCGCAGCGCGCGCAGAGGACTTCAGTTCGGACTTCCGCTAAGCTCTTGTCTATCTGCTCGTGAACATTCTCTCTGGAAATTGGTTTCCAGAAACTCGGCCAGCCAGTACCCGAATCGAACTTGGCGGCTGAGCTGAACAACGGCAATGCGCAACAAACGCATTCAAATACGCCCTCTTCGTGAATCTCATTAAGGGGGCTGGAATATGGGGCTTCAGTCCCCTTCTGTCGCGCCACCTGATATTGATCGGGCGTAAGAATTTGTTTCCACTCGGCATCTGTCTTAATCACTTTTTTGATTCCTTTCGCGCGCGTACTTTGCGCATTAATCTCCGGTAGAAGGGTCGCCGAAACGTTAGGCAGCTTCGAAAGTGCGGCCAACGCCCCGACGGCAATCGCTGAAGAAAGAAAATAACGTCTATTCATAATAAGTACCCCCGCTAATCAAATAACCGCGCCGTTCAGGGTATTTACGTGTGGGCGCAAGCGATCGGATTTAGCTCAACCTTGCATTAAGGCCCTGAACTGCCGCTTTGAAGTGCGCTCACCTGTCAGCGCTTTGGTCCCGGCGGTTCAATGGATTTAGCCGGGGACCCCCGAAGTCTGATAACTGTTTCTTCATTTCATTCACACCCGGCTTCAACCGGGTGACCAAGGGCTCACTGGTCTCCTAACCGATTTGAATGAGCGGCAAATCACCCGGTTGAAACCGGGTGAGAATGAGATTCGGACTCATCTCTAACCGAATTGAACTCTCGGCCAACTGATCTGGTTCCGACGCCGTATCTGTCCGCCAACTTCGGCGTTTCACTTCAACTGACAAATATCCAACACCCTCATGTCGGTATAATCAAGATTTTCCCCGCCCATGGCCCACAGAAAACAATAGTTGCTGGTGCCTGAGCCCATGTGTATGGACCACGGCGGCGACACTACGGCTTCTTCGTTCGCCAGCACCAGGTGACGCATCTCTTCCGGCTGACCCATGAAGTGCATGATGCGCGCGTTAGGTTGCATATCGAAATAAAAATAAACCTCTGAACGGCGATCGTGCAGGTGCGGCGGACAAGTGTTCCAGACACTACCCGGCTCGAGCATAGTCAGACCCAGCAGTAACTGCGACGACTTGCACGTAGCCGGCACGACGTACTGATAGATTGTCCGGTCGTTTGAAGTCTCAAGCGATCCGAGCTTTAGCGGCACCGCTTTATCGATCGAGATTTGCACGACATCGAAACGCGCGTGGGCTGGAGTCGAAGCAAGATAGAATCGAGCAGTGTCTTTCGGATCCTTACTTTCGAACACGACCGACGCACTGCCCATGGGAATGTACAGACCGTCCTTCGGCTGCAATTCATAGCGCTCGCCGTCTACCGTAATCAAACCAATCCCTGTTCCCACGTTGACGGCGCCCAACTCGCGGCGTTCGAGGAGCGGTTTGTCTTTTGCCGAAGCCGGCTCTTGCTGCGAGGGGAGCGAAACTGGCCGCGTCACCGGCGCTGCGCCGCCAATAACAAAGCGTTCATAGTGTAAGTAGTTCAAGCGGATTGCGTCGGACGCAAACAGATCAGCGATGAGATAGCGGTCACGCAGCTGATCGTTAGTGGCGCCATCGACCGATCCCGGGTGGGTCGCGTAATAGGTCTTTTGATACATGATTCTCCGCTAAGTACGACAGGCTGCCAGTCTGTCGTTGACCATAGTTGGTAGTCCAGCAGCGCTGCAGGCTGGCAGCCTGCGGTACAAAAAATTTCTGCTCTCAAGTAATGATTGTCGGTTCGTCTCGGCCGAGTCTGGCGCGCAGATCGACTACTTCCCTCGCTGCCTGTACCAGCGGCGCGAGCACCGCTTCAATCGCTCCTTCGCCGCCGTCCTTAAGATACCGTTCAACGTACAGACGCAGCGTGGCGCCTTCTGTCCCTGTCCCTGACAGGCGGCAAACTATTCGGGAACCGTCTTCCAGTAGAATCCGGATACCCTGGTGCGCGCTTACACTGCCATCTGTGGAATCGGTATAGCTGAAATCATCGGCACGCGCTATGCGACTGCCGGCTATCGAGGCGTCGGCCAGTGTGGTTAGTTTGCTACGCAAGGCCTCGATTATCTCAGTCGCGGTCGCCAGCTCGAGGCCCTCATAATCGTGGCGTTGATAATAGCTGCGGCCAAATCGCTGCCAGTGTTCGCGCACCACCTCGGAAACCGGTTTACTCGTCGCCGCCATTATTGAAAGCCAACACAAGACCGCCCACAAGCCGTCTTTTTCGCGCACGTGATTCGAGCCGGTGCCGAAACTCTCTTCACCGCAGATTGTACAGAGTCCAGCATCCATCAGGTTGCCGAAAAACTTCCAGCCTGTGGGCGTCTCGTAGCAGGGGACCTTCATAGCCTGGGCCACACGATCCACCGCCGTACTGGTCGGCATCGAACGGGCCACGCCTGCCAATCCCGCGCGATAACCCGGTATGCATGTCTGCGCATGTTCGGCGATCAGCGCCAGTGAATCCCCCGGCGTCACAAAGAAGTTACGTCCCAGGATTAGGTTGCGATCGCCGTCGCCGTCACAGGCAGCGCCAAGGTCCGGAGCGTCAGGCGCGTTCATGTGCGCTACCAACTCCGGGGCATGCGCGAGATTGGGATCGGGATGAAGGCCGCCGAAATCCTCGAGCGGAGTTCCGTTGATAACAGTACCCGCGGCCGCGCCCAGCAATTCTTCAAGGATGTGATGCGCATAAGGCCCGGTGATCGCATTCATCGCGTCGAACTGCATGCGAAACCCCCTGGCAAAAAGCGCGCGCAGCGATTCAAAGTCGAATAGCTCCTCAAAGACTGCGGTGTAATCCGCGAGCGGATCGATTATCACTACCTCCGAATTATCGATACGGAAAGTGCCTTCACCTTTCAAATCAAAATCCGGCTGATCGAGAGTTACATACTCCTTAATCTTAAGGGAGTGTTCGTAAATGCGCTGAGTGATGCTTTCGGGCGCTGGACCGCCGTTGCGCACGTTGTACTTGATACCAAAATCCGCATCGATGCCGCCGGGATTGTGACTGGCAGATAGCACGAGCCCGCCAAGCGCGCCGCGACGACGAATGACCGCCGAGGCGGCGGGCGTTGAAAGCATACAATCGCGTCCGACCAGCACCCGTCCGAAGCCGTTGGCCGCAGCCATGCGCAGAATTGTCTGCGTGGCGACGCGATTATGGAAGCGTCCATCACCGCCGACTACCAGCGTTTGATCGGCAAATCCTTCGGGCAAGTCTTCCCGCACTGTATTGAAGACAGCTTGCACAAAGTTCTCCACATAGTGCGGCTGCATGAACACGCGCGTTTTCTTGCGCAGCCCGGAAGTGCCGGGCTTCTGATCGGAGAAAGGAGTTGTCTGGATAGTTACCATCTATTCACCCTCAATATCGCGTAGGAATTTGCTCTGTTGATTTTCCATTTCTCATTTTTCGCATCTCAATTTTCATTGAAAACCAGTAGCCTGGTTTTCACGACGTGATCCTCTCCATGACAAATGAGAAATGCAAAATGACGAATGGAAAATAAAAGAAAAGAAACTGGGCACCATTTCGATGCTCGCGAATCTTTCCTTCTTCCGGCAATATTTCACGCACGTGACCCCAAAGCCAGTGCCCCATAGAGACCACTGTCGGCTCCCAGTCCTGCTTGCAGGATCTTAAATGAGTTCATACTCACGATGTGTACGCGTTGCTGCAACTCCTCTCGCAAAGGTTGGAGTAACAATTCGCCGGCGCCGGCGGCAACACCACCGCCCAGGATTACGGCCTGAGGCACCAGGAGCGCGACGATGCTGCCAATTCCCACGGCCATCAGCCGGATGGTCTCTCGCCACACTGTGCAGGCTAGTTCGTCGCCTTCTCTGACAGCGTCGGCCACTGTCTTTGCCGTCACGAGCTCAGTATCGCTCACCATCTCACGCAATTTGCTCGCTCTCCCCGCCTGTAAATATCTTCTGGCCCGCCGACCGATAGCCGTACCCGAGCACTCGGCTTCAAGGCAGCCCCGCGCACCGCAGCCGCACAGCGCGCCATCCGGTACTACGGTCACATGTCCAGCTTCACCCCTTCTGTGCGCCAGCGCATCATCGGCGATGATGCCGCCACCAATACCCGTGGAAATAGTTAGATAAACCAGGTCATGATAGCCGCGACCTGCTCCATAAAGATGCTCGCCCAGCGCGGCCGCATTGGCGTCGTTCTCGATAACTACGGGCAATCCGGTTTGACGTTTGACAAAAGATCGCAGGGCAAAGTGATGCCAGCTGTCAGGCATGTTCGGCGGCGCGAGGCAGGCCACCTCGCTCAAAATCAAGTGGTCCGGGGCAGCCGATGCCGACGGCCGCCAGCCTGCCACCCTCAATTCCCGCCAGCGTCTCAAGAGTCTCAAGCAAACCGCTCACTACCGCGTCCGGAGAGAGCGCAACGTCCGTTCGCAGCAAGCTGCGAGCAACAATTTCTCCCTTTTGTGTACCAATCGCCACCGCGATCTTGGTGCCGCCAATATCAATCGCTGCTATGAAGTCCTGGACCATCGGTGCCGTCACAATTTTTTCATCAATGTTTTCGGTAATCAGAGGATACCGCGTCGCGCCGCATTCTTGTAGGGGCCAGGGTGTGGCCCGGATTTCTCACGCCTGAAGATAGACCGTCCTGGTGAGACTCATAGACTTTAAATGAGTTTTCGAAACCGCCGTTACGTTCCCATGGAAAAAATCACAGTTCCATAGAGAGCAAGACTTTATGATCTCGAAACCACGGAGAAGAAGACGATGAAAAATCTAAAATCAAAGTTGCTACTGAGCCTCGCAGTTTCCCTTTCTGTTGTGATGATGACTATCGGACAGGAAAAAGAGATGGAGCTATCCGCTCTGAAATCAGACAAAGGACGTCAATATATTGATCAGATCGTAAAGGTAAAAGGTTTCCTGGTCGTATTGCCGGACGGCACCACCTATTTGGTTGACGACCTCACCAGGACGGAAATAAATACACCCATGCCGATGGCAAGCTATATCGTCATCGACTCGGCAAACCGGAATAGGATTACACGCGAAAAATATCACGGCGCTTATGTTTTGCTGACGGGAAAGCTCGTCCTCAGCCGAGATCGAGTCGACATGGATTTGGCGAGAACTCTCGGAGAAGCGTCGTTACTTAGGCTCTCGTTAACGCAAGCCCCGCAAGTTCTAAGAGAGCGGCGCAGCGGGACCGAGATTCCCCGTTATCTACCCGAATCTCGTTCGGTGGCGCCCCTTAGTCAAAGTAACTCAGCTCTTGGGAAGCGTTCTCTGTACGTATGTCCGCGGCGATACGCGATCTTATTCAGTGGTGGCTACAATGCCGCCAATGCACATCCCCGCTACTGGAATGACATCCAGTATTTATACCAGGTACTGCGGACAAGGTACGGCTATTCAGATCAGGATATTGTGGTCATTTACAAAGATGGAATTACTCCTAACAGCAGTTACCCGGTTGACTATCCGGCTACTGCCGCGGGTTGGACCAGCGCCGTAAGCTACTTACAAAATCGCATGACGACGACAGGCAGGGGCAGCTTGTTTTTCTTCGCCACCAATCATGGCAGCGGGTACTACGACCTGGCTCAGGCCAAGACCGCTTACGGCTCCTCCGGAAACCAGGGCGGGCTGGTCGATTCAAACAACGATGAAGCCATACCGCCGCATGGTTCGGTCGACCCTCAACACCTCGATGAAGTTGTGTATTTCTATAACCAGTCATCAAATACGATCACCGACGACCAGTTGGCCGGCTGGATCAACCAAATTCCTTTTAAACAGTTGGTCGCGGTGCTCGAACCTTGTTTCAGCGGCGGGCTGATTTGGGATCTGCGTGGTCCAAATCGGATCCTGATGTCCGCCGCCAACGAATTCGAGTATTCGTGGGGCAGCGCCAGCAATGATTTCTTTGCCGTGTACTTTACGGATGCGTTGAATGGGAAAGCGCTTTATACGGGGCTGCCCGTAAATGCCGATACCAGTCAGGATTGCGTGGTTTCAATGAAAGAAGCATTCCTGTACGCCAAGAGCATGGATAGTTACGAGTATCCGCAGTATGA
This sequence comes from Acidobacteriota bacterium, assembly GCA_025463135.1. Classification (GTDB taxonomy): domain Bacteria; phylum Acidobacteriota; class Blastocatellia; order Pyrinomonadales; family Pyrinomonadaceae; genus JAOAPY01. The sequence continues at coordinate 39,358 of JAOAPY010000001.1, forward strand.
GGACAACGGCGACGGCATCAGCACCACCACACCAGGTGTTGGCGGTGACGGCATCAACGGAGACTTTGATCTCGGCTGTGGGCTCCGCTGTGCTCAACAAGGCGGGTTCTCGAATCCCACCGAGTAACGAGTGGCTGAGATCACAGCGTCCGATAAGCTTCAGCTTGTCGATGACCTGGCAAAGATGAATTGACGCCAACATCACGACAAGCTGAAGCTTATCGGACATTTGCCGCGACTTTACAGTCGCGGCATTATCCACTGGGTGATGATTCAAAAGCGATTCGGAGCCGGGCTATCGTCCTGCCCCACTATTTTCCGCGTAATATCCTTCGCGGTAACCGCGCGAAAAGCCCGAACGGTAAGCCTCGCTGTAGTTGCCAAAGCCCGCATCGTGGAAGTAGTGCGAACGCTCTGCACTGAAGCTCTTCGATTTCTTGCCGTCGCTTTCACCGGTTTTGAATCCGTCATGGTACCCCTGACTCATGGCCCGTTCCCCATTATCGAAAACGTACTGGTTATATCGGAATGAATCGTAGCCGAATGGATCGTAACCAAAACGCGAGCGGCCGTACCACCGGCTGCGATAAGGATTGTAGGGACGATAGAAGCCGTAAGGACGCACGATGACAACTCGACGCTGGCCCCGGCCCTGCGCCTGGGCGGTGTTGCCTGCGGCGATCGCAACTCCGGAGAGTAAAATCGCTGCCATAATAAATCCACCAATCTTGCGCAATAATTTATTTGTTCTCATATAAACCTCCTCTGCGAAACATAGTTAGACGCCTCGAGAGTGGGACGGGTTTCCCTGAGAAAAGCGATCTTACTGATACGATCGCGTTAACGATTTATTGCGTTTTGATTAGCTGGCGCGGGGTGGGGCGGCGCGAGAATAATTGACTAATTTCCAGCCCAGGATAAAGGCCGCGATCAGTCCCACGATTACCCAGGTGAGGTTGCCGGCAATGTCGACCAGCGCCTGAACTCGATCGCTGAAAAGGTAGCCAACCACCACGTAAAGGACCACCCAGAGTATCTCGCCAAGGATGTCCCAGAACAGAAATCTTTGCCAGGGATAGCCGACAATACCACTGGTCACATTCACCCAGGGCCCCAGCGCCGCAAACAGCCAGCGGGTGAGAAAGATTCCCGGGCCACTCCAGTTCCTGGTAAATCTCTCGGCCTGTTGGAGTCGCTCTGCACCGCCAAATCGACGGCTGATGCGAGTGACGAGGGGGCGGCCGCCCCAACGACCCAGGACATAGCCAAGCTGATCACCCAGGACTGCGGCAACGCTGGCCACCGCAATGACCGGCCACAACTTCATCTCGCCCTGTTGGACAAATGAGCCGGCCGCCACCAGCACCAGACTAACTGGAAAAGGAATGCCCGCCGAACAAATCAGAATCATGCCAAAGAGGACTGGCAGGCCATAGATTAAGAGCGCCGACAGGACGTGATCTGTGATACTCATGGCGACCGTCCTGCTGACGGCGCGGGCATAGTGTCATGAGTCGGTGCGTCCCTGCCCCCCGGTTGAATTCCCGGCCGCAGTCTCTCAGGTGGTCCCTGTTGGCGCCATTCCGGTGGTGGACCCGAGGGCGGAGGATAAGGCGGCCGCGAATGAACAATCGCGTTCTGCAGGATAGCGATGACTTCTTCCACCGGACGCCCCTGCTCGCGCGCGATCTCTCTGATTGGTCGCCTATCAGGTACGGGCGGCAACCCGAGCGCTTGATGCAGTACCCACGGCGGCACTCGATACGAGTGCGCGATATAGCCGACGTTCATCCACGGCCTAATCGCTTCGTCCTGATGGTGGCGCCAGTAGATCGCCCTTCGCACCGTGCGCACGGCAAACAATCCCGTCGCCGTCAACACGACCACGAACGCCAATACCACCAACCACTGTCGCCAGCCAAAGTTCTTCATGCGCTGTCTGCCTGGATCAAAGGATAACGCCTGATGAAGAGAAACGGCGAGTGAGAGAAGAGCTATGAGAACCTGAAGCAATCAAGCAAAGCAGAGAGTCAGTGAATTAAATCGGCTTGGTCTAACGATGACGGGAAAGACTAAGAAGTGCGTGAAGGACTCCCGCCTTCTGCGGCAACTGTACTCCGGTCAAAACTCCTCCGTGCAATACTTCGTCTCCGAGAACTGACCAGATGTCTCAAGCATTACCACTACGCCCGCCAGCAGCGTTATGGTATGAGGAGCAGCTTGTCGGTTTGGATATTCGCCCTCTAATGAATAGTAGGTTGAGCCACTCATGAAACACCTCCAACTTTCAATTTTCCTTGTTTGCACTCATGCAGCCAGATGATTCGCTCCCTCATCAACGTTGTACCATCGCATCAGCTATGGCGCATAAACATCTAAAAGGCCGTCGCGAAAGCTATCCCGCGACGGCCAAGTTGGTTTTTGATAGGCTCTGCTGGTGGCTAGCTAAGTCTTGGAAAAACTATTAGTGCTTAGTATCCGCGCGAGACACCCGCGCCTTGTACGCAACACAGGAAATGAATAACCGGGGACTGTTTCACTCGCCCTTGCTTGCTCGTTGTTGTTGAATTGCGCTTCTTTCCTTTCGTTAATTCTTAACTGAGATAACGCATCCTTCCTTACCTGGCGATCGAGATACTGCCGCGCGACGCAAACTAACAGTTTGCGTTACTTCGATCACTTGCATTTCGAGTATCCACAGTCCCTACAAATATCGCATCCACTCGCGTGTTCGAGTTGGCCTTTGCATTCCGGGCAGATGCCGATCATGTTGGACATGATGGCGCCGGTGACCTGTGGCTGCAGTGCGTGGGCCTGGGCTTGTTGTTTGGCCAGAGCGCGCGCAGAGTCGGGGCTGTCGTTGAGACGACGGTTGGTGATCATGATGCACTCGGCGACGGCTTGTTCGGGTGAAGTCAGCAGGCGCTGATTGAACCAGACGGCGTGTGTGCCGGTGACTTTGTTAAGGCTGTACGCCACTTCGGCGGCATCGAAACCACCGCGCAGCATCTTGGAAGCAAGGAGGCCCACGCCGCCGCTGATGGGGCCGGTGGCAAACACTTCCTGAATCATGCGACCGTCATGATTGACGGTGACGTAAAGGTTCTGGCCGTCGAAGGGAATCTGCCAGGTGGCGCCACTCAATTCACGCGGGCGCTCGATACGAATCGCGGTCAACTCCGGCGCGCTTATGCCGGCTTCCGACAGACGCCGGGCGGACTGTGCCGCCTCCGCCTTTGCTTCCGCATCTGCTTCCTCTCGGATCACGGCCCCGGCTTCAGCTCTGGCCAGGCCCTCAGCGTCAGGATCGATGGCGATCACGTGCGCGGCGTCCGCATGTGTAGCGGGCGGATCGTCCAAAACTTCCGCCTCGGCGTTGCCGGCCTCAGTCTTACCTTCAGCCTTCATCGAAGTCAGCACCTGGTTTTCGCGCGAACCGTCGCGATAATAGCTGACGGCCTTGCAGCCAAGCTGGCGGGCCAGGCGATAGAGCGCGTCGACCGACTCAACCGTATCGTTGATCGCACCGTTGCACGTCTTTGACACACTGTTGTCGACGTTGCGCTGTGCCGCGGCCAGCACGTGGACATGTTGTTCGGCGCTGATGTTCATGGCCGAGATAAAATAATCCGGCAGCTCACTCTCATGTTCGCACACGTAAGTGGCGGCGTGATCGATCGACTCCTGATCCGTCTGATCGACGTCGATGCCCAAAGCGTTTGCCGCCAGCGTGTGCACGTAGGTGCGCGTTCCCAGCGTATCCTTGCGCACATAGGCCCAGGAAAAGTTGGGCTCGATGCCCGAGGAAGTCTCAGCCACCAGGGAAATCGTGCCGGTCGGAGCAATCGTGGTCACTTCATAATTGCGCGGGGTCAACGCCACGTCGCTCGGAATACCGATCTTGTTGTAGAGGAAGTCGGCATAGGCTTCCCTGTTCGGTTCGAGATCGGGAAACACACCTTTCTCAGCACCCAGGCGCAGGCTTTCCACCCAGGCCTCGCGCCGCACAAAGCTCATCATTTCTTCCATCAAATCAATGGAAGCCGGCGTGCCGTACGTGACTTTCAAATTAAGACACAGATCGGCAAAGCCCATGATGCCCAGTCCGACCGGCCGCGTGCGATGGACCACATCATTGATTTCCGGTAACGGCCAGGCGCAGGTGTCAATCACGTTATCGAGAAAGCGCGTGCTGAGGTGCGTAACCTCTCGCAGACGGTCCCAATCGACCTGTCCCTTTTCTTGATCAAAGAACTTGCTCAGATCGATTGAGCCCAGATTGCACGAATTCGAAAAGTGCAGGAACTGTTCGCCGCAGGGGTTGCAGGAATAGATGGGCCCCAGTGAATTCATCAAATGATTGTGACGATTCACTTCATCGATAAAAGCGATGCCGGGTTCAGCGTACTTGTGGGCGCTGGCGATGATGCGATTCCAGATGTCGCGGGCAAAAACCATTCCCGGTTTGGGCGGCTCATCAATCTTGCAGTCAGAAAGATCGGTACCGAGAAACGACTGGCGATCCGGAAAGGTCACCGTGGTCCCATCGGGCCGGCGATAAAGCAGGTACTCGCCTTCGCGGACTGGATCATAAATTGAATCGGTCCATGATTCGCCGTTGAACTCGAGCTGGAACCACTCGTCGTTATCAACCGCCTTCAAAAACTTGTCTGTCACGTTCACCGAGATATTGAAGTTGGTAAGCGAATGCTGATCGTTCTTGGCGTGAATGAAACGCAGCACATCGGGGTGCGTCACGCGCATCATACCCATGTTCGCGCCCCGCCGGACCCCACCCTGCTTCACCACATCAGTTACCTGATTTACGATATTCATGAACGAGACCGGGCCCGAAGCAACACCGCGCGTTGAACCCACCAGCGATCCTGAAGGCCGCAGAAATTCATAAGTCATACCAGTGCCGCCACCGGTTTGATGAATGGTCGCCGCGGCTTTCGCGTGATCCATAATGCCGGTGATCGAATCCGGCACTTCCAGCACAAAGCAGGCCGCCAGCTGTCCATTCGCCCTGCCGGCATTAACCAGGCACGGCGTATTGGGTACGAACTCGCGCGCCAGCATCACTTCTGACATGGTCGCAAAAAATTCATCGCGCCTTGCCGGATCTTTTTCCGCGGCGGAAACATGTCCCACCACGCGGCGCACGATATCCGGCCATTCCTCTATCGCCACCCCTTTTTTGTCCTTCAATGAATAGCGCTTGCTGATTACACGCTTGGCATTCAGCCCCAGCACCGGTGTCTTTCGCGATACACCTGTGGTTGCGGGAGCGGTTACTGAAGAAACGTTCATGTTTGGGGTCTTGCGGCCGATAGCTGCGCTCATCTTCTCTGCCTTTCTCACGCCCGGAGCAGCGCAAGTAATTGGGAGTTTCAAAAAATAGTTAGACGCCTGGTAAAACAACTCGCTGCGCTGAAATCGAATGTGTAGCGGATACTGCGGTTGGCTTACACGAAGGGATAGATATCCCTCTAGAGCGCGACTTAGAGTACCCGCCGCTGCTCCAGCAACCCTCTTCGTTCAAAGCGGAGCGGAATATACATCTTTGTAAAGTCGATGTCAACATATTGTGGTCATCTTTTTTTTCAATGCTATAGAGTGTGCTTCTTAAGACTCCACCTTAAGATCTAAGTTGCTGACTGACGGTCGTTTTTGCGACTGCATCGGGGTGTCGGGGAAGCCGCCGGGGGAGAAAACTTCCGCTGAAATTATAAATCGAAACGGAGCAATTTTGTATCGGCGAGGAAGGAAGTCGCGTCGAGACGCCGACGAACTTCAGGAAGTCCCGATCAGATAGTGACGGCAGACAGTGACGAGGGTTTGGCTCGGGCAATACCCCCGACGGTAGTCGGGGGATTATTCAGATCCCACCTGTCAGAACAGCGGTGTAGCTTTCTTTTGAATGCCCCAACTTCCGTTGGGGTATTCCGTTGGGGTTACCAGTAGAGGACTGTCTATCAGAGGCTACTCAGTTTGTCGTTGCCTTTATTGAGACGAGGTTCGTAGTAACGGGAGTATCGACAAACTGAAGTTTGTCGGACTTTAGTGAAGATCTACTTCGAGGGGGCGGTGTTCGATAGCAGTAATTCGTAGTTGCCTATCTCGCGGTTATGCGTATCGAGGGCGGCAAACGTATCGGAGGTTTCCTCGAGCATTTGTTTCGTCAAGGCAATTGAGTCGCTAAGCTGCTCGAAGTCGAGAGACGACACGCGTTCAGGAGTGGGCAGCGTGACTACCTGATCGTTGACCAGGCCAAAAAAGTTTTCAATTGATTGCAGTTGGCCTTCGACCAGCTTCACCGAACGCTCTATGTCGTTAAAGGCGGCTACCCTGCGTTTGAGGATCTCGGCGTTGGCCTGTTGCACGCGCTTCTCACGATCGTCCCGCGAGCCTTGGATCGCCCGCTCTGCCTGCACCAACTGGTTCTGTACAGCCTGGCGGTTGATTGATCGCAGGTGATGTTTGCGTCTCCGATAGACGTCGAGCAGATCAACGAAATCCTCCCAGCGCGAATCCAGGCTCTGAATGTTCGAAGGAATGTCTTTCGTGCCCGTAAACTTTCGATAGTTGGAATAGATCTGGTTCTTCATCCAACGCAGGTATTCGACGGCCTCGCGTTCGCGCGGATCGAAGCCTTTGATCTGGGCTTCACGATGCTGATCGCGCAGTTTGTTCATCCGCTGCTTTTCACGGCGGTCAACTAAACGGCGATAGAAACTTGTAGCCGGCACAGTAGCTAAATACACACCTTCGGCAGCAAGGGCCGCCACCAGGGGGGTAATATCCTGAACATAAGCGGCCGCAACCGCGAAACCCGCCATACCCCAAAAATTGATGGGTTCCTTGAAAGCCTCTTTCAAGTACTTAAGATCGAACTTCGGAAGCTGGGCCATAACCTGTGAAACAAATCATCCGGACGGTAACAAACTTAATTATTGGTGCTGCCCTCGTTGATAACGGGGTGGGCGTTAGCGGTTTCCCCTTCAGCCGGCAAGGCCTGTTGGCCCCCGCCGCCCGGACCCAGCAATCCCATTTCGCGTTTGTAAGTCAGCAGCTTGTCCTGCAATTGCATATCCATTGCTTCCCGTTCAATCTCCTGCATCTGAGTATCGACAGAGGAGGTGCCAAGTTGCAGCTTTGCCTCAGCCGCGGCGGCGCGCCGGTCGATCTTGTCGCGCATTTCATTGAAGGTCCCGGCATCGTCGCCTAATTGGAAGCTGGCCATCGTCTGGGCGAGCTGTTCCTGCAACTTGGCCTGCTTCGACTGATTGATAAGCTGCATCGCTTCGGCAGTGCGACGCTGCATCTGCAGCACATAGTTGTCGCGCGCCTTAAGCGCCTGTTTGGATGCCAGCTCGGCGTGCTCAAGTTGCTGGCTCGTCTTCTGGTGATCCATCTGCGCCTGTTGCAACTGACCGATGTAAGCAGTAGCAATGTCGTCGCGACCCATCTTTACTGAGGCCCGAATTCTTGCATCCAGATCCACCACCTGCGTTCCCAACCGCTCCTTGTTCTTCGCCAAAAGCTTTTCGGTAGCCATAACCTGGGCCACGGAATTATTCAATTCGGGCACGCGGTCACGCATGTCGCGAATAGTCTGCTGAAGAATCAGTTCCGGGTCTTCAGTCTTTTCGATAATCCCACCGAACAGTGCGCGCATTGAGCGCTTAACTCTGCTCCATAGTCCCATTTCCTTCTCCTTCAGCCTCTCTTGGGTGGTGCGGTCTTGCGATAGTGGCTAATCAGCGAAATTAACTTCAATTGGCAGCCCTTTCCGCCGGTGTTTGTACGATGGTTCGCGGTAGACAGTTGCAATAACCCACTTTGAAGTCAGAAGTATAGCAGGAGTTCCACACAGGCATCCACAAGGACGGTTGCTGACACTGCTCCTTTTTCGGGCTAAAGATCTCTCAACCGCCTGTTACTCGTTCGATACCGTTGGCGGTTCGGACAAGAAGCTGCCAATGTCACGCCGGTATTGCATTCCCTGCCAATGGACTTTTGAGATAAGCCGATAGTCGCGGGCCAGCGCTTGAGCAAGGTCCTCGCCTGTCGCAGTGACACCCAGCACGCGACCACCCGCGGTAATCCACTCACCGCTTGACGACCGGGCGGTACCGGCATGAAATATCTGAACTCGATCCTCGTCAGCGCATTCATTAAGTCCCATGATAACGGCGCCGCTTTCGTATTTCCCCGGGTATCCGCCGCTGGCAAGTACGACGCAAGCAGACGATTCGTTGGTCCATTCGAGTTTGATGTCCGCCAATGTTCTCCTGGCCATCGCAAAAAATATTTCCGCCAGGTCCGTCTGCAGTCGAACCAGAATCGCCTGGGTCTCAGGATCGCCGAAGCGCACGTTGTATTCCAGTACGCGCGGTCCATCGCTGGTCAACATGAGGCCAATGAAAAGCACACCGCGAAAGGGGAAACCCTCAGCGGCGGCTCCCGAGAGAGTTGGCTCGACTACTCCCCGGATTATTCGTGCCAGCAGTCCTGCATCGAGCACCGAGTTGTCAGTGATGGCACCCATGCCGCCTGTGTTAGGGCCGGTGTCCCCTTCGCCGATGCGTTTGTGATCGCGGGCAGCGGGCATTATTGAATAATTAAGACCGTCTGAAAAAAGTAAGAGCGAGACTTCCCTTCCTCGCAATGCCTCTTCAATTAGTATTTGTTCCGCGGCCTGGCGATCAATCAACCCGCCTTCCATTATTTCGTGGACAGCTTCCTGGGCAGCGCTTCGGGATCTGGCCACTACGACTCCCTTGCCGCCGGCCAAGCCGTCCGCCTTTACGACTACAGGGGTATCCGGTGGTCCGAATTCACCTCTGGCAAGTATATCGACAGCTTCCGCTGCTGAACTCGCAAGCTTGAAGCGCGCGGTAGGTATTCCATGTCGGGACATGAACTGTTTTGCAAAACTTTTGCTTGCCTCAAGGCGCGCGGCCGCCCAGCTTGGACCCACTATTGTCAGTCCACGCCTCTCGAACTCATCGACAATGCCGGCGGCTAACGGTGCTTCGGGTCCCACAAAGGTGAGATCGATCATCTCGGTTGTGGCAAACTCGGCGAGGGCCGCAATATCGGTTACCGGAATTGCAATGCAGCGTGCCAGTTGCGCTATGCCGGCGTTGCCCGGAGCGCAATAGAACTTCAATGAATGTCGCGTTGTTTTCACCAGGGACCAGAGGATTGCATGCTCTCGGCCGCCGGATCCGATGATCAGAATTCTCATTTTTTAGCACCGCCCCTGAGTAGCTCCCGAAAGAAAGTGGCCGAAAAGCCGGATAAGTCTTGACACTGTTTCGACATAGTTATACTTTTGCCCCGAAAAATTTGCCACCCTGGGTATGAACCCTGGTTCCTCACAGTTGGAGACAGCGGCCACTTACTATAGAACAATCGTTCCGAAGTACTCTCGGAATGTTTGCACCTAATCATCTTGCGTGAACGTGCCCAGGGGAGCAGCGAGCCATGGAACAAACTCAGGTAATAACAGAAGAACAGATCAGCAATACCCAGGTTCAGAACGAGAGCGAATTCGAAGATCGGAACATCAGATGCGTTGATTGCGGCGAGAACTTTATTTGGACTGCGGGCGAACAAGTCTTCTTTCATGATAAGGGATTGAAGAACGAGCCCAAGCGGTGCAAAGGATGCAAGCAGGCAAAAAATGAACGTCTGGCTGCGATTGCCGCGGCACAATCTTCAGGCGTTCGGCAGCGCATCGAGGTCTCGGTTCAATGCGCGCAATGCGGACAGCAAACAACTGTGCCTTTTTATCCTTCCCAGGGTCGGCCAGTTTATTGCCGAACTTGTTTCCTTGCGGCACGCGGAGTTGATAGCAGTGCGGCATCCGCTTAATTCGATCGGGCCTTAGCTTGATCACGCTCTATTTGTGTAGATGATAGGGCACACTGGTCACGATCACCCCCTTCTTAAACAACAACGCGCCTTTCAGCAAGAGCGAGCTCTGGTTGTGGAGCAACTGATGCCACCATTTCGCCGGCACAAACTCCGGCAGCAGTACAGTAGTCATCTGATTGTCGACCTGGCGCGCGACCCGCTCAACATATCGCAATAGCGGTCGCGTCAGCGAACGATAAGGCGAGTGCAAGACAACCAGATTCACGCCTTCGCCCCACAAAGGCCACTTCTCACGCAACTTGCGCGTTGCTTCTTCGTTAAGATCCACATAAATCGCGGTGACGTTTCCGGGGGCGATCGACTTGGCGTATTCCAAAGCGTAAATCACGCCGCGATGGATGCCGGAGATTGGTACCAATACCTGATGAGCCCTAATGCCACCCACCGGGACCAGGCCCTCCGTAGACAATTGACTGGCAACCTCGACATAGTGCCGGCGAATGGATCGGAACATCACCACCAGAAGAGGAATCAACACCAGCACCGCCCAGGCACCGTGCGTAAACTTCGTCAGCACGATGACAATCAGGACCAGGAAAGTAATGGTAGCGCCGAGCCCGTTCACCACGATGGACGCTAACCAATTTCCAGCCAGGTCTCGGTCAATTGCGCTCAGCCGTTCACTCTCGTGACTGACCGCTCCGGTGTCGCCGGATTCTGTGCGATGAATTTCCTCCTCTTCCTTGATTCTGCGCTTTGACTCGTCAACCCGACGCAAGCGTAACCAGTGAATGACCATGCCCGCCTGAGAAAGCGTGAAGGAGATGAAAACACCAAGCGCGTACAGGGGCAGCATCGCCTGCTCATCACCCCTGAAGAGAAGGATTAGTCCCGATGCCAACAGGGCCAGGATGAGGATGCCATTGGAAAAAACCAGCCGATCACCGCGACTCGCAAGCTGGCGCGGCAGGAAACGATCGGCGGCCAGCAAGCTCGCCAGACGCGGAAAGTCTGCAAACGAAGTGTTTGCCGCGAGCACGAGAATGCCGGCCGTGGCGGCTTGAATGATGAAGTAGATTGTTCCGCCGCCAAAAGTGAAACGAGCGATCGAAGAAACCAGAGTTTCTTCCGGACCGACAGGGTGCGCCTGGATCTTGTACGCCAGAAACCCGGTTCCCAGAATCAGCGTGGTCATGACTAACGCCATCCAACTCAATGTGGTGGCGGCATTCTTTGATTCCGGCGCCTGGAAAGCCGGAATCCCATTCGAAATTGCTTCTACGCCTGTCAGTGCCGTACAACCGGCGGCAAACGCGCGGAGCAAGAGCCAGATTAAGGCGCCGCCCGTCAGCAGGTGATGGGCCACGCTGCCCACTGACGAATCGAAATAGAGCTTCTCAGGAACCGGCATCACCTGATGTGCTGTGAAGTAGCGAAACAAACCCACCGCTATCAGCGCCAGCATCGAAAGAATAAAGAGGTAAGTCGGCCCGGCGAAAAATGCTCCTGATTCGCGCACCCCACGCAGATTAATCACCGCGATGAAAGCTACGAAGAAAATGCAGAGGGCTACCCGATGATTTTGCAAGACCGCAAAGCGCGTCCCCTGTGCGGCTGACGTTATGGCCGCCACTCCCGCGGAAACCGACACCGACACTGTCAGAATGTAGTCAACCAACAATGATCCCGCCGCGATCAATCCAGCCTGAGTTCCCAGATTGTCCTTTGCAACAATGTAAGCTCCGCCACCTGAGGGATAGGCGTGAATAGTTTGCTTGTACGAGAGAGCCAGGATCGCCAACAGCAGGGTTAACCCGATGGCAATCGGCGGCAGGTAAATGATAGCGGACGAGCCCGCAGCCACGAGCACGAGGAGGATAGCTTCGGTGGAATAGGCCACCGACGAAAGCGCATCCGACGAAAAAACCGCCAGAGCGGTTTTTTTATTCAGCCGCTCATGAGCAGCCTGCTCGCTGCGCAAGGCTCTGCCAACAAACAGACGTTTCAGTGTCGTAGGCACTGCTTCCTCCCGCGTTTACTGCGATGAGATGTGACTAGGGATGACGTGTGGCACGGGCGTCCCGCCCGTGAACGTGGGCCAGAATCAAGTGCAATGCAAAATGAATCTCCTGCCAACACACAGGGGCAGGATGCCCCTGCCACTTGATTGTGGCACGGGCGTCCCGCCCGTGAACGTGTGGCAAGAATCAGCTGCAATGCAGAGGGCCGGCAAGCGGATACAACGAGGGTGTCGAGTGCGACGCCTGACACCCTGACAAGACTGGATGGTTCGATCATGCCCTTCACAATTCGCCTACGAGGTTAGCTGACGGGCTCGAACTGGAAGTGTTCTACGTGAACGCTTAAATCGAGGTTCACGATGCGCCCCAAGTCTCGTTTTACAACGAGACTGCTGGTTCCCCCGCGTTAGCTACCAACATTTCGCGATAGCTGACTTCGGCAGACAGTTATTTCAACGACCCGGATGTTACAACCAGGCACCCACGGAAGCAAGGTTACGTGGCACGGGCGTCTCGCCCGTGAAGGTGGGTAAGAAGCAATTGCAATGCAAGGTGATCTCTTATCAACACACATGGGCAGGATGCCCATGCCACTTGATTGTGGCACGGGCGTCCCGCCCGTGAAGGTGCGTAAGAAGCAACTGCAATGCAAGATGATCTCTTATCAACACACATGGGCAGGATGCCCATGCCACTTGATTAGCCACCAACGTGTACAGTTGGACGCCGTTCGGGATTTTTCTCCGCTTGTCGCAGGACCTCGTGAGTTATCGGAGCCGTATCGCCTTCACCAAAGGCTACATACTTAAAAAGGTAGGACAGTGGATTGCCTTCACTCCAGCCAAAGTAGACGTGCGGTATTTTGTTCGTTTCGTTTCGCAGGTAGAGCAGGAAGGCAGCGATCGCATTAGGCACCGCCGGCGCCGCCGTTCGCAACACGCGAAATCCGTCGACGCGTTCACCCCGCACCCGTAACACCCCGGAAAATTCCGAGGCGTCGGCCGGCGTTACTTCCAGAAACAATATCGGATCCCCAGCCGGAATATGATTGTCGAGCCGCTTTTCTTTTTCTTTGGCTTCGTACTCCGAGGGATCTCCCTGATCGCGACGATTCGCGATAATGCGCACCGTTCCTTTCGCCGCGTCCTGTATGAATGCCCGCGCCTCTTCATCCAACTCTACGCGCTCAACCCTGAGTTCAGTGGTGCGCCACACCCTCGAGAATAACGAAGCAGCCACAATCGCCCCAATGAAGAAGGAGGCAATCTTAAGACCTTCCGGTCGCTCGTGGATATTCTGGAGGGTCGTGTAAACGAAGACTAAGGAGATGACGAAGAAAATCTGCCAGTGTCCCTTCTTGCGGCGCATGGAAAGCGTTACCGCAATCGCCGCTGAGGTCATCAGCACCAGTACACCGGTCGCGTAGGCCCCGGCTTGCGCGTCCACGTCGGCGCGAAAGATCAAAGTTACGGCCAGGGCAATCGCAAGATACACCATCACCAGTGGCCTGGTTGCGCGCGCCCATTCAGGCGCCATTCCGTACCGCGGAAGATAACGCGGAACAATATTCAAGAGGCCCGCCATCGCCGAGGCGCCCGCGAACCAAAGGATCGATATCGTGCTCAAGTCATAAGCCGAACCAAAAACGTCGCCAAAGAACTGATGGGCCAGGTAAGCGATAGCTCGGCCATTGGCTGCCCCGCCCTCGTGAAACTCGGCCGCGGGAATCAACATGGTAGTTACAAAACTACTGCTGATGAGCATTACGCTCATTATCAAAGCGGCGGTGCGCAGCAGCTTGCGCGTATTGGCTATGCGGCTCTTAAGAAGCGCCTGTGTGTCAGGCAAAATACGACGACCATCCCGGGTTGAGTGAATGTCTTCCAACTCGTCTTCACTTAGATCTTTGTCGCCCTTCACCAAAGGCATCACCGCCACTCCCGTTTCAAACCCCGAGAGCCCCAGGGCAAGCCGCGGGAAAATAATGAGTGGGACGGCGATAACCAACCAGATGTTTCCGTGTACGCGCGGGTCGCTTAGCAGGGCCGCCTTCCACTGGGACAGGTGGTGTGCGTGAGCAAAAACCTGGAAGGTCCCGTACCCAATCACGACAACATTAAACGCGAGATAGATCGCCACCAGAACAACTGCGATTCCTATGGCCTCTTTGAAACCTTTGAAGAAAACCGCCCCGAGGAGGACCAGCAGGATAAGGGTCACCCCGATCTGATGTTTCATCAGAGCCGGCGTGAAGGGATTCTCGAGAATATGGGCCGTCGCATCGGCAGCAGAAAGTGTAATGGTGATGATAAAGTCGGTGGCCACGAAGCCGAGCAGTACGAGCACAAACAACTTCCCCTTCCAACGGGACAGGAGGTGCTCGAGCATGGCAATCGAGCCTTCACCGTGCGGACTTTCCTCAGCGACGTGGTTGTAAATCGGTAAGGCGCCAAAGATCGTCAGCAATATCAGGACCAGGGTGGCAATCGGGGACAGCGCGCCTGCGGCAAGAAAGGCAATGCCTGGTTGATAGCCGAGGGTGGAAAAATAGTCGACCCCGGTGAGGCACATCACCTGCCACCACGAGTGTTGTTTATGAGTTGTTTCGGTACCGCCGGCCGATTGCTTTCCGCCTCGAAATAACCACAGCCTTACATGTCTTCGCGATATACCGAAAAGAGACATTTTGATGGCCAGTAACTGATACTCGAATCAGCGACTGGCCTCTCCATTAACGGTCAAGTTGGCAAACATTCTACGAATATTGACTGCCGCGTCAAGATACTTTTTGCGCAGTTGTATTTCGATGTCCTCATAAAAAACAATGGGCAGGGGCCTCCCACAGCCCCCGCCCTAAGGCCACGTGTCCTCACCCCACGCGACCACTTCGTCCACCGGGGAGGTGAACGCGGCGCAATTATGCAACAGGTCCGCACGAACTTTCAACCAGTTTAATTAAGCTTGAATGTGCTTCTAAACGGAATGATTACTTTCACGCGCAAGCGTGAAGCACCGAAGAAGAAAGCTTTTGAGTGGAAAGAAATTTTGGCTTGCCGGAAAGAGAGTTATCCGCAGATTACGCAGACGTGAGAAGGAAGCCGCTTATAGTATTTCAATTCTTGTTAGACCCCATCTGTCGGTATTTGAAATCCGCCTATCCCGTGTAATCTGCGGATAGAGTTTCGCGCTAGGTTCGCCGGCTCGCGGAACTCTTGACGCCGGCCCGATCCAGCGGCGCGCTGTCGCTCACCATTGCCTCGGAATGCTTGAGGTCGGTCGTGGCAACTACCAACAGCAACACCGTGACGCCAACGGTAGCCAAAATGTAAAGGATGGCTGTCAACTCCCAATATATTAAAGAGATGGTCAAGGCTGCCAGCCCTGCAATCCACAGATAAGTAAACATCCGTCGGCGTCGTTGCGCTGTGCGAGTAGCAGAAGTAACACTCATTTGCTTTTCCTTATGATGCGATAAATGATGCGATAAATTTCAAACTCAGTCACATGAGCAGGGCCGGCCGAAATCAACCCCTTTTTCACGGAAACCTGAGCGCACTTCCTCAGTACATAACGCGTGTAGGAAGCGCGGTAAACATCGATTGAAACCCACCCGATACGCCACTCAACAAAGTCGAAGGGAGCCGTTTGGCTGAGAACATACCCGCCTCTGCTACCTCAACCACGTCATAAGGCTGCAACAGAATGTCAGGCGCCCGATTCTTTTTGATAGCGGCAAGATCTACTTTGATCGTCTCCTGCTCTTTTGAGCCGGGCTTTTGACGATAGATGCGCACGTCGTTGGTCTTAGCTTCCTTGCGTACGCCGCCGACCATCGCGAGTGCCAGGCTGAGAGTTAGCTGGTCCCGCATATAGACACCTTGCGGTGAAACCACGCTGCCGGTTATGTAGACCGGCTCAGCTTCGGTTACGACAATATAATCACCAGGTCGAATGATGGGGTTGGCTTCGGGTTTCCCTGACTTCAGATCCTGGATCTTTACAATTTCCAACGGCACCTTAACTCCATCGATGGGCGCCGCGGCCGCTTCATCACCCGGTTCCGGACACATCACCGGCTCGGTATGCAGGATCTGAATGGTACCGGAAGCTCGCTCTGTCAGCCCTCCGGACGCGGCCATGATTTCATTGAGCCGCACCTTTCTAACCATCACGAGTCGCGTAGGCTGACGCACGGCGCCGAACACAGTCGCCGGTTGGCGGCTCTTGCGCTCAGTGATTCTGACGCTGACCTGTGGTCCCTTCAGATACTTTCCGTAGGCCGCGGCTATGTCCTTCTGGACATCTTTTTCCGTCCGACATTTCGCGGGGATCGGCTTCTCCAAAAATGGCAGCGAGCTGATGTTGCCATCGCTGTCTACCTCGGCGATGGCGTTCAAATCCGGCTGGCCAAAAACCCGCACATCGATTACATCACCGGGTCCCAGCAAATAGTTCTTGACACCCTGATTGTCGACCGAAGGACCGGACGACGAACTCGGCGCAGAAGACTGACCCGGTTCCTGCGGACGCACGATCGTGGCGAAACAAATAAGCAGAGCAAGGAACAGCGAAAGTTTTAACTTCATGGTAAACCTCAAACAAAGTATCTGGAATTTAATCGCACTGGCTCTTGCGCAAAGCGCGCGGTCAGGGGGAAAGCGATCGATTGAAGGTGCATGATCGCATAAAAGACTCTGGATGCCAAACACTCGAACCGACGGATCGAGGGTCAGTTTCGCGGCAAATGTCCGACAAACTTTAGTTTGTCGCGGCGTTACGACAAGCTAAAACTTATCGGACACAAGCTGACCCACTCCCAACCGACCGGTAAAGCCCTAATTTGCTGTGCTCCCCCTCTCCGCTGCGTGGGGAGGGGCTGGGGGTCGGTTAATAAGCGGATACTACCTCTCACGTAACCTCTCTCGGACTGCGGAGAGGGGGACTAAATTCAAGTTAGGGCAGTGCCAACCGGCCAGCGTCTCTCTATAGCGTGGACCGTTTAGAACCAGCCCTTTGACCCACGCCTGGCCCAGTTTGGACAGGGCATTGCGCCCGGCGCACACCGCGGACAAGTCCGCTTTCCTTAACGGGTTGTTACGAGGGTCTTTGCTCCTTCTGATCGCGGCCGTTGCCCTTTCCAAAGTGGTTGATGCGGGCCATGAGCAATTCAATTTCGCGGCCAATTCTTTCCGCCCCGGCATTTCGAACTTCTTCGTTCACAGTCTCGCGGCTTAAATAAAACAATGCGTCTTTGTAACGCTCGATGGCGCGACGGTAATGGCCTTTGAAAGCCGACCGCTCGGCAAGCTCGACCCAGTGCGCCACTTTTACGGAAGCGATGAACTCGCGAATTGCCAGTTTGGACGCTTCCAACTCGGGTTCGTCCGCATACACCTTCAACGCCGTGTCCAGGCAATCAAGCGCCCGGTTCGCCGTTTCTATTTTGTCCGACATGCGGCCGCGCTGCTGCGCTTCGTGCGTCAAAGCGAGTGACGCGTCCCTGGACCATGTCAACAAGTGATGCTTTTTCAGGGACCGTACTTTTTCCTGGCCCGCGCGAATGGCCATGCGGCTTTCGGCCGAAAGGCTGTTGGAACGCAATGCTTCATCGGTATTGCCAAGGTAATCCTGACAGGCATGAAATATCTCAAGGTGTATTTCGGCCGGGGCGTTTGCGGAATCCGCTTCGACTGATTGTTTTTGAATAGTCCTCAGAGCGGCCGAATGGAGCGCAGCCGAATGCATTTTCTTGGCTGAGGAGCTTTTATGCGAGGCTTCGCGGCTGGGGTGCTCATGCTGGTCCTGCTCCAACAAATAGCGAGTCCAGGCGCGTCGCATGATAACTTCTCTGGCCGAAAACGCGATAAGCAGAACCACGCTCGCCGCTAACCCCGCCGGTACCCAGGGAGCTTCATCACCGCCGCTCACCAGAACCCACCACAAGGCAAAAAACAAAACGATGGCGATAGTCACCGCGACGATCAGGTAGCCGGCGCTCGATGGCATCCTCGCGCGTTGGGCCTTACGGCGAGCGGATTCACCCGATGCGCTGCGCACTTGCGAGCGTGCGGACCTGGGGAAACCCTGGCCGGCCGTATTGTTAGCCAATAGTTTTTTCCTTTGCGCCTGTCGCTGGTCCAGACTCGGTGCCGCGACACCGACAATCTGTGTGCTTCGCCGTCAGCAAAATTGTGCGAAAACTTTTCGCGCTGCCCATGGCGAAGCGAATTGTGCATAATAGTCGACTTTTTGGACTTCTTCTGTCAATAACCGTTTGCTTAGGCCGTTGAGAGAGTTGGGCGCCGGAGATGGCTCCTGAGGAAGGAAGTTCCAAACCACTCTAGCGAGGACAACGAACATGGATAATGAGTTCTCAGGGAAAGTAGTCATAGTTACCGGCGCGACCTCGGGCATCGGGCGAGCCACCGCCCTGCGCTTTGCTGAAGCTGGCGCTGCCGTGACGGCTGTTGGCCGAAAGGAGGACGCGCTCGCCGAAGTCTCAGCAACCATCCAACAACTCGGCAGTCAGTGTCTTACTATCCAGCAAGACCTGAATGCTGAGGCGGCGCCTGCTGCTGTAATTTCAAAGACCGTCGAGCACTTTGGCGGCATCGACGTGCTTGTTAACGCTGCCGGCCATATTTCTTCCGGCACGGTTGAAACCACATCCCTTGAGGCCTGGGACAAGATGCTCGATATCAACCTGCGATCGGTCTTTCGACTTATGCAAGCTGCGATTCCTGCACTGCTCGAACGCCGCGGCAGCATCGTCAACGTTTCCAGTGTGACCGGGCTGCGCTCATTTCCCGGTGTGCTTGCTTACTGCGTGTCGAAAGCCGGCCTGGACCAATTGACGCGTTGCGCCGCTCTTGAGCTGGCCGCCAAAGGTGTCCGGGTGAATGCGGTGAATCCTGGAGTGGTCGTAACCGAAATCCATAAACGGGGCGGGATGAACGAGGAACAATACGCGGCGTTTCTCGATCACTCCAGAGAAACGCATCCGCTCGGACGCGTCGGCGAGCCAGGCGAAATCGCCGACCTGATATTTTTCCTCGCCTCGAATCGGGCAGCGTGGATTACGGGAGCGACCTATTCTATCGATGGGGGCCGCGCTTTGACTTGTGCTCGCTAGGGGCATGCTGGTCCATCGTGCTCGAGCCGTGGAGAAAGCGGCGTGGCCCAACCCACCTGCAGCGTTTCGATAGGGGTTTCCTTTCCAAATGGGTTTCCTTTCCACTCGCCGTTGAGAACGCGGTGTTGCTTTCTCACGCACTGTTTAGACAGCGCACTTGTCCGCACCGTCCGCCGGGCCCAAGTACGCTATCTAAACGGTATGCGGCGTAAGGAACCAGGCCCCTTCATCTTTAGTAGTTATTGCTATCCAAATCCGGTATATACTGGCCGCCGCCTTTTCACGAAAAGCCATGATGAACAATCCACAATATCCCGAGATGCCCGTCCCGGCGATTGTGGCCCCGGCCTCGGGCCACGCAAGCGCAATCAAGATAGCGCTTGGGATTGCGGCTGCCTTGATAGCTGTCCTGCTGGGTTTGATAGTTCTGCTCTTGATCGGATTTGAGACGGGACCCGTGGCGCTCCTGATCGGGATGGTGTTTGCGACGATTCCGGTGCCGATTTACGTGACCCTGGTTCTCTGGATCGATCGCTATGAATCAGAGCCGCTCTGGCTTTTGGCGACGGCCTTTTGTTGGGGAGCACTCGTCGCCGTGTTCATCGCCTTCATATTTAATACTGCCGGCTTTGTCGCGGTCGCAGTCATGACTAACAGTCAGAGTGCGGGCCAAACCGCCAGTGCGGTCATCTTTGCTCCCATCGTCGAAGAGAGCGCCAAGGCTTCGATTCTCTTCGTCCTGTTCTTTTGGAAAAGCGATGAGTTTGACGGCGTGATTGATGGCATCGTCTATGCCGCATTGGTGGCCCTGGGCTTTGCCATGACTGAGAATATTCAGTACTACGGCAAGGCTGCATTACACGGGGGCGGCGTTGGCCTGACTTTGACCTTCATCGTCCGCGGAGCTCTGGCGCCTTTTTCTCATCCGCTCTTTACCAGCATGACTGGAATTGGTTTGGGATTGTCCCGCCAGTCCACCAATCAGGCGATAAAGTTCATCACGCCCGTGTTGGGACTGATGATGGCCATGGCCATGCACAGTATCTGGAATGGTTCGGCAGTGATGGGTGGAGGATTGGGGTTCTTACTCACCTATCTCATCATCATGGTTCCGGCGTTTCTTATCCTGTTGGTCATCATAATCTTTTCCCTGCGTCGGGAAGGACGCATCGTGCGTGAGTTTCTCTACCCTGACTTTCAGGGCGGCCTCTTGAATCAACAGGAGTACGAACAACTTTGCAGCGTGACCAAACGAACCGGGGCTTCGTTTAGCGCCCTATCGCAGGGCGGCATGGCACGCTGGCGCGCCTGCAAACAATTCAACCAGATGGGTAGCGAGCTGGCCTTTCATCGCAGCCGTGTTGCCCGCGGCATATACAAAAGTGAACAGGAAGCGCGTGGCCGCGAAGCCGCATACCAACAGCGGCTACAGGAGATTCTCAACCGCCTGCGCGGGGGGTAGGAGCATCACTTTATACACCGCCCTTTGGAGTTTCATGCGGCTTATCATATGTTGGGCCGCGCCCCGGATAACTTCTAGTGAACATTCAACTATTACCCAGCAGCTTTGATGGTCAGGGCCAGGCAACTGGCGACCAGCGCCTCACGTGCTACCTGCTTGACGATTGCGTCGCCGTGGATGCGGGGAGCGTCGCCATTGCCTTGAGCGACGACCAGCGACAGCGGGTCCGCGATATTATCGTCACGCATCCGCACATGGACCATATCGCGAGTCTCCCGATTTTCATTGACGATCTCTTTGCCAGCCTGAAAGAGCCGGTTCGTATCCATGCCACGCAGGTCGTGATTGATTCCCTCGAGCGTGACGTCTTTAACTGGAATGTCTATCCACGGTTTTCCGAACTAACGAACGAGCATGGACCGGTGATGAAATACGTGCCGATTATGATCGGCAAGGAATTCCAGGTGGCCCACCTCCGAGTTACCGCCATTGCCGTCAATCACATTGTGCCGACGGTGGGCTTGCTAATTTCAGACGACCGTACGACGGTGGCCTTTAGCTCGGACACGGCTGAAACACAGGAGTTCTGGGATCTTTTGAATCGCACTCCGCATATTGATGCGCTACTGATTGAAGCTTCGTTCCCGAACGCGATGTCGGAGCTCGCGGAAGTTACACGTCATTTCACACCGGCTTCCCTGCAGGAGGAACTAAAGAAGCTGAATCACAACGGGCTCGACATTCTCACCGTCCATTTGAAACCTACTTACCGTGAAAAGCTGATTGAGGAATTAAAAGCGCTGGGGATTCCGAAGTTAGAAGTGATGGAGCCCGGTCGCACGTATAGCTGGTGAGTCAACTGTCCGACAAACTTCAGTTTGTCGCTCGGTGGTAGGGTCAGCGGATCTGTTCGAACTCTTTTTCTGCATGCTCGCCGCCCGTCCCATCCAACAGCACGCGACCGCTGGGCAATAACTCTTTGACGCGAAATGAGCGCTCCAGGCGATCGCGCCCGGGCATCAGCTCGGCGCGAAAGGTCACTGCCATACCGGGTCGCGCCCAGACATCCGGAACAGTATCCCTTTCAGCTTTGCGCTGACGCCGATCGGTATTCTTCTTAACCAGCAGGGCACCCAGGGCTCCCACCGATCCCGCTGCAATTACCAGCCCGCCGACCACCTGTTTTGTCCTTCTGTTCATCGGTTCCCTGGGACCGCCGCATCCTGCATGCTTTAGCCGCGGCGGCTTTTATCCGCACAATGGATCGAGCCGAGAGGTAATCGTAGGCAGGCCGCTTAATGATCGCTCCGCATTCAGCGTCGTGTAACTGGCCCACTCCGCCGGCACCTTATCTTCGGCAAATACCGCCTCGACGGGACATTCCGGCACACAGGCGTCACAGTCAATACAAGTCTCCGGATTAATAATCAGCATGTCGTCATCAAGATGAAAGGCTTCGACCGGACAAGGTATTGCGCAATCCGTATAGCGGCAGCCAACGCAAGGTTCCACAACAACGTATGTCATTCAGTTCCCTCCTTCGGAAAACAGCGAAATGAGTCTGTGGCTGAGCTTCAAGCGCGTTCCAACCATTCACACAAAAATCCCACTGCTATATTAAGCATGAACGCGTCGGATTTTAAAGATGAAAAAGACGCGGGACTTCCAATTCCGACCAGAGCACCCACTGAGCTGGGTTTCCCAGCCTCAGGTCCGTCACTCGGGTTCATTCCAGGTGTACGCAGGACTGCCGGTAGAGAAATCGTAGAAACCCAGATCCTTATTGGCGAGCAATTTGGTGAGTAGAATTATCTGTCCGGTGTGCATCGAAAAATGTTCGACGACGTGATAGATGGCTGCCAACGCCGTGACATCACATTCCTGAATGCGATAGTGATCAAGCAGTCTGCTGGAATTGAACTCAGCCAGTACTGCGTCAACCTCATGCAGTGTTTCGCGCAATCTCGATAACAAATCCTCGCGGCTGACAGGCGCTCGCTGATCGAATTCCGTTTGCCGCTCGCGCCGGTCGATTGATCCTCCGAGGCCGGAGACGATCCACTGTCTGGCGTTGCCGGAGAGATGCAATAACAGGTTGCCGATGCTGTTTGATTCCTCGTTAGGCCGCCACCAGAGGTCGCGGTCACTCAGACTCTCCAGACATTTTTGGATTTTCGGCAGATACTCTTGTGCAAGGAACTCGCGCGACTGGGCCAGGAATGCGGCACCGAGTTCCAGATCAGCGGAATTGTCTTTGACATCGTTCATGGTAGCCATCAAGTGATGTGTTGAGCTTCAATCTTCAGGTTCGGAGCTGACAAGGTTCGTGGCGGGTGGCTTGTGCTTGGCCTTGCGCCCGGCGGGCCTGGCCTTTTCCTCCGGCCTGGCCTGAGTCAAAGGGTGTCCGGGCGGCGCAATTGGCTTTCGGATACTGGTGAAGATGTTCTTCAGTCTCTTCTTGCCTTTTTTTCGTGTACTCATCATGTGGCCGTCGCGTCTAGGGAGGCATTTTGCCACAGCGCCGGCGGACAAGTCCGCTCTCTCTAAACGGGAGGTGGAAGTTAAGACGGTAGCGCTGGATGCTATCTCCGGAGACTGGACGTGTCAACGAATCTTTATCTGCCGTAGTACCCTACCTTTTCTGCGGCCCCGCACATCACGATCCTTTGAAACTGTCCAGAGCTTAGCTTGGGTCGAGGTAGATTAACCCGAGGTGGGGCCATTCAAGCAAAGGGTGTGGGGTGTTGGATCCTAAGCCTCGCTGGGCCGACGTGTCTCAGTTAGGAGCATTTTCAAGGCTTCGGAAGTTTCCTGCCGCTTGGTCTGTTGCAGCTCGTTAACCCAATTCGTTACGGTTTGGACCATTTCGCGTGCCGCTTCGCGCGCGCCTGCTGGCTTGGGAACGCTGGATTCCTTCCGATTGCGCTCGTCTTTCTTGATGATCTTTATTGGCTTCTTGCCGGACATGATGACTAATTCCTTGTATTTTCTAATGTATGCTTGTTTGTATTTAACGATTTTCCGACTAAAGAGTTCCCGCTTTATCCATCTTTAAGAACGAGAGTCGCGGAACTCACTTGCAAGTGCGAGACCAAAGTTTTTTTTTACTATCGCTGGTCAGTGGCTCCTGCAGCATTTACGAATATCCCCGGCTCTTTGGATGCACGAAACGGCGGATTTGTTCCGTTCGAACCACGGAAATCTAATTTAGCGCGAACCCAATTCGTACAAAGTTCTCGCGGTCTGTACGGTAATGTTGCCGGCAGGTTCTCGCGGTTTATGCTGGATCTCCACCAAGTCGCCGGCATTCTCTTTGCGCTCCAT
This sequence comes from Acidobacteriota bacterium, assembly GCA_025463135.1. Lineage (GTDB taxonomy): Bacteria > Acidobacteriota > Blastocatellia > Pyrinomonadales > Pyrinomonadaceae > JAOAPY01. Next base: position 63,185 of record JAOAPY010000001.1, read on the forward strand.
ATCAAGGCGCCGAATTTTTTTCTGAGTCTGATAGACAAGAACAAGGAGCCCGACCAGAGCCCCGACATTTACAAATTTCAGTCCGCTTATCATGTGGCGAGTTCCGAACTGGACCAGCAGACCGTTAATCACAACCAGCGCCAGGCGAAATTCCGTGGGACCGAACTTGAGATAACTGATCTGAAGTTTTTCCATCGCCGCAAATGCCAGGAAGGTGCTCATGTCGTAGGCCCCGAACAGCACCAGCATTAACAACAATTGAAACCGGGACTGCTCAGGCAGAATGAAGGCGTAACCCACAATCAGCGAAGCCAGGAAAAAATAGTCCAGCAAGTGGTCCATGTAATAGCCCCAGCGCTCCAAACCTGTGCCGCGATACTTTCCCAGTTTGCCATCGAAATAATCCGTTAGGTACTGGCACACGATCATCACAGAGACAGCCCACAACCAGCGGATGTCGCTCGACGCCAGGTAGCTAAACCCGAGAATGCCCAGGCACCAAACAACGGTAAGCAAAGTAAGGTGCTGCGTCTCGACCCAGCCGGGTATCCGGGGTAGGACAATCGGATCCAGGCGCCGTTCCAGCGGTTTGAGAAATGACGTATTTATCTTGCTCGCTCCCGCAAATTCTTTGTTCTTCATGTTCGTTGTAAGTTGGAATATTTTCTGCACCTCAAGGAGGGCAAACGCTACGCCAGAGCGCCGAACGCGAATTTGCCCATGAATTCGCCAGTGGCGAGCGCCCTGGGTGAAGGTCAGGCTTTCAGTTGCAGGATTTTTACTACCAGAGAAATAGGGCGAGAGCGGCTAAATGAAAACAACCGATTGCGAACTGGGGATATCAAAGCGGCGGCGGCAACGCATGTTCTTGCACATGAGCATATCGTCAACGCGTACCATATAGTCGCGCGACTTTTGGAAACGCATTCTGTCCTGTTCGCCGGCGCCCCGCGGCAAATCGCGTTTCTTGGTGCGTTTCAACCAGCGCACTTCATAGTCGGCGCGCTCGCGGCAATGCGGGCAACTAAATGTCGCGCGCTTTGTTTCCTGAACCTCATTAAAGAAATCGCGTTCGTTCATTAGTTCACTTCCTTGTCCGACGGACTCTTATGTAACACAGATTTCAGTCTGTGATCGCATGCCGGAAACCACAGACCGAAGTCTGTGCTACCTCAGTGAAGGATTTATTGCTGCTCGCACAATTCACGCAAATACTTGAAACTATAGATCCCTGTCTCGTGGCCGTCACTCCAGCGAAAATTCAGAGCATACCGACCCACGATACTAAGGTCGGCAATCGTCAACTCGCTGGAAATCGTCTCAGGCTTCAACGTACGTTGGCCGGACCATTCATTTACGCATTGGGCGCAGGGACAGACCCGGCGCAAGGCCGCCGCCGTATAGTTACAGACGCGCTCGTCCGCCCACGTAATGCGCAGACCGGAATCACCTTCCTGCTTGATCTCGCGGGGTTCAATTGCTGTTCCCCGCAGCTCTGTAGTTGTCATTTATTTATAGACCGCTGAATACAGAACCTGCTGTTTAGGAAAAAGAGTCTTAGACATCTGAGATTACCGTAGGATCCGGTCGCTATCCGCTCCCGGTTCTGTAACTAACCCTAGGCGTTTTCGCTCATAGCCTGCTCAACAGCCTGCGCCGTGACTTTCCAATGCGATGCATGCCAAACTGCTTTGCCATTTCTCAGGATGATCACCTGGGGCGATTCATGCGCAATACCTGTCTGCTCTCCAATTTCGATTGAAAGACTGCGCGCGCGCTGCACTTCAATCAAAGCAATCTCGCCGGGAATGTCTTCCATCTCTCGGTAAGCGCTCGCGCTGATAGGGCAGGTTGTGCTGTGCTTAAACAGCGCCACCGGCTCTTTATTTGATCGCGCGATCAATTCGTCCAGTGCTTCTTTACTGGTAATTCTCTTGAAATGATTTTCCATGTACTACATTCCCGATCTCACAGCGTTCTCACAGGCAAGATGCGACCACCTCAAGCTTGATGGGCCAATCTGATATTAGCTTACCAATGAACAGGTCACAAATGCGTGAGGGTGGCGCCGATGACCCGCTGCGAGGACTACGGACCCTGGACCATCGAACCACTTCCGCACAATTCAGTAAGGATTCTGATCGAAATTGAAACGGCGATAGCGCCGGTCTTGTCATTTGACTTGCGCATGTCCTTTTCGATTAGTGGCATGACCATTGCTAAATCTTGACGTGAAGTTTTGTGTTTAGCCGAACACGGGGAACGGACTTCTAAATCCACAAGCGCGATTTCGGCGCCCTCGACAAGGAGACAAACATGCCAGCAAAGAAAGCTAGCAAGAAATCAGCAAAGAAATCATCCGGGGCTGCCAGGAAAAATGCAGGCGGCGCTAAAAAGAGCGCAACCACTAAAGCCTCGGCAAAGAAAGGAACGAGGCCTTCTGCGGCGTCAAGCAAACAAGGCAGTAAGAAAACCGCCGGGAAGAAGAGCACCACGTCGGCCGCGAGGAAGAGTGCCTCGAGTAGCAAAGGTCAAACGGCCGGCAAGAAAAACGCTTCCAGGAAATCTTCAACCAACCGGAACAAGTCCCGCCAAAGCAACTCGGGCCCAGGCATCCTGACGAAGGCGAAGAACGTGCTGAATGCTGTGATCGCAGGAGTCGGCGCAGGCGCTGCCTCTGTAGTCGACAGATCCAACGAACTGATAAGTCAGGCAGGTGGCGAAACCGAACCCGGAAAGGAATAACAGGTCGGAAAATATCGCGCTGTTAACTGCTGATGGAAAAGGAATTGAGAGGATGCCGCAATTTTTGTTGCGGCATTTTCTTTGGCGCTGGAACTACAGTCGGCGGGCTGATCAAGTTAGGATTGGGGAGCGACGAGAACCCGGGGTGGTCGAAACAAAAAGTATGTTTGTGTTGACGCAAGACTTGATCAGAGCACTGAACTACCACGCCGGTGTCATAGAGTTTGACAGAGGCTCTTTAACGCTAAGAGGATAAGCCATGGCAACCTGGTCCGTCATCCCTCATATCACTTCCAGTCGCCGACCAGCACAAACGGCGCCCAATAGAATGGAGCGCTGTATTTCTTTCCATTGATCATCGCAAGCTGCGCCTCGCGCAACGAAGCTGAGGCCGAGGCGGTCTCGGAAGCAAAAAGACGCTTGTAAAACTCAGTCATCAACTCAGCGGTTGATTTGTCGGCCACGGACCAGAGGCTGACGCCGACCGTGGGAGCGCCCGCGTATAGAAAGGCCCGTGTCAACCCCATCACGCCCTCGCCGCGTTTCTCTTTGCCCAAACCTGTTTCGCAAGCGGAAAGCATGACCAAAGGCGCGCCCAACCGCAGATTGAAAACCTCATCCGTTCTGAGAAATCCGTCCTGGCTCTTATTGCCGACGAGCGACAGCACCAGGCCTGTAAACTGCGGACGTTCGGCATCGAGCAACCCGTGTGTGGCAATGTGAATGACGCGATACTTGTTAGTGTCGCGCGTTTCGACGTTTTCCTCGCTGGCATTTAGATCGAGCCACACATCGGCCTGACCGCCGGACGCTTTGACAAGTTTGGAAATGCCGTCCGCTTCTGCGCGTGTACCGGCCAGTCGCGCCAGCGGTAGTCCCTGCATGTTAGGAGGGGTTGCGCTGGTGCTGCCCTGGTCTCCAGTGACATCTGCAACCGCGCTTGCCAAGCCCAAGCCTCGCGTTCCTTCACTCGCGCCGGCATTGGCGGCTTTTTTCGCGCGGTCGTCAACAGAGTTGAAAACCGGATCGGCCACGATCAACATTGCTCGCCCGGAGGGCTTGGCTTGCTGCTGCCTGATTGCCGCTATGACTGATGCCGAAGGCGTGTAGACAATTTCGTTTGACTTGACCAGATAAGGCGCCGCGGAAAAGTCAGCACTCGCCGAGGAACTTACCAGCGCTTCGAACGGCACATAATTCAAAGCGCCATCGCCCACAACCAGCAGACGCTTGTCACCAAGCAGGGAGGTGGCCGGTTCAATAACCACTTTGTAGAGCGCATTCGATGCGGCGATTAGCGCCGCGGCGTCAGCGGGATTTGGACCACTTGCCAACCCGAGCCCGCGTTGCTGTTCGGCGGCGACATCAATGCCGACAATGCGACGCTGAAGCTTGGAAGGGATTAGCTGGGCGCGGAAATCCGTGGCCAGTTTTTCGATCGCCGTTCGCGGCGGCAATTTATAAAGCGCCGTTCCGGACTTTGTTACAACCCAAAGAAACGACTGCTCGGAACCAAGGCTGTATTCGAGCAGGGCCGTCCGGTCGTCCAGGACTTTCTGTTGAACTTCAGCCAGAGACAGGGACTGGCCGGCGGTCAAGGCCGCGTACCTGGGACTGGCGGTGCGGATCTGGTTCTCGAGATCATCGAATTCGGTTTGCAGCTTGTCGAGTTCCGACTCCAGATCGGCAGGCTTCTTCTTATCCTGATCGGGTCCCACCACAATGCCCGTTAACTGGCCCGCAATCTCCTGTTGCCGATCGAGATTTGTTTGCTTCCGAGCTAACAAGTCGGCAGGTACGCCTTCCGTGATCTGCGAATTTGTCTCGGCGAGCAGGTCCAGCAGTGAACGTGCGCGCGTCTGTTCGGTAACCTTGAAAGCCTCGCTCGCGTATTCGAGCGCTTTGCCATCAAGCGGCACGCCCGTTGTCGGCGCCGCCATCAGCGCCATGGTTGACAGCGCTGTCGCCGCTTCGTCAAAAACATCCTTCGTGGTTGCGAGGAAAGTCGTGCGCGCTTCGTCGGCGCGGATACCACCCTGACGCAAGGTCTCGATCGTGGCAATGGCGTCCCGATAATTCTCCAGTGCTTTTTCTCTTAGGGCAACGGCTTTCTTGTCTTTCTCTTCAGCAGCCTGCAACCAGAGACTTCGCCCCATGCCACGTTGTGCCGGCCACATCAAATCAAGACGCTTGTCTTCCTTCGCTCCCTTGGCCGCTTCTTCATAAAGTTTGCCGGCGTCTTTGCTCCGACCCTGACGCAGTGCCACATCGGCGAGCCCGGTGCGCGCTGCGGCACGAAAACGTCGTGTCTGGCCCAGCTTCGCCACGGATGCAAGACTGGCCCCGGTCGCCTCGTAAGCATTTTGAAAATGCTTCTTCGCACCTTCAAGATCGTTGTTGAAATAATTGATACGACCCATACCCAGCTCATAGGTCGAGTAGACAATCGAATCGCGGTAGAGATCGAATTCCTTTTTGGCCTCGAGCACGCCAACCACGGTGCTGGTAGGAACGGCGACATCGACTTTGCCGGAAGAGATTCCCCCGAGCACGCCGCCGAGACCGCCAAAGCGCCGAGTAGTTCGGGAAGCAACGCTCTCCGGCTTCTTGATGTGCATTTGCCCGTAGGCGGCGCCGGCCTCTCCCTGCCGTCCCAGACGCGAGTTAGTGTCACCAATCTTCGCCAGGAGCAGGTTCGCGTTAAAGCTGGTGTCGCTGGCGCCGGCCGCCGTTTCGGCCGCAACGCTGGCATTTGACCCAACCATGCGCGCCGCGTTGCCGGCAGCCGTCTCATTTGCCTGTTCCTGCGCGCGCACCCCCAACAGAGATTCATAAGCCTTGCGATAATGATCAAGCGCGGTGTTGTCCTGACCCTGCCGCAAATAAAGATCACCCAACTCGTTATGAGCTGAGGCGGAACCCTTATTGTTCTTCGCGGCGGTGTAGAGCTGAAGCGCCGTTTCGAGATAGCCCAGTGCCTGGTCCGCATGTCCGCGCTTCAAAAGCTGCTTTCCCTGCTTTAGGGCGCTGTCGGCCTGGCTCGATTGCTGCGGCGCATCTGGCCTGATTAGGAATTGACCGTTCAGCACCTGAGCACCGGCGAATTGCGTAAAAAGCAAACAGGCGCACACCAGACTTCGAACGAGCGCTATCGTAAATCTCATCTTCTTACTCCTGCCTATCAAAAGCGTCGCGGACGACTAATCAGGGTAATTACTTGTGAAGCAGTTCCAGCGCGGTAACCAACATCCCCGGACCCGACGAGGCAGTCATGATTACCATCGAAGGCTGAGCGTCTTCCCTGGCCAAACCTATCCCGCGTGTCGCGGCCTCCTGCTCGGCACTGGTTTGTGCCTTGCCGAACTTTTTCGCATTGTCGGCGCGCGAAGGTGTCTCCATCTCTTTTTTCAGGCCAGTCCAAAGCTCGCCTGCAGGATGCCAGCCACACTGAAGCTTATTGTCGGCGCAGTACTTTATTAATTCGTCTTCAATAGGAACACCCGCCAGCGGCTCGCGAGTAAAGACGAAATAGAGACGTTCAGTCCCCCCATGCTCGTCGAAGGTCAGCCATCGCAGTCGATCTTCAGTCGCCAGGCTCGAAGGAATTTCAAACGGCACGTGGGCCTGAATAAAATTGCCGGCGTCGTCCAGCTGGGGATTGGGATAGACCATGACCGGATCGCCGTCATCAGTAGTGTTAAAGATATAGAGGTGGCCGTCAGCATTGGTTTCCAACAGGACTCGTACCCGGTCGCCCTTCTGAAATTCGTGATTGGGATCGACGCGGATCGCCAATCCGTTGGAGTCGCGTATGAACAGCGTGAGCCCCAGACCGAGCCGCTGGTTTGCAGACCGACCCTGCTTATCACCGGTCGATACGCCGCCATCTTTTGAGCCCGTTTCCCCGGGATCCTTCTGCGGCGGTTTTGTCACTTGAGGTTTGGGTCTTCTTCTGACCGGTCTGGAAGAAGTGTTGTTCGACGGCTTCTCAACAGTCTTGGGCCGCGAAGTAAGAAAGGCTCCACGCACGTCATCCTGTTCCGGATCTTGCGCGCCCACGAAAGGAACTACCGCCAGCGTCGCGGCCAGCGCTACCAATAAACTTAGCCATATCGTTCTAAATCTCATGAAACTTTCCCTCCGGAAAAAATAGTGGACCTCGCCACTTACTTATGTTCAATACGAATGTCGAGAATTAATGGATTGTCGGGGGAGGTGGATGCAGGAGCCTTCACCATTACAAAAGGCGCCGACGCATTCAACGTATTGTACTCGGCCTTGATCAACGTGGATTTATTCTTTGCCACAAAACTCTCGAACTCTTGTTGTTGCGCGGCGGTCAGCGCCCGAGTGGGTGGCACATCGTTGAAAAACTGCGGCGTCTGCAGGCGGGTGGTGGAAAAAATCAGCGTATAGCTCTCCGTGCCGGGCGTTTTATCGAGTCCAAACCACCGTTCCTCGCCATTCGGGAAGGTTCCGGTCGGCAAACTTAACTCGACCCCCTGTTTGACTTCATTGCTTGCCAATCCGGTTGCCTCGAATCCGGATTTTGCCGTCAAGAATGCCGTCGGGGTGTTCCCAGTCCCTGGGCCGATAATGTAAAGAAAGCCGTCGGACGCGGATGAAAAGTGGAATTTAAATTGTTGACCTGAGGCCATAGGGATTTTCGGCACGACTTGTAATGGCTTAGCGTCTTTGCCGGGAGCGATAACCTCGAGCCAATAGCGTGCGACCTCTTTACTGGCGGCCGGCCCGGGTTCCGTGGAATTATTGGCGCCCAGGCCCTCAGAAGATTTCGCCCGCATGGAGTTGATCAGCAGCAAGCCGCCTACGCCGGTAACAAGTAAGACGACAAGTGCTAAGCCGCCAATAATCAGCGGTAGAGCGCTACGAGGTTTTTCTTCCTTAACCGACGAGGGTAAGTGTTGAGCACTCTCTCCCTGGAGCACAACCGGTTCGGCGCTGCCGCGAGCCCGCGCCGTGGCCTCAACCTGCGGTGATTGAGGCGCTGTAATACTCGAGGCGAGATACGCAGATTCTGCGACGGTCGGTGCGCTTTCAGACGAAGGCCTGGGCAAGTCACGCGCCGCGGCCTGCCGCGACGGCGACGGTTGGGCCGGTACCGCATCCATTGTAATGATCGTCGGCGCATCAACATCGGACTTGGTATTCGAAGCAACGTTGATAGCCGCCGTATCGGCAGCAGAATCACCACTCGCAAGACGTGCGAGCCGCCCACTCGCATTGACTGCCGATGACCCGTTCTCCGCGGCTCCAAGTGCGGCCTTCAATTCCGCCGCCAGTTCGCCGGCCGTTGCCGGACGATCGCTGCGATCCTTGGCCATGGCGCGAGCGATGACCGCACTGAATCCGTGGGGAACTCCCGGCAAGACTTCGTCCAGGGGCTTGGGCGTTACTGAAACGTGCTCTTTGCGCAACTCGAGCAGAGTCAGCGCCGAGTATGGCCGGCAGCCCGCGATCATTTCGTAGAAGACCAGGGCCAGACTGTAGATATCGGCGCGGCCGTCAATCTCTGAATTTCCATCGATTGGCAATTCGCCCCACTGCTCAGGGGACATATAGTACGGAGTGCCAAGCATCTGTCCCGCCATGGTCAGCGCCGTGTTCTTTCCGGTTTCGGCGCCGGCAACTTCTCGGAGCTTGGCAATGCCCAGATCCAGCAGTTTTACGTTCAGTTCACCGCTGGCGCCGGCTTTACCGATCATGATGTTTTCCGGTTTCAAGTCACGATGGACCACCCCCATCGCGTGGGCGGCGTTCAGCACGCTCATGATCGGTTCCAATACCGTCAGCGCTTCGCTCGGCGTGAAGGTTCCGCGCGCCTTTAATTCCGCGTCCAGGGTGTGACCCTCAACGTATTCCATGACCATGTAGATCATTCCGTCGCTGGCGGTGCGCAGGTCGTACACGGTGACGGCGTTGGGATGGCGAAAGCGGCGCGCTGCCTGGCCTTCACGACGAAAGCGACGCAGCCACTCGGCATTGTTCCGCATTTCCGGAGGCAGGATTTTTATGGCGACGCGATCGCCCAACAGAATGTGACGCGCGCGAAAGACGGCGCCCATGCCGCCCTTTCCAAGAAGAGACTCGATGTGGTACTGACCGTCAAGCACAGTGTCGACAATAGACGACGGGTCATCTTCCAACACCTCGCCATCGACATGGCAGAAGCTGACACTATCGTCGTATTTGGCTTTGCAGAGGGTGCAATGCTTCATGGGGTTGACTAGTTTACAACGAACGACGGTAAGCGAGCGAACCTACGCCGCATACAGGCGTTCAGAGTACCGACTTCAGTCGGGCTTTTACAGTTACATAAGGGCCCGACTCAAGTCGGTACTCTAAACGCCTGTTGTCCCGACTAAGAATAGATCCGCTCGGCGTACTCGGCCACCATGCGGTCGCTGTTGAATTCCGGCGCCAGCGTCTGAATTGAGTGTTTCATCATCGCAATCCAACGGCGCGGAATCCCCTGCGCGTCGCGCTCGTAATAACCTGGAATTACCACTTGCTCCAACACCCGATAAAGTGATTCAGCGTCCGCGGCATCGACATCCACTCCCTCTGCCGGATCGCTTTGATCGCCGATGGCAAAGCCGTTCTTCCCATCGTAACCTTCCAGCCACCAGCCATCCAGAATCGAAAGATTGAGGCCGCCATTGATGGCCACCTTTTCGCCGCTGGTCCCGGATGCTTCCAGTGGCCGCCGGGGTACGTTGAGCCACACGTCCACTGACTGGACCAACTGCCGCGCAATTTCCTGATCGTAATCCTCGAGAAAAACTGCCCGGTTGCGCACCAGCGGGTCGTAGCGCCAGCGCGCCAGCTGCTGCAGAATGTACTTTGATTGCTGGTCCTGTGGATGGGCTTTGCCGGCAAAAACAAACTGCACCGGCCGGCCCTCGTTGTTCATGAGCCGCAGCAAACGATTCGGATCGGTCAGCAGCAAATTCCAACGTTTATAACCGGCGGCCCGCCGCGCAAAACCAATGGTGAGCGCGGCGGGATCGAACATTGATCGGGCTGATTCCGTGTACTCCATGCTTTCACTGCGGCGCAGGCGTGCTTGAAAAGAACGATGGCGGATAAAGGCAATCAGACGCTCCTTAAGCAGCTGATGGGCCACCCAAAGTTCTTCATCCAGGATTTTACCTATACCTTCTTCCCAGCGCTTCCGATCGCACAGACTTTCGGACCAATTAGTTCCCACATATTTTTCGTACAGGGCGCGAATCAAGGGCGCGGCCCAGGTCGGCGCATGAACACCATTCGTGACGTGCGTGATGGGCACCTCGTCAACGGTCTTCCCGGGCCACAGTTTTTGCCAGAGGGCGCGCGAGACTTCGCCATGCTTACGACTGACGCCATTTGTCGAACGACACATGCGAATCGCCAGGGGAGTAAGTCCAAACGCCTCTGCCGTATCGTCTGGATCCGAACGACCAAGAGCAATAAATTCTTCCATATCCAGGCCTACCTCCCGCGGGTAGGCTGCACCGAAAGATCGCTGTACCAATTGCGGTTCAAATTCATCGTTGCCCGCCGCAACCGGCGTGTGCGTGGTGAACACGCAGCGTTGGCGCACAACCTTTGCCGCCTCTGAAAAGGCCAGACTTCCGGATTGCACCAACTCGCGCGCGAGCTCGAGGGTGAGAAATGCGGAGTGTCCTTCGTTGAGATGGAACACGTGCGGTTGGATATTCAGTTGTCGCAGCAAACGAATACCACCAATGCCCAACAGCATCTCCTGAACGATACGCGTTTCGCGATCCCCGCCGTACAAGTGACCTGTCACCCAGCGATCGGTCTCGTCGTTGGCCTCGATGTTGGTGTCCAGCAGGTAGAGAGGAATGCGTCCAACCTGAGCTTGCCAAATTTGCGCCCGCACGGGTCGCTCGCGAATCGTCAGCTCAATTAATAGCGGCAACCCGTCCTGATTTTTGATCAGCGTGATGGGAAGATCGGATGTTTGTGTTTCGCCGTAATATTCCTCCTGCCAACCATCGCGCCTCAAGCGCTGGCGAAAGTATCCGAAGCGATATAAGAGGCCCACAGCAACCAGCGGCAATCCCAAATCGCTGGCGGACTTCAAGTGGTCTCCGGCCAGTATTCCCAAGCCGCCGGAATATAACGGCAGCGAGTTATGCACGCCGTATTCGGCGCAAAAATAAGCCACGGGATGTTCCGGGGTAACCCTGCTCGCCCCGGAACGCGGCCAGCGAGTTTTTACTTCCATGTACAGATCGAATTCCGCACCCAGGCGGCCAACGCGTTCGACATAGACCGGGTCAGTGGCCATTTGGGCCAGGCGATACTCTGAAGTCTTTGCCAGCAACAGTCTGGGGTTTTGTTCGTACTGTTCCCAAATTTCCGGGTCAAGGTCACGGAATACACCCGGTCCCTCGGCTGACCAACTCCACCAAAAGTTCCAGGAGAGTCGATCGAGTGCGCGCAATGAGAGTGGTAGTTGTCGATTCTCTTCCAAGTTGTTCCTCGTTAGTGGTCTTTGAACTTTGGTCTTTGGTCTTTGATTTTCTATCGCTAAACACGATCGAGAAAAATAGCAACGCCATCGAACTGACTGGAAAGAATTAAGAACCTAAGACCTAAGACCAAAGACCCAAGCCCAATTCATTGGAATTCCTGGTTTGCCAGGAACACTTGCAGGTCACGCTGCTGAAAAAACACCAGCCTTACATCCTTGATCGAATCGTCGACATTCAGGAATTCCTGAATCGATCGTGAGGCGACGGCGGCGGCTTCATCTCGCGGATAACCATAAGCGCCAGTCGAGATCGCCGGAAAAGCAATGGAGTGCAGCGAATGACTCAGGGCCAGACTCATCGCGCTCTTGTAGCAGGCCGACAGCACGGTGGATTCCTGGCCCTGATGTCTGCCGTAAATTGGTCCAACGGTATGAATCACATTTTGTGCCGGTAACTCTCCCGCCGACGTAATCACAGACTCTCCCGCAGGCAATCCGTTCGGATAAAGCAGGCGCCGAATCTCGCGACACTGCTTAAGAATAAGAGGACCTCCGGCTCGATGAATCGCACCGTCAACTCCACCCCCACCCAGCAAGGTTGAATTGGCGGCGTTAACGATAGCATCGACTTCCTGTTCAATAATATTGCCCAGGAGTACGCGCACGCGTCCGCCGATAAAGGCTTCCAGTTGAGTTTCAGTTGCCACTAATTCTCGCTCTACGGCGGTCAGCGCCAGTCGGGAGGATGGGTCGGCGGAACATACGCGGCTTCGCGAGGTGACGAAGCCGCCTGCCTCTCCCATGACGATTGTGAACCTGCGGTAAGCGGATATGGTGGAATTTCCGGAGATGCAAGTTTCGGCGTCTCGCGCCAGATATAGAGGTACCAGAATACGGGCTGAGCGAGCATGCCCATAAAGAAGAGCAACAGCATCCACATGATCTTCATATTCTGGTCAAGGCTCTCTGTCTTGAACACTCTGATGATATAGAACACCGTCAGTGCCAGGGTCCCCAGGATAGTAAGCAGGTGCACCGCGAACAATCCCATGAAACCAAGAGGAAACAATATTGATGGCGGTTCCGGTCCCAAAACGGGAGGGCCGCCATTGTGTATCCCGCTGAAAATGAACAGCGAAAAAATCGACGCCACGAAAAGAAACATGTAGACGATGGGCCAGATAGTTGCGATCCCCAACCAAATCTTCCTGGACTTCTTCATTCCTGATTCCCCTCTTCCGACTCAATCCGGGCCTGCACGTCTTCACGTGGTTCAACATCGATCTCATCGAACATATCCTGACGACGCAGAGCCTCGGCCACACCTTTGGCTTTGTGCTCTGTCAAGGGATGCTCCGCATCAGTGCTCGCGATCTCAAACACCCGTTCATCAAGCATGACGACACCCAGCGATCCCAGGGTCACGCCGGGCGTGATTTGGATCTCATCCATGTTGTGGATCTTGAATGATCCGGTTTGTTCAACCCAATCTTCCAGGAATGGGTCCCGAAGGGCGTGATCGGCTTCGGACTCCGAGAGGTAAGCTCCTTCGACGATTAGACAATATTCGCGCACGTTGCCACTCTTAACCGCGTGAGAGATCAAAGTGTACCCTAAACGATGGTCCCGCGGCGCCCCACACTTTACCATTCGCTAATTTATCGGCCAAGTCCCGCGACCGCCACCGCCACTCATTTTAAGCTACCCGTCAAGAGCAAACGCCGCCGCAGAGCAAGACTCCGCGCCGGCGTTTATGTTACCACCACCTGCGTTAGCCGGTGGGTCGTTGGTCCTGTCAGTACCACCTGCGTTAGCGGGTGGGTCAAACGGAATTACGTATGCGGATTTTGGATTGAACTCTACAGAAACGACAATCTGAAGTCCGAAATCTCAAAATCCGCAATCGAATCAGAACCCGCGATTCAGCTCCTCACGCAACTGCTTGAAGTACGGATCGAAAGTAACAAATCCGCTCAGCCCCTGAAAGAACGCCTTGCCTCCCGTTTCTCGCGCGATACGGTTCAGAGAGCTCTGACCATAACTCGCAGCCAGATGGTTGTGGCTCGTAAGCCCGACGGACGGAGCATAGAATGCGTAGACCGCAACGTTGCGCGAATTGGCTTCCCGCGTCGCTCGCTCAAGGTCGATAGTCGTGCCCGCACTCGTCGTATCGAACCCGTGCGAAACGTCCAAACCATCAGAAATAAGCAACACCGCATTGCGACCTTTCCAGCTGCTGTCAAAACGACGAAGGGCCTCAATAACTTCAACGTAGGGATTGTAGGGCGCAGTCGCCGAACTGGAGAACGGAATCCGCAAGGAGCGCGCGGCGCTGTTGAGATCCGTGGTAAACGGTTGTCGCACTTGCAGCGCACCCGAACTGATGTAACCAACCAGCACGCGCGAGCCTTGCGGCAAAGTACGTATGAAGTCTGCCGTAACGCGTATTTCGTTGCCCACTGAGGAAACAAGATCGTCCTGAATCAGGACCGCGATATTGAGCGGGCCTTCAACCTGGACCGCCTGTTTGGCCGCCCGTTGTCCGCTCACAACCGGCGCGGCAAATGCCGGCAGCGAAATAAACGCCGTCGACGCTATAACCGCAGACGCAAGCAACAAAACCTTAATTTGGGAAATTCTTTCCCGGTAAGAACCCTGGTTAAACCTCTGCGAAAACATAACAACTCCTTCTGTGCAAAAACCTTTTTCACGACTCTTTGAACACGTTTGTCAGATGCCGGAAGCTGGTCCAGGGATGGCCGGAAACCGTGAACCGCGAACCGGAAACCGTGACAACTCAGACATAGTGAAGAGTAATCATGCGAGGCGCACAACGATTGTCTCGTTACGGTTTCCGGTTCACGGTTCACTATTCGTGGCCACAACTTGCCTTTGCCCTTGGCGCTCGGATAAATTACGGTCATCCTGGAAACACATCTGACGAACCTTTGGCAGCCGTTACCGAAGGTGGATGAGTATCCCGCGCTAAACACACACCATGCCGAAAAGGAATCACTTCTTATGAAAGCCTATGCTACTGAATCAATCCGCAATCTTGCGGTCATCGGACACGGCGACGCAGGGAAGACCCAACTGATAAGTTCACTTCTCTACGTCGCCGGAGCCACACCACGTTGGGGGAAGGTCGAAGAAGGAACCACAGTCACTGATTACGAAGAAGATTCCATCGCCCGCAAAATCACGCTCAATACCGCACTCGCTCATCTGGATCATCGCGATACTAAAGTCACTTTTATAGATACGCCGGGCTACGCGGCCTTTGTCGCTCATGCCCGTCCCGCTTTGAGGGTCGCCGACTGCGCGCTGGCAGTTGTGGACGGGGTCAAGGGCGTTGAAGTCCAAACCGAAAAGGCCTGGGCCTACGCCAATGAGTTCATCCTGCCGCGCATGATGGTTATTACCAAACTCGATAAGGAACACGCAGACTTTGGTAAAGCGCTGGAAAGTGCGCAGACGAGATTCAGTCGTGCGATCATTCCTTTCACTTTGCCCATCGGCAGAGAAAAAGATTTTCGCGGCGTCGTCGACGTCGTGCACATGAAGGCCTATGAGTTGAGCGCCGATGGACAGGCAAAGGAGATCGACATTCCGACCGAAGGCCGCGACCTCGTTGACAAGACGAGAGAGCGGCTTATCGAGCTCGTAGCCGAATCCGACGACGCTTTGATGGAAAAGTATTTCGAACAAGGGACACTCGATGAGTCGGACATTTTGCCAAACATCAACAAGGCAATCGCCAACAGCAAACTCTGTCCGGTATTTGCCGTCTCGAGCCTGACGCAGGTCGGCCTGCGCGCGTTGCTCAATGGCATCGTCGACTATGCTCCGGATCCAGCCCATCACGGAGCCGAATACGGCAAGCCTGTGGATGCAGGGCCGGACGCGGAAAAGATCGCTCGGAAGTACAGCGACAGCGAGCCCTTCTCAGCCTACTGCTTCCGCACCATCGCCGATCCTTTTGCCGGCCGCATTAACGTTTTCAAAGTGATCAGCGGCAAAATTCAAACCGACGCGACCGTGCTGAATTCGACGCGCGGCGCCAGCGAGCGATTAGGCGCGCTTCACTCGATGGAAGGCAAGCAGCTCGATAAAGTCCCCGAGGCCCACGCCGGTGACATCATTGCCTGCGTCAAACTAAAAGAGACCCAAACCGGCGATACGCTCTGCGACAAGGCACACCCCATCGTCTACGATCCGGTTGAATATCCCGAAGCCGCTATCGCTTTCGCGATCGAACCAAAGTCACGCCAGGACGAAGAAAAGATCAGCGTCGCGCTGCATAAGATTCTGGAAGAAGATCCGGCGCTGCACTTTAGTCGCGACGCGCAGACAAAAGAGTTTCTCCTTTCCGGCTCGGGCCAACTTCACGTCGAAACCGTCGTCGACAAATTGAAGAAGCGCTACGGCGTTGAAGTCATGCTGCATCCACCCAAGGTGCCTTACAAGGAAACCATCACGGCACGCGCCGAAGTGCAGGGCCGCCACAAGAAACAGACCGGCGGTCGGGGGCAGTTTGGCGATTGCAAATGTGTTTTTGAACCGATGCCGCGCGGCGGCGGCTTTGTGTTTGAAGACAAGATCTTTGGCGGTTCAGTGCCGCAGCAATTTCGCCCGGCGATAGAAAAAGGCATCGTCGAAGCGGCAGCCTCAGGCGCCATTGCCGGTTATCCGCTGGTCGATTTCAAAGTCACGCTGATCGATGGTTCGTATCACAACGTCGACTCGGACGAACACTCGTTCCGGGCCGCGGGCCGCAAAGCGTTTCGCGCGGCGATTGAGAAAGTAAAACCCGTCCTGCTGGAACCAATCATGGACGTCGAGATCACTGCCCCGCTGGAATACAGTGGCGATATCATGGGCGATCTGAACTCGCGTCGTGGCCGCGTGCAGGGCATGGAAGCGACCGGCAATCAGCAAGTCGTCAAAGCGCAGGCGCCCATGTCAGAGATGTTGAACTATCAGTCAACCTTGAATTCCATCACCGCCGCCCGCGGCTCTTTCCACATGCAATTCTCACATTACGATCCGGTCCCCGGCCAGCTTGCGCCAAAGATCGTCGAACAAGCGCGCGCTGAAGGAAGGATCAGGGGCGAAGAGGAAGAATAGAAATGCGACGACACTTTTTACTTGTCTCCCTGGTTATCCTCTATCTATCCACCTCAGCTGTGGGTAAGTCTCAGCGCTATCCCTGCCTCACTTCGGGAATAAAGGCGACGGACATTGTGACTGCCAAAATGACAGGGAGTGGACCTAAGGGCGCAATAGTTGAAAGAGTCACCGTTGCGCAGGAGCTAAGCAGGCTGAAGGCGCGCTGTCAAAGAGGAAAGCTCGTTGACAATGCCGGTAAGGCGATCCGCTTTTACCGTCTGAGTCTCGCACCGGGTTGCTTCGGGATGCAGCCGCCTGACTATGAGCAGAGGCTCGCCAAACAAGAGAAAGAAATAGCATTGTTGGAGAAGCGATACAGAGTGATACAGATGACCTGCAACCCCGCGGGCATTCCCAGGCCGTAATGCGATAAACCTGGGACCGCACGCATCCTGCGTGCTGGATCCTCGGGAAGATAACCATTTCGAGGTCAGTTGCCTCCTTGGGAAAGTCAGCACGCAGGATGCGTGCTGTCCCAGGCGCAATGTCGAGCCTGGCAGTCTTGAACTGAGAAAGTGAAAGGAACTCCTCACCATGTCAAAAAAAGAAACCGGCAGAAGCAAGCCTTCGTCGTCGCAAATAATCAAGCACAGCCTCACCAACCGTAACGTAATTCCCATTGTGGCGCTGTTCCTTGCTCTTGGAGCGATGGCTTACGCCAGTCGGCCCACTGCGCTTACCGCGGATCCCCCCAAGAGTTGGTTCATGTCGGGTAGCCATCCTCAGAATTACGAGACGAGCGTTGACACCACCGTGAAGCACAGCGGCCGGGCCAGTGCTCACATTAAATTCATCGCGGCCAACGCCGAGGGATTCGGCACCCTGATGCAAATGTTCAAGGCTGACGATTATCGCGGCAAACGCGTGCGTATGTCCGCCTGGCTGAAATCAGAGGACGCAGATGCGGCGATGCTCTGGCTCCGCCTTGACGGCGCGAAGGGCATGCTGGGATTCGACAACATGGGCAACCGGCCTGTGAAAGGAACAAGCGACTGGAAGAAATATGAGATCACCCTGGATGTGCCCGCAGCCACCGTCAACATTGGTTTCGGTGCAATGGTCCTGGGTAAAGGGCAAGTCTGGCTGGACGATTTCATGTTTGAAGTCGTGGGCCAGGATGTGCCGTCGACCAACATGTTGACTGCAGAACAAATGAAAGAGGAGCACGAAGCGGGACAGCCCCAGGAATTTCCGCGCCAGCCCGCTAATTTGAACTTCGAGGAAGGAGTGCTCACCGCCGAGCAGACGGCCGCTCGACTGGCCCAGGAAACTGCCAATGCGGATGCCACTCGCAGTTGGCTGAAGGCTAACGCGATTCGCTTGAGCACGGTTGAAGCAGGTCATGGCTTTGCCGACATGGAACCTCTTAAGAAGATTGTCGGTGACGCCCGCATCGTCTCGCTGGGCGAGGCCACTCACGGCTCGCGCGAGTTCTTCCAGCTCAAGCATCGCATGCTGGAATTTCTGGCCACCGAGAAGGGTTTCACTATCTTCTCAATCGAAGCCAACATGCCCGAAGCATATCGCTTGAACGATTACGTTCTGAACGGGAATGGCGACCCGGCCAAGCTCATCGAGGGAATGTATTTCTGGACCTGGCGGACGGAGGAAGTCCTCGACATGGTCCAGTGGATGCGTGAGTTCAACAAGTCCGGCAAAGGACCGGTCCAGTTCACCGGTTTTGATATGCAGACTCCTGATGTCGCCGCGGGAATCGTCAGCGATTTCGTCGCCAAAGTCGACGCCGACTATTCCCTTACAGTGCGCCAGGCGATCGATCAGCTCAAAACCTCGGGCGGCGGTCCGAGTTTCGGCGTGGCGACCGCGACTTTTCCCATCAAAGACGCCGGCGGCAAGCGCGCGCGCTTCAGCGGCTACATCAAAACAGAAGGCATCAGTACGGGATATGCGGGACTCTGGTGGCGCGTTGATGGCGCTTCGGGCCAACTGGCATTCGATAACATGCAGGACCGTGGCGCCACCGGCACCACGGACTGGCAGCGCTACGAGATTGAACTCCCGGTCGCCGCCGACGCTAAAAACATAAACTTCGGCGCGATCCTTTCCGGGAACGGCACGGCCTGGTTCGACGGGCTTGCCGTCGAGTTGGACGGGACGCCTTACCTGGATCAAACCGCCTTCGATCTCGACTTTGAATCTTCAGCGCCGCGCGGATTCTATACAGGCGGCGATGGATACGCAGTAGAGTTGGACTCGCAGGTATTCCATAAAGGCAAGCAGAGTCTTCGCATGAAGCGCGTACCGACCGAGCCGAAAGCGCCTGATCCAAAGGTTACGGCGACCTGGAACGAGGTTGTGCGACATCTGAAATCATCGCGCGAGGCATACGGAAAGAAAGGCACTGCGATGCGCGACATCGAATGGGCCATTCAAAACGCCCGGGTCGTCTTGCAGTGCCTGCAAATGCGCGCGAACGAAGTCTCGCGCGATCAAAGCATGGCCGAGAACATCAAGTGGATTCTGGACAATAACCCCGGGGCGAAGATCGTGTTATGGGCACACAATGGCCACGTCGCGACTAGCGGCGATTTTGGCTACGATCCCATGGGTGCGTCGCTGCGCAAAATGTTTGGTAATCAGATGGTGGTTTTCGGTTTCGCCTTTAACCAGGGTTCTTTCCAGGCGAGGGAAATGCCCATGCCCCCTAAAGGAGGATTGCGAGCTTTCACTATCAATCCGGCTCCTGAAGGCAGTCTCGACGCCATGCTGGCATCCGCGGGACTCCAAATTGCGGTTATCGATTTGCGCGCCTTGCCAAAGGAAGGGGCAGTCGCAAACTGGTTTAGCGAACCGCGAGGCACAAGAAGTATCGGCGCCGGTTATGGTGACGAGTTCGCCGCCAACTTCCTTGTCAAACAGAACACGCCGAAAATTTACGACGCGCTATTGTTTGTTGAGAAGACCACGGCCGCCAGGGCACTGAAAAATAAAACTGCAGGACCTTAGAGCTCCATGGGAGCCAAATGTTTATAGTCACCAACGCCCATCCAACCATAAGCTCCGTCAGGAGCGGAACGTTATCGACAAGACGTGGATAATTCCAGGGCTCCTTTTCACTTTGTTCGCCCCGGCTTTTCCGACATCTTCCTCGCTAGTCTGGCAAGTGCCTGGTTAGCTAATACAGCAGTGTTTTTGTTCTCACTCTTCGCAGCGAGTCTCAATGCCTCGATGGCATCGTCTGTGCCAATGCGTTCAAGTCCGGTAATCGCATATCCGTCCACAAGCTGCCTGGAGCTAATGAGCCCCTCGAGATAAGGAATAGCCACGGAATCGTTCACATAGCTAAGCGCCAGGGCCGGATCCAGCGCCTCGCTGAATCCGCGCGCGTTGATGACCTGGGTTTCGAGGTCGGCACAGGCTTCATTTAGTTGTCTGGTATCTCGAGGCTCAACGACCAACGTAGTTTGGAAAGCAGGCGTTTTGTAAATGTCGTATATGTCGATTCCCCTGGCCGTAATGTGCGGTTTGACAACACTTTTTTGTATTTTTTCTGCAAGCCGCTGAAAAATGTTCTGTGGTGAGCGAGAATAAACCGGCAAGACCAGAGAGAATTGCGCGTGCAGGCTGTAAAGAAGTCGGGCCGCTCAAATAGATTCGAGCGGCCCGAGAAGGTTTCGCTAAGTAGGTTTGGCTCGTACCTACTTGCCAATGATGGGTATGCGGCGCCCTCGGAAGGGACGACCCCCCTTGTGAATTACTGCTCGTTGCCTGGCTTGCGCGTGCGCATCCGCTCCACGTGCGGCGCGCCCGTTGGACCTTCCTTGATCGTGTAATCCGCAGGCACTTCGAAGAGCGACTTGGCCGGCTCGCTGCGATTGATATTTGTCAGCCGGTAAGTGTTTTCCCCAAAGCGCGGATCGCTGTGTTTGGTCATCACAACCATCTGCAATTCGGCTGAGTACCAGCGCTCAGACACGATCTCGATGGCCCGCTCGTTGCCGATCTTGCCGGCGGGAATCGTCATGGTCTCGCGGGTGCCTTCGGCTTCGACGCCCTCGATCGTCTGCTTACCGAGCTGCTCGGTCTTGCCCTTTTGTTCGCTCGTCCCATGCCACTGCATTACGATTCCTTCGCCGCCCGGCGGCGGCGCCGGTGCATGACGCATAAAGACTTCGGCCTTTGCCTCGCCGCTTTCCACTCTGGTTCCCGGCGGAGGCAGTAGTCCCATCTCTCGCTTCATCTCGATGGGATCGGCGCCCTCTGGCGCTCCCGGGACACGTTCTGCATCGCCACCCGGCGTAGCGAACTTAAACTCGAAGCGCATAGGCGACATCTTATGAGCGATTTTGGCGCGGGGATCGAGTGCGTAGTTTACTCCCGCGACCGGATCGTTGATCGAGATCGTTAGCGGTGGATCGCCGGCGTTCGCAAACTCACCCAGCATGCTCAGCGTGTGCTCGCGTCGCGTGCGGCCTTCGCTGTCGCGGTAGATCGCCGACGTCGACTTATTCACGATGCGATTGCCGTCACCAAGGATCTGCGTTATCTCTGTGACAGCCTGCGCCGAGTAGGGTGCACCCTTAACCAGCTTGCCGTCAAAATTCATTTCCGAGGCGACGAATACAAACGTATTCTCCGGCGGCGGCGGTGGACCCTGCAGTCCATCAGGCCCCTGGAGCACTCGCTCGCGCTGAAAAATGATGTTGCTCTCGCCCGCGGGTCTCTGCTGGCCAAAGATTGAGACTGCGCCAGTCAGCAAAACCACGCTGCCGAATATGCCCGCCCATAGTTTCCATTCTCTTTTCATAGTTACATTCCTTTCCTCAAGCGGGCCTGAGGCCCGGTTATTAATTGAAGTGCCAGTGAGCAAAATCGCTTCACGAAGAGAGTCCTGCTCGAGCACCCATTGCCGGCCAGATCAGCACGCAGGATGCGTGCGGTCCCAGGCCCAGATCAGTGTATGAAACGGATCGCCTGCGCCAGTCCGTCTGCGCCCACCAGAACGTCGGCCTTAACTCTTTCACTGGTCCGATCGATGTTTACCGGCAGACCAAATCTGGCCACTGCGGAACGGGGCAACTCAACGCGTAACAATTGGCCTCCGTCCTGCAAATTCGGCCCGGTACCGTAGCCGATGGGGAAAAAGTCCGTCGCGACTTCTTTGGTCGCTTCGGTGTTCTCCGCGGCGTTCGCAGCGACAGCCGTGGCGTTCGCAGATTCATTCAAGTGCTTGCCACTGGATCGCAGCGACGCCAAAGAGTTGCGTGGCTTCCGATGCGGCGTCCGAACAGCTGTTAAGGTTTCAAGCGGTTTGGATTCCAGCGCGGACGCCTTTTCAATGTCTGACCGTATGTTCCCGGTGTCGACCGCCTTGCCGGTCCAGGTGCTTGCCAGCAGTGGTCGCGAACCATTATCCAGGCGGGCGCGCACGACCAAGATTCCAAATACAAGCAACAGGGCGGCAGCAATGGCGGCGAGCCAATAACTCGATCGCGCTGGTGTTACTGGAAAGGGTCGCACCACAGGTATAACTTTGTCTCGCTCACGAAACGCCGCTAACATTTTTTCTTCAAACTCAGCCGGAGCCGCCAGGGTGTTCATATCCTGGGCCAGATCTCTGAGCCCCAAAGTCAAGCGCTTCTCTTCTTCCCACCGCGCGGCGCAACTAACGCACTCGTCCGCGTGGGCCAGGACCTGCCTTCGTTCGTTAACTTCCATTAGTGGTACTGCAGCGACCTCCTGTTGCTCGCGAGCCAATTCATTCGCTGCTGCTAAAAACTTTTCACAATTCATGCAAAACACCTCGCTTGTTTGACGCTGTCCGCGACCGGCTCTTCAGTCCGCTCAGGTCGCAGCTTCTCAATTAACATCGCGCGTGCCCGGTGCAATCTGGAGCGCACAGTGCCGATCGCGCAATCCAGAACGCTCGCGGCATCTGCATAACTCAAGTCCTGTAGTTCACAAAGGACGATTACTTCCCGATAGCGGGCCGGCAGGCTCAAAACCGCGCGCCGAACAGAATCGATTGTTTCGCCGCGGGACAATTCATCAAGGGGACTGTCGCCGGCGACAACTGCATCAGCAGCAGGACCACTCGCGAGGTCATCGTCAATCGACACATAGAATTGCTCGCGGCCCAATCGTTGTCGCACCAGGTTGCGTGCCACGCCAAACATGAAGGCGCCGACTGATCCACGGGCCGCGTCGTACCCCATACCATCACGCATCAAGATCATGAAGACTTCCTGTGTTACATCTTCTGAAAGCGCCGGTGACCCACTCATTTGTAGAGCAAAGCGATAGATGCCGCCCTGACGCCGGCGATAAAGCGTGACAAAGGCTTCCTCGTCACCGCCGAGCATCGAGCTCAATAGCTCATTATCTGTAGGTTTTAGGGCGGTCATCATTGATAGATTGGCCAGCTTCCATGTTTAATTCGGCTGGCGAGCTCCGAAAGTTCCAAAAAGTCGGGAATTGTCCGACAAACATCTCTTTGTCGTTTGTTTGAGCTCGTGGATTTTGAAAAGTTACATATCGACAAACTGATGAAGTTTGTTGGACTCTTACTCAAACTGTTTGCGAAACTGCGGCGAGGCGCGGCGCAGGTCCAGCCAGTCAGCAAACAATTCCGGCGTGCGCAGCCAAACCTCCAGCCAGGCGGCGATCTCTTTGGCTTCGGCGCGGTCCGATTCGGAAATCACTCGGCCGGCGGATACCAACAACCGATCCTGGCGGCTCAGGGCCACGGCATCGCGCAAATCACGCCATCCATTTCTGTCCTCGCGCTGGGCCAGTTCCCTTCTCAATCGTTCGCACTCGGTCATCGTCTCGCAGGCCGCTGAAAAGTTCGCAAAGTTCAGCGGATACACTGCGAGGCGCGCCAGCTTGCGTTCGCGCCATTTCGCATCGCACTCCAGGACCTCTGGATGGCGCAAGTGGGCGCCTTCATCGGCCAGCAGGCGCGCGATCGCGGCGGGACTGTCGACGGCGCTGTCACCGAATCGCTTTGCGACCGCAACCTGGATTTGTTTCAGTTCTTTCGCGCCGACAGATTCGCAATCCAGACTCTCCCACACCGCCAGTATGAGGTCGAGCTTCGTGTGTGCCTGATCTGTATCTATCTGCATATTAGGCATTGCTCAAGGCACTAATTGGCTAATTTAGCCGCGCGGTGTTCAAGGACGAGCGGCATGGCCAGACCACAGCCTTGCGGAAAAATGTGCGGTGTCCTACGCTCAATGTGTTCCTGTGATCATACATACGCGAAGGATTGAAAGATTCCGTGTGGATGCGACCATACATCTCGAATGCAATTCTAGGTCGGTGTTACAACAAACGCGAACGGCCAGCCGGATGCGGAGATCGTTAATGCGAATTATTAATCACTCCTCAACGTTGAACGCGCTGTTAATGCTCGTACTCCTAACCGCAACCGCTTCACCTTCACTGGTCGCGCAACAACCGGCTGAAGAAAGTACCAAGCTCGCGAAGATCGAGTTCCAGGGCCTGAAGCGATTGACCGCGGAGGAGTTGATAAAGGTCAGCGGCCTGGAGCTCGGACAGCCCCTGGACATTGGGGCGCTCGATGCCGCCGCGCAACGCTTGCTCGACAGCGGCCTGGTACACCGGCTTAGTTATCACTTGCAAACCAAAGCCGGCATGGCGAACGTCACGTTTCAGATTGAAGAAGGTCGCGGGGGCCAATCCGCAGTCATCTTCGACAACTTTATCTGGTTCACCGACGACGAGCTCGGCGATGCCGTGCGCCGCGAGGTACCAACTTTTAATGGCGCCGCGCCCAACGCCGGGAACATGACCGATGCAATTACCCGCGCCCTCCAGAGACTCCTCAGCGAACGCAAGATCGCCGGCACCATAGATTACCTGCCTGGCGAAAACGCCGATCACACAAAGTTGGAACACATTTTTTCGATCAAGGGCGTACGTCTTCCCATCTGCACCGTGCACTACCCCGGCGCCCACAGCGTGGACGAGGAAAAGTTGATTAAGCAATCGCGGGAGTTGTTGGGTACCGACTATTCGCGACGCTATGCCGACTTGTTCGTCCTCAGTAATCTTTTTCCCATCTATCGCGAGTTGGGACAACTTCGCGCCAGCTTTGGCCGGCCGCAAGCGCGGTCCCAAACTATGGCGAATTGCAAGGATGGAGTTGAGCTAACGATAGCTATCGAAGAAGGCGCGATCTATGTCTGGGACAAATCTGAGTGGACTGGAAACCAGGTGCTGACACGACAGGAATTGGACGCGGCTCTGGCAATGAAACCGGGCGAGATAGCCAACGGTATCAAGTTTGACAAGGGCGTTGCCGCCGCGCTCAAGGCCTATGCGCGAAAGGGATATCTCGGCGCCCTGATTCGCCCACAGCCGGAGTTTGACGATGCCGCGCGCAGGGTTGCTTATCAAATGGAAGTCAAAGAGGGCCCGCAATATCACATGGGCACCCTGACCATAAAAGGGTTTTCCGACAACCTGGGAAATTATCTGCGTGGCAAGTGGGAAATGAAGGGCGGCGACGTCTATGATCAGGGATATGTTGAGGAATTTTTCAAGACAGACTTCCGGGAAATAATGCGGAAGGTTTTTGAAGAGCGACAGCAGCAGGGACGACCCAACCCAAAGAAGATCACCACCGAGCAGCATGCGAATCGAAATACCTTTACTGTCGATATTACATTCGAGCTTGGCGATTAGCAGTTTGCAACGCAACCTGTTAGTTTGCGAGGCACGCAACCATTCGCGCTAATCTATTCGCACACGAAAGTCCGCCCCTTGATCATGAAGACTTTCACCGAACCAGAATCAAATAGCACCATACCTGCGCAGGCGGCGCGGGAGTTCCTGGCACACATCTCGGCGATCTTTGCCGGCAAGCCTTTTATCCCTCATCGTTTCTTTACCAGCGGGCATGCGCAGACCCTGGTGGCTTATGCATGGCCCCGTCGCTCTCGTTTGCAGGTCAAGGATGAGGAGCGTCTGTTTAAGATTGGACCTGACGTCAGGCTCCTGGCCCACTGTCGCTGGCAGTCCGACCGCCGGGCCGCCCCGACGTTGCTGCTTTGGCATGGCATGGAGGGTTCCACTGAGTCCGTTTACATGCTCGCCATCGCCAAAAAAGCTTTTCGTGATGGCTTTAATGTGGTGCGGGTGAACCTGCGCAACTGCGGCGGCACGGAACATCTGACACCCACGCTATATCACGGCGGACTGAGTGAAGACCTGGCAGCCATCACCAGCCAACTGATTGAGCATGACGGCTTGCGTCGCATCTTTATGATCGGTTATTCGCTCGGCGGCAATTTGGTCTTAAAACTGGCCGGCGAATACGCTGAGAATCCACCGCCGGAACTTATTGGCATTTGCGCGGTGTCGCCCTCGGTCGATCTCAGCGCCAGCGCCAACGCCATCGATAAGCGCTCAAACTGGATTTATCATCGAGACTTTCTGCGCCGGCTGCGCAAACGCATTTACGTCAAGCAGAAGCTTTATCCCCATCTTTATGACGTCAGCAAAATGAAATCCGTGCGCACGATCCGTGATTTTGACGAGAACTTCACGGCTGTGGCCCACGGTTTCAGCGGCGCCGACGAGTACTATGAGAAGTCGAGCTCGATCCGTTTAATGGACCGCATCCGCATTCCCACGCTGATTATTCATGCGCAAGATGATCCCTTCATTCCCTTCGCGCCGCTGCAGAGTCCGGCGGTGGCTGATAATCCCTACATCCTGTTCCTGGCGACCAAGCGTGGCGGTCATGTCGCGTTTGTCGGCGAAGAACCGGATGACGAGGATCGCTTCTGGGCCGAGAATCGCGCGGTTGAGTTCTGCAAGTTGGCGCATGATCACTTTGGATGATTTCCACGATCCGTTCGGGCCAACCCGCGCCATAACCGCTCTGTGAGAATGAGATGAAGAAGCCCTTTCTCGAGTTGATCAGATCCTTAAGTTTATGACAGAACTTGCATATCCGGCCGCACGCTCGGTCGCCGCCACAGTGCAGGCTTACTTTGCCCGCAACCTCGCATCAGCGCGCCAACACGGGCCAAAGAAGTTAGCACCGGAACCGGATGCCGCCGCCGTCGAAGCCATTATCGACGCCGCGTTCTGGGCCAGCTTGCGACGCGAGGAGGGTTATTCTCCAAAGATATCTCTCGCTTTCCTCCCTCCCGAGCAGGCGGGTGAACCATTGCAGTTCCAGCGTCAGCTTCCCTTAACGCCCCAGGTGCTTACGCGTTTGGCTCCAGCAGTCGAACGTCCAGGCATCCATCTCGGCGTCTGGCGCGTACCAGGCGACAGCACCGAATTACGCGTCTGGGGAACCACGCGAGAAATTCCAAAACTCTGTTTCGTGCTCGAGGTCATCGAACCCGGCTTGCTGGTGATCAAATATCGCCGTGGCCAGGAGACGGGCAAGTACATAAACGTTGTCGTTCTCAAAGGCGATCAAATCAAAGTGCTGGACGAACGGGGAACGACCCTGCCTGACTGTCCTGACCTGCTGACGTCGCTGCTGGATTTCGGCTCGCCGACCGCCAGGACCGATTCCGTAAATGTGCTGGTCCAACTCGCAGTATCCATGCGCGCGCATGGACGTGGGGGGTCGCTACTCGTGGTGCCTCAGGGTTCTGCTGTCTGGCGCGAGTCCATCCTGCAACCGGTGTCCTACGCGGTGTCGCCACCTTTCTCAGAACTTGCGGGGCTGATGCGACAGGAACTGAGCGCGCGCGAAGAGTCAACCTGGCAGGAAGAATTTATTGATGCGGTTGACGCGATTGCCGGACTGACCGCGGTCGACGGAGCGGCGCTGATTACCGATCAGTATGAGTTGCTGGCGTTTGGCGCGAAGATCGGGCGGCGCGACGGAGGGGTTCGAGTTGAACAGGTGATCGTCACGGAGCCTATCGTCGGCGGTATGCCCGCAGTGGTCCAGCCGTTGGAACTTGGCGGCACCAGGCATTTGTCCGCTGCCCAATTCGTACAGGACCAGCACGGCTCTCTGGCGCTCGTGGCTTCACAGGATGGTCGCTTCACGGTCTTTGCCTGGTCGCCCTGCGAGGAATTAGTCCACGCCCATCGCGTGGAGACCCTGCTGCTGTGATTTGTCCTGGGACCGCACGCTTCCAGCGGGCCGTCGCCGGGAAATCAAGCACCTGCTGTCCGGACCTCTCGACGTAGGCGGCAATTATTATTTTTCGATGCGCTTCAACAGACGCGTGGCGTGGTTGCGCGCGATCAGCGGCAGATGTTCATCCACCGTCAGCTCACGCAACAACGGAACAAGTTGGTAGGGGTCGGAAAGACCGTTGCGGGTGAGCAGCATTTCAAACAGCTCTAAAAGTTTGGGAGCATTCAACGGTTGATTCTCACGCGCGACCGCGATATCGAACACCAGCACCGCCTGATCGGCAACTCGCCGGTATTCAGTTATCAAGGCGGAGGCCTGCTTGTTGTTGGTCCAATTAAACTCCGCCGTGCGCTTACGCTTGCCATCATCCATTTGCACCTTCATGGTGCCCAGATGGGGAAACTGTTTGTCGGCTTGATAGTTTTCCGCGGAGTCGAGGAAATGCAAATCGCTCCACAGACCCAGAATCCTTCCCAACGCTGCCGTCGATAACTCAACGGGCTCGACGATCGAAGCAGTCTCACCCAGTTTTTCAAAAGTGATCTTGCCGCGACCAATTGCGTCATGCTCAATCACGATATGCGAAATGGTAAACTGCGGCTGCGTGAATTCGTAGGAATACCTGGTCGGGTCGGGTGGCCTCTTATTTTCCTCGCGCCGGGCGGGCCTCGTCGGTGTAGGTTCCTGACGCACATTACTCTTGACGTTAGCGCCGGGATCTACCTGCACATCCTGCTGACGAGCGGCCGGCGGGCGCGCTTGTCCCATAGCGAAAACCGCCACGCCCGAAATCACAAGCGCGGCGGAGATTATTCGCGATATCAGTGGTTGCTTACTGCTCATTCAAACTTAACGGAAACAAGTTTCGAGACACCGACATCTTCCATGGTTACGCCATAGAGGGCTTTGGCCATTTCCATCGTGCGCTTGTTATGCGTGATAACGATGAATTGCGTGTTCGCGGACATCTGCACGACCTTATCAGTAAACCGTCCCACGTTCGCTTCGTCAAGTGGCGCATCGACTTCGTCCAGCAGACAGAAAGGCGCCGGACGATAGTGAAAGATTCCCAGGACCAACGCCAGAGCCGCCATGGCCTTTTCGCCGCCTGACAGCAACAGGACATTCTGTAATCGTTTCCCGGGCGGTTGTGCGATCACGTCAATGCCGGACTCGAGCACGTCGTCGGCGTCGATCAGGCTCATCTCGCCCCGACCACCGCCGAACAACTCCTGGAACAACTCGCCAAAGTTACGATTGATCTGTTCAAAAGCAACGCGGAATCGTTCACGTGAACGGCGCTTGATCTCGCGCAGAGCTTCATCGGTGGAGTGAATCCCCTGAACAATATCCTGGCGCTGGGCCGTCAAGAACAAGAGGCGCTCTTCGGATTCTGACAGCTCTTCCAACGCCATCATATTCACCGCCCCAAAACCTTCAAGCCGCGCTCGCAACTCTTCCACCCGCGTATGACCGGCATCGAGATCGAAACCCTCCGGCAGGGGATGCTCACGGGCCAGCTCTTCAAGGGACTGACTCAATTCGGCCGCGCAATTTTCATGAACAAAAGAAAGGCGAGCCTGAGCTTCAGCGCGCTGCACCTCAATCGCTGCCCGCGAGTCCCGTACTTCGGCTGCCCGGCGATTCAGTTCCGATAGGGCCGCTGAAAGTTGATCGGCCCTGGTGCGCGCCTGTGCGAGCTGGGCCGTCGCCTCGCCAATCTGCTGTTCTTCGCGGGCGCGTTCTTCGCCCGCCAGGGCCATTCGTCCGTCGATCTCTTCGATCGATTGGCCCAGTTCAGTCAGCCGGCTGGTGATCTCAACTAATTCCAATGAATGGCGCTCAACTCTGGCATTGACTTCGGTGCCTTCAGCCTCGAGCCGTCTTAACTCTGCTGCCGTGGCCCGGCGCCGTTCAACTGCAGCCGCGGCCACCGCGCGTTGGGCGCCCAGGCCTTCATTTTGAACTTCGGCGGCACGACGGGCTTCCGCCAAAAGCAAGGACGCGCTGTTAACCGTTTCAGTCGCGGCCAGGCGGGCCGTTTCCGCTGCCTCTGCATCCGCCAAAGCCTTGAGACGTTTCCGGGCCAGATCATTCCGCTCGTCCTGCAAACGCTCGGTGTCGTCCGCGACTACACGCAGATGACGCTCGGCCCGTTCGATCTCCTGGGCCAATCCGCCGGCCGTCAGTTCGCGGGTCATAGCTTCCCGTTCTTCGCGACCGAGGGCTTCGTTAAGATCCACCACGTGATCTTCCAAATCTACCAAACGCGCGCGAGCTTCATTGACGGCGCGTTCAGCGATGGCCAGTTCAGCACTGAAAGCATCAGCGCGTGCCTCAAGCTCGCGCAGTTCGCGTTTGAATGCCAGAAGGCCGGCGCCCTCTTCCAGGGCTCGGGCATCACCAGCGTTGACCAACTGCCCGCTGGCCACCCAATCGCCATTCAAGGTCACGTAGATTTCGCCGGTGTTGAGCGATCTGCTCATGGCGTCATCGAGATTGCTCGCCAGGCGCGCATTCATCTTCGGCGCCATCGTGCGGTTGAGAATTGCGGAAAGCTCTGTCGACGCGCCGAGTAAATCACCGATTCTCAGGTTCTCGAGCGCTTCGTCCGCAAATGAGATTGCCGCGGGAGCGCGTTCCGCAATTTCGAACGTCACCCCTATTTCGTCACTGCCCCCATGCAACCCGGCAACCAGAAAACTTGCCCGGCCGGCATTGTTCTCGCGCAACCAGCGAGCAGCGCGCACGGCATCGTCCGGCGTGGGCACAACGACTGCTTGCAGCGAGGCGCCGAAAACTCCTTCAACTGCACGTTCCCATTTCGCCTCGACGTTTAGGTGGTCGGCGAGCGTGCCAAGAAAATGAAAATCTCGAGGCGTTTCCGTCTGCGCCAGGACGAATTGCACCGCTGAAGAATAGTAGGCGCGACGTTCGTCAAGTTCTTTTAAGCTTTCCAGCCGGTGTTTGGTACGGGAATACTCGTCGCGGACGCGCGTTACTTCAGCATCCGTATCGCTTACCGATTCGTGGCCCTGTACCACGGCGTCCACCGCTGCTGTCCGCTCGGCATTTAGTTTGGCGACATACTCGCGGGCGATACGAATTTCCTCGTCCAACTGGTCTGCCGCTTCTTTGTGTTGCGTGTATTGCGCAGCCGCTCGCTCCCCTTCGTGAGCCAATCCTTCCGCTTGCAGCGCCAATCGTTCCAGGGTCCCTTCAAGTTGGCGAGCAATTTCGCGCAAGCGTTCGGCCACGGCTGTATGCGAGAGTAATTCACCGCGGGCGCGCTCGATTTCTGCTTCCGCGCCCGCTGCCAGCGCCACCTTCTCGGCATAGGCCTCTTCAGCGGTCTGCAGGGACAGTGCGCTCTGTTCGCTCTCCATTCGCAGTCTGCCGTCCTGCTCGCTCAAGCGTTCGGTTTCTCGCCTGATCAGATCGAGCCGGTTCGAGAGCGCCTCAATTTCTGAACGGACGTCGGCACTGCGCTTGTTGAGCGTCGTAATCTGTTCCTGTTGATAAACTCGTTCGCGAGCTTCGCGGTCACGTTGCAGCGCCGCATCGGCTGCCGCGGCGCGGGCCTGGCTTAAATGATCTTCGAGCCGTCGCGCTTCCTGCGTCGCACCGCGGGCCTCTTCTTCCTGTTGTGACAGCTCCACGGCGAGATTGCGTTCTTCCAGGCTTACTCGTTCCAGCTGTGATTGCGACTCGTCCAGCAATTGGACCAGTTTCCGATCCTCTGCAACATAAACGCCGCGCAGCAACTCGCGCAGTTCGTCGCGTTGCAGGTGATAGCGACGCGCCTTGGCCGCTTGGCGGCGCAGGCTATTCACCTGCCGATCGATCTCGGAAATGATGTCGGACAAGCGGGCCAGATTCGAACGCGCGGATTCCAACCTGGCTTCAGCTGCGCGCTGGCGTACCCTGAATTTTGTGATGCCGGCTGCTTCTTCGATTATCGTGCGCCGGTCCATCGGTTTCGCCGAAAGGATTTGGCCGATGCGACCCTGTTCGATAATCGCATAATGCCCGCCCGACAAACCGGTGCCCGAGAATAGATCCTGAATATCGCGCAGACGGCAAAGTTTATTGTTGAGAAGGTACTCGCTCTCTCCAGAGCGATAGAGGCGACGGGCCACGGAAACCGCTTCGCCCGGGGCAAACTCCAGCGCCAAATTTCGCCGCCGCCAATGTCTCTTATGAGGCTGGCTCTTGTTGGCTGCGGTCACTGCTGCCGGTAATTCCGCATCAGCATTGTCGGCGAGAGCGTCCGGCGATGCAGCGCTTGCTTCAATGGTTATTTCCGGTTCGGTCGCCTCGGTCGGCGTGGCCTCTATTGGCGCCGCTTCGATTGGGTTTTCGACGAAACTGACCGCGTGCTCGTCGATTTGCTCGAGGGTCGAATCGATGTCTTCGATGTCCGGTTCACTCTCAACCATCTCGTCACGTACGAGATGCAGGACCACTTCGGCCATGCCGCTGGGCTGGCGATTGCGCGAGCCCTGAAAGATTACGTCTTTCATCTCGGCGCCGCGCAGGTGTTTGATACGCTGCTCGCCCAGCACCCAGGCTATGGCGTCCGCGACATTACTCTTGCCACAGCCGTTAGGGCCGACGACGGCGGTGATTCCGTCTCCAGTAAAGATAATTTCTGTGTAATCTGCGAAGGATTTAAAGCCGGTGATTTCTAAGCGTTGGAGTTTAAACATGCTTCCGTTCGTCTGGTTTTGGTCAGGCTCCCAAGCATAACTGGCCGCTTTCGCTCGGGTCAACGTACGGGGGAGGACTATAAGTCGGTCTTGCTTAGAATGTCAACCAAAACTTGAGGTTAGCTGACTTTAAGTCAATTGGGAGCGTGGTTTAAAGAACGGCTTAACCGCCAGATACTGGCGTGTCGCTTCCCGTCTCACGCTTCGCGTGAGCTGCCGCGTTCAGAGTGCCAACTTCAGCCGGCGTTTTTCCAGGCTCTCAGAAGCACCACAATTCGGTAACTTAAACCCTTTCTCTTGCCTTCCCTCGCACTCCGCAATGACTACTAATTTCTTTGCCTGTGCTGAGCCGTCCTGATAAGCTACGCTCGTTTTTACTTCAAGAATTGCCCCGTTCAAACCTTGTCAGCTTCGATGCTGGAGTTCAGTTGCTCCTAACTCCTTCGTAATCGAATCTGAGCTCGACCTAATTTAGGGTCGGCAATAGAGCCAGAGCCCTCACCGGGCTCACCTTTTGCAGCCGGCTGTTTCCAACTGAAGCCAGGGAGGCGCCTCCGAGGTGAGTAACTCATTAGCATCAAGTATTCCCCAGCCCGATCGGTATGTTTGCATCAACGTCGCCTTTCCCTTGAGCGGCTACGTCTGCGGATTCCCGCCGATCACTACCGCGACGTACTGCCGCTTGCCGGAAAACGACTCGATATCGGCGGTCACCAGATTCGCCTCGGGCTTCCCGTTGCGCGCCCGCTCGATCCCGCGCCTTCGCTCTACGCGCGCGCCGTCACAATCAAGAAGTTCACTGAAGCGGGTCCGTTCATCGAAGCAGTAAAGCGCAAGCTGGATTCGTTTGACGTAAAAGGCCGCGTCGAACTACCGCGCGATCAAGCAGTATCGGGAACGGCCAACGCAGCTCTCTAATCATTCTGACAAACTGACCGCTTTGGAGAATCGCTGATGTCTCACAGGGGCGAACTGACCGAACGCATGTTGCACCTACCGCTCTTGCTCGCAGAGCGCCGGCATTCACAGCAGGAACTGGCGCAGATCTTCAAGGTTAAGGTCAGGACCATCCGGCGCGATATTGACGCGCTCTCCCGCTACTATCCAATCGTCGACGAGCGCGACGGGCGCGCGGTCATGTACCGTTTCAGCGACGACTACAGGTACCATCCGCCGCCGCTCACTCCGATAGAGTTGGCAACTCTGCTGCTCGCACAGGAGTCCATCGCAGCGACGGGCCTAACTGCACTCGGCTCGCCTTTCGCCCGCTATGGCCGCTCGCTGCTGGCAAAGGTCAGGTCTTCGCTGCACCCTTTAGTGCGCGACAAACTGGATGCGTTGGCGGCAGTTTTCGGCTCGGCCTCCGTGGCGGCGAAAGACTTCGCGCCGCACGCCATACTCATCGATCGCCTCACACAAGCCGCCGTTGAACGGCGCTGCGTGCGCCTGCGCTACTACACGCTCGCCACCGACAGTGTCACCGAACGCACAGTCGAGCCCTATGCCGTCTATTTCGATCCCGATGGCGCGACACTCAAGCTCATCGGCTACGACCACCATCGCAAGAAAGTAATTCCGTTCGCGATCGATCACATCCGCGTTCTGCGCGAAACGGAAGAGACATTCCAGCTTCCGGCCGACTTCGATTTGCAAAGCTATCTCTCCGCCAACTGCTTTAACGGAATCCACGGCGAACCGATCACTGTGCGCCTGCGCGCATCGGGCGTCACCGCGCGCGTCTTCGCCGAGCGTCTCTTCCACCAATCGCAACACCTCGTCGAGCGCACCCCGCGCACGAGTAGACAAGCGGAGACCACGACCATCGAAATGCACGTCGCGGGCGGCCGCGGACTCCTCCGCTTCATTCTCAGTTGGGGCCCAGACGTTGAAGTCCTGGCGCCGTCCGATCTTCGGCTGGAAGTGACGGCACTCTACCAGCAAGCGTTGGAGCGCTATGCCCGAGACGGAAAGACTTGAGAGCGCATGAAAATAATTTGAGAGAAGGCCCTTACCTGGCACTAACTGAGAATAAGATGGTGAACGGAACGTATCGGTGCAGCTTAAGGTGGCACGCGCATGTTGCGCGTGGTTCTTCAGGGGCGGGACGCCCGTGCCACTCTTCAAGTGACGCACCAACTGAACCGACGCCAACTGGGCTGTAGCCCCACCCGCGAAGGGCGCGTCGTTACGGAACCGCTTGCGGTAGCAAGCGGGTTGCTTGCTCTGAGAGGCCCGTTGACTTATTGGGACACCCACTCGCTACCGCGAGCGGTTCTGTACCTTCCGTGGGCAGCGGGCGGGGCACTAGCCCGACCGTCAGGGAGGGCTCAAGACCAAACTCTTGAAGCTTGCTCGAAAAAGATTAGATTGAACATGAGATAGAGATGATCCACCAACTCACACGAAGCCAACCTCTAAAAGTGTCCGGGCTTTCCTTCGGGTGTCTTCGTGTGATTTCGTGGATAAAACTTTTCCTTCTGTACCAATGTTGTAATGTTTCGAGTTAGGCTTCAATACTACTTGGAGGACCGCTGTATGCCGCCACAAACCGCCCTTGCCACCACCATCAACACCGAGGCGACTCCTTATGTCAGTGTTCACTTTCCTGTGCAAGGACGCCAGCTTCCAGCCGACCACGGTTACTCGCTCTACTCCGCCGTTACACGCCAATTGCCGTCACTTCACGGCCAGCCATGGCTCGGAATTGAACTCCTGAGCGGCGTCCCCTGGCGAGAAGGAATCATCGTGCTGCCCACGCGCGACGCGAGCCTTCGCCTGCGTATCCCCGCAGATCACTATGGCGACATTCTCCCACTGGCCGGACGCCGCCTGGACATCAACGGCCACCAGATCCGGCTCGGCATCCCGGCCGCGCGTCCGCTGCAACCAGCCGCCTCGCTTTACGCGCGCTGTGTCACGATCAAGAAATTCACCGAACCCGAACCCTTTCTCGACGCCGCCCGCCGCCAACTCGACACACTCGGCATCATGGCCACGCTCGAACTTCCTCTCGACGAACAGGGCCGCTACCGCCGCCGCATCATCACTATCGCGGGCAAACACGTCGTCGGCTTCTCCCTCGCCGCGCACAACCTAAGCGATGAAGATTCGCTGCGTTTACAAGGCGCAGGCGTCGGCGGACGCCGAGCAATGGGCGCGGGGCATTTCAATCCGATTAAGGGAGGACAGAACGAATACGATAATTGAATGTCCTCACATTCAAATTTGGCCCATGACTAAAGGACAAGACAGGAACAGATTGCTCGCAAAGAGTCCCCGAGACGGAAGAGAATTTCTACTGGTCTCCCATCTCTTTGAGACAGGACAAGCGGCTCGTCGTGTGTTTCGACTCAATAAGCGGTGGGGGAAGAACTGGTGTCGGTTCTTTGGGTTGACAACAAGAGAGGCTCAGAAACGATTTCTTTTAAACCTATATGTAGCTGCGGTATTGCATGACCTTGGTAAAGCGAACGAAGATTTTTACAAGGCGGTAACGACGCCTGGCTTCATTCAGCAGACGATTCGGCATGAGCACCTCAGCGCACTAATCTTGCATTTGCAGAATGTCCGTCAGTGGCTCACAAAGAACCGTCTGCTTGACGTGGAAGTAATTACTGCTGCCGTCTTATCCCACCACTTAAAAGCGCAGGAGGGGGCAGGTAAATGGCTATGGTGTCAAGCACACGGTAAAAACCATGTGAAGCTTGCTTTGCAAGATGAAGATGTTCGCGCGGTGTTTGAGAAAATCAGGCGCATTGCGCACTTGGAAGGTCTACCCGAATTGCCGCGAGAAGAATGGACAAACAGTTCGCCATTATGGAAGGCGGCACTAATTGAGGGCGGAAATTGTGCCTTTGATTTCGAGCTTGAGGTTGAGCGAGACCCTGAACGCCAACGGTTGTTATTGGCTGTCAAGGCCGGACTGATAGTAGCTGATTCGGTCTCTTCGGGATTGGTCAGGGAGAAATACGACATTAACAGATGGATTGACGAGAAAGTTCATTCCCCTGCCATTAGTGATAGAGAAATTGCTGACAAGATAATCGAGAAACGAAAGCAGTACATTACTAAAGTTAAGAACAGGCCGTTCATATTTCACAAATATCAAGAGCGCGCTGCAGAGTTAAGTTCGCGCGCTTTGTTACTCGCATCGTGCGGTTCGGGTAAGACGATGGCTGCCTGGAAATGGGCGGAAGCGCAGGCCCGGATACATTCCATCGGCAAGGTTATCTTTTTATATCCAACCCGCGGCACAGCGACGGAGGGATTTCGGGATTACGTTGGCTGGGCACCGGAAGCAGAGGCGGCCCTTGTGACAGGCACATCGGATTATGAGCTTGAAGCAATGAAAGAAAATCCGCCTGATGAAAGACATGAAGCCACGCGAGACAAAAACTACTTAACGCAAGAGGACGAGAGGCTGTTCGCTCTGAGATGGTGGTCGCGCAGATTCTTTAGTGCGACAGTTGACCAGTTTCTTGGCTTCATGGAACACAGCTACTCCAGTCTCTGCTTGCTTCCCGTGCTTGCCGACAGTGTGTTGATTGTTGATGAGGTTCATAGCTACGACTTCAAAATGTTTGAGGCGTTAATAAATTTCTTGCGGACGTTCAATCTCCCAGTCCTTTGCATGACGGCGACCTTGACGCCCAAGCGCATCGAAGAACTTGAAGAACTACGCTTTCAGAAATACCCAAAGCCCGAAGACGACGAGGAACTCTCAGACTTAAGAGACGCAGAGAAGCATCCCCGCTATCACTTGAACCCTATTACAAGCAAAGAAGAGGCGTTCGCGATTGCACTTGCAGCTTACTACGCCGGCAAGCGTGTTTTGTGGGTTGTCAACGTGGTTGACCGTTGCCAAGAGCTAGCGCAACGTCTCGCGGAGAGTCACAAAATTGGTGCGCTCTGTTATCACAGTCGCTTTACGCTTGAGGACCGCAAGCAAGTTCACGACTCGACTGTTGGGGCATTCCAACAAACGGACAAGGAGGCAATCGCCATCACTACGCAAGTCTGCGAGATGAGTTTGGATTTGGACGCGGACGTCTTAGTGAGCGAAGTGGCGCCGCCGTCCTCCCTCGTGCAACGCTTCGGACGCGCAAACCGGCATCTTGACGACAAGCCCTTAGGCTTTCGCGCGGAATTGTATATTTATTCAACAGACAAGCCTGCTCCATACACGCCAGAGGAAATCAGAGCGGGTGATGCCTTTCTGACTGAACTCGGTTCAGGCGAAATGAGCCAGCGTACACTTGCTGAAGTCTTAGAACATCACGCGCCGGATGAACCACTCGCAAGTAAACTTTCGCGTTTCCTTGACAGCGGCTACTACGCTATTCCTGGCGCATTCCGTGACGGCGAGGAGAGAACCAAACCCTGCATTCTCGACCGCGATCTCGAAACAGTCGGTGCATGTGTGACGGCGAAAAAGCCATACGATGCTTATATCCTCAACGTGCCGTTGAGTTCAAAGCGCTGGCGCTCCGCTGAAGAAGGCGAGTCATGGCTGCCGAAGTATCTCGGCATCGCGCGGAGCGAATTTTACAGCGCGCGTTATGGTTTCTTGAGGGAAAAGAAGGAGAAGAAATGACAGCCAAGGAAAAGAAAATAAAGAAACCAAAGGCAGCAAAGCCGCCCGCGGTTTCTATTCTCCCTCTCGATTACAACCTCGCTGAGTTGCCCACATCGCAGCACCGAGCTGGTCTCGCCGGTTTGGTATTAATGGTGCGGTGGCTGACAGATCAAACAAAGATCGAAGGCGTTTGCGAACTCACTCGCCTCGACGATCACGGCGCAACATTACGGATTGACAAACCCGGACTGATGAGCTTATTCGCAGAAACATATGATTTCATAGAAGGAGAGCAAGAACGCGACGAAATAAAAACTAGAGCAAAATCAAAGGAGGACATCCCCCCAAAACGCACAATTCACAAACAGATTATTGATAAGAATGGCGAGCAGAAAACGATTCCCATTTATGTCTACTCGACCTACACACCAAAAGGAGCATTTTTAGTTAGCTATGACTCCACTGCAGACAACGCGGGCAAAGGCATCTGGGTTGACCTCTGGAGAGATTTTGTGTGGAGCATCATACGGAAGAAAGACCGTTCAAGAGGAATTTACCGGGATAAGAACAATTCCGCAAAAGAGGCGATGAAATTATGGAAAGAAATCATCGCTGAGGCAGTTTCGTTTGAAAGCGAGTCCCCCGATTTATCGGGAACTGATTTGATCGGAGCCAGAGCGCACAACGCAGAGCGGGTTTCGTTCAAAGATGCAGCCAAACGGAAACTGCTGTTGAACTTCTGGACATTCACTGCGCAGATTTACATTCCCGTGACTACCGTAATTGATAAGAAGACAAAGCAGTCGAGACCCGAAGAAGTTGGCTACGCCGTCGCAATTCCCGAGGTAGCCCGGCTTGAAACTCTTTGCAAGGTACTGCCAAATATTCTTCGTAACAATCGCGGCGTTGAACAGAGGGGCTTTCGTCAGCGTCCCCGTGACAGCATGATCGATATACCAACAGAAGGCGCACTCGACTTCTTTCTCAAACTCAGCAACCGAGTGAGCTTGAGCGAAGGAAATCGCGGCACGAGCCGCACAGTATCGGCTATTGATGTGATTCACATCAGATCCGGCAAAAACGATGTGTCTATCTTGGGCACGGCGCGCATTGAGCCTGAGTCATTCAATGCGGATGAGTACGAGCGCGTGCGTCACAATCTGTGGAATCACGAATTTCGAAAACAACGGCTCTTGAACATCCTCAACGGAAACAATCGCAAGTGGTACGAGGGCTTTGACAAACTCTTGAGTCGCCTGCCTTTCAAACTCGGTTTCAATGCAGAGCACTTCTCGCACGACGCGCGAGAATCATTCAACTTTGAAGTGAGAGACCTCAAAAAGGAGAAGAAAATGAAGGATACACAGGACAACCCGTTTACTGATCAAGATGCAGACAAGATTAGCACTGCTGTCCAAACGGGTAAGGAGCCGCAGAGCGTTGAAGCATTAATCTATCAAGCAGTGGGAAGATACCTCGACCGCAAGTTGATGGCGAAACGTAAGCTCGGCTACAGCGATGTTATGACCGGAGTAGCTGACAAAGACGAATACAGCAAAGGGCGTCGCACCCTTGCGGTCGATGCCTTCTATTCGGTGAAGAGTCGCACGGAAACAGACTTCGTGGACTACTTTGCTAATACGCTCTGTTCCGTGTCACAGAATCCGATGTCCGAAGCGGACTACGTCACGCTAGCCGAAGCCTTGCTTCATAGAACCGACGATGTACGCACACTGACAATGCTTGCGCTCTCAGCGCGCAGCTAATCCATTCCCTAAACGAAAAGGAGAACCCAGAGACATGAATAGCCTTAACCTATTTGCAACCGTTTTGACTTACGCGGCCCCTAGTTCCAACTATCGCGGTGACAATGACGATACTCGAACTGTGCTTCAAAAGATAAAGAAGGATGGCAAGGATCATACGATCATCAGCCCCGAATCTATGCGCAACGCCTTACGCGAGATGTTGGCGAAGGTGGATCCAAGGTTCTGCAATCGCAGCCGCTTATTCGACCAAAAAGAACTCGCCGTGAGATTCGAGGAATTTCCCAACCCAGAGAAGTATGCTGATGACTTCTTCTTCGGCTACTTGGTTACCAACAAAAAGAAGAAGGAAGAGAACAAAGGAAAGCTGATGAAGCGTGACAGTGTGTTGCGCATGAATATGGCGCTTGCGCTTACGCCATACCGCTTCAATACGGTCTTCTTTCAATCTCCGAAAAATGACCTTACCGAGTCGGCAGATTCCGCAATTCTGCACCGTGAGGTCGTGCATACGGCGTATCAATATCCCTTTGCCATTGCAGGTAATGACTGCCTGAAAGGAAAGGCAAAATGGACTTTTGCATTACTTAAATCCATCGGAGAGTTGTCGGACGTGGCAGGGGGGCATGCACGCAGTTATTTCGAGATGTCTCCCAAAAGCATCGTTGCGCGACTGAGCCCCCAATTAGTTGCCGGTTACGACACATACGGCTTCGATCAGAGCGGTACATTTGACGAACTTTCACGCATCAACAGAAACGATTTACCTGGTGCGGAGTTCTGGATTGGTGGCGAGATTGTGCGCTCGATGACTACGGACGACAGAAAACATTACGAAGACGAAGGCACACATCTTTATGAAAATCCGCAACGGCTAATCGCCAAATTAACGGAGGCATTCTTGGCGCAGGGAGCGAAGTGACATGGAAGAATTCTATTTGCGCGTCCGCGCTCCATTCGCCACTTATCGCACGTTCCAAGCGGGTGTTTATCGCACCTCAAGTCCGGTCATGCCGCATTCGGCAGCTTTTGGTTTGATTCTAAACCTGGCTGGAATTGAAATGCGCGAGGCGCAATCGCTCTATGAACCGACGACGCGAATTCGTGAAGATGTGCCACGCTTGCGAATCGCCGTCGGCTCAGTGAAATTGGCGGAGAAATCTTCTCTATTCCAGCAGCTCCACACCTACCCCGTGGGCGATAGCGGCGGACACCTAGAACCCAAGACAAAGGGAGCGAAGTTTTGGATCGTTACAGCGAGGCGCGAAGTACTTGTCGGGCTCGATTGTGTGCTTGGCGTCCAGTCATCAGAGGAACTGGGACTATCTAATTTAATCCAACGCGGACTGCGCGGAGAAATAACGCGAGGTTACGGGCTGCCATTCGCCGGGGACAATAATTTTCTCTTCGATCGCATTGAAGTTTTTCGACAGCCACCGATAGACGCGCTCTGGTATGCGCCACTCAAATCGGGTGAGGGTCCACAGAAGGGTTCGTGCCAGTTGACGATAGGGATCAATCGCGCGGATAACAGTAAGACTAGCAGTCAATTGTTCACCCCGACTGCTACGACAATGACAATGCCCCCGGATGAGGCTTGGATATGGACGCCTTGTCGAGCTGTCTAGATAGCACCAATCGCCGGCCTGATTTTCAGGAGTTGCTTACCGACATACAATTGGCGGTATGGGTCAGGCAGGGCGCAGCAGAAGAAGAAAGGGAGACACCTTTAGCTTCGCGTATTCGGACATCGCTCGATGATCCGGCAACGGTTTCCCGTTTCGGCGGATTGTCGCTGGGCGAGAGTACACATCTGGTTGATAGCGTCTCTCGCTTGAACTCGGAGGATTTGCGGGGGCGACTGCTTGTGGCCACGGAAGATGGCGATCTTTCATTACCAATCTGGCCTGACCACGTTGGGTCAAACACGCGATGGGGCCAATATCGTTTGTCTGATGAAGCGGAGATCACCGACGAGGTACTTGATCAAGAATCGCCTTGGACTATTATCAGGCGCCCGGCGTTAACTTTATCGACCGCTAATTGACTTGGTTTAGCCGCGGAGTGGCGCAATGTTTATAGATTATTCAAAGATCGAAATCACCGGATGCCGTATTTTGCAAGATAGGAGGAGCGCGATGCTCTGTCGCCCCTGAATGGGCTGCGAGGTATTTGGGGCGCGGAGGGCCTATAAACATTCGTGCCTAGCGATACTTGAGAGCCGATGAAATGACTTCGAACCTGAAACCAACTGGAGCCACTTTGTACATTGACCGGCTTATTGTCGTCAGCGAAGATGAATGGAACTGAATTTACCGAACGCACGTCTTGCCATAGTTGATGGGGAAAAGATCACGGATTACTTGTTGAATTCGGCTCATCCCGACAACGGCGGCAAGGCAAAATTCTTTCTTGGACTCGGCTTCGCGGCGGAGCGATGGCAAGACTTTGCTGAAGCCCTGCGGACACTTGCCGGCTCTTTCCAGATCACCGAGCGTGTGGAGTCGCTGCACGGCGTTAAGTATGTTGTGATTGGCCGGATTGAAAATCCATCAGGCCGCAGTCCAAGCGTCCGCACGGTGTGGATTGTTGATACCGGAAACGACAAACCGCGTTTGGTTACCGCTTAGCCTCATTAGGAGAACAACAAGAGATGATAAAGGAACATGACAGAGTGGTTTTGACTAAGGCCGTTGCCAACGAAGGGCTGGAAGCGGGTGATGTTGGTACCGTCGTTCACTTGTATGCCGATGGTAAGGCTTATGAGGTGGAATTTGTTGCGTTGGATGGTCACACCGTTGCAGTTGCCACGGTCGAGGCATCCGACATCCGCCCGGTGATGGCCACCGAGATTCCACATGCGCGGGAGTTGGCGGCGGCGTGAGTAACCAGTCCAGAGTCGAGGAGGACCGCCATTATTAATT
Organism: Acidobacteriota bacterium; assembly: GCA_025463135.1. GTDB lineage: Bacteria > Acidobacteriota > Blastocatellia > Pyrinomonadales > Pyrinomonadaceae > JAOAPY01. Next base: position 105,683 of record JAOAPY010000001.1, read on the forward strand.
CGTTGTCACACCACGGCGCTTGTTGATCTCGGCACGCAGGATTTCGTCGGCGCGAGCGGCGGTATTCCCCGGCCCACCTGAGTAGCGACGGGCCATTGACAGCAACCACTTGGCGGCAGGTGACGTTTGATCGCCATTTGTGGACTGTGTTTGGCGTTCGTCCTCTCTGGGCAGGCTTTCCTGAAGCAGTCTTAGCACCCGGCGGCGTGGTGCTGGTGCAGTTTGATGGAAAGTGAAAATGCAATAGCTATCCAGAACCGGGAGCGGGGTAGCGACCGGATCCTTCAATCATCATGATTCCTAGAGTTTTTTACCAACGCATGCTTGAGTGAAGGATTCGGTCGCTACCGCTCCCGGTTCTGTAACGACGGCCCACAATGGGAAATAAACATTGTGTGCCTAACGGCACTGAAAGCAGTCCGAACTTGAGAGGCCGCAGCGAATCGCTCTTCCTGGCCTCGAATTGAAACAGCGGCGACGAGTCGCGGCTCTCCACAATCCTCAAGGAGTCTGGTTATGACCCAACCACTGCGCATCATGTCCCTGCACGCACTCGCTTACTGCGAGCGGTTGTTCTATCTCGAAGAGGTGGAAGAGACGCGTGTGGCCGACGAGCGGGTGTATGCCGGGCGGCGGCTGCACGTTGAAATCGAGAAGAAGGAGGACCAGCGTACTCGCAAGGGCAACATCCTGGCTCAACCCGACATTGTGCGCCGAAAAAAGAAGCCTTCACTGCCTGACCAGACTCAGCGGCCAGCCTGGGAGACGCAACCGGAAAATGCAATCGGGACCAAAGTCGAAAGCAGCAGTGCAGGCGAGAGCAACGGCTCGCATTCCGAAGGCGAGCCGCTGCGGCTGACCCTTGAAAGCGAGAAATGGGGACTGACGGGCAAGGTCGACTGCATTCGACGGCGCGACGGCCTGCTCATTCCCTATGAACACAAGAGAGGACGCTCCGCTCGCTCTGCCGACAACGAACCGGAGGCCTGGGCCAGCGATCGGCTGCAAGTCATAGCCTATGCGGCTATGGTCGCTGAACACAGTGGGCAGGAAATCAGCGAAGGGCGCATACGTTATCACGCGGATAACGTGATGGTGCGCGTACCGATTGATGATGCGGCGTTCGACGATCTAAAAAAGGCAATTGCCCGGGCGCGTGTGTTACAGGGGACCGTTGAGCGACCGCCGGTTACCGACAATGAACGGCTGTGTGTGAAGTGTTCGCTCGCGCCCGTTTGTCTGCCGGAAGAAGCTCGACTGTCATTGGTGCTTTCTGATTTGCCGCCGGCTACGTCGGAAGTCAGACAGCTTAAGCTCTTTCCTGCCGATGATGATCGGCGCACCCTGCATGTGCTCACTCACGGCGCGCGGATCGGACGCAAAGGCGATCGGCTGGAAGTCTCAGTAATCGGTGAAGCGCCGCAGTTGCATCCGGCCCAGGAGATTGGACAGATTGTGCTGCACGGCTTTTCGCAAATCAGCACGCAGGCGTTGCGGTTTTGCGGCCAGCAAGAGATCGGCGTCCATTGGATTACGACCGGTGGCCAATACATGGGTGCGTGGGTTTCCGGTACCGGATCGGTGCAGCGCCGCATCCGGCAGTATCGCGCCCTGACCGATCAAGCGTTGTGTTTGCAATTGGCTGTGCGCCTGGCAGAAGCGCGCGCGCGCAGCCAGCTGAGTTTCCTGCTGAGGTCAAGTCGAGAAACAGAACGGGCGACCCCCGAGATCCAGAGCTCCATCAAAGCTATTCGTAAGCTCCTATCGCCAATGTTGCGGGCGACAAGCATTGACTCCTTGCGCGGTTACGAAGGAAGTATCGGTGCCTATTATTTCCGCGCGCTTCCCGATCTGATTGTTCCTGAGGCTGGCAAAGAGATGAGACCTGACGGTCGCAGCCGTCGTCCACCGCGAGACCGTTGTAACGCTTTGCTCTCATTTGCTTACGCGCTACTACTGAAAGACGTGACGAATGCGATCATGGTAGTCGGCCTCGATGCATCGCTGGGATTTTTCCACCAGCCCCGCTCTCAGGCGCCGCCGCTTGCTTTGGATCTGATGGAACTGTTTCGAGTGCCGCTCGTTGATTTGCCGGTGATAGCATCGATAAATCGAAAGCAGTGGGATATCGAGAATGACTTTGACGTAGCGGGTCCGCAAGTTTGGTTGTCGGATGAAGGGAGAAAGAAATTGATTAGTATCTACGAGCGGCGTAAGAGTGATTATTGGAGGCACCCGGTCATCGGCCGCTCGCTTTCGTATTCCAGGATCATCGAGCTTGAAGTGCGGCTGCTGGAGAAAGAATGGATAGGTGAAGGCGGTCTGTTCGCCCGAATGAGATTACGTTGAGGATGAGCAATGGAAGCAAAACAGTGGTACGTGATCTGTTATGACATCACCGAGCCCAAGCGCTGGCGAAAGGTCTATAAGAAGCTCAATGGGTACGGTCGCCGGCTGCAGTATTCAATCTTTCGCTGCAGGCTGACGCGACGGCAAATAGAAAAGCTGCGTTGGGAACTGGAAGGAATGCTCGACGCCAGCGAGGATCGCCTCCTGATTCTGAGCATTTGTGAAATCTGCGAGCGGCATGTCGGACTGCACAACCGCCCGGAATCTTGGATTGATGATTCGAGACCATTTGACTTCGCGTAAGGGACGCAAGGCCGTAAGTATGTTTATAGCTCCGAGAGCCTGACAACCATGCTAAGCCAAACACAGCTCTTGAGTTAACGTTGCCAAGTTGGTTGTACAGATACTTGCGCCTTTGTTAACTGTCTGATTCTTAGGGAAATTGAACCACGTGAAAACCTTACCTGGCGATGAGGAACCACAATCCGAAGGCCAAACGAATAGATGCCCGAAAACACGCTTACAACATGCAGCAAACAAGACGGTTGGAACCAGCGCAGTGAGAATTCCGATGATGCCGAAAGGCGTTGAGCACAACCTCTCGTTCGAGGACACACTCGTTGCCGCGACCCGGTGAGAATTCCGATGATGCCGAAAGGCGTTGAGCACAGGGCCTGGACTTCCTGCGCTCAGCACGCGACGGCGTGAGAATTCCGATGATGCCGAAAGGCGTTGAGCACAAGCAGCAGGCGCTGTACGGCGAAGACCTTACGCCGTGAGAATTCCGATGATGCCGAAAGGCGTTGAGCACTTGATCTCGAACGGCTACACGGCCACGGTCAACTGGTGAGAATTCCGATGATGCCGAAAGGCGTTGAGCACTTTCAATCGTTCCTTGCGTCAACGCGGGCATGTGGGCGTGAGAATTCCGATGATGCCGAAAGGCGTTGAGCACGAACGATTCCACGACGAGCTATCAGCAGGATCTCAGGTGAGAATTCCGATGATGCCGAAAGGCGTTGAGCACCGTGATCTTCTCTCTCTGTTGGGTGCAGTTCGCCTGGGGTGAGAATTCCGATGATGCCGAAAGGCGTTGAGCACTTGCGGGATCGAAAACTGCGGGCACTCGGATCTACAGGTGAGAATTCCGATGATGCCGAAAGGCGTTGAGCACAATTTGAAAGTGGTCAACGACATTACGATCATCCGGTGAGAATTCCGATGATGCCGAAAGGCGTTGAGCACTAGTAGATCCGCCCTTGATTGCCGGCCCCACAGGCGGGTGAGAATTCCGATGATGCCGAAAGGCGTTGAGCACCATATTGCTTGCGCCAAGGTGGCGATGGCTCAATGTGTGAGAATTCCGATGATGCCGAAAGGCGTTGAGCACGCGAAGAAGAAAGACGACCAAGGCTCGATAGATATGTGAGAATTCCGATGATGCCGAAAGGCGTTGAGCACTCGTCCGGCCGTTACGAGGTCATAGCGAACCCGATGTGAGAATTCCGATGATGCCGAAAGGCGTTGAGCACAAGATTATCGAAACGATCCAAAACTACGTCGCGCAGGTGAGAATTCCGATGATGCCGAAAGGCGTTGAGCACCCGAAGAGCGGTTCGCGAATATCGTCGAAGCGGACGAAGTGAGAATTCCGATGATGCCGAAAGGCGTTGAGCACGTTGACCGCCGTGCGGGTGGGCCCTTACCCACCCGGTGAGAATTCCGATGATGCCGAAAGGCGTTGAGCACATCCACGCCAAACACAGTGACAACCCAACGCTGTGTGAGAATTCCGATGATGCCGAAAGGCGTTGAGCACTTGCCGTCGGTGATCGTAAAGCGCGCGCCACAGGTGTGAGAATTCCGATGATGCCGAAAGGCGTTGAGCACATTTCCATTTACTTATCATCTCTCAAGTCTCCTGTGTGAGAATTCCGATGATGCCGAAAGGCGTTGAGCACGACTAACACGTCTTCTATCTTTTCTGATTCGTGAGTGAGAATTCCGATGATGCCGAAAGGCGTTGAGCACAAAGCAACAATCACGCAACTACTCGCCGCAACACAAGTGAGAATTCCGATGATGCCGAAAGGCGTTGAGCACAAAGTAAACACAATAAGTTTATACCGTACAAAGAAAGTGAGAATTCCGATGATGCCGAAAGGCGTTGAGCACAAATGAGCGACAAAAATAGCGACAACAATAATGCTTGTGAGAATTCCGATGAGGCCGAAAGGAGTTGAGCACCCGCCTTCGCGCCTAGAAAATCACCGTGCACTACTCCGTGAGAATTCCGATGATGCCGAAAGGCGTTGAGCACCGCCGACTCCTGCTTAGCTTTCTGGTGCTGTTGTGTGTGAGAATTCCGATGATGCCGAAAGGCGTTGAGCACCCTTATTCGAGAGAGACACCGACCCGCAGACCGCGTGAGAATTCCGATGATGCCGAAAGGCGTTGAGCACAAGAAAGGTCTGATTGTTCGGTGCCACGCGACGAAAGTGAGAATTCCGATGATGCCGAAAGGCGTTGAGCACCTGGATAGGCTCAGAGCCACCAGCGTCCGTTGAGAGTGAGAATTCCGATGATGCCGAAAGGCGTTGAGCACTTGGAGAGGCGTACAGGGTGTAAGCAACTCCGTCAGTGAGAATTCCGATGATGCCGAAAGGCGTTGA
>JAOAPY010000019.1 GCA_025463135.1 Acidobacteriota bacterium
GCCCAGCCCTAACTCTTAATCCGCGACTATCCGCGCAATCCGCGGCTAAAGCGCAACTTCACCGCGCTCGCCGGTGCGAATGCGAATGACATCATCGATAGGGATGACAAAGACTTTGCCATCGCCGAATTTTCCGGTATGCGCCGATTTGAGGATCGCGTTGACCACGAAATCTTCGATGTCGTCGGGAATGATGACTTCGACTTTGAGTTTGGGTACGAATTCGATCTGATATTCAGCGCCGCGGTAGGTCTCGGTATGTCCAAGCTGGCGGCCGTAGCCGCGCACTTCGCTGATGGTCATGCCATGCACTTCCACTTCCTGAAGAGCGCTGCGCACGGCATCCAGAAGGTGGGGTCGGACAATGGCTTCAACTTTTTTCATTCGCCTGGCTCCTATCGGTTGTTGCGGTTGGCGTTTAGGATCTCAGAGTTCAGATAATTTGAGATCTCAGATTATGGATCTGAGATCTCAAATCTGAGAATCTCAAATCCTCGATTCAAGCTCACAACCCTGATCAATCCTTCCCAGCTCACGCATCAAGGTCCCTTCAGTAGCTCGCATACTGTCGTCCGAGAGTCTCAAACCACCAGCATCCGTTACATAAAAAACATCGAGCGCATCATTCTTCTCAGTGCCGATGCGGGCACAGACTATATTAAACCCAAGCCCCGCCAGTGCCCGTGCAATCTTATGGACCAGGCCTACTTCGTCGATCGCGTGAACTTCAATCAGGGTAGAAGAGGTCGACGCCTCATTATCGCAAACCACGCGGGGCAGATTCCGGCGCCTTCCCTGTAATGTCACAGTGCGCTTGCGCGGTGCGCTCTGCGTACGCCAGCGTTCGACCAGGGCCGCAACATCCAATTCGCCGGTGACGGCCAGCTTCAACGCCTGTTCAATGACCGCCAATCGCTGTGGGTCGATCGCCTGGCGAGTGGAAGCCTGGCGCAGCATGAACACATCGATGGCTATGCCGTCCTCGCGTGTGTTGAGTTCGGCGCTCAGAATCTCAATGCCGTTGCCAGCCAGGGTCCCTGCCAGATCGGCGACCAGACCGGGTTTGTCCCTCGCACAGATGGTTAACTCCGTCGAAGTGGCGCCGCCCCTGGCCCACGACCAGGCAATGGCCTCAGACTTCAGCGCCTCGATCAATCGAATGTGTCCCGCTGCCGTCGCGGCGGTGTTGATTCTTAAATAGCGATCGGGGAGCAAAGCTATATGCCGCTCGACTGCGCTGCAGGGCAACGGATGATCGAGTGCCTTGGCGATTTCTGCTTTGAAATGCAGCCTCAGGGCCTCGTCATCCACGGGCCCATCTTCTCCCGTCAATAGTCTTCGGGTGCGGCGATAGAGGTCCCAAAGCAGACTGGCCTTCCATTCAGTCCAGACGCCCGGTCCGACGGCCTTCAGATCTGCATAAGTGAGCAACAGCAACATGTTCAAAGCTTTGATCGATCCGATTTGCGCGGCAAAATCCGCGATGACCTGTGGTTCGTTCAGATCGCGTCGCTGGGCCAGATGGGCCATAGTTACATGTAGTTCAACCAGCAGTATCAGGGTTGCCGCTTCCTGCTGTTTCAGACCCAGGCGACGGGCTATGCGTTCGGCAATTTTCGCCCCCCGGGCTACGTGACCGCTACCGTGGCCTTTGCCGATGTCATGGAGCAATACAGCCAGATAGAGCAGCGCTGGATCCTCGACCTCATCCAAAACGGTGCGCAGGTGATCGCGATATTTGTTTCCGCTGGCATGCAAGTCATCAAGTGCCTCGGCCGCGCGCAACGTGTGTTCGTCGACCGTGTAATGATGATAGAGATCGTGTTGGACCAGCAGACTGATGCGTCCAAATTCCGGAATCAAACGTGCCAAAAAGCCAACGTCATGCATCAAGCGAAGCGCGTAGCCGACACGTCCGCGGCGATGCAAAAGCCTCATGAAAGCGTTGGAGCCTTCGACGGAAGTACGCAACGCCGGGCCTACTGAGGGCAAACTCTGAGACAGGGTTTGCCGCAGGCGATGATCGAAGGGAACCCGAGCAGCCTGGGCCAGCGCGAAAGCACTGAAAATTGACAGCGGATTGCGGCTGAAAAATTCAGGATCGCCCTCGAACTGCAGGTGACCATCTCTAATTAGGAATGGCTCAGCGCTGGTCGCTTCTGGTCGTCTGTGCCACCAGCTGGATCCGATCCGGCTATCAGTAGCGGGGGCAGTAGCGCGGGCCAGCAGGAGTCCGCTAAACCGGTGCAATTCGCGCGCGTGGCTATAATAGTCCCGCATCAATTTTTCCGAGCCGAGCAAATGAGGACTCGATTTGTAACCGAATTGTTGGGCCAGCGTGGGTTGCGTGTCCAGCGACAATCGCTCGTTCTTCCGGCCCGTCAGAAAGTGAGTTGCATGCCGTAGGCGCCACAGAAAATCGTATGCCCGCAGCACTCGGCGCGCTTCATCTTCGCAGACCAAACCACGACCACGCAGCTCGTCCAGGGTGTTGCATCCATGTCTCGCATGCGCCGCCCACAGCGCTGTATGAAAGTCTCTTAAGCCTCCGGCGCTCTCCTTGATGTTAGGCTCCTGGAGATAAACTGACTCACCACATTTAGCGTGGCGTGCGTTCTGCTCGCGACGAATAGCGGCGATAAAAGAATCAGAGCGCTTGCGCCGATCCTTGTCGAGCGCCTCGAGAAGTGAATTGTGCAGCCCCTTGTGGCCTGCCAGCAGTCTGGTTTTTACCAGCGCAGTTTGAAAGTGCGCATCCATCCGTACAGCCATAACGGAATCACCAACCGTGCGAAAAGAATGCCCGACCGTGAGTCCCGCGTCCCAAAGCAGCAGCAGCAGGTTCTCCAATACCGGCCGCATTTGCTTCGCGGAGCTGCCGCTATAGAGGAATAAGAGGTCGACGTCAGAATAGGGAGCCAGTTCGCTTCGGCCGTAGCCCCCGATCGCAATCAGTGCGCATCCATCCTGGGTTTTGCGATGGTTGTCGCCCACGTTCCGGCGTCGGGCGTGAGCAAACGCCTGCTCTACGACCAGATCAACGACGAAGCTCCGAGCTGTGGCCGTCTCGCATCCGGAAGCACCAATGAAGTGGGCTATCTTCAGACGCTGATCTTCAATCTTCAGAAAGCGCCGCAGAGTACGCGAGACGTTGGCTGGATCGTTATCAGCGATCAGCGGCGTGAGCCGAGCGGCGGCGTGAGTCTGCACTCTCTCACGGTACGATAGCGCGGGTGATATTGGCGAGCCGCTCAGCATTTGCATCATCATTCTTGTGAGCGTCGGCCCACCGCTTTCTGGTTAATGACTGCCAGTCGCACTGGTTACCCTCGTATGGACCACCTGTTCCAGCGGGTAGGGTTTTCTTATGTTCCACTGGCAAGTGCGCAATGGCCTTGTCAACAGGCGTTCAGCAACACTTGTACCGCGGTCGTGGTGAGTCCGGTTGCGCTCCACGCACCTTGATAGAGTATTTCCGCAGCCTTCAGACCGCCGAGAAATACAATTTTGTTCCCTGCGAGTCGAGATGTTACATAAATGTCTTTGACTGAAGGTTGAGATCTCGGATCTCAGATCTCAGATCTCAGATCTCAGATCTCAGATCTCAGATCTCAGATCTGAAATGGTAGTAAGCGGCGCCCGGATTCCGAAGTGAGATGAGCGCCTTTACTGGTGCCACGGTGATCTATTGTCGAAGTGTAGGGGCGGAAATAAATCTGAATTCTGAAATCGGCAAACCAGCGTGACACTTATAGGCAGCGAAAAATTACAAATTAGACAGACACCCCTTAAGAGTGTACCTTGCGCCGGTCGAATCTAAATCCCAAGCCCAGGCCGCTCATCAACGACGGCCAGCCGCTGCGATCTTTTTGTAATGGTAAGTTTGATTCCAGATTCAACGTGTCCTGCCGCGGCACTTGTCTTGCCAGCGTCACTTATCGTTAGCCCAATTTGTATTCCGGGCGGAGTCGTGAGCGTGCCGGCGAGCGGACTGATCCGGAAGGTCAATGACAGTTCCTGATGGCCTATAGCAGACGCGCTGAGTTTTGCAGGCCATCGACGATTTCGTCTGGTGGCCTCTTTTTTTGAACAGTGGATTAGACAGACTTTGGCCATCCGCCAACGCGCGTGGTCCTGACTGGGAAACGGAGGGAGGTTTGCAGCAAGGACTGTACGACCCGCGCTACGAACATGATTCATGCGGCGTTGGTTTTGTGGTCGACATCAAGGGCCGCCGTTCCCGCGGAATCGTCGAGCAGGCCATTCAAGTGCTCTTGAATTTAGAGCATCGCGGCGCCTGCGGCTGCGAAGCGAACACTGGGGACGGCGCCGGCATCCTGCTCCAGATCCCGCACGCTTTTTTCGTGCGCGAATGTACGCATCGAAAATTCGCCTTACCGTCCCCGGGTGACTATGCGGTGGGGATGGTGTTCCTGCCGCGAAACGGCTCCAGCCGGCGCGAGTGCGAGCGCTTGTTTGAAACCATTGTCAAAGATGAAGGGCAACACGTCCTCGGCTGGCGTACGGTGCGCACCGAGGCCGCCGCGCTTGGACCCACGGCCAGGGCGTCACAGCCGATCGTCAGACAGATTTTCATTGGCCGCGGCAATAGTGGCACGGACTTCCTGCCCCTGGACCAGGCGCAAGAGGCGAAGGCCACAGCCGACGACCTTTCTTTCGAACGCAAGCTCTACATAATTCGCAAGCGCGTAAGTAAAGGCGCCAGGCGAGGCATCCACGAGCGCAGGATGTTCTATGTTGCCAGCCTGTCATCCCGAACAATTATCTACAAGGGAATGTTGACTGCCGGGCAGCTCACCAGCTTTTACCCGGATCTGCGTGACCCAACAGTTGAGTCGGCGCTTGCTCTGGTTCATTCTCGATTCAGCACGAATACGTTTCCCAGTTGGGCCCGCGCCCATCCTTATCGCTACATCGCGCACAACGGCGAGATCAACACGCTCCGTGGAAACATCAACTGGATGTACGCGCGCGAAAGCAAGTTCAAATCAAAGTTCTTTGGCGCGGACCTGCACAAGATCCTGCCTGTGATTGATAGCGATGGCAGCGACTCGGCAATGTTCGACAACGTTCTCGAGATGTTGCTCCTTACCGGCCGCTCATTGCCTCATGCAATGATGATGATGTCGCCTGAGCCGTTTAGCCGTGACGAGTCGATGAGCGCAGAGAAGAAGGCGTTCTATGAATACCACTCGTGTTTGATGGAGCCATGGGACGGTCCCGCGGCGATCGCTTTCACCGATGGTATACGGATCGCGGCTGTGCTGGATCGCAACGGGCTGCGACCGGCACGCTACTACGTGACTAAGGACGGGTTGCTGGTGATGGCTTCCGAAGTCGGCGTGCTCGATATTGCACCCGAGCGCGTTTTATCGAAGGGAAGACTGCAACCGGGACGCATGCTCCTGGTTGATACGGAGCAAGGACGTATCATCGACGACGAAGAATTGAAACAGGAACTGGCGAATGAGCGTCCTTACGGCCAATGGCTTAAGGCGAACCTGATCACCCTCGATAGTATTCCCTCGCCGCTGGCGGAAGCGCCCGGCGCGTGGAATACAGAGACGCCGTCGTTGATCGTTCGACAACGGGCCTTCGGCTATACCAACGAAGAGCTCAAGGTGTTGCTCAGTCCCATGGCCGTCGACCAAAACGAGGCCATTGGCTCGATGGGTACGGACACGCCGCTGGCGGTGCTCTCTGATCGGCCGCAACTGCTTTACAACTATTTCAAGCAGCTCTTCGCGCAGGTTACCAATCCGCCCGTCGACTCGATTCGTGAAGAGCTGATCATGTCGACCGACACTACCGTCGGGCCGGAAGCGAATATGCTCGAGCCCACGCCTGAATGTGCCCGTCAGATCAAACTGAGTTCACCGATTCTTACCGACCTGGAAATCGAAAAACTGAAACACCTGGGAGACGCGGGCTTTTCCGGATTCAGGTCAATCACCCTTTCGATGCTGTTCCCGGCAGAGGAGGGCAGGCGTGGACTGAGTGAGGCATTGGACCACCTTTGTCGCCAGGCGAGTAAAGCCATCGTCGCCGGGTACGGCATCCTTGTTCTCTCTGATCGTGGTGTCACTCGCGACCACGCTCCGATTCCCGCGCTGCTGGCAGTCTCGGCCGTCCATCATCATCTGATTCGTGAGGGCACGCGTACCCAGGTCGGTTTTGTAATCGAGAGCGGCGAGCCGCGCGAAGTACATCATTTCGCGTTGCTGCTCGGATACGGAGCGGCGGCAATCAACCCATATCTTGCCTTTGAAACACTGCGCGATCTGATCGGCAAAGGACATCTTGCGGGCATTGATCCTGATCAGGCGGTTAGCAATTACATCAAGGCCATTAACAAAGGCGTCGTCAAAGTCATTTCCAAGATGGGCATCTCGACTATTCAGAGCTATTGCGGCGCGCAGGTATTCGAGGCCATTGGGCTAGACCAGGATTTTGTCGATCGTTATTTCACGTGGACACCGTCGCGTGTCGGGGGTGTCGGTCTTGATGTTATCGCCGAAGAAGTAAGGATGCGGCAAAAACAAGCCTTCGCTGATCGTACTGCCAATCAAAAAGTTCTCGAGGGTGGAGGGCAGTATAGCTACCGCTATGCCAGCGAACATCACCTCTTCGGTCCGGAGACGATTCACAAACTACAACATGCCTGCCGCTCGGGCAGTTACAAAGTTTTCCAGGAGTACAGCAAGCTCGTCGATGATCAGTCGGAGCGTCTTTGCACACTGCGCGGTTTGATGGCCTTCAGGTCTGAGCGCAAAGCGATACCCGTTGCCGAGGTTGAACCAGTCGAAGCAATCGTCAAGCGCTTTAAGACAGGGGCGATGTCCTACGGTTCAATCAGCAAAGAGGCCCATGAGGCGCTGGCGATCGCGATGAATCGCATCGGCGGCAAAAGCAATACCGGTGAGGGTGGGGAAGATCCAGCACGCTATTTCCCTGAAGCAAACGGTGACTCGCGAAACAGTGCGATTAAGCAGGTCGCGTCGGGGCGTTTTGGCGTCACCAGTAACTATCTGGTCAACGCGCAGGAATTGCAAATCAAGATCGCGCAGGGAGCGAAACCCGGAGAAGGCGGTCAACTACCCGGGTACAAGGTCTATCCGGAGATCGCCCGTGTGCGGCATTCAACGCCCGGTGTTGGTTTGATTTCGCCGCCGCCTCATCACGACATCTACTCGATTGAGGATCTGGCCGAACTGATCTACGACTTGAAGTGCGCCAACCCACGAGCGCGCATCAGCGTCAAGCTTGTTGCCGAGGTCGGTGTTGGCACTGTCGCAGCAGGCGTCGCGAAGGCGCGCGCCGATGTAGTGCTCATCAGCGGCCACGACGGGGGCACGGGCGCTGCTCCGCTCACCAGCATCAAGCATGCGGGCGTACCGTGGGAACTCGGTCTGGCTGAGACTCACCAGACTCTCGTGCTCAATGACCTGCGCAGCCGCGTCACCCTGGAAACCGATGGCCAGCTCAAGACCGGTCGCGACGTTGTGATCGCCGCTCTGCTGGGTGCGGAAGAGTTTGGCTTTGCCACCGCGCCTTTGGTTAGCCTCGGTTGCATCATGATGCGGGCTTGCCATCTGAATACCTGTCCCGTTGGCGTGGCGACGCAGGACCCGGTGTTGCGCGCGCGATTCGCCGGCGATCCCGGACACGTGGTGAATTTCATGTACTTCATTGCGCGGGAAGTGCGCGAGTTGATGGCCGAACTGGGCTTTCAGAGGTTTGAAGAAATGATCGGCCATACTGAGTGTCTGGAAAAGCGTAACGCAATTGCTCACTGGAAAGTGCGCGGCCTCGATCTTTCCCAAATACTTTATCAACCTGATGTGCCGGCGACTGTTGGCCGCTATTGTCAGATCCCCCAGGACCATAAGCTCGAAGAATCGCTCGATCACACCACCCTGCTTGAGTTATGCCGGCCCGCTCTGGAAATGAAGCTGCGGATTTCCGCGGCGGTGCCAATTCGCAACGTGAATCGGGCCGTGGGGACGATGGTGGGAAGTGAAGTCACTCGAAGATACGGTCCTGAGGGACTGCCGGACGATACGATTCGTCTGCATTTCAAAGGCTCAGCGGGCCAGAGCTTTGGTGCGTTTGTGCCCCGCGGTATGACGTTGATTCTGGAAGGCGACGCCAATGATTATGTTGGCAAGGGCCTGTCCGGCGGTCGCATCATCGTCTATCCGCCGCGGTCTGCGACCTTCACCGCTGCCGAGAATGTGATCATCGGCAACGTTGCGCTGTACGGCGCCACCACCGGAGAGGCTTACATCTGCGGCATGGCGGGCGAACGATTTTGCGTGCGCAATAGTGGGGTCATCGCTGTGGTAGAGGCCGTCGGTGACCACGGTTGTGAGTACATGACGGGCGGCCGAGTTGTAGTGTTAGGAGCTACCGGGCGTAACTTTGCCGCGGGTATGTCGGGCGGCGTTGCCTATGTGTTGGATCAGGACGGCGATTTCTTGCGCCGTTGCAATCGAGAGATGGTCCAACTCATGAAGATGAGTGACGAGGACGAGATCGAAGCTGTGAAAGACATGATATTTCGCCACGCTGAATATACGAACAGCGTGCGCGCCGCGGAGGTCCTGTTCGGATGGGACGACTGGCTACCAAAATTCGTGCGCGTAATTCCGAACGACTATGGCCGCGTGCTGGAAGCTCAAAAGCAGGGGCGGAACGAAGGTATTTCACAGGAAGACGCGACGATGGCAGCCTTCGAACTGAACGCGCACGATCTGGCACGAGCCGCCGGAAAATGAAGGAGCCGCTGTCCGACAAACTTTGAAGGAAGCTCAACCGGCTCCGCGGGTTAAAGAGCTTTTTTCGGTACTCGATCAGACGTTTCGGCTTCTCGCTTAGCTAATGGGTAAAACCACTGGTTTCATGGAATATGCGCGCGCGCCTGCGACCCAGCGGTCGCCTGCCGAGCGTGTCTTTGATTGGCGCGAGTTCCATGAGCACGTGGCCGAGTCCCGTCTGCGCGAGCAGGGCGCTCGTTGCATGGACTGCGGCGTGCCGTTCTGTCATGCCGGCCAGATCATTAACGGGGCAGGTTACGGTTGTCCGATCAATAATTTGATCCCCGAATGGAACCACCTGGTCCATGAAGGCCACTGGCGTGAGGCCCTCGATCGGCTGCAGCAGACGAACAATTTTCCCGAGTTCACAGGCCGCGTTTGTCCGGCGCCATGTGAAGGAGCATGCGTGCTCGGCATCAACGATGCTCCCGTAACAATCAAGAGCATCGAGCAGGCGATCATCGATAAAGGTTTTGCGGCCGGCTGGGTAGTTCCCCGACCACCGACCCGGCGCACCGGTAAGCGGGTGGCCATTGTGGGATCGGGCCCGGCAGGTCTGGCCTGCGCCGGCCAGCTCAATTATGCAGGTCACCTGGTGACGGTTTTCGAACGAGCCGATCGTCCGGGTGGGCTGTTGATGTACGGCATCCCCAACATGAAGCTGGACAAGACAGTGGTCCAACGACGGCTCGATCTGATGTCCGCGGAAGGTATCAAATTCATAACTGGAATAAATGTAGGGGTTGACTATTCCGTTGAGCAGCTCAAGGAAGACTTTGATGCGATCGTACTGTGCGGTGGCGCGACCCGGCCGCGCGATCTGGCGCTGGATGGAAGAAATCTTCAGGGCATCCATTTTGCCATGGAGTTCCTCCAGGCAAATACGCGCAGTCTGCTGGACAGCAATCACCTGGATGGACGCTACCTCTGCGCCAAAGACAAGGACGTGATCGTGATTGGCGGCGGCGACACCGGCACCGACTGTGTTGGTACCGCACTGCGGCAGGGCTGCCGCAGCCTGGTGCAGTTTGAGATTCTGGCCCAACCGCCAGAGCAGCGTGGTTTGGATAATCCCTGGCCACAGTGGCCCAGGGTCTATCGTGTTGACTACGGTCAGGAGGAAGCAGCGGCTTTGTTCGGGCAGGATCCGCGCGCCTATTCGATAATGACCAGGCGTTTCCTCGGGGACGATGAGGGCTGTCTGCGTGCTGTGCAAACAATCAACATTGACGCGAATGAGGCAGCGGATGCACCGGGAACAGAGGGTGAGTGGCCGACGCAGATGGTCCTGCTGGCACTGGGCTTTCTCGGTCCGGAAACAGATGGGTTGTTATCCCAACTCGGCGTGGTCATTAACGAGCGTGGCAACGTAGCGGTAGACAACGATGAGATGACCAGCATGCCGAAAGTCTTTGCCGCGGGCGACATGACACGTGGGCAGTCGCTAGTTGTTTGGGCCATCGCCGATGGACGCCGCGCGGCGCGGGGAGTTGATAAATACCTGATGGGAGAGACGGTGCTGTCATAGGGTGGCTGTACCGGAGCTTTCTTTGCGCAGTGCGAGGTTCATTCCCAGTTCACGGGCGTGAGGCCCGTGCGACAATGTGCTTTGGTTCCCAGTCCACGGGCGGGACGCCCGTGCCACGTGCTGAGAAGAGAGGAGAGAGTTGTTAATTCCAGGAGGGTTAGTCCGAATGCCGACCTTACGTGATGTTGCGCGGCTCGCGGGTTTTTCTACGGCGACTGTCTCCCACGTCATCAACGGATCCAAAGGCGTCAAGTCAGATACGCGCGAGCGCGTTGAGAGTGCGATTGCTCAACTTGGTTTCGTCCCTGATGCGGTGGGTCGATCCCTGGCCCGAAAACGAAACGCCGCGGCCCTTGTCTTGCCCCGGAAGGCTTTCGTTGAAAGCGACAGTGACCAAAGCCTGGATTCGTCAGTGTCGCCGGCATCAGTGTCCTCAATAGACAGCGCGCGCACGATGTTGCGAATTGTGCATGCCGCGCAACCGATCTCTCGCGCGGACCTCGCCCGCAGGCTGAAGATCAACCGCAGCACCGTAACTGAGATTGTAAAGCCCTTGCTTGCTTCGGGAGCATTGTGCGAAGCGGCGCCTGAACGAGGGAGCGCGGGCCGTATCGGCAGACCGCCAATTGGGCTTTCTTTATGTGGAGACCGGACCTTGTTTATTGGAGTCAACATCGGCGTCCGGCGTACGCAGGTCGGCGCTGCAGCCACCGATGGTCGCCTGCTCGCCGACGAAGCGTTCGACACACCGGCCGACGCGGATGCTTCGCTGGCGCGCATTAGTTCGATTATCGAGCGACTTCAGGAGTCAATGCCTGAACGCACTCTGATTTCCGTGGGAGTAACAGTTCCGGGTCCCACCGATGCGGAAAGAAAAGAATTGTTATTTGCTCCACACTTGGGTTGGCGTGAGGTTCGCATTGCTGAGACCTTGAACAAGGAAAGCAAGCAACGCGGGAAGAACTTCAATGTACCTGTGATAGTCGATAATGATGCGACCGCCGCCGCCATGTACGAAGCGCGCCGGCACTTGCGTAACGGTGCGCCGTTAGGGAGCAACGATTTTGTTTTGGTCCGCGCGGGAACTGGAATTGGCGTCGGCCTGGTATTGGGTGGGGAAGTCTATCGCGGAGCGGGAACAGATTGCGGCTTGCTTGGCGAGTTCGGCCACATGACGATTGTTGCCGGTGGTAAACAATGCGCTTGCGGCAATCGCGGCTGTTGGGAACTCTATGCTTCGGCGACCAGTGCGGCATCGCTTTATGCAGGCGACAGGGCGTCGGCCCGAGGTCACCGTTCACCGCGCTTTGTCGAGGTAGTGGCGCGTGCGGAAGCAGGAGAGTTGCGGGCGCAGGCCACCCTGGCACGCATCGGAGGATATCTTGGCATCGGCATTAGTAATGTCATTACCGGATTGGGTGTTTCCAGAGTAGTGGTAAGCGGGCGGATCGTTCACGGCTGGAAGTTTGTTCAGCAGTCCCTTCGTGAAGCAGTGGCAGGTTCAATGGTGGGGAGGTTGTCGAATTGGTCCGTCGAACAAGGTCAGCCAACCGGGGCAGGATTGGGTGGTGCGCTCGAAGTAGCGATTGAACACTATCTGACTGGACTGGCGGAATCAACGCGCGCGGCCGCGTGAGTGGCTCGCATAGAACTAAGCACAGACTTGAGTAAGCACTGAACAAGTCTAGTCTCGTTGACAGTTAGGAGACTGTATCGCGGTCTCATGTTCTGAGGCCCGAAGGGCCGGTTACTGAATAGCCACGTCCGTGAGGGCGCATTTGCGAGCGCGCGATCGTTTTGGCAGCTTCATCGATCAAGTTAATAGTCAAAAGGCAAGTCGGCATCGGACAGTCAGGAAGGGGACCCTGTCCCCGCTTCAAGACGGGGAATACTCATGAAAGGGCTACACCTTTAGCTCTGCTAAAGGTTTATCTTGTTTCGCTGCTTGATGGTGGCGCGAATTGAAGCGGGGACAGGGTCCCCTTCCTGACTGTCCGATGGCTGCTTGACTGCTTGATTGCTTGCACTTAACAAGTGAGATTCACACAAGCTTTGCAAAAGATGCGAATTCTCAATTACTCTTCGACCAAAACCACTGCTTCGCCTTTCACGACCAGCTCTTCGTTTTGATTGAAGCAAACTGTTTCCAGCGTGACGATTGGCTTGTCTTCTCTAATCTTTGTAATGGTCACTCGGGCTGTAACGGTATCACCTGGATAGACAGGCGCGACGAACTTAAACGTCTGACTCAAATAGATGGCGCCGTTGCCCGGCAATTGCGTTCCAATGCAGGTCGAAATCAGGGAAGCGCTCAACATGCCGTGCGCGATACGGCGGCCGAAGCGCGTCTGACTGGCGAATTCGTCATTGAGGTGGACGCTGTTGTGGTCACCGATCAGGTCGGCAAATGTTCTTATGTCATCATCTGTAATTGTTTTCGAGACCGTCGCCGTGTCTCCGATTTTGTAACCCATCAATCACCGCTCCTTCTGATCTTGATCCGCTTTTCTGATTTTGAGCTTTTGCGTGCCGAGCTCTGAGCCATTCCATCGCTTCAGCCAGGTGGCTCCCGGCGCGGCAGCCGCGCTAACGTCACCGGCACTCCAAATTCAGACCGTACCCGCGTCACGGGGGTGATTGTAACAAATGCTGGGGAACTTCTTTTCGATTACCGGCGGTGGGTAGCTGGTCTGTAACGCTTGTCGGTGAACCGGCGCTTGTGTGTGGTAACGTACAGACTGTGAAATCAGAGCAGCCTATCCTTTCGCCGCAATTGCCCGCAAGTATTTAGACTCTTCCTCATCAAAGCGATTGGATGCAGCCGCGCGACGGCTCAAGCAGAGTGTCGCAATACGTCCACAACAGGAGCAACAATGACGATCTCAAGCTCGAACCACTGGTGGCAGAACTGGCCCAAGACCCACGCATTTGTGGCGGAAAAAGTGTTCTTCCCACGAACCGCCGGCGAGATTGCGGACGCTATTCGAATCGCCGAAACCGATCATCGTCCGCTCCGGGCTGTCGGTGGCGGTTGGTCTTTTTCTGATGCAGCACTCCCGGGAACGGTCAACACGAACCGGCCGAATGTTTACGCAGTGGAAGCGCTTTCCGCGGTCATTCCTCCCGCCACGATCTTTCCGCCCGATCAATCCACCGCTTCCACAGCATCGATTGCAGGAAGTGCGCGCACCGCTGATCGGGAGCGTTCGATGGTAATGTTGAACTTCCCAAAGGACACTACACCCTTTGTTGATCAGGACTGGACTTATTCGGGCGACGGAAATTGGAAGCACGTAAACGGATTGTATCCGGCCGCGACGAATCCGGATTTTCTGCACTTCCTGGCGGGCGCGACCTGGCGACCCATTCGTAATCCCAACGCCGCATGTGTGGAGGAATCTGACACCGCCGGCTCGTTGGTAATGTTCGATCTGGCCAAGGACCTCACGAAGCCTAGTCGAGACTGGTTTTACAACGGCAATGGCTTCTGGTCCGTGGGCGTTGCCGGGGAAAGCACTCCCAATCATGGTACCTTGTATACCCTTGCGTACGACCAGCGACTAAAATCTTCCGACCCAAGCAGGCCGATGAACCTGTCACCCAGAGCCTCTCAGGCCGGCGAGAGTCTTTCTCTTCTGCTTTCCAAACAGCCGACCGTGCCGGCATCGCCTGAACCAGTCTATCTGATCAATACACGGTCGATGGTTTCAAGTCTCCAGCAGCATTTCCCCAGCATCCTTTCCGACAACGCTAAGGACATCACCGGCGATCAGCCGTCGAACGGACAACCACAGCGATTTCTTTTTCACGTGGAGGGCGGGATTACGATTGCCGAACTGGGCCGACTCCTCGCGCATCAATCTCCGCGGCTATCTTTGGAAGCCATCAGCGGTTCACCAGGCGCGACCCTGGCCGGAGCGTTGGCAACCGGCACCCATGGCGCAGAATTCAACTGGCTATTGGTAGTAGATAGAGTCAAAGCCGTGCATCTCGTCGGTCCTGGCGGGCTGCAATGGTGGATCGAAGGCAATGAATCGATTGCAGACCCACAGAAGATTCAGTCAGCTTATCCGGACATTCCACTGGAGCGAATCATCTCCGGAGCAACTGCCCCAGGTGGCATTGTGGGCGCGGACTGGCTCAGTGGCGCCGTCGTCTCGATGGGAAGCATGGGCGTGCTGTACTCGCTGGTTCTGGAGGTCGTCCCGCTTTTTGGCGTTCACGAGATCGTGGTGCAGACAACCTGGCGGAATCTCCGCTTACCGGGAACGCTCGGTCAGTCGGACTGGCGTTGGTGTCATAAGTGCCAGGGACTGTTCTTCGCCGGAGGACAATCGGTCTCAGGAAGTTGCCCCGCTGGAGGTTCACACGAAAAGGGTGTGAGCGGAAATTACACCGTCGTTTACGACTCACCGGGAACTCCTGGTCAATCAGAGTGGCGCTGGTGTCATAAGTGTCAGGGACTGTTTTACTCCGGCGGACAATCCGCGGCAGGAAATTGTCCCACGGGGGGCAAGCACGAGAAAGGGGTGAGCGGCAACTACACTGTAGCGAATGATTCACCGCAAACTCAGGGGCAGCCGGACTGGCGCTTTTGTAATAAGTGCCAGGGTCTGTTTTTCTCCGGAGGACAATCTTCCGCGGGAAGTTGTCCTGGTGGAGGCCAACACGCGAAAGGTGCGAGCGGCAATTACACTCTGGCTCACGATGTGGCGCCTTTGCTGAGGTCGCCGTCGACATCACACGAAGTCAGCGCGAAGGTCGTCGAACTCCTGCAGAGAGGGGAGTTGAATGGCACTGGAATACCGCAAGTTGATGCTCAGGGAAACAAGATCAACCAATACGCCGATCTGGCCATCAATCCCAACCGGAAGGTTGATGGAGATTTCGATTGCTGGATCGGCAACCGTGAAGTGACACCACACGTTCCAATAGATTCGCAGCCAGCGGCCGGAAACGAGACTGCAGATATGATCAAGGGAATTGGGATGTCTCTTTCCGATCATCTATTTGAGAAATTCAAAAATCTATATGGATTTGGCAGCACCCTCGATATCGTGGGGAACGTCATCACCTATTCAGGGTCTCGAGCAAAACTCAGTCGAGTGACTCAGGCGTCCGATATCATCAACGTGGCACTGGACACGCTGCTAACTCCCATGGTGGGTAATCCTGATGGGGGCCTGGTGGGACAGGCGTTTCTGACTGGCGTGCTGTCAGGGTTGTTAGGGACTGCGAATTGTGCCCGCGTTTCGGATAAGACCGGCGTTAGCGTGGGCGCCCTGGGCTTTCCGGAGAGCGGCGTCATGGGGACAGCCATGGAGATCGCGTTATCGCCGGCTGACGCCTTTGGCTTCTTGCAGACAGAGATCCTGGACCACGCGGATCTGAACATGGACAAGAACATTCCGTTCTTTGGATATGTTTCTATCCGGCTTTGCAGCAGGACAAAATCCCTCATGGGAATGCAGCAATTCGGCGAGGAGGGTAATCCGTGTTCAGTCATGATCGAGGTGGTGGGTTTTGCAACTCCGGAAAGCCGAAAGTTCATGCAGGATCTGCAGAAGAGAACGCTCGACCGCGTTGCGGCGGGCACCCTCGACGCCATGCTTCACTGGGGTCTCGAGAACGACCAGTTGCGAGCGCATCACTTACGCAAGACGAAAGCGCTGCAAAAACGGACCCAGTCAGGCATGAGCAAGCTGGGTACGTTCAAGGCTGCGCGGGCGTGGCTACACACGGCCGCTCCTAACGCGTTCCGCGTTTTCGACAACAACTTCACTGAGCGGCTTGGACTCTCGGCGCTGGATGGCCTGGTGTTCTGTGACGACCAGCAAAAAGTGATCGCGACGTGGAACCCCATCGCCATGGGTGTGCAGGGATTTGCTTTGCGAGAAAAGACTCCCTGTCGTTTGTTCGACCTGCCCGTGTTGAACCAATTCGATCATGACGTGCAGGTTGTTGCTGTGCGGATCAAATCTTCGGGAGATTTAACCGGCGCTCCCGTTTTTAAGATGACGTCGCACTTGCCATTCGGCGTCACTGCGGGACAGAGCTACTGGATGGAGGTCCAGTACACCGGCGCCACAGCCGGACCGCTCAGCGGTTTTGTTGAGGTCGAGTGCAACGATCCCATCGAACCGATCGTGCGGATTCCCCTGGCAGCCGCGGTGGTGGCGATAAAACACCCAGAGCTGAGGTTTACGCCGAACTCGTTTGACCTGGGCAACAGACTGGTCGGTGCTACTGTCTGGGAAGACCTCACTATAGAAAACATCGGTGCTGGCGATGCCGTCTTCGCAAACATAGATGTTTCACCCGCCGGGCCGTTCACTGCCAATCCCAATTACCCAGCCACTTCACTTCCCGGTGGTTTGGCCTCCGGAGGTCACATCGTGATCAGAGTGTTATGCCAACCGACTGCCAGGGGTGTGGCGAACGCTACTCTGAAGTTCGACGTGAGAAGTTCGGATCCGCAGTACCAGCGCAGCTATGAGATTCCGCTCACCGTTACGAGCCAGATGCCGACTCTCTTTATCGCGGGCGGACCACAACGAGTACGTGGTCCCGGAGGAGATCGAATTCCTGTGCGCGA
Source organism: Acidobacteriota bacterium (assembly GCA_025463135.1). Taxonomy (GTDB): domain Bacteria; phylum Acidobacteriota; class Blastocatellia; order Pyrinomonadales; family Pyrinomonadaceae; genus JAOAPY01. Next base: position 16,961 of record JAOAPY010000019.1, read on the forward strand.
AAGAGAACTCAAGACGTTGGACTTCGGAGTGGCCGCGCCATCACAGAACACTGCCGCCTCTTTCTGGATTCGCAATATAGGAGACGCTCAACTCACCGTCCAGAATTTGGTTATTGTTAACCAGGGTGCATTCAGCGCCAACGCTGTCTTTCCGCTGGCCCTGAAACCAGGTAATGAGATCGAAGTGCCATGCACTTTCCTGGCTCCTCCGGTGGCGGGAATGAATGTCGCCGGCGAGTTCCGCTTGTTGAGTGACGATCCGATTCGTATGGACAGCGGCGATCCGCTCGTGCCGGGCGCCGTGCTGAAACTCAAGGGCCGGTCAGGGGGTCCCAAATTGGCTGAGCCGATCGAGTTTGAGCAGGGAGTCGTCATCGTGACTCAACCCGCGCCGGTGACGTTTATTTTGAAATCCGTGGGAACGGATCCGGTGACTGTGAGAGAGGTCAAGCTGATCGATCTCAACCCGGGCAGCAATTTCTCGGTGACGAGTGTGCCGCAGATGAGTGCAACTTTGGCGCCCGGCACGGAACTAACTCTAACGGTGACGCTCACGGCGACTCAGCCTGGTCGTTACGAGGCCGATCTCGTGGTGACACACAACGGCAATGCGCATCAGAGCTCGCAGGTTAGGTTGCGCGGCAGTCTGTAACGGGGCCCAGACAACGAACCACTAACACAATTGCGGCAGGTCTTATAGAAACCGGAATCTGACGCCTTCGGCCTCAAACGATTGTTGTTAGCGCGTCTTGGGCGGCACCACAAAGACAACATCGCCTTTGTCCAGCATTGGATCTCTCATCTTCCCAAACCGCGGCGTTTGCGTCCGACGAGAATAGTTTGTCACCGTATCGTGCAGAAACTCACCCAGCTCGGATCCGGTAACATAACCATCCCTGTTCGAGTCGGCCGCTCCATTGATTCCTTCGACAAACTGCGTGCAGAAAATACTCTTATCGGGAACCTGCTGGTCGGCGCTGCCGGCCGAGATGAACTCTCTGACAGGCATCGCGGTCTTATCCAGAATCGCTGGCGGCGGTCCACTTCGCATAACTGACTCGAAAAGCGAACCTGAAAAACAGCTGTCAAAAACAAACAAGACGTGCTTCGCCTCGATCTCTTCAGCATAGGTTTCAATCTGTCTGAGATTGATGGCCGTGCTCATGAAACCTTCCAGGTCCTTACTCGGCAGAGGTGCATCGCTGGGAACGATATAGGCGAGTTCGCGACCGTCTTCGGTCCGGCGTGTCTCGCCATGTCCGGCAAAGTAAATCACCAGGCGATTGTTTTTCGAATGGCCATAGCGAGCCATGAACTCCCTGATGCTTTTGTCAAAGGTAGCCCGTGAAGGGCTAATCAAAGGCGTCACCGCAAAGCCCTGGTTAAACAGGGTCTGGCAAACCAGATAAGCGTCATCTTCCGCTCCCTGCAACGTTGGCCAGCCCTTGGGGTAGTCTTTGACACCGACCACGAGCGCATAGCTGTGGTCATAGAATTCGATGTTTTTACCTTCTTCAGTTTTCACCCAGATGGGTACCGAGGCCCTCGTGGTAGGAGTGGCAGTGGGGATGGCTTCGGTTGTGGGGAGCAGCGTAACGGTCGCACCGTTCATAACTGCTCGCCCGTTGCTAACGCTCACTGATCCTGACACAGTGAGTTTCATGCCGATGCGGATTTCGCCCACTGAAGACGGGACCTCTTTTTGGCCCGCTCCCTGGAAGTCAAGGCCCATGATGCTGGGGGCGTGCGCGTTCCTCACTGATGTCGGTGTTTTCTTTGGCGCGTCCTGATTGATAAGTGTCAGACGGCGATAAGTAGTATGACCGTCCAGCGAGACGATCAGGGCCTTTCCAACTCTTTCCCGGTCCCCTTCGTAGACAGTAATCACGAGGGAACTAAGGTCAGGCGCCAGTGAGTCAACCGTCCCGCTAAGCACTGGGATGGTTTGAAATGACATTATCCCCGGCGCAGCGGATCTAGCGAGTGGTACGAAAGCCAGGAGGACCAGCACCGGAATAACGGAAAGAAAAGTTAGGCGGCTTTTCATTTTGATGAACTCCTCAGGCAAGGCGGCCAAACAAGGGTGGGATTTCAGCGGAGTCTTATATCACTGTCCGCCAGGACTGTGCAATAGAATGATTCGGAAGCGTAGTGGGTCAGTTTGATGTCCGATGAGCTTTAGCTTGTCGTAACGCCGCGACAAACTCAAGTTTGTCGGACATTTGCCGCGAAACGCGGGTCGTGAGGTCCGTCGGATCGGCAGTATGAGGTCAGTACCACCACGCGGTAGCGGGTGGGTCTGCTCCCAACAAGATCGCTGGGCACAACCAGATCCTCTCGGCGTTATAGCTGCTCCAT
>JAOAPY010000031.1 GCA_025463135.1 Acidobacteriota bacterium
GCCGGATTCATACGGGGTTTCACGTGCCACGCACTACTCGGGATCCGTCTAGAATTGGGCTCACTTTCGGCTACGGGCCTTTTACCCTTTCCTGTCGGCCTTTCCAGACCTGCTCGCCTACTGAACCTTTCGTCACATCGACGTCCCACAACCCCAGAGAGCAAGCCCTCTGGTTTGGGCTGTTCCGCGTTCGCTCGCCGCTACTGACGGAATCACTATTGTTTTCTCTTCCTCGAGGTACTGAGATGGTTCACTTCCCTCGGTTCGCCTCATCCACCCTATGTATTCAGGTGGTGATCGTACGACATGACTCGTACGGGGTTGCCCCATTCGGATATCCCCGGATCAAAGCGTGCTTGCCGCTCCCCGAGGCTTTTCGCAGCTTGCTGCGTCCTTCATCGCCTCTCTGTGCCTAGGCATCCACCGTCAACCCTTAGTAACTTGACCATAAAGTGCCTTGATCTCATGCGATCTGCAGCTCGAAATGTCAAAAGACATCTCTCGTGCATTTTCTTTACAACCCATATTCAATTGTCAAGGAACGCTGGATCGCGAAGATCGACGCTGAGAACAAACCGCCTGCGCGTGTTGCACTCACCGCTGATGCTCGCGGCTCGCTTCCGTTTCTGCTGCGGGTACGGTGTAACCGGGGAAGGCCGGCCCCTATTTCGGCCGCTGTCTCTCGCGTTTTGGCCGCTGTCTCTCGCGGGGAAGGTCGATGGAACCGACTGGTGGAGCTGATCGGGATCGAACCGACGACCCTCTGCTTGCAAAGCAGATGCTCTCCCAGCTGAGCTACAGCCCCGGTCGGCGGTCGGTGTGTCGAGGACTGAGTGATGGGGATGAAGGCCGGTCGATCCGGCGGTCGTTCCGCATGGCTCAGTGCTCGTTCGTGTCCCAGGCTCGGTTGCCCAGGGTCAGATGGTGGGCCTAGGTAGATTCGAACTACCGACCTCACGCTTATCAGGCGTGCGCTCTAACCAGCTGAGCTATAGGCCCTTGATTGCAAAGCGTGACGGTTGTGTCCGGTCCAGCCAGCCACCTGCCGCAGCATTCGATTGTCAGTGAGCGAGGACCGGAGGCGGTTCTCTGAAAACTGAACAGGAAGACAAGTCGGGGTTGACGTTAAAGCGATTCCTCTCGACCTAGGAAATGCATCCTTCACGACCTCGTTTTGATCCGAGGCGGAGGTTGCTCCTTAGAAAGGAGGTGATCCAGCCACAGGTTCTCCTACAGCTACCTTGTTACGACTTCACCCCAATTACCGATCACACTTTAGGCGGCTGCCTCCCTTGCGGGTTAGCCCACCGACTTCTAGTGCAACCGACTTTCGTGATGTGACGGGCGGTGTGTACAAGGCCCGGGAACGTATTCACCGCGGCGTGCTGATCCGCGATTACTAGCGATTCCAGCTTCATGCAGTCGAGTTGCAGACTGCAATCCGTACTGAGGACGGTTTTTTGAGATTAGCTCCGGCTCGCGCCTTTGCAACCCTTTGTACCGCCCATTGTAGCACGTGTGTAGCCCTGGACATAAAGGCCATGAGGACTTGACGTCATCCCCACCTTCCTCCGTTTTGTCAACGGCAGTCTCAATAGAGTTCCCAGCTTTACCTGTTGGCAACTATTGATAAGGGTTGCGCTCGTTGCGGGACTTAACCCAACATCTCACGACACGAGCTGACGACAGCCATGCAGCACCTTGCACTCTGTTTGGTTTTACCCAAAAGGCCTGATCTCTCAGGTTGTCAGAGGCATTCTAGCCCAGGTAAGGTTCTTCGCGTTGCGTCGAATTAAACCACATGCTCCACCGCTTGTGCGGGTCCCCGTCAATTCCTTTGAGTTTCAGTCTTGCGACCGTACTCCCCAGGCGGGATGCTAAAAGCGTTAGCGACGGCACCCGGGGACTTTATAACCCCAGACACCAAGCATTCATCGTTTAAGGCTAGGACTACCGGGGTATCTAATCCCGTTCGCTCCCCTAGCTTTCGCGCCTCAGCGTCAGTGTCGGCCCAGCAACCCGCCTTCGCCGCAGGTGTTCCTCTTGATATCTACGCATTTCACCGCTACACCAAGAATTCCAGTTGCCCCTTCCGCACTCTAGTCGAGCAGTATCAGTTGACCTTTCCGAGTTAAGCCCGGAGATTTCACAACTGACTTGCACTGACCGCCTACGCGCCCTTTACGCCCAGTAAATCCGAACAACGCTTGCTCCCCCCGTATTACCGCGGCTGCTGGCACGGAGTTAGCCGGAGCTTACAAACGGTACCGTCATCATGGAAGGTATTAGCTTCCACTTATTCTTCCCGTTCTTGCGAAGTTTACATCCCGAGGGATTTCATCCTTCACGCGGCGTTGCTGGGTCAGGCTTTCGCCCATTGCCCAAAATTCCCGACTGCTGCCTCCCGTAGGAGTCTGACCCGTATTTCAGTGTCAGTGTGGCCGACCGCCCTCTCAGGCCGGCTACGGATCGTTGCCTTGGTAGGCCGTTACCCTACCAACTAGCTAATCCGCCGCAGGCTCCTCTTTAGGCGCGAGGTCTTGCGATCCCCCGCGTTAACAACTGTCACCATGTGGTGCCGCTGCATTATGCGGTATTAGCAACCGTTTCCGGTTGTTATTCCCCACCCAAAGGTAGATTACCTACGTGTTACTCACCCGGACGCCACTCTACTTTCTCCCCGAAGGGAAATTTCGCGTTCGACTTGCATGTCTGAGGCACGCCGCCAGCGTTGATTCTGAGCCAGGATCAAACTCTCGTTAGAATTTGTTCTCTGGAACATCATCTCGTACTGGTTGTTGTTCAGTATCCGATAATGACTCTTCTTAAGAGTTTTGAACGCGAGCTTTATCGCTCGGCGTTTGACTCCCAAAGATCATTGATATGGACACGCTCTATCTAGTTTTCAAACATCGATTCCAATTTGTATTGGATTTGCCGTACAGACGACCAAAACTCGCCCTAAGCAAACGGGGAGTTTAACCGACCACTCTTCCCCTGTCAAGGCAGCTTTGTTGTTTGCGAGATTTTGTTTCCCGCCGACAAAAAGGCCGCCTTTCTCTAGTCAATTCCTGAAGAGAAAAGCGGCATCTGCAAATGCCTTTTGATTCCCTGACTGTCAATCCCCGCTCAAGAGCGAAAGGGCATTATAGAGAGATTAATCTAATTGTCAATCGCCGATACAAAAGTTCACAAACCGACCGGTATTCAGAAGCTGAGAATGCTGAGTTCGGCCCTTGTATGCGGGCTCCCAGGTGAGTTTGCCCAATAAGAACTGGTATACCGATAGCCCGCTCGTTCGAGCTCCGCCAGCCATTCAAGCAGCAACCAATGACAACGCCCGATGCACCACCGTGACCAACTGAGGTATGTCGCGCCAGGTGTAAACAGGCAGATTCATGAAAGAGCCGAGTCGCGACTCCTTCAGCCATTCTGTGAACTGCTCTTGCTCCCCCTGACTCGCCTGCAAATTGCATTTGCCCGTGAGAACAAATCCGGCGGACTTCGCTAATGCTACTCGTGCTGACTTCTTGATGGTCGCGCCCCCGGCTCGAGCTACCATGATCATCAAGTCAGGCTTCACAAATTCTGAATAGCTGTTGCCTTCAATGAAAACACCTTCGGAGTTGACAAGTTTCACGGCTTCGCTGATTCCCCGCTCGACTTGCTCATCTGTCGCGATCACCCAATGCACATTGGCAGCGCCTGCTTCCCAATAATAACCGGTGTCTTTGTCGCTGGCATATGTCTCTGCACGTCCCGAGCGGATGCGTGGTTCGTCACCAAGCAGGTGGCTCACACAGCAGGAATGGGGATCCTTCCCACAAGAACGGTAGTGTCCGCGCGTGGTCTTAATCGCTTCCCATCCGGGGAACATTCGTAACAGCTCGCACATCAAGGTTGTCTTGCCGCTGCTTGATGCAAAGCCGCCGATTCCGATTATGGCTGGCGGGTATTTGAGCATTGGTTATTTCCGCTTCTTTTCTTTGGGAGCGGCACCCGGAGCGGTGATCTTCAGATATCCTCGGGCGTCTTTGTAAATACTGTATTGGACATCTTTCACTTGTCCGCCCTCATCCTGCACGCGGATCGTAAAGGTCTTGTTTTCACCAGAGCCTTCAACTCTGCAAGGTAGAAATCCTTTGAGGTCCGGACTTCGATATGCCGTGTAGTGTTCCTGATCTCGCTTGTCGTAGCCGAGGACATAGATGCGATCGAAATCCGGCTCATCGAGAGTATGCGGTTGATCGGAGCTGCTCTTTTCAAGAATGACCCAGCTCCCAGGTCTGACGTCCTTGCCTGCATCTTTGCCTTTGCCGGCCGAATCGGAACCGCCTGAGTCACCGTCGAGTCGTTGCCAGGCTACAAATTCCCTTCCCGTTCTGTAGAAGATTATGTCGCTCGGGACCATCAATTCAACCTGCTTGCCGTAAATCCAACCAGCAGGCGCCGGTGAGATTTCTGTGGGAAGTCGGACCTTATACCAAAGCTCATTAGTCTCTTCCGGCTCCTTCTCCTCATCGCTTCCCTTCGTGCTTTTGCTGACCGATTGTGGGGCGCTACCGGCTTTAGGCGCCACATCGCTCTCGATTGTCTCCGAGGCTTTCGGCTTGGGCACGCGCTTCCAGCCGGCAATCTCAAAGCTGGAGCCACTATCTAAACGCATGATGATGTTGTCGTTTCCGCTGCGGTCCGGGCTCAAACGCAAGTTCGAACTGGCACGAAGTTGACCGGCGGCCTGTGAAGGTATGCCCTTGTCCTCCGCGGCAAGTTTGCGGGCGCTCTCGTGAACGTCGTGGGGCATTACGTTGCGGGATTCAATCCAACCTTCGGTGTTTTCCTCGTCCTGCGCGCGCACCCGCAACCAACGTTCTTTTCGGGAATTGTCGGTCGGATCAATTACGTCCGTCGATTCCAGGATCTCGACCTCATCGCCGCGATTTACTTCCAAAAGTTTCGCCGCCACCACTGCGGTTGAACTGCGAATTTCAGCGCGCCGTGCAACCACAACGCCGGAATTGTTTTTCTTGGCGAGCGTATTACAACCGGTTGCCACTGACAGGCCAAGCAGCAGCGAAATCAGAAAGGCTTTTGAGCGCATCAACCTCGGGTCAATTTTCATAAACTTCCAATTATCTTAATGTATTAGTTCGTCGCAGGTGAAGTGCCAGTTAGCCTTCATCGTTTGCGATACCCTAGTGATTCCACCAGCGTCCGCTGAACATCTGTCAGCGGCTCGCCAACCACCAAACGCTTTTGAGCTCTCGTGTTTGTCACGCGGATGCCGTAAGCGGGCAGGATTTTCTCGAGTGACAAGACACCAGATGTTTGAATGGAACTCCTGACAAATTGTTCGTCACCATCGAGGTGCAAGAGCGCCGAGATTACCGACTCGTTACCTTCAGCTCGCTTGGCGGTGGAGGGAAAGCGCCGCAACAACTCCTGGTACACATCGTCAAGAGAGCGATGGCTCCGACTGCTCTCCCTCAACTTCAAATCATAAAGGAAGGCCACCAGCATTCCTTTGTCGTAAACCAACGATGAACCACTGGTCCAACGTCGTTGTGACGCTTCGATCAGCGAGAGGCTATCGCGCTCCGCCGATGCAAGATAGGAATCATAAACGCGTCCAAGCGTGTCAAGATACTCTTGAAAGTCAATGAATCCAAGACGGACCGCGCAGCGCAGCGCTTGATAGAGTGTGAAGCCTTCATAAAACCAGTCATAGTCACCGTCTAATGAAAGTCCGTTGGGTACCCAGACGTGAAATAGCTCATGGCAAAGCACCACGCTCAATTGTCCCAGCAAAGCCCTGGGTGGAGAGTTCCGACCCAACAGCAAAATAACATTGCGTCCGCGTGTCTCGGCGCTCCACCGCTCGGAACCGAACGATCCGGGAAACGGCGTTAGCATCAACACCACTCTCCCCTTTGGCTCAAATCCGGTGTGTCTGCCATAGTCCCTGATTATCCTGGCGGCGACCTCCGGAACCTTGTCATTCGCAAATGGCCATTCACCCGCGGTGACGAAAACAATTTCAGTCGGACCAACTCTCTTGCGCTTCTCTTTCAAATCATGGCCCACGAAAAAGACGCCGTCGCTTGGATTTTCCAGGTCGTAAAAACCATCACTTGGCAGCACGCTGGAAGCGACGCTCCATCCCGGAGGTGGTTTGATGGCCACGCGAATGCCGTTTGCGGGGAGCACCGGCAGCAAGTCTGCCAGCATTAGATAACCGTATTGGTCGTTGAGCCCGGAAATATGCGCGGCATCCGCGGGATTTGCAGGACGATCCAGGACAACCTCATAAGTGAACTGCCTGGCCACTCGATCCGATTTGAATTCTCCGACAGTAACTTGGCGTACTGGTATATTCGTGCCGTTCTCATCAGCCAGAGAGAGTTTCTGAATGCGCTCGCCCAGGCCGGCTATTCTTCCGTAGCTGTTACGGAACGACCATAAGGTTGACCCCGATCCAAAATCTCCTTCAACCCGCAATCTTGCTGGCTCGTTGAGGTTAACAACGCTAAGGCGCACCCTGAGAGCCTGGCCCCGGCCTTCGAGACAGCTTAGAAAGAACAGGCAAACCAATACAAGAAGCGGAAAAGTGTAGAAACGATCCTGCTTAGAATAGCTCAACGCAGTCTTCCGCGTAGTTATCGAGGTTGAAACCACACTGTACCCTACGGCATCTGCTCCCTGGCCTGCAATATCTCCAGGATACCCATCATTCACGGGCCCAAAAATTATCTTCTGAAGAATGAAATTGGGCGAATCCATTGAACTTGCGGCATCCGAATACCGTATAGCCTCTCGAACTTCAATCTGGCATTCGTTGACACCTCGAGGAGTGGGCTTTTAGAATAGCGGCGTTTCGTAGCCGATTTTCACCAACTGACCTCTGAGTTTCGAGGGACCGGCCGTGACTCTGGTTAAGATCATCGTAATAACCCTTCTGCTGATATTGAGCATCTTGCTCCTTGGGCGGTTCTTTATCTAAGCCCAACCAGCCTGAATGCTCGTGCCTTCGGAAGTTCGTCCATCAAACCCGCAGACTTCAATCGCAGTTTGCCTGGTTTCAGCACCCGGGGCATTCAAGCCTTCCTTTCTCGCGTGCGTCCTACTGCTCACACTACTCTTCAATACCTTGCTTCCACTGGCCCCAATCAACGCGAAAGCGCAAACACAGGCCGCTGATGACGACATTGTCCGCGTCAATACGGAACTGTTGCTCTTCCCTGTCCGCATAAGGGATAAGCATGGACACGCCGTGCAGGGTTTGACGGACGGGAGCTTTTCGCTGAAGGACCCCGACAAGGTAGCGTCAGGCCTGTATTTTTTGCCGGGAGCAGATCATGTCGCGCTCCTTTTTGCTCTGGATCGATCCGGTAGTTTGCGTGACATTATTTCAGAACAGCAGAATGCCGCACTCTCGTTGTTTGCTCGATTCAGCCAGAGCTCGAGCATCGCAGTTCTTCGTTTCGCTGAAAAGCCGTTACTGGTGTCGACATTCGACAAGGACGTCACAGCCGCACGTGAGGCCTTTAGATTTTCCGCGGCGATAGAGCAACGCACAGCGATTTTCGATGCGGCGAAAGTCGCGGTCGAAGCCTTTGATAGCCTGCCGCGAAATCGAGCAGAACGACGCATAGTCATTCTGATCAGCGATGGACTGGATACCGCCAGCACGGTCAAACCCAACGTGGCAATCCAGGCGGCACTTGAAAGGCGCGTGTCGTTTTATGTAATTCATCTGCCGCTCTTCGAACCGCGTGACGGACGACTCGCGGTGCGGACACCGGCAAAGGGCTTTCGGGAACTTGGCGAAAAAACCGGAGGCAAGTATTTTCTTGTTGGTGACGCAAAGACCGCGCTGGCTCCGCAGAAGAACGTTGATCTAACGCCCGTCTTTCAGGCAATTGAAGACGATCTAAAGAGCCAATACCTGCTTGGCTTTTATTTAAACCAAAGGGCGCGCGCTGAGAGTCGTCGGGAAATATCGCTCAGTCTGGTGCCGCCCGGAATTGAGTATTCCGTAAGCGGGCTCGGCTACTCCCGCACGCATAAGTTCTTAGTCAACGGTTCACGCGTTGGGCCAAATCCTAAATAGTCGGACAGGTTGTTTTCGATTTTCTTAGAACTGTCATCAGGCAAAACTAATGAGTAAAGCTAACGACCTGGGCCTACGCAAGATTCGCCGAGCGCTGATCAGCGTCTCTGACAAATCCGGTATTGTCGATTTCGCCCGCGAATTGCGACGCTTTGATGTTGAGATAATCAGCACTGGCGGAACTGCCGGCGCCTTACGAACGGCTGGCGTTGAAGTTCGCGACGTGTCGGATGTCACCGGCTTTCCCGAGATGATGGACGGTCGCATAAAGACTCTGCATCCACGTATTCACGGTGCGCTTCTTGCTCTGCGCGATAATCCTGAGCATCAGGCAGCGATGAGCGAACATGACATCGAGCCAATCGATCTTGTCGTCGTAAATCTCTATCCGTTTCAGGAAACAGTAGCTCGTCGGGAGACTACTCTGGAAGAAGCGATCGAGCAGATCGATATTGGCGGTCCGGCAATGATCCGCTCGGCAGCCAAGAATTTCCGGGATGTAGCCGTTGTGGTTGCACCCGATATGTACGAAGAAGTCCTTCAGGACTTGCGAAGGAACGACGGCGCACTCTCGCTGGTGTTTCGCAAGCGGTTGGCACTAGGAGCATTCATGGCCACCTCGCAATACGATAAAGCTGTAGAACGCTATCTCTCAAATCAAGTGATACCCGAATTGGAATTTCAACGAGCTGAGCAAACGAGTAACGCTTCCGCTCAAGCGCTGCCTGCGGTGCTTAATCTCGCTTTCGACAAGATCTCCGATCTTCGTTACGGCGAGAATCCCCACCAGGTAGCGGCCGTTTACGCCGTTGAGGATGGGCCGCATGGGGTGGTGCAGTCCAGGGTCCTTTCGGGAAAGGAAATGTCTTTCAACAACTACGTCGATGCCGACGCGGCGTGGCAGCTCGTTTGCGAATTTGAGGAAACAGTTTGCGCCATCATAAAACACACCAACCCCTGCGGCGTCGGGCTGGGAGGTTCAACCGAAGAAGCCTATCGCAGAGCCTTAGCATGCGATCCCGTCTCGGCATTTGGAGGCATCGTCGCTTTCAATCGGCGGCTCGACGAAGCCACGGCACGAGCGTTGACGGAAATCTTTACGGAAGTAATTATCGCCCCTGACTATTCAGACGCGGCCCTCGGAATACTTCAGACAAGAAAGAACCTGCGGGTTTTGCGCGGCGAAATGCCCGGGATAAACCTGGAATACAAACAAATCTCCGGGGGAATGCTGGTGCAGACGCACGACGCGCATAAGCTTGGCCGCAACGATCTAAGAGTCGTCACCAAGCGGGCGCCATCCGATAAAGAGATCACTGATCTGCTCTTTGCCTGGATTGTCTGCAAGCACACCAAGTCCAACGCGATCGTCTACGCGCGCGACGGCCAGACTGTCGGTGTCGGAGCCGGCCAGATGTCTCGCGTGGACTCGGTCAAACTCGGCGCCATGCGTGCACAATTGGCTGTCGCAGGTTCTGTGCTGGCCTCCGACGCGTTCTTTCCTTTTCGCGACGGCATAGATGAAGCCGCGAAACACGGCATCACGGCCGTTATCCAGCCCGGAGGCTCAGTGAAAGATGCGGAAGTAATTGCGGCCGCGGACGAGCACGGACTGGCAATGGTATTTACCGGCATTAGACACTTCAAACACTGATCTGGGACCGCAGGCATCCTGCCTGTCAGGCTGCTCGTCGCTTCGCGGTAACGACCAAAGGACCTGGCGCCCATACGCTCAGCAGGCAGGATGCCTGCGCTCCCGGTAGTGGGTCAGTTTCGCGGCAAATGTCCGACAAACTTTAGTTTGTCGCGGCGTTACGACAAGCTAAAGCTCATCGGACATCAAACTGCACCACTGCCTGCGCCCACAGGTAGCTTGCTCCGCGACCGGGAATATTCGATACTTCCAGCACTTGAAACAATCGGTGAGGACATAAGTCATTGGCTAAAGAAGAACCAACTCCATCTATTGAAAGCAGCGATTCGATCCGCTGCCGCTACTGCGGCCAGCGCAACCAAACGCGCACAGTCGAAAACGGTGAAGCACGCTGCGGCCGTTGCCACCTCCTGCTTTCGGACGCGCCGCACAAAAAGTTCGCCCACCTCGATAAGAACCAATACGTCCACCCGGCCGATAGCCGCGCCCTGGCTGCGTTGAGGGCCATTCCCGGCATCGATTCGGCTCTGAAGAAACTGCTTGCGGTCACAGGCGAGTCTGCCATTCGCGTAATCTTTACCGCGAGCGCTGTGAAAGTTACGCCCAAACAGTGTCCGGATCTCTACGCCAAACTTCAGATCGCCTGCACGACGCTGGGCGTCGATATGCCGGAACTCTTTGTGCAGCAGAGTCCGATCGTCAATGCCTTTACCGGAGGCGTCGAACGGCCCGTGATTGTGCTTTACTCCCAATTGCTGGAGCGTTTGACTGATGAAGAAGTGCTGGCCGTGGTCGCACATGAAGTGGGCCATATTCACGCCGAACATGTGCTCTATTTAACGGCCGCGCGGTTGATTGAATTTCTCGCGACGGCGGCGGTGTTGGCTTCGCCACTCGCATATATCGTCAAGGAATTATTGACGCTTACGATGCGCGCCGCACTCCTGGCCTGGGCGCGCCGGGCCGAGCTTTCGTGCGATCGCGCTGCTTTGCTGGTAACCCAGGACGCGAATGTAATTGGCCGCACGATGATGAAAATGGCCGGTGGCACCTTTGCTTCCAAAGTCGACTATGAACAGTTCCTGGTGCAGGCTCGTGATTTCCAAAAAACATACGACGAGAAAGCGCTGGATCGATTCTGGGCCGACGTCGTCACCGCCGGTTTGAGCCATCCGTTTCCCGTCTGGCGTGTCTCAGAGATCTTGAAGTGGGTCGAGAGCGGCGAATACAAGGCATTGATGAACGCGCCGGAAACCGCAGCAGCGTAGCCACGCGATGGTAAGATTGCCATGCAGCGCCAACCAATCGCCAGGGAGTCTTAATGTCTACGGTTAGAAAAACAAGAATATCGCCTCAGGAGTATTTAGCGCTTGAAAGGAAGGCAACAAATAAGAGCGAATACTATAAAGGCGAGGTCTTTGCCTTCGCGGGGGCGAGCGAACCTCATAATCTGATCGTTTCGAACGTTCTCACACTCTTCAATCTGCAGCTGAAGACCAAGCCATGCAAGGTCTACCCCTCGGACATGCGAGTAAAGGTCTCAGAGACTGGCCTGTATACCTATCCGGATGTAACAGTTGTTTGTGGCGAAGTCGAAGTGGAAGATGAGCACCTTGACACATTGTTGAATCCAACCGTAATTGTTGAAGTGTTGTCACCTTCAACAGAAAAAGATGACCGCATAGTGAAGTTCGCCCATTACAGGCGCCTGCCCTCGGTGAATACATACGTCCTAATCGCCCAGGATTCATTGAGGCTGGAACAATACGTCCGCCTAGAAGACGGGCGCTGGGTTTTGTCAGAGTATTCCGATTTGGAAGTAACCGCAGACATACAATCGATCAATTGCAAACTTCCCCTGAAAGATGTCTACCACAAAGTGGTATTCGCAAACTGAGTTACTAAGACAGCGTTGTACTTCAAGCGGTCTAAACACTTTCGTCCACGCTAACTTAAGGCTGTCAGGAAGACACAAAAGTTCATGCTGCAAAACAAAAACGGAATCATCTTTGGTGTCGCCAACAAGCGTTCCATTGCCTGGGCCACGGCGCAAGCGCTGCATGAAGCCGGCGCGCGTTTGGCTTTTGCTTATCAGGGCGAGCGCCTGAAAGAAAACGTCGAGAAGCTCACCAAAGAAGAGATGCCGGACTCGCCGTTACTTTCCTGTGACGTGACGAAACAGGAAGAGGTTGACGCAACCTTCAAACAGTTGGGCGAAGAGTTCGGACGGCTCGATTTCCTGATTCACAGCATTGCTTATGCGCCTCGTGAGGCTCTGGGCGGAGAGTATCTCGACACCAGCCGCGAAGCTTTCCTTACCGCGCTTGAAGTCAGCGCCTATTCGCTGGTGCAACTGTCTCGGGCGGCCGCCCCTTTGATGACCGACGGCGGCAGCATCGTCTGCATGACATACTACGGCGCCGAGAAAGTCATAGCCGGATACAACGTCATGGGAGTGGCCAAAGCGGCGCTTGAAGCCAGTACACGTTATCTCGCCAATGACCTTGGATCGCGAAATGTTCGTGTTAACGCTATCAGCGCCGGACCAATTCAAACTCTCTCGGCGCGCGGCGTTTCCGATTTTAGTTCCATGTTGAAGCATGCGGCCGACTATGCGCCTTTGCATCGCAATGTCGAAGCGCGGGAAGTGGGCAATGTGGCCCTTTTCTTATGCAGCCAGCTGGCTACAGCCATTACCGGCGAAGTGATCCACGTCGATTGCGGTTACAACATCATGGGCATCTGAAGTACAGTCCGACAAACTTCAGTTTGTCGTTTTGTGGCACCAGCTATGGTGCCTTGTGCAGAACAACGACAAGCTGAAGTTTGTCGGACATTCAAAACGCTTTCATTGGATAAGCCAAATGCCAGATCCATCTGATTCGAACAAACACCCCGCCGGTACCACTCAAGACGAGCAACTACTCGAGAGCCCGCGCCCGGATGAGTTTACGCACACCGATACGTGGCGTGTGTTCCGCATCATGGGAGAGTTCGTGGAAGGCTTTGATGAGCTGGCAACTCTGAGTCGTGGCGTATCGATTTTTGGCTCCGCGCGCACGTTGCCGACTGACGCGGATTACCTGGTCGCGCAGGAAACAGCAGCACTCCTGGCCCACGCAGGTTTCTCCGTCATTACCGGCGGCGGCCCGGGAATCATGGAAGCCGCCAATCGGGGCGCCTTTGAAGCGGGTGGAATTTCCGTGGGCTGCAACATCGAACTCCCCTTCGAGCAAAAGCCCAATCCCTACCAAACGCTTTCGCTGAAGTTCAAATACTTCTTTGTACGCAAAATGATGTTCGTGAAATACAGCGAGGCCTTTGTCATTTTTCCCGGCGGCTTCGGCACGCTGGACGAGCTATTCGAAGCCCTGACGCTGATTCAAACAAAAAAGATTCGCGACTTTCCCGTCGTCATGTATGGCAAACGCTATTGGGGTGGATTGATGGATTGGATTCGCGATTTTGCCTTGAAGGAAAACAAGGTTTCAGAAGCTGACATGCTCCTGCTGCACCTGACCGATTCACCGGAAGAAGTAGTGCGGATAATCGTCGAGAGTCAAAGCTCACTGCGTCATCTGGGAACGGTAACGAGTGACGACTATCGTGCCTTAAAGGAACCCTAGCAGACTCCTAACAGATTACAGAACGGAGCGACCGGATGCACAAGACCGCTGATCGCAAGTAGATTGTGGGATCCGGTCGCTTACCGAGCCCGGTTTTGTAACTGCCTGGTTGCAGTCGTGATCATTCAACGCTCTGATTGGTTTTACTAATACTATCTACGAGCCATTCAAGATAGGGAGCGGATCCGTCAGTAATTTGGAGAGCAACGATCTCCGGGACCTCATAGCTGTGAAGCGCGCGCACTTCCCTTTCCAGCTCATCAAATCTGGACCTGATTGTTTTGGCGATTAGCAGCACTTCTGATTGCCGCTCTATCGCTCCCTGCCAACGGTAAACCGACTCCATTGCCGGCATGATCTGCACACAAGCCGCCAGCTGAGCTCCAACTAACATCTCCGCGAGGCGCGCGGCTTCCTCGCCACTGGCGGCCGTTAGCAAAACTAAGATTGGATCAGTGTCGGTCATTGATGAAGGAAGGTCTTTGGTCTTTGGTCTTTGGTCTTTGGTCTTTGCTCTTAGTTCTTTGCTCTTTGGTTTCTTAATGCCTCAGTTGAGAACGAGTCTTAGGGCGGCGGCCTGCTCCTGCCGTCTGCCCCTGCCGTCTGCTCCTGTCCTCGCTAGTCGGCAGAGTCGTCTTCCCTGTCGTTTTCGTCGTCGTCCTCTTCACCTGTTGAGCCTGTCAATGGCGTCGTGTCTTCGCCAAAGAAAGCCTGGTAAAGCTCCAGCGCACGGTCATAATCGCGTTCGTCGACCAGTATCGCGGCGCCGGGCGCCACGCTGGAAAGCAGCGGTGACAACGCATCCAGATTTCCGGATTGCACGGCGGAACGAATGTCATTCTGGCGCAAAATATCGTTGACCATCTCAGCTTCGGCAGGTGAACCGAGATGATGAAGCAGAACAAAGCGCGCGTCGCTGTCATCATGACTGGTGTCCGGGTTCAGCTGCTGGACTAACTCAGTGTTGTCATCAGGACAGCTGGTTACGCCGGCTTCGTATTCCGATTCGCAGACAGGGCAGAACATAAGAACCTCCTGGGGCTGTGGTCAATAGTCAGTTGTTAGTTGTCAGTAGTCAGTTGTGAGTTGTCACCTGTGAGTGGTCAGGTATTATTATCAGCGTCAGATCCGCCTGATCAGCTCTGGTCCTTCTCCGACTAGCTACAACTAACGACTGACAACTAACGACTGACTACTAATTACTGACTACTGACCACTGTACGTGCAAACGGTATTTCCTCGAAATGCGTCATCTGTTTGAAGGTGCGAAAGCGAGTGTTGATTTCATCCGGCGTTAGTCGTTTCACCCGTTCAGTACCGAATTCTTCCACATTGAACGAGGCCATGACAGAACCAAAAATCATCGCGCGGCGCATAGCCGCCTCGTCCAGCGCCTCCTGGCTGGCAAGATATCCCATGAAACCACCGGCGAAGGTGTCGCCCGCGCCTGTCGGATCGAATACAGCTTCCAGTGGATAGGCGGGAATGGCAAAGTAGTTGTCCTTCGTAAATAATGCTGCTCCGTATTCACCGCGTTTCACGACCAGCGCTTTCGGTCCCCACGAGAGAATTTTGCGCGCGGCTTTTATGAGATTGGGAATGTCAGTCAATTGTCGCGCTTCCGCGTCGTTGATGATCATTACATCCACGCACTCAATGGTTTTCTGCAAAGACTCGCGCGTGCTCCCAATCCACAAATTCATCGTGTCCAACGCGACCAATTCTGCATTTGGTACCTGCTCGCGCACTTCGCGTTGCAGATCCGGCTGGATGTTGCCGAGGAAAAGCAGACGCGATTTTTTGGCGGCTTCTGAAAGCTTCGGCTTGAATTCGGCAAAAACATTCAATTGCGTGTCGAGCGTATGGGCCACGTTGAGATCGTAGTCATAGCGACCGCGCCAGCGAAAAGTCTTGCCCTCTGGAATACACTCGAGGTCGCTCGTATCGATGCCGTGAGTAGCAAAAACATCTCGCTCCTCAGCGCCAAAGTCGCCGCCGACGACCGCCACCAGACGGACATCAGTAAAGTAACTGGCCGAGATCGAGAAATGCGATGCTGAGCCACCCAGCATCTTCTCGCACTTGCCGAAAGGCGTTTCCACTTCATCAAAGGCAACTGAACCGACTGCGAGTAAGGACATAGGTTTGATATTAGATTGTGAATTCAGATTTTGGATTGATTGGAACTTTGTTCTTGGCTGTTAGTTCTTCGTATTTGCACCTGTGCCGAATACTTGACGCTGCTATTGTCTTCTGCGCGTACTCACCCGCCAACGCAGGTGGTACTGACCTGCCTGCTGGGCCCTCCTGGCGACTGCCGCTGCCGACTGCTCCCCGTTCCCTTACGGCTTAACTGGTTTCGGCAACGGGCCGCCGAGGGCTTGTAGATCGTCCTGGGCCTGTTTGCTAAAAGGGCTTTGCGGATAGTCACTCGCGAGACGTGACAAATAGACGCGAGCCTCGGTGCGCAACTCTT
Organism: Acidobacteriota bacterium; assembly: GCA_025463135.1. Lineage (GTDB taxonomy): Bacteria > Acidobacteriota > Blastocatellia > Pyrinomonadales > Pyrinomonadaceae > JAOAPY01. The sequence continues at coordinate 15,867 of JAOAPY010000031.1, forward strand.
CGGTGGTCTTGTCCTTGTAGGTCTGCTTGCCCTTGTTTTCTGAAAGCAGGAAATAACTTTCACCGGCGATAAAGAGAACTTCGTCCATCTTCGCAAAGTTCGGATTACCGGCATCAATCTCTTCGCAGCGTTTCAAGGCCGCCACATACGCTTTCTTGAGTTTGAAATAGTGTCGCGCGACTTCGAGGTTGTGGAGCGAGTCTTTCTCCAACTCAGGATCACGAAGGGTCGACGCCTCAGGCCCCGACTTGATGTTCCCCTGTGCGGAGGCCGTGGCGGCACCCAATCCAAACAACACCAACAAGACCAACAACAGTAAAATCTTCTTCATAACTTTCCTTTCCGTAAAACCGACCGACGAACGGCGGCGTTCAGAGTACCGACTTCAGTCGGAGTCTTTGGCGGTCACAAGTGCCCGACTGAAGTCGGTATCTGAACACCTGTTAACAGCGCGCATCACTTGGCAGGCATGTACTTTCCAATGATTGCTTCCAGCTTTTTCCTGGTCGCCTCGGGCCAAAGATCTGGAGCGGTAAAGATGGCATTTTTCAGCGCCGTACCGCACTTGCACTCTCGCGGTCGATCGGCAGCTCGCTTCACAGCTTCCCGCATGATGTTCTGGGCGTTGCGCACGTTTTTGTTTAAGTACTCGATGACTGTCTCGACACTTACAGCATCATGTCCGGGGTGCCAGCAATCGTAGTCCGTGACCAGTGCCAGCGTGGCGTAACAAATCTCGGCCTCGCGCGCGAGCTTTGCCTCCTGCAGATTCGTCATGCCGATAACATCCATGCCCCATGAACGATAGACCTCTGACTCGGCTTTGGTCGAGAAGGCAGGGCCTTCCATGCATAGGTAAGTCCCACCGCGATGGGCCTGAACCTCAACTGCCCGGCACGACTCTTCCAACAGATCCCCTAACGCGGCACAAATAGGATGCGCAAAACCGACGTGCGCGACGATGCCTTCGCCAAAAAAAGTGGATTCTCGAGTGCGCGCCCGGGTGCGGTCGAAAAACTGGTCCGGAATGACCATGTCCAGCGGCGCGTATTGCTCCTGCAGCGAACCAACAGCAGAGGCCGACAAAATGCGCTCGACACCAAGCATTTTCATACCGTAGATGTTAGCGCGGAAAGGCAGCTCAGTCGGCGTGAAGCGATGACCGCGACCATGCCGTGGGAGAAACGCAACGCGCTGACCTTCCAGCGTTCCCAAGATAAAAGCGTCGGAAGGGCTGCCAAAGGGAGTCTGGATCGCAATCTCCTCAACGTCTTTCAGCTCGGGCATTTGATAAAGCCCGCTGCCCCCGATGATGCCGATCTTAGCTATGGTCATCCGTTTCTATCCAACTTGCTCTATTTACCCTTGCAGCCGGTCATTGCGGTTTTTACGAAATCGGCAAGTTGTCCTGCCTGCTGCTTCGCGAGTAACTCCTCAAGTGGCTCCATCGTGACCTTTGGCTTGGCGAGTTTGATCTTTTGATAAGCTCGCAGCATACCCTCGACTCCCGCCAAGTACTCCTGGTATACGTCACTGGATTGTTCCGGATGTTCGATAACGAACTTCGCTTGAGAGAAAGTTAACTGCGAAGTAATAGTGGGAGAGTAGTCACCCTTCAGTTTTTTATAATCGCCGAGCACATTAGTACAAAGATGGACATTAATATCGGGGGCCTGAATAAGGAACAACAGCAACTCGCGGCTAAGAGCCTTGGCATCTTGATTTAGTGGGTCATTTTCAAGCAAGGTTGCTATCTCGACGGCCCGCTTTCTCTCTTCAGGAGTCGAAGGACCGCGCTGTTGAGCCAAGTTAACATTCGTGCCGAGGGCCAACAGAAAAATAAAAGCCGTCGGTAAAATTCGTTTTATCCACATTTCAATTTCTCTTTTCATTTACCAGACTATCGGCACGCAGCGTGCCGTTGTCTTCCACGATGCGACACAACGCTGCATCCGCATCATGATAGAACAAGCAAGTCCATCCTTCTCGCGCTGCCCGTGGCAACAGCCTCTTCTTCGTTTCCAAAGTCTCAACCGGATAAAGGTCATAGCCCATGATCCAGGCAAACGATACGTGAGCGCGAGTGGGAACAATATCGGCAAACCCAAACAGGGTTTTTCCGTCCCGCTCTAACCGCGCGCACTGCATTGAACGGTTGTGTCCGGGATACATTTCCATGCGCAACCCGGGCACTACTTCGTAATTCGTTCCTTTTAACTCCAGTTGCCCGGAATTCATGAGCGGGCGCCAATTCTCAGCCAGATAGCTGGCGCGATCTCGTTCGGTCGGGGCCTCGGCGTGTTCGAACTCGTCACGCGAAACCAGATAGCGCGCATTTGGAAAAGCGGGCACCGCCCGCCCCTGTGCATCCAGCCTGGTGTTTCCGCCGGCATGATCGAAGTGCAAATGAGTGTTGATAACGATGGTGATGTCTTCTGGCGTGGTTCCGCTGATCGCTTGTAGTGATTCCCGAAACGGTCGCTTGCGTTCGATGCCGTACATCGCCGCCTGCTTACCTGACCACTTCTCGCCAATACCGGTGTCGATCAGGATGCGTTCACCTCCAGCTTCGACGTACAGGCAATTCATATTCAAGCGAACGCGGTTCTGCTCATCCGGCGGGCAAACCTTCGACCATAGATTCCGGGGCACTACTCCGAACATTGCCCCGCCGTCCAGACGAAATTCGGTGTCGGGCACTATCTCAACACGATAATCACCGAACTCCATGCTAAATCTCTGGGCCACAATGCCGACCCGATAACCGGGCCGGCGTCTTTTCGTTTCAAAGAAAGGTTGAGCGACGCCTACTTGGTCGGCTTCTTGTTTCCCGGCTTCTCGCCTGTCTTCGGTTTCTCAGGAGCAGGTTTCTGCGCCGGTGGCGGTCCCTGATCCGGATCGCCGGGGCTCATGCCTGGAGGCAGACCCGGCATTTCCTGTGGTGGCGGAGCGGCAACCTGGAAATTCTCAGCCACTTTTACGTGCGAACGCTTAACGACGTCTTCAATTACCTGTTTCTGTTTCTCCTGTTCAACGGCGCCCTTCGCCTGGTCGCGACCGGATTTTCCTCCCGCGCCTTCGCTGATCAGGATGTGCCGCGCATGCACCTGCTCTTCGGGTTTGCCATCCTTGGTTTCGGTACGGCGCTCGTCAACCTTGATGATGTGGTAGCCATATTTTGTCTCGACGATGTCGCTGGTCTGACCCGGCTTAAGAGCAAAGGCTGCTTTCTCGAATTCCGGAACCATCTGGCCCGGTCCAAACCAGCCCAGGTCTCCGCCTTTATCTTTGTTGCTGGAATCGGTAGAAAATTCTCCCGCCAGCTTTGCGAAATCCTCGCCGGCGCGCAGTCGTTTAAGAACCTCTTCGGCCTTGGTGCGCGACTGTTTCGAGTCGAGCTCAGGATGTTTAGCGAGATACGCATCGACCTCCTGATCCGTAGCTTTCATCCGCGGAACCAATTCCTCTTGAGCATAAGCCGAAGCCAGCACCCTTGCCTGCTCCATCATCATTTGCAATTGAACTTCACGCTTTTTGTCAAAGCCTGCTTTGATTCCCTTTTCTTCTCCAATCAATACCTGACCCAGTTGTTGTCTGACCTGCTTTAGCTGCGCGTCCGGAATTTGACTGCCCGCCATTTGCGGATTCTTTGACTGTGCGTCCTTAATAAACTGATCGAATTTAGTCTGGTGCGCAGGCTGTTTAAAGAATTCATCGATTTCAGCTTCCGACACGTTGGGATTCGTTGGGCCCGCCGGGTTGGCTTGCTGCGATTTGAAGTAATTCTCAGCAATCACAACCGAACGCATCAGCTCCAGCTGGCGTTTGACCTCGGGACGATCTGCGATCAACTCCTTCTTAACCGTAAACGTTCCGTCCGGCTTGGGAGTCTTTACCTCAACCGGTGTAGTGCGAGCCTCTTCGGCCACGGCGAGCAACTCCCGGATATTCTTGGCAAAGTCTTTGCGCGCCGTTTCGTCGGCGGCCAATCGCGCTTTGATTTGCGGTGACTGATCTTCGGCAATGATCTTCATGTCATCCGCAGAGAGGTTGACAGCTTGAGCACGCCTGCTTTTTATTTGCCAGCCGATCAAACCTATGGCGAACGCCACGGCGATTGCGGCTGCGATTAATGCTTTAGTTGTTGATGTCAAAATAAATTCCTTTCGTTAATAAAATTTTCGGCGGTTGCCAATTGATGCTGTACAAGTTCCAGCAACACGCCCCCTGCGGACGACGGATGCACGAATGCCACGAGGCAGCCGCGGGCGCCAATGCGGGGTGTTTCATCAATCAAGCGCGCTCCAGTGGTTTTCAATTTAGCGAGTTCCGCGCGAATGTCATCGACACGAATGGCAATATGATGAATGCCTGGCCCGCGCTTCTCTAAAAATCGTCCTACCGGCGAGTCAGCACTGAGCGGTTCGAGCAGTTCCAATTGCGTCTCGCCCAGTGACAACATACTCACGCGCACCCCTTGCTCGGCAATCTCCTCGGTATGTTCAAGTCCCAAACCAAGGGTCTTTATCCATAGCTCCATTGCCTCGTCAATCCCTCGGGTGGCAATTCCTATGTGGTCGAGTTGCATAAAATAGTAATCAGTAATCAGTAATCAATAATTAGTTGCTTATCCGGTTTTGGCACTTTGTCCTTGGTACCTTGATGACCTACTACCTCGCTCTGACCAAATTAGGTCGGAAAAGACACAAACAAAGTACCAGGAACCAAGCACCAAGAACCTAAATCCAAAGAACCACTGACAACTCTGACTACTGACTATTGACTACTCTTGCGATAATTTCATCCACCGCAGAATAAGGATCGCGACGACGACTTGCAACCTCATCCGTCAGGCGCTGTAGTACCGCGGCTGTCGAAGCCTGCGCCAGGGTCCGCTTTAACAGTTGTTCTCTCAGCAATTCCAGGATGCGCCAGCGAGCGATTGCTCGTTTGCGCTCCAGCCCCTTCGCGCTCTGAAGCTGAGTCTGGCTAAAAGCACTAATCGCCTGCCTCAGTTCATCCACGCCCTTATTCTCCGTCGCCACGGTCTTGATAATCGCCGGTTGCCAATCGTCCGCACGCGAGGCCAGGGACAACAAAGCCTCGAGCTCCTTTTCCGTGGCGTACGTACCTTCGCGATCTGCTTTGTTGATCACAAAGATATCGCCGATTTCCATTATTCCGGCCTTGATGGCCTGAATATCGTCGCCCATACCGGGAACCAATACAACCACAGAGATATCCGCCGCTTTGACGATTTCGACTTCATCCTGCCCCACACCCACGGTCTCGATGATGATCTTTTCGTAGCCTGCCGCATCCAGGATGGCCACTGCATCAACCGTGGCCCGCGCCAGACCGCCGAGATTGCCGCGCGTAGCCATCGAGCGAATGAAAACCCCTTTATCTAGGCCCAGCGCCTGCATGCGAATGCGATCGCCGAGGATAGCGCCGCCGGAAAAAGGGCTCGATGGATCTACCGCTATTATTCCGACCCGCTGACCTTGCTGCCGATAAAGCAACGCCAGCTTGTCAACCAGTGAAGACTTTCCGGCTCCAGGTGATCCGGTGATTCCGATTACGAGGCCGCGCCCGGTAAGCGGAAAGATCCCTTTCATCAAGTCGGAGGTGCCCGCCTTTCCGTCCTCAACATTCGAGATGGCGCGAGCTACGGCGCCCGGCTCTCCGGCTGCCACTCGCTCTATCAATGATCTATTGTCCGGCACCAAACCCTCGATTCAGGTCTGCCTCAATAACTCTCGCGCAATGATGATCCGTTGAATTTCCGACGTTCCTTCGCCAATGGTGCACAGCTTGGAATCGCGCCAGTACTTTTCTGCCGGATAATCTTTCGTGTAACCATAACCGCCGTGAATCTGGATCGCCTCTTCACAGACACGCACGCTCACTTCCGACGCAAACAGCTTGGCCATCGAAGACTCTTTCGTCGTTCTCTTGCCCTGGTCTTTCATCCAGGCGGCGCGATACATCAGCAGGCGGGCGGCATCTATTTGCGTGGCCATGTCGGCAAGCTTGAACTGGATTGCCTGGAATTCGCGAATGGGTTTTCCGAATTGCTGCCGCTCTCCCGAATAGCGCAGGGCCGATTCAAAGGCCCCCTGGGCGATGCCCACGGCAAGCGCGGCAATGGAAACTCGCCCACCGTCCAACACTTCCATCGCATTTACAAATCCCTGGCCTTCCGCACCCAGCCTGTTCTCGTCGGGAACAAAACAATCTTCGAAAACCACGCTCGCTGTTTCGGAAGCGCGCAGCCCGAGCTTGTTCTCCTTTTTTGATGGTGAAAACCCCTTCATCCCTTTTTCAAAAATAAAAGCAGTAATCCCCTTGCTGTGTTTGGAGCGATCGTTTGAGGCAAAAGCGATGCAGGTGTCGGCATGAATCGCATGCGTAATAAAATTTTTGGAGCCGTTGATCAACCAACCGTCGTTCTGGCGCACCGCCGTCGTGCGAGTTCCTGAAGCGTCAGAACCCGCGCTGGGTTCGGTCAACCCCCAGGCTCCGAGATGTTCTCCACGCGCCAACGGCGCAAGATATTTCTCTCTCTGCGCTTCCGATCCAAATTGGTAGACGTGGTTAGAACAAAGCGAGTTGTGAGCGGCGACGGAGATACCGACAGAGCCGTCCACGCGGGACAATTCTTCGATGATGGTCGCGTACTCGACATAGCCCATGCCGGCGCCACCGTATTGCTCGGGGAAAAGAACGCCCATCAACCCCAGCTCCGCAAGTTTGGGTTTCAGCTCGATGGGAAAATGCTGGGCCTCATCCCATTCCATTACGTGAGGCGCAATCTCGGCTTCAGCAAACTCGCGGACGCTAAACTTGATCTGTTTCTGCTCTTCGCTTAACTCGAATTCCATTCAAATCCTTTTGTAACGCAAACGGTTAGTCTGCGATAACGTTGAATGCTCCACACGCAAGCCCGCGGTCCCGGCGGGGGCAGCCTGCTGGGGTGACCTTACAGCGCGCGTTACACCTCCGAACATAAATTCGAGTTTCGCATTTCGATCTCTGAATCTCGAAGCGCGAAACTCGCAATTTAATTGCTGTTATTGTACCTCAACGACGGCGCGAACCGTGACCAGCCAATCGCGTCTTCGGCGGTCGCACCGGTCGCTCGGCCTGCTTGCCCTTTAGTACCTGATCGACTTCCGCCGGACTCAGAAAACGGTATTCGCCGGGCCTTAGTCCCTGATCGTTCAGTGGACCGATGCGGACGCGCCGCAGTTTCACCACTGAATGGCCGATCAGATCGAACATACGCCTTATCTGTTGGTTTCGTCCCTCGTGCAGGATCACTTCGAACCAGGCATTAGCGTCAGTAGACTTTACCAACGCAATCTCCGCACGAGCAGTTCGCACTCCATCGTCAAGCACGACGCCGGCCCGCAGGCGTGCAAGCGCCGATTCCTGAGGCACGCCCTTGACTCTGGCCTCATAGACCTTACCTACCCTGTTGCGCGCCGCGGTGACGAAATTCGTGAAAGCACCATCATTGGTAAGTAACAATAAACCTTCGGTATTGAAGTCGAGCCGGCCTACCGGATGCAGTTTGGCCAGCGTGGGCGGCAAGAGATCCATAACCAAGGGTCGTTTATCGGGATCCGATACGCTCGACAAATAACCTTTGGGTTTATTCAACAGAACGTAGACGTTCTGGCGTCGTTGGATCGCCGGATTGATGAGCTTACCGCGGACCTTGATATGGTCCTTCTGAGGATCGGCCTTCGTTCCCAGTTCGGTAACGACTTTGCCGTTGACGGTGACCTCGCCCGCGGTGATCATTTCTTCCGCATGACGCCGCGAAGCGATGCCCGCCTGGGCGATTAATTTCTGAAGTCGTTCCTGCATAACGTTCAAGTCGGCAGTCGACAGGAGCTTCCTGCCTTCTGCCTTCTGCCTTCTGCCTTCTGCCTTCTGCCTTCTGCCTTCTGCCTTCTGCCTTCTGCCTTCTGCCTTCTGCCTTCTGCCTTCTGCCTTCTGCTTTCCGCCTCCTGCCTCCTGCCCCTGCCGCCTCTTTAAGACCCCCCCGCCAGGTCCTGAAAATCTTCCATGCTCGGCAACTCGGAAAGGTCTTTTAAACCAAACTGCATCAAAAATTCTTTTGAAGTGCCGTACAGCATTGGATGACCAACCGTGTCCTTGCGGCCTTTCGCGACGATCAGTTTCTTATCCAGCAAAGTCTTGATGGACGAAGGCGATTGCACACCGCGTATCTCGAGAATTTCAGGCACCGTCACTGGTTGCTTATATGCAATCACCGCAAGAGTCTCGAGCGAAGCAAGGGAAAGTTTTGCGCTGGGCCGCGATCTTAAAAATGCGCGAACGTGCTCGTGGTATTGTGGGCGCGTGGCAAACTGCCAGCCCCCAGCGAGTTCGCGCAAGTGCAACCCGCCGTCGCGTCCGTTGAACTCGGCCGCCAGCTCCCTAATCGCCTCTTCAACGACCGCGCGATCATCTTTGAGAACGTCAGCAATCGTTTTAGCGCTCAGCGGCTCTCCCGAAACGAAAATCAAAGTCTCAATAACCGCCATGCGCTCGGAAAGCGTGCCGATTTCGTAGGCTTCGCCGGTATCCTGGGCCGCTTCAATTGCAGCATTGTCCGTTTCCGCCTCGGAAATCATGGCCGCGAGTTCCTGACTCGCTTCTTCGTTCAGCGCCACTTGATCCTCGGTTTCAGTTTTTTCTTTGGCCATCTCTTAATCTCAATCCCAAATTGTCCGACAAGCTTCAGCTTGTCGCTTTCTCTCCAAACCATTCTCTATCCAGTTATGTCACGATGCTCCGTTTAGAAAAGCGGACTCTATCTTTTTCCAAACGCGCTCAACTCGCGACCCTAGCAACGATCTCGCCGAACGTTTGTGGCTGAAACAGTTTGATCTCTGTCGTGCGAACCAGTTCGAGCACGGAAAGGAACGCCAGCACAAGCTCGCGCCGCGACCGGGCTCGTTCAAAAAAGATGCGCAGGTTCAGCTCGCCCGCCGACATCACCATGTTTCGCAAACGCTCGAGCATTTCCGTCATGGAAATCTCTTCGCGCTCGATCTCCATCAGCACTTCTTCTTTGTGCCGCGCCAGAATTTCATTAAAGACCCGCAGCAAGTCAAAAACACCGACTGCTACTTCCGGGTTGGCCTTATCCGTTTCCAATTCGGCCCGGCGAAAGATGGCGCGCTCCACAGTCGCCCTGGACCAGAGCATCTGTGCCGCCGCTTTGTATTTCTGATATTCGAGCAACTGGTCGACCAGATCACGTCGTGGATCGTCTTCGTCCGCTTCGGGCGCGGCAAAAGGATCGCGCGGCAGCAGCATTTTCGTCTTCAGTTCGATCAGCGTTGCCGCCATCACCAGAAAATCACCGGCGACAGCAATATCCATCTCCTGCATCAACTGCAGGTAGCGCAGATATTCATCCGTGATCTTGGCGACGGGAATGTCATAGATGCTAACCTGCTCCTGGCGAATAAGGTGCAGCAAGAGATCCAGGGGCCCATCAAATTCACCCAGCAGAATCTGCAGGTCGTCAGTGACCTCGTCCGGATAGATCTCAGGTGTCGCTCCCAGAACATTGATCATGTTGATGGTCGGTGCTTCCTTCTTGCCCGCCGCACTGTTGGCAGGCACATGAGCAGCCGGCTCTTCAAGCGAAGCAGCGGCGTCCGGCACACCACCGTCGGTGGCCTCGGGAAACTGCGCCGTCTGCTCGGTCTCGTTAATTTCTTCAGTCTCTTCCATTACTTGAAATCAATTGCGCGCGCCGACTAGTCCCATACGCTCCATCGCACTCCGCAGCGTCGGGTCGGCAATACTCCTGGCGCGGTTCCGGCCCTGCTCGAGTAGTTGATTCAGATCCTCGTCAGTAATGCTTTGCACCCGTTCCTGGACCGGCTTCAAAAACTCGATAGTCACTTCGGCCAGTTCCTGTTTTAATCGAGCGTAACCACTTCCGGCAAAGTGGTCCTCAATCTCATGCATTTCCTTGCCGGTCAGCAAATGGTAAATCGTCAACAGGTTTGCGAGCGCCGGACGAGTTTCATCAAAGCGAATATCGGCACCGGAATCTGTAACCGCACGTTTGAACTTTCGGCTAACCGTGTCCCCATCATCCAACAACAACACGCAACCATTCGGGTCGTCATCCGACTTTGACATTTTCCTTGTCGGATCGGACAAAGACATAATCCGAGCGCCGACCTTGGGAATATAGGGTTCAGGAACGCGAAAGGTCTCGCCATAGTCGCGATTGAACCGGATTGCCAAATCGCGCGTCAACTCCAGGTGTTGCTTCTGATCTTCGCCGACCGGCACCAGGTCGGTTTGATAAAGCAGAATGTCGGCGGCCATCAATACAGGATAATCCAGTAACCCTACGCCGACGTTATCGCGTTGCTTGCGCACCTTGTCCTTGAACTGCGTCATGCGCTCGAGTTCGGACAGACGCGCAATACAATTCAGCAGCCAGGTCAGCTCCGCATGCGCCGGCACGTCAGACTGGATAAAAATGGTGGACACCTGTGGGTCGATCCCCACGGCGAGATAGATGCGGGCAAGTTCACGGGCTTTCTCAGCCAGAACTTTCGGATCCTGCGGCAAAGTAACGGCGTGCAGGTTAACAATGCAGAAGATACTTTCGTACTCGTGCTGCAATGCTACCCAGTTGCGCAAAGCGCCGAGATAGTTTCCCAGATGTGTGCTGCCGGTCGGCTGTACGCCGCTAAAAATTCGCTTCATTTACTATGCGCCAAGGAAAACCAGAGCCCAGGCAATGGGAATAAAAAACCCGATGATCTTACCTACGATACCGGTGAAGAGAGCGACGAACAGGAGCAGAAAACCAAACTGCTGCAACTGTTCCATGCCCGCTTCAAAGCTGGGCGGTAACAGGCTGGCGAGAATTCCACTGCCATCAAGCGGTGGGACCGGCAGCAAATTAAAAACGCCCAGCATGATATTGATACTGAAAAAAGTTTGCAGCAGGCTGACCGCTCCGATGGCAATCATCGAACCGGTTGTTGCCGGAACCAAACCGCCCTGCGCGATATCAATTACGCCAAAGCTGTAGAGCAGCCGAATCGCAATGCCGGCGATTATCGCCATAATGAAATTGCAAATCACTCCCGCGGCTGATACCCAAAAATTAGCGACGCGTTTGTTGCGCCATGCCAAAGGATTAACCGGCGTCGCCTTGGCCCACCCGAGCAATGGCACGTGCGTGAAAAAAGCGATCGCCGGAAACAACAGCGTCCCAAGCGGATCGATGTGCACCAGGGGATTAAGACTGATCCGTCCCTGAGAGCGGGCCAAATCATCGCCGAAATGGCTTGACGTCCAGGCGTGTGCCGATTCATGCACGGAGGCGGAAAACAGGAACGCCACCATGTTCAGAATGAATTCGCCGATTTGTTTAGAACCGAATTCCACTTAGTCCTCTCCAGCATAATTGCCCCTAATAATAGCTCGCCTCACCATACTTGAAGATTCCTGCCGTTCCAAGTCGCTAAGCCGCAGGAGTTGTGAAAAACTCCGGCCCGTTTAGGAAGCGGACTTGTCCGCCTGCTGATAACACAATTCAACCAAGCAAAATGCCATGAATGCCCGCGGCCAGACTGTAAACCGAGTCATTGGTCACGACCACCATCTCGCCCAGCGCGCTGAAAGCCAATCCCACCAGGTTCACGCCTGCCACAAAAACCTCAGCCTTCTGACCGTCGGGAGTGATCCGCACAATGCCTCGCCGTCCACGCAATGTCGCGGCCACGTATAGATTGCCGTTTGTGTCAAAGGCCAATCCCTGCGGTCGCCCCAAACCGCGATAGAACACGCTCACATTTCCGTCTCGATCGATTCGGTTTACCACATCAAAGCTCGTGACTGTTGGACCAGTCACGTATAGAGCATCGTCAGGGCCGAAGGCCAGGTGATAAGCCGAAACCGATGGCTCAAGCTGGGCCCAGCTTTGGTCCTCTCCAATTTCATTCACCTTAAAGATGGTGCCGTTTCTATCACCAACATACATCTGGCCCAACGAATCAAAAGCGAGACCAGTGGCAACTCCGAGATTCTTGGCAAACGGGACCGCTTCCTTAAACGGCGTCACCCGATAGACGTTTCCCTCCAATCGGCTGGTGACAAACATCTGGCCTTCTTTATCAAAGGCTATGGCCGTCGGATTCGTTATGTCGCCCAGGAACTCCGTCAATTCCCCGTCAACGTCGATGCGAAAAAGCGAGACCGGCAACTGCTCTCCACGCGAACCCGACCGCGTGACAAACAGCGAGCCGTCATCCGGATCGAAAGCGGGACTGGTAACGGGATGCAGGTCTTCGGCAATACGCCGGCCGGCGAGAAACTGAGCTGGCTCGCTGCTCTCTCCCTGGCTTTCGAGCACCACCTCCACCGTTCGGCCGGCTTCTGTGCTTTGCTCTATGCCCTCCGCCCCTTGCCCTTCGCTCCCTGCCCCTTGCCCTTCGCTCCCTGCCCTTTGCCCTTCGCTCTTTGCTCTTTGCCCCTTGCCCCTCTTAATCTCCGGCACAATCGCCAACACACGCTTCGTCGACAGCGCCACCAACGGCGCCACCTCACCATCCATCATCACCGCACACTGCGATGGTTCACTGGTATCGAGCCCCACGCACTCGATCACCACCTCGCCCCCCGGAATCCCGGCCCCCGGCTCAATCCGCAGTATCCTTCCTGCCTTATTCAATCGCTGGTCCATCCCCATTAACCCATTCCTGTGGTCCAATGCCAAACTCGATTGAGGTTCATGATACGACGGCCCAAAGAATCATGTCTAACGGGCAGTTTGTATATGGAGCACCATTGCTATGAGGCGCGTTCGGCGTGCAATTTAGATCGCCACGTGTCTTCAGATTTGTAGAGCTGAGAAGAGGGGAACAAGGCAGAACACCGTTGACTAATAATTAAATGGGGGCAGCGCTACCAAAGAGAGCTTTTGACTAGCGGGGCCGAAGCGGTATCCGAATGCTTTTTTCGGCCGAAAGTTTAATTTCCTTCTGACCTCGCGCATTGTTGGCATTGAGAATGGCGGGTTCGCTGACGCCAAAGCGTGATGCCAAACCTTCAACGGATTGCAGAGGCAAAGAAGAGATCGGCGCCTTGACAGTGTAATAAATGAATCCTCGCTCAGCCAGGAAGGTGCTACTACCTCTCAACTTCTCTCCGGAAACGATTGAGCCCGGTTGGGTCCCTGCAAGATTGGCTGAACCCAACCAGGACGCGAGGCCCAATACTCCTAACAAAAGCATCGGACCCACTAACCAGATTCTGTTATCACCAGGAACCAGTTGCATCATTGAATAGGAATCCTTACTTCCTGACCGGTTTCAAGTTTGAATTGAGATTTTTCCAAGTCTGACGAATTCAGGCCTTTCCGGTCGCGATCCAGCGTGGCCGCTGCAATCCCCTTCCAGCCGCCGGCCACGCCAAAGCGGTCTGCGATCGCCGAATACCAATAACGTTTTCCCGTTCCGGCAATCCGATAGCGAATGTATCCGCGACTTCTGGCAAAATCCGCTTCAACCTGATTTTGTCCGTATGACACAACAATCCCGGGCTTATTCGCACGATTTCCAAAAGCGACTAACCAAAAGCCAATGACAGCCAGAACCAACAACGCCGAAAAGACCGCCGTCCTTTTGGCCAGCAACGAAGTCAACCTCAGGCGAGGTCTGCCCCTGCGTAGAATCTTACTGCGATCCGCCATTTGCGTTTTTGTTAGGCAGCTTCAACTTCTGGCCGACGCTCAATTTGCCATTCTTTACTTCCGGATTGGTCTTGAGGATATCCTCCTTGGTAACGTTGTACTTGGCGGCGATCTTCTCAAGAGTATCGCCGGGCATTACCGGCACTTCCAAAATCACATCATCGTTTTGCGGCCGCGGTGTCCTGGAAGCCGTTTCGCCGGCACCGCGTTGTGTCACACCCAGACTGGTCAAGTATTCTCCGACTTGCTTAAACGTCAACATTTCCTTTTCTTGCGGTGCGCCGCCTCGGATGGGAGTGGCCAGCATCAGTTCCACTCGGTCGATCTGCCCGTTGGGGTCTGTTCTGATCACTGCTACGGTATTCTCCGATGCTTTGACACGCCACAACTCGCCGGTTCCTCCGCTTCCGGACATATAACCTGTTAGCCAAGCCAGGAAGAATCCCAGCGATATCAGTATTATCGCAGTAGCCAAAGTCGGAATGACTCTGCGCCAATTGATAGAATCACCTGGGTCTGGTCGGGGCGGGTGCATTCCAAGAATAGTGCCGGGCGTCGATTCTATGTTTGGCTGCGCCGGTCGTTCCGCCGGTTCGATGCGCTTTTGAGACAACCAGGTCGGATCAGCGGCCATTAACTGATCGATGGTTTGCTTCACCGCGTCCGCGTCAAGGCTATTCGATTTTCGGCCGCCTTTTCCTTCCTTCTTTGAGTTACCTCTATTTTCCAAAGCTTCGATTCGGCTTTTGAGTTGTCCCAGCGACGCCAACTGGCCTGTTGCCGCCATCTCGGAATGAGACGATAGAGCGCTCAACGAAGCAGACGATTCCCGGATCTGTCTCTCCAGTTCGGCTGTTCTGCCTGCCAGGTCATTATTGAGCTCGTTCTGATTTTCATTAATTGTTCCGAGCTGGTTTTGCAATTCGGACATTTCCTGTTGTACGCGCTTGGCAAGGGGATCCTCCCGGGCCGCCTCGTAGGGACCTTTTATTACCGCCAACGTCCGGTCATCTTGCACTGCAGCCGTAAGTTGAATAAGCGCCTCATAGATTTCCCGCGGTTCCGCGGATGCAAGCCGGCGCAGCTCGCGGAGCCGATCAGGTGGTGCCAGGACCTCTTCCACACCATCACTAAACATCAGGACCGTGTCGGAATCTTTCAGACTAATTCTCTGTGTCCTGTCGACCAGGGGTGAGTCAAAGTATTTGGCACCCAACTGCTCAGGATTCTCCTCAATCGGTCTGAGATGTTCGTTTGGTTCCGAAACGATAGTCAACGTTTGATACTTTGCTCCGTTCAACAAAATGAGGTTGTTGCCGTCAAAGATATTCACGCGCGCGTCGCCATAGGTAAGGCAGGTGAGTACGTTCGCATCCAGCAGGCACAGCGCCGCGACGCAGTTAAGCCTGCCGGCGCAAAACTCTTGTCCCATCCGGTAAACGTAATTGTTGAGCTCTTTTGCCACATAACCCAAAAAGAGCTCTGACGTCATGCCCTCTAAAGTATCGAGCTGATCAATCAAGGTAGCAAAGTCACTGCGCAGTTTGAGACCGAAATTCTCATAGTTGTAGCCCGCGAAATCCAGCACCACGCATAAAAGTCCGTATTTGGTTTTCTTGCTGAAGTAGACGTCCTCGTTCTGACTCTTACTCGCTTCCTTGACAGAGTCACCATGGTATTGCATAAGTCCTCACCTCCAAAAACTTGACAGTTCCCCGTGGATCTCACACGCGAGTTTGTCTTCCTCTGCTTTGGTTACAGTGCGCAATAAATTGCGGGCCCGCATTGCACTTTGAAATTGTGGTTCGCCGGTGTTCGTAAGGCGGGTTGCGAGCATTCGCCAGAGCCTGCGCCTAATCTCGGATAGTTTGATGCGGTCCGCGGGAGATGGTGCCAACATTTCCTGCACGAGATTTACAAAATCGATTCGTTCTTCGTCGCTAAAGCTACCTTCCTGCGGATTACTTGTCGCCCTTATTCGCGCTTGTACGGGCGGATCCTCGATGTGACCTCCGTCAAGCAGACTCACAGTCAGATACCCCAGGCTATATGAATGGTAGGCATCCGGTTGCAGTTCCCTGGCGGCTGCAACCAAGCCGTCAAACATACCCATATTGGGTCGAAAGTTCTGGTAAATCAGGTCATAACGTTCGCCCTCGGGTGGACGAAAGCCGCGGTCCGTCGGTATACAGATCTTTCTCCTGGGAAGGTCCTCGGGCTGTAACAAATCGGTGAAGTCAATCAAGCGCAGCCCGCCCTGTGCGTCGAGTCGCAATGATTGCTGTTTCAAATCGAAATAAATTCGCCCGTCCCGGCTAAAGTAACCAAAGACATCAGCGAGGTTCAAAACACAGGCCAGCACTTCGATGAATGAAGGACCCTGAAACTCATACGGGAAATACGATATCAATATCGCCAGGGGAAGATGTCCGCCCTCAAAGAAACCATTGATCAACTTGGGAAAGATCGGATGCCGGTCATAGTGGCGTTGACTATAGTTCGTCCACTCCACCACACCACCTTCTCGTTCGCTGCGCCCGAGGTGATAGCATTTTAGAAGATACTCCTCTCCCTTCCGCCTCACGAGGCAACTCAGGCGCGTGTAGGCGCCGCCGAATGCCGGACGATTGAAGTGATCGGTCGGCAGTTCGAAATCCTCGTCGCCCCAAAAATCCTTTAGCCATCCGAAAACCTTCGGCCGCTCGTCAACTGAGGATAACGTGGCCATTAACTGAGAGCCTCCCTCGAGTAAGCACAGCGGACTAGCCGCTTTCGCCGGGTTATTGGATCGGACGTAGTGTGTGTCGGGTGGCGATATCAAAATACGAAGTCCCGATTATCAAACCGTTGCTGACGCCGTTGAACTCGACGCCGGGAATCTCCACCAGCTCACGCAGACCTTTGGGCCAGGGCCACGGTCCACTTCGCCACTGCCCGGTGGCCGAGGGTTTCACAAACAAGGGCAATTCGCCGCCGCTCAACAGCACTAATTTGAATACCGGATAATCCTGGAGATCGGTATCGACATACTTGATAACTACATTACCGCTGCGGCTTAGATATTGATCCTGAGTCTTGCTGAACAGAGGTGTCCCGCGCATCATCACATCAGTTCTATGCTGTCTGCCAATCACCCAACTGTTGGCGCTACCCTTTACCACCGGCAAGGATTCCGAGGGACAGTCCTCCGAGCGCTCGTAAGACAGTCGGCCGATGACTTCTTGAGGAAGTCCGTTTGTCAGCCAGATAAAACGCATGCGACCGATTGTCACGAAGGTTCGCTCCTCGAGGAGGTACGTGTTCGGCAGGATCTGCTGCGGAGGCTCAACGGTGATATTGCTACTTCCATCCAAGTCCACAACGTATGAGTTGCCGTCATGCGAGGCATATAAGTAGACCTTGCCCTCGAGTCGGATAGCGCTGACACAAGTGATGGCATTGTTCTGTAGGTGGGCTTCCAATTCCTGCGGTGGCTTGAAGTCTCTCGGCAAGACTCGCCCTACAAGTTTTATCGAAGGAGGAAGCTCTGGCAGACCGGTAACTTGAGAGATGGTGATATTTGGGTGCTCCATGACTTCGAGGGTGCACGACCAACCGTCTCGATCTTGAAGACCAAGTTGCCAGGTCGCTGGTTGCGTGTTCGGCATTTGGTTAATCGGGCGACCGGCCCGATCAGCGAGAGTCTTGCGGACCGGAAACTGGTCTGGCGACAATACCCTCAACTGATACCACTCATCTGACGGCATTCCCTCGACCTGAATGTCATCATAAGCGTTTGGTCCTATAAAGAAGACGCTGGTGGCCCGGCCTTCAATGACGCAAATCGTATCGCCGCGCCCAACGCTCTTGCTCCTTTGCGACTCGCGAGTGTGCGGATTAACATTGGCACTTCCCTGAACATATATTTGCGCAATCACCCGTGGATCCTTGCCCTGGTCGCGCAGGCGAACGACCTCGACGGCCAAACTCTCGCGGCCTACCACACAAGGTTCGGTCTCATTCTCTACCGGATGGAGCAGGACCTCGACGAGGCGGGCAACCTTCGCGGCGTTGATACGATTCCGGTAGGTAACCTCAACCACCTCCGTATTGGCTGGTACCAGGGTCCTCAGGCCCGGTTCAATCATTAGCGAGCCAGGCGAGGAACTTTTTACCAGATAGTTCTGGCCGGCAATCGTGACTACACTGCCGGCGAGAATTGCGCCGGCACCGACCGGAATGGTCCTGGTACCGGCAGTGAGATCGGGGCCGGCAATGATTCGGTGGCGGCGCGCGACGCCTACATTGTCGTCCGCGGTCGCCTGCGTCCATACGCTGGCGCCAATCTTGTCACGCAGATAAGAATCGAAAACTCCATGTTGGTCCTGAACCATCTCTTGTATGAGGTCGCCGGCAATTTCATCTGCCTTCAGTGAAGCAAACGCCTGAAAGGTGCTGGGTGGATAAACCACGTAGAAGGTCTGAACGAAGATATCGCTGATCGCAGTGGCGTCCGGCTGGCGAGTGATAATTGATTTAGTATTGAAGGGTCTCGGTGGATCGCAGTTATTTTCGATGAGTGTCCAAATTGCTGATTTTATGATCTCACTGGCAGACTGGCCGCGCTTTATTGTGAGTGGCACACGGCGGCCTGCATGGGGATCGGATGGGTTATTTGATGAAAAGAATTTCATGTTGACATCTCAAGAATGAATAAGTTCTCTCACTGATGGAACTTCTTCCCAGGCCACCTCTCAAGAGAGTTCGGCAATATGGATTGACTGGTAGAGACCACTCCAATGCGTTTGCAGGTCGTAAGCTTTGCCATTAGGTGCCAGTGAGAAGACCGACGAGCCAAAAGTAAATTTACAAGGAGCTTCCAACTTCACCGAGTCTGTTTCATCGCGAGTGTGTCGACAGTGCCATTCTTGTCCCTGCAGTGTAAAAAGAGTGCGCAAGGCTGAGGTTGACGCCACCGCGATGTCGAAAGAACCTCGACCATTCGATCTAACCAAAATGCTGCCGCGACGGCTCAATAGTTCATCATCACGATATTCCGTGAGCAAGGGAACTTTGCCGGTCGCAATTACACCAGTCCCCGCGACTACGCCGTCCATGGTTTCATCAGCAGGAATTCGTCGAGTACGCTTTCGCTGTTTGTCTTCGCTGCTCTCCTCAAAAATAAGGAAACCATAAAAGGTTCCGGTTGGATCAACCTGCCACGTGTATTGAGTACCGCCGATAGTCTGACCATCCTCCAGCTCGAGACTGGTACCTTTTCCTTCATCTTCCAGGGAGACAATGCCCTTTTCATCTGCCACAATCGACATATTGGCGGCCAATCTGAGCGACACCACGATGCGCCGCGCGGCTGTACTCAGTCCACACCAGTCCGAACCATAGCCGCCTTTTCCGTCTCCATTTCCTCTGGGCAGGACCCTCGCAATTACTTTCAGAACAAAATCGGATTGCTTCAACCGGCGCTGTATGATGCTGCCAAACTTACTCGATTCATGCCCATCAGAAATATTGTTTGGCAGATAGCGCAGAGTGAAGTCAAGACCCTCGACAGAGTCACCTTTCACCTTCATTCCACTGTCGGCGGTGATTCCTCCTCGGTGGGGATCGAAAGTGATCCAGCAAGCTGACGTTAACGAATCTGCCAGCAGGTCACATCCCGGATGCGGCCCGATCAAAATCCTGTTGGCGCCCTCCGTCAAGTACAGATGCGAGTCTCTCCCACGCACACCGCGCTGGCTCAGATCCATGTGCGGCGCGATCGCGACATTCCCTTCACAAACTAACTTCCCATAGACCTCTTCCCGATCACCGACTACCGGCAACACGCGAGTGAGGGTGGTGAAACGTCCCTGGGCAGTCAGGTCTGACGCTTCTTCACATAAGAAAATGTCCGCATCAACGCTAAACCAATCTTGAGCGGTCGAGCCCGGCGCGCTTTTCCTGAGCCGGCAGCGAAAGGGCCGCTCGGGCTCGTCAAGGGTTAAGGCGAAACCCCAGTCAGTCAACATCGCCTGTTGTACCCCGGCTGATTTCAAGTCGCCCTTAAGAGCGTTCCGCAGAACAACGAGCCCCAGCTTCTTCAATTCGAGTCTGACGTTCCACGAGTTAAATGAGTTCCGATCTTCAGGCGAGTAGAGCAAGTAAAGCGCCACCGCCCAGTTCTTGTCGTCGTGTAGATTCGAGAAGACCACCTCGAATCTCTCCATAACTCCATCAGCGAGTTGCTCATCGATGACGCCTCGGTGATAAAGCGTGTCCCAGGCTGGACGGGGAGCACGTTGATTACCATTCGGGAGTGGCTCGCGATGCGCGTCGGTGTGGTGCAGGCGTTTGAGTAACCTCTTGAAATTCATTTACAACACGCTACCTAAAGGCATTCCTGTTCCATCCAAAATGTTCATTCAGAACGCTCATTAGCCGCGCGGCCAGGAGTGTCGCGCGGCCGGAGTCTCCTTTCTTATTACCTTTCTCAATAAAGATCGAAACTACGACACCTTGTCGCAGAACTCGAGTTACCGGGTTATACATGCCGGCAGCGAATATGATGTTTGAATCGTTTCGTCCGCTTTTGTACTGCCCCTCCAGCGTCCCTGTTTTGGCAAAAACTGCGAAACGTTCTCCATTCTGCGTCAGACTGCCTGAATTGATCGCACTGATGGCAGGGAAGAGTGCGGCGGCAGTACCGCCGGGGCGCGCCACTCCTTCCAGAGCATCCAAGAGCGCCGGACGCACGACATCGAAGGCATTGTCTAACTTGTCGAACTGCGGCGTCGACTCGGGCCGCACCATCGTAGCCTGGACACGCCGACCAGTGACCAGCCGCGAGAAAGCTTCAGCGGTCTTTACATTGCTCCACAGGTTTGTGTTGCCACCCAGGCAGACCCCAACGAATCCGCGCGCGGTTCGAACATTATTTAGCGCGAGATTTGTGGACTCGGGAGAGATAAACGAGAGTCCTGAGCTTTGAACTGGCAGCAGCGACTTCTTCTGTGCGTCTTGCCAGACCTCAATCATAGGCTCGGCGTCAGGGCCTGAGACCTGGATATCGAAAAGCCCGTTAAGCCGGCTTGCCAACAAAGAGTTTTCGATCTTAAGAGCCTCACCCGTTTTAGAGTCGAACACATCAGTAAAGTCAGGCTGAAGCGTTCGGAACTGGCCATCAATCTGGTAGCGCAAGGGTACGGTATGATTCAAGAATCTGAGGCGGCTATCTGAACTGTTGGACAAGCCGAGAAAGCCCGTCGTAACCGCAAAGAGATTATTCGATTCGGAAAAAAATCGGTTCCAGCCGGTAATTCCGCGCGCGCCTCCCAACCAATCTGGAGTGGTGGGAATCCCAAGGACCTGGTTGTATTGTCCGGCATTATCGTCGACGACAAGTGTTAGGACTTGAGGGAACGCGCAGGCGGCAGCGCTGGCAATAAACGGCTTGGTGGCCGATCCGATAACATGCCGCGTGAGATTGTGGTTCAGGAGGTACCGTCTGCTTTCCGGGCTGCGGCTGGCAAGGAGACTGGTATAGGAGCGGGGATTGCTTTTTTCCTGATCGGCCGGTTGTGGATTGGGATCAAATGCCGGCCAACTCGCCAGCGCCAATACCTCACCTGTCTGCGGGTTCATTGCGGTTACGGCGAGCCGCGGCGTCAAGCCACGCCGCTTGTTAACTTCCTGCCATAGTCCCTGGGATTCTCCGCTCTTGTCCTTGTAACCCTCGGCCTCTCTTACCAGCAAGTTGTAAATTTGGCGATTGAGTTCTGGTTCGAGCGGCAGCCTAAGGGATTGCTCGGCTGATTTCTTAGCATCTTCCCGTAAATTGGTTATGGACTGCTGGCTAACGTGGCTGTTGATCGCGTCAATGATAGGCCGCGCCAGGGCGAACACTTCTCCCTGCGGGAAAGTATATTCTTCGCGCCCATTGAGCCAGTGGCTTTTTGCAAGGAGACCCGGTGACTCGTTACGAAAAGCGAAGACCAGGGTTCGATTGAGCGTCTGTGGCGATCCCTTAATAGCGATAATGTCGCCGGGCTCGAGCCGGGTCTTATCGCGAACTTCCTGTCCGTTGACGTAAGTGAACTCTGAGTGCGGCTCCAGCACTGTGTCAGCTTCGATGGAGTAAATATCAAAGAGATGCTTGGCTGGTTGATTGCCGACTTCATCGCATTTGCCGGCGCATACCTTAAACCGCCGGCTGGTCAGGAATTCGCCCGGAAAAACCGCGCGCCCGGGAGTGATTACCGCCGCCTTTTCGTCGTTGATGCCCGGTATTGGTTTGTCCGAATCGATCACGTGAGGCAGAAACAAATTGATTCCCTCACCTGCAAGATAACCTCGCATTTGACCGTCCGTTCCGGACAAGAGATCGCCGTGCCACCTAACCCGTGCGAGAAATGGTGAAGGCCGTCTGAAATAATTTTGATCGACTGTCAACACCGTCTCTCGATAACGATCGTCCGGACCTTCGCCGCCAAATACATCTTCATCAAGAACCTGTTCGCTGAGAACGAAGAAGTATTTTCCGGACCGCTTCTCTTCCGCTGTGCCGGCATTGAATTGATCTCGCAAGAGACGGAGATATTGCTTCTCGGCAAGTCCTTTGGCCTGCGCCGTTTTCAAACTAAGCTGTTCTGTTTTCTTGTCGAGTTCGATTAGGCCGTCGGTAATGTATTGTTTGGCTTTGGCCACGAAGGCGCCCAGGTCGTAGTCACCACGATGGAGGTTGTCATTCGACGCCCTGACTGACCAGTAACAAACCGCTGGGAAGAATAGCAGCGAGAAAACTCCGGCAATCAGCAGGAGCCACTTGTTGAGCATGTTTCCGCCACCGGCAAAAGCTAGTAACGGGTTCTGCCCGTTATCAGGAAGATCCTGTCGGCCATTCCCAAGAACGCTGAAGGCCATGGCAAGCAAAAAACCAATAAGCAGTATGTCGGCTGTGGAGTTCAAACTGAGAAGAGGTAAATTTTTTCCCGTAAAGGGTAAGCCATTGACATTGCCGGAAGCGTGATAAAAAGCGCCGAAGAGAATTGTTAGTGCGATGCCCCCCACAATCAAAGTGGGCTCCAACTCGTTTCCGAAGTGCTGTGAGAGGATGAAGAGTAGCAACAGGGTCAGGTAAAGGTAGAGGGATAGCAAGGCGATCCCACCCCAACTGCCATGCTCTGCCAGGACATAGATGCTGTAGGTGTTATCGCTTTGCGCTATGCCGTCAGCGAAAGGCACACGCTCTATTGGAGCTTCGCCGTAACCAACACCAGTGGATCCGCGAGCTGCAAAATGGAACATGGTCCAAAAGTGCTCGTTCACCGCCATGAGTCGACGTGCCGCGCTCGCGTTCACAGCACACGCCGGCCGCGACCCCCCGAAACTGAGAGCTTGGCGAGCTTTTTGCAGCAGACCAGCCTCGCGATCGTCGTCCTTCGCTTCCAGCACTGCTTCCTGCAACCAACCAGTGTTTTGGTAGGCAAGGTATCTATATTCAACTGTGCTGCCCTGCGGGAGAACGGCGCCAAGGTTCTGCGTAAAGAGTGATGTCCCAAAGAACAAGAACAAGACTACCGCTGAAAAAGCCGTCACACCGGCCGAAACGCCAGGGTGGGCTCGCCATGAGACAACCACCGCCAGGAAAAAAATGGGCACTGAGTAAATCAAGAATCCCCAATCGCCGACGACAACTGCTTCAGCAAAATACATCAGGTTAGGTAACGCCAGCCATAAATGCGAAAGAGGCTTGGGTGGCTTGCCCGCCACGCCGAAGTGCTCATGAAAGAACCACATGAAAAGACGGCAGGAGCCGAGAAATAAACAGGGTAGATAAATCAGTTCAGCACGCAAGCCGGTGAATGGAATGACCTCCGTCCCGAAGCCTCCCAATCTCAGCAGTACAGGCAGCCCGAGCGGCACTGCAAAAAGAACAATGATGTCCACGCGTCCTTCCTTTGCGAGCCAATCAACAAGTGGCTCCTTGCCACGATTCCAACTCTGGACGGTGGAAAACAGGAAGGCGATTATTACGGACACCACAAAGAACCCGAGCATTAGGGCGAACCTTGCCGCAGAGGCGACTCCTACCATCCAGAGCAACGCGAATGAGATCAGCATGTACATTAAAGGGGGCGCAGTGAAAATCGTCTTCGCGATGTTCATTCCAGCACGCCCAAAGATTTTGCGCTGATCGGCAACGTAGCCCGTCATGTCAAAAGGTTCGCTAAGCTCGCGCACATGAAGCCAAACAAAGATTGCGAAGGGGATAAAGATGAGGGCGAAAAGCGCCTTTTCATAACTCTCTTCGTAGGCTGGAGGCAAAACGTACGCGCGATAACTAAGAACAAGTCTAATAGCCAGCATCATCTGTACTGTCGGTACGAGCGCGAACAGGTAATTGCGATTGGCAATTCCGCCAAAGAAAAAGAACACCAGGGTTACGACAGCCCAGACGACGCCAATGGAAATCAAGGGCCGCCATTGTGACATTCGCTCATCCGTCAAGCTGAGCACGATGCCACCGTCGCTGGATCCAAGGGCGGCGGTTTCACTCGCACCGAACGACCGCAACTCCATGCCGCTGTTCAACGCGAACTGCTTAACTATGCCACCTTCAAATTTGTACTTGAGTGATCCCTTTATCAACTCGCGGTTACGCTCACCGAATGGGAGTTGGTACGCGGGATTGGCACTGGTCGGGGCCGAGGAAATAAAGACTTCGGCATCGGTGTTCGATCCTGCCACGGGTTGATAAAGTGGGTAACTAAGCCGGTGTTCGGGCCGAACGTAAATCCGATTACTTGAAGGATCCAGCTCAATTGTGAAGCCCGTGGTCCTCCTCCCGGTGCCATAGACAAGCTTGTCGCCGCTCTTGATCGTGAACTTGATTTCAGGCACAAGTTCAACGCCGTCAACTTTGACTGATTCTGTGGAACCATTGACCAGGCCCAGTGTCCACCAGTCTTTTCGCACGAGCCAAACGTGGTCTAATGGATTTTCCGCGTGAGCCGAATTTCCTGGATCGGCGCCGCCGGGAGCGATGGGCTGAGCAGACATGCTGAGCTTTTGTTGCGCCTTTCGATCAAGACCATAGCGGCAAAGCAACTCGCCAATCGTGAGTGCGGAGCCTGAGTCTGGCCATGAAAACGGATACGCTGCCGGCCCGATAACAAAGCGACTTCGCAAGAAAAGACCATTCTCAAACTTGAGCGTGACCCCGCCAATAGTCAGTTCATTACCAGACTCAAGCGGACGAATGTTGACGATTTGATCATTGTGACGAAGAGGGCGCGCCGTCCCTTTCGCTGTGACCTCCAAAGTTGATCGACGATCATCGTACCCCGCAATCCTGATGGTGGGGTTATCCTGCGTCGAATCGTCCTCGCCCCGAAGCAAAAGTGAAGGCGCGTAATAGTCAGCGGTGGCCGGATCTCCGCTGATTAGAATTGAGGTTTTGAGCGGAAAATACTGGCCCTGAATTTCCAGCTTACCGGTAGTTACGAACGGGGCAAGGTGTCGATAATGATAGATGACGACCAGCAGGGAAAACATCATCAAGATCAAGAAGCACAAGCGTCGCCATCGCTGATTCCTGTACTTAAGATCGATGACTATAGAGATCACCGAGAAAACGAGAAACACGAAAATGGAAAGTGCAAACATTGAGAGTCACCACCCATTTCTGGTTGAGAGAAAAGGATCGATCCTACCCTCTGAGGCCAGCTCGCTTGAACCTTCTTAATCTAAGTCAACCGGCACAGCCGGTTGACACAAGATTAATAGGAATCAACTGTTCCCTCAGCGAGCAATACTGGAATCTCGAATCGCGGGGAATGTGGGTTTTGCGAGCGCTTACTGCTTAGCCTGAGAGTTTCCAAATGAGAACGAGGTGTCGAACAATAAGTCCTATCTAAAACTTTGTCAATGATTGCGTTCAAGTTGTAAACCCCAAGTTGAAATGTCACCCAAATGCGCAAAAGATAGATGTCACCTTCTACTTGCGCATGAGTGGGAGATACCCTGGTTCTGAGTTGGGCGAGATCGATAGCAACCAGACCTTGGCCTATCTCAACATTGTTGGAAGAGTTGGCATAGAAGTAAGATCAAGCCGGGCATACGCCACCGAGTTGCGCTGGTTTACCACATGGCTCAATTTGAAAAACGATCACCGCCTGTTCCTGTTCGCGATCAACCTGGCAGCGCTAACGCTGTGTTATAATCCCACCTTGTTCAAGCCTCGGATCAGTGGTGGCGGATCAATTCGTTTTGCAGGGATGGCAGATCAGTACCAGGGTGATGCTCAAAGAACCAGGCGAGGTAAGTCGCAAGTTATTTCCCACGCCCCTTTCTCCACCGTTCGAAGTCTCCCTACCAATCTGTTCGAGAGTTCTCCACGTTCCTGCTTCCCGGAAACAAATCCGGGTACGCAGACGGCTACTCAGTTGCGGCTGAAAGGAGAAGAGTAAATTTCTACTGTTCTGGGTAACACGCTGGGGTTGAAGGCGAATCAGTTGCGGCGGATTGAGAAGCTGTACACGAGACGGATTCCGCCGCGTGAAATCGTGACCGCGGAGTTTGCTCGGCAGCTGGCAGAGTTGTCGCATGAGACGCGCCGGCAGATTGGCGCGCTGATCGATCGCAAGGGCCATGTCGAGTACGTGATGGTGGGCGACAACCGGCGTATTGAGCTGCCGGATTTCAAGCGTGTGCGTGTGGCGACGGACCGGTTTCGCGGGTTGCGGTTTGTGCATACGCATCTGCGCGGTGAAGAATTGACGCAGGATGACCTGACGGATCTGGCGCTGCTCAGGCTTGATTTGATCGTGGCGATTGATGTCGATCCGGAAACGGGGCTGCCGGGGTTGTTGCGCGCGGCGCACTTGCTGCCGATGATGGCGGGACGCGTTGAGAAGGGAAGATCGTTCGGAAGAGAAGAAGGACAGACTGCCGATCAGGCTTTGTCGATAGGACCGGACGAGCTGCCGAACGTGAGCGCGCAGGAGGAGCACCCCAGTGGGGCTGCCCCACCGGGGACCCCGAAGGCCCGCGGTCCCAGGGAGGGATCTGGCGGACATCTTTCACAATCTGAACAACGATCAGCTCGGGCGGGGCGCCCGAGCCACGTAGAGTTTCTCGCTCCAAAGATTGCGTCGCAGATGGACGTTGATTTCCTCTCGCTGATCAATTCACTGGAAGAAGAAATGGCGCGGAACCGCCGCACCACGAGAAAAGCGGAGGTGCGCGACCGAACAATTCTGGTGGGCGTCGCCACGGGCTCAGTGTCAGATGCCGAAGAGTCGATGGCCGAGCTATACGAACTCGCAACCTCAGCGGGCGTAGTGGTCCAGGACCAGATTATTCAGCGACGCTCGGCAGTTGATCCGCGGACGGTTCTGGGCAAGGGCAAGCTTGACGAGTTGCTTATTCGGGCCTTGCAGTCAGGCGCGGACATGCTGGTCTTTGATCGTGAACTACAACCAGCGCAGGTGCGCTCGCTTTCAGAAGCAACGGACCTAAAAATCATCGATCGTTCGCAATTGATTCTGGACATCTTTGCGCAACGGGCCCAATCCAGTGAGGGCAAAATTCAAGTGGAGCTGGCGCAGTTGAAGTATCTGCTGCCACGGCTGATCGTGGGACAGGACTCGGCCTTCTCGCGTCTCGCCGGCGGCATTGGTGGTCGCGGCCCGGGTGAAACCAAATTGGAAACTGATCGACGCCGGGTCCGCGATCGCATCAACCGTTTGGAAAAAGAGATCGAAGCGCAGCGCCAACGCCGGCAGGAACGTCGTAAGGCAAGAACGCGGCAAGGGCTGCCGGTGATTTCCCTGGTCGGCTATACCAATGCCGGCAAATCCACTTTGCTAAATACCCTGACCAACAGTGAGGTACGTGCAGAGAGTCGTATGTTCGCCACCTTGGATCCCACTTCCCGTCGTTTGCGGTTGCCGCGCGAACAGGAAGTGATTATCAATGATACGGTGGGGTTCATTCGTGAGCTGCCCCCCGATCTGCTGTCCGCGTTTCGCGCGACATTGGAAGAAATCAACGACAGCAACCTGATTATTCACCTCGTGGACGCGGCGAATCCCCGCTGGTCTCAGCAGGTCGATTCGGTTGAAAGAATTCTCGGAGAGCTTCACTTTCAGGAAATTCCGCGTATCGTAGCGTTGAATAAAGTCGACCTGATCGATTCGGAAACCAGGGAAGCGATTATGAGACAGGCGCAGCACGATGGCGCACGCGAATGTGTGGCCATCTCGGCGGTGGAGCCAAAGACCCTCCAACCGCTACTCGAAAGGGCCGGGGCAATTGTGGCCCGTAACCTGCTTGCGCCGTTTGCCAAAACTGCCTGACCTTAAAAATGGGCCGTCGTCCAAGATTCACAACGCCACTAACCAGACTGCGTGACACGCTGGTTAAAAATGTGATCCGTCCGCTCGACGTATTCTCTCCAGAGGTTCGGCTCCTCATTGGCTTTTCGCTGCTGATCGTTACCACCTCGCTTTTGCTTTTCACAAACTATTCCTCCGCCTTCTATGCAAATTACAAAGATGGTGAAGTAGTAAAGGCAACCGTTGTTTCACCCAGTGACGTGACGACGATCGACATTGCCGAAACTGAACGACGCCGAGATGCTGCCAGAGAAGCAACGCGGCCTGTCTTTTTTTTGGATTCCACGCGCGGCGAGAGTTCGGCGCAAAGTTTCCAGGCAGCATGGGACGAGCTCCGAATGGATGCGGAGCGAAACCAAAGAAAGCCGGGCGAATGGAACGGCGAAGGTGGGGCAGCCGTTGCCCGAGTAATCATTGCTCATCGATTCGATCCGGAGGCGCTGGATCGCTTGACAGCGCTGATTCGTGAAATCGGCGAAGGCTACATCTACGACGATAGCGACGCCCGACATATGAAACAGGAGATTGTGCTGGTCGATTATCGCAATCCCACGGCGCAGATGATCATGCCGGCGCCGCAGACGCGCATGACTACCCTGAACGCCGCGCGTCGCAATCTTGAGCTCCGCATCAGAAATCTTGGTGGGTGGTCGGCAGATGAAAAGACCGCACTTTACTCTGCGATTGCTCCATTGATTAAGCCGAATGTTGTGCTCGATCAGACTGCCACCGCGGCTGCGCGAGAGGCGGACGCGAGCAAAGTTGTCCCGGTCAGGATTTCATTGAAGAAAAACCAGGTCATTGCCCGCGAGGGCGATACGGTTACACCCGCGATGCGCGCACAGTTCGACGCCATACAGAACTCTGGCCACGCCGGTCGACCATGGCAGAGATTGCTGGGACTGTTTCTGCTGGTCACCGCTCTATACTGGGCCGCCTGGAAATTCACCGAGCATCGCAGTACCAGCACGACCTTAACACTGTCGAAGGAAAGGACGTTTGCGCTGATCGGTTCCGCGATCCTGGTGCAAACGGTTCTCTTGAGGGTGGGCTTTTACGTCGGTAGCAGCGTGGCCGCGCAAAAGCTGAACGCTCCCTTTAACGATCCGACGATTTGGAATTTTGCGATTCCTTTTGCCGCGGCGGCCCTGCTGGTTGCCATGTTGGTGGACACGCAACTCGCTTTCATGACCGGCATCGTAACGGCCCTTTTTGCCGGCTTGCTGGCCCAAAGCGGGATGCAAAAGTCGGTGTACGCCACTGTAGCCTGTGCCGTGGCTATCTATGGAATTGGACGTTATCGCGAACGCCAATCGGTGACGATCGCCGGCTTACTGGTAGGCGCAGCGAATGCTGTCATGGCGCTGGCCCTGATTGCCTATGCCGAACAACAGCTTACAATCAATACCATCCTTCTGGCCCTCGCTTGCGGGTTTGCCGGCGGCCTGTTGACGGCCATCTTTACGGCTGGGGGTTTGCCGATCAATGAATCGCTGTTCGGCATTCTGACGGACGTAAAGCTCCTCGAGCTCTCCAACGCCGATCTGCCGGTACTGGGACAAATGGCACTGCGAGCCCCCGGGACAAATCAGCATTCTCATGCGGTGGGCCAACTGGCCGAGGAGGCGTGCCGAGCTATTAACGCCAATCCCCTGCTGGCACGCATAGGCGCGCTTTATCATGACATCGGCAAGTTGGCGGCCCCCGACTACTTTGTGGAAAACCAGCAGGGCAGTAATCCGCACGACCATCTGCGGCCCTTACAAAGCGCGAAGATCATTATTAGTCATGTTACTTATGGTATGAAGTTGGGCAGGGAGTTAGGTCTGCCGAAAAAGATCCGAGACTTTATTCCGCAGCATCACGGCACTCGGACATTGCACTTCTTTCTGCGCAAGGCGGAAGACGAAGCCAAACCCGAAGAGACTGTCGACGCAGAAGAGTTTCGTTATCCCGGGCCTAAACCGCAGTCGCAGGAGGCTGCGATCATGATGCTCGCCGATTCCTGCGAAGCTGCGGCGCGTTCGCTGGCACGTCCCGATCCGGACAACATTCGCGCGATCGTGGTGAAGATCGTGGATGCGATTGTCAGCGACGGGCAACTGGACGAATGCGATATATCGCTTCGCGAACTCACTACCATCAGAGAAACAATGATTCATTCACTCACAGCCATCTATCATGCGCGAGTCGATTATCCCGGATTTAATCCTCCACGCTTAACTGGACCGCTGGCGCCGCTCCCGCAGGGTGATCTGGACAGTGAAGAGCGCGGCGTTCTTTATAAGAGGGCTTCAGAGGTTCCTATCAGCAAAGGCGGCGAAGTCGAAGACGAAGCAGTTCCGCAGCGGGTGGCAAAGCGGTGACCATTTTCCATCTGTGATTTGACATTTCTCATTGGTCATTTGAAACCAATTTCTTCACTCACCACAGCAAGGTTCAACTCGCATCTCAATGAGCAATGAGAAGTGTCAAATCCCAAATGGAAAATGGTCAGAATTTCTCTTTGAGTTTCCGATAGGTGGTGGCCAGGTCCTCCGGAATAACGCGAGTGTTTCCAATCGTCGACATAAAATTTGTATCACCAATCCATCGAGGCATGATGTGGATGTGTATATGATCTGCAATTCCCGCGCCCGCACCACGTCCCAGATTCATGCCAAGATTGAATCCGGCCGGTTGGTACACTTCACGCAAGGCTGACTGGCAACGTTTGGTTAAGTCCATCAACTCGTCTGTTGTTTCTTTGCTCGCAGCGTCGAGTTCAGCGAGATGCTGATAAGGAACAATCAGCAAATGGCCACTGATGTACGGATAGATATTAAGGACTATGAAGTTGTGTGAAGCGCGATGCAAGACAAAATTTGATTCGTCGCGTTCGGGACTTTTTTGAATCGCACAGAAGACGCAGCCACTGGATTGGTTGGTATCACTACCGGCGGAAGCTATGTAGTCGTAACGCCAGGGGCTCCATAAGGTCTCCACTTTCGTTACCCTTCGCGCTCGTGGCCAAATCAGAAAACGGGAGGCCGGCTTTCATCGTCCTTGTTACCCGGCGGGACATCGGCGCCGGGAAGAGACGAAGCATTGGTGTCATTGATCAGCTCTTTGAGTTCTTTGCCGGGCTTGAAATAAGGGACACGCTTGGCAGGAATACTCACCGGATCACCGGTCTTGGGGTTTCGCCCGCGGCGCGCGCCACGCTCGCGAACACGGAAGCTGCCGAAACCGCGCAACTCGATCTTCTCGCCCTGATTCAGACTCTCGATAATACTCTCGAAAACAATTTCAACCAGACGTTCAGCATCTTTTTTTGTAAGTTCAGCCGCTCGCGCCACGTCTTCGACGAGTTCCGCTTTTGTCATGCGTCACCTCAAAGTTTTCGACAGACCCTTCAGGCCTAACTCAGTTTGAAACACCGAAAATTTGCTGCAAGTCTTTAATGGCGAGGTCGATCAAAACGGGCGTACAGTATCAGAAATCCATCGCTTCGGGCAAGACCATAACCGTCACCGGTACAGCGCTTTAAGCGATGGATTATGGCCGGACTGAGACTTTCCAGCGAGCTCTTACTTCTCGGGTTCTTCACTGCCGGCGGAGCGGCCAATACCAAAGTCCGCCAGTTCACCCAGCGAGGCCATGCCGCCGCCGGCCTCTGACGAGTAGACCTTGGTGTCGACGATGGGCTCGTCCTTGCCAACGGCGCGGGCCGACAAACCAATCTTCTTGCCTTCCGAGTCTATCCTGAGAATCTTGAAATCCATTTCCTGCCCAAGTTGGACCACCGCCTCAGGTTTCTCTACCCGTTCTTCGGACAGCTCTGAAATATGACAGAGACCTTCCAGGTTCTCTTCCAGTTCGACGAAGGCGCCGAAGTTGGCAAAGCGGGCGATCTTCCCATGAACCACGTCTCCAGGTTGGTGTTCGGCTACGAAACGCTCCCAGGCATTGGGCTCGAGATCTTTTATAGACAGGGACAGCCGGCGATTCTCAATGTCGATGCTCGTGATAACTGCTTCGATCTCCTGTCCCTTCTTGAGCAGTTCGCTGGGATGTTTGATGCGTCGCGACCACGAAATGTCGGAGACATGGACCAGCCCGTCCACGCCGTCTTCGA
The DNA here is from genome assembly GCA_025463135.1 of Acidobacteriota bacterium. Classification (GTDB taxonomy): domain Bacteria; phylum Acidobacteriota; class Blastocatellia; order Pyrinomonadales; family Pyrinomonadaceae; genus JAOAPY01. The sequence continues at coordinate 48,109 of JAOAPY010000031.1, forward strand.
TTTCGATGAAGGCCCCGAAGTCAGTGAGGTTACGCACGCGTCCCTGTACTCTGGAACCCACCTGATAACGTTCGTTAAGAGTGCGCCAGGGATTATCCTGAATCTGCTTCATGCCCAGGCTGATGCGGCGGGCTTTGGGATCGACAGCCAGCACTTCAACTTCGACCGTATCGCCCGGGTTCACAATTTTGCTCGGGTGCTTGACTCGCTTGGACCAGCTCATTTCGGAAACGTGGACCAAACCCTCGACGCCGTTTTCCAACTCTACAAACGCGCCATAGTCGGCAACGCTGGCAATTTTTCCGGTGATGCGAGTGTGCAGCGGAAAACGCTCTTCGACTGAGGCCCAGGGATCGGGGAGCAATTGTTTGTAACCAAGCGATACTCGCTCGCGCTCTTTATCAAACTTCAGAACCTTGACCTGGATCGTATCGCCAACGCGGAAGATCTCACCTGGGTTCTGCAGACGACCCCAGGACATATCCGTCACGTGCAGCAAGCCATCCACGCCACCGAGATCGACAAAGGCGCCGTAGTCCGTGAGATTCTTGATCTGGCCCTCGACGATAATATCTTCCTCGATACCGCCGAGAGTTTCGTCCTTGCGGCCGACGTTCTCTTCTTCGATTACAGCCTTGCGTGAGAGCACGACATTGGAGCGCTTGCGGTTGAGTTTGATTACCTTGGCTTCAATTTCCTGGTTCCTGAGACTGTCGAGGTTGCGGATGGGGCGCACGTCTACCTGCGAACCGGGCAGGAACGCGGCGATACCATCGATGTCTACGCGCAGACCACCTTTGATTCGCTCAGCGATGCGACCCTTGATGTTTGTGCCGTCGCGATACGCCTTCTCCAGATCGTCCCAGGCTTTCATGCGCACTGCGTCGGCGCGCGACAACACCGGTAGACCATCGTGTGAGTCCATGCTCTTAACGAGCACATCAACTTCATCACCAGGCTTCACCGTGATCTGTCCGTCTTCGGTGAATTCCGCGGGGTTAACAATACCTTCGGACTTGTATCCGAAGTCGATCACCACTCCACGTTCACTAATTCCAACCACGGTTCCGCGAACAACCTCGCCTTCCTGGAGACTAGCCTGTTCCTGTTCGAACTGATCCAGAAGCTGTCCAAAGTCTACATCGCCCGCCGGGCGTGTTTCTTCTTCGTCAGCAGATGAGTCGGACGCGACGGACGGAGCCGCAGCGGTCGCTACGGGAGCGGACTGGGCCGACGAAGTTTCAGGTTCGCCGGATGATGGTTGATTAATATTTTCCTCGCTGTTATCCAGCTTCGGTTCTTCACTAAACATGCAAACTCCTACTTCTCGCGCAATATCAGCGTGTCAGAGATCTTGTCACGCTTTACCCGGCGCACCAACAGTCGCAACTGTTCACGACCTCTGGACAGCTTGTCGCGTCCTGTTGGCTTGCTCACCTGGCGATGTGTCGGATTGAAAATTCGAGCGAGGATTCGAGCCGTCTAGATTTGGAAAAGGAGGTGTAATTTGTTTCGATTTCCGTCGTGCCCGTAGTCACCCGCTTGGTCCGACCACTTACCAGTCGCTTAACCGGGTAGGTGGGCAAATGTACACGGCTGAACGAGCGTGTGTCAAGGCGCTAACCCTCACTCACAGGCCGGATTAGCTGTTCGCCCAACTAAACGCGAACCGGCGAGTTAGCACCTCACGATGAATTGCATGTGCAGGGGTTGCTTCCACAATCCTAACGACGAGTCGCCGTCGTACGATCGGCGCTGCGGGGGACGACGTAGATTCCCGCAGAATGCGAACCGACAAACAGCGTTCCCTGATTCTGGGAGTCTATTGCCAGGGCCCAAATCCGCAGACTCGGCAAGCGTCGATCCTTCGGATCAATCCTGGTCCAGGACAACCCGGCATTTGCAGAATGGTAAACACCTCCACCCGATTCTCCATTCTGATAGGCATTGCCGACAAAGAGCTCGTCGCCATTTCGCGGATTAACGAGGATGCTTGTGAAATCTCCAAACGGGAGATTGCCTCCTCGTCGTTGCCAGTGTTGGCCCGCGTCGTGTGAAGAATAGAATGCCTGTTTGGTTCCTACGTAGACATAACTCGGCCGCTGTGGATCCTGAACAATCACATTGATCGGTGCATCGGTCGGAATTCCATCCACCTGCCGCCATGACCTGCCAGCGTCGGTCGATACCAGAACACCGGACGAGGCTGTTCCTGCCCAGATAGTATCGGGGAGCTTGCTGTTAGCGCTGATCGCGGTGGTGTGCAGATCGAACCCTGGGCCAAAGGGAAGTTTGCGCCAGCCCTTAGCTGGGTCGAACGTCTTGTACAATCCGGAATTGGTGGCGGCAAGCATAACGGACTTTTGGCTTTCTGAATCCGTCGTTTGGACCAACTCTGTAATCGCATCGGTCAGGAGCAAAGACGAACCCTCGCCTGCACCTACAGCCGCTGACCCATCGCTGCCGCTGAGGCCGAGGGCAGCCAAAGTGACGTTGTCCAACTCGCCGGTGACGGGAAGACTCTTATCTGTCTGGTAACGCCTGACGGCGGCCACTGTCTGAACGCCGGCATGGCCATCGGGAATTCCTACCGGATAGCCGGCGGCATTCAGGGCTTCCTGAGCGCGGCGCACGCTCTCGCTCGCTCGCTTGGCCACCGGTGGACGCTTTGCCGCCGGTGCGCGTCGGACCGGCGCTCGGCCTTTGCGTCGTGGCGGCGCTGTTGGCTTCAGTTCGACCGGCCGGGTTCCAGCCCACACTGGAGCCCACGAAATACCCCGATCAAGCGAGCGGTAGACCCCCAAATTAGTGCCCAGGAAAATTGTGTCCGGATCGACGGCATCTTGAAGAATCGAATAACTGATCAAGCGCGAAGGCATGTTGCGCATTGAGGGATGCCAGTTTTGTCCGCTATCATCGCTCACAAAAAAGAAGCCGCCGCCTGTCGTGGTATTGATCGTGCTCGCATAGACCCTGTTGGGCATCGCACGATCGGAAAGAATCGCATTTGCGAAGCGACCGCTGTACCCGCCGTTGCTGGGAACAAAACTTTTCCCACCATCGTTGGAAATCATCACGCCGTAGTTATTCGTTCCGATATAAACCGTTTCAGGATGCGACGGATGAACAGCGATGGAATTAACTTCCAATTGGCGCGACGTCGTCACCATCCAGGAGTCCGCGTCGCCGCCTTTTTCTGACCGCCAGAACCCTTCGGTGGTACCGGCAAAGACCACACCGGGTAATGATGGGTGCTGCATAATGGCGCGGGTGCGGCGCGATTGCGACGGAATTCCCTGCACCTTCTTCCAATTGCCGCCGGCGTTGCGCGTCTCATAGATACCGCTGCATGCTGAGGCGATGATGTGATTCCGATCGCGTGGATCAATGTCTATCGCAAAAATATCCGAGTCATCGATGATGCCATTCTTAATGATGGACCAGCTCTTACCACCATCGGTTGTCTTGTAAGGAAGATACCAGGTGCCGGCATAAATAATATTGGCGTTGGCGGGATCGATTGCCAGCGATTCGACATGGACCAGTCCCTGGGTATTGTAGGTGGGCAACTGACTCCAGCTGGTCCCCGAGTCGTCTGAACGAAAGATGCCGTTGAAGGTACCGGCAATCAAAATATTGGGATCGAAAACCGACTGCGCCAGCGAATGTATAGCTTCATTGCGGAGTTCCCTGCTCTCGCGCCATTTGCGTCCGCCGTCAGTGGATTTGAAAAAGCCGCCTGCCTCCTTGTGACGATGCGCTCCCACATACAGCGTGTTGGAATCGCGCGGGTCGACAAGTATATGGTCGACGAACAGTCTGGGAATATTGAAATTGTAAAGCAACCGCCAGGTCCTGGCGCCGTCAGTCGAAGTGTAGATTTGCCCATCGAGCGTGCCGAAATAAAAACGAGAAGCATCTCTTGGGTCAACCACCAACGCCCGCACGTCCCCTCCCGGCGGGCCGGTTGAGCGCCAATCCTCCGCATACAAGATGGGTTCGGAATCAAGCGGTGGTCCATCAGCGGCCGCAGTCGAGCGGCCGACAATTCCCATGCTGCCGGTCACCAAAAATAAAATGAAAAGGGTAATTTGAAAAACTTTATGTAGCTTCATACAACAATTTCTCTCGATCAGGAACAATGCTTTGGGAACGCGTCGCCTCGATTAGTGTAATACAGACATTCGTATTCAGTGTCCAACTTTCAACATGCATTAGGATGCGCGGGTTTCACCCATCCGTTGTGTTTTAGCTATGGCTCTAAACGCCAAGCGGGCGATGCATCTCGGTATCGAGAACATCGCCCGCTTGGGAAATCATCGCGTTACTGACGCGATTGGATTAGTCAGGCCTACTCGTCATCCTCGTCACTGGCCTTCTTCTTGCCGTGACGAACCGGGCGTCGAGAGACTCGCCGCTTGGTCTTGCATTCCGGACACGGAGTAACGGCGCCGTCAGTCATTGCAACTGGCGGGGTCGCACCGGTCGCGCAAACGTACAGCGAGACCCAAAGCTCTGGTCGGCAACCACCATCGACTACGTTAATACGACCGGCGTCGATGCCGCGAGTATTGACGAGATAGTCCTTGGCGCGATTGGCGCGAGCCAGACCCTGGCCTTCGCAAGTGCCGTATCCGATGATGTAGCCTTGCGAACCAGTTTCGGTCTGCAGTTTCGACGCGAAGTTATCGAGACGGGCTTTCTCATCGTTGAACTTGATGTCCCCGTACTCATCAAACTTGTCGCACATCGGCGGCGCGGGTGGAGTCTTCACTTGCGTCGAGCACGAAGCCGTTCTCGTACATGAAGGATCCAAACCGCCCAGTTCCAATGTGGCAGTTACAGTCTGGCCACCCAACCCTGTCGAATCAACCGTGATCGAGGAAGTGCCCTGACCACCGGAGATTGTGCCAGCCGAAACTGACCAGTTATAGGTGACGCTGGCAGTCGTGCTGCCAACAGCCGCAGTGAAGGCGATAGGCGCGCCCAACTCAACTGAATCGGGACAGCTCACATTCACTGTCGGACACGGTGTGACGCAGTCGTTGCACAAGGCAATCGTGACTGACGTGTTTCCAGAGACAGCCGGATTGGTGCCGTCACTGACCTGAACGGACGCTGTATAAGTCCCCGGCATTGCTCCGGTGAGGTCCCAGGTAACGTTCTTGCCGTCGCCTGTGATCTTGCCACCGGTAACTGTCCAGGTATAGACGAGGACGTCCTGATCAGGGTCATTCGCCAAGGCACCCAACTGAAGAACGAGGTTGGCGCTGGTCGGACACGAGTTGGAAATTTTCCCATCCGTGCAGGGTAATGTGATCGACGAACTGGACGCAGTAACACTGGTAACAGTCGGCGGCTGATTCGGCGGTGGCGGTAACCCTCGCGGATTACGGTGACCGGCAAAGAACTGCACGATGAACCCATTCGGGTCATGCGAGAACTTGAAGCCTGTCGGGAAGCCACCAGTCGTTGCCGGCACTGTAGTGCCAGGAACAATGATAATTCCTCGACCAGGAACAAAGACCCCCGACAGGTTAGCAACTGAAACGTTCGCATCAACCTTTTGGATATGACCCTCATCCTGCTCATTCAGGTGACGGCGATATGCAACACCAAATCCCCACCAGCGCTTCGGAAAGATTTTGACGCCGCCCAAAACTTCGACGGGATTGTTTTCAAAAGCGTTCTGCGTGCGATTGCCGACGTACCTGGTCATGCGGGTTTCGGCAATTGGCTGGAAGTGCTTGTTAACCGGGAAATCCAAGCCTACGCCAACCAACAACTCATTCGGTCGGTCCAGCAAGACTGCTTCTTGCATAACTTTGGACTTTTCATTGCTGGTCAGGATATAGCCGAAGTTAACCGATACATTCGCGTGTTTGTGAACGCGGGCATCGACGAATCCAACCAGACCCAAGTCACCCTTGAATAAATTGCCGCCCGGGCCGGCGCCGCGCTGCATTTGATTGAAGCCGCGGAAGTCGTCGGCATTATCCGGATACCAGCGATAGAACGGAATAATACCCACGCCCAGCGGATTGTGCGGTCCGGTCAAGCGAATCTTGGCGCCTATGACGTAATTCGTAAAGCTCGTTTCGCCGTACTGTCGAGAAATGAAGGGCGCATCCGGCAGGTAAGTCGGCGCGATTGTGAAAGTAGTCGGAACAGTGATGGGGTTCTGCGGTCCGGGATTTCCCGGAGGCTGGCAAGCACCCGTCAACGCCGTGCAAGGCAATATCTGTGTAGCCAGCACGATGCCAGGCAGAATACTTCCCACCGGTGAACCGAGACCGGGGAACGAATTCGCTCCCGAGAATCTGCCGCCACTGCCGATCGGTGACCCTATCAGCGCCTGAAAACCCGGAAACCCAAACAACGAACCTATCTGGCCCGGACCTTGTCCGAACGTTCCTGCCGATCCTCCGATGAACGGAAACTGCACGAACGGCTGATTGTTCAAGGGACGAAAAAGCGATGTTCCGGCAAGTGTGCCAACGTTCGGCCCTGAGGGCGCGAGAATAATGGCCGGCCCGGTGCAGGGTGAAATCGCGGAGCACAAGCTCACGTTCGGTAGATAAAAACTGGAAAGCATCGACGGATTATTGACTTTGATCCCGCGCATCAGGTTGCTCTTGAAGAACAACTCAATGTGGTCGTTTAAGCCCACATTGAAACTGCCGGGAACGTCGACGATGTCAGCGTTACCAGGATCGCGATCATAATTGCTGTACGCGATACTGAACGTAAACTCGCCCTTGCGAATCGTCGAACCATCGTAGATGGTGAAAAGGCCTGTGGCGCCCCCTTCGGGCCCCCCTGTACCAACAGACGGAGACTGGTTCCGTGGATCCTTCTCCGCCCTTCGTGTCTGCGCGGAAATGGCAGCACATATGATCAACATTGCGAGCGCGGCAATAAGCGCTCTGTTTGCGAGTCTCATCGCATTCCTCCTGCGAAACACTTTCAAATATAGAATTCTTGTAGGGGCCTATCGTTCAACGGGTTGCACGCGCCAGCAAAATCCTGGAGCGGGACCAAGCCGCGCATTGACTTTCCCGGACTTCAGCACCCTAACTACGAGCTGTCAAACCAGGAACGATCTCACTATTCACCGTGTGACTAGTGGGTAATAACTCAGGCAAAGTGGAAGAGTATAACTAAGCGCCTTCCGCCCTCCTGGCTTTCTTTTCGACGTCCTGAAAAACCGAGTGACCTCTTATACGAAACCAGTCACTTAGTGTCAATCGTCCCGCACCCAGGCCCAGAGCGTGATTCAAAAAACTTTTCGCGCATGGTCCCACGTACTAAACTGAGCCAGACCATACTCCACCTTCAGGCGGAAATCAAGACTTTTTCACGACTTAGCGGCTCAGGACTTATGTTTTTTCCGTCACGCATAGAAGCCCCGAATCCTCGTGTCATAGGCCACTCGGTCGATTGCCAACATGTAGGCAGCAGTCCGCGTGTCTACCGAATGCGCGTCCGCGTAACGGCATAAATCATTAAAACTCGCCACCATCGTATCCTGCAGGCGCTGGTTTACGACATCCTCGCGCCAAAAATAGCCCATCCGATCCTGAACCCATTCAAAATAGGAGACCGTAACCCCTCCGGCATTCGCTAAAATATCAGGAATAACGAAAATTCCCTTTTGATGGAGCATTTCGTCAGCGGCTGCGGTCGTGGGTCCATTGGCTCCCTCGGCAAGCACTTTGCACTTAATCTTATCGGCATTTTGCGAAGTAATCTGATTCTCAGTCGCCGCAGGTACCAACACGTCGCAGTCCAGCTCCAGAAGTTCGTGGTTGGAAACGGTCTCGACGCCCTCATAGCCTTCGAACGACCGAGTGGTGCGGAGATACTTCAAGGCGTTGGGAATATCGATGCCCGCCGGGTTGTAAATGCCTCCGTGAACATCCGAAATGGCGACAATCTTATAGCCGGCCTCATGGAGCAATTCGGCGGCAATGCCGCCCACATTCCCCGAACCTTGTACCACGACTCTGGTTGAGGTTGGGGCCATCTGAAATCTTTTTACGGCTTCGTTAATAACAAAGAGCAGGCCGCGACCGGTGGCTTCGCGTCTACCCGATGAGCCGCCCAGGTCGACCGGCTTTCCAGTAACGCAGGCGGTCACGGTATGGCGGGCGTGCATGGAATAAGTGTCCATGATCCACGCCATGGTCTGTTCGTTCGTATTCATGTCCGGGGCGGGGACGTCTTTCTCGGGTCCGATAAAATCAACCAACTCGGCCGCGTAGCGACGCGTCATCCGTTCCAATTCCCCGAGCGACATCTGTTGTGGATCGCAGATGACTCCACCTTTAGCGCCGCCAAAGGGGACGTTTACGACCGCACACTTCCAGGTCATCCACGCGGCCAGGGCTCGGACTTCATCCAGCGTGACGTCCGGCGAATACCGGATTCCACCTTTCGCCGGTCCCCGAGCAAAGTTATGCTGCACCCGGTACCCTTCGAACACCTGCATCCGTCCCGAGTCCATTCGGGTGGGAATGTAAACCTTTAATTCCCGATTGGGGACCCGCATCACGGCATAAAGGTCCGCGTCGAGCTCCAGCAGTTGTGCCGCGCGATCAAAGCGCGACATCATCGATTCAAAAGGGTTCTCTTCTTTTATCTCACGAATGTCGTCGACGTATGATGAACTGTACATGCTTTCCATAACCATCTCCGCCTTTTGATAATCTCTTTTCGCGTGGCCGGTGCCGGCTTACCCGCGGAAGCCACCAGTGACGTGGCGGGCGACGCGCGCAGCCTCGCCCTTAACTCAGTACTTCATTCATCGCGCCACTACGGTAACCATGTAAATCGAGAGTCACGTATTTGAAGCCCAGACCGCGAAAGCGTTTGGCCAACGCGTCAATTACTTCGCGTTGCAGAGCATGGTCCAACTCTGACGGTGCAACTTCAACCCGAACCAAGTTGTCATGATGTCTGACGCGGAATTCGCGAAAGCCCAATTCGCGCAGGATCTCTTCGCCGCGATCCACGGATTCCAGCCGCTGAATGGTCACCGTCGTACCATAAGCTATGCGCGAAGAGAGACAGGGACTGGCCGGCTTGTCCCAGGTGGGAAGTCCAGCGCGATGACTGAGCTCGCGCACCTCGCGCTTGCTCAGGCCGACTTCAATTAGAGGACTGCGCACGCCGTGCTCACTGGCGGCGGCGCGACCGGGACGAAAGTCGGTCGTATCATCCATTGTAGAACCGTCGACGATCACTTCGATGTCACGCTCACGCGACAGGGCTTGAAGCTTGCCATAGAGCTCGTCTTTACAAAAGTAACAACGATTGGGAGCATTGGCGCGGTAGTGAGGGTCATCGAGCTCCTCGGTCAGAATTATTTCTCGATGAAGGCCGAACATCTCGACAAGGCGGGCGCACTCGGCGCGCTGATATTGTGGCAGACTAGCCGACTCGCCGGTCACGCAAATAGCGCTCTCGCCCAACTCGGCATTCGCGATGTAGGCGACATAAGTACTGTCGACGCCTCCCGAGAACGCCACAATGACGGATCGCAGCTCGCGAAAGAGCTCCCGCAGTCGTTCCTCTTTCGCCAACACGTCGGCCGAAAGCCTCTCTTTACTTTGCCTCTCACCGTCGATTGTGACCTCCGCGGTTACGATACTATTCACACCGGGTTCCCTCTTTGTAAGAAGCGAAAGCTTGCGCGAAGCGCGTCATCTCGGTCAACTCAATCACTGTTTGGGATTACGAAATCGCATGGTAGCGCATGACCTGAGAGAGCGCAACCACAAGTATTTTCATCGCGGCGTGATACCAACCAGCAGTCTTTGGACGTCGCGAGTTAGCGCGTGCTAACATCAAAGCCTCCCCGAATCTATCTTCCTTAACGCTGTAGTCGGTCTTCGATCCTGAATGGTTAGCTGGTTTCCCAGACTTCTGTGGTCACGCTCTCGGCTCGCTGCTTTCATCACTTCAGCGCTGTTGTTTTCGTCGCTTCTTGCGGTGGGCGCCACGGCGCAAACCGATGACCTCGGCGACAGCTCCGCCGATCCCATAAAATTATTCGAGCGCGGACAGAATGCACACGCTCACGGCGATTTTGAAAGAGCAGTGGACTTTTATGAACAGGCGATCAAGCTGCGTCCTGAATTTCCCGAGGCCGAATTTCAACTTGGCAGTGCGCTGATCGCGTTGAACCGCTTGCCGGAAGCCGAAGCCGCTTTGCGGCGCTCGATTGCACTGCGCAAAGATTGGGCCCTGCCTTACTCGTCGCTGGGCACCCTTTTGTCCCGAGACAATCGTGATCGAGAAGCCGAACCCGTCCTGCGCCAGGCCCTCAAACTTGATCCACAGAACACCGCCGCGCTACGCGCGCTTGCCGAACTTCGTCTGCGCGCCGGCGATGCCTCGGGCGCTGCCGAGCTGGCAAAGCGCGCCACCGACGATAAGGACGCTCCCGTTTCGGCCTGGGTTCTGCGAGCCATGACCGAGCGTGCCCTCGGAGACAAAGTGAGTGCAAAAGCGAGTCTGGACCGTGCGCTGCAAATGGAGCCTCAGAACATCGCCGCGCTGGTTGAGCGCTCCGACCTGCGTGCGGCTGAAGGTGACTTGGAACACGCAATCGAAGATCTGAAAGCTGCCGAGCACGTCAAGCCCGCTGATAAGCAAATTCTTTTTCGCCTGCTGGAGCTTTATCAGCGCGCCGGGAAGGACGAAGAAGCGGAGCGCACGGCACAATCTCTGGGAATTGCAAGGAGGCCTTCTCCCGCCGCGGCTCAGGGCGAAATCAAAGTCATAGGAACTGCGGCAGAAATTGAGGCGGCCAATGATGCCGATCCCTCGAAGGCGCGGCAGGCCCTGGAAATTCTTTTGCAAAAGAATCCGCGCCATGCCCTGCTGCTGGCGCGACTCGGCGCATCATACCGAACGGACGATCCGGCGCGTTCTTTGGAATTCTATCGCCGCGCCAACGAGATCGATCCAAAGAATCCTGATCACGCCACGGGATACGCGGCCGCGCTCGTTCAATCGCGACACTTCGAGGACGCAGTCAACATCCTGCGCCACGTGATCTCAACGACACCCAATAATTATGTGGCTCATGCTAATCTAGCCACCGCGCTCTATGAACTGAAGAGATTCACCGAGGCTTTGCCGGAGTACAAATGGTTACTGGAAGCGAAACCTGATCTGGTCGTTACTTATTACTTTATCGCCACCGCCCACGACAAACTCGGCGAGTTCGAAGATGCGCTCGCGAACTACGAACTATTCATGACACGAGCCGACCCCAAAGTGAACGAACTCGAGATTGAAAAGGTGAAACTCCGACTGCCACCGCTGCGCCGGCAGATCCAACTGAAGCAGGGCGTCAAGCGCAAGGGATAGTTACTCGACAGAAGTCTCGTTGGACCAGCGTCAGGTCAAGAATGAACCTCAGACGAACTCATCGGTGCATTCCGAAAGTCCTGCGGTGGGCCATGGTGGCCGCAGCTTTTTGTGCCGTGACCTGGTGTCAGGAGGCGAAGCCTCAGGATCAACTTCCCGCCCCACCGCCAATGAAGACGATCCCTGAAGTCGATCGTATCCAGCTTAACGAGTCCAAAGATCCCAAAGCGCACATTCGGCGCATCATTGAGTTGGCCGATCTTCACTTGCAGCGCGCTGAGACGGCAGCTACGCAACAAAGATACGATGCGTCCCTGATGGAACTCGGCAATTACCTCGCTCTGATCGAGGACGGCTTTAAGTTTCTTGCCAAAATGAATTCCGATCGCGGCAAAGCTCGTGATCATTATAAGCACCTGGAACTGGCCTTGCGCGCGCAAGGTCCGCGTTTGACCGCCATGCGGCGGGCCACCCCGCTCGAATACGCGTTGCGAATGAAAGAGGTGGAAGACTTCGCGCGCGAAGGCCGCACCGATGCGCTGAACGCGTTTTATGGCCACACTGTTGTTCGCGATGGCCATAAGAAGCTCGATGAAGACGACAAACCGAAGACCACCCCCAAACCCGAAAGACAACCGTGATGCAAATAAAAGCCTGTTCGAAATTCCTCGCCCTAATCCTTTTATTATTGCTAACCAGTTTCGCCGCCGCTGCTCAGTCGCGGGATCACCTGACACCTCAGGAAGTCGAATTGGTCCAGGAGTCACAAGTCCTGGACAAGAGAACAGAAATATTTGTCAAGGCGATCGAGCGGCGCATGCTCGCACTGAATGGCGCAGCGGCAAGCAACGTGAAGCAGCTTCAGAAGGATTCAGAAAAGTGGGGTGAGCTGCCCAAGGGCACAAGGGCGGAATTGATTGGCGACATCGCGAAGATCCTCGAAGAAGCAATCACCAACATCGATGACGTTAGCTTCCACGATGAAAAGAATCCACTGCTCTCGAAAGCGCTGCGCAAACTCGACACGACCGCCGAGCAACTCATCACGCAACTAACGCCGCTCGGTGAGCAGACCAAAAACGCCGACGAGATTAGCAGCATTTCCCAAGCGCTGGAAAACGCTCAATCGATCATCGAGGCTGCCAAGAAGCTGCCCGCGCAAGTCGAACCGGAAAAGGGCAAAGGGAAGACGAAGAAGCCGAAAGAGAAACCGTAAAGGTCTTGGGTCTTTGGCCTTCGGCCTTTGGTCTTGGGTCTTTGACGTTTTCGATGCGCCGCTGGAATCGGACCACTTACAATTTGCAGTCCAAAGACCAAAGACCGAAGGCCAAAGACCCAAGACCACTTACAATTAATCCTCTCTTCTTACTGGCCGCACTAACGGCCTTTGCTTCGGCATCAATCGCAGCGCCGGCGCTGGCATCGTCGCCTTCTTCTTTTCCTGAGGACGTTGATTGCAGTCGCGGCGAAGTCTCTCCCACCGGAATTAGTTTGAACTCAACCTTCGCTTCAGTCTTACCAATGCTTCCTGATCCGACTCCGGTAGCACGGCCCAACATTCCGCCGAATGCTTTCGCCGCAGAGAGCTTCAAAACAGCAATGTCGGTGTAAAGGACAAAGTCGCACTGTTTGGCTTTCGCTTCGGCATCAGCGTCCGCAGTTGAGCTGGCATTCAGCGGTACAGCCTCGACGTTTCCTCCACCAAGACTACTGATCAAGCGCTCGCGCAAGCCTTCAGTTGATACCGAATTATTCGTCCGGTTGTTGATTTGGACCACACCGATGCGGATCGTTCCGGGCCGCTTTGATTCAGTGGCCGCACTCATCCGGTTTCGTTCCGGTGACTCGGTCGCGGGGCGATTGCGGCCCATCGCTTCGGCCATCAACGCATTGGCATCCGGCTGGCCGTTCAATTCCTGCCAGTTTCCGGCTTCGCTATAGCCGGAGGGAATATCGAATAGCGCCGCATCAAGCGGCTGGCGCGATAGCTCGACAACTTCTTTTGTCGAGCTGAACGACGGCTGGTCGTTTTGATCGTAAATCGTGGTGGTTTCGCTTAGCGGAAACCCGGTGCGTGCGGTTCCTTCGCGGCGGAACTGCGTACGATCCTGACAACCGCCAGTCGGCATCTGCGGCGGTCGTACCATTTGCGCATGACCCAAGTCGCAACTGAGTCCGAAATTCAAATCGATGTACCAACCGTCCTGCTCAAACCGTTGCTTTTGGGGGTTGCAGGCATCGGGAGATGATTCAATCCGAGTCGCGGTCTTCACATGCCGTGCAGTGAATCCAAACATTTCTTTACGCTCGCCGGTGTCCCTGGACGAAGTTATGTAAGTGACAACGCCACCGCGACGGGATGGTCCAGCCGAACTCGGTCTCGTCGCCGGCGCCGCGGGTGAACTGCTTGCCTCACTATCCTGCATCGTATTCACGATGTATTTTCTGGTCTTGTCGTTGAGTTGGATCGTCCGTTTCAGATCGCATTGCATGATACTGACGCTGTCATAGTAACCACGATGATCTTCCGTTCGTTCGCGCACGCCCTTGATCATGGAAGTGCTTTCCGATGCGGGCATGGAATTTCCGGCGGAATTCATACTCACCTTGTAAGTAATCTTCAGGTCCGACTGCGGACGCGGGGTTCTGTTTTGCTGGGCCAGGACCAACGATGCAGCCGCGAGCACACCGGCGATACAGATCAGAATGACGCCGGTCCTGGGTTTGAAATTGCGATCTCTCATTTTCCTTGCTCCTTTTCCTCTTGTTCTAATTGATTCGTGAACTCGAATGAATCGTTTCAATGCTTGAACTCATCACGCTTAACTTTCGGTTAGATCAGACGCAAGCTTTCAACGTCGCATACTACGCTTTCGCAAACTCTTAGTGGCGTGCCTGAACGCAGCAACGATTCGCTTCCGATGCCAGGGCCTCAGGCCAATATCCGCGTAGCTGCCAGATTATAGAAAGCCCGGCATATTTCTCAAACAGTACGGTGCGACCTTCTTAGCTGAACCTTATTCGGCATCTTCGCGTAGAATACCTGCAAGAGGACAACACATATATGGACAGCAGATACTATCCTGGCGTTGAAGCCAACGTTCCGAATTTAATTGCAGAGCTGCGAACCCTGTTTGATGCCGATTACGAAGTCCAAACAATGCAGGTGTCTTCGACCACCGTTTTGCAAGCACGCAAGTCCGGCACTCTGCGCGAAATGACCGGTTTGTCGGCGGCGTTAACGGTCAAGATCACTCCAGAGGCCGGCGGTACGCGTGTCGAAATCGGCATGCAAAAATGGTTTGACAAAGCTGCCGTGGCCGCGATTGCCATCGTGTTGTCCGCCGGATTGCTGATTGCACTGCCGGCGCTCGGTGCATACTGGCAATTCAAAATTACCGAAGACGCGTGGAAGATAATCGAAGACCACATCGCGCGCAAAGCGGGCGGCTATGTTCCACCCCTGCCCGGACGCTGTGGAACCTGCGGCGCGGCGAATACCGCAGGCGCTGCGTTTTGTTCCGGCTGCGGCGCGAACCTGCGGGTCGGTCTGACCTGTGGTAGTTGCGGAGCAGCCCAAAAAGATTCATCGGCTCGTTTTTGTAATAGTTGTGGCAAACCCCTTTCAACTTGAGTAGCCAGGAGAACTTATGCCAGATGATATAGTTGCGATCAGAGCCTTCTCAGATGAGATCGAGGCCGATATGGCTCTCCAGCTCCTCGAGGGCGGAGGCGTTCGCGGCTTTGTCTTCAAAGACGACGCAGGAGGAATGGAACCTCATCTGCAGCGAACGTCAGGTGTTCGGCTAATCGTCAACCGGGCGGAAGCCGAGCGTGCCCTGGAAATACTCCAGTCCCTGGACATATAGAGCTCTTCGCGTTCAAAGTCTTTCACCATGACACAGAAGTTCATCCCCGTGATCCGTCAGGCGACTAATTCTGACGCAGCGCTGCTGATCGAACTTGGTTCACGGACATTTTCTGAAACTTTCGCCGCGGACAATACAGCGGAAGATATGGCCGACTATCTGGCTGCCGCGTTCAGCCCGGAACAGCTGGCCGCGGAATTAGCCGACGGTCTCGCCACTTTCCTAATCGCCGAAATTGATCAAACAGCGGTGGGCTACGCCATGCTTCACGCCGGCGCCTTACCACATCAGTCCAGTGGTGAGAAACCTATCGAGTTGGTGCGTCTTTATGTATCCAGTGAATGGCATGGTCGCCAGGTGGGCGCGAGTCTGATGCAGGCTTGCATCGACCTCGCACAGAAGCGAGGCTATCGCACCTTATGGCTGGGGGTTTGGGAACACAATGGCCGGGCCCGAGCGTTTTATCGCAAATGGAAGTTTGAGGAGTTTGGGGAACATCTTTTTCAGTTGGGCGGCGATCCTCAAAACGATATCCTGATGGCGCGGACACTACAGTCTTCAGACAACTGACAAACACGCATGAATGTCCTCGAAACCGAGCGCTTGACGCTGCGCAAACTGTCGCTCGATGATGCGGGTTTCATTCTTGAGCTCTTAAATGATTCGATGTTCCTGCGTTTCATAGGCGACAAGAACGTCAGAGACATTGAAGCCGGCCGTCAATACATCTTGAAAGGTCCGCAGGAGAGCTATGAGCGTCTCGGATTTGGACTTTATCTGGTTGCCCTGAAATCAAACCTGATCCCTATCGGAATTTGCGGACTCGTTAAGAGAGACGCTTTGGCAGACGTCGATATCGGCTTTGCCTTTCTGCCTGAATTTCGCGCTCGAGGCTATGCCTTCGAATCAGCCGCGGCGGTAAAGGACTATGGCCTCAACACGATCGGCCTGAGACGCCTGTTGGCAATTACGAACCCGGACAATGTTGCTTCGATTAGAGTACTGGAAAAGATCGGACTCAAATTCGAGGGAATGATCAGGCTTACGGAAGACAGCCCAGAGATTCGTCTATATTCTTCTGAATAATAATGAGCAAAGGACGTCTGGAAGCGTTCAGTGATGGGGTGGTGGCAATCATCATCACCATCATGGTGCTGGAATTCAGAGCTCCGGTGGGTGGCGACCTCAGCGCGCTGAAACCTCTTCTGCCCGTATTCGTCAGTTATGTCCTCAGCTTTATTTTCATCGGCATTTATTGGAGCAATCATCATCACCTGTTACAGGCGGTGCAGCATGTTAATGGACCAGTGTTGTGGGCCAACCTGCATCTTCTATTTTGGCTATCGCTGACGCCCTTTGTCACCAACTGGATGGGCGAAAATCATTTTGCCCCGTGGCCCGTGGCCCTCTACGGTGTTGTGTTGTTGTGCGCGGCGATTGCCTACTTCATTCTTACGCGCTTGTTGCTGGCTTTACACGGCAAGACTTCCGCGTTGGCGGCGGCCATCGGTTCGGATTTCAAAGGCAAGATTTCAATGGTGATTTATCTGGTCGCGATTCCCCTTGCGTTTGTCAATTCGTGGTTGGCCGGTGCGCTTTACATGGTGGTGGCGATCATGTGGTTGATACCGGATCGTCGCATTGAGAAGACTCTGGTCCATTGAGGCCGCGACAAGATTCTCTACCGGACCCTTTGCGGCAAAGCCGCATTAAAGCTCACATCGTGCACAAGGCTCTAAGCACAAGTATTAAACCAAGTACAAATCCCATGCTAATCATGGCGCAGCGCTTTTACCGGATCGATCCGCGCGGCGCGCGTGGCCGGATAGAGGGCTGCTACGATTGAAACCACCAGCGCGAACAGGATGGCGCCTAACCACAAATAAGGCGGTATGGAAAAGAAATCTATAAACGACGCACCCTGCGGTTTCAAAATAAAGCGGTAGGCAGCGCGATTGGCAATCCCGTCAATACCCCAGGCGAACAGGGTTCCAATTACTCCGCCGGTCAACCCCAACACCGCGGCCTCTACAAAAAAGATTAGCTTGATCTCGCGATCTTCAGCTCCTATAGCTTTCATGATTCCTATTTCACGCGTGCGCTCGAGGATGGACATGATCATGGTGTTGGCAATTCCAAACGAAGCTACCAGCAACGAAATTCCACCCAACAGTCCAAGCACCGAATCGATGATCAGAAATACAGTGCGGATCTGGTCCAACTGATCGACGATTGAAAAGCTGCCAAAACCAAGTTCCGTCAGCCGCTTTCGCACCTCAGTCAGGACCACCGGGTTGGTTACTCGCACTACGGCTGAGTCATAACCTTCGAGTCCGGAACTGCTCAAGGCGCCACTCTCACGCGCCAGGGCCAGCGCGACCTGGCTCATCGGACCCCGATGATCGATGATCCACTGACGCGCGGTCTTCAGCGGAACATAGATCCCGGCACCGGGAAACAGCCCGCGCATACCTCCCTGCCCCGCGCCTTCCTTCAACTCAGTATTCAATACACCGGCGATCCGAAATGAGTGCGCGGCGAGGTTGCCGGCTTTTGCTTCGGCACTTTCCTGATCGTCGAGCGGCAAACCAAAAAAACCGCTGGGCACCTCTTCGTTCTTCGACTCCCGGGCCTGGCCTTTTTGTTCGTCCAGCGGTGTCAGGAATTCGATGGTTTTACCCACCGCATCTTCAGGCCGGGCAAATCCGAACTCGCGTGTGAAACGTTCGTTGACTACCGCTTCATCGGCGTCCGGGCTACTGATCATTTGGCCGCCAACAAAATCTTTGAATCGTGACGAGGCGTTGGGTACCGTTGCGCCGCCTACATACTGTGTCTGCACGTGTCCATTTGCGCGCACGAACACAGGAAAGCCGATCGAAGGTTCGACATAGGCAACACCCGGGATTTTTGCGATTTCTGCTATGGCGGCGTCATCAAGGATGCGCGTCGGGGCCTTGTCCGGACGCAGACGTGGCCCACGCCGATCGCCACCGGAGTCAGCATCCTGGCGGCCGCGGTCGAGACCCGAAGCGAGAGTGCTGAGACTTTTTCCAAAGACACTCATCTCGTTGAAAAGATCGAGTGCCTTAAACCTGGCCAGCATGTTCTGCTGCAACCCGAGGCCGAATGAAACCATCGTGACGATGACTGCGACACCGACGATCACACCCATCGTCGTCAACACCGCACGCAGTTTCGCCTGCCGCAAGTTGCGCAAGGCTAGATAGAGGATGTCGAGGAAGCTCATTGTAAAGATGGTCTTTGGTCTTGGGTCTTGGGTCTTTGGCTCTTGGCCTTTGGATCTTTGTGCTTTGTACTTTGATCTTCAGCTAGTTCAACTCTTGAGCTTGGGAAAAACAGTATCGAGAAGAAGTGCAAAGTACAAAGCTCAAAGTACAAAGCTCAAAGCGCCAAAGACCTAAGACCTAAGACCAAAGACCTATTAATCAATTCATCATCGCCAGGCGTCGTTGCATGACATACAGTTGTTCCTTCACTTCTTCGGCGTCGGGGGCGCTTGCTTGCAATTGCAGATAGAGCTGGGTGGACCAGACCGCTTCGGGTAAGCGATCAAGCTGTGCCAGCAATGCGCCTCGATCACGATGCTCGGAAGCGTCGCCGGGCCGCACCAGGATGATTCGTTCGACTGTCGCCAGGGCTTGTCGATACATTCGCGCCCGCATGTAAATAGCTTTCAGATTGGTCAGCAGGCGCTCCAGAATCTCGCGCGCGCTCGCGCTGCGCAAGTGCTCTTCCGACAACGCGACGTTTCCTTCAAAAAGTTCATCCAGTCGCGCCTGACAATCCTCACGATCTATCACTCGACCGTCGAAGGGATCCACGAGCGAGGCTTCGAGTGATCCTGCTTCGCGAGCCCGCACGATAAAGTGGCCGGGCAGCCCGATGCCCTGGGTCTCAAGCCCGGCGCGATTGCCAACTTCCATATAAACAATTGACAGGGTAATTGGGATACCGACGCGCCGATCCAGTACGTCGTTCAGGAAGCTGTTGCGCGGATCATAGTATTCGGTTTGGTTTCCGTGAAAACGCTTTTCCTCAAAAATGAATTCGTTGAATGCCTCGATACCGGCGCCAGGACGAGCCGCCACGCGAGCGGCGCCCGTCCGCCCCAATTCGTCCAGCAATGACAGGTAGTGGGCCACATCGACCTGCATCCCTTCCTCCGCTGCGATCAGCAATGCTGCGTGAGCGAGGTCGACCAGTTCGCCGGGCTTGCCGACCAAATCTGCAAAACGTCGACGAATGTCCTGGGCAAGAATTTTGGTTTTTGGAGTCATGAAGGGATTGGGTTTGGTCTTTGGTCTTAGTTCTTCGCTTTTCGTTCCAGGTTCTTGTGGTTCTCGGTTCTGTTGGTTTGCGATATCAATTTCAAATGTCAAATCAACTCTTCGCCGTGGGGACGGCGCAGGAACCCACCCGCTAACGGTGTCACTGACACACCCGCTTCATCCTTCATCCTTCCTACACATACAGCAACTCCACCGCGTCGACGGTCCAGTCCGCCAAGCTCCGGGTCACAACTTCCGCGTGGGCAGTTCGCAACGTCGCCTCGGCGATAGTGTTAGTCACGCCCAGCGTGCGCATGCCGGCAGCGCGACCAGCGGCAATACCCTGTGCTGCATCTTCGATCACGAGACATTCCTGCGGCAGCAGATTCGGCTGACGCTTGCCGCCGCGAATTGCATTCATTTTCGCAAAACCCAGTTCATAGCACTCCGGAGCGGGCTTACAATTTGTGACTTCCTCGGCACTGACGATTATCGAGAACAGCTTTGCCAGTCGCGCGCGTTCCAGCACATATTCGATTTCCATGCGTCGCGCCATGCTCACGAGACCGAGTTGATAGCGACGCGAGTAAGTCTTCAAAAAGGTAACGACGCCGGGAAACAACGGCAGTTCATTTTCAATCAGGCGACGATGAATCGCGGACTTCTGGTCCATCGACTGTTGCATCATGGCCTCAGTCAGCTCTTTGTCACCGCGTTTGAAGGCGGCGCGCAGAAACGCTTTGTCATCCATACCCATCGAAGCATAGTACTGCTCTTCAGTCAGACTGATTTCCACTGCCGCCAGCACCTCCTGATAGGCTTTGAGTTGCAGCGGCTCGTCATCGATGATGACACCATTGAAATCGAAAAAGATTGCTTGAATCATGATTGGTGGTCACTGACTACTTCCCTTTCAGTCTTGCATTCTGCTCTTCGAACAGCTTTGGCAAGCGCTCGCTCTCAATCACATCCAGGCGGCGTAGCACTTCAATCAGCGAAAGCTCATTCTTCAAATTCACCTGATAGTCGAGGTCAGCTCGCAACCTGTCTTTTTCCGTCTGCCGGTTCTGCGACATCATGATAATCGGCGCCTGTAAACCCGCCACTACCGCCAGCGTCAAATTGAGCATCTGGTAAGGCACCGGATCAAAGCCGCGGACCAAAATGTAGGAATTGAAAATGATCCAACTAGCAATCAACCCCAGCGATACGCCGATGAATTTCCAGCTGCCGCCGAATTCAGCGAGCAGATCCGCCATGCGATCAGAGAGCGTCATGCGCTTCTTGTCTTCATCATTCGCATTGCGCGAAACGCGTTGTTGCAGTAACTCATCCGTGCGTCGCAAGCGTTCGAAGGCAGCGCTAAGCATCTCTAACGTCACGATGGGATTACTTTGAATAAAAGCCATGAAGTTTGCGCGGGAGAGAATGGCAAAGCGCGATTCTTCTGTAACGGTCGCATCCGCTGAACGGCGCTTACCGTCAATGATCGCCATCTCGCCGAAAAAGTCACCGCGGGCGAGTTCGGCCAGCGTGATTTGCTGGTTGTCCTTGTCGCGTATACTGATACGCACGCGGCCGCGTTCGATCAGATACATAGCATCGCCCTTGTCACCGGTCCAGAATAAAGGCGTTCCCGCAGACACCTCGCTCACAATTAACAAACTGCGCAGGCGAGCCGCCGCATCATCATCGAGCGAAGCGAATAAGGGAACCGAGCGAATCGCCTCGAGCGTCATCTGGGGAGCAGGATTGTTGGACATAGGGTTACCTCGTTAGAAAGGATGAAGGACGGGGAGACACGGGGACGCGGGGATGTGTAGTCATTCTTGTCACTTTCCTTTGTAGACGCTATTCAGGAAACTAATCGACGCGAAAGTTAATTCGTTCCTCTCTTTTTCACCGTGTCTCCGCGTCTCCGTGTCTCCTCGTCGGCTTTTCGCGGCGTCTCTTCTGCTGTCATCCTTCATCCTTCTTCACCACCGCGCCGTCTTTCATCAGAATAATGCGATCGGCAAAGGTCTGTGCCAGTTCGTGATCGTGAGTGACCATGATGATCGTCAGTGCATCGGTGGCAACCATCGCCCTTAATAAGGTGAGCAACTCATGCGCGCGCGTCGAGTCCAGATTGCCGGTTGGCTCGTCGGCCAAAAGGACTCGGGGCCGATTCGCCAAAGCCCGCGCGATCGCCACTCGCTGTTGTTCCCCGCCGGACAATTCCGTCGGACGATGCGTCAGGCGATCGGCCAGACCGACTCGGTCCAACAACTCCTGCGCCCGTTTCCTGCGCTGACTGCCGCGTACGCCGGCAAACGCCAGCGCCAGGCTGACATTTTCTTCGGCGCTCATGGTCGGGATCAAATTGAAGCCCTGAAAAATCATCCCTACTGAGTTGCGGCGATAGCGCGCCATTGCCTTCTTACTTAACGGCGCCAGCGGTTTCGAGTCGAAAAGAATTTCGCCGGCGGTCGGATGATCGAGTCCACCCAACACGTTCAGCAAAGTAGATTTTCCGGACCCTGACGTCCCTTGTATCGCGGCAAACTCACCCGCGTTGACCGTTACCGAAACGTGGTCCAGGGCAGCCACCGTCGTGCTGCCCATTTGATAGACCTTGGAAACGTCACGAGCTTCTAAGATGAATGACATGGATTTGATCTAGCCACAGATGAACACGGATTTGCACGAAAACAAAAAAGCAGACCGCTTAACTCTATTTCGCTTCTTATCAGAGTACATCCGTGTAAATCTGTGCCAGCGTTTCTTACCGTCGCCCGATCCGCCACAACTCGAACTGTTCCTGATCGAATCCCTTTAATGGAATCTCAAATCGTTCAGCAGCGAGCTCTCCCTCCGGACTATCGATCATCTCGCGCACCTGCGGATCTTCATACACTGGACGCGAGATTATCACATCGTTGCCGGTCGAAAGTCCTTCCAGACGCGCCGCCATGTTCACGGTCGAGCCAAAATAATCCAGGCGATCATTTAGAGTCACAGCGATGCAGGGACCAGTATGTAATCCGGCCTTCAGTATCAGCGCCGGTGATCCGTCGGGTGGCGCCGCCAGAATTTGTTGTGCCTTGAGCATCGCCCTCAAGGCATTCTCCGGTTCCCGAAACACTGCCATCACGGCATCACCGATTGTCTTTACCAGAGCTCCCTCTTCCGCGGCGATCGCCTGCTTCAGCACATCGAAATGATTCATCACCCGCCCGAATGCCGTCGCGTCGCCGATCTCGCGATACATCCGTGTTGAGTTGCGTAGATCCGTGAACAGGACAGTCATGGTGCCCACCGAAATCTGCTGCCCGGAACGCAGCGCTTCGCTCGAGAATAAGTCGCGAAAGACCTGAAGGGCGGTTACCTCCGCGGCGGTGACGGCTTGATCGCTCCACGCCAAACGTTCGAGTATGAACAACTGCTCAGCCTCAGTAGTGTTTTCAATATACAGCAACGCTTCCGTGCTGAGTCTCAGTACTTCGTTGGGCCAACCGGCAGGTGAGATCCTGATGGTTGCCGATTCGTTCGCGTCGTGACTCACCGTCACGTCCTGCCCTCCGGCCAGTTCCAACGCTCGCAAACGGTACCTTCCCGGCTCGAGCGGCATGGTGAGGGTGCGATTGGTGTGCGCCGGCAGCAGCTGTTGCGCGACCACATGCGGGGTTCGTTGCGGGCTGCCCATGCAGAACTCCTGGGTTTCCAGGCGGCGCAATAAAGCATTGGGCCGAAACGTAACTTCGACATAGCGATCAAAGTTTACCGTGGCATCGATGCGGCATATTTCGCAGTGAATCTGCGAGCTGATGTCGCGCAGCGATCCACCTGTCTCTTTCACACCGCGACAAAGAGGACAAAGCAGATCCCATTGCAAATCGAGTAGTCCGGCGCGGGTTGCGCGCAAGCAAGTCTCCAGCACCGCACGCCGCGAAACTTTCCAGTCATCGGCCAGTTCGTAGGGGCGCATGTGGGTTACGGAAAGTTCGTCGCTGCTCTGCGCAAAATCGATCAGGCGATCGACAATGCTCGACTCGGCCCCCTCGCTCAAAAGTTTTTCCCTGGTGATTCGAGAGCGCGCGAGTGCAGGCGCGGATAGCTCCACGCGAGACTCTGTCGCCGGCGCGAGCGTCTCAACCGAAGCTATCCGATCGTACTCTCGGAAAGCGCGGGCAAAGCGGCCGGCGCTAACCAACTTTAGTTGCAGGGGAATTACGATGGCGCCCAACAACGATTTCGGCCGGGCCCAAACACTGTACTTCAGTTTTGTGCCGCCGTCGGGCAGTGGGGTCAATTCGGCCAGCGCCCGCAGCTGGGCCATCGGTCCTTTGGTGTAAGTGCGGACGACACCGAACCGCACCGGGCGCACCCATTCGAACGGTTGCTCTTCCCATTCGACAGCCATGCCATAGATCGACAGGCGCAAACGGCGCCGCGCGTTTTGCAGACGTGCTTGCTTGCCTGTCGCTACGTCAACCGACGGAACTCCAGTGTCGCGATTGAAGCGGTTGGTATCCGCAACAAAGGACCATAGTTTTTCCGGACTGGCCTCGAGGTTGTATTCCCAGCTGTAATGGATTTCGCGGCGCATAACCAGAAGTCAGAGATCAGAGGTCGGCTGAATTGATTAGCATCAGCTTCTGACTCGCTGATCGCGAAGTTTCTAGACTCTGACTTCTTACCTCTGGTCTTTTCAGACTTCCTTGTATTCTGAGTCCACGTCTTCGTCAGAAAAAGCGACGCGATAGTTCTTCGACTGCAGCTGTGTCGTGATCAGAAGATCGGTCTTGGTCTTGAGTAGATCGGCGCGGTTGTAGACTGATAGTTCGAAATTATAGCCGTGGGTGATCGCATCCTTGGGGCAGGCCTCGACGCAGTAACCGCAGAAGATGCAGCGGCCGTAATCGATGTTATAGACCTCAGCAAAACGCTCGTCGACACCGGTACGTTCGGCGGGCGATCGCGGGTCGTCTTTGGCGATGATGTAAATGCACTCTGATGGGCAAGCCGCGGCGCAGAGAAAACAGGCGACGCATTTCTCCTTGCCATTCTCATCGACGTGCAGCAAATGCTGGCCTCGATAACGGGGCTGGACCGTCACCGGCTCTTCCGGATACTGCACCGTCCACTTCCGTTTGGGAATGTAGGACAAGGTCACACCCATACCCTGGATGATGGCTTTCGTTGATTGGATTACGTCCGTAATGATTGACATGGTTTTGAATTTCGGATTGCCATTTCGATTTGCAAGTTTGAGAGCGTCGATTGCCCTTCCTCTCTGCGCTTGGCCCTTCGCTCTTTGCCCCTCAGTTTTGCGCTTCCTTTACCTGAGAGACTTCGGACGAAACGGCCTGCCAGCGGCCGTCGCGCCAAACGAATTTATCCGTGAAACGCAGCACGAGATTCTCTTCTTTTCCCGAGCTCTCCAGACTAACCAGGCCGGTGAGCGTCGCCCGACTGCCATTCAGCGCCAGCTTTAGACTTTGAAATTCCCAACGCTTAACTGTGGGGTCAGGTTTGATGTCTCTTAGATAGTCGGCTTTGCCCTGCATTGAGCCGTTCGACTGAGTACCAACGTAATCATCAGCCAGGATCTTTGCCAACTTCTTCTTGTCCGCGTTGAGGTTTGCCGCGGTCCATTCATCCTCAATATTTTTCAGATCCTCGAACACCGCTTCTTGATCGGTCGGAGGCGTCGCATTGTCGTTTGCATTCTCGTTGCTATTTTCGTTCTCGTTGTTCCCGAATGAATTCGTGTTCGCGTTCAGGTTTGAGTTGGAATTGGTGTTTGTTTCCGGACTGGGATTAGAGGGAACAAAGACCGGACGATTCTCATTCCGGTTTTTTGCCGCCCTCATCATATTGGGCACCACGATCGCGGCTGCGATCCCCAGACCCGCCAGCACAAGTAATAGTAACGCCAGGAAGCCAACCACCCAGGGCCATAGTTTCTTTTTCGGCGCAGCCGGTGGAGGCGCAGGGAAGTGTGGCGGCGGCTGATAAGCCGGACCTTTCCAATCGCCGGCTGCTACTTTTTGTTCTTCAGACGATCCGGAGGTGTGCCCACCAGAGGGTGAGACGATTGTCGCTTCGGCGTCGTAGGCAGGCGTATCCGTTATGACTAATGGCGTGCCGTCTTCAATACAGAAACTCAGGTTGGGATCCGTAAAGGTTCGGTTACAAGTAGGACAACGCTTCATTATTATCCATCTGCTGTAGCGCAACTGTTAGTTTGCGTCCACGTTGAAGGCCGCTCAATCACGCACACCCGGGGTCCCCGGTGGGCCGCGCCGCTGGGTGCCCTTACGGTGTGCGTTACAAAGCAACTATCTCGAGGCCGCATTAATAATCATCGCAATGATCCAGATGGCAAATATCGCCAGGTGCACCAGCAACACTATTCCGCCAGTGGCCATTCCAACAATCGCCAGCGGCTTGCCGCCATACTGCGTCGGGTTCTTCTTGACCTGTGACAACGCCACAATGCCAAGTATGATCGCCAGGATTCCCATTGGCAACCCCAGGCAAAGCCAGCCAATCGTGATACTGGCAAGTCCGAAAATCAGAGACAAAAGTCCCATCGTCGTTTGCTGTTGTTGTTGACGAACCGCCGGATACATCGGCGCCGGCGGCGGAGTCCATGCGGGGACGGGCGGAGTTTCATTGGCCCAACGGTACGGCTCCGGCGTGGGTGTTACCAGTGGCGGAGTACCGGCGCCATATTCAGTGGGGCGCGGAGCGGAAAAGACTTCGGTGGCCGGAGGATCTGCGAAGATCCTGGTCGCCTGCGCATCCGCGCCGAAAGGATTTGCGCCGGCCAAAAGGGGCGTACCATCATCTGTGCAATAACCCAGATCGTCATCATCAAAATTGGCGCTACAAGTGGGACAGTGTTTCATAATAACTCGGGCGATGGACCGCAGACGATGACGATCTAAATCAGCTCATCATCTATTGTCTGTCGTCTCCTAAACGATTTCAAGGTTGCTAAAAAAGTAAGCAATTTCGATCGCTGCATTTTCGTCAGAGTCGGAACCGTGCGTGGCGTTTTCGCCCACTGAATCGCCGAATTCTTTTCGCAGCGTGCCTTCCTCGGCCCCAGCGGGATCGGTTGCTCCCATTAAATCGCGCCAGGCTTTGACCGCGCCTTCCTTTTCCAGAACCATCACTACGCACGGTGCACTGGACATAAACTCCGTCAGACCAGCAAAGAAAGGCCGTTCGCGATGAACCGCGTAAAAACCCTCTGCTTCTTTCAGAGTCAGATGCACCAGTTTCAGCGCGCGAATCTTGAACCCGCTGTCGTTAATACGTTGAATGATGTTGCCAATGTTCCCGGCGCGAACGGCGTCGGGTTTGATAATGCCAAAAGTTTGATTGTTCATTTACTAAACGAGACTATCCTTTGTATTTGGGTTTTTGGTCTTTGGTCTTTGGTTTTTGAACTGCATAGAACTAAGGCTTCCATGAGCTAACGATCAAAGATCAAAGACCAAAGACCTAAGACCAAAGACCAAAGACCTTTATTGAAGCAAGTTTTTCATGGCCGACCCAATATCCGCAGGCGACTTCACCACATGAATCCCAGCCTTAGTGAGCGCTTGCATCTTTTCCGCCGCGGTTCCCTTCCCGCCGGCGATGATTGCTCCCGCATGGCCCATGCGTCGGCCGGGCGGCGCGGTTTGTCCGGCGATGAAAGCGACAATCGGCTTAGTCACATACTCATTTGCGAAAGCTGCTGCCTCTTCTTCCGCGGTGCCGCCGATTTCGCCGATCATGACGATGCCGTCGGTCTCGTCATCATCCTGAAAAAGTCGCAACGCATCCACGTGCGAGGTGCCGACGATTGGATCGCCGCCAATACCAATCGCGCTCGATTGGCCCAGACCCAGGGCGGTCAATTGGCCCACCGCTTCATAAGTCAGCGTGCCGGAGCGCGAAACGACACCTACTCGCCCTTCGCGATGAATGTGACCGGGCATGATGCCGATCTTGCACTTGCCGGGACTGATGATGCCGGGGCAGTTGGGACCAATCAAACGTGTCGCGGTCCGGTCACGCAGGTACTCTTTTACTTTCACCATATCGAGCGTGGGAATTCCTTCAGTGATGCAAACAACTACCGGGATCCCGGCGTCGGCCGCTTCCATAATAGCTTCGGCGGCGAAGGGAGGCGGCACATAGATCACTGTGGCATTCGCGCCGGCTTCTTTTACGGCATCGGCGACGGTATTAAAGACCGGAATGTTTTCATGCGTGGTGCCGCCTTTGCCCGGTGTAACACCGCCGACAACATTGGTCCCATATTCGACCATTTGTTTTGTATGAAAGGTGCCTTCCTTGCCGGTGATGCCTTGTACGACCAGGCGTGTGCTCTTGTTAACGAGAACGCTCAATTGATGTTGCTCCTCAAAAGTCTCTTCACGATTTCGTTGAAAATAAATTGCGTTTGATGATTACGAAGTATAGCCGACGCGTCGCTTTGCGCGCCAACGATGCGTTGTGGCCGGGCCATCGGTTGTAACGCAAACGGTTAGTTTGCGAACGGTTCCTTCCACTCACTCGAGCGGTAGGTACGTCACGCAAACTAACAGTTAGCGTTACAGCTCAAAATGTTCGCCATACTGTGGTACTTCTACAGTCCAGCCAAAGCGTTCCCGAATATGCTCGGCCATGGCATTCGCGGGCGCCGGCTCGCCGTGCGTCAGAAAAGTTCGGCGCGGTGCGGACGGCATTCCTTCCAACCAATGAAGAATCTCTTGCCAATCCGCGTGGGCTGAAAAGCCGCCGATTTTTTCGAGCCGGCAGCGCACTGGTATCCATTGGCCCAAAATCTTCACTTCACTCTGCCCGTCCTGAATCCGCCGGCCGAGGGTGCCGGCCGCTTGATAGCCGACGAACACCAGGGTGGCCTCGGGATTTGGCACGAGCCGAATGGCGTGATGCAGGACGCGACCGCCCGTCATCATTCCTGAGGCGCTGACGATGACGCGCGCGCCTTCGGCTGAATTAATCCGCTTCGACTCTTCGCGAGTCGAACAGGTGAGCATCGAATGCGTGCGCAGTGGGTGCTCATGTTTTGCAAGCACGGACGCATAAGCCTCGTCCTGCTCTTCAGTTCGTTTGCTGTAAGCAATGGTCGCTGCTGAAGCCATCGGCGAATCAACACAAACCGGCAGGATGGGAATGCGCTTCTCATCTTCGAGCTCGCGGATCAAATAAACGATCTCCTGGGTTCGTCCCACAGCAAAAGCCGGAATCAAGACGGGCGCATTTCGAGCGGCTGCGTCCTTGATGATGCGCGCCAACTCATCTTTCGGTTCCGCCGGCGCATGCAGGCGATCACCATAGGTTGATTCGCAAACAAGATAGTCACAGGCAGGAGGACTGACCGGATCCCTGATGATTGGTTGATCGTAATGACCCAGGTCGCCCGAAAAAAGTATAGTTCGGCCGCTTTGGTCGTCGCCCGCTCCAGCCAACTTAACGAGCACCAAACTGGAGCCCAGGATGTGACCGGCAATGCGAAACTCTGCTTGCACACCCTTAGCCACGTTCACCGGTCCGCCGGTATTGCCAACCCATTGAATGAGTTCCAAAGTCCGCAGCGCATCTGCTTCGGTGTAAAGAGGCAGGGCCGGCGAATGTTTCGTGATCTTGTGGCGGTTGCGATAGTGAGCATCTTCTTCCTGCAGGCGGGCTGCATCGGGTAAGAGAATCTTCAGCAGATCCGCGGTGCCGCGCGAGCAATAGATTGGTCCATGAAAGCCTTGCGAGATTAGTCGCGGCAGATATCCGGTATGATCGATGTGGGCATGCGTGATGAGAATCGCGTTAATGGTTCGGGGATCGAAGGGCGGCTCTTGCCAATTGCGCTCGCGAAGCTCTTTCAGACCCTGGAACATGCCGCAGTCAACCAGCACGCGCGCCCCATCCGTCTCAAGCAGATACTTTGATCCGGTAACGGTACCGACCCCACCCCAAAACGAAATAGTTACCAAGCTGGACTCCTCGGAAATTAGAACTTGCTATCAATCTGCCAGGGGCGGATGGGCGCTGCCGCGACCCCTCGCTAAGAGTTTTCTTTACTCTTCATCGCCCGGCAAACATCACAGACTGAAGTCTGTGCTACTTAACATGAAACACCTAAAGGAAGCTTCCGCTTTCGAGATCCAAAAAAAACAATGATGACGGGAATTAGCAATGCAAGATTCCGCAAAGCAGTCTTGACACCCAACTGGCTGGCGATAATCCCGCCAAAGCAACCACATTCGAGCGGTTCACCATGCAGTACGTAAACGTAATAAAGCGCGAAGCCGCTGAACCCGATTAACAGCAAGCCACCCAGGAGCGCTCCGACTCTGACGGTGCGTCGGAACAGGAGTAACAACGCGGCAACGATCTCGGCGGCGATGATCGCAATCGTCGCCGGCCACATCCAGCGCGCGTAGTTAAAGCCCGACGCACTCAGCAGTTCCCCTACGTTTAAGGAAAAGGGTTTGACGATTGCGATCTTGGCGCCGGCTGTGAACAGGAACAATGCCGCCAGGCCATAGCGCGAAATTTGAACGAGCCAGCGAAGTATCATTTTGATCTGAATAATAAAGGTGGGTCCAGCTTAAGTCCCGCAGCGGCGCGCTGCAAAAGGAAACCTAATACAATGGAAAACTAACCGACTAGACCATTCTTCATATCTCTCTTAGTGACTTTGCACCTTCTTGCGGGAAATTCCTTAAGCAGCGAGTGCTACAACTTTATCAGCGGCATCCTTCATTCCATTCGCGACGGTAAAGTTCAAGCCGGATTCGCGAATTACACGCTGACCCTCTTCGACGTTCGTTCCTTCAAGACGCACCACCACGGGCACCTCTATGCCCAGCTTTCTGGCCGCTTCCACCACCCCACGCGCGACCATGTCGCAGCGGACAATGCCGCCAAAAATATTGATCAGCACTGCATGCACGTTCGGGTCGGCGAGCAGGATGCGAAAGGCAGCTTCAACTCTTTCCTGCGACGCGCCGCCGCCTACGTCCAAAAAGTTGGCCGGTTCGCCGCCCGCCAGCTTGATAATGTCCATCGTGGCCATCGCCAATCCAGCCCCATTAACCATGCAGGCAATGTTCCCGTCCAGCTTGATGTAATTCAGATCGAATTTTGAAGCTTCGATTTCCAGGGGCTCTTCTTCATTCAGATCGCGCAGTTCCAGAAACTCTTTATGGCGAAACATTGCGTTGTCGTCAAAGTTCACTTTCGCATCGAGCGCGATCAGCCGATCATCCTTCGTCAACAGGAACGGATTGATCTCCATCAACGAGGCATCCATCTGTTCATAGGCGGTGTAAAGAGCCTGCATGAACTTAACTGCCTGAGCGATGAGCGCTGTGGGAATCCCCAGACCAAAAGCCAGCTTCCTTGCCTGAAAAGCCCGAAAACCAACGGCGGGATCGACCGTCTCTTTCATGATGAGCTCGGGCGTTTTCGCCGCCACCTCTTCAATGTCCATGCCGCCGGCGGCAGAGGCCATGAACACCGGGCGTCCGGAGGCGCGATCGAGCACGATGCCCAGATAGAATTCTTTGTCGATGGGCAGGCCCTCTTCGACCAGGAGCACGCGCACCTCGCGGCCTTCGGGTCCGGTCTGATGAGTGACGAGGTTCATGCCGAGCATGCCGGCGGCAATCTCACGCGCCTCTTCCGGGCTCTTCGCGAGTTTCACACCGCCGCCCTTGCCGCGACCACCTGCATGAATCTGTGCCTTAACAACAACCACGGGAGTCGCCAGTTCTTTCGCGGCGTCATACGCCTCTTCAGGAGAGCGGGCCACGAAACCACGCGGCACGGGTACTCCGAACTTTTTCAATAACTCTTTGCCTTGATACTCGTGAATCTTCATGTTTGTGATTCGCTGGTTCTTTATTCTTTTTTCTTATTAGAGCCCAAGGAGTTTAGCCAGCAAAGCCTGGTCAGGCAAGCGGGCCGGTTGCTGTTCCACTTGAGCAACTTCATCGTCTCTCGCACCCCACCTTTACTCATTATCTTTTAGAGAGCGCACTTGTGCGTCTGCCTTGAGGGTAGAAATTATTCGGACATCGATTTTTGCGCAAACCGGGCGCACAAGTGCGCTTTCTAAACGGAGGATTATAGCGGAACTGCTGGCATGCCCCTCTTCGTCGTACCGCTGATCAATGGTTTCGGTTTCTGATATTCTCGTCGCACCTCGATAACAAGGAGAAACCCCGATGAGCGACGTCATAGTAACCTCTGTCAAGAACCTGCAGAACGAAGTGGCTTACGGCAACTATCATACGTTGCTTACCGATGAGCCTATCGAAGCCGGCGGCGACGATGCGGGGCCGGATCCTTACACGCTGGTGCTGGCCGCGCTCGGAAGTTGCATTTCAATGACTGTGACGCTTTATGCGCGACGCAAAGCCTGGCCTCTTGAACGTGTCACCGTCCGACTGAGGGCACAACGTGTCCATGCGCAGGATTGCGCCGAGTGCACTCGTTCAACGGATGGCTTTATTCATCGCATTCAGCGTGCGGTGAACTTTGAAGGCGATTTAAGTGAAGACCAGATCGCGCGCTTGCACGAGATCGCGCACAAGTGCCCGGTCCATAAAATGCTCACTTCCGAAATTGTGATTTCGGAATTATTGGAGAGCTGAACTGACCCTTTGCGGCTCGCGCCTTTGTGGGAACGGGTTTTGATGAGTAGCGATCTCCCCCAAAGGCGCTAAGCTCGCAAAGAAAATTTAGTTCGCAAGTGTTTGGCTGTAATCCCTACCCCTACTGATCTTCGTTGTTATTATCCGTCCTGCTCCCCTCCCGCCAAAAAATCGCGAAATGGAATGGCAGGCTTTGTCATTACTTAGTGAAAAGCTTTTTCGGCAGTTCAAAAATTCCGCCCAGACAGGGAGGCCCCCATGCTCGCACTCGCCCAGATTCGCAGCAATCCAGTCAGGTTAACCGTGATTTTTCTCTTCTTGCTTATGGCTCCGCTCTGCGGACAAGCACAATGCATATTTACTAACGGTGATTTTGAAACCACCGACCTAACGGGTTGGACCATCTATAACCGGACCTTCAATCAAGGTAATTGGTATAACTATACGGGGACCCTCACCCCACTGAGTGTTCATAACATCTCTGCTCCCCCACAGGGCACACGTGGCGCGGTCACCGATCAAAATCAGGCCTCCACTCATGAACTCTATCAGGACTTCACTTTGCCGGCGGGCCAATCCGGCACTCTCTCGTTCTACTTCTATTACAACAACACTCACGTGAACTTTGTTAATCTCAACACACTTGACTATGTTGGCAATCAGCAGGCTCGCATCGACCTTATGCGGCCAGGTTCGCCAAACGAGTCAATCTCCAATAACGACATCTGGGTAAAGCTCTACCAGACGAAGCCGGGCGACCCGTTGTTCCTGAGCCCGACGATCTTATCCTATGACGTTAGTGGTTTCGCCGGCCGGACCACTCGACTGCGCTTTGCTGAGGCGGTGGGCCTGAACTACTTTCTGGTTGGCGTAGATAATGTTTGTCTCTCAACCACCCGAGGAACTTTAACTCGCTCGACTCCCACGGGTTCAAACGTGAAAGCGGATTTCGGCGGCGCCTATATTGTATTTCCCAGCGTGACCGCGGCCGGGAACACTTCGCTCACTCAACTGGATGCGGCGGCACAAACCTCGCCACCCGTGGGCGACGCTTTCGTCGGACCGGCGTACGACTTTTCCACCACCGCAACTGTGACAACCCCGATTAGTGTCTGTCTTTATCTGCCGACCATAACAGACGACGCGGCCTTCAGCCACGTGAGATTGCTTCACAAAGAAGCTGGTATTTGGGTGGATCTTCCTACGAGTATTAAGAGCACCACCAACCGGGAACTGTGCGCACAAGTGACTTCGCTTTCACCCTTCACGGCCGCTATCAGCGCGCTCGTGCCTACCGCGGCGCCACTCACAATCAGTGGCGCAGTTACGTCGTCGGACGGCTCCCCACTGGGCGGTGTGGCCATGCAACTCAGTGGATCTGAAAATCACCGTACGATCACAAGAGCGGACGGCTCTTATTCTTTTAGTGTTGAGCCCGGCGGGTTCTATAACATTAAGGCCGCACGAGCAAACTACGCCTTTGCACCTGGTGAACGTTCAATGTCGCCGACCGGCAACGTGACTGATGCAGTGTTCACCGCCACGGCAAATACAACGGCAACGGTTAATCCGCTCGACGAGGACCTCTTTTTCGTGCGGCAACAGTATCTGGACTTCCTGGGACGCGAGCCCGACTCGGGTGGCCTGGCCTACTGGGATGATCGTCTGGTCCAATGCGGCGCCGATCAAAATTGCCTGCAGCAACAACGCATCGGTGTCAGCGCTGCTTTCTATATTGAATCAGAATTTCAGCAGAAGGGTTCGTTCGTCTATCGGCTCTACAGTGCGGCACTCGGCAGACGCGTCAAGTTCGCAGAGTTCGCTGCGGATCGCCAACAGGTAGTCGGTGGTGCGAACCTCGAGGAAGCAAAAGCCACTTTCGTCAACGCCTTTGTCAATCGCGAGGAGTTCCAGCAGAAGTACCACTCGAGCAGGACCGCAGATTCGTACGTGGACGCTTTGCTGGCGGCGATAAATGCCGGAGCCGGCGTCGACTTGTCGGCGCAACGTCAGGCGTTTATCGACAAATATCACATCGGTGGGAATATCAATGACAGTCGCAGTCTGGTACTCAGAGAGGCGATTGAACAGTCCGGCTTCAAGCAGGCTATTTACAATCAGAGCTTCGTGGTGATGCAGTACTTTGGCTACTTGCAACGAAATCCCGACGCAGGGGGATTCCACTTCTGGCTCAACGTTCTGGATCAAGATCCGGGAAACTTCAGGGGTATGGTTTGCTCGTTCCTGACCTCGGCTGAATACCAGCAGCGTTTTGCTTCGGTCATCACTCACAGCAATGGCGAGTGCGGCCGTTGAACCGCGTGGCACCTGCGTCCCGCCCCTATAGTGCGAGTGTAATTCAAGCGTGACGGAGAACTTTCCGTCGGCTCATCGGCAGGATGCCGATGCCACAGTGAAAAAGGAAAGGGCCTTCAATCGTCATGATTGAAGGCCCTCGATCTGGTCGGGACGCCGAGATTTGAACTCGGGACCTCACGCACCCCAAGCGTGCGCGCTACCAGGCTGCGCCACGTCCCGCTTCTGATTTCACTAGTATCTCTGCAAAAAAAGAATTGTCAAATGAGGAGGCGCCGGCTTGTGCGCAAGTTATTTCGGACGGGGGATGGCCGCCTTGCCTTCTGCCTCAAGCAAGCCGAGGAGCTGACGTAGTTCCGAGGCAATGCGCCGTAAGGCCAGACGGTCCTCGACTGTTCCGTGACTACCGTTTGCAGCCGACTGACCTTCCGGCACGGTCGACTGAGACTGGACGTCACCCTCGGGACTATTCGGTACAACCTTGAGCCGGGTGCCGGTGCGCACTTCATTGGCCAGCCGTTTCTTGGCCCCGGCGATTGTGTACTGGTCGTCGTAAAGTAATTCTTTAATTCTAAGCGCCATTTCCACATCCCGTTTGCGGTAGACGCGTTGTCCGGCACGATTTTTTTGGGGCGCGAGGGTGGGAAACTCCGATTCCCAATATCGCAGCACATGCGCCTGTACTCCCGCTAGTTCGCAAACTTCTCCAATTTTGAAGAAGAGCTTTTCGGGGATTGCAACGGCAGAATGGCTCATGCTCTTTTTGACCTACAAAGGAAAGTTGCTGGTCTTTGCCGGCTCAGGTCTGGCTTCGGGAAGTTGAAAGTACGGCTCGGTGTCTGCGTCCAGCAGGCCTCTTAATCCGGGCCATGTTACTCGTGAGCTATTCCTGTGTCAATACTTGAACTTAGCAGTTGCGAGTTAAATCTCAAGCTTAAAGGTAATTCCTGAACTGCGGATGTGATGGTCTTTGGACTTGGGTCTTTGGTCTTTGGTCTTTGCTTCTTGCTCTTCGCTCTTCGCCCTTCGCCCTTTGCTCTTTGCTTTGCCCTTTGCCCTTTGCCCTTTGCCCTTTGCCCTTTGCCCTTTGCTCTTTGCTAAACGTCCAAAGACCCAAGTCATTAGACGGAGATCGACCTGCACGCTATAATCCCCTGTCATTCACGCGCATCTCTGGAGGTTCACCCACAAACGTGACAACGTCGCCCGCCGTTTTCCGCCTGGCCGCTCGGCTTGATGAGGTCGGCTTTTCCGACATCGTAAATATTCGCAATCGAGTGATGGAACTACGATCGGGCGGCGCAACGGTGCATCAATTCGAAGGCGGCGAGCCTTACATGAACACCCCTGAGTTCATCAAGGAGGCCATGGTCCACGCCCTCCGTGAGAATAAGACGCGTTACGCGCCGTCCTCCGGACTGCCGCAACTACGCGCAGCCATCGCCGAAAAACTACGAATCAAGAATCGGATCCCGGTACGCGATGAAAACGTCATTGTTCTGACCGGGGGTATGCAGGGATTGTTTGGCGCGTTTCAATCAATTCTTGATCCCGGCGACGAAGCTCTTCTCTTTTCCCCATACTGGACGCCGATTAAGGACCTGATCGCATATTGTCAGGGGCGAACGGTACTTGTACCGACGCAGGAAGCTCGCAAGGATGGGTTTGAAGAAACGCTGGCGCGTTACACCACTTCGCGGACCAGAGTAATTTATTTCAACACGCCGCAGAATCCTACCGGCATCGTCTTTACTCGCGCGGAAGCAGAAGCCGTGGCGCGTTTCGCCGTCGCACGTGATCTGATTGTCATCGCCGATGAGGCGTACGAAGATCTGGTTTATGACGGCGCCCATTTTTCTATTGCTTCGCTCGAGGGAATGCCGGAGCGAACGATCACTTCGTTTACTTTTTCAAAATCATTCGCGATGACGGGTTGGCGTCTCGGCTATGTAGCGGCCAGCGAACCATGGATGACCGGCCTGCGTAAGACAACCCTGTATTCGTCGAACGGTGTTTCCACACCGACGCAGTGGGCCGGGCTGGCTGCCTTTACCACTGAATCGGATCATCTGGAATCGCACCGCAAGGCTTACCAGGAACGGCGCGATTTGCTGTTAGCGGGATTGAATGAACTGGGATTGCACTGCGATCTTCCCGCCGGAGCTTTTTATGCGTTTCCCGATGTCTCGCGAATCAGTCACGACAGCCGCGAGGCGGCGGACATTCTGCTCGAGCAAGCGCAGGTTGCAACGGTCCCAGGCGTCGTATTCGGACCACACGGCGAAAGTCATCTGCGCTTCTCTTTCTCAACTTCGATTGAGGCGATCGAAGCCGGACTCGAGTCACTGCGTCGCAATCTCTAAAGGCAAGGATGAAGGATAAAGGATGAAGGATGAAGCAGAGACGTCCAGCGCAAAGCATCCCGAGCGATCAAAAGCTTCATCACCAGGTCGCAGCGAAGTCGATTTTATTAGGTCGATACGTGCTCGCGCCCTTCACAGTGGTCAGTCAACCACGGGCAACTCCACTTCATCCCTACCATCTCATCCTTCATCCTTATTGCGGGGAATCGGCGATGACGCAGCGGTAATTCGCCAGACTGCCGGACGCGACACGCTGGTGACCACAGATCTTCTGATCGAAGACATTGATTTCCATCGCGACACCACGAGCTGGCAGATGTTGGGCCATAAAGCAATCGCGGTTTCGCTCTCGGACATAGCCGCCATGGGCGGGCGTCCACAATCTGCCCTGCTTTCCCTCGGCATTCCCAATGACATTTGGAATTCTGACTTTCTCGATGAATTCTACGAGGGGTTTTTTCCACTCGCCGATCGCTACGACGTTCGGCTGGTGGGCGGCGACACTTCACGGACACCCGAAAAGATAGTGATCGACTCCGTCGTAGTGGGCCAATGCATAGGTGGTGAGTCGGTGCTACGCCAGGGCGCGCGCGCCGGCGACCAGGTCTTCGTAACCGGCTCACTTGGGGGTTCAGCCGCGGGTCTGCGACTGCTGGACCGCGGCGCGCGCTTCCAACACAGGGATGTTACCGATCCGGACTCTCAGTCAGTGAAACAAGTGCTGCTGCGGCACCTTCGTCCCGAACCACGCGTAGGTTGGGGCCTGGTGCTCGGTGAAGAGCGTCTCGCCACTGCCATGATCGACATCAGCGATGGCTTGTCGTCGGATCTTCATCACCTTTGTGACGAGAGCGGTGTTGGCGCCTTGATCGATGCCGCGCGCATTCCTATCGATCCACTGGTCGCCGCTCTTTGCGGCCGTCGCGCGTTGGACCCACTTCTGCTGGCCTTGCACGGCGGCGAAGACTTTGAGCTGTTGTTTACCGTCACTCCCGATAAGGTCGCGGCCTTGCCAAAGACGGTTGACGGTATCTCGATTTCTCAGATAGGCGAGATTACAAAGGAGTCCGGTAAGATTTGCGTTGCCGAGAAGGATCGCGTTTGGACCCTGGAGCGACAAGGTTTTGATCATTTCAAGTCCAGGTCCGACGAGCTTTAGCTTGTCGTCGAGCTTGGTCAGAAA
The DNA here is from genome assembly GCA_025463135.1 of Acidobacteriota bacterium. GTDB lineage: Bacteria > Acidobacteriota > Blastocatellia > Pyrinomonadales > Pyrinomonadaceae > JAOAPY01. The sequence goes on from JAOAPY010000031.1 coordinate 86,176, forward strand.
AAAATTCAGGTATCAACAGGAACGACAAACTGACGTTTGTCGGACATCAACAAAGCAACCCTATCGGTTGACTAGAAGTTCATCCTTACCTAGACTCTCGACATCGCGCCTTGCTTTGTGGGGCGCGTTAATATTAATGAGAGCCTGATGCTTCGCTTTCACAACACACTTACCGGTCAGCTCGAAGAGTTCCGCCCCATGCGCGAGGGTGAAGCCGCTTTCTATTACTGCGGCCCGACCGTCTGGGACTTTGGGCATATCGGCAATTTTCGTTCTGCGATCGCCGCCGACGTGCTGCGCCGTTATCTCAAATTCAAGGGATACAAAGTTACGCACGTGATGAACATCACGGACGTCGAAGATCGCATCATCGCCAAATCTCAGGAAGCAAAGCTGAGCATCGACGAGTATACCGCGAAGTACATTGCAGCTTTGTGGGAAGATGCTGATGCGCTTGGTCTCGAACGTCCGGACATCGTGCCGCGCGCGACACGTCACATTCCCGAAATGGTCGAGCTGATTGAAAAATTGCTGCAGAACAATCACGCTTACAAGTCCGATGGTTCGATCTACTATCGCATCAGTTCCTTCCCCGACTACGGTAAGCTTTCCAAAATCAACTTCGCCGGTAATATTGTGGGCGGCAGCGAACGCATCAAGACCGACAAGTACGAGAAAGAGGACGCGCGCGACTTTGCTCTCTGGAAAGAGCCCGCATCCGAAACGGAGCCCGCCTGGGATGCTGCCATCGGCCGCGGACGGCCCGGTTGGCACATTGAATGCTCAGCCATGTCCATGAAATATCTGGGCGAGACATTCGACATTCACATGGGCGGCGTTGACTTGATCTTTCCCCATCACGAAAACGAAATAGCACAAAGTGAAGGCGCGACCGGCAAGCGGTTCGTGCGTTATTGGCTGCACATCGAGCACCTCAAGGTCGAGGGCGAGACGATGTCCAAATCGAAAGGCAACTACTACACCTTTCGCGATCTGGCAGCCAAGGGTTATTCACCACTGGGGCTGCGCTATTTTCTGCTTAGCGTGCCCTATCGCAAGCAACTCAATTTCACTTTTGACGCGGTGCGGGGCGCGGAAAAGACAGTTGAGAGTCTTCGCGATTTTCAGGCACGTTTGAGCGAGGCAAAACCGGAAGCCGGTATGAATGAGGAACTGCACGAAGCGACGATGCGCGCGCTCGCTGAATTTGAAGCAGGTATGGATGACGATCTAAACACATCGGTGGCCTTAGCGGCGGTTCATAATCTCACGCGCGAAGTCAACACTGCGCTTGCTCGCCGCCGGCTCCGCGCGGACAATCAGCGCGAACTGCTCGACTTGATCAAACGCTTTGATTCGGTGCTGAATATCTTCGGTGACGAACAACGCCAAATGGTAGATAGTGAAGTACAGACGCTGATCGACGAACGTCAGGAAGCGCGGCGCCGCCGCGAGTTCGCTCGTGGAGATGAGATACGCGACCAGTTGGCGCAGCGCGGGATTATCCTGGAAGACACCAAAGACGGCGTGCGCTGGAAGCGAAGGTAGGTGCTGAGTAGCGCAGACTTCAGTCTGTGTTCCGTTGTGGAAGCACAGACTGAAGTCTGCGCTACCTATACAAGCCTTACAATCCTTGAAGTTCTTCCGAAACGAGCCTGGGGCGGAAACTCACAACTCAAAGGAGACGCCTGATGAACAGAAGGTTAGCGCTCTGTCTGCTGCTGATCATCTCAATCGCAGTTCTGGGGACACTCTACTCTTCCGCTCGCACCCTGGTGCCTGACAATCCTGCTCCATCTAAACCTGCCATTCCAATTTTGCAAAGCCAGTGCAAGTCCGGTGCTCGAATACCATTGACCGGTAAAACCTGTGGCAAGGTTCAGGACCTGCAACTCAGTTGCAATTTGCCGGCCGATATTGTGCCCACCCCAAGCCCTCCGGCGCCGCCCAATTACAACGTCATGCAACGCTCGGCCGACATCTTTTCGTGGCAGGAATTTATCGCCCTCAACTGGCCGGCGCTGGCCGGTCAACGTGGCGTGCCCGATCCGGATCGACCCATAGGTTTTCCGGGACCAAGGGTTTGGGAAACATGGAAAGAGGAATACGAAGTCTATCGTCCTGACGGTAAGCCACCCGTTGCGTGGAACGTACCCGAACAACTTCCCGCAGCCTGCTCGACCGGGGGCGCCACAAAAGTTTTCTTCCGCACGCAGAAAATTGATGACATAGTTGACTCGACATTGCAGGCCGCGGCCGCTACCGCTTCGCCGTTGCCGACACTCACCGATCAAAAAAGAAATCTGGTTCGCTATGAGATTCGGCTAAACAAAGTGATGTTCGACTACATCGTTCAGCAGCAGCTCTATGACGCCCACGTTCAAACGGTTGCGCGCTCAGTCTCGTTTCCTGATGGCGGGATGCTGCTCAAAGCGGCGTGGCGAGAAGTCAGTCCGGCAGAAGAGCCGTTGTTCCACACAGTCACAGCCTGTGTTTGCGATAAGCAGAAAGATGGGACACTCGCTAACTGCCGTACTAAACGAATGGGTTTGGTTGGCTTTCACATCACGCAAAAGACCCCCAGCTCGCCGCAGTGGATCTGGTCCACGTTTGAGCAAGTGAATAACGTGCCCGAACCCAGTGGGCAGGCGCCCTACTCGTTCAATAATCCGAACTGCACAACGTGTCCGCCGAATAAACAAACGCCGCGCGGTACGCCGACTCAAATCAAACGGGACATACCTATTCCTTCCAGTGAACCCGACTGCCTGCGCATTCAGGATGCGGTTGATAACGTTCGCATCCTCAACCAGGATGTGCAGCGAGTACTGAAAGATTCGGGGTCTGTTTTTTCTCGTTACCAATTAATCAACACGCAGTTTCCATTGCCGCCCACGGGATTGAAACCATCGACAGCCTTCTCAGTGCTGCCTGCAGTTTTAGGCAACACCACCATGGAGTCTTTTGTGCAGCCCACTTCAACTTGCATGGGTTGTCATGCGACGGCGCGCTCGGTGAACCAGAACCGGTTCGTCTCATCTGACTTCAGCTTCACGCTGAACAATGCGCAACCCTTGCTGCCCGGCTGCAAAGTAATTCCGCCGCCGGCCAAGCCAGTCACCACTTTTGATCGCTTGAATTGGACCGCGATCAAACGCGGGTATGAACTGGTCACAAATACTTACGAACTGTTGCCGAAGTTCGTGCCCAAAGCAAAGCTGCATTGCTCGAGTTGCCATCTGAATGCCGGCGGCAACAGCGACGCTGCCTGGTGGGTTGATTTGAAAACCGAATATCCAACTAAGCCGGACTTACAGGCACGCATCAACCATTGCTTCACCAACAGCCTGAACGGTTACGAACTGTGTACGCCGGCCGGGAAAGGATCGAAGGGCAACTGTGACGGCAATACGGATATGAATGCCATTACAACCTACATGCAGTGGCTTGACGAGCAAGCGGCGATCATTCCGCTGTGCAACACCGTAGCGCATGGTTATCCGCCAATTTCGAACGGGACAGGTAATGTGACGAATGGTCAAAAGACTTTCGTGCAAAAGTGCGCTGTCTGTCACGGTCAAGACGGTCAGGGTCGTTACGAAAACAATACCTACTATCGACCGGCGCTTTGGGGACCACACTCTTTTAATCAGGCGGCCGGCATGTTCTCAGACCCGGCAATGCTGGCGGCGTTCGCGCGTTGGAACATGCCTTTGATGGCGGGCGGATTATTGACTGATCAGGAAGCCTGGGACGTTGAGGCTTTTATTCATTCACAGTCAAGGCCTGTGAGTCCACCCAGTCCTAGTCCCACTCCTTAAGGCGATTGGGGAGTCGGCCTGGTCAAAGATGACAGGCTTCAAGGTGATGTCTCAAAACACAAGCGTGGTGAACATAAAAGAATCGGCTATTGCTCGCCGCTCATTTCTGAAGGCAGCCGCACCTTGTCTTTTATTCGCGATGGGATCGGGGGCATCGATCCTCAAATCTCAAGTTCTCGCCGAGCGAGGGGAATTTGGTGACAGCGATCTCGGTTGGGTCCGCGACCAACTTCTCGAACTGGTGAACTCAGAACGTGCTGCAGCCGGATTAAGTCAGTTGCAACTTGATGATCTCGCTTCCAGCGTAGCTAATAAGCATGCTTATGATATGGCTCAAGCCAAATTCATGGGTCACTGGGGCAGCGATGGGCGCAAACCTTACCAACGCTATTCATTCGCCGGCGGCATCGATGCGATGCAGGAGAATGTTTCCTCAGCTTACAATATCGCCTCGATTACTCCGCTGCGAGTTTTCACTGATCTGCGAGACATGCATGTGAAGATGCATAGCGAAACTCCTCCTAACGATGGACACCGGCGCGCTATGCTGGGACCGCAGCATACTCACGCAGGCTTCGGCGTTGCGCGCGAAGGCCACAATCTCAGGCTCACGGAGTTGTACCTTTCCCGATATCTGGAACTGAGTCCCTTTGCACAGCAAGCAAAACAAAAAACGACCTTGAGTTTGAAAGGTAAACTGCTGAGTTCCAAATATGCGCTGCACGAGGTAGATATTTTTCATGAGCCCTTGCCCTCGGCGCCTGATATCGCCTGGCTGCGAACGCCGCGATCTTATTCTCTTCCCGAGGAATTCGTCCCACTGCGTCCCAAAACACCGTTTCCAACTACCTACACGGATGGCAGCAAAGGCGACTATGAATGGAGCCGCAGCGGCACGTTTCGTGTCCCCGTCAAGCTGTCAAAAGACGCACCGGGCATTTATACGGTCCTATTCTGGATAAAGAGATTCCCTGAGGATACGAAGTTCCCCGCGGCCCAGGTTTGTATCCGCGTTGACTGACCGTTACACGACACACCTATGCGTCACTCAATCTTGGCTTCCATCGTGCTCTTATCAATCCTGCCCGGCGCCAACGCATCGTGGGCTGGAGCGCAACAACGCGTTATCAAGCGCAACGACGACAGGGCAAAGCTCGCGGCCCAGGTGAAGTCCGAATTTCTGCACGCCTGGAAGGGCTATAAAAAATACGCCTGGGGTCATGATGATCTTAAGCCGTTGAGCAAGGGCTATCACGATTGGTATGCCGAGCCGCTGTTGATGACGCCGGTCGACGCGCTGGACACCATGATCATCATGGGGATGAAAGACGAGGCTGATCGCACGCGCGAGTACATCGTCAAAAACCTCTCCTTCGACAAAGACCTGCCGGTACAAAATTTTGAAATCACGATTCGCCTGTTGGGTGGTCTGCTGTCCGGCTATCAATTGACCGGAGATAAGCGGCTGCTGAGTCTGGCCGAGGATTTGGGCAACCGCCTTTTGCCGGTGTTCGAATCGCCGACCGGATTGCCTTACCGCTATGTCAATCTCAAGACAGGAAAAGTGCGTGGCGACGTAACCAATCCGGCCGAAGCAGGCACGCTGTTAATTGAGTTCGGCACGCTGGCCAGGCTCACTCACAAACCAATTTTTTACGAAAAGGCGAAACGCGCTTTGGTGGAAATCTACAAACGCCGTTCGCCCATCGGACTGGTCGGGACCTGGATTAATGTAGAGACCGGCAAATGGATCGATACCGATAGTCACGTCAGTGGCGCTATCGACAGTTACTACGAGTATCTTCTAAAGTGCTGGCTGCTGTTCGGCGATGAAGATTGCCATCGCATGTGGCTGGAAAGCATCGCCGCGATAAATAAGTACCTGGCACAAGACGTTCTGCATGACGTGATGTTTGCGAAAACCGCGCAGTCGAAACAACCCGAGCTTTGGTACGGGCATGCGGATATGAGCACCGGAAAACGCTCCGCGACAACTTACGGTGCGCTGGATGCATTCTTCCCCGCCGTTCTCGCCTTATCAGGCGACCTCAATCGGGCCCGACGGCTGCAGGCGTCTTCCTTCAAGATGTGGTCGCTATACGGTATCGAGCCCGAGGAATTGGATTACAACTCAATGCAGATAGTCTCGCCTGGGTATCCATTGCGGCCGGAGATAGTGGAATCAACCTACTATCTCTATCACTATACCGGAGACCCGCGCTATCAGCGTCGCGGCGAGGAACTGTGGAAAGATTTTGTGAAGCACTGCAGAACTGATGAAGGCTACGCAGCACTCAAGAGCGTAGTGACAAAGGCAAAGACCGATTCGATGCAAAGCTTTCTATTTGCTGAGACGTTCAAATATTTCTATCTGTTGTTCGCGCCCCCGCGCACACTCAACTTCGACAAAGTGATCTTCAACACCGAAGCGCACCCGCTGACGAAAGGAGCGGCACAGGCGTCCCGCCCGTGATCTCCGCCAGGGAGCACGCCGCCGCCTAAAACACTATCCGCAGATTACGCCGATTCGACAGATTAACTGCAAAACTGTTTGAAGGTTTGAAGGATTCGTTTCAATCCGGTAATCGGCGTAATCTGCGGATTAACTCTTCTCTTCAGTATTTTGGAGTTACACCAAGACTCGTCATAAGAAAAGCGTAAATATCCGCCGTCTGCTCGAGCTGTTTAGTAGTGCTGCTGGCGCCATGTCCCGATTTCGTGTCGATGCGAATCAGCACCGGGCTGTCGCCACCCTGCGCGGCTTGCAGCGTCGCCGCATACTTAAACGAATGCGCCGGCACCACGCGGTCGTCATGATCCGCTGTTGTTATCAAGGTCGCCGGATACGTCGTTCCCGGTTTAATATTGTGTATCGGGGAATAAGCGTAGAGCGCTTTGAACTCGGCTTCGTTGGCATTCGCGGAGCCATAATCGGCAGCCCAGTTCCAGCCGATCGTGAACTTGTGAAAGCGCAACATGTCCATCACTCCCGCCTGTTGGATCACGGCCTTGAATAGCTCCGGCCGCTGATTGGCCACCGCGCCCACCAACAAGCCGCCATTCGAAACTCCATGAATCGCGAGTCTGCCAGGCGAAGTGATTTTGTCCTTGATCAGAAACTCTGCTGCCGCAATAAAGTCGTCGAACACGTTTTGCTTTTTCAGCTTGGTTCCCGCTTCGTGCCACTTCTCGCCGTACTCGCCGCCGCCGCGCATGTTCGCTGAGGCATAAACGAATCCCTGTTCGAGCAAAGCAATACGCAGCGCGTTAAAGTTCGGACTGCTTGTGATGTTAAAGCCGCCGTAGCCATACAAGAGCGTGGGATTGTTGCCGTCAAGCTTGATGCCCTTCTTGTGGACCAGGAACATCGGCACGCGCGTGCCGTCTTTGCTGGTATAGAACACCTGCCTGGTTTCATAGTCACCCGAATTGAATCCGGGAATATCAACTGAGCGAAAAAGCGATTTCCTTCTGCCGGCGATGTCGTACAGGTAAATTGTCGGTGGAAAGTTGAACGAAGCAAAAGTGTAAAAGACAACCTTGTCGTCAGCGTTCCCGGAAAACGATCTCGTAGTGCCGGGTGCAGCTTCGGGAATCGAGCCAGGCCCCGGCATGACGATTTCATTTTCGAGTTTTCCACTCAGGCTGTAGACATACGCTCGCGTGGTCACGTCCTTAAGATAAGTTGCGAACAACTTGCCACCCGCGGAATTGACGCCTTCCAGCGGCTCGGCCTTTTCCGGCAGCACGTCCTTCCAGTTCTGCTCGTCAGGACTCGCTGGGTCGAACGATATGACGCGGCCATTCGGAGCTTTGTGATTCGTCTCGAGCAGGAACCTGCCATTCACTTCGTCAATTAGTCGGTAGCCATCGTCACCAATCTCGGCCACGATCGGCGAGAATGTTTTTTCGCTCTTCGACAGATCTCTATAGAAGAGTGCATTGCCTTTGTGCTTAGCGCGTTCCGAAACCGAAAGCACGGCGAAGCGATCGTCTTCGGTGACGACGACATTGTGGAATCGCAGTGAGTTCTCTTTGTCTTCGTAGACCAGTTCGTCTGCAGATTGCGGTGTGCCCACCTTGTGAAAGTAGACCGCCTGGAATTCGTTCCTGGTCGTCATCTCCTTACCCTTTTCAGGGGCCGGATAACGGCTGTAATAAAAGCCTTCGTCACCGCGCCAGGAAACGCCTGAGGCTTTGATCCACTCGAGCTTGTCAGGCAGAGTTTGTCGGCTCGCGACTTCCATCACATAAACGTTGCTCCAGTCCGAGCCACCCTGCGACACGCCGTAGCCGAGATATTTGCCGCTCCTGGAAAGCGAGAACGCCGCCAGCTTCGAAGTGCCATCCGCCGAGAGTTTGTTTGGGTCGAGCAATAGTTCCGGCGCGCCGTTCAAACCCTTCTGCATGTACTGCACGTTCTGGTTCTGCAAGCCGTCGTTTTTGGAAAAGAAATACCAGTCGCCGCGACGCGTCGGCGCCGTGAAGCGCGGATAGTTCTGCAATGTTTCCAGCCGCGTCTTGATTTGGGCGCGATAAGGAATCGTGTCGAGGTACGCGAACGTGACTTTGTTCTCGTCCTCAACCCACTGTTTGGTCTCCGCCGAATTCTCATCCTCCAACCAGCGATACGGATCCGCCACCTTCGTCCCAAAGTAATCATCAACCTGCTCAACCCGCTTCGCCTCCGGGTACGCAAGCTTCGTCGATGCTTTCGCCGCACCAGTCCCGACTCCCATACCCGTCGCCGATGGATTCGTCGCCGGCTGTTGCCCGCCCCGCGCTCCGACGCGCACCGCGAGCGGCGACAGCGACAAGACCGAAATGGCAAGCGCGATTAAGACAAGAAGAGAGGTCAAGGCTAGCTTTTTCATCTGATAATTTCTCCGGACTGACAAGTAATTACTGAAGATTTTTTCCGCCTCATACTCTAATCAGATTCCGCTAAGAACTCCAACTCGCAACGCAAAAACTTGAAACTGCTTCCTACTCCTTCCGTCTTTCATCTGATACCGGGCTTTTACAACCAACCTTTTTCTATTGACCCGAACCATACACATAGTCCCGCATCGTAATCTTCGCTTAGAACAATGGGTTCCCTCTGACTCGAGACTTGGAACCACGAGTACCTGTTGGGCTGGTCCTCGAACTCAGCATTGCCGTAATCCTCTCGGTCCAGCCTTTGGTGATAATTCTGCGAATACATCACTAACTACTTGCTGCGACCACCTGTGGATCCTAAGAGGCTGCGTTGATCGTGTACTGAGAGCGGGGGCCAACGATGAAATCATTGACGAGATTAAGGATTGGCTTTCCCTAATTTATGTGGCCTGGAGCATGAGAGGGGGTCTCTGGAACCCTTAAAACGTATAAGGCGCTGGACCAACTGAGTCGTGATTACAATAATCTCCTCAAGTTGGTACCAGCGAGTTCGGAACATCAACGCAAATGACAGTTGAATGGTATCCTGTCGAAGTCCTGCAAGGACCAGTTCACTTCTTTTTCCTCGGCGTTTTGACGCCGGGATCGGTTTGTTTGATCTGTTTTCGTCGCGTAGCGACGCTCGCGTCGAAGACTCTTCTTCAGAACTTACTGAGAATGTCGAACATCATCTTGTCGGACCCTGTACTAGCGCTACTTCCATATACTGTCGAGGAGTTTGATGAAGTTGCGCTTGCGTTTGTACTCAACGCGCAACGCGACGAGGTAGTCATCAAACTCGGCGCGGCGGTCAAGGGCGGTCATCACCTGGCGCAGCTTGCGCAGGAGCTTGATGGCTTCGTCGTAGGCTGCGTTGTTTGTTTGGCCAAGCGTGGGCGCGATTAATTCTTTGTAGACCGGCAGCGCCCGCTCAGGATCATCTTTGGCGGTGGCGTCGGCGAGTCGAAGTAAAAGGTAGTCAGCGCATCCGCCGGCAGTGGCTTCCTGCCAGGCTTCTTCATATTTCTTTTCCCAGAGAAAGATCTCGACTAGTTGCGAGTGATCGACCTCACGCTGCCGGAACCAGGGAGACTTGGCGGGCTTAACGGCCAGCTTTTCCTTGTCAATGACTGCGCGTAGATGGGCGAGTGCTTTCTCTCGCCACTGAAGCCACTCAGAATTTTCCTGTGAAGTCCGACGAACTTTAGTTTGTCGACGATTGGTCCGACGCGCAGCGTTAGTTGCACCAGACAACTTCGGGGTGCCTTCGTTTTCAGTAACGACAATCTGAAGATTGTCGGACATTTGCAGCGCGTTGACTTGCAGTTTCTGATAGGTCTCAAGGCCCGGCGTTTGAATGAATTCCGCCCAGACGAGTGCCATCGCTTCGGCGTGACGGCCGCGGCGATGGTATTCGTCGGCGAGAAAATCAGAGAGGCGCGAATCGGCCACCGAGAACAGGCGTACTCCCTGCTCGGCCCACTCGAGAGCCTTATCATGCTCCCTGGAGTTGCGATAGATTTCTGCGATCTGAAGGTACGAGTAGGGTCGCGAAAGGTCGCGGCGTTTGATTGCAACGAGTGCTTCGCAATCACCCGCCTGCTGGGCAAGCGTTTCCATGATCGAAGTAATGCGAGAGCGCTTCAGGTATCCCGAGACTCCCTCCTCGTCGTGCTGCGGACCGCTTGTTAACCATGTTGGGGACTGGGGCCCGAGTGCGGGTACCTCGGCCCATTCGGCTTCAGCTAAGAGTCGATACTGATCCAATCCCGCGCTGCCCAGCACTTCTGCATAGGTCGCCGCTGCTCCCGAGAATATGTCCCAATCGCTCGTAAACTCCCACTCAAACAATCGCGTTGCTAACGCCAAAGGATCTTCGTCTGCCTGCTCGCAAGCGCTGTGATGTAGCTCCTGAAGTTCCGCCAGGATCTCTCCCATGTAGCCGTCCGAATCATCAACCTGGCCAATCGCCTTTGCCACTTTACCGAGCGCAAACTCAGTCAGCTTGACTACTGCTTCACTGTGCCCGTCGTTGAGCAGTTCGGCCACGGACTCGATTACCTGATGAACACCACGCGCGTAACTTCCCATTGAGTAATAATCCACGCCGCCTGTGCGCAAGGCAGCGGAGATTGATTGGCGGAAGACCTTCAGATCGACCCCTGAGGAATTGGAACGCGCCGCTTCAACTGTAAGTCGATCGCGGAAGCGCCGATTCTCTGAAGCCTCGAGCAGGACGATATCTATTAACTGCTGTTTCTCCTGCTGCTCGAGAAATGATCGCAAGTCATCGCCTGAAGACTGTCCCTTGGACCCACCGGACTTTGCTTGCTCTGCACCGTTCTCAACCCAGTCGAGCGCGACGGCAACACAGTGTTTGCAGAACCTTCCTTCATCACCAAGCGGACAGGAGCACGAAAAGGCGACCTGACCTCCGTCGAGCCACAATCGCACGCGGTAGTCCTGCGTCCCCACAACTATCGCTGAGAGCTTCCCTTGATGCTCGCGCAAATCTTTGACCCGGCCTTGTTTCAGATAGGCCTCGCCTCGGGCAAACCATAGGTCGCCGGCGAGCGAGCGAATCTTACCAAGCGTGACTAAGTCGAGGGACAACATCGGTCCCTGATTCTAATACCGCTGCCATCTTCTGTCGCCTGAGAGAACGAGCTTGGGGTAACACAGACCTTGGCTTCATCTCCGTCACACCCGGTTTCAACCGGGTGACCCGGTGGCTCTGTTGATTTTGAACCGTTTCAACGGTTTCTGTTCTTCAGAGAGTGGTAAACCGTTAAAACGGTTAGGGCTGATTTTTTGGGATTCCGATCACCCGGTTGAAACCGGATGAGAATGAGAGGGAGGTCGTGTTTGGAATGGTCTAAATATTATGGCGAGTCGATTACTTCCCACCCGCCGACGCAGGGGGTACGACAGCACCAGCGCCGATCTAATGTGTTGCTCCTTTCTGAGGCCGACAACTGATTACTGACTACTGATTGCGCGATCTCTAAAGGATGTTAGAATCAGGCACAGTTCATGATCACCAGAAGCAGGAGCGAAACGAGATGGCCGCAAGTTCGCCAGAAGAAGTCCACGAATTATTCACGCGCTACTTCTCCGCGGGAGACCTGGAAGCATTGATGTCGTTATATGAGCCGGGTGCGACGATGCTGCCGCGACCGGGACCGGCCGTTACTGGTGCTGCGGGAATCCGAGACGTGATGACGGGTTTTTTTTCACTGAAGCCACAATTAGATCTGAAGCTGAAGAAAGCGGTGCACGCAGGCGACATCGCTCTACTCTTTTCCGTCTGGACTTTGAAGGGCACAGATCCTGCGGGCGGTGCGGTCGAGATGGCGGGCGTAACTTCTGATGTAGTACGACGACAACCGGACGGCACCTGGTTATTTGTGATCGACATACCGAATGGCGCTGAAGCAGCGAATGATTAGAGTCCGACAAACTTCAGTTTGTCGATTGGTGCAATACTGGGCTCCATCCTGTACCGAGTGTACGGAGATTACAGACCGGGGGCAGGTAGAATAGAAAACGACAACTGAAGTTTGTCGGACATTAGGAGAAAACAGATGGCAATCAAGGATGGCTTATTACCGGAATTCGATAATGAGATGGCCAACACTCGCAAGACGCTGGAACGCGCGCCGAACGACAAGTTTGACTGGGCGCCGCATCCAAAGTCTTCGACTATGGGTGGGCTGGTGACTCATTTGGCAAATCTGCCGAGCTGGGTTAGCTTTACGATCGATCAGGACTCATTGGACATTGCTCCGAACGGCGAACCACAACGAGCAACACCCGTGCACTCAAACGCAGAGGCAGTTGAGACATTCGATAACAACGTCGCCGCCGCGCGGGCCGCGATTGCCGGCGCCAGCGATGAACAACTTTTTCAGCCATGGACCTTAATGGCAAATGGCAAGACCCTCATGACCTTACCAAAGGTAGCTGTGCTGCGCAGCTTTGTGATGAATCACTTGATCCACCATCGGGCGCAACTCGGCGTTTACCTGCGGCTCAACGATGTTCCCGTGCCGTCAATCTATGGTCCATCGGCGGATGAAGGCAGTATGTTTTAAGGGAGTAATCAGTAATTAGTAGTAACTACTGATTACTAATTACTGATTGCTGACTACTGATTACTGTTTACCACATGGCTCAAAGTTATTTCCGGCGCGAGCCGTCACCGGCCGAAGAAATGGCCAATAGCATCAGTCACGGACTGGGACTGGTGGCCAGTCTCGCTGCTGCACCTATTCTAATAATTACGGCGATGAAAGCCGGCGGCGGGACGGCCATTTTCGGCGCAGCTGTTTTTGCCCTGAGCATGGTGAGTCTATATCTGGCTTCCACGCTTTATCATGTGTTGCCCGAGGCGCGAGGAAAAGGGATATTTCGCATTCTGGATCATGCCGCAATCTTCCTTTTGATTGCCGGAACCTACACACCATTCACGTTGGGTGTAATGCGTGGTCCCTGGGGTTGGACGCTGCTGGGGTTGATTTGGAGCCTCGCGATCATCGGGCTGATCTTGAAAGCTGTGCCGGCAACGCGTTACTCGCGGGCTTCGATTGTCCTTTACGTAGCAATGGGATGGCTGGCGGTGATTGCCGCCCGACCGATCCTGTTACAAGTTCCGCTCCCCGGAATTCTCTGGATAGTGTCGGGCGGGCTGGCTTACACCAGCGGCCTGGTATTTTTTGGCATGCACCGTTTGCGCTTCAATCACTTTATTTGGCATCTGTTTGTGATGGCGGGCACGATCTGCCACTTCTTTGCGGTGCTCTGGTATTCAACGTGATCGATGGTCATCTCTCTCATTCACACCCGGTTTCAACCGGGTGACTAAAGCAACCAAAATTCAGCGCAACCGTTTCAATGGTTTACCTTCTAGCGCAGAGAGAGAAGAAACCGAAACCGTTGAAACGATTCCTCGATGACCCGGTTTGAAACCGGGTGAGAATGAGATGAAGCCCAAGTTTGGCAACAGCACTACCAGATGAAGCTAAGGCTTTGCAATACACAGACGCTGGCGATGCCGTCATCCGTAGTGCTACTATCTCAGTCCTGAAAGTCATGTTCGATCCACAGCCACTTCATCTTTGTCCCCGTGACTCGCGCGCGAATATCTTCGCGGACTAGTACTCTTCTCTCTTTTTGGAGCCATCCCGCATAGCCTGTCTCAGGCTCGCCGGCGATCGTCGCCACACCGTTTTTGAAAAAGGAGAAAGATCATGTCAGCTACCATAGCTCCACCTCGTCGACCGGAAATCAAGACCGCGCTGCCCGGCCCGAACGGTCGGAAGATCATCGAGGCCGACGCAAAATTTGTCACTCCGTCCTATCCGCGACCTTCTTTCAAGCTGGTTGCCGAACGCGCGCAAGGGGTTTGGGTTGAAGACGTCGACGGCAATACTTTCCTCGACTGCAACGCCGGCGTCGCCGTCTGCTCGACGGGCCATTGTCATCCCGAGGTCGTCCGTGCGATTCAGGATCAGGCCGCGAAACTGATTCATATGTGCGGCACCGATTACTACTATCAACTGATGCCGGACCTGGCCCGGAAGCTTGATGAGATCGTTCCCGTTCCCTCGCCTACCCGCACGCACTTTGCCAACAGTGGGACCGAAGCTGTAGAGACAGCGTTGAAGCTGGCAATGCATGTTACCGGCCGCGAGAAGTTCATCGCCTTCTTCAATAGTTTTCATGGCCGCACGCTCGGGTCGCTCTCGCTGACGTCATCGCGAGTTGCCCAGCGACTGGGCTTCAAGCGCCAGGTCCTCGATGTGGTCCATGTGCCCTATCCCAACGAGTATCGCAATCCATTCAGCGCCGAAGACTGTGAAGGCGAAGGCGCTGGTCGCGGTGCGTTGAACTGGATCGAAAAACGTCTCTTCAAAACAACTACGCCGCCGCAGGAAGTCGCCGGGATCGTCGTGGAAGTGGTCCAGGGCGAAGGCGGCTATGTGCCGGCTTCCAAACTCTTTCTCGATGGCCTGCGGCGCATCTGTGATGAGCACGGCATCATGTTGATTGTCGACGAAGTTCAATCAGGCATGGGGCGGACCGGAAAGATGTTCGCCAGCGATCACTGCGGCTTGAAACCTGACATCATTACCATTGCCAAGGGCATTGGTTCGGGGTTACCGATTGGCGCCACCGTCGCTCGCGCGGATCTGATGGATTGGAAGCCGGGCGCGCATGCTTCGACCTTTGGTGGCAATCCCGTTTGCATCGCTTCCGCTTTGAAGACGATCGAACTGCTGCAAGGCGGGCTGGTGCAGAACAGCGCTGAGGTCGGTGCCTACCTGAAAGCCGGGCTCGAGAAACTGATGCGCAAGTACGACTGCATCGGCGATGTGCGCGGCATGGGCATGATGATTGGCGTCGAGTTCGTCAAGGACAAAGCGAGTAAGAAAGAGGATCCGGAATTGCGGGAGCGCGTTGAGACGGCCTGCTTTGAGCGCGGCTTGATCATTCTGGGCTGTGGAGTGAACTCGATCCGCTGGTCGCCACCATTGATTCTTACGAAGGAGAACGTCGACGTGGCGCTCGAGATTTTCGACGAAGCGATTGCGGCGTCGATTTAACTTGACCGGCTGATTTTTTTGAAGAATGACGAGCTCCGCGATGTTGCGGCTTGCCGCCGCACGTGCGGAAAAGGCTCTGCCTTTCCATAAGTTCCAGCTCATCTTCGAGGCTATGCCTCTCTGCGCGAGGCATTGCCTCGCGCCTTATTCAATTAAGCCTTTTTCGGTAAGGCATAGCCTTACCGCACTGTACGGCGGCAAAGCCACATTGCACTTGAACTAGTCCAAGTCAATATCTTTGCGGTGCGCCGCGTACGCAGCGCACCGTGTCGCGGGCGATCAGCAACTCTTCATCGGTTGGAATAACGTAGGCAGCGAGACTTGAACCATCTGCACTGATCACTCCTTCCTTTCCTCCCGAATGCGCGGCGTTGCGTTCCGGATCCAATTGCAACCCGGCCCATTCCAGTCCTGCGGAAATTTTCGCGCGCACCTCACTTGAGTTTTCGCCAATGCCTCCGGTGAAGATCACGGCATCGGCTCCAGCCATCGCGGCCAGAAAGCTGCCGATGTACTTGCGCGCACGGTAGCAAAAGATTTCGATCGCCAGTCGCGCGCGACGGTCATTATTCTCGTGCGCTTCGGCCAGCAGTTCGCGCATATCGTTGGTCAACCCCGAAATCCCCAGGAGTCCCGATTGCTTGTTAAGCACGGTTTCGACTTCGTGCGATGACAGTCCTTCCTTGGCGCCGATGAAATCAATGATCGCGGCGTCGATATCGCCGGAGCGCGTGCCCATCACCAAACCTTCCAGCGGCGTCATCCCCATTGATGTGTCAATGGAATCTCCCTTGCGGATCGCCGCAATTGAACAACCATTGCCCAGGTGGAGTGTGATCACATTCGTAGCGTCGCGCGCTATGCCGCGCAATTGACGATAGCGATAAGCAACATACCGATGCGAGGTCCCGTGAAAACCATACCGGCGTATGCGATGCCGGCGATAAAACTGATAAGGGAGAGCATAAAGATAGGCATGTTCAGGCAGGGTTTGATGGAAAGCAGTGTCAAAGACGGCGACCTGTGGCAATCCGGCGCCAAAGACCTCGCGCGCGGCCACAATGCCCTTGATGTTAGTCGGATTGTGGAGCGGCGCGAGATCTATGCACTTCTCGATATCACGAAGAACCTCATCGTCAATGATGACGGAGTGAGTAAACTTCTCTCCACCGTGCACGACGCGATGGCCGACTGCGTGAATGTCAGCCACGCTCTGCACTTCCTTAATCCCCGATTCAGCCGAGCAAATCCAGTGCACGATCAAGTCAAGGGCAGCGCGAGCATCGCGCAGAGTTGCCGTCGAGCGTTCCGGCTCGCGACCTTCAGCACGCAGCGAGACAATTGACTCACCGCCGATGCGTTCAATATCTCCACGGGCCAGCCGGCGATCGCTATTGTGCGCGATCTCTTCAAGATCGGTGGCAATCAGTTGGAACTTGATTGTCGAGCTGCCGCAGTTTAAGACGAGGATGTTCATAAGATCGAATGGTCTTCGAATGGTCTTTGGTTTTTGGTCTTTGGTCTTTGGTCTTTGTTCCGCGTTCTTGCTTGCGGCCTTGTTTTTTCTTTAGCTCCGGAGGAGCAGAATGTCTATAGCCAACGAAGCCCTCAATGTTCGCACGCTCCGTAGGAACGCAACGAAGCCAAAAACCAAGAGACCAAAAACCAAAGACCAAAAACCTAAGACCTAAGACCGTAGTTTCTCCGCTATTTCATCCATTCGCGCGCGGAGCTGTTCTTCGTCAACCATCGTCATGTGACCGTCCCGAAAAACTACCCGGCCCGCAACGACAGTCATGATCACATCATGGCCCGAAGAAGCAAACACCAGAGTTCCCAGCGGCTCGTAAAAAGGGCGTTGCTGAATCCCGTCGAAGGATACCGCGACAAAGTCGGCCTGTCGCCCTGCTTCGAGCGTGCCGATTTCTGTCGCCAGGCCCATTGCTCGGGCGCCTGCTAAAGTGGCCGCCTTCAGCGCGTCACTCGCATTCGGAATGGGCAACTCGCGATTGGCGGCAGCTCCTCCGCGCGCGAACAGCACAGCGAATCTCGCCTCCTCGAGAATGTCACACGTATTATTGCTGGCCACTGAATCACTTCCCAAACCTACCGGAATACCGGCAACGAGAAATTTTGCCCAGGGAGCTCGACCGTGGCCCAACTTTGCGTTGGATTTCGGACAGTGGGCAATGCCGGCCTCGCTTTCTTTGATTGTTTGAATGTCCGCATCGTCCACGTTTATGCAGTGAGTCAGCAACGGTCGCGTCCTGAGAATGCCATGTCTCGCCAGATGTTGGACGGTCGAGCAATGCGGCGCGGGCCATTCGATACCTCGCTTTGCGAAACTCGAAGCGAAGGGTCCGCGACCTTCGCGCAGCAGCAGTTCCTCGGATTCTGATTCTGCCGTATGCATCATCACCGGCAGTTTTTCCGCCAGCGCGAAGTCGGAGATCATTTCCAGTTGTGCGGCGCAAACAGTGTACGGCGCATGCGGCGAGACCCCGGCGCGCACCAGCGGTGTTTCCCACTCGCGCAACTGCGCCACTTTGGTTTTTAGTTTCTCGAAGTTTTCTCGCGCCAGGCGCGCGTCCGGACCAAAGGATTCCTGATAGACGATGCCGCGCAAGCCCGTCGCGCCGAGTGCCTTCATGCTTTGCTCCGCCGCATCGCCGGCATCACCGACACACGTTACTCCCGCGCGCGCAGCCTCACACGCGCCCCAGGCCGCGGACACATACAGGTCAGCGGCCGTCATACGTTCGAGGCGCGCCATCGTGAGCTTTTTGAGCCAGGCAAAAAAATCCGACTCTTCAGCCTCGAGAAAACCGCGCATGGCAGTTAGTTCGAGATGTGAATGGGCATTGATTAGACCGGGAATTATGGCCGCGTTACCGAGGTCGTGGGTTTGCGCTTCGGGATAGCTCTCGATCAGATCCGCATATTTGCCGACAGCCGCGATCTGCTCGCCGGAAACGACTAAGGCCCCGTCGCAGATCGGGGCCGAAGCTACCGGCAAGACCCAGCGGGATCGGTAAAGGATCGTCATTCCACGCGCATCCACAGCAATGATCTAGCGAGGCTACGCCTCAGACCGACAAGATTCCTTTGCGTGCTTTGCGTCTTTGCGGGAGGCACTTCAATGGCGACAAAGAATTTCCCGCTAAGGCGCAAGCACGCAAAGAAATATCGATTCAAAACTTGACTCACTTTCATCAAGTCTTGCGCTACCAGGATTCTAGTCGTTCTGGCCCCGGGCCCGTTTAATTTTTCGATAACGCGCCATGATCGAGGTCACGTACGCGCGCGTCGAGGGAAAATCAATACGTCTTACGAACTCATCGCCGGAGAGAGGAGCGGCGCCCGCTGCTGTCTTATTCCATTCAGCAGCGCGGCTGGGGCCGGCGTTGTATGCTGAAATCATGCGCACTTCAGAATCCGGAAGATCGCGAAAGGGTCCATTAACTTTTTCGAGATACCAACATCCTATTTGCACATTGCGTTCAGGATTCTTAAGAAAGCCGGTCGGGTCGGTCGCCATCTGTCGCTCTAACTCGCGCATGCCGGTTTCCGCAGCCCAGTCGCGCGCGACCACCGGAGTGACCTGCATCAACCCAACTTCACCGTCTTTGCCCAGCTTCCACGGACTAAAATAAGTTTCTTCATAAAGGATGCTCCAAACCAGGTCGGGATCGAGGTGATAGATATTCGCCTGGCGGGCAATCAATGCGTCATAGCGATGGATCCAGTATTGATTACCAAAGTAGACGCCGAAGCCAAAGATGAGAGGAATGAGGATAAGGAGGATGGCACGTTTCATGTATCCGCTGGGACCGCACGCATCCTGCGTGCTTCAACTCGCCGAACTCATTACTGAGAATTGATCATTCCTCTTTGGTAACCCAGCACGCAGGATGCGTGCGGTCCCAGGTAATTTTTCAATTCCTTCGTTTCAGTGCGGACCAAAAACTTACCGGCCCGTATGACTGGTCGACCCCTTCATAACGCGAGCGCAAGGCCTGTTCGTCCAGCACATGACCTTGCAGCCAGACCTCGGCATCCAGGGTCACGCCCGGCGCCAGCGCCTCGCCGCGCAACGACCGTTGATTAACCAAAACCTCGAGCTTCATACGTTCCAAATCAAGATGTATCCAGTAGAGTTCGCTGCCGGAAAGCGGATTACGCAGCGGCTTGCAGGCTATCACCCGTCCTGAGAGGCTCCAGTCATTTTCATGAGCGGCGCGCGAAGGTGCGGCTTTCTCCAATGGCAGCCAACGCGCCTTCGGTGGTCCTTTGCGCACGCGTGCGCGATAAGCGAGCCCGCACAATCCTACTTGTAATTCCTGAGCGCGAAATCCACCGGGACCCACCTCGGTCAGGTTCTGCAGTTCGAAAAGAACTTCGCAATCAGTGCCCTTGCAGTAGCCATGAACTACGGCCTCGCCTTCTTCGTCGTATTCCGTCAGGGCCCAGGGAGTGATGGTCTGAATGTAGCGGGCGCGAAATCCGGGCCGGCAATCGGCATAAAAAACGTCGCCACTGCCCGACTCATATAAAACGGTCCAGACTTCAAGTCCTTCGCCAAGCTTCCAGCAGCGACCGTGCAAGACAGCGCCGCGACGGTTCAGTTGGGTGGCTTCCCCTTGATCGCCGGCGCGCTCTGCAAGATAGTTAAAGGCCTTCTCGCTCGGCACTTCCAACCCGATTGTTTCGAATGTCTGGTTCATTAATTCAGCAGTTGGTTCTTTGGTCTCTTGGTCTTTGGTCTTTGGAACGTTGGAACGTTGGAACGTTGGAACGTTGGAACTTGAAACTTAGATCTTGTTTCTTCGCTCTTTGCTCTTAGCTCTTCGCGCTTTGCTCTTCGCGCTTTGCTCTTTTGCTCTTCGCCCTTCGCCCGCCTCACCCCGCGCGCTTTTTTTTATCGGGCCGGGTTTCGCCTTCTTCCAGGTCAAGGCGCGGCACCCGGCTCTTAAAACCTCGAATATTTCGTTCCGGTCCGTGCTTGGGGCGCAATCCTGAGCGCACCATCTCGCAGAAAAGGTCTACGTCATAATCCACTTCGCGCGCCATCTCTTCGCGAATAGCGTGTAGTTCTTCCAGAAATCGGGGTCGACGATACATAAAGGGGTTGGTCTTCTTTGGTCTTTGGTTCTTGGTTCTTTGGTTTTTGGTTTTTGGTGCTTCTATTGTTCTTTGTTATTCGAGTTCTTACTGCCTTCTGCCTTCTGCTTTCTGCTTTCTGCTTTCTGCCTCTGCAGTCCTCACTTAACCACTTCCGTCGCCTCCGAAACCAGAAACTCCGGTGTGACAATCATCGGCACAAAGAAACCCGCTGCGGTATTGAACAAGCGAATGCGCGCCTGGCGACGAACGTTAGCCAGATGGCCGAAGTTCCAGGTCACTAAGTAATCGATTTTGTGACAGGAGGCAATCGCGACATGCAAGGCATCGGCAATGTATTTACGATGAAAGATTCCGCGGGACACATAGCCGTCCGCCAGGATTGAAGCTTCCTCGGTTAACTCAACCTGCTCCAACGGGCTGACCAGATTCAAATATGAGCTTCGATGCGGTTCGGGAACACGCTCCAATTCCCGAGCGACCAGAGGAGAAACCACGGCGCGATAATCCGGCATTTCGTGCTCCCACCAGCGAATCGTAAGGTCTCGACGAAACGGTTCACCGTTGTCGAGATAGGCGCCGATTACCGAGGTTTCAAGATAAAGGCTGGGTTTCATGCGTTACTCGTCGTCACTCTGTTCAGGCTTCACGCTTTCATTGCGCTTAAGCGGTTCCAGTCGCAGGATGCCACGCTGAAAATCAAATGTCACCCGAAAATGTTTCAAAAAATTAGCGCCCAGGATGCCACTCTGACGAAAGCCGGAAGTCTCATTCACCGGATCCAGATCAAGGACCGCCGCATTGATTTTATCCTGGGACATTGCGCCCAGTATCACGCGCGGCAACACCAGCGTTTTGACATTTTCTGCAATCCCCGCCGCGCCATACACACGCATCGTCTGTGCCTGCGGATAATTGCTGATCTCATTCAGGGCCGCCAGTTTCTCAGCGACCACCGAAACGCTCGCGCCGGTGTCGATGATAAAATTCCAAAACTGATCCACACCGTCGAGACGGACTTCGCCGCTGAGGAATCCGCTGGACGTGGTACGCAACGGAATTTCAATTCCCGGGACCGGTCCCAATGCTCCAGTAGCCGGACGCGAGTCTGATGTCTGAGTTAAGTTCCAGGGATCTTGATTCCCTGATGGACGCTGACGCGAAAGTGTGAAAGTTAGGTCGCCGAAATCAAGCGAAGTCACGAACTTGGAAATCACGGACACGCCCAGGTAGCCATCGACCGGCAGCTTATCATCAAAAAAATGCCGAATGTATACCGGCACGTTGTTCACTTCCACCCCGCCGATCGCCACCGACGACAGAAAGCCATAGACAATCTCGAACCGACCCGGACCACCGACGGCGCGCGCCATGCCACCGCGCGCCACCGGTCGTAGTCCCAGACGCTTCGCGGTCTCTTCGGAGATCACAGACATTCCCGACCCGGTGTCGAGGACAAAACGCAAAGGCGTCTTTTCGTTGTTAACTCGTACGAGCAGGATTGGCCGGTTGTCTGACGCTTCAAAAGGAATGGTTGTGCGACTGGAACCGCTGAGATCGTAGAGAGATTTTTGCTGGCCGAGGTACCTGAGGAAATCAATTAGTCCGCGAATTCGTGCCCGCCGATCGGCATCCGTCTTCGGCGCGATTGACAGGAAACGCTCGTAGGCATCGGCCGCTTCCTTGTATCGTTCGGTGCGAGCCGCCGCCTGGCCCAGATTGAACACATAGTCCGGCTCACCGGGAGCTAGAGCAACAGCACGTTGTAAACCACGGATGGCCAGTCCGGAACGGTTCTCATAAAAATCGATCATCGCCAGACCAGCGATCGCCATGGCCTCGTTTTCATCCAGACTCAGGGCCGTGCGAAATTCTTCAATTGATTCGCGAAAGCCGCCGGCTGCCAGAATCGCGGAACCAAGCAGCGCGTGGGCCCTCGACGACAACGGATCGGCAACGAGCACGCGGGCGGCGTGATCATACGCATCCTGAATATTCCGCTGCTTCAAGAGCGCCAGGCTTAAACCCAGCCGGGCATCGTTGTCATGTGCGTTCTTACTTAATATCTCGCGGTAGATCTGTTCTGCCTGAGTGAAATCACCGTCGCGTAACGCCCGCTCAGCGCGGCTGCGAGTCTTATCGAATACAGCCAATGCCGGCGTTGAAGCTGCAAGCCAGATCATAATGGCGGCCAAACTTGCGACTGCCAGCCTGCTAACCACAGTTGTTGGGAAACGACACCACATAATGGTTTCCATCCGAGTGGTCCAGCATTGCGAGCCAGGATTCCACTCCCAAACTGCACTTCCCTATTTCAACACTTCACCCGTTTTCATGGACCAAAGGACGAGATCAAGTTCGTCAAAGTCGATACCGGCAGAGCCGGCAAATTGCCGCAACTTTTCCTCCAGTTCCAAATAACGGGATCGGGTTGTGGGCGGTCGGGGAGAATCTACAACTCCGAGATCGGTCAGACAGTGCAACACATGCTTATCAAGAATCGCATAACCCCTTAATCCGATATTACGAAGAAAATGACTGGCCTCTTTGTAACCCAGGCCCTTTACTCCTCGCTCTCTTGCCAACCAGTCACGACGTTCAATGGGATCGGAAAAACTAAGAAGCGATTCGCGCAGCCGCATGCGGCAGTGTTGTTGCAAATAATTTCGCGTAACAACCACGTAGCCGGGACGGGCATTGGGGAAACGATGCGCGCCTGCCGCTTTCAACGCCTCAGTCATTGCTTCGGAGCTTCCTTCCAGCAGCAGGGACCTTATGGCTTCAATAGATCGGAATCCCATCCGTGCTGAGGCCCCGGCGGTAAAGATGCAAAAGACCAGTTCTTCCCAAAGCCGCGCGTCCGAACCCGAACGCCAGACTTCATCGAACTCTGCGAGACGCGTACGGATCTCTTTGCGTCGCGCGTTATGAACGGCGCGAACTTTTTCAATCGTGACAGGCTGATGATCGCGTTGCACTCTGATTTGTCAATATGGAGATTCTATGAGCGTGCCGAGAACATGTCAACGCATTCGTATCAACAGCGCGGCAGAACTTGAGACTGCAACAACGCCGCCAGATGACAAGCGCGAATTCAAGTTGGAAGTGGAACAGAACATTATTTGTCGCTTCGCCCTGGAGGGGCCGGATGTTTATAGCCTGACGGTCCTTTCTTTACTCCGAAGCTCCGCTGGAGCGCAAACGAATTCGCCTGCTTCGCTTGGATGTTGAATTCCAGGAGCGAGCGAGTACGACTTTACCAATTGTGGCGAGAATGCGTACGGCGAAATGATGATCGTTCAAAGTTTTGCGCCCCGGCGATCCGAAGATCGCCGGGGCGCTTTCCACCCGTTTCCAGCGCTGCGTGCGGCACTGCGCGAGAGCGGGCGAACTGATCATCGCGGCACGGTGGCGATGTTCCTAACTCGAAACCAAACCCACATGAAAACTAAAGGACAAAAGCCAACATGATTCCTGAAAATTTTCCCGGCTTTTCGTCCGACAAGCTTTTGGCCCGTCGCGGACCCACGATAAATACTCGTCTGCAACAAAACGACAATCTGAAACTTGTACGACCGCTGGCCAGGCTGTCGAGGTCTGGATGACATGCTTCATGCCCGGCAACTGCAGGCTGGCAGCCTGCAGTACAAAGCTGGATCGTCTATACCACTCATTTGAGAACCTGACTTCCGTTCGCTGTTACCGCAGGAAACAGATCGATGAATTCTGGATCGCTTCTTTCACCTCTCCAGATTTCTATCTGCTGAAATAATAGAACTTAATAAATTACTTCTGACTTGGTATGACCATTGCTCTAACAGCATGCGCCAGAGTTCTCTGTGCGCACTACGAGCGAACCACTGAAGGTGACTGAAATTATGAACAAAGAGACTAATGAAAAGCGGCGGCGGTCAAGCGCGGGCTTCTCGATTGTGGAGTTGGTTACCGTTATGGCCATCGCGGCAGTACTAACAGCCATCGCCGTCCCACAGTTGATCAGTCAACGACGACTGACTCGTTCGGTCGCCGTGACCCGAGAGATCATGACCCAGATGCGTTACGCGCGGCAGTTGGCTATGTCCCAGTCCGGCGCTACACCGTCCGGAGCATTGAGACGAGTCGCTTTTACCTTTCAGTATGACGATACGGCCAAACAGATCAAGGTCATTGGGCCTATTCCCGCCGGTACCGCTGCTCTGGCCGATCCCGCCTATCCAAGTAACGCGGGTAGTGCAGTAGTCAGTACGATCTCACTCACTCAGGGTGGCCTGGCAGGCTCAGAGATGAGCTCCGGGATACCTGGCAGTTTGCCGGGCGCACCGACCACCGTTGACGGGATTACGGGCGCCTCACTGAGCGGCGGCAAGCTCAACATCACATTCCAGCCCGAGGGTCAGGTCGTAGATGCGGCCAACAACCCAGTCGATAAAGCGCTCTTCATTTACAACAATCAAGCGTCTCAAGCCACGGCGTCGGCAATCTCGGTCCGCGGCTCCTCAGGCAGGGTGAAAATCTGGAGGTACAACGCAAATGTGGCCAATGCCAACGCAAGTGCATACATCGAGTAATCATATGCAATCAAGCAGGAAAAGAACTCTTTCGGCTGAGGGCGGCTTCTCTTTACTGGAGATGGTGGTGGCCTTGCTCGTACTGACCGTCGGCCTTCTGGGAGTCGCTTCTGCAATCAGTTACGCGCTGATGGCGAGCAATCGCGGTCGCGGCGTCACTAACTCAAAAATGCTGGTAGTTTCAGCACTCGAGCAGATGGAAACCTTGAGAAACACAGGCCAGTTGAACTTCCAGGAGATCTCGAATTCTCAGGTTCCGGGCAGCTCGTTCAGGGGCTTTCCCTCTGATTTTCGCGACGTGTCTACCGTGCCCGGTCCTGACGGCGTGTTCGGCACTGCTGACGATCTAAGTACGGCTCCGGGCCCTGACGGGAACTACGGCACCAGCGACGACCTATTGGATCTGACGCGAGCAAGACCTGGTGTTTACCGCCAAATACTAATTACAGATCTCAATCCTTTGCTGAAGAAAGTTCAGGTAACACTCCGCTACGGTCCCAATGGCGGAGAGCAAAAGGAACTCGTGGGCATCAGCTATCTGAATGATGACGCACACAGTAACTACATCCCCTGAGCCTTGGGGAGGCCAACCCCCAAAGCTCTGCCCAACAAGTTGAGGCTAACTATGCAGCGCACGTTTACAAAGCACAATCAAGCAGGCTTTTCACTCATTGAAATGATGATTGCCGTTACCGTGATGGTTCTGATCTCGGCCGCGGTCGTCACTTTGATGAAGGGCTCAATGATCATCTCAACCGCGAATTATGAATTGACGGATGCACAGCAAAGCTTGCGCACTTCGCAGGAGTATATAAATCGCGATTTGATGAATGCCGGTGACGGCTTGAAAACGGTCAGCATGATCTATGTGCCGTCGGCTTTTGTCGCCAGCTACATAACCCTGACTCCGATTGTCGACCTCGGCATGCCGGCCGGAGTAATCAACCTCGGTATCCTGACTTCCGATAATCAGGTCCCGGCAGGCACTGCGGTCGTAGGTGCTTCACCCGCGACTACTATCCTGTCGACGCCGAACCCTACGGATCGTCAGACGATTCTTGAAATCGATCCGCAGTTCATTCCCATCGCGCCTTCGACGATTGACAGCACAGGCACTCTAATTACTCTTCCCAGTGGGACCGACATGACCCAATTTACAGTGAAGGAGATCTACTATATCAGTTCATCACTGGGCGGAACCTTTGCTACGATCACGGCCGTAAACAGCGCCACGCGGCAACTTACTCTCGCTAACGGAGATCTGTATGGTCTCAATCTCAGCGGAGCTGCCAATCTCATCAAACTGATCTCTACTAACGGCACTCTACCCACCTCGCTGCAGCGGATAAGGCTGATTCATTACTACGTTAACGCGAACAAGTACCTTATGAGACGGGTGTTCGGAGCCAAGTGCTCCCCGGCGACAACCTGCGCAGGGTATCAGGAAAGCATTATTGCCGAGCACGTATTGAACGTTCAGTTCAATTATTCCCTGGACATGACTGACGGCGCCGGCAACGTTGTACAACCAACGGCCACGCTGGCCACCAAATCAGATCGAATCAATGTGCGTCAGGTAGAAGTCACAGTCACTGTTGAGACACCGCACGCCCTGCAGAGCGGGTCGAGATCGCAACTGTCGATGAGCACCAGTACCAGCGTCCGCAACATGCAGTTTCGCCAGGCGACTAACCCCCAGTGAGGCAGCTTGGTTATCAACAGGATTTGAGGAGAAGCAAATGACTACCGATTATTCACTGCGAACACACAAACTTCGCCACTCTGAACGTGGAGCGGCGCTGGCCACTGCTATTCTGATGCTGGCTCTGCTGAGCGCTATCGCGTTGACGGTTTTGGCCGTGGTGCAAACAGAGACCAAGGTTGCAGGCAGCGATTTGGAACGCACGCAGGCGTTTTATGCGGCGGCGGCAGGCATCGAGAAGATGACGAGTGATTTCAGCATGCTGTTCGCCCGCACTTCTCGGCCCACAACCACGCAGATGAATACCATCGCCTCCTCGCCACCCGACCTGGCCAGTGAGGGTTTTACTTTCAATCAGACCATTGGTCTGGATAACACCACCCTGGCGGCGATGCGCGCCACCCAGGGTATTACCAACGGCGCCTATCCTTCGGTAACGGTCCAGGATGGACCACTTGTCGGCTTGACTGCGAGCGTCGCTCCCTACACTTTGAATACAACGGCAACGTCGGCCTCAGCGCAGGTCAATCTTACGCGCACGATGAACAATTACCTTGTTCCAATCTTCCAGTTCGGCATGTTCAGCAACGAGGATATGGAGATCCATCCCGGTCCGGCCTTCACTTTCAACGGCCGCGTACATGCTAATGGCAATCTTTACCTCAACGGCAACGTGACTTTTCTGGACAAGGTGACCACGGCCAGCGAGGTTGTTCGCGACGTACTCCGCAACGGCGCGACCCATGATGGCACGGTAACTTTCACTTCGGGCCCGCTGGCTATTGGCAGTGCCAGTGTGGTCCTGGGACCAAACGTGGGCGGTACTTTTCCGACCTCTCCCACAGGAACCGTAAACACGACCTGGAAATCAAATTCGGTCGCCGCCTTTGCCGGTCAACTGCTGTCAAAGAGCACGGGCATCGCGCCCCTGCTCCTGCCCTTACAACTTGACGGCAATCAGACGCGCGAAGTCATCAAGCGACGCATGCCTAACGATGACACGACGCTCAGTGAATCGCGTTACCATTCGAAGGCAGAGATTCGAATCCTGCTCGATGATGAAGCCGTTTCAGCGGGAGACGCTTCAGGTATACCCAGCACCAAGGGTGTGAAGCTGTCGGTCACTACGACCACAGATCCCTATTATTTCAAACCTCAGCCGTTGAACGGCGGCAAAGCGCTACGGCGCATCGCCGATGACGGCAGTTTCATTGACACCGGCACCACGGCCCCGTTGCAGGGCGCCACAGCAAACACAGCGGATACTGTCCGCAATATCAGGAACCCAGCTACTCCTGACACATCGCCCAGCGGTCGCACAATCCCTGGCGGTTCAGGGATTCCCGGCCGCATCCTGATCGAGATCGTCGATGCGAACGGAGCTACGTATGATGTGACCAGGACGATTCTGAGCATGGGTATGACCGAGGGCGAGCCCAACGCAATCGTCCATTTACAGCGCCCACTGTGGATGGCGTACACCCAGGGCAGCCGGGATTCTACTAACACCACCAATCCTGCTTTCAATGGTGACCCGGCTTATACCAATTGCCTAACAGACATCATCAATAGAACGAGGATCGGCGCCGACGGCGAAATTCAGACCGCCGGTGGAAATCCTGTTCAAGATAGCAACGGATTTCTGACCAGCATCCTGGACGACACCGCCTCGGGTTCGCAGCCAAGACGATCGGACGCACCAGGTGCGGCGGGCACCTGGAACAGCGTCGTCCCAATCAACATCTACAATGTTCGCGAGGGTCGCATCAATAGCGCTCTGGCGGGAAACAGCATCTATGAAAGAGGCATGACCAGCATCGTCGAGCTCAACATGAAAAATCTGGCCCGCTGGCTGGACGGCGTCTATGACAACACTTTGCTTAGCGGCACGAATGCCGTATCCACGAATATCGGCAAACCTGACGGCTATATCGTTTACGTGTCGGACCGGCGTGGAGATCGCATAAAGTCTGAAACCGATGCCGCCGGAAATACCTTGAGCACCACCAACGGCCTGGTCGATAACGAAGACATTTATGGCCCAATAGTCGCGACTGGCTACACCGCCAATCTTGACCCGGGAGAAGATGTAATAGACAGCGGGACCAAAAAGAACACGCTGCAGCGGGACACTACAGAGTTACCCGATCCCCTTACCTCCATCC
Source organism: Acidobacteriota bacterium (assembly GCA_025463135.1). Lineage (GTDB taxonomy): Bacteria > Acidobacteriota > Blastocatellia > Pyrinomonadales > Pyrinomonadaceae > JAOAPY01. Next base: position 115,078 of record JAOAPY010000031.1, read on the forward strand.
TAAGTTCGACGACAGCCAGTACGCTTGCCGAGCGCACGGCTCGAGCCAACGCGATTGCGTCCTGGACCGATGTCGATCCGGCGGATGTGGCTACACCGAAGACCCGCAGTAAGTTTTTCCGTCGCGCAGTTCGCCTCTTCAATGGAGAGAACCTGCAGGTCACCGGCGCTTCAGGAAAATTATCAACCACACTTGGAATTACGGTTTCCTCGGAGAACATGGTTTACATCTGGGGCAACTACAACACCACCGGCATCAATGCCGCTCCGGCAGCCGGCGTGTCCTGTCTCAACGATACAACGCAGCCGTGTTACTACACCGGCAATCAAGTACCGGCTTCGATAGTTTGCGATGCCTTCTTTCCTCTGTCCAAAACCTGGTTTGATAGTATCAGTGCGATGTATCCCGACAGCGCCTCCAGCCGACCGGGAGATAGAAGTCTACCTGGCGTCACAGCTGAGACCTCGGTCCGGGCCGGAGTAATCGCAGGTAACAATCTATCAGCAATGTCGGCAACGGCCGCTGGGCCAGATGCGGGAAACTTCTCTGCCACGTCAAGTAGTAACGAGTCTCGCCTCAACGGTGGTATGCATAATTTCCCGCGCTTCCTGGAAGATTGGAATGATCAGCGCTTCAATTTCGTGGGGTCGCTGATTCCTCTCTACCATTCAACGCAGGCGATGGGCCAATACAATACGAACGCTGAGATCTACAGCCCGCCTCAGCGCGACTGGGCCTTTGATGTCACGTTTAGGCAGCCTGATAGGCTGCCCCCCGGAACTCCCCAGTTCCAGTACATCGAGCCAACTGCCTTCCGTCAGGTCCTCTATTAAGAACCTGGCACACTCGCCGTGGCGCGGGAAAGGAATTTCCCGCGCCAACTTATCCTGCCCTGACCGCCGCTCAACATCGACGCCCAAACAAATACTATGGCTAAAATAGACGAACTCCTGACGCTTATGACTGAGCGAAAGGCCTCTGATCTGCATCTCGCCAGCGGCTCTGCACCATATCTCCGCATTAACGGCGAGATGGTGAAGCTCAACTATCGAGACGTCACTCCCGAAGTTTGTCAGGCGCTGGTTATGGAAATCCTGTCAGAACATCAGCGTGCCAATTTTCTCGAAGACTGGGATCTGGATTGCAGCTACTCTCTCAGAGGAGTGGGCCGTTTCCGTGTCAATGCTTTCAAGCAAAGGAAGGGTGTGGGCGCGGTATTCCGCTTGATTCCCGAACACATTCAGACGGTTGAAGAACTGGGATTGCCCGAACATCTAACCAGCTTGTTGGACGTTTCAGAGGGCTTGCTCCTGGTTACGGGTCCCACAGGTTCCGGCAAAAGCACGACGCTCGCTTCACTGATTCATCACATAAACACAACTCAGCGTGCGCACATCATCACTATCGAAGATCCGATCGAGTTTGTTCATAAGAACCAGCTGTCTTTGATCAATCAGCGCGAAGTTTCGAGCCATACAAAGTCTTTTCACGGAGCCTTGAGAGCAGCATTGCGAGAAGATCCCGATGTGATTCTGGTGGGAGAGTTGCGGGATTTGGAAAGTATCTCGCTGGCCCTGACCGCGGCCGAAACGGGTCACCTGGTGTTGGCTACACTGCACACAAACAGCGCCACGAAAACCGTGGACCGCATCATCGACGTGTTTCCTGAGGCCCAACAGGCGCAGATTCGCGTGATGCTTTCAGAGAGTTTGCGAGGCGTGGTGGCGCAAACCCTGGTGCGGCGCACCGATGGATCGGGGCGCATGCCGGTCGTTGAAGTCCTGGTGAACGTTCCCGCGGTCGCCAACCTCATTCGCGAAGGAAAGACATATCAAATTCACTCCACCATGCAGACAGGACAGGTGCACGGAATGATCACCTTTGAAGCTTCAATCAATGATCTCGTTCGCAAGGGACTGCTCAGCCGGCAGGATGGCCAAAGCCTCCTGACGCGCAAGGGCGTCGGCAAGACCTCCAACGTGCTGCGTCGCGCTTAACTTCGCAAAGTCTCCGCGCCAGGCCCACTCGCCGGGAATGCAATCAATTAATGAAGCGCTGAGGCGCTATTTGGAGTGCGCCGGCAGAGCTTAGGCGGCGACGGCGCCTTTGATGGCTCTTTACGCTGAACGTGTGAACGTATTGGCGAGTCTTAAAAACCTAAAAAATCCAAAGCGGCGCCCCTATCGCGCACTCCAAATTTCGCATCTTCCTGCCTGCCGGTTTGTTCACATTCCTTAGCCTGAAGCCCGATTCCTTCTGCTTGAACCTGCGCCCCGTGATACTCAGGCTCCGAAGCAGGCGGCAGAGAAATCGTTGGTGGCGCACTCGTAATAGGAGAATCAAATCAGTCCACGTTATATTCACCTTCGAATGAGGGTCATCATTGATGCGTCTTTTTCTCGCTATTTCGGAGCGCCGTTCTTATCGCGGACGCAGACAATATTTTGAGCTGATATCAAAAGGAACAACCAAATGCGCAAAGGCATCTCCTCAATACTGTTTGTCTTGATCCTGGCGGTCAGCCATGCTGCGCAGGTAAAGCCCGCAAGCAACATCGATGTTATTCCTGATGTAGTCTATGGCCACAAAGATGGAATGGCTCTGACCTTCGATATCTTCAAGCCGAAGACGGACCCCAACGGCGCGGCGGTAATTTTTATTGTCAGTGGCGGCTGGGTTTCTCGCTACACTCCGCCGGAGGAGGCTCTGCCGTATTACCGGGAGTTACTAGATAAGGGTTTCACTGTGATTTCGCTGCGGCACGGGGGCAGTCCGAAATACCTGATTCCCGAAATTGTGGCCGATGTCCGTCGCGGCGTGCGATTCATTCGCTACAACGCCAAAGGCTGGGGCATTGATCCAAATCGCCTGGGGGTTTGGGGCTGGAGTGCCGGCGGTCACTTGTCTTTGATGATTGGGCTGGCTTCGGACAATGGAGATGCGGCGGCGAAGGAAGCTTTTATGAAAGAGAGCGACCGCGTGCAGGCCGTCGTCGCCTATTTTCCTCCAGTGGATCTGCGTCCGTTGGTGCGGGGTTTGAATCCACCAGCCACCGGCACCGTACTCGATCGCTATCCCGCTTTGAACTTTGAGAAAGAGAAGGCTGCGGACTACTCACCCATCGTCTTTGTCACTCCCGATGATCCGCCGACGCTCCTGATTCACGGCGACAAGGATGATCTGGTGCCTATTACCAACAGCCGGATTATTTTTGATGCTCTCAAAAAGAACAATGTGAAGACGGACTTCATCACCATCCCGGGCGCCGGTCACGGTTTTCGCGGTGAAGACCTCAAGCGCGCCACGGCCGCTACCGTGAGTTGGTTCGAACAGACGCTACTCAAGAACGGAAGCAAGCCTTAGCGACGCGCCGCTGCCGAGCGATATATCTGTCAAGCCCAACGGCGAGACGGCGAGGCGCGCCGGTTCCGCTACGGCTACGCCGCCCGATGTGCGGCGGTGGCTATGCCCCGCCGTTAGCGGGCTACTTGAGTTTGCGGCTAAGCCGCACCGGGGGCGGAGCCCCACTCATTAAGTAGCGACCTTGACGGAAGGGCGTAGCCCCTTCCGCACATCGGGCGGCGAAGCCGTTGCAACGTCGACCATTTCATCCCGACATATGGCCTACTCTGGAGCGCGAGTCACAGGGATTCAATCCTATCTACTAAGACTCGCCTCCAGCAAGGAGCCATGTCCTTCGCATTCTCTGTTGGATGGTCCCACTCAATACTACTCGTGTTGTAGGTAAGACTTCTCTACAAGATCCACTATTAGATCCGATGGGTCTTCGCCACGCTCTTTGATGAATAACATTGCCTTCAGGTGAATCTCTCGTTAGGAATAGAATTACCTTTCCGACTATAGATCGTTGTCTTCGACGCGGAGCGTCGAAAACGGATGACACGACTTGCCCCCGTGGTCTCTCACCTCGATTCAGTTCTCTTCCCAGCCGCACTCACTTTGGCAGAATGACTTCAGATTGACTGATGAATTGCCCTTCGTTCTGACCGATGTTCCAGGGTCCACCTGTCAGCAAATCCTCAGTTTCGGCCCAAAAGCAGCACTTTTCATGGATTCCAGGCTGCGGCACGGTCATTGCCAAAGTGGCTTTGCCCGAAACCCTTGTCACGGGCCTTTGGTGAACTCAAGAGGATTTGCATGATGAACCCCCTAATCAAAATCACGAGATGCTTCAGCGCACTTATGCTGGTACTCTCATTATTCCTTACCATCCTTGTTAATGGGACGGTCTCAGCCCATGGCAATCAGCAACAAGCGGCCTCTCGCAGCGCGGTGACCAACCGCACCGCAGAGTACGCGGCCTTGTCTGCCTATGCGACGGATCTGACCAAGCTGGCTCGCCAGGGCAAACTCGATCCGGTCAAGGACCACGATAAAGAGATCCGGCAGATGGCTCGAGTACTTGCGCGTGATGCTTCCAGCACTACACGGACCAATCCGGTACTGATTGCTGATCCTGGTTTCGGCAGAAGCATTCTGGTCGCCGGCCTGGCCCACCGTATCGTCTCCGGCGATGTACCTGACTCGCTGCAGAACAAACGCGTGTTCAGCTTGAACCTGACTGCACTTACCGCGGGCGAAGCCAATGACACAGAGGTGGCAGTCAGACTGAATTCAGTTTTGACAGACGTGAAGGATGCGCAGGGGCAAGTCATCCTGTTTGTTGACGAGGTAGCGCAGTTTTTCGCCAAAGATGGTGGCCGTACTGCCTTGCTGAGCGAGGCGGTGAGACACGGCGACATACATGTTATCGGCGCTGCCACCGTGGAAGGTTATGAACAGTCAATTGCGGCTGATGCTACGCTCGCTACTCTGTTTGAGAAAATCGTGATCGGGAACAACCCGGAAACAGCGACCACTGAAAACAAAGAACGCAAAGACAACGGTGAAGAGTTTATCGGAGACAAAGTTTCTCCCGACCTGCGCGAACTGATGCAGAACAGCGAATCAGGAAAGGTAAGCGCGATCCTGCAGGTAGACGACACACAGCAGGCCGAGTTGCGACAGTTGCTTCGTGAAAACGGCGTCAAGGTTTCGCAGAGTTTGGACGGCGTACTGGCAGTCGAGTTGCCGGTGCACGCCATCGAAAACCTGACGGCTCACGGCTTCGTATCGCACATCTCGCGTGACCACAAGATCGTCTCTTTCGGTCATGTCTCGCAGGAAACAGGCACCGACGCGGCGCTGACGCAGACCTACAGCAGCATTAATACAATCGATGGTTCCGGCGTCGGCATCGCGATTGTGGATTCCGGTATCGACAGCGCGCATACCGAATTTCTCAACGCAGCCGGCACCGCGAGCCGCGTGGTCTACAGCAGAAATTTTGTCGCCACAGAGTCGACCACCAACGATTTGTATGGACACGGCACGCACGTGGCGGGACTGGCGGCAGGTAACAACCGCGTGCAGTCGGGTGCTTATCGAGGTATTGCTCCGGACGCAAATTTAATCAACCTGCGCGTGCTTGACGCTGAAGGCAACGGCAAGACCGCCTATTTGCTGGCCGCACTCGATTGGCTGGCGAACAATTTTCGGAGCTATAACATTCGCGTCGTGAACATGAGCCTGGGGTCGCCCGCGCTCGAAGCCTACAACAACGATCCGGTTTGCAGAGCAGTCCGCAGACTCCATAATCTCGGCCTGGTAGTTGTCGTTGCCGCCGGCAATAACGGTAAAAACGCATTGGGGCTGAAAGTCTATGGACAGATACATTCGCCCGGCAACGAGCCCTCGGCAATCACTGTGGGCGCCTCAAATTCTTTTGGCACCGCATCACGCACGGACGACACGATAGCCTCTTATAGCTCGCGCGGACCGACGCGCAGCTACTGGACCGACGGCGGTGGCGTAAAGCACTACGACAATGTCATCAAGCCTGATCTGGTTGCGCCGGGAAACAAGTTAGTCTCTGCCAAGCCCATCGCCGGCTGCACTATCACCACTCGGCATCCTGAACTTAACGCGTACAACGGACCGGGCACTGGCGACGCTTTTTACTATTCGAGCGGAACGTCGATGTCCGCGCCAGTCGTTGCGGGTGCTGCCGCACTAATGCTGGAAGCCAATTCGACGTTGTCGCCGACGTTGGTCAAAGTGCTGATGCAATACTCAGCCATACCGATGAGAGGTTACAGCCTGCTTGAGCAAGGCGCCGGCCAACTGAACGTCGCCGGAGCGGCAAAGCTTGCCGATCTGGTGCGACGTGATTTGACGGCGACAACCGGACTCGGGACATCGCTCTTAACCGCCGCTGCTCCAACTCCACAAACGATGCTCGATCAGAACTACACCTGGTCTCAGGGCGTGACGTTTGACTTTACCTATGGCACCGGCGTCGAGTTAATCACCAAGTTTCAGAAAGGATTCATAGTTGGCGAACGCATTGGCGATGACCTTTACGCTTCAACTGGAGGCCTACTTGTAAAAGACAGCGCGCGCCTTACCGCCGGCATCACAGTTGGTCGAAACATCGTGACCAGCAACGGTGGAGTCCTGGGCACCGGCACGGCCTTCCTCTTTAGCTTGCGCGGAAGTGGCGTGCTCGTTAGCGACGGAGTCCTGGTTAGCGATGGCGTATTGGTTGGCGATGGCGTCCTCGTCAGTGACGGCGTATTGGTGAGTGATGGTGTGCTCGTTGCCGATGGCGTACTTGTTGGTGACGGTGTGCTGGTTAGTGATGGCGTACTGGTCAGTGATAACACCGCCTGCATGCAATAGCTCTACCTGACTCTTTGCGTGCTTTGCGTCTTGGCGGGAAATTCTTTCTCGCCCTTGAAGAGCTTCCCGCAAAGACGCAAAGCACGCAAAGGGAATCTTGTCGTCTGAGGCATAGCCTCGCTAGAACGGGGGCTTAAATCGTCCTGGAATTATCCGACTAACCAGGGGGGTGTTTTACGGGATGGGGTGCCGGCTCTTACGAGCGGCGCCCTTTTTCCGTCGTGGCACGGGCGTCCCGCCCGTGATGGTGTACGAGCCAGCGTGGCACGGGCGTCCCGCCCGTGAGGCTTACCAAACACGCCTCGGTGCTTCTTTAGCAAGTTACATCGGCAGGATGCCGATGCCACGCTGAGCACCTGCTTGACATCACAATGGTCACAAGTCAATCATGCTTTTTGCGATGCGCTGTCGATGGCTCGTCATCCTGAGCGCCGGATAACACCAATCAACATGCCTGACATTCTTCTTGTCGAAGACAAAGACAGCCTGCGCCGGGTACTACGCCTCACGCTTGAGAACGCCGGCTACACAGTTACTGAGGCCGCTGACGCGCGCGAAGCCATGATGGAGATTGCGCGAACACCTCACCGGGTGGTGCTTACAGATCTGCGCATGCCCCACGGCTCGGGGCTGGATGTGCTGCATGCCGCACGGGCCGCCGATTCGGATGTGCCGGTCATAGTCATGACTGCGTTTGGATCCATTGACGAGGCAGTTCAGGCTATGAAGGATGGCGCCCACGATTTCCTTCAAAAGCCCGTCGATTCAAACCATCTGCTGTTGCTCGTCGAACGCGCCCTGGAACAGGCCAGGTTGCGGACCGAAAACATAATGCTGCGGGAAGAATGGTCCAGACGCTATGGCTTTCCCCGCATCATTGGCGAGTCAGAGGCAATCAAACGCTCCGTTTCTGAAACTCAGCGCGTGGCGCAAACGGAGGCCAATGTATTGTTGCTGGGTGAATCGGGCACGGGCAAGGAACTGTTCGCCCGCGCGGTCCATCATCTTTCCACTCGCCGAGAGAAACCCTTCGTGGCCATTAACTGCGCTGCCATTCCGGAAACACTGATCGAAAACGAGTTGTTCGGCCACGAACGCGGAGCGTTCACCGGGGCCAACGATCGACGACACGGAAAGTTTGAGCTGGCAGCCAGCGGTACAGTGTTCCTGGATGAGATTGGCGAGCTGCCGCTGGCAGTGCAGGGTAAACTATTACGGGCCATTGAAGAGAAAGTAATTGATCGTATTGGCGGCCGTGCTCCGATCCCGGTTGACGTTCGCGTGGTCGCCGCCACCAACAAAGATTTGAAGAGCGCGGTCGACAAGGGTGAGTTCCGCGGTGATTTGTTCTTTCGCCTGGCAGTGTTTCCGGTTGAGATTCCACCGTTACGCGATCGCGGCGATGACACGGTCATGTTGGCTAAACATTTCGCGGCCCAGTTGGGCAAGGAATTGCGCGGCCGCGAAGCCACCCTGAGTGATGCCGCCAGGTTGGCCATCAACACGCATCGATGGCCCGGCAACGTTCGCGAACTGGAGAATGCCATCGAGCGTGCCTGTATTCTTACCGACACGATGGTCCTGGAACCAAAGGATCTTGGGCTGGTCCCGCCGGGGGCCGGAGCGGTGGAAACCCTCAGCGGACTGGATCTGTCAGGAACGCTTGCGGACGTCAACAATCGCGCGCTGCGTTTTTTGGAAAGTCTGAAGATCCGGGAAGCCCTCTCGACGAATGAAGGCAACAAAGCTCGAGCAGCGGAAACTCTGGGTGTCAGCTATAAGACGTTGTTGACGAAGATTAAGGAGTACGACCTTTAACCTATCGGATCATCGCCTCGAATCAACGAATGCACGACTCCTCCAAACCTGGCCCATCGATCCCTCCTGAAAAAGTGGAACCGGATTCAACGAGTGTAACGCCGGACGTGGAATTGATAGCCGGCGAAACCATTGCGCCCATGGGCGCCGGTACCCCCGACCTTCCGGTCGGCTCGACTCCGCCCAAAGGAACTGAGACAGGGCGTCACGCATTCCTGGTCGGCGCCGGCATACTCATCAGCCGGATTATTGGCTTGGTTAGACAACGGGTCTTTGCTTACTACTTTGGAAGATCAGCCGCGGGCGACGCTTTCAGCGCGGCGTTTCGAATTCCCAATTTCCTGCAAAACGTTTTCGGCGAAGGCGCGCTTTCCGCCTCGTTCATTCCCGTTTATGCAAAACTGCTGGCGCAGGACGACGAAAAGGAAGCTCGGCACGTCGCCAACGCGGTGCTCGGCGCGCTTGCCCTGGTGACCTCAGTGATCGTGCTCCTGGGAGTGCTGACCGCACCATATTTGATTTCAATTATCGCGGCCGGGTTTCAGGACGAGCGTCGCGAACTCACGATTCGGCTCGTGAGAATTCTTTTTCCCGGCGCCGGACTGCTGGTGATGTCCGCGTGGTGCCTGGGCGTGCTGAACAGTCACCATCGTTTTTTTATCTCGTACACGGCACCGGTCGTTTGGAACTTCTCGATCATTACGGCGCTGGTTTTCTTTGGCCGCAGAGTGGGGCAGTTTCCCCTCGCAGAGATGGTGGCCTGGGGATCAGTTGTCGGCAGCGCGCTTCAGTTCGGAGTGCAATTGCCGACGGTTCTAAAACTTGTTCACCGGCTGCGGCCTGTGATCGATCTTGCCAGTGTTCATGTGCGCACCGTTGGTCGCAATTTCATGCCCGTCTTTATCAGCCGTGGGGTGGTCCAAATAAGCGCTTTTGTGGATGCGTGGCTGGCCAGTTTCCTCGGCCAGGGCGCGGTGGTCTCGTTGACCTACGCGCAAAGCCTCTACACCTTGCCCGTGAGTTTGTTTGGTATGGCAATCTCCGCGGCCGAATTGCCAACCATGGCAAAAGCCCTGGGTGGCACAGAAGAGATCGCCGAGGTATTGCGACAACGTCTTGATGAAGGTTTGCGCCGGATCGCTTTTTTCATCGTGCCCTCATCAATGGCCTTCCTGGCGTTGGGCGATGTAATCGCGGCGGTGCTTTACGAAACAGGAAAGTTCAACCACGACGACGCCAACTATGTTTGGGCCATTCTCGCCGGCTCAACGATTGGCCTGCTCGCCTCGACGTTGGGACGTTTGTATTCCTCGACTTACTACGCCCTGCGAGACACACGCACGCCGCTTCGCTGCGCAGTCATTCGAGTAACGCTAACCACGGTGTTGGGATACCTCTGCGCGATTCCGCTGCCGCATTTGCTGGGTATCGATTCGAAGTGGGGAGTCGCTGGACTGACGGCTTCAGCAGGAGTTGCCGGCTGGGTCGAATTCACACTACTAAGAAGAACACTGAATCGCAGGATCGGCCGCACGGGTTTGCCTTTATCATTCGTAGCCAGACTGTGGGTGGGTGCCGGCGTTGGCGCCGCCGTAGCCTGGAGCTTGAAACTGATCCTGCCGCACCTGCATCCATTGCCCCTGGCCATCATTGTCCTGGGCAGTTATGGCGTGACTTATTTCGGAGTGACCTCCGCCCTGGGCCTTCCCGAAGCTCGCGTATTGATTGGCCGAGTACTGCGGATGCGCGGCGTGAAAAAATAACTGATCGCCGCACTACCATCAAACGTTAAGTTCTGAAGTCCGTCGGGGTAGTGGGTCAGTTTCGCAGCAAATGTCCGACAGACTTTAGGAGACCCTGATCAAGTGCTTCATAGGAAGCGCGGTCGCTCTCTCTCATTCTCACCCGGTTTCAACCGGATGAGAGATGGCCTTTTCCAGATTTGTCAAAGTTTCAACGGTTTCCGAACTTCGGGTTATGGGTTTTTAGGCATCGACTTGGATGACGAGAAAGGAAACCGTTGAAACGGTTAGATCAAATCAAGATCAGAGTAGGTCACCCGGTTGAAACCGGGTGAGAATGAGATGAAGCCAAACACATGTACGCGTTGAGCCACCTGATCAGAGCTTTCCGTAGTCTCTGTTTTGCTACGAACGACAAACTTTAAGTTTGCCGCGGTCGGAGTCGTAGCGCTACGCGATGCGAACACCTCGCTAATCTTAACCAGAGCTTCCTTTGGTTTGCCGCGGCGTTATGACAAGCTAATAAAGCTTTCGTTCTTTGTTGTTCGTAATCGTCCGCCAATCACGCGGACGTTACCCCATCACTCCAGAGGAGGAATACCAAAATGTTCCAGGCTTACCACGGCGTAACTGGCGCCCAACACCAGACGAATTTTAACAACCTAAGCTCGCAAGGTTTCAGAATAATCTCACTAAGCGTCTACGGCGATCCCGGTGACGCGCGCTACGCAGCCGTCTGGGTAAAGCGCCAGGGCGCACCCTGGGTTGCGGTCCACGGAGTCGATAGCGCCGGGTATCAAGCGTTCTTTAACAACTGGACGGCCAAAGGCTATGCCCTGGTCCTTGTTTCGGCGACCGGCACTAGCAGCGATGCGATATTCGCTGCTGTGTTCGAACAGGGTATCCCTGGGACCTGGTTTGCGCGCCACGGCATGACATCGGGTCCTGAGACTCACGCGGGCACTTTTCAAAACCTGAATAAGACCGCGCGTAGTCAAAAAATGATCCTACGCTCGGTGGCGATCTATGGCACCGTGAGCGACCAACGGTATGCAGCAGTGTGGCACTCCAATCCGGCATTCGTGAAGTGGCACGTACATCCGTCTGATACCGGCTCCGCTTATCAGACCGTCTTTAATGCGGAAACGCAGTTGCCCGGGTACCGCTTGGCCGCCTATCGCCCCGCCTACGTGGCACTTTCCGGCGACCATCACTATTGTTCGGTGTTCAAGGACGACGTGGTTGGTGACTGGGTGGCACGACACGGATTGACCTCAGCGGATTACCAAACGGAATTTGACCACCAAAACTCCGCCGGCTTCTATCCGATCTGCGTCCAGGGTGGTGGGTCAGGCAGCAATACCCGTTACGCAGCAATCTTCGCCAAGAAGGATATTCCGCTCGCCCGGGAGTGGACGGTAACAGGCACGGCGGTCCCCGCCCTGGCCGGGTTCGACCACGCGATGCAGACCTTTATGCAAGCCAACGGCGTCCGCGCGGCACAGTTGGCGATCGGCAAAAACGGCACTACGAAGTTTTCGCGTGCGTATACCTGGGCCGAAGCCGGCTATCGCATCACACAACCGTCCGATCGCTTTCTGCTCGCAAGCTGCAGCAAGATGTTCCTTGAAGCGGCAGTTCAGGCCCTCTACGACGCCAAGAAGCTGAAGCCAGACGCAAAGGTCTATCCGCTTCTCGGCTTTTCACACCCTGCCGATCCGCGCAGCGACACAATTACGATCCAGGAACTTCTAGATCACATGGGCGGTTATAACGACGAGCCACCGTCACAAGGGGGTTCAGGTTTCGATCCAACCTACTCCATGCGCAAGATCGCTCTGGATCTCAACCTCGGACATCCAGTGACGAAGCTTGATGTGGCGCGGTACATGTATGGAAAGATGCTGGACTGTGACCCGGGCTCAGCCTACCACTACTCAAACTTCGGCTATCTGTTGGCGGGCGCTGTTGTCGAACACGTCTCAGGCCAGAAGTATTTCGACTATGTGAAGGCTACGCTGCTGCAGCCGGCAGGTATCACCGAAGTCCAGGTCATTTCTACGTTGGCGTCTCAGCGTACCAACAACGAAGCCATTGCAGAGGACGAGGGTCTGGGGCTGAGCCCGCTCGACCTGAGCTCGCAGCTCCTCGTGCCATCAGTCTATGGCGGGGATGGGGAAATCAACGAAGTCGGGGATCCCAACGACGGCAACGGAGCCTCAGCTCATGCCTTGACTCAGTTCATTCATCTTCACGCGGTCTGGGGTAATGGTCCACGGGCGGCGGGCGCTGCCCGGGCCGGTAGTACGCCTGGCGCCTCGTCATGGGCAAAGTCGCGCAGCGATGGCATTGACTGGGCATATGTAATCAACACACGTGATTGGCCATCATCCACTCCCCCGCTCGACGAACTGGGGACGGCGCTCAATCACCTTTTCGATACGACGCCGATCACCTGATCGTCATCACGTAACATCTCCTGCAAAAGGGTGGCAAGTCAGACAGCGGGTCTGATTTGCCACGCTTGGTGTCAGGTTTAGTGGGGTGGGGTGTAGGGTATAGTGCGTCGCTTGTAGTTTGGGTTGTCCAAAGCAAGGAGAAACCTAATGCCGAAGAGTCAAGAAGGTGACCGAGCAAGACGAAATATCGTGCAGATCCCTTAATCGGCATGGGTTTCTGAAATCGGCAAACTGCACATCGAGGTCATTTTGGCCAAAAGCCTAAGGAAAACGAGGATCGTGGCGCGTTCAAAATTCTTGAAAACTTTTTTCAAGATTTTCTGGAGGATCTCTACCATTATCCTTTTATATAGACATCCTGGAAAAACGGACGACGGTGCAGCGGCAAAAGGCGGCAAAGGAGCTCCTTTTGGCGCTGACTTTGTTTTCGCACTGGGACCGCGCGGCTTCCAGCGTGCCTCTTTGCCCAAAGATCCGATTTCCCCTGCGCAACCGAAGGCCGACACTCCTTCTCGTTTAGAAAAGGGACCTGTCCCCGGGCTCTCAGGCGGACTAGTCCGCTTTCTAATCGTACATGAGGGATGTATAGGCCGGGCAATTGACCCGCGCTGACCTTGCTCCTATCATCCAGAACGTGCAACCCGTCATTACCGCAGCGCAGATGCGCGAGGTCGATCGCCTGACGATCGAGCAGTACGCAACACCGTCCCTCCTTTTAATGGAAGCGGCGGCGGCGGCCATCCTGCGCACGATCTCTTCCAGATTTTCCGAAGACCTCGCAGGCAAGAAGGCGCGCATCCTCTGTGGCCCCGGCAACAATGGCGGCGATGGCGCCGCTCTGGCGCGTCAGTTGGCCGGCGCCGGTGTGCACACCGATGTCATTCTCTTCGGACGAATCGAACAGACAAAAGACGATGCCCGCGCAAATTTTCAGGCGGCGAAACGATTGGCAAGCTTCGAAGCCGGATCCACCTCGCAGCCCTCTCCCATCACCTTTGTTGAATGCGACGGCATTTCCGCGTGGGAGGAACTGGCTGGACCTTCGCGCAACTATGACATCCTCGTCGATGCACTCTTCGGCACCGGTCTTACCCGGCCGCTGGCAGGTGTGTACATCCAGGTCATCGAGCATCTCGCTCTCATCAGACGGGCGCGCAATCGCGCCGGTGGGTCGCGGCCTTTGATTGTCTCCCTGGATGTTCCTTCGGGACTCAACGCCGATGTGGCCGTACCAATTGGACCGGCAGTCGAGGCTGATGTCACCGTCACCTTCACGGCGCCGAAACCGGCGAACGTGCTTCCGCCCGCATCTTTTCATGGTGGAGTACTTGAAATCGCGAACATTGGCTCGCCCGCAGTTCTGCTGGAGGCTATCGACGCGAAACTTTTCCTGGTAGAGCCGGAAGACGCGCGCAGTTGGTTGGTGCGGACACGATACACCGCCGATTCGTACAAGAACAGACACGGTCATGTCCTGGTGATTGGCGGTTCGCCGGACTACAGTGGAGCCGCAGCACTATGCGGTAACGCTGCGATGCGCTCGGGCGCCGGTCTGGTTACCGTCGCCGTCCCGGCTTCCGCACAATCTTCGGTCGCAGCGCGAGCCATTCCTGAAGTCATGACTACGGCGCTTGCTGAGACTGATCGTGGCGCTGTCAGTGATGCAGCCATCGACCATGCATTGCAGCTGGCCATGAAAGCGAGTGTCGTCGCCGTCGGTCCCGGCCTGACCGCCACAGACGAACGCACGCGTCGTTTTGTGCGCGGTTTTGTCGAGGGACGTACGACTCCCGTGGTTATTGATGCTGATGCCCTGAATTGCCTGGCTCCCTGGCCCGCGGAATTGCGTGGTTCAACGGCCTTGCCTTTGATACTGACACCTCATCCGGGCGAGATGGCGCGGCTGATCGGATCAAACAGCAAAACACCTTTTGAAGATCGCGTCGCTACAGCGCGCGCGTTTGCCGTACAACACGAAGTGATAGTGCTCTTAAAAGGGTCGCGCAGCCTGGTGGCCGCACCTGATGGCCGCGTCTTTATCAACTCGACAGGCAATGCGGGTCTAGGCACAGCCGGCGCGGGAGACACATTGACGGGACTCGTCGCCGGCTTCATCGCGCAGGCAGTGGAAACACTAAAAGACGAGGGTGAGGCGTTGTCAGCCACGATCGCGGCGCTGTATGTTGGCGGCCTTGCGGGCGATCTCGCCGCGCGAGGGTTGGGAATGCGAACTATGGTAGCGTCCGACATTCGCGAGCATTTTTCGGCCGCTATCCGCTCGCTCGATATCGAGGGTGAACAGCCCTGAAGCGAAGTCCGACAAACTTCAGTTTGTCGATGAGTCACATAGGCGTCGTCCTGGCTTATGTACTAAACGACAAACTGAAGTTGGTCGGACATTCGCAGCCAGAAGGCAAATGGTCACAATGACACCGTCTAAAATCTCCACCGGCGAATGGATATCGAATTCCGTCGCCGAGACCTTCGACCTCGGTCAACGAATCGGAACCAGCCTCAACGGTGGCGAGATACTCCTGCTAAGCGGTCCTTTGGGCGCCGGAAAAACCATGTTCGTGAAAGGTCTTGCTGCAGCATTGGGAATCGACGCGGAGGAAGTTACCAGTCCGTCGTTCACGCTCGTCAATCCCTATGACGCGCGCCTGCGGCTCTATCACCTCGATCTTTATCGCCTGGACGAAGGGGCCACGGCGGCGCACGCTGTCGATCTCGATGAACTGCTGACCGACGAACAGGCGGTTATTGTCATCGAATGGGCCGAGCGCTTGGGGCGCTACCACCTGCCCGCGAGTGTTTGGCGCATTACGATCACCGGCGATGGTGACGATCCGCGAACTATTTCGGTTACGCCTGAATAGACTTCCAGCCTGTTGTTGCGTCTCGAAAGAGTAAAAGCTTTGCGTCTCTGCGCCTTTTGCGGGAAGGGCGCTTTCTCGATCACCATATGAAGAAGTTTCCCGCAGAGGCGCAAAGACCTATAAACCGTGCCTGAGATCCTCCGTCTGCGTAAACATGATACAATCCCTGCGCAATCAAATTTGAAGAGGAGTAACATATGCCATACCCAGAAATCATGATTCGCCCGATGCGTGAAGACCTGACTCGTCTCGGTGTCGAAGAGCTGCGGACACCCGAAGCGGTCGACGAAACCCTGCAGAATTCCAAAGGCACCGTGATGGTGGTGGTGAATTCGATCTGTGGCTGCGCCGCCGGCAAAGCGCGCCCGGGAGTAGCGCTCGCCCTGCAGCACGAATCGCGACCGGACAAGGTCGTGACGGTGTTTGCCGGTGCGGATATCGAAGCCACGGAAAAGGCGCGGACCTACTTTACCGGCTACCAACCATCATCACCGTCAATCGGCCTGTTGAAGGACGGCGCGCTGGTCTACATGATGGAACGCCGCCAGATCGAAGGCCGGGATGCTTATCAGATCGCAGAGGATCTGAAGCAGGCATTTAATCAGTTCTGCGCAACCACCAGCGCTGCGACGAATTAAGTCTGTACAAAAGTTTGATACAGAACCGGGAGCGGTAGCGATCGGATCTTCCACTCAGTGATGAGTCTAAGATCCGGTCGTTACCCCTCCCGGTTCTGTATTTGATCTGACCGTGTCGATGTCTTTGTCTCCACGTCCGGAGAGGTTCACCACCATCACTTTGTCGCGCGCGAACTCGCCTGCGATCTTCAGTGCGTGAGCCACCGCATGCGCTGATTCCAACGCCGGAATTATGCCTTCCAGTTTACAGAGCAACTGAAACGCAGCCAGTGCTTCCTTATCAGAAGCAGCCACATATTCGATACGCTTCGAATCGTGTAGATATGCATGCTCCGGTCCAATCGATGGATAGTCGAGTCCGGCAGAGACTGAATGAGTTGTGGCAATCTGTCCGTGCTCGTCTTGCAGCACATAGCTCATTGTACCCTGCAGTACTCCAGGCCGGCCGCCATTCTTCCCACCCTGTTCACTGTCATTGAACCGCGCCGCATGGTCTCCAAGAGCTTGTCCTCGACCTCCGGCCTCGACGCCAATCATTTGGACGCCAGGATCTTCCAGGAACGGATGAAACAACCCTATCGAATTTGAGCCGCCGCCAACGCAGGCAATCAGTACGTCAGGCAGGTGCCCAACCTGCTCGAGGACTTGCGCGCGCGCTTCACGACCAATAACAGTTTG
This sequence comes from Acidobacteriota bacterium, assembly GCA_025463135.1. Lineage (GTDB taxonomy): Bacteria > Acidobacteriota > Blastocatellia > Pyrinomonadales > Pyrinomonadaceae > JAOAPY01. The sequence goes on from JAOAPY010000031.1 coordinate 132,030, forward strand.
AAATTCGCGCACCATCAGCGGATAAGGATGTGGTCCCAAAGCGCTGCCAAGTAAATAGTAAGTGTCGCCAACGTTTGTCACCCAGTCGCGCAACGCTTCATTAATAGCGTCCTTTAAGGTGCGCGATCCGGCCTCGACAGAACGCACCTCTGCTCCGAGCAACTGCATGCGAAAGACATTCAGGGCCTGCCGGCGCATGTCTTCCGCTCCCATGTAAACCACGCATTCGAGACCAAACAACGCGCATACGGTTGCGGTCGCTACGCCATGTTGGCCGGCGCCTGTTTCCGCAATGATGCGTCCTTTGCCCATGCGTCGCGCGAGCAAAACCTGGCCCAACGTGTTGTTGATTTTGTGCGCCCCGGTATGCAGCAGATCTTCCCGCTTTAGATAGATGCGCGCGCCCCCGGCATGTTCAGTAAGCCGATCAGCGGCGAACAGCGGCGTGGGGCGACCGGCAAAATCTCGCAGCAGAGTCTGGAGCTCTGTCTGAAACGCCTCGTCGACGCGCGCGACCATGAAGGCTTCATTCAACTCATCGAGCGGCGCCATCAGCGTCTCAGGAACAAAGCGGCCGCCGTAAGATCCCCAGTGGCCCAGGGAATCAGGTAATTGCATATTTGGATCGGAGTTCATGATTAGTTAAAAGCGGACACGGCTGGCTGCGAATCTCCGACAAACTTCAGTTTGTCGTTTGATACATGAGCTAAGACGATAGTTCATGTTACTCATCGACAAACTGAAAGGTTGTCGGACTTCGCTTCTCCCATCGTTGTCAAACGCCAGGCAGCGTTCCCTGCAGCAATGGCGCCACTGCAACTCGATTGCGGCCTTCGTTCTTCGCCACATAGAGCGCGCCGTCACTGGCAGCGTACAACGTCCGTTCAGAATTCGCGTGGGCTGGACAGACCGCAACACCAATGCTCACGGTAACCATGCCGACACCTTCAACCGGCAACTCCGAGATTATCGTACGCAGGCGCTCGGCAGCTACTTGAGCTTTCTCGCCGGGTACGCCGGCCAGAAGCAAAGCGAATTCCTCGCCGCCAACTCGGGCTGCTGTGTCATTGTCGCGTGAGGCCTCCATCAAAGTATCGGCGATGCGGCGAATGACGGCATCACCGGCCGTATGGCCATGCGCGTCGTTAATTCCTTTCATGTAATCAATGTCCAACAGTAAGAGTGCGCAAGGCACACCGTAACGGCGCCACCGTTCAAGTTCGCGATTAAGCGCCACACGAAAGCGCCGCCGATTTGCCAGGCCGGTCAGTGAATCGAGATCAGCCTCGGCGCGCAGCCGTTCCATCGTCTGGGCCTGGGCCACCAGTTGCTTGCTGCGCTCAAGCAAGAGCGGGAGTTCCGCCGGCATTTGAAAATAATCACAGGCGCCCAGCCAAAGAGCTGAGTAACGGCGCTCGACCGTAGCAGCTTCTGTTCCAATCAAAACCAGCGGGATGCGGTCTTGCGATTGACCGAGCATTCGCACTAGTTCGCCGGCGCTGACCTTTTCTGCCGCCGTGCTCGCGATGACCACGTGCGGACGGGACCGTTGCAGCGAAATCATCGCGGACGCGCCGCCGGCAACACCCACAATATCCAGACCCAATGCCTCGAGTGCCTGCGTTTCGATGGGCGCCGGCTCATCTGTGATCAAGAGTATTCGACCACGATCGCGCGCGTACTTTTCAATTGCTCGCTTGTCTTTTGATTTTTCGGGCATCTACGACCTTGATCGGGTGAGAACGGTTTCTTCTCCTGGGCAGAACCAGCATAACCGATCATTTTTCGTCGTCAAGGTTTAACAACGTACGAAGTCGCTGCTCTCACTAAGTAGCACCGACTTCAGTCTGCGTTTGCTCGCGCAATAGCGACTGATCACAAAGCGTACTGCGGGCTGCCGGCCTGCAGATCCCGCGCAGGCAGAATGCTCACCAGACCTCGACAGGCTGGCAGCCTGTCGTACAGGGCTTCCGCGTCGCCCGTCGAAGACACTTGATCAGAATTTTCTAAAGTCCGCGCTAATTCCCGGTGCTCATGGCCGCCTTCACAAACGCGCGCATGCGTTCCGCATCTTTCCTGCCGGGTGAAGATTCCAAAGCGCTACACGCATCAACCGCATAAGGCTCAACAGCGGCAATCGCCTCCGCTACGTTTTCTGGTGACAGACCGCCGGCGAGAAAGACCCTGAGCACAAGATCGCGTGCCCTCCGCGCCAGAGACCAATCAATCGTTTGCCCTGTGCCGCCACGCATCTTCCGATCGAACGCGTCGAGCATGATTGCCGCTACGTTATACTGAGTCACCCGCGCCGGATCAAAATTCTGCTTTACCGCCAACGCCTTAATCACATATGTGTGTTTGAGCTGATCGCAGAAATCTGGCGACTCGTCGCCGTGCAATTGCAGTGCGGACACTCCCGCAGTCGTCGCAATCTGTTCGACCATTGCCGGAGATTGTTCGTTGACAAAAACTCCGACGGTCAGTACAGCCAGCGGTAACTGATCGACAATGGCCCGCGCAGTTTGCGGTGCAATGTAGCGAGGGCTGGGACGGTAGAAGTTAAAACCAAGCGCGGTGGCGCCCGCATCAACAGCAGCGAGGGCGTCTTCAATATTTGTAATTCCGCAGATCTTTATAAGCATGCGATTTGCTACTGCGATTTCGAGAGCAAGGCACGTAACGCGCTTTCAGGATCGACAGCCCGCATCAATGTCTCGCCAATCAGAAATCCCTTGAAGCCGGAAGCCGCGAGGCGGCACAGGTCTTCGGAGTTGTGTAATCCGCTTTCGCTTATCAGAGTCACATCGGCCGGGGCCTTACCGGCAAGTTCGATGGAAGTCTCCAGCGATACCTCGAAAGTGCGGAGATTGCGATTGTTGACGCCGATCAATTTCGCCCCCGCGACCACGGCGCGCTGCAATTCAACTTCAGTGTGCACTTCAACCAGCGCATCCATTCCCAATACATTCTCGGCGATGTCCAGCAATATCTTCAGCTCGCCATCGCTGAGAGCCGCTACAATGAGCAGCAACGCATCGGCTCCCACCGCAGCCGATTCCCAAACCTGATACTCGTCAACGATAAAGTCCTTGCGCAGGATCGGCAGCGTCACTGCGTCGCGCACCGCGCGCACGTCTGCGAGAGAGCCTCCAAAGTGGTCCTGTTCGGTAAGCACCGAGATTGCGGCGGCCCCGCCTCGCTGGTAAGCGCGGGCCACGCTTGCCGGATCAGCGTCCACGCGAATGACACCCTTGGAAGGAGAGCGACGCTTGAATTCAGCAATAACATTGAGACGCGAAGGTTGTGAAAGTTCGTAAAGGAGCGCATGTGGGGTCGCCGCCAGACGTACGGCCAGCGCTTTTTCGCGGAACCCGGCGAGCGGCGTCACCACTTTCGCGGCAGTGACCCGATGCTTCCTGGCTACAATGATTTCATCAAGGATATCCACCAAGCTGTCTCATTCTCACCGGACTTCGACGGCATCAATCTACGTAAGAATCAATGGGATCTTTTAACCGATTTTGTAATGACTGCGAATGCGCCGCTTAATAAACCTCGTGAGTCAATCGCTTGACGCCTTCAGCGTCCCATGCAAAACGTACTCAAATTCACCCTTGACCGTTCGTCGCTCTTGTTAATTGATCCAGCTTTTGCGCCGCTGAGCCACTATCAATACTCTTCTCAGCCAGTCGTGCCGCGGTCCTGAGGTCTTCGCACAATCCCCCCACCAGCAGTGCGGCGGCGGCGTTGATCACAACCAACGACCTCGCTTCATCACGGCGCCTGCCGGTCAACACTTCGCGAATTATCGCCGCATTCGCCGCCGCGTCTCCCCCGCGCAGATGGTCCAGTGTTCCCTGCTCCATCCCAAAGTCCTCAGGTCCAATCTCAAATGTCCCGACTACGTCTTCGTAAGCTTCAGCGATTAGAGTCCGGCCGTTAATTGTGATCTCATCGAGCCCATCCGAGCCGTGAACCACCCAGGCCCTTTCGGTGCCCAGGGCCAACAAGACCCGGGCCAAATGCTCAGCCAAATCCGCGCGCCATACGCCAATGACTTGTCGCGGCGCGCCCGCCGGATTACTTAATGGACCAAGAAGATTGAAAGTGGTGTGAATCCCCAACTCGCGTCGCACACTGGCGACCCGGGCTGTTGCTCCGTGATACAGCGGCGCGAACATGAAACAGATTCCAATCTCATTCAGGCAGCCTTCCGAGATTGGTGGAGGCGTCGACACGTTTACACCCAGCGCCGACAAAACATCCGCACTGCCGGACCGGCTGCTGGCTGCTCGATTCCCGTGTTTGGCTACCGGCAGGCCGGCGCCCGCAATCACGAACGCAGCGGCCGTCGAGATGTTGAAAGTTTTTGCCCCGCTTGAACCAGTGCCGGCGGTGTCCACGAAACGCGCATGGCAGCCCTTGACGCGAACGGCACGAGCACGCAGCGCCGCGGCCATGCCGGCCAACTCTTCAACCGTCTCGCCCTTGGCAGCGAGGGCCACCAGCACGGCCGCAATTTGCGCGTCCGTTGAATTGTCCTCGAGTAGCGCGTCGAGCAATGCCGCTGCCTCTGTGCGAGTAAGATCGTCGCGGCGCACGAGGCGGATCAGAGAGTCGCGCAAGCGTTCGTTAGCCATAAAGTAGGGGCGGACCTGTTTGTCCGCCCTCGTTGCCCTTCATCATTGGGTAGGGGCGGACACACCGGTCCGGCCCGGATCATTCACAGCTTGAGAAAATTTCCGAGAAGTTTCATGCCGGCTTCCGTAAGGATCGATTCCGGGTGAAACTGGACGCCTTCTACTTTCAGCTCACGGTGTCGCAATCCCATGATGACGTTATCTTCGGTAAATGCCGAAACTTCCAGACACTCGGGCAGCGACGCGCGATCCACGATTAATGAATGATAACGACCAGCGCTGAAGTGATCTTCGAGTCCGGCGAAAATCGTTTTGCCGTCATGACAAATCTCTGAGGCCTTACCGTGCATCAACACCGGCGCGCGCACTACCTGTCCACCGAACGCCTGCCCAATCGCTTGATGACCCAGGCACACACCGAGAATTGGTACCTGGCCGGCGAAGTGTTCGATCACTTTGAGCGAAATACCGGCGTCATCGGGGGTGCCCGGACCGGGCGAGATCAGGATGCGATCAGGCCGCAGGAGCGATTCGATCTCCTGCACCGTCACTTCATCGTTGCGCCGGACCTCGATCGTTTCACCCAACTCGCCCAGGTATTGCACCAGGTTGTAGGTGAAAGAGTCGTAGTTATCGATGACTAGGAGCATGGGAGTTATGGTCTTTGGTCTTTGGTCTTTGGTCTTTGGTTTTTGGTCTTTGCTTCTTCGTTCTTGGTTCTTGGTTACTTTGATCTTTGAGTCTTTTAGTTCCTTGATTTCAATTTCAGATCTCAGATCTCAGATCTCCGATTAGACAATCGAGAAGGCAACCGACAATCAGAATCCGCAGGCATACCTCTCGACAACTTGAACTCTCTTTCAGGGACTACAGCGCGCCACCAGGGCATGTTTGAGTTGCACCGGCTTCACTGGTTTCTCGCCATCCAGTGCGGCATGGTTGATTGTATCCGCAACTTCGATTCCCTTCACGACGCGGCCAAAGGCGGCGAACTTTCCGTCAAGATGATGACCCTCGCCCACCAGAATAAAAAAATGTGTCGTGGCGGAGTTTGGTTCCTCTGTGCGGGCCATGGAAACAATTCCGCGCACGTGCTTAACATCGCTCGGTTCGTCCGGAAGCTTATGGCCCATGCGGCTTGCCAGGGCCGCGCCCCAGTGTTCGCTGGTAAAAAGATTGCCGCCCTGAATCACGAAGTCCTTTACGATGCGAGAGAAGTTGGTTGTATCCAGGGCGCCGGTGGCGCTGAGGTTCAGAAAGTTTCGCACGGCCTCAGGGGCCACTTCGGGCATCATCTCGATGATGATCGCGCCCGCCTCAGTATCAAGAGTCACGCATTGTCCGGCCATCTTCTCCGGCGCCACGCCGTCAAATGGCTCCTTGGCCGGCTCGGGAATCCCGGTGGGTCGGGCATTGGCTTTCTTCGCCGTGTCCGCGGGACTTTGTGTCTGGCCCTGCGCGAACGCGCCCAGTGCAACAGCTAGCGCGAAGCAAGTAGCGAGAAAGAAATGTTTGAAACTATAGTTCACAAGTGAATTCCGATTAGTTTGGTCGATCCCTAAGTCGTGCGACGTACGCGACAGGTGCTTAGAGTACCGACTTCAGTCGGGTTTTTGATCCTGGATCAGAGATCCCGAATGAAACACCCGACTGAAGTCGGTACTCTAAACGCTTGTAGGTTCACAGTCCTCTCTCCGCCAATTCAATGGCACGGAACAGCCCACGCGCCTTGTTCAGCGTCTCGGCGTACTCGTGCTCGGGCACTGAGTCGGCAACGATGCCGGCGCCGGCCTGCACGGACGCCTTGCCGTTTCGCAATTCAATAGTGCGAATCGCAATGCAGGAATCAAGATTATCCGCATAATCGAGATATAGCACCGCGCCCGCGTAGATGCCGCGCCGGTCGGGCTCAAGCTCCTTAATGATTTCCATGGCGCGAATCTTCGGCGCGCCGCTAACGGTGCCGGCGGGAAAACACGACGCCAGCGCGTCGAAACGATCGAGCCCATCGCGCAAGCGTCCACGTAAACTGGTCACCAGATGCTGCACGTGGGAATAGCGCTCGACTGACATCAACTCTTCGACCTTCACTGAACCATAGTCAGCCACCCGACCCAAATCGTTGCGGCCCAGGTCGACAAGCATCAGGTGTTCGGCCACTTCTTTCTCGTCGGTCTTGAGATCCTCGCCTAACATCCAGTCCTCGGTCTCGGTCGCGCCGCGCTTGCGTGTGCCGGCAATCGGTCGATAGTCGAGCCGTTGCCCGTGACAGCGGACCAGCATCTCAGGCGAGGCGCCAATAATTGTGTCCGGACCACAACGCAGAAAGAACATGTAGGGCGACGGGTTAATCGCACGCAAAGCACGATAGATGCTTATCGGCTCGCCCGCATAATCCGTAGTGAGCCGTTGTGAAAGAACCACCTGATAACAATCGCCCGCTACGATGTGCTCCTGAATGCGGCGCACGCCATCTTCGAATCCGCGACGCGTCCAATTCGAAGTGGGCCCGGGCTTTTCAACCTCAGGCTCGTTGTTTCCTCTTGAAGGACTGCTTAAAGGATTACTGTTCAAGAGCTCTGCTTCGATGCGGGCGGTGCGTTCCACGGCCGCATCATAAAGCTCACGCAAGCGCGCTCTACTGCCCTGGGCTTCTTCCGTAAAAACGATGGCGCTGATTTCCATCAGTTGCCGCAGACGATCAAAGGCAATCACATTACGATAGAACATCCAAAGCGCATCGGTGGGCAGATCCAGCGGTTGTGTCTCGGAAGCCTTGAAAGCCGCGTCCTTCCCTTCCAACACCGGCTCGAACCAACGGGCAGCATCGTAAGCGAGATAGCCGACCGCGCCGCCGGAAAACGGCGCCAGGCCAGGGCGGCGCGCCAACATACGTTCGCGAAAATAGTCACGGACAAAATCCACCGCGCGGATCGCCAGGGTCTCGCGCTTGCCATGGCGATCGACGAATGTCACATCGCCACAGCCACGCACAATCATCTCCGGATCAATACCCAGAAACGAATAGCGCGCGATTCGTTCGCCACCTTCAATTGATTCCAACAGAAACGAATACGGCCGGCCTTCAGCCAGGCGGAGAAATGCGCTCACCGGCGTTTGCAGGTCAGCCAGTACGGCGCGCACGACCGGCACCACATTGCCCTGGCCGGCCTCGCGTTCAAAGTCCTCGAATGTTGATGGTTTTAGATCGAGCATGTGGCAATAGAACTCTAGCGTACTTTGGGGGAAGGAATCTAGAACTAACTTGAAGAGGGTCTTTGGTCTTTGGTCTTCGCAGTTACATCAGAGCAATCGATTTGCTGCCAGCCAATGACCGCCATCGACCACCAGCACCGCCCCATTGATAAAATTTGCGGCGTCCGAGCAAATGAAAACAGCCGCATTCTCAATGTCTTTGATAAGACCAAAACGCCCCAGCGGAATACGTTGTCTGAGTTTCTCTTTGATGGGTTCCGGAACCAAGCGCTTCATCCCTTCAGTATCAGCGATGGGACCCGGAGCAATCGCGTTGACGCGAATCCCATGACGGCCCCATTCGACAGCAAGGTTGCGCGTCAGAGCGTCGACCCCGGCCTTGGCCGCGGAGACATGAAGTTGCATCGGCGTGCCGAGATAGTGCAGCGTCGCGCTGATATTCAGAATTTGACCGCGATGTTGTTTCAGCTCTTCAAAGGCAGCGCGGCAGACGTTGAAGGTCCCCTTCAAATCGATATCCACCACTGAGCCAAAACCATTCGGCGACAACTGATCAGCGGGACAGAGAAAGTTTCCGGCGGCGCCATTCACAACGATATCAATCTTGCCAAAGTGCTCAACCGTAGCGGCGATGGCTTTCGCCACTTCATCAGGATTGCGCACATCAGCGGCCACGGCAAAAGCCCGTCCGCCCTGTTCGTTAATTACTGCAGCAGCCGGTTCCAGATGATCGATCTGCCGGCTGACGAGTGCCACTCCCGCGCCCGCTTCCGCCAGTGCGCGCGCTACGCCGCCGGTGATGCCTGTGCCGCCGCCGGTGACGAAGGCCACGCGATCTTTCAATAGTCCAGCGATGAAGATTTGTTGGGTCATAATGTGATCCTTCCTTTGCATGCTTTGCGTCTTTGCGAGAGGCTCTTCAATGGCGACAAAGAATTTCCCGCAAAGGCGCAAAGCATGCAAAGAAAGTTCGATTCAAAACTTGACTCCCTTGCATCAAGCTTGCGCTACACAGGATTCTAGATGGGCGTGGTCTAGCCACCTGCGATGAACGGTCGGGATTGCACGATGTACAACTGCCCGTTCATATAGGCCCATTCGATGTCCTGCTCGCGATTTCCAAAGACGCGCTTTATGCCAAGTGCTGCCTGGACCAAACGCCTGATCACATTGTCGGTAAGGACCGCGCGCTCGCCGGTGATGGGAATCTCTTTCAAACCGCCGTGCTCATCAAATGTTAACAGGCTGTCTTCGGCAGAACGCGTCAGCACTCGGGTCGCATTGGCGCGCGGGCTGTAGATAACCTGTTCCGCGACCTTGGGACCTTCGACCACCTTGCTGCCCAGACCCCGCTTGGCGCTGATGTAAATCGCGCCTTTGTTGTCTTTGTCGAAGGGATCGGTAGTAATCATCACACCCGAACTTTCCGAGTTCACCCCTTTCTGAATCAGCACGGCCATGAAAATCTTCATGTGGTCGACGCCGGCGCGCTCACGGGCCTCATACGCTTCAAAATTCCAAAGCGAAGCCCAGACTTTCTTGATTCCTTCAAGAATCTGGTCCGCACCACGCGCATTGGGGACCGTGGAATACAAACCTGCGCCGCTGAAATTAGGCAGGTCTTCGGAATTCGATGAGCTGCGCACGAACAGACCCTGGCCGGCAAATGATTTTTCCAGGCGCTGCAAAACGCGCGTGCGCAGTTGCGCATTGAACTTGCCATTTTGCAGTCGTTCGCGCATTTCCGTGAGGCGCTGCCGGCGATAGGCCGGGTCGTGAACAAACTTCTGATCGTTCAGCAGTTCATAAAGCGCATCATCGAAATTGTTTTCCTTGAGAAACGCGTCGTAGTAATAAAAGGGGATGGTGAAACCCGCGGGCACGTCGATACCCGGCAGATGCGCGTTCGCCACTTCACCAAGGTTCGCTGATTTGCCTCCGTAGGCGATGCTCATTGCCCTGTGCTGTTGAGTCAGATCCAGCAGCCGCTTTTCAGAAAGGTCGTAACGCGGCTTCATGATATCGAGCCGCTCAGCCATGCGCTTTTGATAGGCGCGCAACTCGTCAGTGTCAGCGCGCTTGACCGAATAACTCTCGCGTTTGGTTTCGAAATTCACCCACCAGCCATCGTATTGCCTGAACAGCTCCTGAGCGTTTTTTATGTAGGCGTTGGGAATGCCGCGGCCCTTCGCCAGCAGATTGATGTGCGACAGCGGCGTTGACGGCAAGCTGGTGATGATGCCGGCAACCGGCGGCAGCTGGATGGGTACTTCGTTGAGCACGATGATTTCGTTGAAGCCGATCTCAACGTGATCATCCAACTTTGGAATGACATGAATACGCCCCAACCCTTTGGCGATATTCAACGCCTGGTATTCCTGCTCCTGCGAAATCTCGCTCTGCGATACACGCTGTAACCCGGCAAGCGGTGCCGAGACTTCATCCTGGCGTGTCGAGTTGGGTTTGAACGCCAGGGCGGTAAAGAAAGTCTTGTTAAGTATGTCGTACGTTAACTTGATTTGGTCGGCGGGAATCAAATCACCTTCCCAAAACTCAAACGTCCAGCGCTTGACCGGCGTTTGATAAGCAACCGTGCCCATGATGAAGCGACGATTAGGCTTCAAATAATTATTTTCAAAAAACACACGGCCGCGTTCCAGGGACAAATAGGTGCCATTAACAAAATCCTTGTGGAAGGCATAGCGTTTGGTATTGACGTAATAGATCCGGTTGTTGTCTTTGCGGTCGATAACAAAAAGCGCGTGCGGCAACGCGTATGGTGTGTTTGGATCATAGGTGACTGCCAGTGAGTCAAACTGCTCGCGAGTTGCAATCGCCGGCAGGGAACGTTCTTTCGAAGCTGGGACTACCTGAGTGGCGTTGACACTGATCAGGACCAACGCGAGCAGGACGAATCGTGCAAGGTGTTGCTTGAACTTCATAGGTCTTATGGGATGACTTGCGAGCTGTCCGCGCCGCCTCAGTCCCGGAGGGACTGAACCCAGAACATTATGCCGCATCTTTCTCCTCAATGGCTTCAATTAAGAAGAGGGATCGTAAACGGAGAATTCCGTCTTGCCATACTCAAAATACTTTATCATTAGCGGCTTCGTTTCAGTTTCCCAATCCAGGGTCCCCAATCCGGCGCCCGCGCCGGGTACCGCAACGCTTTCAACGCCGCGTTTGGCGCAATAGCGTTCCAGCTTTCTCAGGCCCGTGTTTAGAAAGGACGAGGTGCTGTCGTCCGTCTCTCCCTGGGTAGCAATGTAGATGATGCCGGGACGATTCTTCGCGGGCGCGACTACGAAGAGATCCCCACCCAGGAATTTATTGCCGCGGGCAAACTGTCTCAAGTGTTTTTGCGCATCGGGCCACTTCGAAGAAATGCGCGCAGCCAAACCAGCTCCCGGGTTTTCCTGCGTGCCTGTCGTTACCCCAGTGACAATGTATTGTGAAGTCGCGCGCAGAACATCGCCGGAAACAAATTTAATCATGAGTGCCAATCATCCGTGATAAAAGAGCATACCACTAATGAATTCACAATCGTCACAGGTAAAGGAATTTCGGGCGACGCTGCGAACCCGGTCACAGCGTTATGATTTTGACCTCGACGAGAAGGTTGTCGCGCGGTTGTGTGACTTTTACGCTTTGCTATTGACTTGGAATCCTCGTATGCATCTGGTCGCGCCATGTACGCCGGCAGAGTTTGCCACGCGGCATGTGCTTGAGTCGCTGCTGTTGTTGCCGCACCTGGCGAGGTCTGCGCGCGTTGCTGATATTGGCTCTGGCGCTGGTTTGCCAATCATTCCCAATCTGATAGCGCGCCCGGACATTCAGGCGATCCTCTTTGAGTCTTCAAAGAAGAAAGCCGTGTTTCTAAGAGAGGCGCTGCGCGTAACCAGGGTGGTGGACCAAGCCGGCGTGATAGCGGAGAGATTTGAAGATGTCGCGACTCCAGCAGTCGGGTTCGTTACTTGCCGGGCGCTGGACCGTTTCTCGGAACTGTTTCCCGAGCTGATCGATTGGGCGCCGCGTCCTTGCACCCTGTTGCTGTTTGGCGGCGCCGGTCTGCAGCAGGAAATTGAAAAAGCGAAGCTCGAGTTTTCGGCCTTTAAAATTCCTGATACCGAGCGCCGGTTTTTGTTTAGCGTTACGAAGCTATGAATTAGATCAGAGATTTGAATTATTGAACTCTCAAATCCACGGGCGAGACGCCCGTGCCGCACTTCGACCTATCAAAGATGAATGAATCCCACGCAAGGCGCACAAGTGCGCTTTCTAAACAACCATGGGTGAATTGGAAGACGGCACAAGTGCGCTTCTAAACGATCTGAATGATCCAGGCATGGGAACAAAATATCCCCGCTACACCCACCCCCTACACTCCAGTTCCCTACCGCCGATGCACGACAACTTCACTCTGTGGTGGCGTCCCTGGTGTGTAGGTCGCAACCGCGGTTTCATGAACCTGACTACCCCAAACAACCAGTGAAGCGTAAGGGTCGACCCTCGCTTTAGCGCCTTCTCTGGCAATATTAGTGAGCCAATCAATCGCCCGCGAGATAATACTGGCCCGTATAGTACGCGCGGGAAAATCCACCTCGCCAGTCTCGTCCGCGCGACGTGCTTCTTCATGACCGGCGGACTCCAGTAGATAATGTTGCCAATGTTCGGTGACGCTGATGCCTGGCACCATCGCGCCCGTCTCGTCGACTATGCGCAAGTGCCAACGCGATACCGTGGTGGACTGGAACGGGAAAAGGAGAATGATGAGGAGCAGGACAAAAGCGCCGGCTAGCCAGGCCCACCAGCGCTTTGATACTTCAGAAATCCTACCGAACAACGTCAATACCGATTAGTTGCTGCCCCGAAATTACAAAGTCGGCGGCCGGCAGTTCCATCTCGAAAACCGGCGATAGCGGTGTTGGGATGTACCCGCCCGACGTCCGGTCGCTGTTGAGTGTGGCCACCATCGAAGGCGGCAGGTTCGGCAATTCATTGGTGCCAATCACGGCGCCCGGAGTAAGGCGAAACAGCTTTACGTACAAGCGATCACTCTTCTTGACCTTGTTGATGGCTGTCACTAATTGTCCCAAATCGCGCGGCACAAACATCTTCGAAGATGAACCTTCCTGCAGAGCTCCACCGTCACCAACAAAGATCAGCAACTGCCCGGTCGGCAAATCCGCGGGAATCTGAATGGGAATGCGTTGCACGAATTGCTTACCGGAATCAGTACGCACGTAGGCTTGTATCTCGACCTTTTCGCCACGTCTTACTTCGGTTCGATCGAGCGAGATGCGTTCCAGGTTGGCCGCATATTTTGTGTCAGTGGAAGTGACGTCAAGCGTAACACCGTCAAGCTGAACATCGTCAAAGCCGCTGCCCAGCAAAGACGAGATCGGCGCCGCCACAGACGCGGCAGCCATCATGGCCGAATTCACCGCCGAAAAGCGTCGATCGACAGTAATGGGATCCTGGCCCTTCACCTTGATCTCGCCCTTGATACTGATAGTCGCATCACCCAGCGCGCGCTCGCTGGAAGTTATCGTGTTAAAGAGAGTGATATTCAGAAGTAACGGCGTCAGAAAGGAATCGTTCGCAACTTCATAGGAAAACGTTTCGGTGCGATCGCGACTGGTGTGCAGCGTAATTTTCACCGGAATCATTTTGGGGGCAACGCCAAGATTGCCAAAAACTCCGGTGGCGCGATCCTGCGAAATTGAACCCACCATCTGGCCAGGGACGGCCAGCTTGAACGAATTGTTGACATTGGGAATGACGGTCACAACGGAAGCTTCGGTCATCGGCATATCCGACGCACCAAGACTCAGGAACGGATGGCCAAAAGCATAAATGCGATCGCCATCGCGGAAGGTGACTGTGCCCGAAGCCGCCAGCGAATAATCGCCACGCACTAGTTGCACGCTAATCGAAGTTCCCGGAAGGAGCGTCTTTTCGGTGGCAGGCGCGAGTGAGGTGATCGCGGCAGCGCCTCCCGCACCAGCAACAGGTAAAAGACCATTCGCTATTAACTGCGCTGAAAACTGAGAGAGTGTTTCCTGGCTAATACCTCCAAACACCACCGGAGTCGCGATGGGCATCATCTGCTGGCCCAGCAACGGAATAAGTGGTGAGCCGGATGCAACAGAAGCGATCAAAGGCGCCCCACTTATGACGGGACGCGGCAGCATCGGCTTCCATTCCGTGCCTGCCAATTGAGCAAAGGAAACCGCACGCGGCTCTCTGGCTTTCTGAGTCTCGCTGCCATTCCCTTTCTCGAAAATCTCAATCATCTCCTTGATAGGAGTAATGCCGGCTATCGGTTCTTTGGAAAACGGGAAACTAAAGGCGATAGCCCCCACCAGGCGGCCATCGATGTAAACCGGCGAGCCCGACATCCCGGCGAACACGCTGGTTCTGTCGACATTATTCCCACTCAATCTGGCTATGATTCCCGATTGATGCGGGCCCGGGAAACCGGGCAGGACTCCCAGAATTTCCACGCCAAATTCCTGCGGCTCGCTGCCCGCGAACACAGTGCGCGCGATGCCTTTCATCCCCGGCCGCAGCTCTTCCAAAGGAAAGAACCGCGGATCGGCTGCCGGAGTTTTTACAAGCTTTTGACCGTTGGCGGATCCGAGGGCCAGGAAAGAAATGGCAATCGCCAGGATAAGTACAAATCTTTTCATTAAAACTACCTCTTAATACGACTTACGAGGACTTTGGACGAGGGCAGCCAGCCATTCGAAACAACTGAGCGCTGACCGCTACATGACTATAGCTTTCGCCTCAGAGCCGGTCAAGATACTTAAAGGGCAGTGGCAGGAGTGGCATGGGCGTCCCGCCCATGGATCGCACCCAGGATGCCTCTGCCAAACGCAAAGTCCATGACTTAGACGCACTAAACCGGCAGATCGTTCCGGCAGATGAGAAAGATTAGCGTCCAAAAGAGTGAATACTTAGTGGCTTGCGGGCAGGAGCCTGTAGAGCTCAGCGTCGTCGATTCCATCCTTCTCATTCCCTTGCGTCACGGGATCCACAGCCATTGTGATCGGAATCAAGCAGCTGAAAGAAGCGCTTTTTGGGCAGCTTGAGGAAGCTCTATTACAAGAAAATAGGTTTTGGGGTAAAGATAATCTTCGCCAGACTCATCAATCACTCGAAGGTAACCATCTTGAGCCGCAGTTGCGTCGGGCAAGACGCGATATACCTTGCGTGGCTCCAGATCTTCGCATTCTCCATTCTTGAGACAAATAACAAATTGAGGCTCTGATTTCCGTCGCTTCATACGCACTAATTCAAGTAACGCTTTATCTTGAGTTTCCTTTTTCCGACGCCATGTGCCTCATACCAATGAAGCTCAACCTTCCGTATCCTACCATTAGCCAGCCTCACGCTGGCAACACCTTTCAGCTTGCGCCAACGCCCCGGGCCGAATTGTTTGCCCAACCGTGCGCGCTCGCGAACGGAGGAGCCCTTGGCAATTGTTTCCATATCGGTGATTTGGCCTATGATTTGAAAATACATTTCCCAACATCACCCGAGCTTTTTAGCAGACCACCTGAAGATCGGGGTCATAAGTTAGCTTTGGCCAGGATTCTACATCTGAAGCCGTGTATGGGTGTTTGCTATCGCAGATTTATCGCGAGTTACTTCTTCAGTATCTTAAGGCCAAGAAATACTCCTTGGGATCTCGTTGACCGCCGGTGTTACCCTGTGGCTGAGTGTCGAGCGCCTTCGATGTAGGACCTGTCAACTTATTTTGCGAATTGGGAATACGCATGGTAACGCGCGAAACGGTGGGAACCACGTTCGCCCATTTACAAATCTTTAAGCAATTAACGTATGCCAACCATTGACGCCTTTATCCTCGCGGGCGGTGCCTCGCGCAGGATGGGAACTGACAAATCCCAATTGCTGCTGGACGGTGAAACCCTGACGCAACGCGTCGCGACCGTGCTGCTAAAGGTCGCACGCAGCGTGACGATCGTGGGTCGAACGACTGACCATCCCCGACTCAAGAGTGCCGAGGATTTGTTCCCGCAGTGGGGAGCGTTAGGAGGCGTCCACACCGCTCTTTCCACTTGCACCACGGACTGGGCTCTTGTTGTTGCCTGCGACATGCCGTTCGTCAGCGAAGGACTCTTCATAAGGCTGGCCGGCTTTCGCGGTGACTTTGAGGCAGTCGCTCCTATCCAACCCGATGGCCGGCCTCAACCACTTAGCGCTCTCTACCGGGTCACACCCTGCCTCCTTATCGCGGAAAAGTTAATCCAATCCGGCGAACGAAGGCCCGTAACTCTGTTACAATCCGTCCGCACACGCTGGGTGGATTTTGCGGAACTGAATGATTTGCCTGGCGCTGCAAGACTTTTTGATAACATGAACACGCCCGAGGATTATTTGCGGGCGCAGTCGAAAGGAGAGAGTTTGCACCAGAAGGATTGATTAGTCGGAAACCACGTGTTCTGTTCATCCTTCCGCCTTCATCCTTCATCCTTTTACCATGGCCAGACGACCCCGACTCGGAAAAAAACTCTTTAAGTCGCTACTGCCGATTTTGTTGCTGGTCGTGCTGGCCCTGGGTGGCATCTTTGGTTGGATTGTCTATGACATCAGCCGCCCGCACGTCCAGCCGTATCTCGTCACGCCCCAGGCTTTTGCTCAAATCAGCGGCCCCGGAATCAAAGCAACGGATGAAACCTGGCGCAATCAGGATGGCACGATGGCACGCGGCTGGTTGCTGCGCGGCGCGGAAGGGGCGCCGGCAGTTGTCCTGCTGCATCGTTTGGGAACCGACCGTTCCTGGCTCTTCAATCTGGGGGTCAAACTCAATGAGACCACCAACTTTACGATTCTTTGGCCGGACTTGCGTGGTCACGGGTTGAAGCCGTCTGTCAAAACAACTTCATTTGGCGCGCGCGAAGCTGATGACCTGCTCGCAGCTTTGGATTATTTGAAGCGCTTAAAGAGTCCGAAGGGAGAGTTACTGGTCGGTGATCCAATGGGCGCTTATGGTATTGAGTTGGGAGCCTATGCCTCTTTGAAGGCCACGAACAAGGATGCACGCATACGTGTTCTGGTCCTTGACTCTATTCCACGCAATCCCGATGAATTAGTGAACGCGGCTGTGAAGGAAGAAACCGGCATGGGAAATACCGCGGTACAGGCCCTGGCACACGTCGCTACTCGTGTCTACTTCCTGGGCCGCTATGATAACTCCAGCTCATGCGCGCTGGCGTCTTCGCTAACCAGTCAACACGTGTTGTTAGTTTCGGGAGCAGATGCGGGTTATCTGCGAGAGTCCACGGTGGGCCTGGCCAAATGTTTTCCCAACGCTGCCAATCTTGAAGTCAAAACAGATCTGCCCTTGACCGGTTTCAGCCTGCCTTCGGCAACCGGAGAGCAGGGTGAAGGCTATGACCGGCGAGTCATTGAATTTTTCGATAAAAGTCTGCGGCCCAAGCCATAATCCCGGACTACTGCGCCATCACAGCAACCACAGCCACCCTGCCGTTGTCAGCAATCATTGAAGTCCGCGCGCCTTGAAGATTCTGCAAACGCCACATTGATCCCAGGGGAACGATAACCAGAATTGTCCCCCTGTTTCGTGCCGCGCTGACTACCTCTTCTCCGCTTTCAAATTTATGCGGGTCGCCGTCCGGGTCATAGACCACGCGGCCCGGGGCATAGAATTCTGAAGTCCGCTCAATCCGGCTGAACATGAACACCGGCGTCGTCGCGTAGCCACTGGTATCCGCTTGCTTGATCAGTTCGCGGACCGATTCTCGCGAGGCGAATCTATCCACCGCGCAGTTCAGTGTGACAGCGGCCCCGGCAATCGGTACAACGGCAAGCAGCAATGCCGCCCACAGTCGCCGGCGAGAAGCCAGCAAAATAAAACCTCCCGCCAGCACAGCCGGTGCCAACACGAGCGCTGCACACTGTAGCGATACTTTCCCCGTCTGCTGCGCATAGATAATGCCGGCCGCTGCCAACAGCACCAGCAGTATGGCCGTCAGGCGCATAGTTCGGCCGCTACTTGCCTTCTCGGAAACGAAGCGACTCAAGCGTTCGCCCGCCAGCAACGCCGCGGCGGGAAGCGAGGGCAAAACATAAGCCGGCAGTTTCGATCCGGAAAAAGAGAAGAAGAGAATAGGAACGATGAGCCACGCGAGTGCGAACAAACGAACTTTGTTTTCGGGATCACCGGCGGACCACCGCCAGCCCCTTGCCTTGACCAGCGCCTCAATTAGAAACAATGTCCAGGGGACGCTCAACATCAACATCACCGGCAGGTAAAAGTACAACGGCTGCGGATGTTGATACTTGTTGGAAAAGTAACGAGCGAAATGATGTTGGATAAAAAACTGATCTATGAATAACCAGCCATGCCGCGCGATGACTGGTCCATACCATGTCGACGCAGTGGCCAGGGCCAGAGGCATGCCCCAGAACAGGCTAAAAAAAGCCTTCCGATCCGGGAATGTTCTTCGCAACAAATAGAAAGCCCCGATCACTCCGAAGGGCAAGACGATTCCCACCAGCCCCTTTGCCAACAGCGAAAAGCCGACAAATACATAAAATCCCGCCAGAAACCCGGTGCGCCGCTTTTCTTCAATTTCGGATGCGAGAAAGAAAGCCAGCGCCCAGGTGATCGTCATCGTGAGCACGATGTCAAAGCTGGCCGCGCGCGAAAATACAAGCAAGCCGCCACTGGAGGCGACAATCAGGGTACTAAAGAAACTGAAACCATTTGGTCCACTTCCCCGCCGGCGCTCAAACAGATTACTGATCCAGCACAGGGCCAGAATGGTAAGCAGGCCGGCCAATGCTGGTCCGAGGCGCGCCGACCACTCGGAAACACCAAACACGCGAAAGGCCGCGATCATCATCCAATAGAGCAAGGCAGGTTTTTCAAACCAGGTGTGGCCGCCGAGAGTAGGCGTAATCAAATCGCGCCGCAGAAACATCTCGCGCGCGACCTGGGCATAACGCGGCTCATCTGGACCAACCAATGGCAGCCGGCCCAAACCATAGAGATAGAAAGCAGTAACGACGAGAAACAGCAGCAGCCAGGCTCGTTTGGCAAGCGTCGAACGTTGCAAGTATAGTCACCCCGGATGAAGTAAGCAGAAGGCAGTAAGCAGAAGACAGAACGCATTTTTACTGCCTTCTGCTTTCTGCCTACTGCCTTCTTTAACCATAACCTAAAGCAAAAAAGGAAAACAGTAAAACGTGCCCCTACGCACCGCAGTCATCGGCGTCGGCCATCTGGGTCGCCAACATGCTCGGATCCATTCGAGCCTGGCGAGCGAAGGATTGTCAGATTTTGTTTCCGTCTGCGATCTAAGCGAAAGCACGGCCAGATCGATTGGCGATGAACGCAAAGTTGAATGGACCACTGATTGGCGGACCCTCGTCGGTCGTGTCGATGCGGTTAGTCTTGCCGTCCCGACTGAGGCGCATTGCGAAATCGCCTGCGTCCTGCTTGAAAAGGGTGTGCACGTGCTGGTGGAGAAACCAATCTCTCGCACTCTCGAGGAAGCGGACCGCATGATCGCCGCGGCCCAATCAGGGGGGGCGGTTTTACAAGTGGGCCATCTCGAGCGCTTCAACCCGGCGCTGGTGGCGTTGCGTCCGCACGTTCACGATCCAGTGTATTTTGAGATTCACCGGGTCGGTGAGTTTACTGCGCGCTCACTTGATATAGACGTGGTGCTCGACCTGATGATTCACGATCTCGACATCGTGCAGTGGCTGGTGGGAGAAGAAGTTGAAGTTACAAGCGTGCACGCAGTCGGCATTCCCATTCTGACTTCTAAAGTGGACGCCGCCAACGCCCGCATTGAGTTTGCCTCAGGTGCGGTAGCGAACATTACTTCGTCGCGCGTGGGTACGGAAAAGATTCGCAAGATGCGCTTCTTTCAACCACACGACTATGTCGCAGTCGATTATGCAACCAACCGCGCGACGATCAGCAGCCTGGCTCCGCCGGCCGCCGACGGCGCCTGGCCCGGGGTGCATACAAACGAACTGGAAGTTCAGAAGGTCGAGCCCTTGCGCGCCGAGATCGAAGCTTTCTTTGCTGCCGCAGGCGGTAAGGCTCCATGTCCTATTCCGGGAGCGGACGGACGGCGCGCGCTCGCTCTGGCGCTGCGGGCGTTGGAAAAAATACACGAGCACACCGTCCGCTCGGGACTTGGTTTTTCCAAAACCAAACAAGGCGCCTAGCAATCTTTCCGCACTTCGGTAGTGCTCTATTGGAGTGCGCCGACGTGATCGCCCCAGCGCAGCTGCCGCCCCGGGGACCCCGCCTGTCGGCGCTTTTCTTGCTGCGATCTGTCGCAACTGATTGCAAGCGAGTCCATTTTTGGGTAGTGCTCCATTAAGGTGTTGCTAAAAAAAGGGGACGGTGCGAAGGCAATGAGGTCAGTACCACCTGCGGTAGCGGGTGGGTTGTCGTTGGAGCAGCAATAACGCCGAGAGGATCTGGTTTGCCCAGCGATCTTGTTCGGGATCAGACCCACCCGCTACCGCAGGTGGTACTGACCTCATTCCTCGCAGTAACTCGCCGGGCAGTCCTTTCTTTCTCAGCAACACGCTAACGGAGCACTACTCATTTTTAGGTAATGCGGCGTCGAACCACCGCGGGCCAAAGCGGTGACGGGTCGCCGCACTCCCAAATAGAGCACTACGCATATTCAAATCGCTTCACTGGAATTCACGAGTACTGTTAATATCGCGACACGCACCGATTGCTCATTGGCACCCACCCATTGACCTGAGGACGAGCCGATGACCGAAGAAGAAGACAACGCCTGATGGAGTTCATCCTGGCGCAGCAGGCGCAGTTCTGGGCCAGCATGCAAAAGCACGAAGAGACGCAGGCAGAGTGGCAGATCAAACATGAACGATGGCAAGACAAACATGAAGAATGGCAGAAGCGAGCGGAGGTCAGAATCGACAACGGATCCTTCCGAGTCGATCGCCTCGAACGCATTTTGAAGCTAATGATCAAACCGGGTCAGCGTGCGCGAAGGATTATGCGCGAACGGGATCAGAAGCTCGATCGACGATTTGCAGAAGTGGCTGAGATGATCGCCGCTGGGGAACAAGCTCAGGCCCGCAGCGACAGAAAGCTGGAGTCGTTGCTGGACCTGGTGCGAGAACAACGCATCGGAGCGGCATAGCACCGCTCGCTGCTTTTGTGTTAATCAATCGGCTCGAATGGTCCCGGAAATCAAAGCAGCCCAGTCAATTTCGTCCTTGCTCGCTGAGCGTATCGGTGCCGGCGACTTCCCTTCCGCAGTTTACCTGGTAGCCGAGCGCGGCCAGGTTGTCTTTGCGGATGCCCTTGGGCAGGCCGTGCATGAGCCGCAGCAAATTCCCGCGACGTTGCAGACTGTCTATGATCTCGCTTCACTGACCAAGCCACTCATCACCGGTCTGCTCTGCGCCCGCCGTATTGAATCAGGCGAACTTACTCTCGACAGCTCAGTCTCGCACTATTTGCCGGAATTTGATCGCACGGACAAGCACGAAATTACCATTCGTGAGTTGCTGACGCACACTTCCGGGCTACCCGCGTGGCGTCCACTCTACGTATTAACTGAGGGCAATCCCGACGTGACGGTTGCGGCCATCGCCAACCTGGATCTCGAATATCCCTCGGGCACGCGTGTCGTCTACAGCGATCTGGGATTCATTACACTCGGTCTTTTGCTGGAACGCCTAACCGGCACGAAGCTGGCAATACTGGCCCAGCAGGAGATCTTCACGACTCTCAAACTGAAGCAAACATACTTCAATCCCGGGAGCGCACAGCAGACCGGCATCGCGGCTTGTGAAACAGGCAATAGTTACGAACGACAGACATGCGGCGAGCTCGGTCTGCAATACAACGCCTGGCGCGAAGGGTTGATCTGGGGTGAAGTGCACGATGGCAATGCGCATTTTCTCGGCGGCGCGGCAGGACATGCGGGATTGTTTTCGAGCGCACCGGAGACATTACGAATCGCGTCGCAATTTATTGCTGAGCAAACGGAATTGTTGCGATCAGAAACCTGCGTCCTCTTTCGTACGAACTTCACAGAGGGTTTGGAAGAAGACAGGTCAATTGCCTGGAAGCTGGCATCATCTGAGGAATCATCGGCCGGGCCGGACTTGTCGCCTGAGAGTTTTGGTCACGCCGGTTTCACGGGCACCAGCTGCTGGATCGACCCCAAACCACAACGTATTTTCATCCTGCTAACGAATCGCACGCACGCGCACGCGCTCCCCTTTGCCAACATCAACAACGTGCGGCGCCAATTTCACAGCCTGGCAGTCGCTGCATTGAGTAGCACAAACTGAAGTCTGTGCTACTCCGCGGCAGTAACCGGTAAGACGGTGAAGGAAGTGAGGCCAACAACAACATGGTCTCTAACTCTCAACTTCATTTTTGAAGCTTCAGGTTTTGTGCGCGTGGCGATAATGGGTTTCGCGGTTGGGTTCTCAGGCGTTTCAGTGGTCAGATAGTAAGGTGTGTCGCCACTCTTCTCGGCCGGAGCCGGCATCAGATCCAGACGAACACTCAAGCGTTCGTAGGCGCCGGCGAAACTTATCTCTTCAACAACCCCATGAGAGAGGCGGCAGACTCCGTCAGGAAGATTATCCGTTTTGCTAAGCGAAACATCTTCGGGACGGAAGGCAAGCTTGATCGGCTGACCATCTTTGAACCTTGTGGGATCAACTTCGGCGCCAATTAGAGCTCCGCAGATCTCTACGTTGTCGAAGCGAAACACTCCATCCAGAATATTGGCGGCGCCGAGGAAGGTGGCGACGTATTCAGAGGCGGGATGGTTGTATATCTGTTCGGGAGTACCAATCTGTTCGATGTGGCCGGTGTTGATTACGGCAATGCGATCGCCGAGTTCCAGGGCTTCTTCCTGATCGTGCGTGATGAAGATCGCGGGTACGTTAACCTTCTTCAGCAACACGCGGATTTCGCGCCGCAAGTGAACGCGGGTCTGCGCGTCGAGCGCGCCGAAGGGCTCATCGAAGAGCAGGACTTCGGGTTTATAGGCGAGCGTGCGCGCGATGGCGACGCGCTGCTGCTGTCCCCCCGAAAGCTGAGATGGATACTTCTTACGATGCTCTTCGAGTTGGACCAGCGAGAGCAATTCATTAACTGCCTTCTTTATTTCCTTGCGCGGTCGTCTGCGTATCCTGAGTCCGTAGCCTATATTTTTTTCCACCGTCATCTTCGGGAATAATGCATATGATTGAAAGATTACACCGACCCCTCGCTCGCGAGCAGGAAGTTCAGTCACATCCTTGCCATGCAGGATGATCTTTCCCGTATAAGGCTGTTCCAGGCCGGCAATGACGCGCAGAATCGTAGTCTTACCGCTTCCCGACGCACCGAGCAACACCAGGGCCTCGCCTTCCGCAACATCGAAAGTGATGTCTTCGAGCACGCTGGTCTGGCCGAACCGCTTGCTGATGGCGCGTACGCTGGCCGCGGGTTGCGGCGTCGCGGGACTCGGATCAATCGCAGGAGTCATCTCGGGTACTATTTTAACCGCACTTGCCGCCATAAGATCAGCTCTCGAAAGGTCCGACAAACTTCAGTTTGTCGTTGATTATACCCAGGCTGCCAGGCTATAGAGCTCGCGGTGCACAGGCAGGCAGCCTGTGCTACAACAAACGACAAACTGAAGTTTGTCGGACATCAATCAACGTCCAGCCATTCCCGCGCGAAGAACAGCACACTGAAAATCAGAAACGAGAACAACGCCAGAACGATTGCGATCGCGTTCGCAGCTTCGATCTGGCCCTCGTTAAATTTAGCAAAGATATACAAGGGCGCCGTTTGTGTGCGTCCGGCAAGGTTGCCCGAGACCAGAATGGTCGAGCCAAATTCGCCGACTGCGCGCGCGAAAGTGAGCAACGCCCCGGAAACTATTGCGCCGCGCAACGAGGGCAACGTCACATGCCAGAAGGTCTGCCAGCGCGTAGCTCCAATCGTCGCCGATGCTTCCTCGAGCGAGCGGCTCATGGTGTCAAAAACAGGTTTGATAACGCCAAACGCCAGGGGAAAAGTAACGAAGATATTTGCCAGTATGATCGCTCCCGCGGTGAACATAATTTGAATACCGTGCGGCGCGAGAAAACGACCGAGCGTTCCGTACGGTCCCCACAAAAGCAGTAAGGCAAACCCGGCCACGGCGGTGGGGATAGCAGTGGGTAGAGAGATAGTTACGATCAGGGCATTACGTCCCCAGAAATTATGCCGCGAGATTACATAGGCGGCGAACAATCCGAATACGACGTTGAATACAGTGGCCCAAAAACTGGTGACCATCGAAAGCTTGAGCGCAAAAACAGCCTCCGAGGCAGTCAAAGCGGACCAGAAACTCGCCAGGCCCTTACTGGTGCCGAAGATGAAAATCGAAAGCAGCGGCAGAAACACGAGCGGCAGCATCATGAACATCAACATGCCGATGCTCAGTGGGCGCACGACATCAAAGCCGCGTACATGGCGCATAGTTGGAATCATGGACATAAGAGCATTTCCAATTACCGATTGCCGATTGCCGATTTTTTCTTGATCACGTTCCTCTTCGCCAATTTGCTCTTTGCCGCTTTGCCTCAGCCGCTCGCTAAGCGACGCTCTCGGTAATGTTCTTACTTTCTTCTTTGTACCTGGTCGCGAAATATCTTTTCGATCACGTCCGGATAAGCCTTGGCCCAGCCACCGAAGTAATCAACGCCAAAGGGAATCTCAACGTGTCCAAACTCCTTGTTTGCCGTGTTGAAAGCATCACTGGTGACGGAGTAGAAATTGAATTTGACGAACGCCTGCTGGGCCTCATCACTCCAAAGGTATTGCATGAAAGCGTCGATTACCTGTCGCTTCTCAGCCGGCACATTGCGGTCAATTACTACCGCGGGATGCTCGCTGAAGATCGTAGCCTGCGGGACGACGATCTCGATCGGCGCGTTTGCCTGTTTCATAAGAAGCCCTTCGAGCTCGTAAGTAACCAGCGCATCACCATTCCCGAGTTCGAAGGTGGTGCGGGCCTCACGCGCCGATCCGGGCGTCGAGATTACGTTCTTCCAAATTGCTTGCAGCGTTTGCAGCGCTCGCGCTTTGTCAGGCTCGCCGCTCTGTTTCTCAGACAGTTTCAGTTCTGAACCATAGATGCCGAGGATGGACCACTGGGCGCCGCCTGAGCTGACCGGATCGGGATGAATCAGGCGTACACCCGGCTTGGCCAGATCGGCAAAATCATGTATGCCCTTGGGATTGCCCTTGCGCACCAGGATTACGAAAGGTGTTTTGTTAATGATTCCCTGGTGGGGACCCGTATGCCAGTCAGCGGTAACAAAACCCTTTTCCTTTAGCCGCTGCGGATCGCGATCGATTGAAAAAATTCCAATCTCGGCTCCAACGCCCTGCAGGATTTGATTGGTAATCGTTTCGGAACCGGCAAAGGACGAGGTGAAGCGAACGTCCTCGCCATGCTCGCGTTTCCACTTGGCGGCAAAGGCCGGATAAATCGCCTTCTCCAGCGACTCTTTCATCACCGAGAAGCCGTAGAGTGTAATGTTGATGCCGCCTGATTCGGCGGGAGGTTTAGGCAAGCAGCTACTCGCTGCGAGTAAGACCAGCAGCAGGAACAAACCCGGGAGACTTCTTCGCTTCATGTATGCAACTACCCTCAAGAGGCCAGACCTCCTTAACCGGGGACGCTACACTGAGCCTTAATACCATTACGTTTGCGGGGGTCTAAGGTCTATACCACAGGTTAGTTCGTCGAGGGAAGATCATTCTTGCGTCAGACTCGAGTGTTCTTACTTTTCGCAGAAAAACTTATGACAATTTGATTGTCATGGTCCAATAGGGCAAATGTAGCAGGGAGCTTGGGTACTTTGAACTTGGTGGTTCCGAACTAACAGATTACAAAGATCGTTCCTGGCTTATTCAAAAAGCGAGTCCAGAAAAGTCTTTGTGCCTTTCGGTCCGGATAGTTCAAGCCAGACTGGTCCGGCACTCGCCTCTACCCGAACATTGAAGGTGAGGAACGGACAACATTGGCGCTCTAAAGTAACCAGATTCGCCAATTCATTGATCCAGTTTTCGGCTGAGGGAAAGCGGTAAGCGTAACCATCCTCCAGGTCCTTAACCTCGAGTACTGCCGCGCTGACTTTTCGTAAAACCTTCCGGCGACGCTCCTGAAGTTCAGGCGCTGTCAGACTGCAGGCTATGGGTAGATTCATATTCTCCATCAGCAACACCTCCGCCAAGCATCATCAACCTCTCGGAGCATACATGATGCCGCTTATGCCGACTAAAGCAATAAGCCCGCCGAGAGCCAGCCACCCTCTCCCCTTCGCGTATCCAAAGACACATCAGATAGCCGCGGCCGATTTCGCACAACGCTGCGAGAACAAAAAAGAAGCTCGACTGCCCGATCGAAATTTTTCTGAAATTAATTATCGTCTGGATTGCCGGCCAACTGTAGTACTATTGCCTGGCGGCGCGCCCCAAGATTTTGTCGCCAGGGAGCTTCGTCTAATGCGCTGTATCCCCTTTAGAACACTCGCACTTCTGCTCGTCTCTTCATTGCTTGCTCCCGGTTTCGCGCTGGCCCAACAAGATCGGCGCGCAGAGACTCGTGCTCGTCGCACCCAGAATCAACCTGCCGCTAACCGCGCGCCAATTGAAGCTAAGGACCCTGACACTTCCCAACCGAAGCAATGGAATGCCGGCGACACAACCGTAACGCAAATGGATGCGCGGCATGCAGTCATCGGAGGCACAGAGCCCGTGATGCGCATCGCCCTGGCTACGGATCTACGAGCGGCTACTGTTTCAACTACTGCCGGCCTCATGAGCGCGACTGATTTCGCGCAAACGTTTGTGCCACTTGACGTCGCCCGCGTGCGAGTCGAGTCGCGTCTCTTGTCTCCCTTGCCAATGGTTGAGGAAAACTTTGGCCTGCGGATCGCGGGGCTAAGTTCGCGTGCCCAGGCGGATGCGCAGGCCCAACTAATCCGCGAAGCAACCTCGGAACAATCCAAGGCAGTTCTGGATGTCGAGACGCAAACGTGGGGTCTGCTCGTGGGCCCTCGACGTTCACGCGAGGATGCCGAAATAGCTCAAGCGCGTCTGGAAGATGCAGGCTTTGCGGCGACGGTAATTGACTTAGCGATGCCCATAAACGGATCGATTGCACAGACGTCAGCGAGACAATCGGGACCGGAGCGATCCTCACCGAATTCGCTGCCGCCACCCCTGACGCGCTCAACCGCGGGCGTTACGCCGGAGATGAAAAAGATCAACGCTGCGGTGAATGCGAACGCCAACTCGAAATCATCGGCTTCGTCGGGTTCAGGTAACTCGGCGATTCGACTCACGTCGCGCCCGAGCGTTCCCACCCGCGAATTGATCGCCTCGACCGTCAACTCCGGAAAGCTTTTCAGTTCGAATGCTCCGGTCCTGTTTGCCTCCGACGACGAAACCAAAGCCCCGGTGCGTTTTAACGATAAACCCTATCGCGGGCGGATCGAAGTGTTCGCTAATACTCGCGGTCTGCTCACCGTCGTCAATGTAATTGGATTGGAAGACTACGTCCGCGGCGTAGTCGCAAATGAGTTATCGCCGGGCGGTTATCCCCAGCTTGAAGCGCTTAAGGCCCAGGCAATAGCCGCGCGCACTTATGCGATTAAGAATCGCGGCCAGTACATGTCCCAGGGATTTGATCTTTTGCCGACCACTCGCTCGCAGGTCTATCGGGGACTTACTTCAGAGCAACCTTTGTCCACACGTGCAGTTGACGAAACACGGGGCCTGGTAGCGACCTACGATGGGCAGCCAATCAACGCGCTCTATACCTCTACTTGCGGCGGGCGCACCGAAGATGCCGCGAATATTTTCGCGGAAGCAGTCCCCTACCTGCGCGCGCGGGAGTGTGCTGTCGAAGGCCGCGGCGGATTAGAGCCGTTCACAATTAAGTCAGCGCGCGAACCTGCCGACATTCGAGAGGAGCAGCATGTTCCACTGGCGCGCGCGGCGGCGTTGCTTTCCATACATAAACTTGGATCGATCGCTGTGCGAGTCTCAGATTCGTGGTTATCATCCCCGGCTTCGCATTTGGAAGTACGTAGCTGGCTGGGTTCGGTTGCGGCCCTCGCCCACCAATCTCTGCCCACATTCGGCGACGACGTGAATCTTCCGGGAGCTTTCGCTACTGCGTTGAGCTTAGCGGCATTTGGCGAAAGCCGCGCCGATACTCTGTTGAATAACGCGGATGTCGAATATTTCCTGGCGATTCGCGACGCCAATGAAGTACCCGCGCCAAATAGGGCCGATGTGGCGTTGCTGCTTCGCGATGGCTATCTCTCAGTCTTCCCGGACGCCAGTTTGCATCCGCGGGAAAAGATGACCCGCGGGCGTGTGTTGCACGCGATCGCGCGACTGCTCGAAAACCGCGGCTTGCTGCAAATGCAAAAGGGCACGGCCCGGCCGGCCTCTGATGGCACACTCATCCTGCGCTCGGCAAAAGGCAAGGACCAACCGCTGCGAGTGAGCGGCGATGCTTATCTATTTCGCCAGATTGGTGAGGCTGCTTATCCGGTACGCTCCGTCATTCTGGTGGGCGGCGAACCGGTCAACTTCCACATCAACACCAGCGGCGCAGTTGATTACCTTGAAGTCCGCCCTGCCCCCGGCGGTGCCGCGGCCGATCGCTTCTCGCCATTTTCGAACTGGACCAGTGAATTGTCACCCGGCGCGGTGAAAGCGCGGCTGGGACGTTTCGCCCAGGGAATCGGAACGCTTATCGACTTACGTGTGGTCACTCGCGGAGCGTCGCGGCGCGTAACAGATCTTGAAGTAACCGGAAGCGAAGGGATCGCTCACGTGCGTGGTGGTCGCATTCGCTCCGCACTCGGCTTGCGCGAACAGCTCTTTGTAGTTGAAAAGAAGTATGACGCCGATGGCCGCCTGTCCAGCTTTCTTTTTACCGGCCGCGGCTGGGGTCATGGCGTGGGGATGTGCCAGGTGGGCGCCTATGGCCTGGCGCGCCAGGGCTGGAGTTACGAAAAAATATTGAAGGCATACTATACCGGGATTGAGCTCACCAGAATGTATTAGGTGGACAACCGTGGTTTCGTTTTCTTGAGAAAGTTCGACCACCCCAGTAACAAAGGAGACTTAAGCTATGTCTCAACAACCGCCCCCGAACTACGAGCCCTTCGTGCCGCCGCCGCCGCCGTCATCAGGAAGTTCACTTTATTCGCCCGAGGTACTGGGCGCGAAAGCCGCGGAAGTGGCGCGGAACGCTAAGAACGCGTTGATACTCAGTATCGTCGGACTCTTCTGCTTCGGTTTTATTTTTGGCTTTCTGGCTTTTCGCAAAGCCAACGAAGCGCTGGAAACAATTGAGATTTACGACGTGGCCCGGGATAAACGCGGGCTGGCGACAGCCGCGAAGGTGATTGGCATCGTTGATATCGTGCTGTGGGGTATCGGACTGCTGATGAGAATCTTCCTGCGCTGAAGCGTCTGCACGATCTTAGTCACACCCGGTTCAATCGGGTGATCTAAGCGGTCTCTTGATTCGAACCGTTTCAACGGTTTCGGATTGGTTGGCAAAGGTGTCAGTACCATCCGCGTAAGCGGGTGGATTCTTTTAAGGCCCTCAGCATGCTCACTCCAGCCGGTATCGTGAGATTTGTGTATTTCTGTGATAGATTCTCGTCGTGCTCGGAAACAATTGATTTAATATACCTCACCACGAAACCACCAGGGAGATATTCATGGCTGCGAAGATCGAGCCTCTTCTGACAATAGAAGACCTTGACGCTTGCCCCGACGACGGCAACCGCTATGAACTCATTGGAGGAGAACTATTCGTCTCTCGTGCACCCGGACTTAGACACCAACGCGTACTTCACAATTTGCAATTTGAATTCGAGCATTATCTTAAAGGGAATCCCATTGGAATCATTGTGCCTGGCGTCGGCGCCGTCTTCAGTGATTATGACGCGGTGATTGGATCTCATCTTTGTTCTCAACGAGCGCTGGTCGGACGTCATAACCGGGCCGAGAGTCACCGGGGCGCCGGACATTGCTGTCGAGATAGTATCGCCTGGCGACGAGAACCGCCGTCGTGATCTTTCGGTTAAGCGTCAGCTATATGCGAAGTATGGCGTGGCGGAATATTGGATAGTTGATCCGGAAAATCGCTCTGTGGATATTTACCGATTACGGGGCCAGACGCTCGAGAAAATTGCGACTCTAATGGACGACGAGGCCATCACCTCGCCTATCCTTCCGAATTTTCAGCTAACCATATCGGCAATTTTCATTTCTTAGGCCTTCTCGCTGTCATTGCCAAATAACTCAGTGATGCGCTTCTCTCGAGCACAACTTATCGGCGCGCTGTTGCTGCTCGCGGCCGTCTGGTTGCTAATTATTTATCGCCTCGTATCCACTCGCGCGTGAGCTCTCAACCACAGAACCAGCAGATCCTGGCCGTCGTTGGTCCGACTGCCTCGGGCAAAAGCGCGCTCGGAATCGCACTCGCATTGCAGCTGAATGGCGAGATCATCAACTGTGATTCGGTTCAAGTTTATCAGGGCATCGAGATCGCCACCGCCAAAGTGCCGCTCGCCGAGCGTCAGGGTGTACCGCATCACTTGATTGATTTTGTGGCGCCGGAAGTAAACTATACGGCCGGCGAATGGGCCCGAGCCGCCGCGCAGACTATAGATGAGATCGAAGCCCGCGGCCGCGTTCCGTTGCTGGTGGGCGGCACAGGCTTTTACCTCCGCGCTCTCCGCCGCCCTTTCTTTGCAAGTCCTCCCACCGATCTGCAATTGCGTCAAAGGCTCAACGGAATTCGGGAACGCAAGGGACCTGAGCACCTTCATCGAATCCTGCAGCGTCTGGATCGCGCCGCTGCCGCGCACCTCTACCCGCGCGATTGGCCACGCGTGCAGAGAGCGCTCGAAGTCTTTATGCAAACGGGTAGATCGATCCGCGCACAAAAAGATTTGCGGCCTGAACCTCATGACAGTACGCGGCGGTTGCGTATTCTTGCTCTCAACCCACCTCGCGCCCAACTCTATAAACGCATCAATGAGCGCACCGAAGCACATTTTGCCGCGGGGCTTGTCGCGGAAGTAGAAGGATTGCTCGCTCAGGGTGTTCCGCCAGAGTCCAACGCGTTGGGCGCGCATGGTTACCGTCGGGTTGTTGAGTATCTGCAAGGACAGTGCAATTTGTCAGAAGCGATTGAACAGACCAGGCTCGACGTTAGGCATTACGCCAAACGACAGTTGACCTGGTTTCGGCATGAGCCCGACGTGGAGTGGTTCGAAGGCTTTGGTGATGAGACTGGAGTTCAAGATAGCGTCCTGCAATCAATTCTTGAGGACGCATAAGAACTTAAGACATAGACACTGAGACCTCTGGAATACTGCGCCTGTCAGTTTCTAAGATACTTCCGAGCACGCTGATCTGTTACGGCTGGACGGAAACCGCTTCTAAAACGAAGTCAACCGAACCGTCAGGCCTGTACGTAATGACTTTCAGGCAGTCTTCCAACGCTGGCGCAAGCCAAAACTCAGTTCCGTTTCGCTTTTGAACTAGAACATCATAGCCGAGGTACTTGTCCACGCGCTCGCCATCGATTGGTTGACGTGGCCTGATCATCGGCTGGTCCATCACGGCATCCTTGTTAATAACCCTGCCATCAGCTGTGACCTGTCGTTGATGGTAGATGCCGTTTTTCTCGACAACCCGAGTCAGTGACCCGGTTGCATAAAGCACTCCCTTTTCGTCGTAATCCTTCGTTGTGTAGAGGATGGTGTGGGAGTGGAAAACTTTCTCAGGCGATTGCCGTGCATATCTCGCCGTAAAGAACCCGGTCGCGACCATGACAACCACTACGGCGAGTAGTAGAAATTTGTTTTTCATGTGCATTCCCCTCCACATGACTCTGTACTGTCCATCCATCCCTCGTAGGGAGCGTGGCAGGCTCCCCACTCGCGTATGCAACAACTATAGCCGCCGCACACATCACACCAGGAGTACTTGTTCAATAACAACCGTACACCGTGTACGAACACACTGACGAATGTACAAAGCAGGCTCGCCCGTCGCCGCTGGCTTGTGCGATAACGCCACCACCGACGAAACAGAAGACTAACAGCAGGATTTTCCAAAGTTGACCTTTCAGGAATTTCATACTCTTGATCTCCTTTGAGGTTGAGGTCCTTTGAACCAGGAGTCTACTGTCAAAATTCGACTAAAGCAACAAACTTGCTTGTCTTG
The DNA here is from genome assembly GCA_025463135.1 of Acidobacteriota bacterium. GTDB lineage: Bacteria > Acidobacteriota > Blastocatellia > Pyrinomonadales > Pyrinomonadaceae > JAOAPY01. Next base: position 164,220 of record JAOAPY010000031.1, read on the forward strand.
TGATCTTCCTGGGCGGCGATATCCTCTTACGGTTGAGTATGCCCCGATAAGCTCCAATTAGATCCTCTCGTACCGGACCCCGGCAATTCTTTTCACCCCGGCGCCGCACTATCAAACCATCATTCACCCCACGATCACCCTTGTCACCACAGACTGCGTGGATGTAATCTGGAAACCCCATAATTTAGTTTTTGGCAAGGTGGGTCATGACCGACGGAAAGTCCGCGCCCCAGAACATTCAAGACGCATTCTTGAATACGGTGCGCCGCGAGAAAGTCGCAGTTACAATCTATCTTCTCAGTGGTGCCAAACTGCTCGGCAAGATTCGCAGTTTTGACAAATTCTCAGTGCTGTTGGAATCGAGTTCGCAGGAGCAGTTGATCTTTAAGCATGCCATCTCAACTATTACCGTGGTAAGGCGCGCCTCTGGCGAGCTCCGCGGTCAACCCGCAGAAGTTCCGCATACTGAAGCCCCGCCTCAGAGCGATGGTTCATCCGATTGACTAAGTTGGTTCGCACAAGATTGCAGACGACCAAGCTCGTGCCTGCAAGACGGATGAGTCAGGCTTTCGGGAAAAAGCTTTTTCAAGTTAAGGTGAGCGCATGAGCGGAACTTTCATTACCTTCGAAGGTATCGATGGCAGCGGCAAGTCAACCCACCTCCGCCTGCTTGCTGACCATTTAGTGGCGCAGGGCTATGACGTGATCGCGACTCGTGAACCTGGAGGCACACCCTTGGGTATTCGGTTGCGAGGCGCCCTGCTGGATGCGCAGGAACATGTTGACCCGCTCACAGAGTTACTGGTCTTTGCCGCGGATCGCGCGCAGCATGTGCGCATACTTTTGCGTCCCGCATTGGCAGCGGATCGCATTGTGCTTTCAGATCGCTACGCCGATGCCACCGTGGCTTACCAGGGCGCCGGCCGTGGCTTCTCGCCACAACTGATTGCCGAGATCGTCGAACTGGCCACCGAAGGGTTGAAGCCCGATCTGACTTTGCTTTTTGATCTGTCCGTTGATGAAGGCGGCAATCGCACCAAACGCCGGGTAGTTGAAAAGCAGCAAAGTGATCGGCTTGACGCTGAAGATGTCGACTTTCACACACGAGTGCGGGACGCGTATCTAAAAATAGCCGCAGCCGAACCGGAACGCGTCAAGATTATTAAGACCGCAGGGTCCGTAGAGGAAACACAGGAGCGTGTAAAACAGATCGTGACCGAGTTTCTCGAGAAGCGCCGACAAGCGTCCGACAAACTCTAGTTTGTCGCTTCGTCGAATGGCTTGCGCCGGTTGTCAGAGTCATTTATCAACGAGCCGTCTGTCCCGAGTTAACGACAACCTGAAGATTGTCGGACTGTAAATCATGTTCATTAAACTCGCCGGCAATCAAGGCGTCAAACAACTGCTCAAGCGCATCCTTGAATCCGGCCGCATGCCCGGCGCACTCTTGTTTGTTGGTGAAGAAGGCGTCGGCAAGAAACTTTTTGCGATTGAACTTGCGAAAGCGCTGAATTGTCGCTCTCCGCGGGGAGTCGAAGCCTGCGATGTATGTTCGGCTTGCACCCGGATCGCCAAATTCAATTTTCCGCAGAGTGATAAAGCCGAAGATTGGGAGCAACTAATCCGCACCGATCATGCGGATGTGGCCATGGTCCTGGCACCAAAACGAGTATTAAAAGTCGATCAGATGCGGGCCATTGAACGAGAGGCAAACTATCGGCCCTTTGAAGGTAACGCTCGGGTCTTTCTGATTGATGATGCCGACAAGCTCAACGATTCTTCGGCGAACGCGCTGCTCAAGACTCTGGAAGAGCCGCCCAAAACATCGCACCTGATACTGATTACCGCGCGTCCCGCGATGCTCCTCGAGACCATTCGCTCGCGCTGTCAGGTGATACGCTTCTCTCCCCTGAGTGTTGATGAAATTGAGCAGCACCTTGCTAATGACAGCACGGCAAGAGCGTCCGAGGTACGTTTACGGGCGCGTCTGGCGGGCGGCAGCATTGGCCGGGCACAACAAAACGATCTTGAAAGTTATCAATCGCACCGCGCCGTCATGATGCGAGTGTTGGAGGCCCTCGCGCTCACCGGAGATCGACAACAACTTTTAAGCGTGTCGGAAGAACTCAACAGCGCGAAGTACAAAGATGACTATGAAGCGATGCTCGACATCTTCGAGGGCCTGATCAGAGATGCCTGGCGGCTGGCGTTGGGAGCAAGCGAAATAGTTAACGAAGACTTGCGCGCTCAGCTCAGCAAGATCGGTGAGAAGATAGACAGCCGGAATGCCGCGCGTTGGATCTCTGAGACTGAAACCCTGCGCGAACAATTGGCCGTCAATATCAATCGCAAGGTAGCCACCGACGCATTGTTTCTGTCGATGGCCGGCGGCTAAATCAGCGTCGTACCAATTAATCAATCGTAAGAAAGTCGCTTAAACATTGCCCGGAGGCTCTCATGCAACTTCGTCTGGTCACCGCCCTCGTCTTGTCATTCGCCGTTATCGTGCAAGCCGCGCCGCCGCCTGACGATCAGCCGCTGCGACGTTCGGCCCTGCTTGGTTTTGATACCACCTCCACGGCAACGGAACGCGCGCTCGAAGCGCGCTTCGACGCAACGCTTAATCCAGGAGACTTGCGCGCGTGGCTCAAACGTCTTTCGGCGCGCCCACATCACCTGGGGTCAGCTTACGGTAAAGAGAACGCAGACTTCATCGCCGCGCAGTTTCGCGCCTGGGGCTTTGACACGCAGATCGAAGAGTTCAGCGTGCTGTTCCCCACCCCAAAAACTCGCGTACTGGAATTGACCGGTCCGGAAAAGTTCACGGCGCGTTTGTCCGAGCCGGCGCTGTCCGAAGACGCAACTTCAAATCAAGCCGCCGAGCAGTTGCCCACCTATAACGCTTATTCAGTGGATGGCGACGTGACTGCGCCCCTCGTTTATGTGAATTACGGCGTGCCCAGCGACTATGAAGAATTGGCCCAACGCGGCATCGACGTGAAAGATAAGATCGTAATCGCGCGCTACGGCGGTTCTTGGCGCGGCATTAAGCCCAAAGTCGCCGCCGAACACGGGGCTGTCGGTTGTCTTATCTATTCTGATCCGCGCAACGACGGCTATTATCAGGGCGACGTTTATCCCAAGGGCGCCTGGCGCAATGATATGGGCGCGCAACGCGGTTCGGTTGCCGACATGCCGCTCTACCCCGGCGATCCGCTGACACCCGGCGTCGGCGCAACCGCCGGTGCCAAGCGGCTCGACCTCAAGAACGCGCCGACGCTGACAAAGATTCCCGTGCTGCCGATCTCTTACGGTGATGCGCAGCCACTTTTGCGCGCGCTGGCGGGACCGCTGGCGCCCGAAAGCTGGCGTGGCGTACTCCCCTTGACCTATCACCTGGGGCCCGGTCCCGCGACCGTGCATCTCAAGCTGGAATTCAACTGGGATCGAGTACCCGCGCGTGACGTGATTGCGAAACTGCGTGGCGCTGAACGACCTGACGAGTGGGTGATACGCGGCAACCATCATGACGCTTGGGTCAATGGCGCCGACGATCCGCTGAGCGGGCAAGTGGCGATGATGGCAGAGGCACGCGGCATCGGCGAGTTAGCGAAGACGGGCTGGAAGCCAAAGCGCACCATTGTCTATTGCGCCTGGGATGGCGAGGAACCTGGGCTAATCGGTTCGACGGAATGGGTCGAAACACACGCGGACCTGCTCAGCAAAAACGCAGTGCTCTACATTAACTCCGACACGAACGAGCGCGGCTTTCTCAACATCGGCGGCTCACACACCATCGAAAAGTTCATCAATGAAGTCGCGCGCGATGTCACCGATCCGGAAAAGAAAATTTCCGTCTGGGAGCGCGCTCGGGCCCAGCAGATTGTTTTTGGCAACGCGGAAGCCCGGCGCGAAGCACGCGACCGTGCGGACTTGCGTATCGATGCGCTTGGTTCCGGATCGGACTTCACACCTTTTCTGCAACACATCGGCGTAGCCACTCTGAATATTGGCTACGGTGGCGAAGGCCAAACCGGCGGCGTCTATCACTCGATCTATGACTCGTTCGATCACTACACGCGCTTTGGCGATCCGGACTTTGCCTATGGCATCGCGTTAGCGCAGACCGGCGGCCACGCGGTGCTGCGCTTTGCCAATGCGGACGTGTTGCCCTATGCGTTCACGAATTTTGCCGATTCGGTGGGCCAGTATGTGCGCGAAGTCGGGAAGCTGGCGGACAACATGCGCGAAGAGTCGATGGAAAAGAACCGTCGCATCAACGACAACACCTTCAACGCAGTTTCTGATCCTACCGAGACTTACGTTGTCCCAAAGGCGGATGGTCCAGTGCCGTACCTGAACTTCGCACCATTGCAGAATGCGCTCGCGAACTTGCAGAAGAGTGCGGAACGGTATGATGCAAAGGTGCCTTCACGGGCCGCCACACCGCAGATGCAACAAGCGCTGGACGAGGCATTAAAGCAAACCGAGCGCGCGATGCTGCGCGACGAGGGATTGCCGCGACGTCCCTGGTTCAAACACCAGATTTATGCTCCCGGTTTTTACACCGGCTACGGCGTTAAGACCCTGCCCGCTGTCCGTGAAGCCATCGAACAACGCAATTGGCCCGAAGCGGAACAACAAATCAAACTCGTCGCCGAGACGATCACGCGGATCGCCGTTGCGATTGACCACGCGACAGCGCAGGTGAGGTAGGCATCGACGCAACAGGGCACTAGCTACTTTGCTGCTTGTTGAAATTGCGCGCTTGGAGAGGAAGTGGGGACTGAAGTTTCTCTCTGAATCAGAGACGATTTCTTTTCTTCTTGCTGTCACTAATGAACAGGGAGTCCATGAGAAGATCTCGTCGCAAGCGTGCTCAGATAGCAGCTCTTGAAGACCCGCCAGACGGACGTGTTGTCATTGGATAGCTACGGCGCTGAGCGGCGAAAGCACCACCCTGTAGCTCTTCTTCAGCCTCGGCAAACTCTCGGCCCGCTACGACGCCCTGCCTCGTCCCCTAGCTAAGTGGAATTTTTCTCATTCACACCTGTGCTTCAGCCAGGTGTCAACGGGCAGCGGCTCAACTCTCCCAACCGTTTCAACGGTTTTCTTCGTCGCGCCATTCCAAGGCATACCGCTTGACAAAGAGTTCATACTCCTCCGCAGAACTCCTCTTTCGGTGATGCTCTTCCTGCTGAGCAATGTAGTTGGCAAGCCTTGAGACATCGGAATGGGAAACTGAAAACGCTCCGTACCCGCGTCCCCAGGCGAATCGGCCTTTCACCAGATGTTTCTGATTGATCCAATGTGATGAGCTACCCTTGAGGAGCTGTATCACCTGTTCGATCGTTAGATTCGTAGGAAGATCAATTAGCGCATGTGTGTGCTCCGCGTTGAAGTAGTTGATCTTCATGTAGATGCCTTTTTCCTGCGAATACTCAGAGAGATTTGCGGAAGCCTGTGCCGCGGCGCGCTTGTCCAGCATTGGCTCGCGGCGAAGCGTTTCCCAAATCAGATGAAGCCAACAGCGCGAGTACGAGTGTTTGGACACTGGGGAATGTCTCCTTTCAGTTTGTTGGCGGGTAGGTTGAGGATTGGGAGGATTCTTACCTTGAAGTGGAGCGAAAAGCAAGGGAAACCGTTGAAACGGTTAATAGAATTGTTGAGTGGGCCAGACGCCGTGCTGAAGCCACGGCGTGAATGAGAAGGGGAGCACTACCTGACTAAGGAATGACTTGACGGCTCAGTCGGTATTTCTTAGACTTCAAATCGTAGTCAAATTGAATGCAAATTTATCTATGGCGCGTGTAACCATGAAACTTGCCCGAGACATAATGAGTCTGTCCACGTTTAAGCGCGATACCAACAAGGTCATGCGGCAGATGAAAAAAACTAAAGAACCGGTCGTCTTAACTATTAATGGGAAAGCAGCTGTTGTGGTGCAGGATGCCGAGGGCTACCAAAGTTTACTCGACCTGAAGGAACGGTCCGAAACTATTGCTGTGCTGCGCCAGCGCCTGGCGTCGCTCGATGGCAAGAAGGGTCGAACGGCAGATGAATTTTTCACAGAGTTCTTCGCCAGGAATAAGATTCCCACCGAAGACTAATGAAAAAGTACTCCGTTATCTTCCACCCGGACGCGGAGACTGATATCGATTCCGCCTACCAGTGGGGTCGCCAGGTATGGGGCGACCAGCAAGCAAAGGCGTGGCTTCGGGAAATTCAACGCGCCATCAAGTTGCGTTTAACTTCACTACCACTGAGTTGCCCGCTCGCGCCCGAAAGCAATGACCTGGGTATCGCAGTCCGGCAATTAATTGTGCAGCGCTATCGAATTCTCTTCATCGTCGATAAGAAGAGCACCACGATTCTCCATGTCAGAGGCTCATATGCCGCCAGCCTTGATCCAAGCGACGAAGTTCACAAATAAGCTAAATCATTCTGCTTCGACCTGCTTGAGCTTCCAAACAAAAGGCTGCGAGGTTTATCAACCAGGCAGCCTTTCAGAAATCACCCGAACGGTTTTTTAAGTAATACTCACAAGTTCCGGCTCAGCAACTATTTTTTTCGCCTCAATCTCGGCCAGAAGTTTTTCAGTCTCGAGCACAAACGCCTCCACAATGTCTTCACCGGCAACTTTGCGCATGGGCACGCCGTCTTTGAAGATCATGCCGACGCCGCGTCCAAACGTCACGCCCAGTTGCGAATCGTGAGCTTCGCCTGGACCGTTGACCGCACAGCCCATGATCGAAAGGTGCAGTGGCTCTTCAACATGCGCCAGGCGCCGCTCGATCTCCGTCACAATCTCGACGAAGTTGTCCACATCAAGACGGCCGCAGGTGGGACATGCGACCACCGTAACACCGCGCGTGCGCAGCTCGAGTGACTTCAGAATCTCCCAGGCAACACGCACTTCTTCGTGTGGCTCAGCCGCGAGCGAAACTCGAATCGTGTCGCCAATGCCTTCGTGCAACAGAATGCCCAGCCCAATCGCTGACTTCACGGTGCCTGTGAACGCAGTGCCAGCTTCGGTCACGCCCAGATGAAACGGGTAGTCCACCTTTTGCGCCAGCAACCGGTACGCAGCGACAGTGCGATGCACGTCCGAGGCCTTAAGCGAAATGATGATGTCGGTGAAATCGAGATCCTCCAGAATCTGAATGTGACGCAGCGCCGATTCCACCATTGCTTCGGGCGTAGCCGTGCCGTATTTCTTCAATAGATCCTTTTCCAGCGAGCCACCGTTGACACCGATGCGAATGGGAACTTTCTGAGCCTGCGTGGCGCGCACGACTTCACGAATGCGTTCCTGCGATCCGATATTGCCGGGATTCAAACGCAGCTTATCGATACCTGCTTCCAGCGCCATCAAAGCCAGCTTGTAGTGGAAATGGATGTCCGCCACGATGGGTACGTCAGGAACCCGCTTGCGAATTTCCTTGAGGGCGATCGCGGCATCATTATCCGGGACAGCCAGACGAACGATCTCGCAACCGGCGCGCATCATTTCTTCAATCTGCGCCACGGTTGCGCCCACGTCGGCCGTATCCGTCTTGGTCATGGACTGGACCACTACGGGTGCGCCGCCGCCGATCTGAATGTCTTTGACTTTGATTGCTCTCGTTTTTCGCATAACTAGTCCGACAAACTTCAATTTGTCGTTTACTCCAAAGTTGATGCCTGTCCGCTGTCAGCGACAAATTGAAGTTTGTCGGACCGACGCTATTTCGCGGGCGCCGTGGCCGCCGGCTTGGTTGATGGTTCGGGCGAGAACTGCTTCAGCAAATCATTGGAGATCACGAAAACCATCAACAGGATAACCATGACGAAACCAACCTGTTGAATGCGCTCGCGAATCGTACTCGAAAGCGTCAGACCGATTACCGCCAGCGCCCCTTCAATCAACAACAGGAAGATTGCCCCACCATCCAATACCGGTATGGGCAATAGATTAAATACGCCCAGGTTCAAGCTCAGGAACCCCAACATCTGAAAGAAGCCGTCCCAACCCAGGCGTTCAACCTGCGTCGAAGCTGCTTTGTAAATTCCAATCGGGCCTGAGAGCGTATTGCGCACCGAGCGCTTGCCGGCGAACACCTGACCGAGCGCCTTGCCTGTAAGCTTGATAATTTCGAGGTTCGAGCGATAGGCGTAGCCAGCGGCGCCGCCCACTCCGGCCTTGCGCAGCGGGAACTCGTCTCCAACAGTGATGCCCAGAACCCCGTTGGCAAGACGGCGCGAGTCGGTTTCTATTTCAACGGTTTTTCCAACTCGTTCAACCGTAAGATGAATTGGTTGGTTAGTGTGCTCGTGTATGTAACCGGTGACCTGGGCTTTGCTTCCCACGCGTTGGCCACCCACGGCCAAAACGCGATCGCCGGGCTTCAGTCCCGCTGCCGCGGCAGGCGAGTCAGGTGTAACATCGTGAATGACAACGGGAAATCCGCCATTATCCGGAACAAAGTCCAACATTCCGGCGGTCTCGCCATTTTCGGTCAAGGGTGTGGGCTTGATCGTAAGCGATACGCGTTCACCATTACGCTCCACTATGAGCGGCAATGGCTGGCCCGGAGACAACAGCCCATCGCCGTAGATGCTGTCCCATTGCGGGTTCTCGACACCGTTAAATTGAACAATGCGGTCACCAGGTCTTAGACCGGCTATTTCCGCAGCGCCGTCTTTGACCACAAAGCTGACAATCGGCGCGGGCGTGTTGGGTACGCCGAACATCAAAGCCGCGACAAAGGGAATACTAAACGCCGTGATGATGTTCATGATCGGTCCGGCCAGGGCGACCATGATTCGCTGGTAGCGAGGCCGCAGGTTGAACATCTCTTCCGGCGGAATATCAACCGCCCCGGCGCCTTCCAGCGGCGCGTTGGATTCATCGCCGCCAAGCTTTACATAGCCACCCAGCGGAATCGCCGATATGCGATAGTCGGTTTGCCCCCAGCGTCTGCCAATCAAACGCGGACCAAAACCCACGGAGAACGTCTCGACGCGGATTTTGAGAAGTTTGGCGACCAGAAAATGGCCAAATTCGTGGAGCACAACAGCTGCGCCCAGAATCAGGATGAAGCCCAGGATACCAATCAGAGAAGGCATTAGATCAAAATCTCTTTTCTAAAACTGCGTAATAAAAACCGCGCTTACTCAGACTCAACCCTGCTCATGTGGGTTGCATAACCGAGTTTACGCGGCGCATTAGCAGGCGTCAAACCATTCGTTCGGCCAGTTGGTTGGGTGTGTGGGCCAGAGTTTCTATTTCGCTGAGTGCGGATAAACGCGCCTGGCGGTCGGTCTCGAGGACGGTATCGAGGGTCGCCAACGGCCGGGTGGAATGGTTATCCATCACCGCTTCAATGACGCGAGGTATGTCGGTCAGGTAGATACGTTGATCAATAAAAGCCTGCACCGCTTCTTCGTTCGCGGCATTCATCGCCGCGGGCAATGTGCCGCCCGTCCGCAGCGCCCGATAAGCGAGGGCGATGCAGGGAAACCGATCGAGATCAGGAGCTTCAAAATGAAGAGTGGCAAGGGCAGTCAGATCCAGCGGCGGGAGCTCGCAGGAATGACGCTCAGGGTAGGTTAAGGCGTACTGGATTGCGTGCCGCATATCCGTCACACCCATCTGAGCAATAACTGAACCGTCAATGAGTTCAATCATCGAGTGCACGACCGATTCGGGATGAACTACGATGCCAATCTCGTCAGCATTAAAGCCGAACAGCCACTGGGCTTCGATCACTTCGAGACCTTTGTTCATTAACGTGGCCGAATCGATAGTGATCTTGTCACCCATATTCCAGGTAGGATGACGCAGCGCATCCGCAACCGTCGCCTGCTGCATCTCGATTTTTGTTTTCGTGCGGAAAGGTCCGCCCGAGGCCGTCAAAACGATACGGCGAACTTCGGACTTCTCTTCACCACGCAGGCATTGATGGAGGGCATTGTGTTCGGAATCCACCGGCAGCAATTCAGCGCCTGAGGCTTCGGCCGCGCGCGTCATCAGCTCGCCGGCCATGACCAGAGTTTCCTTGTTGGCCAGCGCCACGCGTTTCCCGGCTTCAAGCGCTCGCAGTGTAGGCACAAAGCCGACCGCGCCGACCGTCGCCGAGACCACGCAATCCGCCTGCGGGTGTGTGGCGATTTCACAAAGACCCGCTTCACCAATCAGGATGCGCGGCAAATCAATGTCGCGCTGAAAAAGTTTGGCACGCAGGTCGTGGGCGGCCATCTCAGTCTCAACCGACACCAAATCGGGAAGATAGCGGGCCACCTGCTCGGCCAACACGCCCATGTTGCGTCCGGCGCCCAAAGCCACGACACGGAAGCGCTGTTCACCGAGCGCCTCGATCACGCGCAGCGTATTGCAGCCAATTGAGCCTGTGGAACCCAGGATCGCGACGCCCTTGTAACTCATATCAGGCGGCCAGGGGAATGAAGACTAAGGTTGATTCGTAGGGGTTAAGCAATTCTATTAAGGTGCCTTGATCATTCACATAGGAGGCGCTGACCACGTGCCATGAGCGTCCCTGTCGATAAGTCAGGTCGACCGTGGCGTCTATCGTTTTATTTGTGCCAATCACTTTCAACTTCAGTCTGGCATCTCCGTCAGAGTTTTGCACGTTGATGCTGCCGGTGACGAAAGTGCCAAAGTCTTTGATCTCGCCAATGTCCTGCTTCAACTTGTCGTTGCTGCGAAGAAAAGTCTTAGCCGCGGCAGCCGCGTCGCTCTTGCCAAAAGAATACAGCGCGTATCCGACTATGCCTGCTGAAAAAAGTACTACCACCAAACCGATCACCACCACCACAACGACGACAATGGCGACTATCTTCCTGGTAGTCATCGGCAGGTGGTGATCATTGGAAGTAGATTCGAGCGAAATAGTAGATGAGCGGTGCATTGAAGAGCAAGCTATCCAACCGATCAAGAACACCACCGTGACCAGGCAGAATGTTAGCCGCGTCTTTCGCACCAGCGCTTCGCTTCAGGGCGCTTTCAGTAAGGTCGCCAATTATTCCCAGCCCGACCATCACGCTGCCGAGCGGTAGCGCCCACTTTAAAGGCAACTCTCGAAAGAACCAGAAATGCGCTAACGTGGCCATCAGTAAGCCGGCTGCGAAGCCTCCTGCCACGCCCTCCCAGGTTTTGCCGGGACTGATTTTTGGCGCCAGCTTGTGCTTTCCAAAGGTGCGGCCCATGTAAAAAGCGCCTGTGTCGGCGCCCATGATCACCAAAAAGAAAAAGGAGAGAAGGTGCGCCGACAGCCTTTGGCTGAAACCGGTTCGCAGAGCAACCAAATGCCCGCCGAGCAGCACAATATAGAGCACTCCGAGCAAGGTGGCTCCGGTCGAAGAGATCATTGTTTCAAATGGAGCACCGCGAAATGTCGCCGCCGCCAGCGTGCCCATGGTCAGCACGACCAAAATCAACAACAGCAACTGCAAAGAGAAAAAATCCTGACTGGGCTCGTTGAAAAAGAAAACTGTAAAGATTGCCGCCGCGCCCAGGTAGCCAGCCGCCAGGTCAGGCTTCATGCCCCGGCGTTTTGCCAGCTTCCAAAACTCGAGCAGCGCCAGCGTCAGGGCCGCGGCCATCAGGAGCACAAACAACGGTTGCAACCACGACACCAGGATTGATGAAATCAGAAAGGGCAACAGGACGGCAGCGGTGATGATGCGTTTCATTGAAAGAAGTATCTACCTTCCTCGATAATACAGACTGATCGGTAGTGCCATTATGGTCTGTATCCCAACCCCCAAACTCGTAGAAGGGAACGAGAGCCCGCCACAAAGTCTCCTTTGAAATCGATCATCTGAAGTAGTGACAGGGTCCAAGAAAGGTGATCCGGGTCGCACGGCTGATAGATAATAGGGACGATTCTTTCCTCATAACGCTCATCATTCAAAGCAAATAGCACCTCACTTTCACCCAAACCGACTCAACGGAATTGGGAGAGAGCACAACAACAAGCCAGTCGCAGCGCTTAAGGGCTGCGCCAATCTCGTCATGCCATTGCTGAGCGCCTAGTATGTTTGTCTGACTGTACCAAACGGGGATTCCGTGCCGGCGCAACATCTCTGCCAAGCCGCTGACGAAAACTCGATCCAAGCTGGAATTAGATAGGAAGACCTCTTTAGGGAGAGGGGGCATAAGCTGTAGTGAGGTCTCAGGCCACCGCTTGAAGAGCCTCGGTAATCTTCCTGATGCCTTCGTCTTCCTCTTTACCCGATATTGGAAGGTTGATCAGATTTAGATGGCGGAGAATCCACGGCACCTTTTCTGCAAGCACTTTTTCTTCTGCACCAACTAAGACAGGTATCAGGCGACCGCTGAATGTCTTTCGACTAAGGGCATAATCAATCTCACGCCGCACAGCGCTGGAACTAAGCGCCTCAGGGGTAAGTAGCACAACCATAGCGTCAGATTCTTTAAGCGCCTTAGCGATCTTTTCAGCCCAGTTGTCTCCGGGCAATATCTCAAGTTCCGAATTCCAGACATCCAGGCCCGCCACCTGCAAAGCCTTTCCGACTTTTCTGGCCAGAGCTTCGTCTTTGTGTGAATAGCTGATAAAAACATTCATAAGATATTGCAACCCGCCGCATTATAGTTCTCCAACGACCACACAACAAGAACAACGACAAAGACAAGAATCAAAGTGGTCACCCCAGTCATTCTGAACTGGCCACCAGCTTCAATCCGCCAAAGCGCCGGTCCCGTAGTTGATATTCGACGATTGCTTCCAGGAGATGAACGCGGCGAAAGTCAGGCCAAAGAGTTTCCGTTACATAAATCTCGCTGTAAGCTACTTGCCACAAAAGAAAATTCGAAATGCGCATCTCGCCACTGGTGCGAACCAGCAGGTCCAACTCCGGAAGATTTCTGGTGTAAAGTTCGTTGGCAATCCGATCCTCGGTCAATTCGTCGGCGGCGTTTCCCTCGTCTATTAAACGGCGCACAGCGGCGCGAGCGGCATCAACTATTTCAGCGCGTCCGCCATAGTTCAAAGCAACGGTCAGGACCATGCCGGTGTTATCTGCGGTGCGCTCCATCGCCCGCGCGATTTCGCGTCGTACACTTTCAGCCAAAGCGCCCGTCCGACCAATGGTTTGAAACTTGATGTTCTGCCGATCGATCTCATCCAACTCGAGTCTTAGATAGCGACGCAGCATGCGCATCAAGGCATCGACTTCGTAACGGGGTCGCTTCCAATTCTCGGTCGAGAACGCGTAAAGGGTCAGACCACCGAGACCAAGCCGGGCTCCTGTATCGACCGCGGACCGTACCGCCTCGACACCGGCGCGGTGGCCGGCGATGCGCGGTTGCCCGCGGCGGGCGGCCCAGCGACCGTTGCCATCCATGATGACGGCTAAATGTCTGGGCAGACGGTCCCAATCGATGGCGGCTAACAGCGCAGCATCGCGGGTTCCCTTTTCTACTACCTCTGAGAAGTCGGAAAGCATTTGTTAAAGAATTGAAGAACTTACTCATTAGTCCGAGCGGCGCTCGACATTGTTGCCGCTGGCTCAGTGACTGTCAATCACTTACAAGCCGCGGCTCAGTGTTGCTTCTTTGTTTAGAAAGACTTGTCCGCCTTCGTGCCCAGCCGCTTACCATGCGTGGTGATCACCGCGAGCAGCGGCGCACAAGTGCGCTATCTAAACGGCCGCGAATGATTCATCGCCCGCTAGTCACGGATAGTCTACCGACACCAGCGTCAAGCCGCAGGCCGGCGCGGTCGCGCCAACTAGTGATCGATCCCCACCCTCAATCGCCTCGCTGACTTTTAAGGCATCCATTTCGCCGCGTCCGACGGCCAGCAAAGTGCCGGCAATTGAGCGCACCATGTAACGGAGAAAACCGTCCGCGCTCATCGTCATCTCGATCATGCGGGCCCGCGCGCGCTCATCGTAACGCTCGCGGACTGCGCAGCGCGTAATCGTGCGTACGCGAGTTTCAGCGTCCGATTGGGCGGAGGAAAAAGCCGTCCAGTCGTGCTCGCCCGGAAACAGAAAGGCAGCCCGTTGCATGTTGTTCAGATCGAGTGCGCGCGCTTCCTGGTGAGCGTAGCGAAACCAGAACGGCGAATTTATTTTTCCGTTGATGATCCGGTAGAGATAAGTTTTCCCGCGCGCCGAATAGCGAGCATGAAAATCGGCAGAGACAATCGCCGCCTCAACGACTCGGAGATCGGCATCGACATTGGCATTGATCGCGGCGCATAGTTTCTCAGGAGCGATGTCGCGCTGTATTTCCGCGTTCGCCACTTGCCCTTCCGCATGAACGCCCGCATCCGTGCGTCCCGAGCCGTGGACTACCACATCGCGACCATCAATGAGCGACAGCGCGCGTTTCAACTCTCCCTGGACCGTGCGCAACTCACCCTGAATCTGCCACCCATGAAAATCCGTTCCGTCATACTGAAGCGTAAGCTTGAAGTTCATTTAGTGAGAGATGTCAGTTGTCGGTTGTCAGTCGTCGGTTGTCAGTTGTCGGTCGTCAGCGAATGATCGTTAAGTCCTTTGTAGCTTTGGCGATTCGCGAGTCAAACGGAAAGCAACCTGGAAGTCTAAAGCTCATGCGGCTCAGCCGCAAAAACGCTGCTGCCTCGAAACCGGCTCAATCCTGAGAGTCTGCCACCTCACTTCTGCCTACTGCCTACTGCCTACTGCCTTCTGCCTTCTGCCTACTGCCTTCTGCTTACTGCTTCCTGCTTCCCGGCTTGACTGCCGCTTCGCCTCGCTTGCAAAGTTCGCACGCCGAGGGCTCGACAGACATAACTTCAAGAGCTGCAAGCGCAATTCGGGGGACGCCAACGTCGGCCGTGCCGGAAGAGCGATCAATGATAGAAGCCGCGGCGATCACGTTCGCGCCCGCGGCGTTCAATGCTTCGATCGTCTCGCGGGTTGAACCGCCCGTAGTCACAACATCCTCGACGACCAGCGTTCTTTCTCCAGAGGCAACAGAGAATCCACGCCGCAAAGTCATCTGGCCACCTTCACGCTCAGTCCATAGAAAGCGCGCGCCCAGTGCGCGAGCAACTTCATGACCAATAATCAGGCCACCAATGGCCGGCGCTGCGACCAGTTGAATGTTCTGATCCTGAAAAAGCGCCGCCAGTGCTCGGCCCAACTCTTCGGCCCGAACGGGGTCTTGCAAGACGAGGGCACACTGCAAATATTTCGTGCTGTGGAGCCCGCTGGACAACACAAAGTGGCCTTCGAGCAGCGCCCCTGCCCTCTTAAATGATTCGATTACCGCTTCAGCTTGCACCTGACCACTCCTACTTCACATGTTATGCGTGCTACAATCTGCTCGCTCATGCCACCGTTTCGTAACCTAGTCTCAGACTCAACACTTGTTCAGGAAACCATCGATCTCTTGCGCGATTGTGGCGGACGCGCGCCCGCAACGGAAATCGCGGATAGCGTTTTCAAGATTTCGCACATCGATGCCGAGTTGGCCAGCCTGCTGGTGGCCGATCTCGTTCGGGACGATCACCGCTTCAAAGTTTTCGATGGGCAAACAGTCGAGCTGCTGACCAACAACGTCGAGACACAGCCGCTGGAAGAGCTCGACTTTGTCGTCGTGGACGTCGAAGCCACCGGCGCCAAGACCCCACCCAACCGGCTCATCGAACTGGGCGCTTATCGGATTCGCTATGGCCGCATCGTTGATGAATTCGTGACGCTGGTGAATCCCGAACTACCCATCCCGCGTTTCGTCGCTTCCCTTACCCACATCACGAATGACATGGTCAAGGCGGCGCCGGTTTTCGCCGAGATCGCACCTCGTTGGTTAGAGTTTGTCAGCGACGCGGTTTTGGTGGCGCATAACGCTCCCTTTGACACCAACTTCCTGAACCACGAAATTTCACGAGTCTATCCAGGCCATCGAATGGTGAACTCGCATATCTGCACCGTCAAGCTTTGCCGCCGCACCCTGCCCGGGTTGGCCAACTATCGATTGGATACGATTGCTAATCATTTCTCAATCAATATCTTCAATCGGCATCGTGCCGGCAGTGACGCTCTGGCGACCGCCGAGATTTTTATTCGCTTGCTTTCCAAATTGAATGGACACGGGGTGCGAGACCTGGCCACCGCGAGGACCTTTCGCGTGATTGAAGACCCTCAGGAAGCTTTGCCGCTACTCCCCACCTTCTAAGATCTCAACCGGTGGCGGTCTGCGTAATAAAGAACGCGTGACGAAGAACCCCACGATCAAGACCGCAAGACCCAAGCCAATCCAGGGATAGTATTTCGTCAGGATCACTTTCGCATGCTCGCCGTAGCGTGCCGCGAGGTAGCCTAAAAGCAAATAGCGAAAGGCGCGGCCGGCGGCAATCGCCAGGGTGAAGCGCACCACACTCAATCGTAAGACACCAGTCGTAACCACAAAAAGTTTCAGCGGAAAAGGCGGAGGCAGCAGACAGGCGACCAGCACTGATAACACGTCGTAGTTGTCGATCCAGTCCTTGACTCGTTTTTGCCTGGCCGGGGAAAACTTTGCCAGCGCGCGGCTGCCGGCTCGACGTGAGATGTAATAAAGGATGACGCAGCCGATGGTGGATCCAAGTACGGCCAGCAAAACATACAGCGGCATCCAACGCGGATTGGCCATTGAAAGAAAGATCAGCAGGGCATCGGCGCTGCTGGGCAACGGCACAAAGGTAGAGTCAAGCAGGCATAAGACGAAGAGTCCCGGCCCACCAAACGCCGCCACATAAGTTCCGAACTTTGCGAGTTTCCCGGACATTTTGGCGAGAAAGCTGCCGAGACTAAAAAGAAATAGTGTCATTCAGTTCGATGATGTCCTTTCGTGGAATACTGATTTACCGGAACTCTCTAATTCGCTTCCACGTCTGCTTCCTGCTTGAGTTGCTCTTTCGCTTCCTTGCCCGCGGTCGTGGCAGCCCTGCCTCGTCGTGTAAGCAGATAGACCAGCAGTGCCACCAACCCGAGCGCGGCAATAATATTAATAATGGCGAGTCCATTCTTCTCGATGAAACTCAGAACGCTCCGACCATAATATACCGCCAGAATTCCTTCGACGTAGTAACGCAGAGCCCTGGCAATAAACACCGTGACCACGAATCTCCAGCGGGGATATTCCAGCGCGCCCGCAGTGGCGACAAAAATCTTGAAAGGCAGAGGTGGAGGCAGAACTGCCGGCACAGCCAGCGCCAAAACGCCAAACCGCGCATAGTACTGTTCCGCGCGCAGAATGTGTTCCGCGCGAAAACGCCGGCGCAGCAGGGCCTGGCCACCGCGGCGCATAATCGAATAAAGCAGCAGACAGCCGATTACCGATCCGATTGCTGCAAACAACGGAAAATAGAAAACGGCGGAGTGGAATTTGTAACAGCGACCGACGACCAGATAATCGTTAATCTCCGGCAGGGATAGCAGCGAGGAATCCAGCGCCCCGATCAGGATCATTGCGGGGCCTGCAACATAAAGTGGCGCACCGATCACGAAATGCTGGAGCCAGCGACTAAATGTCCTTAACCATTCAAACATAAGTTAGCGTGACAAGTGACAAGTAAACCGATCGAACCTGGACGATACCTACACGTACGCACACAAAGGCTGACTAGCTTACCGTCGCGACCAGCTACTTGTCACTTGTTACGGTTTTCGGGTTACGATTTTTCTATTGCTTCGCGGGCGCGAAGATTGAAGGTGAGTCGTAAGTGACACCCACTGTGACTCCGGATTTCGGACTAAACTTTCCGAGCCCCTTGATACCGGCAAAATCAAAGCGCAAACCCGAGGCGCGGATTTGCATGCCCAGACGTGCTTCAGATTGTGCTTCGGTACCCAGCGGTCCATTGCCTGGGCGCGTATTGGCGCGGCCATTCACCTCGCCCGCCAGGCTGAATTGTTTGTTGATACGAAAGATACCGGCGGCGCCATAGGTGAGCATATCATTCTGCGTAAAGAGCAGCGTCGGCGCCGTAATAATAGCAATACCGACATTTCCGAAAGTGTTTAAGCGACCGTCCGGTCCAAACTTCTTACCCACCAGAATCGAGCCAAAGGCGTTGGTGTTATTCAATCCCAGACCACGAGCCTGATTCGAGTTTGGCAACTGCACACCTACACGAAATCCCAGTGAAGGAGCATGCGCTGTCTCGTTGTGTAACTTGATCTTGGTCCAGAGAATGAAGTCGCCTACATCATTGGTCGAATTCACGCCGGGAGCCAGCGTCAGCGGAATCGCTCCGGGTCTGCGCGTATTGATACTGAGAAAATTCTGAGCCACGCCCTCGATCTGAAATTCTACGTTTGGCGAGAGCCCGATGTTGATGCCAATCACGCCCACCCGCGTCAAATCGCCGGTAAGGCCCGAAGCGGTATATTTCACATCCTGCATGAAATCAAGTCCGGCCTGAATGCGCACCGTTCCCGGCGGAATAATGTCCACATCTTCCGTCAACAACGGCCTTTGCTGAGCGCGCGCAACTGAACTGAGGCTAAACGCGAACACGAGCGCGATAGCTGCATGCATGATTGTTTTTAGAAGAGAAGTCATCGACAACTGTGGATTGTAATCGCCGGCAAGCAGGCCGTCAACGCAAATGATTCGGCAGGTAGTGCTCCATTAAGGGGTTGCCAAAAAAGAAGACGGTTCGAAGGCAATGAGGTCAGACCACCTGCGGTAGCGGGTGGGTCTGCTCCCGAACAAGAGCGCTGGGCAAACCAGATCCTCTCGGCGTTATTGCTGCTCCAACGACAACCCACCCGCTACCGCAGGTGGTACTGACCTCATTGCCTCGCAGTAACTCGCCGGGCAGTCCTTTCTTTCTCAGCAACAC
>JAOAPY010000023.1 GCA_025463135.1 Acidobacteriota bacterium
ACAAAGTGGCCAATGAGCCACTAAAGGGACCAAGCGCAGAAAGAAAATCGCACATCATCGATAAGCAAAACTTTTCATGAAGACGAAATCACTAACAATGCTTAGTTTTTCAGCAGCCTGCTAGGAGTTTTGTTTTTTTTGCTGGACGCTTACCACACCCGTCGCGGTGCCGCCCCCCAGCTAGCCTGTTTGCCAATACGACCTGCCGCTTGCAGGTCACTTACGAGGGAGTTCAAAAAGGAAATGCCTATCAATCAATTAAGAAACGCTGTCGTTGTTACCGTTCTCTCGGTCTGCGTGCTGACCGCCCTATGGTCGGCAGGAGTCACAAGCCACGCTGCCTTGCCACGACTCAATGACAAGGGCGCACCTGCCGCGGCGCCACCGGTCAAGTCAGCAAAAGAAGAATCGGCGCGATTGCGCGCGAGCGATGCCTATGGCCAACTGCCGCTGAGTTTCGAGATCAACCGGGGTCAGACAAATAAACAAGTCAAATTTCTGTCTCGCGGCGCTGGTTACAACCTGTTTCTAACTGCATCCGAAGCCGTCCTTTCGTTGGAGCGTAGTCGATCCACGGGTGAAAGGGCGAATGATGTCATGCGCATGAAGTTGGTGGGATCCAACCGTTCACCAAAGATCGAAGGATCTGAAGAACTGCCGGGCAAGACCAACTATTTCATCGGCAACAATCCGAAGACTTGGCGGACAAACGTATCCACCTTTGCTCGTGTCCATTACCGAGGAGTTTATCCGGGCGTGGACGTTGTCTACTACGGCAACCAGCGGAAACTCGAAAACGACTTCATTGTCGCGCCGGGCGCTAATCCCGACGTGATTGTGCTGGCCTTCGACGGAGCGAACAAGATCTCGATCGATAAAGAGAGCAGCCTGGTTCTAAGCCTGGCAGGGGGCGATGTTCAGCTGCAGAAGCCGGTGCTTTACCAACTCATTGAGGGCGTACGCCGCGAGGTTGCCGGTAAGTACGTCATGAGGAACCCGCAAGAGGTGGGCTTTGAAGTGGGCGCTTACGATCGCACGAGGCCGCTCGTCATCGATCCGGTATTGATCTATTCCTTCCCGCTCGTCGGCAGCAGCATGGATAGCGCCGCCGCCATCGCGGTGGACTCCTCCGGCAACGCTTACATAGCCGGCTTTACCAGGTCTGCTAACTTTCCGACGGCTTCGGCACTGGATCCGACCATTGGCGGCCTGCAGGATGTCTTCATTTCCAAGATCAACGCTGCCGGATCGGCGCTGGTTTACTCGACATTTCTTGGTGGCAGCCTTGATGACTCGGGCTATGACCTGACTATAGACGGGGCGGGCAACGCCTATGTTGTAGGCCGGACCTCCTCAACCGACTTTCCCACAGTGAATGCCTTCGACAGCACATACAGTAGTTCGGCAGGTAGTGGTGTTGAGGATGCATTCGTGGCGAGACTAAATCCGGCCGGCTCGGCGCTGGTCTACTCGACCTATCTCTCGGGCCAATTCGGCGCCCGCGGATATGGCATTGCGACGGACGGAGCAGGCAACGCTTATGTGACCGGCACGACCAGCACCAATCACCCAGTGACGGCCAGCGCCTTCGAATCCACCAATTTCAACACTGGTTTTCTGTCCAAGCTGAATACGAATGGATCAGGCGCGTCGTCGTTGGTCTATTCAACCTTTCTGGGTCATACAGGTTCTGGTGAAGGCCGAGCAATTGCCGCGGATGCAACGGGTAACGTTTATATAACCGGTAACTTAGGTTCTACGGCGACGAACTTCGCCACCGCGGGCGCCTTTCAAACAACTTATGGAGGCGGCACGCAGGATGCCTACGTGGAAAAGTTCAACACAAATCTTTCCGGCGCGGCTTCTCGCGTTTACGCTACATATCTCGGCGGCAGTGATCAGGACTTTGGCGGTTCTGCCGCCCAGGGATTTGGTAAAGCAATCGCCATCGATGCGGCGGGCAACGCCTACATTACGGGACAGACCAAGTCGACAAATTTTCCCACCCTAAACGCATTTCAACCTGCTAATGGTGGTCCCGCCGGCTCTGTTGATGCTTTCCTGACCAAGCTGAATCAAGCCGGTTCGGCGTTGATTTACTCCACCTATCTCGGTGGCAACGGCACCAACGCCGATGAGGGCCGAGGCGTGGCGGTGAATGTAGTAGGCAATGCGTATGTGACCGGTGCGACAAACTCGGCTAACTTCCCGACTACCACGCCGCCACCGACTCTGTCGACGACGGGCGGGATATTTCTAACCAAGTTCAGTCCTTCCGGCACGCCGTTACAGTACTCCACGCGCCTGGTCAGCGGGGCTGGCGACTTAGGAATAGGGGTCGCGCTCGATGGCGCCGGCAACGCTTTTGTAACCGGCACCAGCGGCAGCGATGTCCTTCTCAACGAAATTGCCGATCCGACGATCATCGGTCGCGTCGTTGACGAAGATAACAATCCGATCGCCGGAGCGACTGTGAATCTGGCGGGTGTTCCATCCGCGACAACAACGACCGACACCGCGGGCTATTACACCTTTGGACTGCTGACCTCCGGCAACAGCTATACAGTTTCAGTAACGGTAGCGAACTATATTTTCAATTCTCAAGCGGCCAACAATCTGGCCAGGAACGTGAGGCTGGACTTCAGTCCGGTCGTCATTAGTATCGGGGGGCAAGTGACGCTGGGTGCAGGTGGCCTGGATGCCGTTACGATGACGTTGAGCGGTGGTAAATCTCTGATGACGGCAACCGATGCCGGTGGTAACTACGGCTTTGCCAACTTACCGGCGGGCCGCTCTTACACGGTAACGCCCGCGAAAGCCGGTTTTGGGTTTCTGCCGACCAGCAGTACTTTTAACAACGTCCTCGCCAACCAAACGGCTAACTTCGCGGCCTCGGCTACGTTCCAATTCAGCGTCGGCAGCTATGTGGCTAGCGAAACCGCGGGCAGCGCCCTGATCACCATTCAACGAACCAGCGGCGCTTCTGGTCCAGCGTCCGTTGACTTTCTAACTTCAAACGGGACGGCCAGTCAAAGGACCGATTACACGATAACGATTGGGCGCTTGAATTTCGCGACCGGCGATACCGTCAAGACGTTCCGCGTGCCGATTGTTGACGACCTTTATGTCGAGGGAGACGAGACCATTAACGTAACTCTGAGCAATCCGGTTGGTGCAACATTGGGCACGCCGAATCCTGCGTTGGTGACCATAACCGACAACGATAGTGTGACGGCGACCACGAACCCGCTCGAGGATGCGGACGCGCGCTTCTTTGTGCGCCAGCATTATCTGGATTTTCTGAATCGAGTACCGGACCAGGGTGGTTTTGATTTCTGGTCGGCAAAGATCACGGTATGCGGATCGGACGCGGCCTGCATTCGTGCCAACCGGGTCGGTGTCTCGAACTCGTTCTTCTTTGAATTGGAGTATCAGCAGACGGGTTCTTACGTTCAGCGACTCTACCGCGCCGCCTATGGCAACAATCAACCGTTCCCGAATACCCAGACAAATGTGAATTTTCCGAACGAAGAAAAGAAAATGCCGAACTACTCGGTGTTCTCAGTGGATCGCGCGGCCGTTGTGGGTGGGGGAAACCTGGCGCAGAAGCAATTGGATCTGGCGAACACCTTTGTTGGCCGCGCCGAGTTCACGGCAAGGTATCCAGCCAGTCTCTCGACCGCGCCACAATTTGTTGACGCGGTGCTGGGAACGATACAAACCGATCTGGGCGTGAATTTGAGTGGCGAGCGCAATAACCTCATCACTCTTTACAACTCGCTGGGACGTGGTGGAGTGATGTACCGTTTGGCGGATGATAATGTCCAAACGAATCCCATCAACAACCGCTCGCTCATCGACGCTGAGTACAACCGTTCATTTGTGTTGGGTGAATATTTCGGCTATCTGCGGCGGAACCCGGACATTGCGGGATTCGTGTTCTGGCTGGGCCAGGTAAATAGCGGTCCCTTGCGCGACGTGACAAAGCAGAGCGCAATGGTCTGCTCGTTCATTACCTCGGACGAATATCAGCTGCGCTTTAGCCCGGTCGCCCCACGCAACAACACCGAGTGTCCGTAGCTTCCAGATGCGTCGGCGACGGTTGGATGAGATTTCAACCGTCGCCGGCGGTTAACTATTGCCAGGCGCCCAAGTTTACAGAACCGGGAGCGGTAGCATCCCAGTCGAACAGCAAGGTCGTGATTGATCCGGTGGGACCCGTCATAGACTTCATAAAGGTTGATTGCGTTCAGTTATGAAAGTCAACGCACGCCCAAAGACTCTCGAGTAGCAGAAGGCGACTTTACCGGTGCCAGGATTGCTTGCGCGATTTTTAGTTGAGCCATCAAACGCAATTCAGGCCGTTCAACCTGACTGGCCAAATTTACGGAACGATCAAAATCGAGCCTCGCAAAGTCTCCCGCATTCTGTGCGAGATCCGTCAGCAGTGATCCGAGATTGCCTTCCGCCGACATGGCCCATTCGCCATCTCGCAGGTAAGTATTCTCAAATCGATCCAAGGTCACAGCCGCGGCGACCAGTTCGTTGAGTTTGGGGACCACTGATTCCATGATAGCGAAGCCGCGATCATTATTTAGTAAGCAATACACGAGGGCTAAACTGATCTGGCCTCTGAGCTGTTCTTTCCCGGCCAGGTTTGCATCGATGATCTGACTGGCCTGGTTGGCGAGCCTCACAGCGGTTTTCCTATCCCTGGTACCTACTTGTCCCGCCACGTATAAAAGAAAATCCACCCGTTCCTGGTTGCTGCGAAGAGCGCTCAAAGCACTTTGAATCTCCGCCAACTTGTCTGCATCCGGCGAAGTCCAGGTTTCGATGCGGTCCAGTTCCGCCATCAGGTTACGGCGCTGGCCTTCCTCCGGCAAACCCGCAACCAGTTGACGCGCCCGGGCCGTATCGCCGGCAGTCGCGGCCTTGATGATAGCGGCCCTTTGAATGTAAACCTGCAGTTCCGGGTATTGGGGCACAAGGGCGAGGATTTCCTCGACTGTTCCGTTTTTCATGACATCTTGAACCTGGATCCACGACGCCTCACCGCCAATCTGTTCTTCCTCACCGGCCCAACGCTGCAATCCAGCCACTCGCGAGGGGTCGTACTTCACAAGTTGGGAATATACCGAGCCAATGTTTCTGCAAACGTAGGACCAGTCTTCGGCGGTGCTACAGCCGTTGGACGCAGCGCTAGTCAACAAGGCACCGAGCAGATCCCTGTAGACCTGTTCATCAAGTGTCTGCTCGGGAAATGCGCGTACGAGGTTCAAAGCGAGTTGCAACCCCATCTCATCCTGCGCCAAATCCGCGCGCTTCAGCTTTTCAACGATCGCTTTGAAGAGATCCTGCGCCTCGCCTTTCTCTTTTTTCACAAGTTTTGAGAGTAGAAGCAAAAGGTTTGGACAAAAACATTTCGCAAGTGTCTCGTGACCAACTTTCAGCGCGAGCTGCGGATTCTCAGCGGCAATTCGTACCGCCAATTGCAATTCCAGCGCTCGATCCAACTCCTGCGGGTCGAAAAGCAATTTCTCATTTACCGGCGGGCGAGTTGAATGCAAGTACTCGAGCGCCAGATTCGGATCATGTTTGGCAATCCGGTCCACTATGTTCCGGCGCAGTTGACTAAAAACAGCGAGTGTCCGGACCCGTTCTGACTCTGCGAGATCGCCCGTGTTGAATCCCGCGTTAAGGTCTTCGGCGGTTGCGGTGAAAAGACCGCGGGCACGTTTTTCATCGTGGCTCCAAAGCAAGTCGGCGATGTTCGATCCGATACGGGCGCGGTTTTCAGCCGAGCGTAAGGTGCCTACCTGACCGGTTAACGACTCAAGCAGCTTCAGGGCTTTGTCTTGCTTTATCGCAACGTCATCTTGTCGGGCAGCCGCGGGTTGTTGTGCACGAACTGCACCGCTGTGTATGAAGAGCGAGATAATGACGCAGAGAAGAAAAAGTCGGTGAGACAAAGGGGACCTCTTTAGGAACAGTCGGAAAACAGGCTCGCCAGTATTAAGAAACCGTTGCCGCTTCACGAACGGCATCTGCAGCGATTTTCGTCGTATCGCGGTCGACGTGCCGGTACAAAATGTCGCGCTGTTGCGGCGTGAAGCCCGCTTCGCGAATCAGGTAACGCAGCAATTTTTCATCTGCCTCGTTGTGCGCGCCGGCGGCGGAAACAACATTCTCTTCGATCATTACAGAGCCCATGTCGTTGGCGCCGAAGCGCAACGCCACCTGGCCCAGGCGCAGCCCCTGCGTCAACCAGGAAGACTGGAAATTCTCAATGTTATCGAGAAACAGGCGGGACACGGCGAGCATCTTCAGATAGTCGATCCCGGTTGGCTCGTCTTTGATGCGACGACCGAGCGCGGTGTTCTCGCGCTGGAAGGTCCAGGGAATAAAGGCTGTAAAGCCGCCCGTTTCATCCTGCAAATCACGAATGCGTCGCAAATGGTTTACCCGATGCTCGACCTTGTCGCCGATGCCGAACATCATCGTCGCGGTTGAACGCAGCCCCACTCGATGCGTAGCGCGCATGACAGCCAGCCATTCATCGGTAGTGCATTTGGTAGCCACGCGTTTACGCACTTCGTCATCGAGAATCTCCGCCCCGCCACCCGGCATGCTGTACAGTCCCGCAGCTCGCAGTCGCGCCATGATCGTCTCGTAATCGAGACCGGAAATCAGATGGATGTTGTGAATCTCAGGCGGCGAGAAACAATGCAGTTGAAACTTCGGATACTTTGCGTGCAGCGTGCGCAGCAAATCCTCGTACCACTCAATACCGAAATCCGGATGCAGCCCTCCCTGCATCAAGACGCCTGTGCCACCGAGAGCAATCGTCTCATCAATCTTGGCGCATATCTCTTCGAGCGTACGAACGTAGGTATCCGGCGCGCCGGGACGTCGATAAAAAGCACAGAAAGTACAAACGACGTTGCAGACGTTGGTGTAATTGATATTCCGATCGATGATGTACGTGACGACATTGTCGGCGTGCCGTCGCTGTCGGATTTCGTCAGCCGCAACGCCAAGCCGCGCGACATCGTACGACTCGAGTAGCGTGCTGCACGCAGCAACGGTCATGCGTTCGCCGTTTAGCACTCGATCGAGAATCGGTTGAATATTATCAGTGGCTTGCATTCGTCCGTTTGAATACTAAGGCATGCGCAGGTAGCTGTACAACAGGCTGCCGGCCGGTTGGTTCGGTCAGTTCAATTAACTGCAAGAAGGGCGAACGATCTCGGCTATGGCTACGCCGTCCGCTGTGAGTAAGCGGCTATGCCCGTAGCCGCGACCGTGAGCATCCAATCTTCTGACCGTGTTATTGAACATACTTCAGGGGCTTCACTTCGGGAATTAGGCCGTGCTTGTGGGCCAGCTTGAAATACAACTCCATCCCTGCTCGCATCTCGTCGTTGGGCGCGAAGCTGATGTTTTCGCTCAGATAGGTCCGCAACTCTGCCCGAGATAAACCCAACGACGCTTCGTAGAAATCTATGATTTCCTCAATGCGTGCCACCCCCTCATCACGAGCTCCCGCAAAATCAATTCGGCGTGCCGCGGGCGAGGCATCATCGCGAACCATCCACATGGCAAAGACAAATCCCAAACCGGTATGGGCGCGCCACAAAGACGCCAGATCAAATACCTGAAGATTGTCGCGCGCGAAAGTCATTGCCGGATCCCCGATCAGCAAGGCTCCGTCATTTTCGGCCAGCATTTGTTGAATGTGCGGCGCGCGGGGACGCCATTCAGGCTCAAGCCCGAGAAACTCTCGAAAGATAACCTTGAGTAGTGCCGCCGAGGTGCGCGATGATTCGTCCAACGCAATGCTGCGAACGTCTCGCAAGCTATCGACACGCGTAACCAGGACCACACTGCGAACCTGCTCGCGCGATCCCACACAAACACCCGGTACGAGCGCGCCGTTCGCTATGCGCTGATACTCAATGATCGGTATCAAGGCTACTTCGGCCGCAGCTGCCTCGAGCAAGGCCGCGCAGCGTGCCGGCACTTCGTCAACCAACTCAGCGGTTCCCTGTCGAGTGCCGTGTGTAAAGCTCCACAAGAGCGGTGCGCTATTCAGATAGCTGGAGGCGGCAATATGGGTCTCTGGCGATGGAATATTAATCTCCCGAAAAGCACTGAAAGGATTTCGATTGATGCTAGCTTATCGGCGCGCCGGCTCGCAACAGGCCTCCCTGGGACCGCACGCTTCCAGCGTGCTTGCGTTCCGTTCGCGCTCGTTGCGGCGGAAGAAGACAATACGATAGACGCCGGCACGCTGGAAGCGTGCGGTCCCCGGGACACTTGCGATAATATCCCGCCGGCACGAAACCAAAAAAGCCAGAGGAAATAGTAGCTGATGCGCATTTATGACGTGAGCGTTCCCATTTCAGAGCAACTGCCGACGTATCCCGGCGACCCGGCAGTAAATATCAAGCAATGGCTCTCGCTCGAGAATGGCGATTCTGCGAATGTCACACAAATAGATTTTGGGGCACACACAGGCACACACGTCGACGCTCCGGCACATTTCATCCGCGGCGGCGGCAAAGTGGAGTCGATGGATCTTGAAACCTTGATGGGTGAGGTTCACGTAATTGTAATGCCGGAAGACGTCGGTGTGATTACAGAGAGCCATATTGAAAGTAACGTTTCTGTGGGAGCCACACGCGTGCTTTTCAAGACCCGCAACTCTGCATTCTGGAGCGAGAATACCGGAGAGTTTCGTACGGACTACACGTATCTCTCAGCAGGAGCCGCGCAGCGATTGGTAGCGAAGGGCGTAAGATTGGTTGGTATTGACTATTTATCAGTCGAGCAATTTCAGTCACAGAGTTTTGCCACGCATGAGGCATTGCTTTCCAGTGGCGTGATCATTATCGAGGGTCTCGATTTGCGCCAGGTCGGAGCCGGAGTTTATGAACTGATTTGTTTGCCGCTAAAACTTTCCGGCGGCACCGGCGACGGCGCGCCCGCTCGAGTAGTACTGCGCAGTATTGATTGAAAGCGACTCTGGTCTTTGGTCTTTGGTCTTTGGCTTTTGAGATTGATTGCTTCAGTTCAAGGATCGATCTCATACTCGTCCTTGAACAAAGTACAAAGCACAAGGAACTAAGTACCAAGTCCAAAATTATTCATGGATCCCAAATACAGAGAGCGAGTGTTCAAGCTCGTACAGCGCATTCCCCGCGGACGTGTAATGACCTACGGACAGGTCGCGGCGATTCTCGGCGAGGGCTACACGCCTCGGACCGTAGGATTCGTGATGCATTCCTCAGAAGGAGACCTGCCATGGCATCGCGTTATCAACGCGCAGGGCGCCTGCTCAACCGGTGGCTTACTACTGCCGACGAATAAACAACAACTCATGTTAGAGCGCGAAGGAGTTAAATTCGACGAGCGGGGCCGATGCGACCTGCAGCGCTATGTCTGGATGCCGGTATCCAAGCGAAAAGATCCGCAAACGACTTTGTTTAAGAAACGAAAATCACCAAGGACAAAATCATGACTAATGATCCCCTGAAAAAAGTGCCTTACGCTGTCAGCCCGCGTCCGTACTCGGTTTCCCATGGCATGGTCACGACGGCGTTTGAGTTGCCCAATTATCGGGTATTGCAAAGCCTGGGCGTAGTCCGCGGCATCGTCGTGCGTTCGCGAAATGTTTTTGCGACTCTGGGCGCCACGCTGCAAATGGTTGTGGGCGGCAACATCACTGTCTGGACCAAACTCTGTGAACAAACACGCAACGATGCCTTTGACATAATGATCCAACACGCAACTGAGATTGGCGCCAACGCCGTTATCGGAGCTCGTTACGACACGACTGAACTGGCATCCGGCGTAACCGAAGTGCTTTGCTATGGCACCGCAGTGGTCGTCGAACCGAGCAATCCGGGAGAGGGGTACCGTGCCTGAAGAAATCAGCGGCGAGCACTTTGAGAGATTACGCGCCGTGCTGGACGAGGTCCCCTTTGCCCAATTCCTCGGCATTGAGCTGGTCACAGCCAAACATGGTTCGGCTACTCTCAGGCTCGCGCTGCGCCGCGACCTGATTCAAAACTACGGGCTATTACATGGTGGGGCGATGGCTTCACTGATCGATACGGCAACAGCCTTTGCAATCGTCTCGCAGTTGACCCAGCCAGAGAAGTTCACCACCGTCGATCTCAATGTGAATTATTTGCGGCCCATCACCGAAGGATCAGCGACTTGTACGGCGCGTGTAATCAGGGCCGGCAAGCGCATCTTAACTCTCGCTGCCGAAGTCCATGACGATGCTGGAAACCTGGTCGCCATAGCACTTAGCACCTATATCCGGCTCGCTTCTTGAATCCGAAACCGAGCCAAAACTCCCCGGTTGCGCAGCTTGACTGGTGGTCCAGGTTTTTCGTGGACAAACTTGTTGAAACTGTGCCAGAATGACTTGTCCTCGGATTGGAGCTACAACCCGCTCCTTCCAACTCACCGCCCACTCCCCTTACTTTCGCGAGCTCGGCCAGTTGCGATATGTATTCTCTCTACCACTCCCTGTTAGCTCAACACTCCCGTCAGTTGACGTCTGTCCGCTGTGCTGAGCATACAATCTCCCAGCTGCATCGCTATTTGGAAGATGTAGTAATCGAGAACAAACTTGCCGCACTGGTGGTGGCGAGCATTCCTGTTGTTACGAAACGAAGCAGCCGCGAGCAGAGCCGATTGCGCACCCTGGGTGATGCCGCTCAAAGTTCATTTTTTCTGGTTGATGATCGTGATCCACTGATTTCCGTGGTCGAAGAACAGCAAGACTCTCAGTTTGTGTTTCTTAAGTTGAACTCAGATTCAAGACCTAACGGACGCTTCGTGGTAATTGCCGACGCCCGCTTCTCTGCTTTGATCGCATCGCCTCCCGACGAGGGTGAAGGCAATGTCGACACCTCGGCTAGTGAAGTAATCTGGACGTTCGAGCCGGATGTCGTTTATTCCGCGCTTGAATACCTGATGGCCCGTGTCACCGCGGAATTCCCCGAGCAGGGCGACAGATTCGCCGGTGCGGTGCGCCAGTCAATGCCCAAGGCCACCTCCCTGCAACTTACTCTGAGTGTCACCACCAAGCTCGCGCAGCTCATGCAATCCCAGGCTGAGCGCGAGATTGCGGTTAACCGAATCGCTACCGCCGTACGAAATTCGCTGGAACTCGACAGTATTCTGGAGACCGCAGCCACCGAAGTCGGCCGCGCGCTCAATGCCAGTTCATGCGGTTTGCGTGTGGACGGCCATCTTACCAAAGGGCGAACTACCAAGTTTTATTTGAACCCAAACGTACAGTCAGATGTTCTTGAAGAGTCGGCACTAATGAAAGACCTCGACACTCTGGGAATTGAACTGGCAGACAACCCACAAGCGCAGGTGTTTTGCGACGATGCTCAACTGGAAACCATTCTGCCGCGCGCGGTGGTGCCGTTGAATCAGCAGGGACGACTAATTGGCATGCTACTCGTTCGCTCTGACGATGCTGCGCGTTACTGGACCGAAAGTGAATTGCTGTTATTGCGGACCGTGGCCGATCAGGTTACCGTGGCCATCAACCAGGCGGATCTCTTTGCCCAACTACAACAGCAAGCACTCACTGATGCACTGACCGGCTGTTATAACCGCCGCGCTTTCGAAATGCAGTTAGAACGCGATCTGCAATTTGCCACGCGCATGCGACAGCCACTATCCCTGATCATGTTGGACCTGGATAACCTGAAAGAGATTAACGACAGCCTGGGACACGACGGCGGCGATAATGCTTTGCGCATGATTGCCGAAATCCTGCGCACGGAATTGCGTGGAGTCGACACCGCAGCGCGTTATGGCGGCGATGAATTCACCATCATTCTGCCGCAAGCCGACGCCGAAGGTGCTTTGATTGTCGCCGAACGCCTGCGGACCGGCATCGCGCAAATATCCTTGCCGGGAGCCGAGACGCTAACGGCCTCGCTGGGTGTAAGCTCTTTTCCTGAACATGCGTCTTCACGAGAGGGACTGGTGTTATTGGCTGATCGGGCCCTCTATAAAGCAAAACGCGCGGGGCGAAATCAGGTCTGTCTTCCCGCGCAGGCGCCGAGCGAGTCACTGATCCTGCCCCCGCCCGACGAACAAATCGAACTCATCTCGATCAGCATTTAGAGAATTTGGTCTTTGGTCTTTGTACTTTGATCTTTGTTCTTAGCTCTTTTCACGTCACCTAAGGATTCTTTCCACAGGGCCTCCGACGAGAGCAGCAAAGCAAAGAACGAAGCACAAAGCACAAAGACCATCCTCCATTTGGCATCCGCGATAAAAATCGCGCATCATAGCCTTTCTTTTTCCAAAGGAGGTTTGCGGAGCCTTGTGCCTGCTCGCCAATGAACGACCTGCGAAAATTTGCCAGATACTTTCTGCCTTACAAAGTGTCGTTGATTACCGGTATTCTTTGCATACTTGCCGGCGTAATCTTTAATCTGACCATTCCTATAATTGTCGGCCACGCGATCGACGCGAATTGGACACATATTACCTGGTCCAAACTTACCATCTCGGCCTTAAAGGTCCTGGGGGCCAGTTTTGTCAGCGGCGCTTTTCTATTTCTACAGCGACGCATTCTCATCGGCATGTCTCGTCATGTTGAGTACGACCTGCGTCAGGACTTTTACGCCCACCTCGTAGATCAACCACTTTCATTTTTTCATGATCATCGCACCGGTGATCTGATGGCTCGCGCCACCAATGATCTTTCCGCCGTCCGTCAATTGGCCGGTCCGATGATCATGTACACGCTGCAAACAATTTTTGTGGTCGTCTTGATCCTGCCGCTCATGTTCATGCTCAACTGGCGGCTGACTCTGCTGCTTTTCATTACGATGCCGCTTGTTTCGCTTACGGTTAAGTTCTTTGGACAACAAGTTCACATTCGATTTGAGAAGATCCAGGAGTTCTTTTCGCAAATCACGGTGCGCGCGCAGGAAAACTTTACCGGCGTTCGGGTCGTCCGCGCTTATGCGCAGGAAGACGCGGAGATGGCCGAGTTTGAGAATCTCAACCGCCAATATGCGGAACGCAACCTCAGCCTGGTGCGCATTGATGCGTTGATGCGGCCCCTGATGACCTTTCTGATCGGCATCGGCTTTGTGCTCATTGTCTGGGTGGGGGTGCCCCTGGCGGTTCGTGGTGAAATGTCTGTGGGCGACTTTGCGGTCATCAATATGTATCTGTCGCGATTGATTTGGCCGCTAATCGCGCTCGGCTATGTAGTCAATTTGTATCAACGCGGCACCGCCAGCCTCAAGCGTATGCATGCAATCTTCGCCATCAAGCCGGCGATTACTGATGTTCGCGGCGTCGTTCCCCAACCACCCATCGCCGGTGAGATTGAGTTTCGCAATTTGACCCTCACGCACCGCGTCGGGGACGAGCCCGTGCTGCAGAATATCAATCTCACAATTCCCGCCGGTCAGACGGTTGCCCTGGTGGGACGAACAGGCAGTGGCAAATCAACGGTGGCGAATTTGATTCCCCGCATACTCGAAGCGCCCGAGGGCACTGTCTTTATTGATGGTATATCGGTTCGTAATTATCCGCTGGCCCAGCTGCGGGCCAGCATCGGCTATGTCCCGCAGGAGACCTTCCTGTTCAGCGACTCGTTGGCGGGCAACATAGCTTTCGGCGTCGACAAAGCCGACCAGGAAAAGATTGAGCGGGCTGCTGAAATCGCCGGGCTCTCGGAAGACATCAGTGGCTTTCCCGAAGGCTTTAACACTTTGGTGGGCGAGCGCGGTATTACTCTTTCCGGCGGGCAAAAACAACGCACCGCCATCGCCCGCGCGGTGGCGCGCGATCCGCGCATACTGATCCTGGACGATGCGCTGTCCTCGGTCGATACGTATACAGAGGAAAGAATTCTCGGCCGCTTGCGCGAAGTAATGAATAACCGCACGAGCTTGATCGTGTCACATCGTGTTTCGACTATTAAGAATGCCGACGTGATTTGTGTGCTCGACGACGGGCGGATCATCGAACGCGGAACACATGCCGAGCTACTGGCGCTGGGCGGTGATTATGCCGCGCTCTATGAAAGGCAATTACTCGAGGAAGAATTGGCGGCGATTTGAGGTGCTTGCGTTATGGTCATTGATATAGACAGTCGACAGCGAACACTAATCATGCTTTGGTTCATGTTGCTTATGAGTCTGGGAGTGTTGTTCGTAATCTCGCTTTTCATAGGACCCGCAAACGGCAGCGCTCCCGGAAAGGCGAACTCCGGCTTGATTGTCCCCTTCGCGGTGCTCGGCGCCTTGCTCGTGATTATGTCCATGGTGATAAAGCTAAAAGTCCTTGCCCAGTCGGTCGAGAAGCAGGACGTTAGATTGGTCCAACAGGCGCTCGTCATAGCGTTTGGGATGTGCGAGGCCTGCGCTCTTTTGGGATTGGTTGAGCATTTTGTGTTTGGCAAGCCCGGCTACTATCTGCTGTTTCTTTTGGCCGCGGCCGGCTTCATTCTTCATTTTCCGAAGCGCGCGCACCTGGTGGCGGCCAGCCCCAAAATACCCATGGGAGGAGCAACCTCTTAGCACTCATGTCAACGGCAGCCAAACAATTTCACGAAGAAGAAGCTATTGGCAAGACTTACGATTGGCAGATCGCTCGTCGATTGCTGGGTTATTTGAAGCCTTACCTGCGCCTGTTGATTCCGGCATTGTTGCTTACGCTGGCGCTCAATCTGTTGGGAGTGCTGCAACCGAAATTCACTCAGTACGCCATCGACTGGTACATCATTCCAAAAAAGACAGACGGCGTGTTGCTTTTGGCCGGCTTGTTTGCGGGCGTGCAGTTCTTGCGGTTCGTCTTCGCCTATCTGCAATCCATCTTCATCAATTCCGTCGGACAGTACGTAATGTTTGATTTGCGGCGGCAGCTCTATGCAAAGCTGCAGCGCCAGGAGGTGGCCTACTACGATCGGAATCCGGTGGGACGCATCATGACGCGTTTGACGAGCGATGTTGACGCGCTCAATGAGTTATTCACTTCCGGAGTCACCGATGTTTTGGGCGATCTGGTTATGATCGTGGCCATCATCGGAGTGATGCTGTGGATGGACCCGCAACTGACGGGGGTAACGCTGCTGACGATTCCGCTGTTGTGGGCGGCCACCACCTGGTTTCGCAAAGGCGCGCGTAAGGGTTATGACATGGTGCGAACGCGCGTTGCACGCATCAATGCTTTCCTGCAAGAGCATTTTGCCGGCGCCCAGACGGTGCAAATCTTCAATGCCG
Source organism: Acidobacteriota bacterium (assembly GCA_025463135.1). Classification (GTDB taxonomy): domain Bacteria; phylum Acidobacteriota; class Blastocatellia; order Pyrinomonadales; family Pyrinomonadaceae; genus JAOAPY01. The sequence continues at coordinate 15,288 of JAOAPY010000023.1, forward strand.
AGGCCAGGTCACTGCGACGCTTTGCGGCGATCAATGATGACCATCGCAAGGCCAACATCGACACGATCTTTTACTACGCAGTCTTTTTCCCGCTCGTTGATTTCATCGGCGCCGTCGGTATCGCGTTGATTATCTGGTTCGGCGGCTATCGAGTGATGAACCATGCGCTGAGCCTGGGCGCGCTGGTGGCCTTCATACAGTATTCAGGCTTTCTGTTTCAGCCGATCCGCGACATTTCAGACAAATACAACGTGCTGCAGGCGGCAGTAGTGGCCTCGCACAGAATTTTCAAGACCCTCGACTTGCCCATCGCCGTTACTTCCCCTGAACAGCCGTTGAAGAGCGGGCGCGCCAGTGGCCGTATCGAGTTTCAGGATGTCTGGTTTGCCTATAAAGATGAAGACTGGGTTCTCAAAGACGTTTCGTTCACCGTAGACTTTGGACAATCGGTGGCGCTGGTGGGCCATACCGGGTCGGGAAAGACAACTATTACCAATTTGCTGATGCGCTTTTACGACGTGCAGCGCGGACGAATTCTACTGGACGGAGTCGATATTCGCGATTGGGACTTGCCGTCGCTGCGAAAGAACTTTGCCGTCGTTTTACAGGACGTGTTTCTGTTCAGCGGCACGGTCGAGGGCAACATTCGCCTGGGCCGCGAAGACATCACCGAAGAGCGTGTGCGTTGGGCGGCCAACGAAGTGCACGCCGATCGTTTCATCCAGCGTCTGCGCGAAGGTTACAAGAGCGAAGTGAAAGAGCGGGGCGCCGGACTATCGGTCGGGCAAAAGCAATTAATTTCGTTTGCGCGCGCGTTGGCTTTTGATCCGGCTCTATTGATTCTTGATGAAGCCACCAGCTCGATCGACACCGAGACCGAGCAACTCATTCAACAGGCGATCGAGCGAGTGATGCGCGATCGGACTTCGATCGTGGTGGCCCACCGCCTTTCGACTGTCCAGCGCGCCGATCGAATTATCGTCCTGCACCATGGTGAAATTCGTGAACAGGGAACACATCAGGAGTTGCTGGCCCTGCGCGGATTGTATTGGAAGCTTTACAAGCTGCAGTACTCTGACGCCTCGCGACCCGTTCCTATTGAGGAGAACGGCGAGAAACGGCCTCTGGCGCCGGTTCCCAGCAGCCTGCGGTTCAGCGAATAATTTTTGGGGTGCGGTGACGTGAGCACCCCAGCGCGGCTGCCACGCCTAGTACCCCGCTTGTCGCCGCTTTGGTCCGGTTGCTGCAATCCGGCTCCGACGATGGCTGCGACTAGTCGCAGCCGACCAAAGCGCTGAAGGATCAGCGCACTCTAAATGCCTACGGCTTAGCCGCCGGCACTGCGGGCCTGGCGAACCTTGAATCATCAACCGGCACGTTGAACTTGATCTCCGTGAATTTTCTGGTGGCCGTTGAGAAACCTCCCACCACCGCTACCGTTACCGTAAAGGGAACCTTCACTCCATCTACCTCGCGATAATCCTCATAGTCCGTCTGATCCGGAAGCATTCCCAGAGGCGTTTCAATGTATCCCAGCCGGCGACGCAGCAAACCTGTCTCGGCATCGAAATATAGACGCTCGCGCTTTTTGTCAGGCCTCACGCCGGTGATCACATAGACGTCGCGCCCGTCCAGTTTGTCTCTGCGCAGATTGACGCGCGTGTACTGCTCCTTCAACCTCAAGTCGCGAAAGAATTGGTACTCCACTTTCAGATCTGTCAGCTGATCCGGTCTGATATCCGTTACACCGCGCCCGTCTTTATTCCAGCCGGCGCTCCCATTGAATCCCTGCTCGGCAAGTCCCTGTTGCGAACCACGAGCGACGTAAAACCTGTCAGGAGCAGTCTGCGTTACTTCATAGGTTCCGTTGGCGCCGTTGGCCAGCGTGTAAGTTCCCTTCATCGTGCGCGTCTTCAATTTGTCGATGGCCGCCTGGCCGCCGATGGCGGTAGTGTACTTGTTCAGAATGTCGTCAGCGGTCGGCTGTGCGGCACCCGCGGCGCCCGGGCCGACGCCCGCGGGCCTGGCTGTGGGTTCAGGAACCGGAAGCGGCATCACGCCGACCGGCCGATTGCTGCCCCGATGACAAGTAAAACAGCTGACGTCGGTATTGCCCTTGAACGTTGCCTTATTGATGTTCAGGGTCATCACGATCATTTCGCGAGCGGTGTTCTTTTCCGGCTTATCATCGGCGGGAAAATCCCACTGACCATCTTTGTTGACATGACAGAAAGTGCATTTGACCCCCAGTGAACCAGACATCAGATTCATCATGGGAATCAACTGCGAAGCCGGCATATCGTTCAGCACCTTGATGTTCTTCTGCGTCTCGCCAATGGTCTTCTCTTTCTGAGCAGGTTGTTGTGAAAGCCATCGGGATCGCGTATTGGCAATACGAGCAGTGTTCGAAAGCAGCAAAGCTGCCGCGCGGCCGGCGGGTGCAGCCTGTGTCTTGAGTTCGACACGGACGATGATCAATAACAAAAGAGCGAGGCTGATGGAGATAATGGTTAAGAAACGGCCAGACTTGTTCATGCCAAAAGAATCCTTTCCTGTTTTGATTGAGAAGGCGCACACCTCATCAGGTTCAGCAGGTGCCGCATTGATGCCGCGATCAAGTTCGACTGTTGGACGCCACGATTCTGCCAGCAGTTGCCGGTTTAGACAATCAAAAACGATCTCAACCGGGCGCAAGACGGAATGATGGCAGCTCAAGATCTCGCATGGACCGAGCGAGCGTGATAGTCCACGGCGCAAGGCCCTGGCATCAAATTCGAATTTTCAGATGCTCTAAGGCCGCGTGAGAAATTAAGAGGTCAGCAAAGTGAGACCAACAACGTACGCCTCAAAAGATCAAAAAGGCGGACCTGTTAAGTCCGCCCTTGCTAAAACACGACTCAAGAATTTTCCTCATTCCGCTTTTGGCATTGAAGCCGCCGCCGGGCGTGGTTTCACCGGCATCAAACCATCGACTGACTTATAAATTTGCAGGTACATCTGCGTCTCGCGTGGAATCAGCGTGCGCCAGCCGTTGCCGCCGCGACGGAGATAGAGAGGCAGCTTCGCGGCATTTGAATTATAGCCGGCCGCCAGCAATTCCGTGGGCGTGGCAATTTTTGCTTCCAGCGCGGACTGCACATCTTCGCTCGCAGTCAGGTCGTTCCACGTGTCCTGCATGTAGAGCAGCATTGCCTGCAACGCGTTTTGATGATTACGCATGCCGGTCACGAAATCCGGCATCAAACCCACGCCCGGATGACGCTGACGCTCGAGGTTATAGGCCCAGGGAATCATCTGCACCATGCCGCCGGCGCCGGCGACACTAACCGAGTAGCGATATGTGTTCACCTCGTTCAAGGCATAAAGCGAATAGATTTCATCAAAAAGCGCTTTGCGGTTTTCATTGCGGAAGCGATCGTGGTCGACGTGTTCCACCAGGCAAAGCCGCTCAGCCACGTCGACAATATTCGGGGCAACAAACGCACCACGTTCGCGCAAACGTTTTGCGGCGAGATCGATCATCGAGCGCACATACGTCTGGCCGGACCTGGTCAGTTCCGTGGAGAGCAAGGCGGGATGCGCCGAGGTGTAATAGGCCATCTCCTTGAACGTGCCGCCCTTTTCGATCGGAAACTCCACTACCAGCGGCGTTAACGCCTGTCCCCTGGAATCGATCGTGGTAATCGCAGTGTTCACTCCGTTGGCCCGCAGCACGTGCACCGTCACGGGCGTACCCAGCGAGGTTGTCATCGTCAGTTCCGTATTTTTAGTCAGGAACGTTTGCTTGGACAGATTCAGTAAGTGAACTCGGGCTGTGGCTCGATCTAGCAAGGCCAGCGTTACCACGTCGGTTGCGGATAAACTAAGAGATGTCGGACGCGGCCGAGACTTGAACAGACGTTCGGCCTCGGCGATGCGAACCCGGATCACAGCGGGTGATAACTGCCGGAACGCCGGCGCTGTCTTTTCCTGTGGGTCGAGGTCGGTCGCCATCGCCTGGCGGTTCGCTTTGCCCGATTCTACGTTTGGCTCTGCGGCTGAGGGTGGCGCTGGGGTTGGGTTCTGGGATGAATGCGTAACTATGCGCGGCCTTGTGGCGGCAGCGGGCTGTGTATCGGCAGATTGTGCTTGAATTGAACCGGTGGAGAGAAAAACGACGGTGACTGCGATAAAGGCAAAAACTTTTTTCATTAAATACCACGTACTACGAGGAATTACCCGCCCGTGCGGCGGTCAAATTTAAGATTGGCCCAAGCCACTTTGGGTTGTCAACAGTTATTTTGACGTTACAATTCAATAACGGCTGGAATGCGAACACAGGTAGTGACAGAGACTGTGATGAGGCTGCCAACAGGCACCGACAAAGATCATTGGTGCCCTGAACTGATACGAGGTTGAAGTGTATGACGCGCTTTGAAGGAAAAAATGAGAAGCTGGCGCCCTTGCCGGTCTTCATTAGACGGATGTTCGAGTCCGTGGTGATGGCCATTCTGCTAATCGCGGTTTGCCTGTCTCTGGGGATTGCGGGCTACCATTGGCTGGCAGGATTTGAATGGCTCGATTCGCTTTTGGAAGCCTCGATGATTCTGGGAGGCATGGGTCCGATTCGGGAACTTCCTACTCCAGGAGCCAAAATCTTCGCCTCGTTTTACGCGCTATTCAGCGGCGTGGTTTTTATTGGAGTAATGGGGCTGGTCCTGGCGCCGATGGCTCATCGCTTGTTGCATAGTTTTCATCTCGACGATAAGGATTTGCAAAAGTCCGGCAGAAAGAAAAAATAAGGGCGGGATGTGTTTCAAACCCTCCATCCCGCCCTTGGCCATCTGTCTGGGGAGACTCTGGCACCTGCTTGTCAGTACCACCTGCGTCAGCCGGTGGGTTGGTCTAAAAGCTGAAGCGCACCGAGGCGTCAATGCGGCGATTGCAAGCCCCGAGACAGGCGCCGCCTCCTCCGCCAAAGCCACCGAAGTTCCCACCACTTCCGGTTGAGATGCCAAAGAATGGCGAACTAAGATTGCCAATCGGAGTGCCAAGGTTTGTGTGGTTTAGAATGTTTTGAAAATTGAGACCCACAGTCAGGTTGTAACGCCTGCTGGTTTCGCCGCCGCCGCCAAAACCTCCGCCGCCACCACCGCCTTCTCGACCTCCGCCGCCACCGCCGCCGCCGCCTCTTGGTCCGCCTCCGCCCATACCGGGAAAGCCCGCACCGCCGGCTCGGCCGCCACCGCCCGGCTGGGTATCAGCACCTTGAGCGCCGCGCCGATTCTGACGATTTGCCGCCGTGCTGGTTTCTTTCCCAAAGCCGAACGTCTTACTGACGCGGAGATTCGTGCTTATAGATCCAGGACCGCTGCCAAAGTTTCGTGGAATAATTTGCTCACCTGCGGTCGGGTTGGGATCAAATGCGCCCCAGCGCGTCACGACCACTCCGGGCTTCGATAGATCAGTGGCGAATGCCGGACGATCACTAAATAATGAGTCACCGTTGAGATCTCTTCCCACCGTGATATTGAAGGGCTGTCCTGACGAGACGATAACAAACGGACTCAAGGTTACATTCCAGGGCATCCGGAAAGATCCGGTAAGCACAAAGCGATGTCTTAGATCGCGCGAAAACCTTCCATACTCACCAGTCAAATCGTAAGAATTTGCCGGAAAGCTACCGGCGCCATCCGTATCGCTGTGGGCCCTGGCGAAAACATAAAAAGCGTTGAAGTTTCCTCTGCGCCCGATAGGACCGCGCAAGGTGGCAATCAATTGATTCTGATTGAATCGGCCCGAGGACTCGTACTCAAAGATATTATCGATTGTGCCCAGCGGTCGCGCGCCTGTTCCAGGCAAGGGTGCATTGATCGCGCGCGATCGCAGCAAATGCTCGCTCCGGGCGCTGACAAAACTCACCGAGGCGACAAGGTTATACGGAAGTTGCCGCTCCACGCTCATCACGGCCTGCATGGTGTAGGGCGCCTGCAGGTCGTTTGCCAAACGATAAATCGACAAGGGCACGGTACCCGTACTTAGCGAGGCAATCGTCGGTACATTCGGAAAGAAATCCGGGTTGATAACGATGAACTGCTTTTGATTGGTGCCGTTCAGGCGACTCGCTGTCAGCGTCAGGCTCTCTCCAATGCGATCATAGAAAATGCCAAAGCCACCGCGCACGACGGTTTTGTATTTTGGTCCATTGCCCGGTGACCAGGCGAAGCCTATGCGCGGGGCGAAATTAAGATCGCTGCTGACGTTGGATTGGTTCTCGTAGCGCAGTCCAAAATTCAGTGTCAGGTTCTTGCGCATCTTCCAGTCGTCCTGAAGGTAGCCGCCAAAATCCAGTTGACTGACAGCAGCGGTGGGATTGCCGGCGCTGATGGTGAACTGGCTGGCGCCGCCACCCATTGCGCGAATTTGCGCGGGCGTAAGACCCTGTTCCAAGCCAAGCAAAGTGGTCCGGTAAGCTCCGATACTCGTAAACGTGAATGTCCCGCCAAAGTTCGACGGTGCGGTGTCGGTGATGCTGATGTGCCTTAACCGCAAGCCCGCCTTTAAGGCATGGTTTCCCTTGGTGAACGAGGTGTTGTTTTGCAACTCCCAACGATTCTGCACGTTGCTGGTGAGCCCAACCTGAGAGCCGCCACCGGTGAAAGCGTCCTGGACTCGTATGGTGGCAATCGTGTTGGTGCCATCTTGCCCGGAAATTTCGTGGGTGAATTGAAAACGGGTTTCATTAACGATCTTCTTGTTAATAAGCGCGGTCTCTGTCAATTGCACCTGATGCTCAGTGTTTGAGGTCGAGAACTCTTGCGTAGGCAGAGAGAACCCGCCGACGCCGCCGATGCGCTTCGTATGCTCGTAGGAATAACGAGCCACCAGGGTGTTGTTGGAGTTCAGTTGGTAATCAAACCTGGGACTGAACGAGGTGCGCCTGTTTGGGGTGGGCACGGTTTGATTGAAGCCCACAGGATTCAAGTTCGCATCCAAAATCGTCGCGACGATCAGAGCATCGTCGTTGATATCCCGCTTTTCAAAATCAACAAAGAAAGAGGATTTCTTCTTCGAGATGGGACCGCTGAGATTTCCTCCGAACTGTCGCTGAAGATAAGGCGGGCGATTGGGTGCAAACGGATTGCGAGAGTTCAAGGACTGGTTGTTGAAGTTAAAAGAGACCTGCCCACGAAACCGATCGGTTCCTGGCTTGGTAAGAATCTCGATGCGGCCCATACCCAGCCGATCATATTCGGCGGAAAACGGATTGGAATTAATGCGAATCTCGCGAATCGACGCGAGCGGCGGCAATCGTCCGCCGGTGAAGCCATCGATAAAAATCTGTCCGCCATTTGGACCAGCCGAGGGGCCGGCAAGCGCTTGCAGAGCGGCCGCGAGGTCATCGGGATCTTCCGGCAAAGCATCCAGGTCGGCGCCCTTCATGACAATCGCACCGGCGTTGTTCTCAGCATCGGTACTCAGTGCCCGGTTGTCACTTTCAATAGTCACCTTCTGCTCCTCAATAGTGACCTTGAGTGTGATGTTCAGTGGCTGGCCCCGTCCGGCGACGACCTCCACTTCGGTGTTTTCGTAGGGAGCAAAGCCAGAGGTCGCTACGCGCACGGTGTACTTGCCGGGGGCGAGGGCGTTCACTACATACAGGCCCTGATCGTTGGTGGTGACGGTCTTCTGCGTGCCGCGGGCGTCGATCACAATCACATTCGCGCCCACGATGGCCCCGCCAAACTCGTCCAGAATTTGCCCGCGCAAAGAGCCGTTGGCCTGTTGTGCCAGCGCCGCCGAAGCACACAGCACAAAAATCAATAACAATCTTCCCATCCCGGAGCGTCTCCTCAAATTTCCTGGCCGTATAGGTGCTAAATACTTGAGTACGCCGCGAACACAGGTTGACCAAACGCGGCTCTAGCGTACGGCAGGATTGTAGGCGAATTGTGAGTAAATGTCTGTCAACTTAATGTAAAGTTTTGTCAGTACAGCGCGCAATTGCTTGACATTTCTTTACAGTGACGACAGAGACAGTAAGTTAGAATGCAACCCGCGCAAGGTGTTTCGTAGCGATTTTGCACGGCTGAGTTCGCAGCTTCGTTCCGCAGCCGAGGCGGACAAGTCCGCTTCTAAACGGCCAGGGTCAGATATTTCAAAGTCCTTCAGAACTTCGATAGTTTTTTATGGAACGAGTACTGGTCATTGACGACGACGTGGGCTTGTGTGAACTGGTCGAGGAGTACCTCGGACCCGAAGGCTACGAAGTCGAAGCCGCGCACAATGGTGAACGCGGCATCAATCGCGCGCTCGCCGGCGATCACGCTTTGGTAATCCTCGACGTCATGCTTCCGGGAATGAATGGCTTTGATGTGTTGCGGCGCATTCGGTCAAAGTCACGGATACCGGTCCTGATGTTGACGGCCCGCGGTGATGACATCGATCGCATAGTGGGATTGGAAATCGGCGCGGATGACTATCTGCCAAAGCCCTTCAATCCGCGCGAACTGGTGGCCCGCATCAGGGCCATACTTCGTCGCACACAGCCCGGTGAACATGCAAGCGACACGCCCGAGACGTTGTTGGTCGGCGACATCGAACTCGATACCGCCACCCGCACCGTGCGCCGGGCCGGAGAGAAGATCGAATTGACAGTGGTCGAATACGATCTACTGGAAAAGCTGCTGCGCGTGGCGGGACAAATCGCCAAGCGTGAAGAGCTGGTAAAAGACGTGCTTGGCCGCGAGCTTTCGCCCTTCGATCGCAGCATCGATATGCATGTCAGCAACCTGCGCAAAAAACTGGGCCATCAACTAAACGGCTTTGAGCGCATTAAGACCATTCGGGGAGTGGGCTATATCTACGCCGCTTCCGGCAAATAAGATCCGATGCGAATACGCAGCTTATTTCTCAAAATTTTCATCTGGTTCTGGTTGGGAATGATCGTCGCTAATGTGGCGCTGTTTCTTTCGGTGGCGGCGACCAGGCCCGAGCGATCAAACCGTCCCTGGCGCGATCTGAGCATGGTTGGATCGAGCGCGCAGAAATCGGCTGAGACTTATGATCGAGAAGGACAGGCGGCGCTGGCGAATTATCTGGACCAGTTCGAAGAAAGCAATGGCATTTCTTCCATCCTGTTCAACGATCAGGGTGCAGAGTTGGCGGGCCGAGTGGTCCCCAACGGTTGGCAAGAGCTGGCCGGCCGCGCCGCCAAAACGGGTATCACCCAATTCAACGTTTCGACCACTGCGCTGGTCGTGGCCCAACAGGTCGCCACACCACAGAATCATCACTACGTGTTTGTCTCGCGCATAGCGCGCATGCCATTGAGCGTTAGCCTCCGGACCCAGGCGCTGCGGCTTTTGGCGGTGCTGCTCACCGGCGGTTTGTTTTGTTATGGCCTCGCCAGTTACTTAACCACACCGATTCGCAAGCTGCGGGGCACAACTCATGAATTCGCCGACGGTAATTTGGGCGCGCGCGCGGCGGGCAGACTGGTTAAGCGGCGCGACGAAATAGGCCAGTTGGGAAGTGATTTCAACACGATGGCCGAACGGTTGCAGTCAATGGTCGCCGCACAGCATCGGCTGCTGGGGGACATATCGCATGAGCTGCGTTCCCCGCTGGCTCGGATGAGCGTGGCCCTGGAGCTGGCCCGGAAGCGCGCCGAGTCTAACGCCAAGAGCGCGCTCGATCGCATTGAACATGAAGCCGAAACCCTCAACGAAATGATTGGTCAGTTGCTGAAACTAACGCGTCTCGAGAGTGGCACCGACGGATTAAAGCGCACTGAGGTCGACCTCGCACAACTCGTGCGGGAAGTTGCCGACGACGCGGACTTTGAGGCGCGCAGCCGTAATCGCTCGGTCCATGTTGTCAACTGCGATGAGTGCTCGACGCAAGGGACCGAGGAGTTGCTGCGCAGCGCGATTGAAAATGTGGTGCGTAATGCGGTGCGTTACACCGCTGAAGGAACTGAGGTCGAAGTCACGCTGCGATTGAAGAATGGCAACGAGAACTCTGCCGTGATCAGCGTCCGCGATCACGGACAAGGGGTGCCGGAAGAAGCGATGGACAAAATCTTTCATCCCTTCTATCGCACGGAAGATGCTCGTGACCGCGAATCCGGCGGCAGTGGGCTGGGCCTGGCGATCGCCTCGCGAGCAGTCCGCCTGCATGGCGGCCGCGTCCAGGCGGTGAATGCGGCGACGGGTGGATTGGAAGTAACGATCAGCCTGCCGGCAGAGAGGGCTTAGGTCTTTGGTCTTTGGTCTTTGGTCTTAGGTCTTTGGTTCTTGAAAGAGCCCAGGGCCCAAAACTAAGACCAAAGGCCTAAGACCAAAGACCATTTTTATTCATAGCGCAGGGCTTCGATTGGATCGAGTGCCGCCGCTTTACGCGCGGGATAGTAGCCAAAGAATATTCCCACCGCGGCAGAGAAAACCACTGAGCCGAGGATTGCCAGGCTGGAAATCAGCGTGGGCCAACCCACCAGTTTCGGTATTGCCACCGAAACAACTATCCCCAACACAATACCTATAAAGCCGCCCGTCAGACTCAATACAATCGATTCAATCAGGAACTGACTGCGCACGGCAGATGAGCGCGCTCCGATGGCCATGCGAATGCCAATCTCGCGTGTTCGCTCGGTTACCGACACGAGCATGATATTCATAATGCCGATGCCGCCCACCAGCAGCGAAACGCTCGCAATGCATGCCAGCAGAATCGTCATGGTGTTGTTGGTTTGATTGGCCGCATCGGCAATATCCGTCATATTGCGCACGGTAAAGTCGTTCCCCTCATTGGCAGAAAGTTTGTGGCGCTGGCGCAAAAGATCGGTGATTTGCTGCTGAGCTGTATAAGTTGCGTCCTGGGAAATAGCCGAGACATAAGCTACCTGCAAGCGAGGGCTGCCAAGAATTTTCTTCTGTACCGTTGTGTACGGCGCAAAGGCCGTATCATCCTGATCGCGTCCCTGTTGGTCCTGTCCTTTTCTCGCCATCACGCCCACAACTTTGAACGGCAGGTTCGAGACTCTCAGCGTTTGCCCGACGGCGTCCGCGCCGGGGAACAAGCTGTCGGCGATAGTTTGTCCAATCACGATCACACGAGCTGCAGTGCGCACATCCAGGTCGGTAAAGAAGCTGCCGTTCTGAACCGTCCATTTGCGAATGTCCGGGTATTGCTCACTCACGCCCTGAACCTGAGTGTTCCAGTTCATGTTTCCCGAAACCAATTGGGTTCTGGAATTAACTGTGGGAGTAACCATGGAAACGCTGGGCACTTCGCGCTTGACTGCATCCAGGTCTTCAACCGTCAGCGTATTGGTACCGCTGTCGCCGGTGCCGCTGCGCACGCCACCAACGTTTTGAGCACCGGCGCTGACAAACAACAGGTTCGTGCCGATGCTTTCGATCTGCGCTTGTACGGACGCCTGGGCGCCCTGGCCGATACTGACCATGGCAATCACGGCCGCGACGCCGATGATGATGCCGAGCATCGTCAAGGCGGCGCGCATCTTGTTTCGCACCAGGGCCCGAAAGGCCACGCGAATGATCATTTTCAAGTCCATAGTTAGCCTTTACTCTTCGTCGTCATCGTCAATGTTGACTATCGGCAGGTTCCGCAATTCTTCCGCGGCATCACGTTGATCTTCGACCTGATAATCCTTCTTGATCTTGCCGTCTTTGAAAACCACAACGCGCGTCGCGTATTCGGCTATGTCAGGTTCGTGTGTTACCAGCACCAGAGTGATGCCCCGCTCGCGATTTAGCCGCTGGAAAATCTCCATGACTTCCACGGAGGTGCGCGAGTCAAGATTCCCGGTGGGCTCGTCGGCAAGAATCAGCGCCGGATTGTTGACCAAAGCGCGAGCCACCGCCACGCGTTGTTGTTGGCCTCCGGATAATTGATTCGGATTATTCTGCTCGCGCCCCGCCAATCCCACCGCAGCCAGAGCTTCCAGTGCGCGCCGGTCACGCTCGGCTGTCCCAACACCGAGATAGAGCATCGGCAGCTCAACATTTTCAAGCGCCGACGTGCGCGACAAGAGATTGAATCCCTGGAACACAAACCCGATTTTCTGGCAGCGAATGTCAGCGCGCTCGTCCTTGGACATTTCGGATACGTCGGATCCGTCCAGTACGTAAGTACCGCGAGTAGGCCGATCGAGACAGCCGATAATATTCATCGTCGTGGACTTGCCGGAGCCGGACGCCCCCATGATGGCCACGAATTCACCCTCGCGGATAGTGAGTGAGATGCCGCGCAACGCGTGCACCTCGACATCGCCCATCTTGTAGGTCTTGTGAACGTGGTCCAACTGGATAACCGGACGCGCCTCGCGGTGCTCCTCAACTGTTGCGGTGTTCACCGGAAGAACTTGCGGTTCCATTTCAAGTGTTGCTGACATTTCGTCTCCACCGATCCACTGTCCGACAAAACTTCAGTTTGTCGTTGTCTCGTATCAGAAATCCCTTACGCACATGACGACAAACTGAAGTTTGTCGAACCAATACCTTAGTTCCTCCGGCCGCCGCCGCCGGGAGCGCCACCAGTTCGCGGTGCGCCGCCAAACCCTGGCGCTGAATTCGTATTGCTTTGGGTCTTGCTGGCGCTGGCTATTGTTTGGCCAGTGATCACCAATTCGCCCTCCTGCAAGTTGCCTTCTACAACTTCAGTCGAAACACCGTCAGTGAGTCCAACCTTTATGCGCCGGGCCTGCGGCTTACCGTCCTGGCCCAGCACCCACACCACGCGCGTCTGTCCTGCCAACACAGGTGCACTCGCCGGAGCAAAATTGCCGCCGCGCCCACTGCCCTGCTGGCCGTCTGCTGATCCTGTGGTGGTCGTCGCGCCGGCATTGGCGTTGGCGGCCGGCGACGCGGAATTCTGACTGCGGCCCTGTCCCGAACCGCCACTGCTTTGCCCCGCGATGCGCTGCCCACTTGAATCAACCGGCGTAAACCGCAGCGCGGAGTTTGGCACTTTGAGCACGTTGTTGCGTTCATCGATCGTGATCGTCAAATTGGCCGTCATGCCGGGCTTCAGTTTTTGTTCCGGATTACTTACATCAATGACGACGTTATAGGTGACGACGTTTTGTACATTTTGCGGATTGAGCCGCATCTGCTCGATCTTGCCGTCAAAGTCCTTTCCGGGAAATGCGTCCACCGAAAACTTCACCGACTTGGCCTGTTCGACCAGACCAATATCCGCCTGATCGATGTTGGCGATGACCTGCATCTGGGTCAGGTCTTTCGCGATTGTGAAAAGAGTTGGGGCAGAGAGACTGGCGGCCACCGTCTGGCCCACGTCCACATTCCGCGACACCACGATACCGTCGATTGGCGAAGTAATAGTGGTATGGGCCAGGTTTACTTCGGAAAGTCGCAGCGCCGCTTCGGCCTGTTGCACCTGGGCCGCAGCCTGCTGCACCTGGGCTTGCGACTGCTGTACCTGCGCCTGCGTCTGTTGTATCTGTGCCTGCGATTGCGCCACGCCGGAACTTGCCGAGGACTGCGCGCTCAACATGGCCTGGCTAACCTGCGTCTGCGCTTGTTTGTATTTCGCTTCCGCGGCTTTGTAAGCGGTCTGAGCGACCTCGAGATCTCGACGCGCAATCACGCCGGCTTGAACGAGGGATTCCTGCTGGTGCAGATAACTGGCTGCGTCGTCGAGCTGTGCTTTCAAAACTGCCAGGTTGGCCTGAGCGCCGGAAACTCCTGCCTGATCATTCTGTGCCGTCGATCCGGCCGCCACCGCCTTGGCCTGCGCATCTGTTACGCCGGCACGCGACTGGGCCACACCTGCCTTTGCCTGCTGCAAACTCGCCCGTGCCTGATCGAGATTGGCGCGCGCCTGATCGACTTGCGCCTTGGACACTGATGGATCAAGCTGCGCGATGACCTGGCCCGTCTTCACTACCGAGTTGAAATCGACTGTAAGCGCGGAGATTGTTCCCGAAGCCTGACTGCCGACCTGCACGGTCGTGACCGCCTGAAGAGTGCCGGTGGCTGTCACCGTGTTGCGAAGGTTTCCTCTTTCGACTTTCGCAGTCAGGTACTGTGCGGCGCTCGACTGGTTGCCCCAAAAATAAAAACCGGCCAGGGCCAGAATTACTACGGCGCCGCCGCCAATAATGGCCTGTTTCTTGTGGCTCAGAATTTTGGCCCACAATCCATTTATTGGAGTGACCCAATTTGTTTTTGATACGCCGACGCTTACCGGTAATCGTTCTTTAATTGTTTGACTCGACATATTCAGCACCTTGTTTGTTAATTGATTGCTCTGAAAGCTTCCAACTCGCCAATGAGTCAGACACCACATGTAGGCTTTTGGTTACATCGGAGAGCACATAAAGTCTCTCCTTCGAATATCGTTCCAAAGGCGAGCCAGGGCCCTGATATCGTCAAGAAAGAACCTCAATGTAATGTTTCGTGGTTTATTTGACCGCTACGAGGCCTTGAACGGCTGCGTCCGGTCACTACTGCTCACCCGGTTCTGTAAAGCCTGTAACCTATCCGCTCTATCCGGTGTCTTACAGTTCGGGAGGCTAATGAAGGCACCCCCAATCATATGTTCAGCAATTAGGAGTAAATAATGAAATTTAGAAACCTTGGAACAATTAAGACACTGACCATCGCCTCCCTGTCAGTGCTTGCATTGACGGTCTCAATCGCTCTGGCACAGAAGTCGGGAACAAGTCAGACCGGCGAACGTCATGGTCACGGCGAAGGCTGGGGAAACCGCGGCGACAATGACGGCGAAATGCGCGGCATGCTCTTTCGCGGCCTGAACCTGTCTGATGATCAGAAAGCGAAGATGAAGCAAGTGAGCCAGAGCTTCCGTGAACGCACGCAGTCGCTGCATCAGGAACTTCAGGCCAAACGGCAGGAGTTGCGTCAGGTGAGCGAGGGCGGTACGTTCGACGAAGCATTGGCCACGCAAAAACTGCAGGAGTCAGCTGGCTTGCAGGCGAAACTAATGGGCGAACAGTTTAAGATGCGTCAGGAAATGTTGGCGGTCCTAACGCCGGAACAGAAGACGCAACTGGAACAGAAGCGGGCCGAGTTCAAAGCCAATGGGAATCAACGCGGTCATCACAAAGGCGAGCGCGATAAACCTGAGAATGAGTAAACTCTACTAACCCGGATGGCGGACTCGAGACTTGTTCGCGAGTCCGCCGGCCGGTTCACCGTTTAGCAGGCGGACTTGTCCGCCGGAGTGAAACTGCAGTGGGTCCGACAAACTCTAGTTTGTCGTAACGGCACGAGAGATTTCCTACGCGAGTCAGCGACAAACTTCAGTTTGTCGGACCAGGGATATCGGGAGCACTTCCTGGCGAATAGTTTCGAAGAGGCCTCGGATCTGGAACTAGCGCGGCTCGCGCGTGCAGGTGACGAGTCTGCTTTCGCGGAAATCATGCGGCGCTACAGCCCGCGCGTCTTTCGCATAGCCAACCGTTTCTTTCGCCAGCGCAGTTTGGTTGAAGAAGCCGCGCAGGAAATTTTTTTGAAAGCTTTCTCTGAACTTGGCAGTTACGAAGGCCGCGGTTCAATGGAAGGATGGTTGACGCGCATGGCAACGAATACTTGCCTCAATCTTATTCGCAGTGCGAAGCGCCGGCCGGAATTAACAGTCTCAGATTTGACAGAAGACGAAAGTGCCTGGCTTGACAACAAACTCGCGGATGCGGCGAGCGAGCGACATCAGTCGAGTGAACGCAGTCTGGTGGCTGCCGATCTCGCAGGCCGCGTGTTCCAGCGCCTGGCGCCGGATGATCAACTGGTACTGACGATGATCGATGGTGAGGAAGCCTCGGTAAAAGACGTGGCGGAGTTGACCGGCTGGTCTGAATCAAAAGTTAAGGTCACCGCGTTTCGCGCGCGCCGCCGGATGCGCCAGGCAGTAGAGAAATTGTTAGGCCTGGGAATCAGGGGCAGGGGCAAAGGACCAGTGGGCGCCGGTAGCTGACCAAAAGGAACCACAGATGAACTGCAAGCACATCATCAATCTCATCGAGCAAACGCCATTTTCCGACATCACCGATTCCGATCGGGGCGCGATACGCGCGCACGCCGCTGTTTGTGAAGCCTGTAACCAAGCCTGGCAAGCCACACAAATATCGGCACTGTTGTTGAAGGAACGAGTGGCCGCAACCTTTGAGCCCACGCCCTTTTTTCAAACCAGAGTATTGGCGGCAATGCGCGAGCAGCAGAATGAACAGTGGTCCTGGGCCAAAATGTGGCGAGCCACGGGCGCATTGGCCTCATCAATGGTCGCCACAGTCGCAGCCATCGCGGTATTGACGTTCGTTATTCCCGGTACGTCGGTTGATTCAACTTCGGAGCTGACGTCGACCAACAACACCTATTCGGCGGAAGAAGTAATTTTGAATCAGGGCGAAGTCGCCGGCACGCAGACGGATCCAGTATCCGACGCCCAGGTGTTGACCACGCTCTACGGGTCCGAAGAGGAGAAGTGAAGTAACCATGGATAGAGCCAGCAAAAGCAAGTGGCAGCTGCGTGCGGCGGCGACAATTATTTTCCTGCTGGGCTTCGCGGCAGGCGCGCTCGCCTTTAATGCGTATCGCGCCTGGTCCAGAGGTCACACTGAGCAGACACGGCGGGGTGGATTTGACGAGATGATCGAGGGTCTGCAACTGACCGCCGATCAGAAGACCCAGGTGCACCAGATTCTGGATCAAGCGCGTGAACAGCTTCAGGTCTTAAAAAAAGAAGGAGAGCCGCGTGTCAACGAGATTCGGCAAAGGACCGACGAACGCCTGCAGAAAGTACTGACGCCTGATCAATGGAAGCAGTTTCAGCAGCAACGCGAAGAACAGCGCAGCCGTCGCGGCGGCAGAAGGTGAATTGCGGATTATTGTGGCACGGGCGTCCCGCCCGTGTGCGTCGCGCCAGATGAAGCGTTCCCTTGAAGAGTGTCACTTCCGACAGTCCACGGGCGGTGCGCCCGTGCCACGGCATTCATTCCCACTCCAAATCCGCGCACAAAGGAAAATGATCCGAAGCCACTGTGGCTTTTGCCTGCCGATCGATGACCTCACAACTTAACAACCGCTCCGCAAATTTCTCAGGCACAAAAACGTAGTCAAGCCGCAGATGCGGATCCCAAACGGGAAAGCTGTAACCCTTATCCTCCGGATGTAGCCGGCGATAGCCATCAAGGTAATGCGCCTCCTGCATAATCTTGATCGTTTCTCGCTGGATGTCGCGCCCGCTCAACCAAATCAGCGCCCTAATCCATCTGGGCATCCGCCGAACATCAAGAATTTCACCAGGCGCAAGAGTGTTAAAGTCACCAACCAAAACGTGAAAGCCTTCCTGATATCTTTTAATACCCTTAAGCAGAGATTGAATCTCGCGAGCGCGCTGGTGTTCGCTCCATTTGGAAAACATCGCGCTCAAATGCAAGCCAAAAATGCGCGCTTCACTGCCCTCGATCACGATCTCCAAGAAAGAATGTTTGGCACCAGCCGGATAATGCCATTCGTGATGTGCAATCGGCAGACGGCTGATGTAGCCGATGGAATGCTTGCGTCGGGCAGCCCAGATTGGCAGCGAGGTTTGCGTAGCCAGGCGGGCAATGACGTCCGGCTCAATGGCTTCCTGGAAGACGACGATGTCAGGCGCGACACTGCGAATGACTTCTGCCAGTTCTGCTTCGCGCCCTCGACCACCAAAACGAATGTTGTAGCTGAGCAGCTTAACGATCATTAGGAAGAGTAATCAGTAGTCAGTAATATTACTGAATACCGATTACTTACTCCTTACCAACATCACATAGGGTTCATTGAATAAGACGTCGCGCGCGAACAGGATAATATTGGCGGTCGCCTGAAAGTTTACGGGCCGCTCCGCCAATTTCTGCAATTCTTCCCGCAGGTTGTTAAGCCCGGGCGCAATATCCGGGTCTTCATCGCAAAGCGGCTTAGTGTGCAGTGCCGGTATATAAAAAGCGTCCTTATCCCACTGTTCCATCACTTCAGCGCCAATCAGTGTCACATCCAGATCGCTCGTGCCCCGGCCATCGGCATCGAAAGGCCTGCCATCCTTCCAGCGCTCGTTGGTGACAACGCTGCCGCGCAAAGCGATACCGGTGCCGGCTGGCAAACCCGACTCAAGCTTTTTTAAGAACTCCCTAAAGCGCAGAGTATCCCCGTCAAAGGCGAGCCGGGTAACGCGCTCGCGAATCTCTTCAGCAGACATGCTGTTTACGTTTGTCATATTGGCTTGATGTACAACAGGCTGCCAGCCTGTTGACAGTCGGCAGGCTGGCAGCCTGCCGTACACTGTTCACTGTATCTCCAGATCGGCGACGACGGGAACGTGGTCCGAAGCCTGCGTGTCGACGGTCCATGCCTTCTTTGCGCGCGACCCGGAGTTCGCGCGGTAAAGAATATAATCGATTCGCTTGACCGGCTTGTCGGCGGGATAACTGAGCCCTTTTCCTTTTGCCTGGCCTTCCAGCCAGGCATCGCGAAAGTATGCGGCTATCAGTTTGTAACTGTCGCCGGTTGGATCGACGTTGAAGTCGCCGACCAGGATCAGCGGTCCCTTCTCAACTTTGAGAAAATCCAACAACTGCCCCGCTTCAAAGATGCGGCCGTCTTCGTATTGATAATCCAGATGCGTGGTAGCAAAGGTAAAACTGTGCCCGCCGCTGCTTACCTCGATTCGCAGCAGGCCGCGGCGTTCGGCCTCGCGCTTATTCAAATACATGCGGTGATCGGTCTTGATAATTGGAAAGCGCGAAAGGATTGCCACGCCGTACTGGCCGCCCTGGTAGTCAAGATTGTGCGCGAAGGCAAATTCCATTTGTGTCAGGCGCGCCAGCTCGGCGATCTCATCGATTCCCTGCGTTCTCTTGACGCCACGATCAACCTCCTGCAAACCAACCAGGTCGGGATGTTCCTGCTTGATCACGCCGGCGATTCTTTCGAGGTCCATGCGTTTGTCCATGCCGACTCCGACATGAATGTTGTAAGTCATCACGCGTATCTTTAACTTTGAGGAACGCGTGTTGTGGACCGGCAGGGTTCTGCAAAAGAGAACGCCTGGCAGGATCGCGATGAAAGCCGCGATGAAAACTCGACGAATCATTTTGTAACGCAGACTTGACACCATCCAACGCAGCCGCAAGCTGGCAGCTTGCTCTACGACAGCGCTGGTTTTACTCACAATCATTTTTTCGTTGGTGAAACTACGCTTTGCATTCTAACATGCGAGGCTCTTTCAGCTCCGGCCTTCGGTAGTTCTTCGTTTTGAGTGCGGTGACCTGTCACCGTCTTGTCAGTGGCGGCTCGCCAGCGCGTTTCGTCACTGAGGCCTCTTCCGAACGCTTGCTGCGACATGTCGCAGCGACCAAAGCGACGACAGGCGGGGTCCCGGCAGCCGCGCTGGGGTGCTCACGTCGTCGCGCTCCAAATTGGCTCTGATAATGAATCTGCTCATCCTGCACGGGATCATCCTATTTGCCTCCGCATTCGTGGCCGGGGCCATAAACGCAATCGCCGGCGGCGGCACTCTGGTTACTTTTCCGGTGCTGATCTGGCTGGGTTTGGATCCAAAAATAGCAAATGCCACCAGCACGGTTGCGCTCTGGCCCGGCTTGTTCGGTGGACTCTATGGTTACCGCAGAGAGCTGGAAAATAGTTCGACGCTGCTGGTGCGGCTGGGCGCGATTAGTGTTCTTGGGGGAGCCGTAGGCGCCTGGTTGTTGATTGCAACTCCATCGCCGACCTTCGCGCGCATGGTTCCCTTTCTAATTCTTTTTGCCACGCTGCTTTTCATGGCCCAGGGCGCGATCACACGCCGGCTGCAGCTACAGCCGATTGCCGCGGAGCCAAGGACTTCATGGTGGCTGGGGGCGCTTGTGTTTCAGTTCTGCTCCGCGATTTATGGAGGTTATTTTGGAGCCGGCAACGGCATTCTGATGCTGGCGGCGATGGGTTTGCTCGGCCTTCATGAGATCCATCGCGCCAATGGCATTAAGAATTTTCTGGGAATCTGTATTAACAGTGTTGCCGTCCTGAGTTTTTCGCTGACGCATCTGGTCGTTTGGCCTGACGCGCTGTTGATGGCCGTCGGAGCGTTGCTGGGCGGCTATTTCGGCGCCAGGATGGCGGTGCGAATCGGTCAGTTGATTGTCCGCCGCGCCATAGTAATGATCGGGTTTGTGATTACTTTTTTTATGCTGTGGAAACTGTGGGGATAACAGTCTGCATTCTCGAACTACACTGAAATTCGAAAACGCCTTCGGTGGAAAGAACCCGAGGTTCGCGATCAAGTGGTTCGCATAAATATTCGGTGGATACTCAGCATGAGCCGTAACAACAAACTCGCGCGCGCGTTCTACACTCGTTCGAACGTCCT
Source organism: Acidobacteriota bacterium (assembly GCA_025463135.1). Classification (GTDB taxonomy): domain Bacteria; phylum Acidobacteriota; class Blastocatellia; order Pyrinomonadales; family Pyrinomonadaceae; genus JAOAPY01. The sequence goes on from JAOAPY010000023.1 coordinate 35,670, forward strand.
GGTTGTAGCGCGCGAATTGTTGGGTAAGCTTCTGGTGGTGCCCACGGCCGATGGTACGCGTGTCTCAGGGATCATCGTGGAGACGGAGGCTTATCGGGGGCCGCGGGATCGAGCCTCGCATGCATATGGCGGACGCCGCACGAAAAGAACCGAAACAATGTACGGCCTGGGTGGCACCGCTTACGTTTACTTTGTCTACGGCATGTACAACCAGTTCAATGTGGTGACGAATGTTCCCGAGACGCCCCACGCAATCCTGGTTCGCGGCCTTGAGCCGGTTGAAGGTCTCGAGTGGATGCGCAAGCGCCGCCCCGGGCAACCGGATTCGAATTTAAGCAATGGCCCAGGCAAACTCTGTATGGCCCTGGGTATCGATCGCAGGCTGGACCGGGCTGACCTGCTTGGAAATGAGGTTTGGATTGAGGAAGGCAGCAGGGTTCCCGCCCGTCAGATAGCCACAGGACCTCGTATCGGTATCGATTATGCGGAAGAGTGGATTGACAAACCCTGGCGCTTTTGGATTCAGGGAAATCGCTTCGTTAGTCGGAAGGGTTGAAGTGGCAGGGGCGTCACGCCCGTGGGTGTCTCGTGGCACGGGCGTCCCGTGAACAGGCACCCAAGCTGTCTATCTTAAAGATCTATTTGGGTGGTCGCGATGACGTACCTTCATGCGCAGGATGCGCATGCCACATTCAGTACTGAATGTCGTAGACCTTAATTTTGGAATTCAAGGTGGTGGCCCGCAACCCCAACAGTCGTGCCGCTCTCGCCTGATTACCCTCGGCCTGCTCGAGAGCGAGCTTGATCAGCGCGGTTTCAAATCGCTGGACCTCATCATAAAAATCGATTCCCTTGGCCAGGTCGAGTGTCTGTAAGCTGGCGGATTCATCAGCAAAAGCCTTATCACGAGCCAGAACCTGAGCTTCTCGCATCAGTGACGAGGCCAGATCAACCAGACGACGCACGCGGCCTCCGCTTTCTTCGGCCGGCGCCAGTCTCAGATTAACAGCCTTGGTTGGCGAGCCCGACGTGTCTTTGTTGCGCCGGCGATTTATCGTCTCAACTAGTGCAGCTCGGTTGACGGCCATTTCTTTCACCCCTTTTATCCTTGCTTGGTTCTAGTACGAAAACACCACCTGAATAAGTTCTGTGGCAGATTTAGTGTCGGCTTTTGTCCTTTTGGTTGGCTTGCGTTGTAACTAAACCAAGAAAAAGCGGGTCCCAACTACTGAGACCCGCCGACCAAACGATTTTTCGGAAGCTTATCCTGCTTCGCGTAAAGAGTTGGTGGGGATGAGAGGACTTGAACCTCCACGATGTCACCATCACAGGCTTCTGAGACCTGCGCGTCTGCCAGTTCCGCCACATCCCCGTGACCATGGGAATATACGAACCGGGTCAAGGGGTGTCAAGGCGTTCTCAAATTTTGATAGTGCTCCACTAAGGTGTTGCCAAAAAAGGGACGGTTCGAAGGCAATGAGGTCAGTACCACCTGCGGTAGCGGGTGGGCCTGCTCCAGAACAAGATCGCTGGGCAAACCAGATCCTCTCGGCGTTATTGCTGCTCCAACGACAACCCACCCGCTACCGCAGGTGGTACTGACCTCATTCCTCGCAGTAACTTGCCGGGCAGTCATTTCTTTCTCAGTGCCTATCGCGAAAGCTAATACCGGTATTGACGGCGCATGTGTTGGCGCATCGGATAGCGTCGCACAAAAGCACGCTGGCTGTACTCATGTCTTCGCTCCCAATAACGATTCATTTGGTAGCGCCGACTACTGTATTGGTAGCGATTCTGATCGTCATAACGTCTTCGCTCACGGATCCTCGGTCCCATAAACTGGACCCTGCTGCGCAGGACGTTTCTTCGTGGACCACGTCCGTCCCAGCGTCCGTCCCGCGCATCGTGACAATTAACGAATTTGCCGCATTTTCCATTCTGATAGAAATCGCGTCCGCGGCCCGCGCGGCCATTGCCTCGGCCATTGCCGCGACCCTGGGCAAATGCTGAAGTCGACATGAGGACTGCCAACAGGACAGTGAAAATGGCGAGCCGGAAGTGACTGCGTAGGAATGTTGACCCTTTCATAAAAAAACCTCCCTGCCTGAAACTTGTATTCTATTGACCGCTGGGAAGAGTTGCTTTACTCAGGAAGTCATACAACCAATGTGCCAAGCGGTACGGGTTTCTTCACGGGGCTTTTTATACGCGACCGCCGCGATCATAACGCTATCGCTACACCCTGGTGTACGGTAATGAGTAAGCTCCCTTTCTGCACAACGTCGTGCGCGGCTGTTCCACCGGATGCCGTGATACCATTGGCGGTGCTTTGATAATTTCAATTTTTTAAGACGCCCAGCGGATCCAGAGACCCTTGTATGGCGGCTCGCACAAACGAACTAACAGCCTTGCGTAATCGATTTACAGAAGTACGCGCCCGGATCGATGACTGCGCAGCGACGTGCCATCGTGCGCCTGATGAGATCACTCTGATTGCGGTGACCAAGACCCATCCGGTAGAGACATTAAGAACGGCAATCAGCATCGGAACCAGGGACTTGGGCGAAAATCGGGTACAGGAGGCCGAGCCGAAGATCATTGAACTGGGACGAGACGCCGCTAACTGGCATTTGATTGGCCACCTGCAAGCAAACAAGGCACGTCGTGCCGTGAAACTCTTTGATCTAATTCATTCGGTCGACTCAGTCGAACTGGCGCAGCGGCTGGATCGTTTGTGTATGGAAGAAGATAGGGCGCAGTTGCCGATCCTGATTCAGGTTGATCTCGCCGGCGAAGAAACCAAGACGGGGGCCCGCGAATCAGAGCTGGATGAGCTGGCCCAGGCGATTAGCGCCAGCCGGCATCTGCAATTGCGCGGACTGATGACCCTGCCTCCTTTCTTCACCGATGCTGAATTGGTGCGACCGTACTTCAAGCGCTTACGTGAACTACGCGACGTGTTGCAGGATCAGGGACTCTTTGGCGTTGCGCGTGGCGAGCTTTCCATGGGCATGACGCATGATTTTGAGATCGCTATCGAAGAAGGCGCGACCATGTTGAGAATTGGTACCGCGCTGTTCGGAGAGCGCGAGGCGCAGACCTGAACATGACTTATCTGATTATCGATCGCCTGAGTTACTTTTCGACCCGGATTGTCATCACGATAATCATCCTGATCGTGGGACTAATCGTCGCCCGCCTGCTAGCCGAGGTTGCCAACCTTAATTACTTTGGCTGGACCTACGTCACGATTCGACGTTTGACAGATCCGCTGATCGTGCCGGTACGCGGCGCTCTGCGAGGATTTCGGGTCGACCCAAAGTATGCGCCGCTGGTAACAATTCTGATTGCGATCCTGCTCGGCTGGTTGGCGATAAGATTGACGGATACGGTCCTGAGCACGATAGCGGGAGTAATGGGCGCCGTGCAGCAGGGGGCCGTCGCCCGCATCATCGGTCATTTGTTGTACGGCTTCCTCGCCATTTATGCGTTACTTATCTTTACCCGCATCGTTTTTTCGTGGGTCATGCTGAGTTATTCGAATCGCGTCATGCGTTTCCTCTTCCGCACGACCGAGCCTCTACTCGGTCCATTGCGGCGCGTGATTCCTCCGGTAGGTATGTTTGATATCTCAGCCTTCGTAGCATTCATTGTCATCTGGGTATTTCAGGCAGCAATTCAGGGGACGCTCTTGCGTTAGCTAATTGATGCGAAGAAGCTCGAGTTCCAGCGAGGCTGCGCTTCAGACCGACGAGATTCCTTTGCGTGCTTTGCGTCTTTGCGGGAGGCTCTTCAATGGCGACAAAAGAATTTCCCGCAGAGGCGCAAAGCACGCAAAGAAAGCTCGATTCAAAACTTGACTCACTTGCATCAAGTCTTGCGCTAGTTTCGAAACGAGCAAGCAACAAGAGAATATCAGTGTTTGGCGGGGTCACAATTAATCTGACGTTTCATGAGTATTCCCCACCTTGAAGCGGGGACAGGGTCCCCTTCCCGACTGTCCGGTGCTAACCAGACCTCTTCCCTCTTTGGCCTTTGCTCTTAGGCCTTTGCTCTTACGTTTTTCCTCTTAGGCCTTTGCTCTTAGGCCTTTGCTCTTACGTTTTTCCTCTTAGGCCTTTGCCCTTAGCTCTTAAAATTCGCAATTCGAAATTCGCAATCCGAAATTCTCTACTGACATTCACCATTATTGTGCGTCACCACGGAACTGAACCGCTGTTGATATTCCGCGGCGGTGATGAACGAGCAAACTATCGAGTGCTGTTTGGTCACGTCGCGCAACGGTGCGCTGTTCACCTGGCCCAACCAGAAAAGAAATCCGGGCATGTCCGCATTGCGTCGCAGGTAGCCCGCATAAGCAGTGAACACAAACGCGCGATTGTATTCGGCATCGATGAAGGCGCGGTTGTTAATGGGATTGGTCGCGTTGTCGTCCGCCAGGCGATAAATCACATTCGCGCGTCCGGCCGTGACATTGCTGCCCTGGTTGTAAAGATCGATTAACGCCTGGCGCTGCCCGACCAGATTCACACCAATGTCGTTCGACAGTGTGGCCAGCACGGCATCTACGAAGGCAGGTCCGTCGAGAGTCAGCGGATACCTCGTGAGAAATTCCAACCGCTGCACAAAGGCATTCGCAAAGTCCAACTGTTGCTGTGCCAACTGAGCCCCACCGCGCACACGCACGCGGTCCCTCATGAAAGGCAAATACAACGGCACTTTCTTTTCTTCGTTGGGATGCGCCGGATCGGGATTTGGATTCGGGAATGGCTGGCTATTGCCAAAACTTTCACGATAGACGCGATAGACATAAGCGCCGGTCTGCTGGAACTCCGGTTCAAAATAAAAAGCGTCCGAGACAGTCACGCGCTTGCTGTTAATGCAGTTCTGATCGGCGCCACACTGTGTAATGGTATTGGTCCAGAACGCGACGCCGGCGCTATCGCCCTCACGCGCAAGAAAGTCATGATAGTGCTGCCGCACAAAGATGTTCGCGTCATCGATGGGATTAATAATCGGCGGGTTGGCCGTGTCGTCATCAGTGATCGTCAGCGTAGCCGCGGCAGGACTTCCCAACCCACCACCAATCGGGTTACTCAGAATCAAATTGAAGTTTTCATCGCCTTCGACGTAAGCGTCTTCCGAGAGCAGCACTCTAAAGGTCTTACTAACTTCACCAGCGGCGAACTTAACTGTGCCGCCGCCAAGTGTGTAATCAGTGCGCTGGATGGCAGTACCGTCGCTGGTCGTATAATCAACAGTCGTTTCCCCGGTCGTATCTCCCAGACGGTTCAAGGTGATCGTAACGAAAGTGCACTCTTCGGGCGCGCTGTAGTTTGAACTGCTGAACTGCACAACCGTCGGCTGTGGATCACTGACCTTCGTTACGAAAGCGTCTTCGGCAACAGCCTTGGTCCCCTGAAACGGATTGAGCGTCGGGAAGTTCGTCGAGGCGGTGATCCCCGCGACATAGGCACTGCCCGCGGCATCCGCCGCCACGCCATTAGCACTATCAGAATTGCTGCCGCCCAGGTACGTCGAATAGATAAGCCCGGTGCCTGCGACGTTGAACTTTGAAAGAAATGCGTCGGCGGTTCCGCCGCCGTAAGTTCCCTGAACAGGATTGAGCAACGGAAAGTTTGTGGAAACAGTGCCGCCCGTAACATAGGCATGAGCAGCAGAGTCGAGGGCGATGTCATTACCGACGTCGTTACTGATGCCGCCGAGGTAACTCGAAAATATCAGGGCTGTGCCCGACGTGTTGATTTTTGAAACAAAAGCATCGCCGCCGCCGCCATAAAAACTCTGAAATGGATTCACGGTGGGAAAGTTTGTCGAAGCCGTACTGCCTGTCAGGTAGCAATTGCCGTTTGCATCCACGGCGATAGCCTGCGCCACATCGTTGTCGCCACCGCCGAGGTAGGTTGAAAAAATGAATGCCGTACCCGCTGCGTTTATCTTTGTGATAAATGCGTCGCCATCGGGAAAACCACCACCAAACGTGTTCTGGATCGGATTGACCAGGGGAAAGTTCGTCGAACTTGTCTCACCCGTCACATAAGCATTGCCAATCGAATCCACTGCGATGCCCAGCCCGGCGTCAAAGCCGGTACCGCCGCTGCCGCCGAGATAAGTCGAATAGACCAGGCCAAGACCGTTGGCGCTGAACTTCGTAACAAAAGCGTCGGCGTTCGCGCCGCCGCTGAAAGTACCCTGCACAGCATTGACTACGGGAAAGTTTGCCGAGGTAGTGCGTCCCGTAACGTAGGCCTTCCCAGTCGAGTCGACATCGATGCCATGTGCGGCATCAAAAAGGCTGCCGCCAAGATAGGTGGAGTAAAAAAGCGCTGACCCCGAAGCATTTAATTTGGTTACGAAGCCATCAGACGCGCCGCCGCCATAGGTGCTTTGAAAGGCATTGGCAGTTGGAAAGTTTAGCGACGTGGTCTCTCCGCTAAGGTAAACGTTTCCGGCGGCGTCCACTGCCAGCCGGCCGCATTTGTCGTCACCTCCGCCGCCCAGGTAGGTCGAATAGATTAGTGCCGTGCCGGAGGCATTGATCTTTGTAACGAAGGCATCGCGCGCGCCGAAAAAATTTCCGCCACCGAACGTTCCCTGGAAAGCGTTCGCCACCGGAAAGTTGACTGAGCTGGTGTTCCCGCAAATGTATGCGTTGCCCGCGGAATCGGTCTTGATGTCCCGAGCTTCATCCGTGCCGCCGCCGCCGAGATAGCTGGAATAGACCAGCGTCGGATCGATGACGAGTGGGCGGTCGGTGTCATATTCACCGATCGCAAATCCGACTTCACCGTCTGCAGTGATCGTGTAGTTGCCAGCGATGGTCCGCCGCGCCCCGCTGACTTCCTGATAAATCACCGGCCGAGGTTGCCGCATCGTGGTCTTTCCAACCGCGAGCAGGAGGTCGCCCTTCGTACCAACCGTCACTTTGCCGGCGCCGGCGAATCGCATTTTCACCGCGTGCGGATCGCCGCCCGGCGCGACGACCAGGTCGTATTCCAATTGCCGCTGGTTACCGTAATAGACTAAGTCAATGCCTGGATAAACTCCCTCATAACGTACGCGGCTAAAGGTGGGAATGTCTGTGCGCCACCCCGCGGGATCGTTCCCAACGAAATAATTGACCGAGCCGTGAAGTTGGTCCAGGCCTTCAGCCCTGGCCTTCGCATTTGCATCGACAAACTGAAGACGCAGCGCCGATTGCTGATCGCAGATTGGCGAATGAGGACGTGCCGAATTCGGCTTTCGGATTTCGGATTGCGAATTCTTAGAGTCCGCTGTCGCTTCATTCAGCGAGCCGCAATCTGAATTCTGCAATTGTAACGTTGCTTCCGCTGCTTTTAGAAAAAGCGTATAGCCCGCACCTCGCGTCAGAAAATTCACAGACTTATCAGTCTGGCCACGATTAGCTTCGAACCCTAATTCCATTTGGCCGTACGCGGCTGACGCCGTGGCACGGGCGTCCCGTCCGTGGACCGACGGAAGCACTTGTTCCGTGGCATGGGCGTCCCGCCCATGTACCGATGAGAGCACTTGTTCCGTGGCACGGGCGTCCCGCCCATGTACCGACGAGAGACCTCGCACTATCGAAGGAGACTCAACCTTAACCCACCCACCGTCACTCCGCACTGTCACGTACAGGCCTGTGCCTACGATGAGTAGAGAAAAAAGCCCGAGCGTAAGGTATTGAAAATATTGACGGTAAGTGCGGCTCGCAAATTTCATCACGGCTTCCCTCCTTGGAGTTGACCGCTGAATTCGCGAAGCCGGTCCGCACCTCTCCGGGATCCGCCAGCGGTTCTTTTTTCACGATAGCACATTAGCCCGCCATCGTGAACGGAGAGGTTCACGGCCTAATGTCGAAATTTGGCGTTCGACGACTTGTTGTCGCTTGGTCGCTGCGACCTGTCGCAGCAAGCGTTCCGAAGAGGCCATTCGGATTCGATTCCTGCGCTCCGGCAGGTGAAGCCCGTTGAAACATTTGAATTGCGTTTACCCAGCCGTAAAACGGCTGGTCTAGTAACCCTGCGGGCAACCGTCTGAAGACGCCAGGAGCTGACTCCTGCGGAGCTGAGATGTTTTTTTTGCATTCTGTTGCCATAAAAATTTCGTCTGCTCCTGCTCCTGCCTCCTGCTCCTGCCTCCTGCCTTCTGCCTTCTGCCTTCTGCTCCTGCCTTCCCGTCACCGACATTCCGCGTTGCCATGCGTGACGACTGAGCTAAACCGCAACTGGTACTCAGCCGAAGTGATAAAGGAGCAAACCATCCCTCGATAGTTGTTGGGCTGATTGTTCAAGACGTTGAGCCAGAAGTTATAGCCGCTTTGTTCCGGATCTCTCTTCAGGTAGCCGAAGTACTGCATCAGCACGAATGAAGGGTTGTACTCTCGGGCTTTGAATTGCGCGTTCTCAATCAACTGACCAAGCACCACCGCTCTCGTCGCACCATTGTTCAGCGCCTCGAGGTAAGAGTCTCTGGCGCTCGACTCAGCAATCCCGGCTGTGTCGCAGAGCTTGTTCACGAACTCTGCGTTCGTCATTGAATCCGGATAGGCGGCCTTGAACTCCGGCCGCTGGACCCACGATTGCACGAAAGCAGTCTTGCTCTGCTCAAGGCCGGGGCCTCCGATTACCTGCCTGCTGTCAGTTATGAACTGCTTAAAGGTTGGCCTCCGCGCGGCAGAGGCTTGGTAGAGGCGATAAACGAATGAGCCGGTGTCCTGGTACTCTCTCTCCATAAAGAAAGCCGCTGACACCCCAACACGACGGCTGTTCAGACAGGCGATATCACCTCGGCACTGGTCCAACTCCGCGGTCCAGTAATCCAGCCCCCCTTGCTCCGGTTCCCTGCCGAGAAAGTCCAGGTACTGTTGCCGCACAAAGAACATTTCAGAGTCGAGCGGATTTGCGTTCGGAAGCGAGTCAGGTGTTCCTGTGAAGGCGGCGTCCGTCTTGTTGCCGACGAGCGAGAAGGACCGCTCTGCGGGCGTGAAAGCATAGTTGGCAAGACGCGGCGTGATGGTATAGAAGTCATCAATCGCCACCTCTCTGAAAGCATAGAAGCCTTGGCTGTCGGAAATTGCGCGACGCACCTGGTTATTTCCAGTCAGAGTTATCGCGACACCGCCGAGTGGTGCGCCACTCGCATTCGTGACCTGTCCGCTTATTCCAGCCGGAGCGGCAGTGGGCAAATTACAACTGGAGAACTCCGAAGTATTTCCAGTTGGGTCAGTGGCGGTAGCAGTGATGACTGTGCCTGGCACAGTTGCCGGCAGCACAACCGTGAAGCTCGCATCACCGCTGCCATCAGTCGTTGTCATGGCTGAGCCGAGATATGTTTTGCCTTCGCCATTATTGAGTGCATCACAGGCGGGGTTGTTATAGAAGTCGATGGTGAAACTTTGATTGGGCGTGCTGTTCAGAGTTCCATGCACAGTAGTGCTGGAATTGCCCCCGCTGCTGTTATCGGGGCTGGCGCTGCCACTGCCGCTGCGGCCGATGGCGGTGATGGCCGGGAAATTTTGCAGGTTGTTGGCGCCGGTGTCCGGATCACCAGGATCGTTCGGCGTGACACCGTTAGGCGCCAGGTCGATGCCCAGTCCGCCATTGTTGAAAATGTTGTTGCCGCGAATCTGATTGTTCAGCCCTCCCGCGATGAAAATTCCGGCCAGTCCATTGAAGGCAACCAGGTTGCGCGATGCGGCGCCGGCGCCGCCGATCGTATTCCCCGAGCCACCGTTGTTAAAGATTCCGTATTGACCGTTGCCGCGGTTAGCTGTGCCGGCGGTGTCAGTTCCGATAAAGTTCCCTTCGATGAGATTGTTGCTTGAGCCATTAAGATTTATGCCGCTTTGCGTGAAGCGATTGATTACCAGACCCCGCACCACACAGTTGCTGGCATTGATGTTCAAGCCATTGCCGGCGGCACCGGGGCTACTTCCATCAAGCTCGATGAGCAGGACGGCGTTGCTGCCTGCGATGTTGGTATTCAAGGCAGAGCCGGGTTGGGTGTAGCCGTCAATCGTGATCGGATTTACGATCGTGGGCAGCGGTGTCGCCGGCGTGATGGTGAATGGTCCGGCGCCGGCAAAATTAAAGTTGATGACATTCCCGTCGCTGTTGACGTTGGCGTTGGCAAGCGCCTGCCTTAACGAGCCATTACCGCTGTCGTTGGTGTTGGTGACCGTAAGACAAGACGTGGCATTGTCAATAATCGTACCATTGGCTCTGGTGGTACCCAGCGTCGCGTTCACCGGGTTGCTCGCGAACACTGCCAGGAACTCAGACGGTTCAGTTATGCAATCCGGCAATACCACAACACTAAAAGTTTTAGTTGTTTCACCCGCGTTGAAAGTTACCGTAGCGGATTTGGCAACATAGTCGACGCCGGCTGTGGCTACAGGACTGAAGAAGTCGCCGGTGGCAAGATCCACAGTCACCGGGCCACACGCGGCCACGCTGGCGGTAGTAACTGGCGAACCCGTAAGAGTCACAGTGAAATCGAGATTGGCGTTTACCCCCGCACCCTCGCTGACGCTGGGGTCACTGATACTGATGGACCTTTGGTCGTCGGTAGTAATCTGTCCATTGGCCCTGGTGTTACTCAACGTCGCACCCACCGGATTGCTCAGGAAGACGGCCAGATTCTCGCTCGGCTCAGGTACACAGTCCTTGTTAACCACTATGCTGATCGTTTTGATCGTCTCACCGGCATTGAACGTCACTGTCCCGCTCTGCGCGACGTAATCAACGCCCGCAGTAGCGATCGGGCTGAAGAAATCTCCCGTGGCAAAGTCCACCGTTACCGCGCCGCAGGCCGCGACTGAAGACGCCGTTACGGGCGAGCCGCTCAACGTCACCGTGAAATCCATGTTGACCGTGCCTGCGCCGTCGCCCTCAGTCATAGTGGTGTCACTGATAATGATGGAGCGCCCGTCGTCGGTGGTAATTTGACCATTGGCTCTGGTGTTGCTCAACGTGGCATTTATTGGGTTGCTGAGAAAGACTGCCAGATTCTCGCTCGGCTCAGAAACGCAGTCCTTGTTGACCACTATGCTAATCGTTTTCGTCGTGTCACCCGGATTGAACGTCAACGTCCCACTCTGTGCGACGTAGTCAACGCCGGCAGTGGCAATCGGGCTGAAGAAATCACCGGTGGCAAAGTCCACCGTGACAGTTTGCGTTGGATTAGCGGGCGAGAGTGTCACCGTAAAATCCATGTTGACTGTGCCGGCTCCATCGCCTTCCGTCACGCTGGAATCGCTGATAGACAGGCTTGATACCAGCGGGCGAGAGTAGACGGCATGGGTGGCGTAGATGCTCGCGCTCAGCAGGCAGATAGCGAGAGCCAACCGAAACAGGTTTCGTCGATTCCCGATCATTCTGCTCAGTGCCAATATGGATTTTTGCGACATCATCTGTGGCTCCTTAGTCCCGAAAATGCAGCGCGCAAGAGGCAGTTCTCGCGTCGGCGCAGAATGCCCGTAAGAGGGGATCACCCAGCTCGCACATCGACCCTGGGTGAAACGCCGACTAAGCCCTCGCCCTGGGCCGCGATACGCTTTGGCGTTTTCTACTGAATGAAATTATGTGCTGCTCCCGCCTGACGCGGCATAGCATATCTATGTGTATTTTTGAGGGTTGAACTGTTGAGCGTTAAGAGATGAGGTGGTTGCGCAGAGCTTTGGCAACGGCTTCAGATTTGGAATGAACGTGCAATTTCTCGTAGATACTGCGGATGTGATCGCGAATGGTATTGACGCTGACCTTGAGATGGTCGGCAGCGGCCAGATAGCTATAGCCTTCCACCAGCAACTTGAGCAGCCGCATTTCCTGCGGCGTCAGTTGTTCTTCGAACTTCTCAGCCGCGCCGGTCTTTTGGAACAGCGTGACGACTTTTCGCGCGATCACGGGAGACATTGGCGATCCGCCTTCGTGCGCTTCACCGATTGCTTCCAATAGTCTTGCGGGTGGAGTCTCCTTTAACAGATAGCCGCAGGCGCCGTTACAGATGGATTCAAAAACCTTATCTTCTTCGGCATATACGGTCAGCATGATGATCTGCACAGAGGCATATTTCTCTTTCAAAAGCCGGACCCCGTCCGACCCGAGCATTCCCGGCAAATGAATGTCGAGCAGCAACACATCCGGTGCCTCACCATCTGCACGGCGCAACGCATCCTCCACCGACCTAAACGTATTAATGCACTGATAACCGCTGGTGCCGCTGATGAGCATACCCAGCCCCTCGCGGGTGGCCCGATCGTCTTCAACTATGGCGACACGAACTGGTTGTTGGGGGTTCGAAAGCATAATTCGTAAGACAATTTGGTCTTGGGTCTTTGGTCTTTGAGCTTGGGTCTTTGAGTCTTTGAGCTTCTTATTTGCTCTGAGTCTCTGGCAATTGACATGAAAAGCACAAGTCAAAGTTCCAAGACAAAAATCCAAAGTCCAAAGACCAAAGCCCAAGGCCCAAGGCCCAAGGCCCAAAGTCACGCGATGCTATCCGAAATTTAGAAACAAAACGATAGCATGTTTATGCGGCCGCGTTCAGAGGGGAATGGTTAACTTCAACCTGGTTCCCTGACCCACCGCGGACACAATGTTCAAGTGCCCACCCAGTTCTTCCGCTCGGCGCTGCATATTTTCGAGCCCGTGTCCCCCAGCGTGCCCATTTGCATGAGTTTCTGGCGGCGGCAGGTACGAAAATCCTCGGCCGTCATCGCGGAGCTCCAGTATCAGCCGGTTGCGCGAGACGGCAATGCTGCTTAATGCCGAAGAGCAGTTGGCGTGACGGGCAATGTTATTGACGGCTTCCTTGAAAATCAGAAACAGATGACGGCGCTGCTCGGGATTTAGCTTTACCTTTTCCAATTCTGCCGGCGCTTGAAAATCCAGCTTGATTTTTTGTGGCTCCAGCACGTCTGAGGCAAACTGCCGCATGCGAAAGACTACATTACCCAGATCGTCGCGCCGTGGATCGATGGCCCACACGATGTCACGCATGGATCCCACCAGATCGCGCGCCGAGTCCGCAATTTCCGTCAACATAGGGCCTGACTGTGCGCCGGCAGGGTCGCCCATTCGCTGCTTCACGACTTCGCTCAAAATGGCCATCCGCGAGAGACCTGATCCGATGTCGTCATGCAGATCGGTGGCGATGCGCGTGCGCATGTTCGCAAACTCAACCAAACGCGACACGCGATAACGATAGAGCACGTAAATGGCGACACCGATTATCAGTGCCGCAATAACCAGGAACCACCAGCGCTGCCAAATTGGACGCAGGATTCTGAAAGTCAGGCTGGCAGGGACAGCGCTGAAGGTGCCGTCGGAATTTGCCGCACGCACCAGGAATTTGTAGCGGCCGGGCGCGAGATTGGCATAGTTGACTTTGCGCTGCTCACTGGGCGCGCTCCAATCGGCGTCAGCCCCTTCAAGTTTGTATTGATAACGCAGCACTTCGCCCGGCTTGAATCCGAGCGCCACAAAATCAAGCTGTAGTTGATTGTCATTCGCCGAAAGATCGGGGAGCGCAATTTCACTTTCACCGAGCGCTGATACCTGTCGCGCGGATCCGGCCACCAGTAAACCCGTGATCAAAACCGTCGGTGGTAACCCGCTGTCGTCGGGCGCGGGCGCAAACCTCGAGAGGCCGCGCGTCATGCCAAACCAAAGCACGCCTTTCTGATCACGAAAGGCCGCTCGAAACAGCCCGGGCGCCAAACCGTCTGCGGTAGTAAAGTGCTTTATGCGACCAGTTGCGGGCTCGAGACGGTCCAGCCCATTCCCACCACCGACATAGATGTGTCCTGCAACGTCTTCCGTAATGACCTGATTGTTGTTGCTCGCTAGACCTTGCGCGGTTGTATAACTCGCAAACGAAGGTTGCTCGGCCTCCGGATTATCAATGCGGATCAGTCCGCTGCGCGCCGACGCCAGCCAGACTCGCCCCGCGCGGTCAGAATAGATGTCCATAATTGCGCCGGGGGCGAGTCCATTCGCTGCGGTGAAAAATCTGAAGCTGCCCTGCGCATAACGCGCGAGCCCGTTATTGAAGCCAATCCAAACGTGCCCGGCGTGATCCTCTGCGAACGAACGTGGGAGATTGTCCTTTGGCAAAGGCAAGCCCGGCGAATCCTTCAAGTCATCTATCTTTTCTGTCGCGTGATTCCAGCGGGCCAGACCGTTGGTGGTGGCGTTGATGGTAGAGATCCATATGTCGCCTCTTGAATCTTCAAACAGCCGGAAGACCTGCAAGGCTGCCAGACCGTCGCTGGTGCCGTAAACCGCGAGCGGCCTGGATGTCTTGATCCCCTGGAAGCTAGCCACCGGTGGAAAACGAAAGAGTCCCGCACCGCCTCCCAACCACCATTCTCCGTTCCGAGAATGCAGAGTGACATTTTCCATCACCCAGCCAAAGTCAAAAGGTACGCTCGGCTTGAACCAGGAAAAATGCTGACCATCAAAACAGCCAAAGCGTTGATAGGAAGCCGGCGGTTTTGGGCTCAAGATGTCCAGCTTCGCTCCTTCGAAGACGCTGGTGCGTTCGTCTCCAAGCACATTGCCTTTGAAGCAAACACTGCCGGTTCCGTCCGCGAAAATCGCACTAACGTCAGTGAGAGCATCCCGTTCGTCGTAGGTAATGAAACCATTGCGCGCCAACTTCATCACTCCCGCAGTGTTCGTGCCGATCCAAAGATTACCGCCGAGGTCTTCGTTGAGAGCGGTCACGTCGTGATAAGTCACTCCGTTGTGCGTGGTATAGACGCGAAATTTTTGGTTATGTTCATCGCCATTGGGAAAGAATTCGACCAGCCCCTGGCTGGTAGCCAGCCAGTAGCGATGGTCGGAAGTTTCAAAAAGCTGGAATACCCAATTGCCGGGCAAACCATCTCGAAAACTCAGGGCAACCATGACCACTGGCGGGGCCTTACTGCCGTCTGCAGACAAGCGAAAAAACCCGCCCATTCGGGTCGCCGCCCATATGCGACCTTGATCGTCCAGCAGCAGGTCCTGGAGAAAATCGTTTGGCAAACCATCCCGTTTGGCATAGCGGGCCGCGCTGCCATCGGGCCACCGTCGATACAGTCCGCTGGGTGCGGCTATCCAAAGTGAGCCATAGGTATCTTCAATCAAGTCTGCGATGTCCGCTTGCTCGGGATAATCGTTTGGAATTCCGACGTCCACTTGTTTCAGCGAGAGGTGACCACCGGCACCTTCTAGTCTTAACAGACCCTTCGCAGTACCGCACCATATGGTGCCGTTGCGATCTTCGAACAGCACGTTAAAAGCCCGAGCGTGGCGATCCTTATCTTCCGGAACCAGGGTGGTAAACATTGGCGCAAGGGCGCCGGCCTCTCCGGCATAACTCACGTGGTTGGCGGGAACACCTTTGGGATTGAAGCGAACGATACCGCCGTAGGTCGCCACCCAGTATTCGCCGCTGCGCGTCTCGAGCAGATCGGTGACGTTCGCATGCGGCAGTCCCTGATCAGTGCCGAAGTTTGTAAAAGTATAACCGTCGAATCTTGACAGCCCATCCGCGGTACAAAACCAGAGGAACCCGCGCGAGTCCTTCACGATCTTATTGACCTCATTGTGCGCCAGGCCGTCGGCGACGGTATAGGTCTTTAGGGGCAGCCGTTCAGCGGAGGCTGAGGGCATGAACGCGATGAACCCGATCAACATCGTAAAGCCAAGGCGGCACCTCTTTACGATGCTGATGCGGTAATCAGTTTGCATGTGCCGGCCTCTTCACGTGCGTCAACGATAAGAAGGATCGCGGCATGGCGTCAATGAAATCAGTTGCGAAGTAGATGAACATCGATAAGAACGTTAACAAAAGAGGACCTGCGGCTGTCAGTACTGGTTCAGTTTCGATTTAGTTGGGACTACGCGAGAGCAGTTACCGAACCGGAAGCGGGTAGAGACTGTGTGGAAACTCCGACTACCGTATCATGAAGTCAGTACCACCACGCGCTAGCGGGTGGGTTGTCGATGGAGCAGCTATAACGCGGAGAGATCTGGTTGTGCCCAGCGATCTTGTTGGGAGCAGACCCACCCGCTACCGCGTGGTGGTACTGACCTCATACTGCCGATCCGACGGACCTCACGACCCGCGTGGTGGCGCTGACCTCGTTACCTTCGAAGAGGTGCGAGTTGAGTAATGAGGTCAGTACCGGGAGCGCTAGCGACCGGATCCTACGATCAACTTGCCATCAGCTCTCGCAGAAGAAAGCCTGTCAGAAACCAGGTTGAGAGTAGGATCCGGTTGGTACCGCTTCCGGTTCTGTACAGAGCACTTCCTGCTGTGTAGGGTACCGGACTGCTCACAAACTGAGCCGCTGCCCGACTATCCAGCCGGATGTTTCAGTCCGCGATGTTATGGTATATTCACTCTCCCAAATCGCTACTCTAATTTAAGGATCTGATCTAAATGTCTGGACACTCGAAGTGGCATAGTATCAAACACAAAAAAGGCGCGCTCGATGCCAAGCGCGGGAAACTTTTTACAAAATTTATTAAAGAAATTACTGTTGCGGCTCGCACCGGCGGCGGGGACCAGGAAGGAAATGCCCGGCTGCGCAAGGCCGTACTCGATGCCAAGGCCGGCAACATGCCCAACGACACGATCGACCGCGCGATTCGACGCGGCACCGGGGAAGAAGAGGGCGTGAACTATGAAGAGATCACTTACGAGGGTTATGGACCAGGCGGCGTGGCCTTGCTGATCGAATCGATGACCGACAATCGCAATCGCACCGTCGCGGAGATTCGTCATATCTTTTCCAAGAATGGCGGCAACCTGGCCGCCGCCGGCGCGGTCAGCTGGATGTTCGAAAAGAAGGGATACATCGCAGTACCCAAAAGCGCCAAGTCAGAAGATGAGTTGTTTGAGATAGTCACCGATGCCGGCGCCGAAGATCTGCGCGACGACGAAGAGAATTTTGAAATCATTACCTCGCCAGGCGAATTTGACGGCGTGCTCGATGCCGTCAAGAAAGCAGGAGTTGAACCCCAGGTAGCGGAAGTCGAAATGGTCGCGAAGGAATATAAAAAGGTCGAGGGCGCGGAAGCACGACAAGTGCTAAAGCTAATGGAAGCGCTCGAAGACCACGACGATGTGCAAAAAGTTTCCGCCAACTTCGACATCAGCGAAGCCGACATGGCCGCGGCGCAATAGCTTTCCTATCCAATCCAAAACACTGTTACGAGGTACGGAACGAATGTACGAAGAGAAGTCTCGTCAACCCGCGTAGCGGGTGTCAGCATAAAAAGCCTGGGATGAAGCTCTGCGGAACCCCAGGATGTAACCCCAAAGAGAACCCGGGCCCACACAGTGGGCGACAGAGCTTTGTTATGTGGCTCCGATCTGTGAGTTACATCGGTGGTTAGTCTGCGTGCTGGATCCCGGGGTTCCGCTGGTCCACCCCACGCTTTATGCTTTCGCCCGCTTCGCGGGCTGACATCACCTAACAGCCGACTGGACTTGATCACAAGCGCCAACACCCTAACCACCTCAAATCAAAAGAATCAACATGGCCAAAGCCGAGTCAATCAAGGCCACGCGTGGCGGCATTCGTTTCGATCGCAACGAACTGGCCGGTGCTTTCGGCGATATCGGCACCGACCTGCCGCTGATCGTCGGCGTTATCCTCGCAGCAAACCTTGATAGCGCAAGCGCTCTGATTCTTTTTGGCGCGATGCAGATTTTGACGGCGCTGCGATACCGGATCCCCATGCCGGTGCAGCCGCTGAAAGCGGTCGCCGCGCTCGTGATTGCGCAGAAGATCGGCGGCGACGTGCTGTTCGGCGGCGGTTTGGCGATTGGGGCATTGATGTTGTTGCTGACTGTCACCGGGCTTATCGATTTGCTGGCTCGCGTTGTCCCCAGGGCAGTAGTGCGCGGGATCCAGTTCGGCCTGGGACTGCAACTCGCTACTCTGGCGCTCAAAGACTATGTGAAGGGTGACGGCGCGCGTGGCTATGTGCTGGCCGCGATCGTCTTCGTCCTCATCGTCCTGCTAATCGGCAATCGACGCTATCCCGCTGCTCTGTTTGTCATCGTCCTGGGTTTGGCTTATGCGCTGATTTTCAAACTCAACGGCGCCACGCTTATCCAGGGAATTGGCTTTCGCTTGCCGCATGTATATCGGCCGCATATGCAGGACGTCATCAGCGGCTTCATTCTGCTGGCTCTGCCACAGATACCATTGTCGCTGGGCAACTCTGTGTTGGCCACGCGACAAATCAGCGAAGACCTGTTTCCGGAAAAGCGACTGACGGTGCGCGGGATCAGTTTTACATACTCGCTGATGAATCTCATAAATCCTTTCTTTGGCGGCATCCCCACCTGTCATGGCTCAGGCGGCATGATGGGTCACTATGCATTCGGCGGTCGTACGGGAGGGTCGGTAATCTATTATGGCATCCTGTACTTGATTCTGGGTTTGTTCTTCAGCGGTAGTTTTACGCAAGTGGTGCAGGTATTTCCGTTGCCGATTCTGGGGGTCCTGCTGGCCGTCGAGGGGCTGCGAATAATGCTGCTGGTCCGCGATACTGCGGATAAGCGCGCTGAATTTTCGATCGCTGTTTTGGTGGGACTGATCGCTGCCAGCCTGCCCTATGGTTATCTGGTGGGAATGCTCGTAGGCACCGCCCTGTATTATTTGGCAAGGAATCGACCGTTCAGCCAGGGTGTTTGAATGGTTGAATGCTGGAGATAGAAACTCCTAAATTTTCAATTTATCATTGGACACTTCTCATTTGTTATTGCAAAGCAAGCTAGTTGGATTTCGCGAGGGTTCCCATCGATGGCGATATGAAAATGCCAAATGGAAAATGGAAAATGAAAGAAAAATACGAATGGGCAAGATGGCAAACTCTCCCGCGCGCACTATGATCAGCAAACAAATGGCTTTACTACCTGCAAATCTATTTCTCGCTTTTAGCGCGCGGTGGAGTTATCATGCGCGCTAATCGAGCCAGAGAATCTGTCGTCTGAATCTTACTTGGAATCTTAAGTGCGTGTATTAGGAATTGATCCCGGAAGTGACACTACCGGCTGGGGCGTTGTCGAAGGCGATGGCCGGCGCTATCGGGTCGTCGAATACGGAATCATCAAGACTTCGGCGAGTGAGAAGTTTTGCCTGCGCCTTTTGAAAATCAGCAACGGCATCGAGGAGCTGATCCAAAGACATAAGCCCGACGCCTGCGCTATTGAAGACGGCTTTTTGAAAACCAACGTCAAGGTTACTTTGAAACTGGGCCAGGTGCGCGGTATTGCTTTGCTGGCCGCTGCCCGCGCCGCCATTGACATCCATGAATATTCGCCGCGACTGGTTAAGCAAACAGTCGTCGGCTATGGCAACGCCGAAAAGCATCAGGTACAGGAAATGGTGCGTGTGCTTCTTTCGCTCAAGAGCGCGCCTGAACCCCACGATGCCGCGGACGCATTGGCCGTTGCGATTTGTCATTTTCATCATGCGGGCCTGCAGCAGCGCCTCATCGCTGCCGATGCCCGCGTAAAGCTCGCCACCGCAGCCACCAGGACCACCGCAACTGCGACTCGTCGCCGCGCTGTTTAGAATTACTCGCGTCGACCGGTCATCCTTAACTTTGCGCAGGAGGCAAGGCGATGCGGAGCTATCTACCAAAACAGAACTCACTCTCGTTTCAGAACTCACTCTCTTTTGCAGGGGCGGACCTATCTGTCGGCCCTGGCGGCAGGATAACAACGCGGGCACACACACGGGTGCGTCCCTACATTTTTTTCTCAGTTTCCATACTTCTTTTCGTACTCTCAACCAACCACACATCTGCACAGAAACCACGCATCCCAACCGGCGGGCGCGTGGCAATCGTCGTTGATGAGCGCCTGTCCGCCCTGCGCGCGACACCTGGTCTTGCGGCGCGCCTCGAACAGAGGCTGAGTCGTGGTCGCTATGTTGCGATCACAGGCACGCAAAAGACTGCTGATGGTCTAACTTTCTATGAAGTCAAAGTAAGTCGCCGGAGACGCGGCTGGCTACAGGCGGGTGCGGTTGTCTCTGCCGCGCTGGCCGCCGACGATGACCGGCTGCTGCGGCTGCTGCGCGGCTCGGACGACTTTGATCTCGTCGCCCGGGCGCGAATCTTTCTCGATACTTTTCCTCGTTCAAGTTTGCGACCAGCGGTGTTGCAGCTTTACGCCGAAGCCGCTGAGCAAGCTGCTGCCAAACTGTCGCGCGACGCGGGTCGGCGTCTTAACCGAAACGAGATGGCGGCCGGCGGCGCGCCGGAGTTTTCGTACTTCATGAATTTCAACGAGCTCGATCGTTACAACCGCCAAGGTATTAAATTTGTTTTCGATGCGGCAGGAAAGCGCTTTCATTACGATGGGGCCGCCTGGCGCGAGATCGTGCGGCGTTATCCACAAAGCGCTGAGGCAGTGGAAGCGCGGAAACGCATCGAGACGCTGAAGGTCGCGGCTGGGAAATAGTTAGGAGAATATGTGTTCGGTTGAGAGGCAAAATTTGCCTCTATGAATAAACGCTCCTACACTGAGAGTCTCTTCGTGTGGTGCGAGAGACGCTCTGGAGATTAAGAAATGGGACTGATTCACGTGACAGTTCGCCTCAGGAGTTTGTCGGCAGCGAACGGAAACTACGAGGCCGACTTTTTAGTTGACACGGGGGCGACAGATTCGTTGGCGCCTGCTGCTGAGCTCACCAGGATCGGCGTGCAGCCAGTGGGCCGTAAAGCGTACGAACTTGCTAACGGAGTTGTCGAAGAGTTTGCGTTTGGTTTGGTAGAAATCACCTTTATGGGAGAAGTCACTGCGGGCAGAGTGATCTTCGGACCGGACAATATTGAGCCGATTCTTGGCGTCACCGCTCTTGAGTCGGCTGGTATTACCGTTGATCCAGCCAACCGAACCTTGAGACGATCGCCGGCAATTCCGTTGAAAGGAGAAAACTGTTGGCCCAATGAAAGCGAAAGAATTTCCTGCGCCTTGGGATGAAGAGCGTGTGAAGCGAGTAGTGCTCTATTACGAGCAGGTAAACCCCGGGCCACAGGTGCAGGACTCAGATTTCAAATTGGTCACCGCCACATTCAAAAGCCTTCCAAATCTCCTCAAGCGTCGTTACCATTCCCGGCATTCAGGTATGGTCCGCACGCGTCTAATGGCTAAGATATCAGCTATTCCTCCGTTCCCTTGTTAATAAACTCCCCTGAGGCTCGTTTAATGACCGGAGACAACGAAAAGGAGAGCCCCGTGCAGTTAGCCGCCAAAGCATTGAGACCAGTTGCAGAACCGCCATCTGAACCGAGTGGCGAGTTGGAAATCCTCTTTCGAGAGCACCACAAGCACCTCTTTAGCGCGGCCCATCGCGTTACCGGCAGTCCGGCGGATGCGGAAGATGTGCTGCAAACTGTCTTCTTGAGGTTGGTCAAAAATCATGAGAGCTACGACCTGGCGGAAAATCCGCAGGCGTATCTGTCACGTGCGGCAATCAATGCCTCGCTGGATCTTATCCGCAGCCGGCAGCGGGCAAAAACGGTCGGCATGGACGAAACACCGGCAGAGTTGATGGCCGTCAAATCAGGCAATCCGGAAACGCAGCACGCGGATCGCGAATTACAAGCCTTGATCAGACAGGCAGTAGGTCGTCTGGGCGCGACGGCCGCCGAGATGTTCGTGCTGCGCTATTACGAAGGTCACGACAACCGCGAAATCGCCAGGTTGATGGGCACTTCGCAAATGGTCGTGGGCGTGGTGCTGCATCGGGCCCGCACAAAGTTACGAAAGGAAATTGGGCACTATCTGGAAAAACATCACCAGTAGCACAAACTTCAATTTGTGCTGGTTGGAACAGAGACAATGCCGAAGAGCGCAGACTGAAGTCTACGTTACGAGGAAAATGAGGGCACTATGAAAAGCAATAAGGAACTCGACACCATTCTCGACAAAGCAACAGCGGACATTCGCAACGAAGTGATTGACCCGTCGCTGGCGGACCAGGCGGCCGGACGTGTTTGGGCGCGTCTTGCCACTGAAGCTCCGGCCGCTTTACGAACGACCGCTGCGGTTGAGCACATTGAGAGTTGTAATGACTTTCAATCGCTCATCCCGGCCTATCTGAACAATTCGCTTTCGGAAGCACGCACGCTGCTGCTGGTCGATCACACGCATGAGTGCATTCCCTGTCGCCGCGCAATGAAGGAAGCACGCAATCATGGAGTGGCGCCGCGCAAACAAGTGCAGCAACAACGCCGTTTCAATATTTCGCCAGTGGTAATGCGCTGGGGTATCGCGGCGGCGCTGGTAATCGGATTTACGCTGCTGGCCATACCGCTGCTGCAGCGATATTCACCATTCGGCGGCCAGTTCGAAGCGACCGTACAGGCCGCGGAAGGTCAGGTTTATCAAATCGCCGACACCAAAAGCGTTCCGCTGATCGCCGGCGCGCGTCTGCAAAAGGACGAAACGATTCGCACCGCCAAAGACGCGCACGCCTTTGTGCGCCTGGGTGATGGCTCGGTGATCGAAGTGAATGATCGTTCGGAGTTTTCCCTCAGCAAGAATGGACTGGGAACAACTATTCATCTTAACCGCGGCAACATCATCGTAGAGGCGGCAAAGCAGCGCGACGCGCACCTGTTTGTCGAAACCGGAGACGCGCATATCGCGGTTACAGGTACCGTGTTCTCCGTTAATAACGGAACCAAGGGTGCTCGCGTTTCGGTGATCGAAGGCAATGTTCATCTGGACCACGCGGGCATTGACCGGATTATTAATGCCGGCGAACAAGCTACCACCAATGTGAGCATTGGCAATGTGGCTATCAAAGACGAAGTAGCCTGGAGTCGTAATGCTCCCCGCTATGCGCAAACGCTGGCCGCTCTCGGCGCGCTTAAAACAGAGTTGGCAAAAGTGGCCCAGCCGGGCGTGCGCAACTCGACGCGTTTGCTCGATCTGATGCCGGAAAATACTGTCTTCTATGCCGCTCTTCCAAATCTGACGGCGACGCTGACCGAATCGCATCGCATTATGCAGGAGCGCATCAATCAGAATCCCGCCCTGCGCGAGTGGTGGGAGAAAGAGCGTTCGCGTCGTGGCCCAAACATGGACCAGGTGATGGGAACCATTCGCGAGTTTGGCGATTACCTGGGTGAAGAGATTGCGGTTTCAGTGGGCATGGACGAGAAAGGCGAGCCCGTTTCGCCGCTGGTCCTGGCTGAATTGAAGAACTCTGCCGGCTTCCGCCAGTTTCTTCAGCAACAGATCGCAAAGTATGACGGCGGAGCGAAAGACAAGCCACAAATTCAATTCGTGGACAATCCCCTGACGGCGACTGAAGCCGCGGCGGATGCGGATCAGAAGAAAAACGAACGGCTTTATGTTTGGATCTCCAACGATTTATTCGCCGCGAGTCCCCGGCTGCAGGAGCTGCAAATCGTGGCCACCGTGATTCAAAAAGGCGGCGTTAGCGGTTTTACCGGCACGCCATTCCGTGCGCGGATTGCGCAGATTTATCAGGAAGGGGCCGGTCTGGTCGTAGCTGCCAATCTTGAAAACGTACTGACGCAGACCAGGGCCGTGCGCGGGCAAGGCGCTGATGCCGGAAAACATGAAGAGGCGCTGCAGCAGCTCGGCATTCTCAATCTGAAATATTTCGTGCTGGATCAAAACGAGAGCGGCGGCAAAACACACACGCGAGCTTCGCTTTCATTCACTGAGGCCCAGCGCGGTATTCCTTCGTGGCTGGCGGCTCCCGGTCCGATGGGTTCACTGGAATACGTATCGCCCGACGCCAATGTCGTGGCCGGCTTTGCGGTGAAAAATCCCGTGGCGATGGTCGATGATTTATTAGGTGCGCTCGAAACTGTCTCGCCCGGGCTGCGCAAGAATCTCGATCAGTTACAGGCGGACCATGGATTGGATATCCGCAATGACTTCGCAGCGCCACTGGGCGGCGAGTTTGCTTTCGCGATTGATGGTCCCATTCTACCTACGCCCTCCTGGAAGTTGATCTTTGAAGTAAACAACAGCGAGCACCTGCAACAGGCGTTCGAACGAGTTGTTACGGAAATCAACAAAGAGGCCGCTAAGCACGGCAAGGCGGGACTGGTCTGGGAACGCACAGAACTTAGTGGACGACCTTACTTCACTTTGAAGTCAACCGACTTTGGCGTCGAAGTTAACTACACCTATGCCAATGGGTACATGATTGTGGGACCCAGCCGGGCGCTGATTGCACGCGCGGTGCAGACGCAGGAGAGTGGGAATACTTTGGTGCGCTCGCCGAAATTCACAGCCGGATTGCCGGTCGACGGCAACGCGAATTTCTCTGCCGTCTTCTATCACAACCTGGCGCCACTGGTGCAGCCCTTTGCCGATCGGATCGCCGGCACGGCAAATCATCTGCCCCAGGAACAACAACAGGCGCTCAAGCAGATGGCCGCGGATCTGCCGCCGACGCTGGCTTATGCTTATGCACAGGGCGACAGCATCACCTTTGCTGCGAATACCGAAGGCGGTCCCTTTGGATTGAGCCCGGCAACCTTGCTCGGGATGCCCAATGCATTACAGATGCAGCACGTTCTAATGCAGGGGATGCACGGCAAGTGAGGGTGTAGCAGGAGGCGTGTGGGGTGTAGCCGGAAGTTTGCATGCACCCTGCACACTCCCTTTGATGAGGTATAGGTCCTCTCATTTTCCATTTGTCATTGTCGGTGAGTGTTGTGATCGCTTCCCTGGTGAGTGATCACGCACCAACACTGAAATCAGAGACGACCAGACAGCAATGCCGAATGAGAAACGTCAAATTACATCAAATGACAAATGGAGAATGAGAACTCGCCGTCGTATCTATTAAAGTTGCTCCCTCAAGTTGATGATCAACCCATTGAAACCAACGCTGACATCCATCTACCTCCTACACCCCCAACCCTACACCCTTCCTCAAACGATTGGCAGAACTTTAACGCCGCCTCAAGCGTTAGCATCAATCGGTGCATTTGTGATATTGGGTTCGGCATCCGGATTCGGTTTTGTTTGGAACTATCTGAACCGAAGCGTTTAAGATGTCCGACAAACTTCAGTTTGTCGTTCGCGTTGATATGACTCAAGGCCGGGGTAAGGTCAACGAGTTGTTTGCGTCGCCTGGCGACGCCTGAATTAGAGCCGGATTCAATCGTCGCTATGCGACAAGAATAGGAACTCAACTGATCCCGGCGTTGAAACGCCGGTCTAAAGTCATACCGACGCTACGCGTCGAAGACACTTGTTCAGAGGTTCCTGAAGTCTGATATAAGAGGACCTCATGCAAAAGGATTTGTTTTGGTAGCTGCCTTACAAGAAGATCAGCAGATAGCTCTCCAGGCTCTGGTCCAAACGCCGGTCATCGAACTCGATGGCTTGAGCGTCCGCTTCGGCCGCCGTCCGATCCTGCAGGACTTGCGCGGCCAGTTGCGCGGCCGCGCCATCGGCCTGCTTGGTCCAAACGGCGCCGGCAAGACCACCTTGATTCATACGCTGCTCGGCTTTCACCCTCCCGCGTCGGGCACCGCGCGCATCTTCGGACAGGATGTCATCAACGAGACCAAAGAGATCAGGTCAATCATCGGCTATATGCCTGAGCGCGATGCCTACATCGCAAAGATGTCCTGCGTCCATTTCGTGCGTTTGATGGCCGAGCTTTCCGGCATTCCCAGCGAGGCCGCGTTGGAACGCGCCCACGAAGCATTGTTTTACGTCGGTTTGGGTGAGGCCCGCTATCGCAATCTCGACACCTATTCATTGGGCATGAAGCAACTGGCAAAGCTGGCCCAAGCCATCGTCCATGGACCGCGGTTGATCTTTCTTGACGAGCCTACCAACGGACTGGATCCGCCGGCGCGTCTGCGCATGATCAAACTCATCCGCGAAATTCGCGACAGCGGCCAGGCGAACATCGTTATCTCGTCGCATCTGCTGCGCGATGTTGAAGAATGCTGCGAGGAAATTCTGATTCTCAAGGACGGCCGGATCGCTACCTATTGCAACCTGGAAGAAGAGCGAAAGGCTAATCGTAAGTTTCTGGTCCTGGAGACACGCGGCGATCAGGCGGCGTTTACCAAAGCTATCGCCGAGCTGGGCTGCGAGTATGCGATCACTTCCGATCATCGAGTGAAAGTCGTGCTGCAGGAAGGCGCTGAAATACGCGACCTTTACCGCATAGCCGCGGCCCAGAACCTGCAGATTCGCAGATTGAATTTCAAGCGCGACTCGCTCGAAGACATTTTCTTGAAAGCAATGGAGAACGGCAATGGCGGTTTATGAACATCACTATCGACGCTATGCCGGGCCCTTGACGCCGGACTGGAGTCGCTTCCTGATCATTCCGCGGCACGCTTACCGCGACATCTTCAGATCAAAGCTGTTCACGGCTTTCTTTGTCGCTTGTTTCGTTCCGTTGCTGATTGAAGCCATCCTGATCTACCTGCATCATAATGTGAACGCTTTGGCTATCTTGAAGGTCAACGTGCGGGAGCTCTTGCCGATCGACGCCAGTTTTTTTGAAGCGTTTGTCGGCATACAGGGGGGCTTTGCATTCCTGGTAACACTCCTGGTTGGCCCACCACTGGTGGCGCGCGATCTAAGAAACAATGCGCTGCCCCTTTATTTGTGCCGGCCGTTTTCGCGGGCGGAGTATGTCTTCGGAAAGATGAGCGTCGTCCTGATCCTCCTTTCGACCATCACCTGGATTCCGGGTCTGGTGCTGTTCCTGTTTCAGTCTTACCTCGAAGGCTTCAGTTGGTTCGCCGGCAATTTGTGGCTTGCTAATGCGATTTTTCTGGGTAGCCTGGCTTGGATCCTTTTATTGACGCTGCTGTCGCAGACGATATCGGCGCTGGTCAAGTGGAGAATGGCTGCCAGCGCGGCGTTGCTGGCTTTGTATTTGATCCCATCAGTGTTCAGTGAAGTGATAAATCAGATGTTCTCCACGCGCTGGGGCCACATCATTAGTGTCGATTCGCTGCGGCGCAGTGTAACAGCCGGGCTGTTCGGCACTTTCGAAGCGGCCTCTCGGCAGGTTAGTTTCTCGGGCGAAAGGATCTCGAACGAGCCGCCGATCTGGTGTTCATGGTTTGTGCTTTTCTTAATCTGTGCAATTTGCCTGGCGATACTTTCGCGCAGAGTTAAAGCCTACGAGGTAGTGAGCTGAAGAATTGCGGATTGCGGATTGCGAATTGCGAATTTCTTGTGACGACAGTTGGATGGCTTTGGTCAAGAGCCTGAAGGATTGCGGATTGCGAATTGCGAATTTCTTGTGACGACAGTTGGATGGCTTTGGTCAAGAGCATATGAGCGATACAGAACAACAAGTCGAGGTCGGAACAGACCAAATTCGCAATTCGCAATCCGCAATCCGAAATTCCGATCGCAATTCGAAATTCGCAATTCGAAATTCCGATCTGATCATCTTTGACGATGTCTCGAAGTTTTATGGAGAGATCCTCGGGGTGAACCGTGTAAATCTGCAAATCGGTCCGGGCATCACTAGTCTGGTAGGTCCGAATGGCGCCGGCAAATCCACCTTAATGAATCTGATGACCGGGTTGCTGCAGCCGACCCGCGGCGCCATCAGCATCCTGGGAACGCCCACGGATCAACCGGAAGAATTATTTCGCAAGGTCGGCTATTGCACGCAATTCGATTCGTTTCCGCGTGGTCTGACCGGGCGCGACTTCATTAAGTCTTATCTGCTGATTCAGGGGCTTGATCACAAGCAGGCTGATTCGCTGACGACTACGGCACTTGAAAGAGTAAGTCTGCTTGACGCTGCCGACCGGAAGGTGGCGGCCTACAGCAAAGGAATGCGGCAACGGATTCGTCTGGCCCAGTCGCTGGCCCATCGACCATCGGTCCTGATTCTCGACGAACCCTTGAACGGGTTGGATCCCATGGTGCGCGCTGAGACGATCGCTTTGTTTCGCAGCCTGGCTGACGAAGGAATGCACCTGATCATTTCCAGCCACATCCTGCACGAGGTCGACATGATGTCCGACTTTGTCGTCCTCGTGAACAACGGCTATGTGGTCGCCGAAGGAAATATTCACGGCGTGCGCGACGAGATGGAAGAACATCCGATGCAGATCCTGATTCGTTGCGATCAGCCGGGGAAGCTGGCGGCACATGTCTTCGCCGAGGACCATGTCGTCGAAGCACGAGTGCATGAAGACCACCGCGGATTATTTGTCAGGACGCGCCGGGCGGATGACTTTCATTTGCTGCTGAATCGGATCGTGGCTGACGGTGAAGTGAATATCGAGTCGATCGCGCCGGTCGACGACGATATGAATGCCGTGTATCAGTATCTGATTGGTTCGGACGGCGGCAGCACTTAGCGGCACGGGCCTTCCGCCCCGTGAATCACGCGCGAGCTGCGGGTGCCACGTCATTCAGCCGCAAAAGGAAGTAAGAACCCATGAGTTCAACCGTCAACACCGTCAACAACAAACTCGCCAAACCTTCCCTTCCCTGGTCCCTTTGGCTGCGGCAGATTCGCGCCATCTTCAGCCTTGAGACGCGTAAGAACTTTCTCGGCAAGCGCGCCATTTTGATTTATCTGCTCGCCCTGCTGCCGGTTTCCATGCTGGGCCTGCTGGCCCTGGTTCCGACACCGAAGTCGAATAACTTTGCAAACCTAAGCATGATCTTCGCGTGGATTTATGCGGGACTGATCCTACGCACGGTTGTTTTCTTTGGCTGCGCCTGGATCTTCATGAACCTGTTTCGCGGCGAGTTGGTCGATCGCAGCCTGCACTATTATTTTTTGTCGCCGGTGCGACGTGAAGTGTTGGTGGTTGGTAAGTACCTTTCGGGAGTCGTTGCGTCCTCGGTCCTGTTCGTCGGCACGACCATCGTGTCCTTGCTGTTGCTTTACTTCCCGGACCATTTTTCCGAGAGTGGTCGTTTCTTTTTTGACGGGCCAGGTATGAGTCAACTATTGACCTATGCCGGAGTGACCATGCTCGCCTGCATCGGTTACGGGGCCTTCTTTTTATTCATCGGCCTCTTCTTTCGCAATCCGATTATTCCCGCGCTGGTGATGTACGGTTGGGAGTTGATCAACTTCCTGCTGCCTCCGCTGCTGAAAAAGATCAGCGTCATCCACTATCTGAATTCATTGGTCCCCATTCAAGTCTCCGAGGGCCCGTTCGCCGTCGTCGCCGAACCCACCCCGTCGTGGATCGCCATCCCCGGACTGCTGCTGGTAACGCTGCTGGTCCTGATCGCAGCCGGCTATCGCATCCGCCATCTCGAGATCAAATACGGCAGCGAATAGCGTCATGTTCGGGCTGTCCCATACAAGCGGACCTTCAAAATACCCGAACCTGTCCTCAGGAAGAATCAGTTGACTGCTTCTGAAGCGCTTTCCGTGGTTTGCTCACGGCCATCGGTGACGGTCAGGGTCTGTTCGTCGAAGAGGTTTGAATCGATCAGGGTCTGGACCAGGTATTCGCCGGCGGTGGGAAAGGTGACGTTGACAAAGAAACTGATGTTATCGGCAAAGCCGCCGGGGGCGATTTCAAATCGGGTGGGCTGGGAGACAACCACGGGTGTGGCACGATCGGGACTTAGGATTCGCACTTCTGAAAGATGTACGCCCGAGCCGCGCCAGTGATTAACCACCGCGAACTTGATCAGAGAAATGGGTAGTTGCTGAACCATAATGTTCTGGAAGACACCCATGAATGAAAGCTTGTTGCCGGCTTCGAGCCGCACGTCGTCGCAGTAGAGCGTGTAGAGCAATTCCAGTTTGTTAGTTGAATTTGGTTCGGCCATCGTGTCTCCCGGTTCGCAAGTTCGTTTTTTTGAGTCTACACCAGCGGCGGATAAGAGCGTTAGTCACAGTTTGAAAAAGTCTTTCCGGAACGTTTGATGGCGCTTCGCGCAAAATGCCCGACTGAAGTCGTACTTTCAAGTTGCGTCCGGGCAGTTGGGAAGGGGACCCTGTCCCCGCTCAAGTGACCGAGGATTCAACAGTGAGTTACCGAAGACTGGACAAGACCTGACGATTGAGCGATGCAAGTGCTTCACGAATCTCTGGCAAGTTGAGCGGGGACAGGGTCCCCTTCACGACTGCTGGATGACCACTAGACTTGCCCGCTCTACCTTTAGAGCTACTGGTCCGCTAGTGGAGAACTCTAAG
Source organism: Acidobacteriota bacterium (assembly GCA_025463135.1). Classification (GTDB taxonomy): domain Bacteria; phylum Acidobacteriota; class Blastocatellia; order Pyrinomonadales; family Pyrinomonadaceae; genus JAOAPY01. The sequence goes on from JAOAPY010000023.1 coordinate 65,872, forward strand.
CGCCTGTAATCAGCGCGCGCAGGGCGGCCTCGTCGATCACCGTTACGCCCAACTCCTGAGCCTTATCGAGTTTTGAACCTGCTTCTTCACCGGCAACAACGTAATCCGTTTTCTTACTGACTGAAGAAGTGACGCGGCCGCCGCGAGCTTCAATCAGGGCGCGCGCTTCGTCGCGCGTCAGGCCAGGCAGCGTGCCGGTCAGGACAAACTGCTGGCCGGCAAACTTCGCGTCCACCTCATTACTGGTCTGTCGCTCCATCTCGGTGCGCACGCCTGCGGCTCGCAGACGTTCGCACAACTCAGCATTCCCTTCATCGGCAAACCAATCGTGCACGCTTTCTGCTACAGTCAACCCAATCTCATGAATGTCATCGAGCTCTTCGACCGTTGCCTTGCCCAGCGCCTCCAGCGAGCCGAAGTGCCGCGCCAGAATTCCCGCGGTCCGATCACCAACGTGCCGTAGTCCCAAAGCGTAAACCAGATTCGCCAGATCGCGTGTCTTGCTGGCTTCGATTTGTCCGAGAAGATTGGTGGCGGATTTTTTTGCCATGCGTTCCAGACTGGTCAGATCGTCGAGGCTCAAGGCGTAGAGATCGCCGACGTCGCGCACCAATTTCTTTTCCACCAGTTGGTCCACCAGCGAATAGCCGAGGCCTTCAATGCGCATGGCGCGCCGCGACGAAAAGTGAATGAGCGCACCTTTTAGTTGCGCCTGACAATGCGCCGAGACACAGCGTGAAACAACTTCACCTTCGGGACGCGAGATTGCGCCGCCGCAGACGGGGCATTTTTTCGGCATGCGAAATGGCTTCTCGTTCCCCGTGCGACGCGATTCAACTACTTTCAGAACCTTGGGAATGACTTCACCGCTCTTTTCAATTTGCACCCAATCCCCAATGAGCAGACCCAAACGCTTGATCTCATCTTCGTTGTGCAGTGTGGCCCGCGCCACGGTGCTGCCGGCCAGAAAAACAGGCTCGAGATGCGCGACGGGTGTCAACGCGCCAGTGCGCCCGACCTGCACCTGAATGTCCAACACCTGGGTCGTCGCCTGGCGCGCCGGATACTTGTAGGCGATGGCCCAGCGCGGCGCTTTTGAGGTAGTACCGAATTCATCCTGTAAAGAAGTTGAATTTACTTTCACCACCACGCCATCTATTTCATAACCAAGATCGTCACGACGGGATTCCATCCGGTTACAGAACTCGATCACTTCATCGATCGAGGGACAAAGCGCGCGATCCGGATTCACATGAAAACCGGCTGCCTGCATCCAATCGAGCGCTGCCCAGTGAGTGGCGAACGGTTTCCGATCTCCGGCCAGCAGATCATAGGCGAACATATCCAGCTTACGCGCCGCTACTTTTCGCGCATCGAGTTGGCGAATCGTTCCCGAGGCTGCATTGCGCGGATTCGCAAAGCGTGCTTCGCCTTCCTGCTCGCGTTCGGCATTGGTCTGCTCAAACACGCTGCGCGGAATATAAGCTTCGCCGCGTACTTCGAATTCTTTACCCGGACTTTTTTTGTTGGAGCGAATCCTGAGGGGGATACTGCGAATAGTGCGGACGTTCTGCGTCACATCCTCGCCCGTGCGGCCGTCACCGCGGGTCAGACCGCGCACTAAAATACCGTCTTTATAATGCAGGGAAAGGGAAAGCCCATCAATCTTCAGCTCTGCGACATAATCAAACTGTCGGCCGTCGGCAAGTTTGCGGCAGCGTTCGTCAAAGGCCCGCAGTTCTTCCAGGTTGTAGCTGTTATCGAGCGAGAGCATTGGTCGCCGATGAACGACTTCGGTAAAGCCCTCGGCGGGACGGCCCGCGACTCGTTGAGTGGGACTGTCGGCGGTGATTAGCTCAGGATGCTTTTCTTCGAGTTCTTTGAGACGCGCCAGCAGGGCGTCATACTCGACGTCCGTTATTTCAGGATTGTCCTGAACGTAATAGCGTTCGTCGTGGCCGCGAATCTCGTCGCGCAGGGATTCAATCTCTTTTTTGAGCGCCGGACGTTTCACTGTTCCTTTCGAATACTCTTTCGTCCCAGAGGGACCAAATGTTTATAGAACAAAGATCGCAAACAATTTGTGAGCTCCGCAGGAGCGAAATACCCGGCTTAGGGGAGGGACACATCGCGCTCCTCCGGAGCTGGAGAATTCTTTCCGCCAGTATCTATAGACATTTGGCTGCTCTGCAGCCCAGGCACCGGTTTCCACTCTTAGGGACACGCACTAGTGGGTGACCTTCTCATGAATTCCGCTCGTACGAGCGCCGCCGCTGCTTCTGGTCTTCCCTTCTCCCAAACGATGAATGACGCGCCCGATAAACTTGATACTTTGCAGAAAATCATCCAGGCGAATGTGTTCATCGGGCCCATGCGGATTCGAGCCGGCATAGCTGATACCGAAACTGGCTACGGGCGCCGATGGCTTCGATGCGCCACACACAGCTCCGACCGGACCACTCGAGGGATCCATCGGATAGACGATCGGCGGCAAGCCATAAACTTCCAATGCCGACTCAGTGGCGGCAAGCGCCACCCGGGAAGTTGCCGATGATTTTGCCAGCGGTGCGCTGCCCAGCTCGATGACTTCGATATCCCTGAAGCCACGCACATTCAGATGTTCGCGCAGCAATCTGACGACCAACTCCGGCGTCAGGTCCGGCACCAGCCGAAAGTCCAGGCGCGCCATTGCGGTACTGGGTAAAACAGTTTTGGGGCCGGCTTCCGTATGTCCTGTTTGAATCCCGCAGATGGTACAGGTCGGGCCAAAGATGTGCTCCTTGATCAGCGCTTCGCCTTTCATGGAACGCACCCAACTCGCGATCCGGAATTCACGTTTAAGACCGGCCTCGTCAAGCTCAATGGCCCGGAGCGCTTTCATATCATCTTCGGTGACCGGGGCCAGGTGCGAAGAGAAACCATCGATGGTGATTACCCCTTTTGGTGAAGTGATGGTTGACAGCGCCTGGACCAGGCGCCACGCCGGATTGGGAACTATGGTGCCCCACTTTGAGTGCAAGTCACTGCGCGCTCCGTGGGCCCGCAATTCCAAAAAAGTTATTCCCTTGAAACCCAGGCTGATGACCGGCCGCTCTTTCGTGTCACGATAGCCTTCGTCCCAAAGGCATCCTTCGGCCTGCAGCAGATCCGCATGTTCAGCAGTGAAGCGATAAAGACTGGGGCTGCCGAGGCCATCTTCGCCTTCGACAATGAAACGAAAACAAACGGGCAGTTTGCCGAAGGATTTCTGATAGGCCTCAACCGCCGCCAGCCGCGCCAGCAAGTCTCCTTTGCTGTTGGCGGCGCCTCGCGCATAAAGTTTCCCATCGATAATGCCGGCCGCGAATGGACCAACCGACCAGTCCGTCAGATGACCCACCGGCTGCACGTCGTAGTGACCGTAGATTAAAAAGGCATGTGGTCCGGAGCCGCACTCGCCGTAGATAATCGGATAGCCGTTGCCGATCCGAAAACTTCGCGTGCCGATCCCTACCCGTTGCATCATCTGCTCGACCGCCTCGGCCGTGGCGCGCATTCCCGTCCCCCGCGCGGCTACTGAGGGCATGCGACAAAGCATCTGCAGGCGCTCAGCGAAACTCTGCGCGTGACGGTCAACGTAACGATCAAAGCGGACAAAACTCATGGGTGAATGATCGGCTAAGGCGAGCCGGTCTGCAAGGTTTAAGTGCGTTCGGGCATCGGGTCCGTTTTATTGTGGCACGCGCATCTTGCGCGTGGTTCACGGACGAGACGCCCGAGCCACTCCTTCAAACTGGCCCACTAACGCGCGCGCTCGAAAAAAAGATAGCGTGGTCGCTCGGCTGCACGATCGAAGCCCGCACAGACCAGACCACTCGCCAGGGCGCGCTTGAACTCTTCGCGAACACGTAATTGTTCCTGCTTTGCCATACCCGGATCATCGCTTACAAGCTGTGGCCAATTCGCAGGAATGGCGACAGCTGCCGCAGGTGGACCAGCGTGTGCAATTGCCTCGCGCTGAGCCAGCTGAGTTACGCGTTCCGAGCAAAGGTACCAGCTCGCAAACAAGCGATCGCTGTCGATGCCCGGCGCGCCTTGTAGCTGGCCGGCAAAGTCACTGCCGTAGTCGGTGCCATAAAAATTTTCGGCATAGGCTTCGACAATCACACCCAGCCGGTTCAGGTTGAAATGGGCGTTGCGCGCACGCATTGGTTCCCAGGTCCACTTGATGAAATCGCGTCCTTCGGCCAGCACGCGCGCCCGTTGGGCCCACTTCAACTGCGCGCCTACACCTTTATTTTGATAATCCACGGCGACTCCCATCATGTGTGAGTAACCAAAGATCTCGTTGTCGCGAACTGCCGCGAGATGATGCACAAAACCTACCATTCTATCTTTCGTGAAAGCGCCCAGGGTCCAACCCCCGGCCTGACGCGAAACTATCAAATGCCGGCGCGGTGAAAGTTCCTGATCGGGCAATCCGAATGCTTCCTTTTGCAGGGCAATGCATCCGTCGAACTCGGCGACGGTGGTGCATTCGCGAATTTGGATCTCCTCAGACGCCGTCATGCTCCTTCGCCGGAAATCGGCAGCTCAATAGTGACTCGTGCCCCTGCTGTCTCCAGGTTCTCGAGGGTCACAGTGCCGCCCAACATATCCACCAGACGGCGGCCGATGATGACTCCCAGTTCATCCAGGTTTGGGAGCTCACCTGAGCCGGTCCGCTCCTCCGGATCAAACGCCCTGGCAAGATCCTCGATGCGAGCACCGGCATCATCGAGGCTAATATTCAGACTTCCGGGCCGGGCCAACCACGTACGCAGGTTAACGCTTTGTCCAGCGGAACTTCGGCTAACTCCCCAGGCCAGAAAACTGTAGAGGATTTGGCGCAGTCTTCCCATGTCAGAGACGATCGTGGTCGGTTCCGGCGCCAATTCACAGTCGATCCTAACTTCGTGCCTGTCAGCCAGCCGTGCGACCGCGGCACAGGAATCACGAACGGCCTCGCGCAGGGAAAACTCCTGCAGAAAGAGTTCGGTTCGCCCCGCTTCAATGTGCGACAAGTCGACGAGTTGGTCCAGGCTGGCCTGTAACTGCAACCCCGAATCCTGAATCTTCTGACAGAATCTGCGCTGAGTATCACTCAGTTGTTCGTGATCAAGAAGTATCTCCGTGAAGCCAAGAATCGAAGTGAGCGGGGTACGCAATTCGTGAGACATGCGACCGAGAAAGAGTGTGCGGTAGTGTGACACGCGCCGCAATTCCTTGTTGGCCACTTCCAATGCGGCGGTCCGGTGCTTCAACTCTTCAATCAAGTGTTCGCGGTCGTTCAGGTCTGTGGTAATGCCGGCCTGGCCGCCTATTGCATGGGCCACTTCCGCAACTTTGCTCTTACTTTGATCTTCCTGCATAGGTCTGTGACTGCCAGGTTTTCCTTCCGACGAGAAGCCTGAAAGTTTGCCTCCTTCGCTGCGCTGATCTTGAATTTTTCGGGTCATGCAAATATAGGGTGCAGGTCTAAGGCTGTCAAAGGATCTTTGATTTCGGTAGCGATCGGTAAGTTTGTTGCTCTTGTGCGTGGCAAGAAAACAGTGTGCTGGAAAAACGTTCTCAGTCCCGTAGTGATGAAATCACTAACGGAGCACTACCCTGATTTCGGTAGTTTTTTTATCTCATCAATGCTTTCGCATCGATCTCGGATCTGAGATCCTGAAATACTTCGTGCTATGATTTGCCAGGCATGAATGGCCAACTGAGCGAGCATCCGCTCGCAGAACTGATTAGCGAAATAACGGAGAAAGGGCTATCTGGCGCCTTGCGAGTCGACCGGCAGCGCGTCAAGGCCGTGATCTACTTTGAGGCCGGTGAATTGCTCTACGCCACCGCCAATCTGCGCACGCTGCGCCTGTCTGGGTATGTACAGAAACGCGGCCTTCCTTCAGACATTGTCCCCGACGCAGACTCTGCTTCCGACTTCGACCTGGCCGCGGCCCTAATCTCGCGGCGACTGCTGACGCAGGAGGCGCTTGATGGAATATTGGCCGAGCAGGTGTCTGATGTCGTCCGCGTCCTCTTGCTTTGGAGCGGTGGCGACTGGAGTTTTGAGGAACGCGCCCGATTGACCACACCGGTTCGGGCGCATGTTCCCATCAAACAGCTTTTGCTCGAGGCCTCTCGGCAAACACAGGAATATAGCGGCAGATTGCGTAATCCGCGCGAGACGATCTCGCCGGCTATCAATGCCGGAAACGATCTGCATCTTTCGGCGACCGAAGGTTTCCTGTTGTCGCGGGTTGAAGGCCCGACTGATCTCGGTGAACTCTTGAGCGTCAGTGGTCTTCCCGAGTCCGAAGCGCTGCGAATTATTTATGGGTTGATCCTGGTGGGGATGTTAAAACGCGAATCGTGGCCCTATGCATTTCGAACCAATGTCCAAAAGGATGCAAAGTCCCAGAAGTCTCCTTCGCTAAAGGCTCCCGCGCCCGAATCTGCCCCTGTCTCTCGGGTGGTTAGGCCACGAGACCCACAGGACGAACTGAAAGAGTTTCTGGATGAATTGGCGCGAGCGACAAATCACTACGAGGTACTTGGCGTCCCAATCGTCGCCGATGCCGACGCGATTAAGCAGGCCTATTATTCGCTGGCCCGTCGCTTTCATCCTGACAGGTTTCATGACCTGGCTCGCACACCGCTCCACCTGCAACTGGAAGCGGCCTTTGCTCGCATCACTCAGGCACACGAAATGTTATCGGATGTTGACTCGAGGTCAAATTACGATGCAAAGATTGCCGCAGCCGGTCGCGCGGGCAAGTCTATCCCGATCAGTGAGACCCCTTTGCGTTCCGCCGACCAGGCTGCCGGTGCGAGTGCAGTCGATGATCAGGCACTCGCTGCGCAGCGTTTCAAAGAAGGCGCGGCCGCTTTGCAGCTCGGTCAGACCAACACGGCCATCGCCTGTTTGTCCGCAGCCGCACGGCTGGCTCCGAATCAGCCGCAATATCGTGCATACTACGGGCGGGCTCTGGCCTCTCATCAGCAAAGCCGACGGCTGGCCGAGGCTGAGTTACAGGCGGCAGTGAAATTGGATCCGGCCAATGCTGCATATCGCGTAATGCTGGCTGGACTCTACCGCGAACTGGGATTTTCTCGAAGAGCAATAACGGAATTGGAACGCGCGCTATCACTGGATGCGAAAAACGTTGAGGCGCGTCGCATGCTGGAGAGCTTGGAAGCAGGAAACTAATGTCATCCATCAAGACAAACGGGAGCATCAATCTGGAAAGCAAGGTGTTCCGCAAGATCGCGCGTCAGACTGACGAGTTCGAGGCATACCAGCATGCCCATGCGGAAAGGATCGCAACTTTGGCAGGGGAAATTGCCAGGGCCTTCTCACTCGGCTCCAAAGACCTACAGTCCTTACGGGCTGCGGCGCTGTTACATGACATGGGTGAAGCGGCGATGGATCGTGACTATCTTAAGCGTGCGGGGTCGTTAACCGCTGAGGAGCGTTTGGACCTGGAGCGACATTCGATCATTGGTGAACAGGAAGCTGCCAAGACCGGCGGCGATCGCGCGGCGCAACTTATCATTCGCTGGCATCACGAATGGTGGAATGGACGCGGCTACCCTGACGCGCTGCGCCGCGAAGAGATTCCGCTCGCGGCGCGCATTTTGCGAGTTGCCGATTCTTATGCGGCGCTAACTGAGGCCCGACCATTCCGCGCGGCGATGAATAAGGAAAAAACGCGCGAACACATGGCTGAGTGGGCCGCCATCGAATTCGATCCAAAGGTAGTCGATGCGCTGCTCTCGCTTGGGCCCATGACAGAGCTTGAATCTTATGCAGTCTCTCAGACTCCGGCTGACTCGGAAACGGCGCAGGCAGATTTGTCTGCCGAACGGGAGTGGAACCTGTTCTCGTCGTTTAGTCGGTGAAGAGGGGGGGGTTGGTCTTTGGTCTTTGGTTTTTGGTTTTTGGTCTTTGGTTTTTGATTTTTGGTGTCGGGTCTCAGATCTGAGATCTCAGATCTGAGATCTCAGATCTTAAATGCAAAATCGGAACTAAATTCTGCACTCCGAAATCTGAAATCTGAAATCGGCAGGGTGAATCACAAGGTGACACTTAACAATTCAGCAACTCTTCCCAGCGGCTGGCTGGCCTTCGAACTTGGTGTGCTCCGCCGCCTGAAGTTTAGCTCAATCGCTCTTCCCTTCACTGGTGAGCCCGATCTGTGCCTGCGACTCAAGCGCTGGCGAGTTCGCATAGCCGCAAACGATCCCATGCTCTGGTCCTACACCAAGCTCGTCGCGCTGGTTGAAAACCATTTGGAACAACTCTCCGAAGACGACCTTGAAATGGTGCTGGATGATGCCTACGTGCCGCGTGATAATCAGGACAATGTCTCGATTACAAAGTGGTTCAACGAGACAGATGCCTGGTGGTTCGATAACGTTCGCTTCAATGCAGAGCGATTGGACTCGCCCCACAAGCGGGCCTTGTCGCTGACGCTGGGCATGATGGTCGGCGATTACGTTCTCTCATTTGATGACGAGACGCGCCATCTGCGCGAGCCGCTTTCACTTTCCAAAGTCTATCGCCAACTCGCCGCGACCTTGCCTCAGCCGGTCGACAACTCACTGCGCAATCAATGCTCGAATCAGGATGTGCGCGGGTTTGTGGCAGAGCGTCAGCACACCGATCTTCTGTTTCTGCGCCTGCCGACTCCTACGCTCAAAACCGAACCACACCGCGACACATTGTCTGGGTGGCGTGAGGAATGGTTGCAGGGAGGCGATCATTTCTGGGACAAGTTCAGCGACACCACCGCGGGACTACTCGGCGCTCCGGTACAGAGCAAACAGCAGTACCTCGGCTTTGTAGAAGACTTGCTGCAAAGGGCGGCACACGTTCCCACCTGGGCACTGACTCATACTGAGAACGGATTTATCTCCAGCGAGGAGCTGGTCGAAACAATCAGCCGCATTCGTAAGATCGATGTAGTCTATACGAAGGATTTTTCTGACTTGCTGGGCGTGCGCGCGTCGATCATTACTGCGTAACCAGTTCTTCGTTCTCCTCAGGCTCGGCCACAAAGCGGTAACCCACTCCCCTCACCGTCAGCAGGTGTTTGGGTTTGGCCGGCTCAGCTTCAATGTACTTTCTCAAGCGCACGATGAAGTTGTCTATGGCCCGGGTGTCGGTATCTTCGCGTAACCCCCAAACATCCTCGAGCATGGCCTTGCGCGAAACGATTTCTCCTTCGTGCTGGATCAAGTAGCGCAATAGCTGAGCCTCCATCAGCGTCAACCGGACGATTTGCTCTTTGGCGCGCAATTCCAATCTTCCGAAATCGATTGCCTTGTCGCTAAAGACAAAGGGATCGCCCTCATTTACCGCTGGAATTTGGGTTTTTTGAGTGCTACCCACCGGCGCGGAGTTTGAGCTCTGCGAGTCGCGGTCAAACCATTGGCGACGACGCAACAGTCCGTTGATGCGCGCGAGCAAAACCGCGAGATCGAAAGGCTTCGGCAGATAATCATCGGCGCCCGATTCAAAACCACGCAAGACATCTTCAGGACGGCCGCGGGCCGTCAACATCAGCACCGGAACAAACTGGCCCGCCTGTCGAAGTTCCGCGGCCACTTCAAAGCCATTCTTTCCCGGCAACATGACATCCAGCACCACGGCATCAAAGCGACGTGGGTCGTCAAGCAAAAGCGAAAGTGCGGATTCACCGTCAGCGGCGGTATCGACGTCATAGCCTTCAGCTTCGAGATTGAAGCGCAAGCCGTCGGCCAGGTGCTTTTCATCTTCTACAACCAGTACAGCGCTCATCGCGTATAGATCCTCGGAAGTTGAATCGTAAAAGTACTTCCCTGACCGAGGCCCGCGCTTTCCGCAAATACCCGGCCACCATGTCTTTTGACAATCGATTGGACGATAAAGAGTCCCAAACCAGTCCCCTTCACGCGCGCCATAAACCGTCCCGGCGCGCGATAGAATCTGTTAAAGATACGTTTGAGCTGGCCGGTGGGAATGCCGATCCCCTGGTCCACAATGCGTACCACCACGTTCTTTTTGTCGGGGGCGGCCACAGCGATGGAAACGTTGACCTCTTTATCTGAGTATTTAACGGCATTGTCCAGCAGATTTGAAACGGCGGCTCGTATTTCGTCTAGATCACCCGCGACACACGCCCGCTCACCATTCAACGTGTCCGCGTAATGCAGCGTATTATCCCCCAGGTTATAGCGAACACGCGTGAGCTCGAGACATTCACGAACTACTTCGCCCACGTCAATTGTAGTCGCCGCGGTTCGCTGACGCCGCTGAGCAGAGGCCCTGCCGGCTCGCAGCACCTGCTCCACAGTGTGCAGCAGCCGGTCACTGTCGGCCAGCATCACGTTGTAGAACTCCAAACGCTGGGGCTCGTCGACCGGCCGGGTCTTTAAGGTTTCGAGATAAAGTCGAATGGAAGCAAGAGGTGTCTTCAGCTCATGAGTAACGGCATTAATGAATGCGTCATGCTGTTCGTTGCGGCGTATTTCTCGAATAAGAAATATCGTATTGAGGACAACGCCCGTGATGATGAGCATGAAAAAGACGATGCCGAGGACCAGCAATGCCACTTCTCGCCAGTTGAGCAGAATCCAGCCAACGTTGAGAGCCACTGCCAAAGCCACCAGGCAGGCCCCGAGCACGATGAAAAAGGCTACGGATTTACGACGACGGCCACGCACGCGCATGGAGTGATTCTAAAGGACAGAAGGCAGAAGACAAAGAAGGAGGCAGTCGGCAGAACCAGGAGGCAGGAAAGGTATCTTCCCTATAGCCTCGACTGTTCCTGCCGTCTGCCTCCTGCTCCTGCCGTCTGCCTACTGATTTCTACGCTGCTTGCTTCAACTCTTGGTTGGCGGCATTGGCGCTAATCAGATGTTGCTTGCCGATCTGTTTGATGCTCCTGGCCAAACCGAAAAACTGCAAGGTCCGAATGCCCCACCAGTTGACGTCGATCTCGTACCAGGTTAAACCATGTCGCGCGGCACGTGGATGCGCATGATGATTGTTGTGCCACCCTTCGCCCCATGAAAGCAAAGCCACCCACCAGTTGTTGGTCGAATCGTCGTTGGTTTCAAAACGTCGACTTCCCCAAAGATGAGTTGCGGAGTTAACCAGCCAGGTGAAGTGTAAGGCCAGGGTTACGCGCAGGAATGTGCCCCACATCAAAGCGGACCAGCCGCCGAGCCACAGCAGTACGATGCCACAAATAATCAAAGGCACGAAATAAAGCCGGTTCAACCAAAGGTGTATCGGATCCTTCATCAGATCGGGAGCGTACCGCTCCATCACCTCGTCAGGATGTTGCTGCGCAGTGCCTCTTAGAATCCAACCCATGTGCGCCCACCACTTGCCCTCGCGGGGTGTATGCGGATCGCCGGGAGCATCGGTGTGGGCGTGATGAATGCGATGTGTCACTACCCAATTAATCGCCCCGCCCTCGAGCGCCAAGAGCCCACAAATCGTCAGGAAGTATTCGACCCACTTGGGCGTTTTGTAGCCACGATGCGTCAACAGGCGATGAAAGCCCATGCCTATTCCGAGGCTTCCCGCTATCCACCAAAGGATTAGAGTTGCAACCAACGCGTGCCAGCTGAACATGAAGAGCGCCGCGAGCGCGCCGGTGTGAAATATGATCATGAAGATCGTCGTGTTCCAGTTCACTTTGCGATCTTCGTTTTCGATTAGAGCCAATTTAGCCATGCGAAACCCCTTTGCTTGATAATCCGGTCGCATTTGTTGGATGCGAGCCTTCCCTAACAACATAGCAGCTTGGAAACAACCGAGGTGTAATAGTTATGTAAGCGGGCTTTTGCACGGGTGTACGCTGGGACCGCACGCTTCCAGCGTGCTGGAGTTGGGCCAACGGCCTCCTGCATCGCAGAGAGTCGCTACGGCATCTCCAGCACGCTGGAAGCGTGCGGTCCCAGCCATCGCCTTGCCAATCCGCAGGCAAATAAGGCATTATATTGCTCGATACACCTTCTCTCTGCATCAACGGATGCGCCCCGAGCCAAACAGGCGACGGCGTTTGGAAGTTCGAGAGCAGGCAATGACAACCTTGAAGAAGCCGCTCTCTAGAGCCCGAACGCAAGTCTTCGCTGCTACCGTTTCTCCGAAGTCAGCTTTGATTCGACAGCTTCTCTTAACGCTCCTATAGAGGAGAGGAAACACATCCATGTCCATGAAACTTTACGTTGGGAATCTCTCGTTTCAAACTTCGAGCGACGACTTAAATCAATTATTTGCGCAGGCCGGGACTGTCGAATCAGCGGCAGTTGTCGAGGATCGCGAAACGGGTCGCTCACGCGGCTTCGGCTTTGTCGAAATGTCTTCGAAAGAGGAAGCGCAAAAGGCTATTGAGCAATTCAATGGCAAGGAAATGAACGGCCGTAATCTGAACGTCAACGAAGCCAAGCCTCGCGAGGATCGTGGCAATCGTGGCGGCGGCGGCGGCGGTGGTCGCGGCTTCGGCGGCGGCGGCGGCGGACGCTACTAAGCGCTGTTCACCTTAGACAAATTCGGAGACTGGGATCCCTGGTGGATCCCGGTCTCCGAGCCAAAATCAAACTCTTAACTATCTTTTAGAAAGGGGGCGTTTATGGAGAAACCAGAAAAGCCAACTTACAAAGTCGGCGATAGGGTAGAGAAATTATGTATAACGTGTGGCGAAGAGCGCGGACACGTTGTCGCCTCAGTGACCAAACGCGGTCTGATTTCTCGTGTCAATTGCCCCAAGTGTGGAAAACTCAGTTCTTTCAAAAGCGGCACCAAGCTCACCGGTGGTCGCTCGAACGCAGCACCGGGAGCGCCGTATGAACAAACTCGCACCTATCGTACCGGGCAAACGATTCTGCATCCGAACTTTGGTTTGGGTGAAGTGACGGCGATTGTCGAGCCACAGAAGATTGACGTCCTGTTCGCCGATCGCATGCGCCGACTGGTGCACGCGCGGGCTCAACCTTAAATGTGTGTCCGGCAAACTTCAGTTTGTTGTCGAGTTTACCCGAACTCCGATTTGCGGATTACCGGGTAACGACAAACTGAAGTTTGTCGGACTTTGTTTATACCGAGGCGATCTCCGGATCGGCTTGTGTCGACTGATCGATTCCTCGCTGGGGCAATCTCACGCGCTTCAAGGCAAATAAGACCAGCCACACAACCCCCGCTGAAGCTGATAATAACCCTGAAACAACCGTCAGCGTTCGCGGTGTGATCGCCCGCAACGACCAGCCCGCAAGAGCGGTGGAAAGACTCCAGATGAGCAGTTCGGTGGCGCGATCGGTAGTTGAAACGCGACCGCGCAGCTTGTCCGGTACCAGGCGCATCAGCAGCGTCTCCTGGATCGCAAATTCAACTCCCAGCATCACGCGAGACAGGAAAAGCATCACGCTTGCCAGAACCAGTGTAGGCATCAAGCCGATACCCGCGAACACGAACCCCTGCACAATTAGCATCCAACCAATGAAACCCACTGTCTTGCCTCGCATCTCCAGGTAGGTGCCGACGCGACGCGCGATCATCATACCGATGAACAAGCCCATGCCGGCCGCAAAATAAAGCACGGCAACGGCCGCATCACCACTAATGCCGTTGTGACCGGCGAACACCAGACCACCAAGCCGGTCCGATATTAGATTGATGGCGCCACCGCCTGTGGCCCATAGAATATTGATGCCGAGGATGGCCGTCACCGGCGCATGACTGATGATGTAGGCCCAACCTTCGCGAATATCAGACCAGTAGGTAGAAAGTCTTCTTCGCTGTTTGATCTGTAAGTCGGCCGCCCCCGGTTCGCGATCCTGTCTGGTGGCCCGATCAGGTATCGACCAAACTGAATAGGCCGAGACCAGAAACGAAAGTGAGTTGACTATGAACGCCGCCTTGTAGCCGAAACTGGCTGCCGTCCAGCCTCCCAACGCCGCCCCGAAGGACATCAATAGAAATCGCGACGAGAACATAAGGGCGGTGCCGGCAAGCAAATCACGATCACCGGTAATGTTGGGCACCGCGGCGTTTTTCGCGGCCTCAAAGAACGCGCCAAACAGCGAAAGCAAAATTGTGCAAACGTAGGCAATCCACAGATCGCCGGGAGCGTGGACCAAAAGCAGGAGCAGAGCTACCAGGGCGCGGGTCAGGTCCGTGATCAGCATTACGGTCCGTCTGGACCAGCGATCGACGACAGCGCCGGCCAGCGGAGCAAACACCGTGAACGGAACAAGCCTGGCTATGAGGATGATCGTGGTGGCGCCGGCGGCGTTGTGCGAAACCACGCGGACCAGACCCAGGGCGGCAATGAAATAGAACCAATTGCCAAGCTCAGAAACCACCTGGCCCAGCCACAACCGCCTGAATAACCGGTTGCTGCGGAGCAACTGCATGTAGGTCAAAGAATCCATAAATCCCAGTAAGCAGTAGGCAGAAAGCAGCCGGCGGCAAATCGATCTATTCTTTATTCTTTGTTTTTTACCCGCACGTAACGGAGCCCCATGCCAGAAGCTTTCAGCGAGGCATCAAGTACCAGGAACAAAGAACCAGGGACAAAGAACCAGAATCAGACAGAATCGATCCCCCGCTGCCCTCGTTGATACTTACTCGCGCTATCAGAGACTGCTGTCCCATGCGGCAGTCGCGGATCGGCAATCGGCTCGCCGGCCACAAGACGCAACGGCACCACGCCGGCCCACACGGCTAACTCATAATCCTCTTCGTCATCAATGGGAGGTCCGGTTCGCACCTTGGCCGAGGCCTCAGTCAGCGGCATGGTCAACACGGATGTCGCCTTCAACTCATGTTCGGTTGGCTGGCGCACTTCATCCCAACGGCCGGGAATCATGTGCTCGGACAACGCCCGCAGCGCCGCAAGCTTTTCTTCTCGTCCGCTGACGACTGTGGCCTGACCAAAGACAACCACGGACCGATAATTCATCGAATGATGAAATGCCGACCGGGCCAACACCAATCCATCCAGCAATGTCACCGTGACGCAGACGTCAATCCCCTGCTCCAGAGTCCGTAACATGCGGCTGGCTTGCGAGCCGTGGATGTAAAGGTGGTCTGCGACTCGCGCATATCCGGTTGGAATAACAAAGGGCTGCGCCTCGGCGACGAACCCAACGTGGCAAATGAATCCTTCGTCAAGGATGTCGTACACCAGTTCGCGATCGAACACGCCGCGCTTAGGCAAGCGTTTTAGAGTTGTGCGTTGAGTTTGTGCGAATGTTTCCATAGTGCGTCGAGAGTAATAAAGATTCCATTTTCTGCAAAGTGGCACGGGCGTCCCCGCCCGTGGGCCTGCCGCGAACTGCACTACCCCGGTAAACGCGCCTCCTTCCCACCAAACACGCACAAGATGCGCGTGCCACGTCCCTTCTTCAGTGCTAAACTTGCGCCCTAGCCTTTGTAATCAAGCTTTTCGATATTCGCTCTCGGGAGAGATTCCATGCCTTTGCGCAAACTGCTTGTTGCTTTCTGTCTGCTGCCCATGGCCTTCGCGTTCCTCGCCGTGGAACTTGCAGCTCAGGCCACTACGTCGACCGAAAAAGAAGACCCGCTCAGGTCACCACTCGAGAAGGCCTTTGCACGATTAGAGTGGCGCAGTATTGGACCGGCAAATATGGGCGGGCGCGCCACCGACGTTGAAGGCGTGCCGGGCAATCCGAATATCGTGTATGCCGCCTCGGCCGCGGGTGGCCTTTGGAAGACCATTAACGGTGGTGTCAGTTGGAAACCACTCTTTGAGCGTGAGGGCACGATATCGATCGGAGACATTGCGGTGCAGCCGGGTAATCCGGACGTGGTCTGGGTGGGCACCGGCGAATCGAACACGCGCAACACGGTCTCGTTCGGCGATGGTATCTACAAGACGCTTGACGGCGGCAAAACCTGGAAGCACATGGGACTGAAGGAGACCGAACACATTTCAGCCATCGCGATCAATCCGCAGAACCCGGACATCGTTTACGTCGCGGCAGTCGGCCACGCATTCGGGCCCAACGAAGAGCGGGGCGTGTTCATGACCACTGATGGTGGTAAGACGTGGACCAAAACGCTTTATATCGACAAGGAGCATGGCTGCTCTGATCTGGATATCGATCCAACTAATCCAAACATTCTTTATGCCGGCATGTGGAGTTTTGAGCGCAAGCCATGGACCTTCCGCAGTGGGAGCGAAAAGGGCGGCGTCTTTAGATCAATCGATGGCGGGCATACCTGGAATAAGTTAACTAACGGCCTGCCAAAGTTGATCGGACGCATCGGTATTAGAGTAGCGCCCAGCAACGGCAATGTGGTCTATGCGATGCTCGAAGCGAAGGAGGGACTCCTGTACCGCTCGGACGATCGCGGTGAAAACTGGAAGATGGTTTCCAAGCAGGCGCAGATCGTTTCGCGCGGTTTTTATTACACGCGCGTGCGCGTCGATCCCAGCAACGAGAATCATGTCTATGCGGTAGCCTCGACGCTCTTTTCTTCCATTGACGGCGGCAAGACTTTTCGCTCAATTACCGGCAAGGTGCACATTGACTATCACGCTATGTGGATCGATCCAAAAAACCCCAGGCGTCTGTGGGTGGCTCAGGACGGCGGCTTTGCCGTCTCTTTCGACGATGGCGAGACGTGGGAACCGGTTTTCAACATTCCCATTGGCCAGCCTTACCAGATTCATGCCGACAATCGGCAGCCTTTTTACTACCTTATGGGCGGGTATCAGGATAATGGCGCCTGGACCGGGCCCAGCCGTACCCGCGAACCGGCCGGCATCATGAACGACGATTGGCGCATGGTTAATTTTGGCGACGGTTTCTATATCGTCAACCATCCCGACGATCCCGAGATCTATATTTCCGAATCGCAGGGGGGCAGTATTGTGCGCACCGACATGCGCACACGCGAACAGCAGTCGATCAATCCCTGGGGTCGCAACAGCGGGGGCGGCCCGCCCGCCGGCGAGAAGTATCGCTTCAACTGGAACACGCCCATCGTACTTTCTTTGCACGACCACAACACGCTTTACTTTGCCGGCAACGTAGTCTTCAAATCGACCGACTTTGGCAAGACCTGGGAAAAGATCAGTCCCGATCTGACAACCAATGATTCTGAAAAACAAAAAGACGCGGGCGGGCCGATAGCTTTCGAAAACTCGACGGCCGAGTACTACACGACCATCATTACCCTGGCCGAATCGCCGCTGCAAAAGGACACGATCTGGGTCGGGACTGACGACGGGAATTTACAGGTCACAACGGACGGCGGCAAAAATTGGACGAACATCGTGCGCAATGTGCCGAAGCTGGCCGCCAACTCGCCGGTATCGCACATCGAACTCTCTCGCGTGAATGCCCAAACTGCATTCGTTGCTTTCGACCGTCACATGTTTGACGACTTTAAGCCTTACATCTTCAAGACGACGGACGGCGGAAAGAACTGGACCAGCATCGCCGGCAATCTGCCGGCGAGAACTTACGTTCAGGTCGTGCGCGAGGATCCCAAAAATCCAAATCTGTTGTATTGCGGCACGGAGAATGGTCTTTTCATTTCCTACACAGACGGCAAAGAGTGGATACCACTGAATCTGAAAAATCTGCCGAACCTTTCGGTCCACGATATTCTGGTTCATCCGCGCGAGAACGACCTGATCCTCGCTACTCATGCTCGCAGTTTCTGGATCTTTGACGACGTGACGCCAATTCAACAAATGACGCCCGCCATCCTCAGCAGTAACGCCCACTTGTTTCCCATTCGACCGGCGCTGAGGTATACGCAGCGCTTTACACGCTATGGCAATGGCGACAAACAATTCGCCGCGCCCAATCCATCCTACGGGGCGTTGATAACTTATTATCTGAAAGAAAAGCAGGACGACAAGACACCCGTCAAGATTCAGATCCTCGGCGAAGGCGGAGTAATTCAGGAGCTGCAAAAGCCTGCGAATGAGAAAGGTCTGAATCGCGTCGCCTGGGATCTGCGCTACTCGGGACCGGAACAACGGCGGCCGCCCGGCGAAGAAGAGACAGCTTTCGGTGGCGGTCCACGCGGGCCGCAGGTCCTGCCTGGCAATTACACCGTGCGCTTAACGGTTGGCGACAAAACTTTAGAACAGCAAGTCGAGGTAAAACTTGATCCTACGATTACGGTTTCCCCCGCGGACCTGCGTGCTCAACTCGATCTCTTGACGACAATTCAGGGATTGCAGAACTCAGCGAACACCGCCCTGCGTTATCTCGACAGCGTTAAGGAGCAATTGAAACACACGGAAACGACGGTCAAAGGTCTCAGCAAGGAGCCGGACAAAGAGTTGCTGAAGGCGCTTACGGATTACCAGAAACAGATCGATGACATGACACGCCGCCTTGGCAGAGCATCCGAACAGACCCTGGGATTGCCTGGCGGGGCGCGGGTGACGGATAAGCTGGGAGGCCTATTCGGTGACATCGACGGCTATAACGGAGCTCCAACCGTGGGGCAACGCGAATACTTCAAAGAGCTGGAGCCTGAGTTCCGCGCCCGCATGACTGAGACTAACAAATTCATCAGCGAAACTGTCCCTCAATGGAATGACAAGTTGCGATTGTGGAATGCGCCGACGCTGACCACGCGCAAGCCGGTGGAGTTTTGAACGTTCGCGGCCGCAGAGATAGCTTAAGCGGCTGCGACTCATTACGAGTGCCTGGACGTGAACGATGCCTGGTTGGAATTGGGCAGTAAGGAAGGGGACCCTGTCCCGCTCAAGTTAGCAAAGATTCAATGAACCCGCGAAAGACTTTCAGAAATTGTGAAACGGGTTGGGCGTGGTCCCCGTCAAGATAGTCTTGAAAGTTGAGCGGGGACAGGGTCCCGTTCCTGACCTGCACTTAACCAAACGTTCTCGTAGGCATTCATGCGTGGAGCTCATGCAGAGTTTCAACCCCTTAAGAACGAGAACCAATCATATGAACAGACCACAACGCCATTGGATCATGATATTCATCCTGCTCCTTTCCGTGACTGCTTATGCACAGCAGCCGCCAAAGGAAGCGGGTCCTTTTCGTAAGTCCGATCTGGTAGAGATCATCAAACTCGATCCCACCATCAAGCTTGATATTCGCTATGCCACCAGGAATAATTTTCTGGGCCGCCCGGTGTACCAACAGGCGCGCGCGTTTTTACAGCGACCGGCCGCGGAGGCTTTGGTGCGCATCCATCAAGGCCTGCGCCCGCAGGGTTACGGCCTAATCATTCATGATGGTTATCGCCCCTGGTATGTGACCAAAATCTTTTGGGATGCTACTCCCGAAGACAAGAAGATATTTGTCGCCGACCCGGCGAAAGGATCTCGCCACAACCGTGGTTGCGCGGTCGATCTCTCGTTGTTTGATTTGAAAACCGGACAGGAAGTCACGATGCCCAGCGAGTACGACGAGATGACAGAACGCGCGCACATCAACTACGCCTGCGCCTCACCCGAAACAAAAGCGCTGCGGGACAAACTGCGCGCGGCGATGGAAGCAGAAGGCTTCGCGGTTTACGAACCCGAGTGGTGGCACTATGACTACAAAGACTGGAAGGAGTATCCGATCGGGAATGTGAAGTTTTCGGAGATCAAAGGTGACAAGGAATATAAGGTTAAGACAAGGAAGTTTGACCCGGTTCATGGGACTGAATGAGAGGAGAATGACCATCAGAAGTGTCCCATGACACTCACTCAAAACACCCACCCCGGTTAGAAAGCGCACTTGTGCGCCGTACGCGCAACAATTTCAACCGACGAGTCTGTAACGCGAGGGCGGCGGACAAGTCCGCTGATCGTGGAAATCAACTTTGATTGTTCTTCGTTCGCCAGGTTACGTGCAAGTTTGGACGCTGTATTAGCCGTCTACTGAGAGACACTTTCTCTTGCCCGTCCAATAATTGGTTTCGAGGCATTCTGAGTACCTGGTGTGGGTGCAGAACTCGCAACACCAATCAGGACAACTCAAGCGACTACCGCCAACCTTCAGGAAGTTTTGCGCTGACACCGGACGCTCGGAAGGCCTTTGTCTGAACCGTTCCCTTGTGTTCTTCCATCGCTCCGCTTGAAGGATTGAATCGCCGGTACGTAATACTGAACGATGTTCCCGGTTCACTATTAGTTACCTTTCCCTGAAAGTCTTGAATTGAGTTAATTTGTCCATCCAATGCTGTAACTAAGTCTGCGGGTCGCAGGCCGGCTTGTTCAGCAGCCGATCCGGGTCGGATCTCCATTATCACGAAGGCCATCACGCCCGAGGCGCCAATGATGGATTTTGGCTTGGGTGCCGCCTCCGGTTCCTGTGAGGCCGCAGCATTTGATCCTTTGACCTCTGCCTTTGTCACTGCTAGTTGCACGACTGTCAGCATAGCGAGTGTGGCGAAAACCACAGCCGGAAACAAGTAACTTTTTCTTAGTGTCATGGAAACCTCCTTCGCGTGGGCCTCCCAGTTAGAGGCTAATGGGGTTGGGTGGGGATTGTGGTAAGAAGCGCGACGCAAGAGATCATAAGTAGGGTAGTGGAGCTTGTCAACGTCAAATTGCCTCTGTAAATAATGTCCTGGTCAATCCACTCGAACTTGATTTGGTGCCTAAAATTGTGGAATAAGGAAAATGAAAGGAGGGGCAAGCTCTTAGAGCTCCACCCCTCTTACCCACACTCTCAAGTGCGTTCTGCTATACCCTACACCCTAACTCCTACACCCTCATTTCCCCTTGCCCTCTTCAGCAGGGGCGGTTGAGGCAGTTGCGGGTCGCGTCAGCCGCACATTCCCATTTACGCCTGAGACCCTGATGGAATTTCCGCCGGTGCCGATGTGGGCGAAATACTTGTTGCCGTGATCGCTCTTCTCAACGTTAATCTCGGGCACATCGGATCGCACGCTACCGTTCATCCCGTGTGCTTCCAGGTCGGCATTGACGCCAGTCGCCAGACGTAATTCGATGTTGCCGTTAATACCACTGACTTGCACGCCACCACTATCAAGACTGCGGAGCGCAACGGAAATGTTGCCGTTGATGCCATGAAATCTGGCCGAGCCGGTCGCCTGACCGATCTCAACTCTGCCATTGATACCGCTGACGTCAACGGCACCATCAATGTCGCCGACAGTCACGGATCCATTTACACCTTTAGTTGTCAGCGAAACCTGTCGGGGCAGCTTGATCGTAACGCGCTCAGTCGGATTCGAGCCAAAGAGGCGATCAAATAATCCCACGTCGCCCTTCTCGCTGCGGACGGTCAAACTGTGCGCCGAGCCCTCGATAATGATTTTGCGCCGCTCCAGGGCGCCGGCTTCCTTGCCGGTACGCTCGACATACACTTCAGCGGTTTTGGTGTCTGCCGTTTCCACAGTCACCGCGCCGTTGATGCCGCTGATACTGACCTCGGCCCCAGGCGCCAGTTCAAAACTCTTGCGGACCTCGTCGCGCAATTCACCGCTTTCCTGGTTTGAAGAAGTAACCTTGAACTGCAAGCCATCGCGGCTTACGCGAGTGTGGGACCTGACGATGCCGGCAATTGCGGCGATAATTACCAGTGCGACGACGAGCAGTACTCGTTTCATGGTCACTCTCCTGTGTTTTGGTGTAATCTCTGCTGCCAGAACTCTAACGACAAAAGCCGTCTCCGTGTTCGCCTTGTTTTCTTATGCGGGGCTAATTCTTGTCCCGATTGAGGGCCAAGTCCAGGGTTGACAGGGATTTCGGACAAGACATAAATTCATCCAAATTTTTCTGAGCCGAGAGGGCCCTCGCCTCCGGTGCTCGGCAGAGCTTTTGGAACGCGCAGCGGCGACAGGAACCAATGACTGATAAAACGGCTACGGACCGGACCATTCTCGTGGTTGAGGACTTCGAGGATACTCGCTTCGCGATGCGACTCGATCTCGAGCATCGTGGATATCGAGTCATTGAAGCCGCCGACGGCAAAACGGCGGTTGAACTCGCGCTGCAAGAGCACCCCGACATTATCCTGATGGATCTATCGCTGCCATACCTGGACGGTTTTGAAGCCACCAGGCAAATTCGAGAGGACGAGCAGATGCAAGGCGTCACCATCGTTGCCGTCACGGCTCACCAGGAGAGTACTTTTCGTCAGGGCGCCAAGACCTCGGGATTTGATGCGTATGTCACCAAGCCAATCGACATGGACTGGTTGATGGAATTGATAAACGGACTAAGGTCATAGCGCTCACTAACCCGCGGCGCTGACGAATCTTTGACGAGACCTATCCATGACCGGCCCGCAAGAACAATCCCTCATCATTCGTGACATCACAGAGATCTCCGAAATGCGGGAGGTCGAACACCTGCAGAAGGACGTGTGGGGCGTGGCCGACCGTGAAGTTTTTCCGGCCCTCGCGTTGGTGCCAATGATAGAGGTCGGAGGGGTATTGCTTGGCGCTTTCGATGGCGACCGCATGGCCGGCTTTGTCTTCGGCTTTGCGGGACGCGAACAGCAGCAGGCGATCCTGCATTCCGACATGCTGGCGGTTAGACCTGAGTATCGCTCCGCGGGTCTCGGTTACAGGCTGAAGCTGGCCCAAAGAGAGCGAGCACTCGCAATGGGTATCGAGAGGATCACCTGGACCTTTGATCCACTGCAAGCGCGGAACGCGCGTCTCAATTTCGGCAAGCTTGGTGTTATCGCAGATAGCTATCGCCTTGACTACTACGGCGCGACGACGAGCTTCCTGCATCAAACCGGAACTGACCGCTTGTGGGTGACCTGGTTGCTGAATAGCGAGCGGGTGAAGGATCGCGTAAGCGGAACAGAGCAGAAACGAGTTGCGGACGCGGGAGATGGAACCGTCCTTCGCGTTGCTCAGGATGACGAACCTCTGAGGATAGACGTGGACGCTTCCGTTGCCAGCGTTTTGACCATCGAGATACCGGCGGACATTAATCGCTTGCTGACGCAGGCCCCCGACCTCGCATCACGCTGGAGAGCCGCTACGCGCGCGGCGTTTACATCTTTGCTGGCAGCGGGCGCGCGCGTTACTGAGTTCCAGTTTGTGGAAAGAAATGAAGGAAGAGTTGGCCAGTATTTATTAACGAGAAGTGACTCCAAAGCGCCTTACTGAAATCAACTATGAACTACCAGACAAATGCAGGCAGGGCAGTCAAGTGCAGATAGGGCAGTCAAGTGCAGATAGGGCAGTAAGGAAGGGGACCCTGTCCTCGCTCAAGCTAGGAAACATTCAATAGTGCAGTTGAAGCTCACAACCTGCCAATGTTGAAGCTGGTTCTTGCATTGATCTCAGGGATTATTTCCTGTTACGCGCGATATACGCTTGCAGTTTTTTCTTGTCAGGGTAGTCCGGCTTCTTCTTCAGGAAATTGGCGTACTCGGTGGCGGCCCTCTCTTTGAGTCCGGCGCCGTTGTAGAGCGCTGCCAGGCGCAAATGCGCTTCAGCCTTGCCATTCGGATCCAGTTTGAGCGCTTCGTAGAAGTAACCCACCGCTTTGGATCCCTTTTTGATCTGAAGATACGCCTCGCCCAGATAGAAATTCGCGTCGGCGGAATTAGCTCTTACGATGAGCGCGCGCAGGAATATAGGTATGGCGTCATCAAATCTTTCCTGCATCAATCGCACGCGCCCGAGATTCATCAAGCCCAGATAAAATTTCGGCCGCACGCGCACGGCTTCCTGGTAAGCCTTTTCTGCTTCCGAAAAATTTTTCTCCAATAGAAAAACCGTTCCCAGCTCTGTCCAGGCTTGGAAGTCGCCGGCATCGGTGGCCAGCAACTCCTTCAAGAGATGTAGGGATTCGTCATATCTCTTCTTATCGATCGCCTCCCTGGCTCTGGCAAAGATCTTCTGATTGCCGGGCGTGCGTGTGTAAAAGTCCTCAGCAGTAACGGAGGCCGGTTTCGCTGGTTGATGATTTGTTGATTTCCAGCCCAGCGTGATGTCGTGTTTGAAGTCTGTCTTGTAAATCGGCGAGCGCAATTGAATGCGCACGCGGGCCACTTCAGTGTTCTCGACTTCAACTACGATATCGTATTCGCCATCAGCCAGATTATTGAAGCGGTAGCGCCCGTTGGGAGACACGGTCTGCCTCGACTGAACATAGCCGTTCGCACTGTAGAGAATGATGAGGTAGTTGATCGGCCTCAGTCCGCCCGAATTATCATCTTCAATGATCAGATCTCCATACAGGACATTGCCGCCCTGAGCGCGAGCTGTCGAGGCGCAGCCCGCCACGAGCAAGAGGAACAGCAGCCAGAGAGCAGTACTATTTTTTATTCTGCGCAATGTATTCTTCCAGCTTCTTCTTATCTGGATAGTCCGGCTTCTTCTTGAGAAACTCGACGTATTCGTTGGCCGCTTTGTCTTTGAGACCCGCGCCATTGTAGAGCGCTGCCAGACGCAGATGTGCTTCGGCTCTGCCAATCGGATCAAGCTTGAGCGCTTCGTAGAAATAGCCCACCGCCTTTGATCCCTTCTTAACCTGAAGATAAGCCTCGCCAAGATAGTAATTCGCGTCAGCCGACGTGGGTCTCACTTCCACGGCCCGGCTCAATATGGGAATAGCATCGTTGAATTTTTGCTGCATCAAGCTGACGCGACCCAAATTCATCAGTGCCAGAAAGAATTTTGGTCTTACTTCGGTTGCGTGTTCGTAGGCCTTCGACGCTTCGGCAAGATTCTTGTCCAGCAAAAAGACAGTGCCCAGTTCCGTCCAGGCTTGAAAGTCATTGGGATCGGAGGCCACCAGTTGCTTCAGAAAGACAATCGATTCGTCGTATTTCTTGTTGTCGGTGGTTGCCTGTGCCTTGTCAAAAATCTTCTGATTGGTTGGCGTTCGCTGGTAGGAATCTTCGGCGCTGACTGATGCCGCCCTGGCAGGCTTATTGTTGAGGGTCTTCCAGGCGAGTGAGATGTCCTGTCGGATATCGGTGGGATAAATCGGCGCGCGCACCTGGACTTTTATCCGGGTGATTTCATTATTTTCAACTACCACGACCAATTCATATTCGCCGTCGATGAGGTTGCTGAAACGATAGCGGCCATTGGCCGAGACTGTCTGACGGGCGACCACTGAACCGCCGCTGCCAAGAGCATAGAGATTGATCTCGTAGCTGGTTGCTTTTAGGCCTTCAGGTGAATCAGCGACTAACAGGTCGCCATACAGTACGCTCTTGCCGCCCGAAGAAGGACCAAGGTTACGTTGGGCCAGAGCCTGAGAAGAAAACGAGCTCGCCAGTAACAAGATCGGAAACAGTATTAAGCGGATGACTTTCATGGGAACCTCCGTTGGAGTGCGAAGGGAACGATTATACGAAAAGTTTGATGAGTGAAAAACAAAGCGGGCCGAAGCTCGAAGCCCCGGCCCGCTGATTATCTTGACACGGGCTCAAGTTAGAAAGAGTACCGGACTCCAAGCTGCATCACACGCGGCTGACCCTGGATGCCGGTAAAGTTTGACCAGTTGCTGGGAATGTCGCCAATGCCGCTAACGGACGTCGCCGGATCGAGAGTGATTCCGTAGCCCGTGCGGCTGCCGTCCACGGCGCCCATGCGCTGCGTGTTGGTAACGTTAAAGGCCTCGAAGCGAACCTGCAATTTGTGTTTTTCGCTCCAGGGCATGTTAAAGGTCTTGCCTAAGCCGAGATCCAAATTGATGTAGCCAGGCAATCTGAAATTGTTTCGATCACCGGTTTCACCTGGTAGCGGGTTGCGGAAGGATTTATAGGCGGCGAGGGTATTGCAACCAAAGAGTTTTCCGCCTTGTGTCGGACAGGTTTTCACATTGGCGATACGCACGGCGTTACTTTGAGCGTTCCAGTTTGTGGCCCAACGCGCGTCATCATATGGCGAGCTGATCGGCAAGCCGGTGTTCCAGCGATAGATACCGCTCAATTGCCAGCCGCCGAGTATCGCGTCGGTGACTGAGCCGGCGGACCTGAAGAGCTTTCGCCCACGACCGATGGGAATCTCCCACACGGCGTTCGCGTTAATGATCTGGCGAATGTCAAAGTCAGATTCGGCGAACTGGTCGTGCTGGCGCAGTGGATTCAGGATGAACGCTTCGCCGTAACCGGTACTGGTCTGCAAACCTGAAGCGTCGTCGTGCGAATGCGACAAAGTGTAGTTCAAGTCCATCGTCAGGCTGCGACCCAACCGCTCGCGTATCGTTAGGGTGCCCGCATGGTAGTTGGATTTGGCAATGCTGCTGAATGCCGACAGTGCCCCATACTGCGGATGGAAGAAGATGTTCCGTTCCAAACCGGCTTCGATGACATCCTGCGTGTCGGTCCAATCGTTGCCGTAGAAATTGAGCGCAACATCATAGACGGCCTGCGTCTGGTTAAAGGTCTCGGGAATGCAATAGGAAGTTGGATCGGCACAATGCAGATTGCCGAAGTAATTATCGTTCATCAGCGTCGCTATGTTCGCCGGTAGAAAATTAGCGAAGAACGGGCTCTGTTGAATGGCGCTGGAAGGTACACCCTGTGCGCGCAAGCGTTCCAGTTGGCCGGCGGCTGTGTACCAATCGATGCCCGACTTCGGGTCATTCAGGTTATTCAACGCCATCACATCCCGTGAAGCGATCAGGTTTCGCGCCAGCCGACCGACGTAAGATGTCTGAACCACCAGGCCATGTCCCAACTCACGTTCATAGGTCAGGTTCCATGAGTAGTTGACCGGAGCGACCAGCTTCGAATCCAACGTCGATTCAATGCGACGCTGCTGGAAAAGAGGGTCTGGATCAAAGGGCTGTGTCCTGGGGAATGAAATATTTCCTGGAACCGTGATCCTCGGCAACGGTCGGACCGCCTGGCCAAAACCGGTAAACAACGGCGCCGGACGAGACGAGACGTTGAAAGTATTGGCGGCGATTGTGGTCCCCGAAGAAAAGCCCAGGGTGTTATTGAGATCAAAGCTGACGGCCAACTGTTGACCATAATAGTCGTTCGTCATCGCAAAGCCGCCACGGACCACAGATTGGTTCTTAGTGCCGAAAAGGCGACCGAGAAAGCCGGACTTGAAGGCCGGCGACCAGGCGAACGCGGCTCGCGGTTGAAAATTGTTCTTGTCCCAGTTGTACAGCGAAGGACCATGATTCGCCGGGCCTGACAATATCAATTGCAGTGGGGTCTGATAATTTTGCCCCTTGATGGCGGCCTGTTTTCTCAACTCCAAGACATCAGAAAGCGGAATATCGGTAACGACTTCAAAGCCATTTTTCTCGTAGACCGGATGACTGATGCTGTAGCGCAAGCCGTAAGTCACCGTCAACTGCGGGGTCAGCTTCCAGGAATCCTGCATATAAGCATCGTACTCCTGGGTCCTGAAGTCTCGGGCGCTCGGCGTACCAGGCGCCTGCAAAGTGCCGTCATGTCCGAAGGTAAAGTTTGCGGAGTATTGTGAGAATCTTCCAATCAACGCAGTCACCGCATTCTGGACTCCAGATCTTGATCCTGAAATGGGGGAAAAGTTATTGATGGGAGTAGAGACTGCGTTACCGCCGCCCGAATAGAACGACGGGTTGGTGACGGCGCTGTCGTAAGCATTTGCAAAGGAAGTTCGGCGGTTGCTGATGAGCCGGATGTTAGTTCCGAACCCGAAGCTGTGGCTACCTTTGATCCATGACAGGTCATCCGTGATGTTCTGGACCGGCGTTACGCGCGTCAGTGTGCGACTGAAAGTCAGGGGCGAGAAAACAAAACGGAAACTAATCGAGTTCGCGTTGGAATCGCCGCCGCTGGTAAAGGCTTCGCGGGTGAAGCCATACCGCACATTATTGATAAGGTTGTTGTGGATGGTCCAGGTATGACCCCCGGCAACACTCATCGGGTGGGACCAGATGTTTGGCGCCGCGGTGTCCGGGAATTGCCGTTCACGGGCAATTAAGTCATAGATCACATTGACACGCACGAACGCCTGTTGTTTGGAATTGATATTGAAATCAAACTTGGCTGAGTGCGAATTGCGCTTTACCGGTACCGGCGCACTGAATCTGTATCCGGCGGTATTAAAGCCGTCCCCGATGGTAAAGTCGTTCGCGGGATACTTGGCGGCTGCTGCCGCAAGCGCCGAAACCGCCACCGGATTCATTCCCACCGAAAGTGGAGAAGTAGTAAAAATTGTATTCAGTTGAGCCAGATTCAAAGTTGTGACGCCGCCGGAGGAGTTCGGGTACTTCACTTCACCTCGTCCCAGACTGGCCAACGGAACGTTTTGCAAAACCGAGCTGGATTGCGTAATACGATCCCCTTCAAGACTGTAGAAGAAGAAGGCGCGGTCGCGGGCGATTGGACCGCCAAAGGCTCCGCCGAATGTGTGCCGAATCAGCGGTGGGCGTGGCACTTTCTTATCGCCCACTCGGGCTCCCCCTGTGATCACAGCCAGGTCGTTAGGACCATAACTGCCTGCTTTGTTGTTGAAGAAGTTATTCGCCGAAAAGGCCGAGGTTCGGTAAAACTCAAAAGCGGCGCCATGCCAATCGTTGGATCCGCTCTTAGTGATCAATGCCACCTGCGCGCCGGCTGAGCGGCCCTGGTTGGCGTTTGGATTTGAGGTCGTAACGCGGAACTCTTCGATAGCTTCTGAGTTCAGCCGAATCACCGTTTGACGATCCGGCTGGAGGGCGAGCGCATTTGAACCATTCGCCGGGTCCGCGTTCGGATTCATAATTTGGTTGGTTTGCGCTTCGTTAATGTCGACGCCATCAAGGGTGATGTTCGACTGGTCGGCGCGCGCGCCGGCTACGTAACCATCTCGCGTCGTAGCTGCC
Organism: Acidobacteriota bacterium; assembly: GCA_025463135.1. GTDB lineage: Bacteria > Acidobacteriota > Blastocatellia > Pyrinomonadales > Pyrinomonadaceae > JAOAPY01. Next base: position 94,641 of record JAOAPY010000023.1, read on the forward strand.
TGCAAGGTCAGCAGATTGGGAATACTGCGGGCCTCGAGCGGCAACTGAGTGATTTGCTTATTTACAAAATTATTTCCCAACGTCGCGTCTTCTCTGTTTACCAGCATCTCCGCCGAACCGGCGGCGACGGTTACGACTTCGCTGACATTGCCGAGCTCGAGTTGGACATCGACCGCTGTCGGCGCCGCTACCGACGCGTGGACACCGGTTACCAGTGCCTTCTTGAATCCCTTGGACTCGACCTCGAGCCTGTAGTCGCCGACCGGAACCTGCTCAAAGGAAAAGTTCCCGCTATCAGAGGTGGTGGTAGTTCGCGAACTTGTCGTCCCGACGTTCGTAAGAGTCACGGTCGCGCCGGTTACAACGTTGTCCTGAGGGTCTTTAACTGTACCCCGTACAGTTGAGGAGCCCTGCTGAGCGTTGATAAAAATGGAAGACGCCAGAAGAACTAAAAACGTGGTTAAGGCAAGCACAGTACGACTTGGGAGAAGGCTCTGACTATTCATGGATCCCTCCAATCGGAAATAGGTAAGTTGTGGTTCTCATCGAAGACTTGCGAAGCTTCGGTCCGGGTCAAATGCTGCGAGGTTCAACTATCAGTTCATAAGATGTGCGACCTGGCGTGGCCTGGCTTGTCGAAAACCAAAGTATCGCTTCGGGTTTTCGGGCCGTTCAAGCCCCTACAAGATGCGAAAGTCAGTACGGTGGCGGACAATGGTTCGGGTCAGCACATCCGGAATAAGTTTTGTTGGCTCGGCTTGGTTCATGCAGTTCGTGTTCCAACAAACCGGAAAGCGTCAGAACTTATAAATTGTCCGATTTTCGCTTCGCAGTATTCCGGTTGATCGCGGGCGGTCGGGATTATATCCAAAAGTTCGAGAAACGTCTTCAAAATTTTGGATCAGATCGCGGCGAAGATCAGCCAGGCCGCCAATGTCCGCGGGAATTAGTGAGCCAGAGCATCCACCAGAATTGCCGAGAGGTCCGACATCAGGAGGTATGCCGGATTATCTACCGACCAGTTGATCTCAGGCATGTCGTCGCAGCTGATGGCCATCGCCACCCGGCCCTTTTTGGCATAGATGATTCCCACCGCACTGCGCAGATGATCAAGCGCTCCATACTTGCTGGCCATCGGGAGTTCCCAAAGTCGGCGGCCAATAGCATAACGATTCTGCTCGCGCTTCATTAGTTCGATCATATCCTTTGAAGCATCGGCATTGACGATCTCGCCGCGCTCCAACTTTTCCATCAGCAGGACCAGCTCGCGGGGTGTCGCCACGCCCAGCCCGAACCGTTTGTTATCCGGATCCTTACCTTCCCGGCTATCACCACCACTGCCGACACGGCGCAGAATCCTGATTTGCTTAAAGCCGAACGCAGCCATCCGCGTGTTCACGGCATCCGTTGAAAGAACGTCGAGCACCAAATTGGTCGCCGTGTTGTCACTAACGACCATCATCAAATTGACGGCATCGCGAAACGTCAGACGAAGACCGTCGGAGAGCTCAGGCAGCACACCTGAACCGCCATAGCGTGCGGCTTTGGTTAACACCAGCTCATCGGTCCACTTTGCTTTGCCTTCGGCAACACGCGCGAAGGCCTCCACCATCACTGCTATCTTGATCGTGCTGGCGGTGCGCACTCGATCGTCGGCTCCCAGCGCATAAGTTTCTCCTGTATCCAGGTTCTTAGCGAAGAGACTAACGTTGCCTTTGAACGAAGCAAGCTTGCTCTTGATGTCGCTGTCGAGTGAATTTCGCTGCTGCGCCGCTGTGTGTGTGACGAGCAAGAGAAGAGTTGCGCACACGTTGGCGCAGAAACATACCCAGTGAAATTTTCTTTTTCGCATGCGGACCTGCCTGGTAAGCGGATTGGTGAATCGCGCACATTCTATGTGTGTCCGCCAGGTGTGACAAGAATGTTTTCCAGTAGCAGGAGAGGGATCTCGCGATTAATGCCGCTGACTGAAACCGGCCTTTCGTCGTGATTCCCCGGCACGACGAATGAGGACCTCTTCCGAAACGCGCATCTTGCCCATTGTCGGCAGCGGCTCCTCGATCAAGAGCCCTGCGGGCGGCAGGGGAATCGCCGGGTGATGTACCGCGATCGTGCCCATAACTTCCCGGCGGGGAAATTGGTCCGTAATTGAAAGACTGGACAGACCTTCGAAGACGGCCACCCCGGTAACAAAACTAAGCAGGGCGGACACGACAGCCCTGGTGAATCGTGAAATCTTTCGTTGAATCGCGCGCACGCCCTCGGGGCAATTTCGTGTCAGGATCGATCCATCGGCCCGTCGATAAAAGCGCACACAGAGTCTTCCTTCATTGCTCGCAATCAGATGTTCAGCGTCGGACCGTGTCATGCTTGAGAGGTTATAAACATTCAAGTTGCACTGCCCGCAAAACCGCGCCCGCTCGTTGCCATGCATCTGTTCCCAATCAGCACTGCAGGGCGCGGCCACGTGCACATTTTGGAGTGGATTATTGAATTGCATCATCGCATTCACCTCTAAAAGACAAGGGCTTTTTCCTGCCCTGGCGAAGGTTCCGTTGCCGGCTTTCGCTCCTGACGAGCTAAGATCTCTGGATGGACGTTCCTGGCTATAAACATTCGCTCCCCTGGAGCGAAAACGAATTCACCTGTTCCACTTGTGAGTTGAATTCTCCAATGCCAAATGATCAATGGAAATTCTCCTGCACCAACATCCTTCCTCCTTCCCCTGCACCCCCTTTCGCCCTACCTCGACTGCGGCGCGATGTACCGCACCGCTTTCAGATCGGCCAACGCGGCCAGTTTGTCGATTGGCAAACGTCCGATAACCAACTTCGCGCTCTTCGGATCCAGTACCACCTCAAACCCGAGCGCCCTTAGCTTAATTAGAGTTTCGTCTGACTTATCGGTCAGCCAAACCTGAAGCTCGGCGTTGCCGTTGCGGATGAACTTCGCTTCATCGGCGCCGAGAGTCATGTCCTTTTTCTGCAGCCGATCGATCACGGCGAGAATCCATGGATGTAACTTCGCTTGTAACGCCGCACGCTTCTGCTCTGCCTCGGACAGGGGAGAGCTTTCATCCTTTTCTTCACTGATCTCGTAAGCGGGAGACGCTTTGGGCGGCGCGTTTCGCCGGACAGTGCCTGCACCAGATCCAGATCCAGATCCGTCGCCGCCTCCCACGCCGCCGCCGCCACCGCCACGGGCCTTTGACTTCCCGGAGACGGTGCCCGATCTGGTAGTCGAACTTACGATTCCCGGACTCAGCTGCGCGATACTCGCATAGCGAGCGGACGCCTTGTAGTTGATTTGACGAGCCATCAGTCCGCCGCCCAGCGTTGCATTCTGGCTGTCAATAACCGCATCGCGATTTACACCTTCAGGCACTTCGACGGGCACGTCGACGCGGCGCGGCACGCCTCCGTCAGTGACGATCATTTCTTCGACGGCTACGAATGATGTGAACTGTGTCATCAGTCGATATTCAAGACCCAGTTGAGCAATGGTCTCTTTCAGTTCAGGTTTCATATTTCCCTGCTGAGCCCCGCCGTAGTCCTGGCCCATCAGATCGTCTACGCGCGTGCGCGCCCAAAGTGTCGCCAGCGACTGGTGGGTCGCTTCGGATTCGGGAAACTCGACCGTAATATCGCGCGTGAACGGACGTCCGGCCATCATTCCTCTTAAGTGCGCCACGCCACTCGCCGCGCCGGTAAACCTGCCGGTAAGGATCACCGGTTTGGCGCTGAACAAGTCAGGAATCTGTTTTGGGTAAACATCTGCAACCGGCATTCCGGCCCAGTCGAGCGAAATGTCAGTCAGTAGTGGACTCCGTACTCGCTCATGAAAACGTCGCGCGGCTGCTGAACCATCATCATTAAGCGCCACGTATTCGACTTCGCCACGGCCGTACGTCGCCATCTTATCGAGCAGAAAACGATTCACGCTGCTGCCAATTCCAAAGGCAAAGACGCGTGCGTTAGAGTGTTTTTGCACCTCGCTGATGATCTCCATATCGTTGCCCACATAACCGTCGGTCATAAAGCACACGATGCGCACATGGCCCTGCGCGTCAGAAGGATCCAGCGCGGCTTTGATCGCTTTCATCATTTCCGTGCCGCCGCCACCCTGACGCGTATCCAGAAACGCTTGGGCCTTTTTCAGATTCTCTTTGGTGGCCGCCACCGGCTGCGGGAACAAAATGTTCGTATCGCCCGCGAAGGTGATCAAATTGAACGTGTCATACGGATAAAGGTTATCGAGCGCGAGCTTCATCGTCTCTTTGGCTTTTTCAATCGGAAAGCCGCTCATCGAGCCTGAGGTGTCGAGCACAAAGACGAGTTCCTTTGGCATCACATCTTCAGCAGTCACGCGCTCGGGCGGTTGCAGAATCAAAGTAAAGAAGCCGCCCTGGCTTGATCTGTGGGTCAACAAGGCATCCTCGATCTTTTTCCCCGTAACGTCATAGCGCAGGATGAAATCCTTGTTGGGAATCTCAGCGCCGTTCTGCAAGCGAACACGCGCTCGGCGATCATCCGGACGTTCAATATCAATGGGGTGTGTTTTTGAATTCACTGCATCGATTGGCACGCCGGCGTCCAGCGTGACATCGAGCGATACGTCGTGACCGGCACGCATCCCGGCGGCCGCAGGTTGTGGAGTAATACGCGATGCATCAGGCACGCGATCCGTATCCGCTGAGAGGCCGCCCGTCTTCACGCCGGTCGCTGAGCCCGGGATGTACCTTGGGCCAACTACCATTGGAAAAACGAATTCATACGCACCGTTGGCGTACTTTAAGGTCTCGACATAACTGAGCGTGATCTTGACTTGTTCACCGGGCAGGATGTTGGCTACCGATTGCGTAAAGATGTTCGGCCGTTCCTGATCCAGGAGGCTGGCCACCTGGCCATTGGTTTTTGCAGCTTCGTAGACTGCGCGCGCTTCTTCGCGACGCAGAATTTTGCCCCGCACGATTCGCTCGCCGACATTCATTGTCATGTCGTCAACCGCGACGTCCTGCGGTAGAGGAAAGGTATAGACCGCTTCGATTTTTTCCGAGAAGGGATTTTCAAACTCCTGTGTAACGATCACGCGCGAGATGAATCCGCTAATCTCGACCTTTACATCGGTGTGTTTCAGCGGACATACCCCTTTCGGCTTCCCGTTGGGGTCGAGCACTTGAAGGAACCCGGACGACTGTTGACCCTGTGCTCCAACGGTCACAGTTGAGCTTTTTAAGAATGAAAGGATGGTGATCGATACGGCAAGGATTGCCAGGATGGAAAGGGTTTCGAAGCGGAATTTGCGCGGCATTAGTTCCTCCTAAACACATTTTGACCGAGCGCGCGCTGGTCCGGGGACAGCGTGCGAAGATTGATTTGTTTCCGATGGTTAGAGACCAAAACCCCAGTCTCTGTTCCCAATACTCTGGGGATAGAACGAGGAAAGACCGAGAGCTTGCAAGGTGACAATGCATTGATGCAGACGATTGCGTTCGCGATGGCTACAAATTGATCTTTGATCCTTGGTCTTTGGTCTTTAATTACTCCGTCCGTTTAGAAAGCGCACTTGTGCGCCCGAGTAGTGGTGCAGTTTGATCTCCGATAAGCTTTATTAGCTTGTCGTAACGCCGCGACAAACTAAAGTTTGTCGGACATTTGCTGCGAAACTGCACCAGCACCTGCGCCCGTCATGGGTTGACAAGCACGTCAAAAAGTCTTGATGTCGCAGCGCGCGGACAAGTCCACTTTCTAAACGAACCGCATGCGAGTAAGCCAGGGACGAATGTCATGAGATCAAAAGTCAAAGACCAAAGTCCCAAGACCCGGACCTTTCTTAATATAGATTGAAGTTGTATTCCAACTGCATATATACCGAGACTGGCTGGCCGTTGCGCACGGCCGGAACAAAACGAATCTGGCGCGCCGCCGCTATGGCTTTCTCTGTCAGTCCATCGGGCAGAACTCTGATGGCCCTTATGCTGGTTACCTCGCCGGATTCCGAAAAGATCACGCTCAGGATCACACTGCCTGTGACCTGATTTTTTCTCGCGGCTTCCGTGTATTGGGGTTCAGGTTTGGAAATCACTTTTGCGCGTTGAGTCACTTCAAAGATCTTGAATACCGTGTGCGCACCACGTGGGTCATTGCCTTTAGAACCACCCGGCCCTCGGCCACCTCCATCTTTGCTACCATCACCCATGTTCCCGTTATCGCCTTTGCCGACACCATTGCCGTTGCCATCTCCCACTCCTAATCCTTTATTAGTGCCGATGCCCCCGCCGTCTCCTGGTCCATTTGATACGGCGGTTGATTTCGAACGCGAATCGCCGTAGGCAACAAAAGGCAGGTTCTTCCAAAGCGCCGGATCAAGATCGACACCCGCAGCCAACGATGGATTCGGTAAGGGCGGACTGATGCGCGCAGGAACATCTGAAGGTGGGGGGACCTTGCCCTGTTGTGCCGCCTGTTGGTTGTGATCTCCTCCACTGCCGCCGCCGTGGGCCGGCTTTGGTTCAGCCTCCGATCCTTCGCCCTTTCCTATCGAAAGGCCTACTCGCCCATTCGAGCCGACACCAACTCCAGTCCCTTCAGGCTTTGGCGGCTCACTCGGCAGGTTGAACGCGAGCATTTCAACCACCTCTTCGCGGTCTTGATCGGCGACTGGGATCTTTGGCGTCCGTCCCATGAGAACCAAAGCCAGGATCGCGGAAAGAACTAAGAGCACCGCGGTGACGGTACCGGCCACGGCATTTGGTTGACGCAGCAGCGCGTTGAGACTAGCTATTGACGCGCCGGCCGCGCGCTTGCCTACTTTGATTGGATGGCGTTTGAAGTCGGGCCACGCTCGCCGCAATTGCGCAACATTGAATGAAAGCTCTTCTCTGAGGCGAAACCACAGACCAACTGTACTGATCATTGTCAGCTTGAACTCAGGCTGGTTGGTCGACGCCTGAAAATACGTCGACTGAGCGAGGACAAAATTGTGCGCATGCGAATCGCCGGGCACTTTCCTGCCGACGAGTGCGGCCGCCAGACTATTCAACGGTGAGCCATCCACCGGGCAGAAACTGAACTTGTCTGCAAACTCTTCCTGACAGGCATTGCATCTTTTCATGGGAACCTCCGGGTGTGTGGGTGTAGAGCGGGGAGACGCAAAGCCAAGCTGGTAGTTGTCAATCCAGAAAATCGTGGCGGTAACACGCCGATCCAGCGCGACAGGCACTTCTGGTGTCCGCCAAATCCGGAGCAGCGCCGTCAGATACTTTTCTGCCAGATCATTTTCTATTGATACCTTGATGACGTCTTTGGCCATGGGGATCGCTGCCCAGTGCTTCGCCCCGCGGAATCTTGTGGCGACTCCGATCATTGAGCGGGTTCCAGAAAGAAAACTACTAATGCTTATTACCCGAGAAGGTGCGAAAGATACGGGGCGTTCTATCTTTGTGGTAATTGAGAGACCCTTGTGTCGACCGCAGGCATTGAATCGAAGGCGATGCATAACCCCACAATGCCACCTCGAATGAGCCCGCTGGAATAAAGGCAGTCAGGAAGGGAACCCTGTCCCCGCTCGACATCGCAACTTTCCAGCGGCGAGAGTTCTGAAGCGATGAAAGCATTGAAGGGCAACACTTTTGCTTGCGTGATTCTTCAGTTGAGCGGGGACAGCGTCCCCTTCCTAACTACCCTTATCCGGAGGTGAGGTTTGATTGCAGCTTGAGAGCTAAAGGAACGCCGGTTAACAGGCGCATGGAGTACCACCTTCAGGAGGGCTTTGCGCCGACCTATGAGCGACTCGAGTCGGTACTCTATGCGCCTCTTATGATCGAGCAACAGTTTTCGGGAACGCGTTCTGTTAGACCACGTTGGAAAACTCCTCGTTCACCGACGCGTATTTGACACTGCTCAAACTTCTACAGTAGTTTTAATCATCCTGCGTGCGTCCCGTTCGTCTAGTGGCCCAGGACACCGCCCTTTCACGGCGGCGACACGGGTTCGACTCCCGTACGGGACGCCAATTACTTCAATCACTTACGAGATCTTGCCATTTCGCCGCGGGTCCAGAAAGGTCCATTAACTAAATCACTGCCCTACGCATACCTGGAAGAAGCATCTTCACAACCTTGTTCTGCGCCTCTCGCTTTTCATCTGTCACAGCTTGGACGTAGGTGTCCATGGTGACCTTGAGATTGGCGTGACGCATGAGCTCCTGAATGACTTTGGGGTTCTCTCCATTGGCATTCAGGATCGTCCCAAACGTATGACGGAAGGTATGCCAGCCGATATGCTTCCGTAAGCCAATTTTGTCCGCCGCTCGCTTGATGTAAACGCGATAGATAGACTTTGGCCAATACGGCTGCGTACCTTTCTTGGCAGGGCTTGCATACACCCAGTCGCCGGGACGGTTGTAAATCGTTTTCATCTTCCAGAGCCGAAGTGATTTCGCCAATTCCGCGTTCATAGGAATTGGCTTTTGCGAAGCTTCGGTTTTTGGCGGCCCAATTCTCTGCTTCACAATCGAGCGCCGGATGTAAATGACACTTTTCTTGAAATCCACATCCTCCCATTTGAGTCCCAACAATTCGCCGACTCGCAAACCACTTGCGCCGTCCAGAAAGACAGCCGTACGGAAAGGCTCTGGAATGGCATCCAGTAGTTTGACGAGTTCGTCGATTGTCAGAATCTCGGGAACCGATTGTCGTTTGGCGCTTTGTCGAACACTCGTGATCGGGTTCCTCGTGGCCCATTCCCACCGAATCGCGTGAGCATAAAGCGCGCTCATGATATTTCTGATCTTTGCCTTGCTGCCTCTGGCCAGCGGATCACCATTCTCGAAACTGAGAGTCTTCAGCCATTGCTCTACTGCCACAGCTTTGACCTCAGACAAACGGTGGGACCGCCAGCGAGGTAAAATCCACTTCCTCAAATAGCCATCGTATGTATCCTGCGTGGACCATGACTTTCGCTCGTCCTCATCCGAGATTCTCTCCGGGTCTTCCTTAAAGAAGATATCCGGTAGTTCGTGTTCTCGATAGTGGTAGACTAAAGCTTCCACGCTAATATCCTTGTTGGCTCCTTGAAGAGTGAGTTGGTTGGCGTTTAGGCGCAAGCCATCTAAAGCAGCTTGAGCGAGTGACTCCTTCGGATAATCCTCGAAAGAACCGACGATCTTCGACCGCCGCTTGCGAGTTCCATCTGTTTGAGCCTCTCGCCATCGGTATTCCCAAACTTTACTTCCGTCCTTGCGCCTGCTAAGTCGCAGTTGGCCTCGTTGGTAACGTGCACACCTCATATTTTCTCCTTACGAATTGAGGCGGCATGGATAGCTGACCGAGCTTACCTTACTAGTCAACCAATCGTCGAGATCGATGCGGCGAAATCTCCAAAGCCTGCCGATTTGAATTGATGGGATCTCGCCGCGTTTTGCCATTCGCGTCAAAGTGCGTGGGTGTATACGAAGATATTGTGCAGCTTCACCGCTATTCCAAATTGGTCCAAGTGGCTGCTGAATCTGCGGGAATAAAGAAGCGGTCTTACGTACGGTGTTCATATGATCCCTCATTCGCGAAGAGCGCCTGGGCAACGCAAATCACCCGGCAGTAATGCGAACGAGTGGCTTCAAGCAGCGTGCCACGAAACTTTTATTGCAGTTAGAAGCTTTCAGTGAGGAAATAGCTGCAGAACACGCGCTTTACTGTTGGGAGGCGCGCGAGCTTCGCAATTCTGAGGCGCGAAGTTTGGCTTACCTGTTGTAAAACACAACTACATCTATTCGACTGCTTACATGACGTCATCCGTCTCTGACTGGTCATAAACGAAGGTCCCCTGGCGGTCTTCATTGTCACTGCCATTGTTAGCTGAATCTAATTCGGCCGCATCAAGCTCCTTCTTGATGTCCTCAGCTAACCCGTAGGCGAAGCCCTTGGCCGCTGCGCTCTGCTCGTCGAAAAGTTCGGCAATCTCCGCAGTGCTCCTGCCCTTCTCCTTGAAGGCGGGAGTCAAAAGGAGTTCCCAGAGACTCACTTTTCCCGACCGGGCCTCTACTAACGCTTCCTGTATCAACTCCAAGCTCACGCTCTGAATACGGAAGGACGTCTGTCCCTGGCAGATCATTCTCAACAAGAGAGTCTGGATTGTCTGGAGTGTCTGAGAGATGTCCTGAGCAGGCGGAGGCGGCTCGGCCTCCGTGCGCTGAACGGATTTCCGACGGCGGGCCGAAAGGGCTTCATCGACCAACTGCCGGACTAACGGCGCTTCCTTTTGAGATCCCGACGCTTCCATGAGGGCTTTTATCTGGACCTCTTGGTCAACGTAGAGATTCAGCGAAGTTATCCTCTTTACCAGACTTCTTTTGGTGCTTCGTGCTCCCATTTTTTTCACTCCCCATACTTTATTTGGCGAAAGCGGTGACCTCCGAAATCAACGAAAACTAGAGCCGCAAGTCATTGAGCCGAAGGCGGTTTGATCGGTTCTTGAGTTTCTCAAGATTATAAATAAAGATTCTTGAGTCTAGAGTTGTTGATAACAAAGACCTTAAGGCTTAACCGAGCCCGCTTTTTCAGCTCTATCTTGTCTGCCCACTTTATTGCTTTGCTTTATTGCCTTTTTGCCTACCACCTAAGACGACAAACGGAGGTCAAACTTCCAGCCAAACCAGCAGTCAACGAATCTTTTTCAGACCACCAGTAACCGACCGGCAGACTGAAGACGAAGCCAGTTGATCGATAGGAGTCCAACGCGTAAAACAACAGCTAACGCTGGGAGACAGGAAACTTGGAAACCACGAGGGTGCGCGTGAGCGCGCGAAACCCAAACCTTAGCCCAGCGAGGTTTTGGTCTTCATTCACCCAAAAACCCGGACATAACCAACTTGGGCCAGAGATGTAGAAAGCGACGGTTCGCACTCCGCTTTTTTTGACGTCGCCTAAGGGCTCAGCGACAAAACGACGGCTCGCATTCCGCGCCCGTATGTGGGCGTGAAGCCAAGCTCTAATAATAGGCAGGCACAGGTATGGGTCTAGCGTTTGAACTCGTAGAGGTAACAGGCCAGGTTGGCGTGGAAGCGCCGGCTCAAACTCCCAAGCGGGAATCGAGGCAAGGGATTGAGCTTTTCCCATCGTCTCCGCAGTCGAGCAACGGCTTTCGGACGTATGCGCATAAGTCGCCGGAAACGGTCCTGGTTCCAGTCGGCACGAGCGTAGGTGAACTCCCTGTCGAGTCTCATCAAAAGGGTCATAGCTTGGGCAGCTAGTTTGCGATCTGACAATAGGACTACTTGCTGCCTAGGAGTGAATGGGACGGAATAGACATAGCACCGAATTGTCGGATTCCAGTCATTGGAATGCGCGTCGCTCAGGACGGCCATTTCTTCAACGCAACTGACTATTGGAAGTGTCGGCATTGTCTTAACCTCATCCGAAGTCCAGAGCCAGTTGGATTTCGTCAACCTCTCGAACGGGTTGCGAGGGTCGCGCAAAATAAAACGCGGGGAGCGCCCAAGCCGCCTCGGTGGTTTCAATCTCTTTCGCTTGCTTGGCTGCGGACTGCTGCGGCGTCGGCTCGGCTTCGACAGCAACAAACCACTCGTTCAGGTCAATGATCTGGAGCGGTGCCAACTCGGTCGGTTCAATCTCCGCGATCGGTTCGTCGTCGGTCAAAGCGTCGCTTGCCAGCACTGGATAACGCGATAGTAAGTCAGTCAGCACAGCGATTCCGGGTTCCTCATCGGTCGGGACAAAGAAACGCTGTTTCCAATCGATCGTTTCGTTGATTAGACCAAGGCTGCGAATTTCGGCGAACCTGTATGGATCGACTCCGATTAGCTCTATGACCGGATCTCGGTGAATCACTCTCCGGCAAAGCTTCAAACCGGAAACAAGCTTCACTTCTTCGCTTTCGTCCAGGATGCCGGTAAAGATTTCTTCCGGCTCTCGAAGATCGCGCGTCGCGCCAAGCGCCGCGACAATGGGGCCAACCTGCTCTGGTGGTATCCGTATGCCGACAATCCGCTGACCGTCGTCCGTAGTCACTCGGACAACACGCAAGCGGGCTTCTTCGTGCGTCTTGAATCTTTGCCATAAGGGAATGATCGCCCCGCCTATGATGTGAGTCTCTAAAGTGTCAATCGGCGGCACAGCTGCATGTTTCTTGATCCACCAATCACGGGCTTTCGAGGGAATCACGGCGCGATACTTCTCGCTTAGCTCGTCGTCGTGAATGTAACTACTTCGCGCCGCTTCCGGTTTCCAGATCGCGAACGTGCGATAGCTGTTTCCGTTCTCGGCGTTTGTATGTAGTCCAGACTCGATTGCGAGAATGAAGTGACCGTTCTTCCGATGGCGAAAGAATGCACCGGTCTTTCGCTTTCGAACGCCCTCGGCTTCGTCGAAGCTGACAGCCTTCGAGGGCACGTCAATCTCTAAGGTGTAATGGGTGGTCTGGGCGTTGGTGATTTCGTCGGTATGCACTACGCGCGATGGCTTGGCGATCCGTATAGCCAGCGCTTTGATATCGGTCACTCCTTCGTCAAATGTCCCGTTCGCCTTCGCATACCTAACAGTCTGATCGAACAAGTCAACGAAGTGGTCAAACAGCGCGTTCTGATGGTCAACGTCGAGCGCCAATACGCGGTTAAGGAATCGGGGCACGTTGTAGAGATCATCCTTACGCACTTCTTCGCAGCCGTCGCGGTTCCTCACAAGTAAACCGATATCGCGCAAGGTCTGACGTGGGTTCCCGATTCCTGGGACATTGCCGCTTTCGACAATGCGTCGAAGCATTAGGCACAACGCGGCGCGCCCTTCTTCAGTCTCAAAGTTGTACTTCGCGAGATCGCCGCTGTCGGCACTTCGGCGGTCGCCTTTGGTCAACGCTCCCAGACTGCCCAGCCGTCGCGCGATGGTTGAACTAAAGCGCTTTTCGCCGCCTAGCTCGGTTGACAGTAAGACGTATTCGGGCGGCACTGCTTGATCTGAGCGATGCGTGCGGCCAAAAGTCTGCATTTGCTTGTCCGCACTCCAACCAAGCTCAAGCGTGACGTGTACTCGACGCTGCCTGTTCTCCGCGCGGTTGGAAGCATGAAGCGAGATCCCCATAGCGGCGGCATCGCTGATAATCGAAACGCGCTTCTTGCCCGCTTGAAACTGTGCCATTTCGTGAACGTTGGTTCGGTGCATGGCTACACCTTCCGGCGCTCGCTTTTTGTATTCGACTCGTCCGCGTGAGTCGCGAATGAGGCGGCGCGTTCTTCCGGTAAGCTCGGCAACATTGCGCTCGCCAAGGTGATTGACAAGCTGGTCTAGCGGGTTTTCGGGAAGCTCTAAGGCTGACAAGCCGTCTATTATTTCCTGCTTCATCCGTAAGGCTTCTTTGCTCTGTACGATGTTGTTCTGCGCGTCTCTCACCGGAACCTGTATTGTCTTGCCGGTCCCCGGGTCTGTTACGTCTTGGTAGAGCGTCGTCGGAAACCCGCGATCGACCATGGCGGCGATCACTTCGCGGGGTGAGAAATCCAAATCCTCAAGTATCCCGCCATTCCCTGTCGCCTTTGCAACCTGCTCCTTTGTTCGAGCCTCGCCAGTTCCTACCAGTGAGATCACAACTGACTTGCCTTCGCTCAAGGCGGCTTCGGTTTCCGCTATCACACTCGGCACTTTGAAAGCGCAAATCACTTGGCGAAAGAAACGCTGATGATCTCCCCAAAACTTATTGAGCGCGACCGCTCGCGCACGTGGCCCGCCATTCGTGACTTCCAAGGCCGCGTCGATGTTGCGTAATACGCTTTGCCACGCATCGGCGGCGCGGTTGTACATTTCGCGCTGCTGCGGTGTTAGTTGGTGGATGCGCTCTCGATATTCAACGGCCTTGCCGCTCTGAGGGCATACGCCGAATGAGATAGAACCGGATAGATACATGCCAAGGGCTTTCATATCGCGGCTGACCATTTCCATGGCGCCCACGCCGCCGGATTCAATCTCTTGCATGAACTCTTGAAAGCCGCCGGGAAAGCTGGTGCCAATACCCCAAAGTCCAAGCCTTGTCATATAGGCCATATTCCGAACGTCTGTTGCTCCCGTGGCTGATGAATAGACCACGCGGTAGTCTGCGTTTCGCTCCGGGTCTTGTAGGTCAATTACAGCCTGTCCGGTGAGGGTTGGTTCTCCGCGTCCCCCTGCAAGGGCATTCTTGGCCTTGTGTGCCTCGTCAAAGATGACTACGCCGTCCGAACCAAGCCAGCGTTGGATTTGGTCTAGGCGTTTCTCTCCCGTTTTAGCTGCGGCGATCAGGGATGAATAAGAACTAAAGATAACGCCGCGAGGTAAGGCGATCTCTCCGGCTGGCGGGTAATCATTGATTCGCGCTAGTGCGATGTTCTCTAGACCTAAGTCAGTGAGATCGCGGCGGGCTGATTCGAGTAGGTCATTGTTGACGGAAAGCCAGATCGCCCGTTGCCGGTCTTGATTCCAATTGTCGGCGATGATGCCGGCAAGTACGCGGCCTTTGCCGACTCCGGTGCCGTCGCCAACAAAGAACCCTGCGCGTGATGCGTCCGGCAGTCTTTGCTCGTGTCGCTGTCCAGCATAGATAACGCGTTCAAGCTGAATGTCTGATAGTCGTCCTTCGCTGGTAATCTCCGGCGCGAGGTGTGGCTTGTAAGTAATATCAGGCGGGACCACTGCGGCCATTGATGCCGATTCCACGATTACGGCCGGGTGAGGTTTGCCGCCTCTTAGCTTCGTTGGCACGTAAGGGACAAACAGATTTCCACTTGGTTCTTCGGGATCGTCGTCCGGCTCATTGGTTGGTGCCGTCTCAACTAAGTGCTTGAGCGCTTCCCAGGCATCCTCAAGCGTTGCAGCGCTGCCCCAGCTGATCTGCTTTAGCTGCTCCTGCCAGTTCGCTCCGGGCGTTTCTCCGGTCTTGTCTATGACAAGGACTTGAACATCGGGCGCGGCTCCGTATTTCGCATACTCTTTGCCGTCGAGGGTAAGGTTTGCGCGGATATTGCAGAGACAGGCGATCCGTTGCCACCATTCGCTAAAGCTCGGATGGTGAAAGCTCATTGCTTCGCTGACTATTGCGACCATTCGTCCACCGTCTTTCAATCGTCGTAAGGCCGTGGCTACGTGCCGCGCTCCGTGAATTGGATTTGTGCTCTTAACTCTGCCGCTGGTGGAGCTAAACGGCGGATTCATCAGGACGGCGGTTGGCTGAATCTCGGCGGGTAACAAGTCGTCGATGAACTCGGCATCAAGCGGAAGCGGATCGAAGTTCAGCACACAACGAAGCAAAGAAAATCGCCGCAAGCTAGTCTCATTGCATATAACCTTCGCTCCGATCGCGTGAGGCCAAATCGCAAGGCTTCCGGTTCCGGCTGATGGTTCTAAAACGATATCGCTCGGCTGCGGATTCAATAGCCGCGCGGCGAGGTAAGCAAGCGTCGGCGGTGTCGAGAATTGCTGTAGCTCGGTTTGCTCTAACGTGCGATCCGTTTGTCGTGGTAGTCGCTGCATCAATGGGCGCAAAACGGAAGCAAGCGCTTCGGTCACGTCCATCTGCATTAGCTCTGCGGCGTGTTTCTCTAATAGATAGTTATTGACGGCGATTTCTACGGCGTCGTAAGCATCGCGCGGTGTGTATCTGCCTTGCGCTCTACTGCCGCCGAATACTCGTTCTGCGGTTCTGGTTAGCTTCGGATTGTCAAACGGTTCTCCGTCCTCGATCCGTTCTTCTAACTCGGTGATCAGTTCGTGGATATTGCAGACAAGCGCGTTTGTTCTGGCCGCGCAAACACCTGTACTCTGATCTGGCATCTGGCTTTCTCCTTGAAGTTGGGCAAAGTCACGGTGTAAGCGGCGCGGGTGGTAACAGCACCCGCGCCACTCTCTTCTTTGGCTGTCCTTAGTACTCAGACGGAAGCAATACCGTGGTCGCGCTTCGGTCTGCCTCGGTGATGATCCAAAGCTGTTGGCCCTTTCCGGTCTGGTAGTTGCTCAACAGTCGAAAGCCTTCAGTTAGTGAAAGCTCGTTCTCGCGAACGTCCTCCTCGGAAAGCTCGCCCCAATCGCAGGACATGTGACGGCGCAAGAACTCAATCGCGGTCTGTCCGGCAATCTGGAGCGCTTCTTCGGCTCCGGGCGTGATGAAGGTTTGACCCAATACAAAGCGGGTCACGCTGGTTTGCGTGGCTGTGTTATGGTTTCGTCGCATCGATCATTTCTCCTTTAGCGGGTGAAAAGTTGGTGCCTGGGCTAGGCGAGCGTTGACGCGCTTTCCTAGCCTCTTTCTCGTTCCTCAATGTTCGGTTTCGTTCTCGCTTGCTTGTAGGCGTCCGGCTCGCAGGATTTGATCTGCGGCGCGGAATATCTTCTGAGCGCTTTTTTCGGGGATGGCGTCGCCGTTGTAGCCAACGGCGGGGCATAGCCAGTTCTGGATATAGCCTCGGCAATAGTCCGCGCCTTCGAGGTTCAACGCTTCGCAGCAAAGCAACGCGACTGCTTCGGCTTCGACTTCGCGCAAGTTCTTGGGCGTCCGTTCGGTGTCTGTGAAGTCGGCTTCGGCGGTGTGGCCTAGAATGACGTGGGCCGTCTCGTGGAATAGTGTCTTGTGCGGGAGTTGGGCCACGGGATTGATCGCGATCTGTCGCTTCTTCGCGTATCCCTGACAGTTGCCGTCCGTAGCGGTGAAAGCGATCTGCTCAATGTCGAGGGCGGCTAATGCTCGCTCGGCTTCCCACTCCGGCAAGCGTGGCGGCGTGAATTCGTCGCCGACGGTCTGACTGATTGCGAACCATCGCGCCTTATGCATAAAGCTGGTAAATCTGCGCTCGCCGTTCTCGCCTTCGCTCTCGCCGCCGCTGCTGCCTTGCTCGTCGCGAACCTTGCGACTGATCGGCATGCAAAGGATTAAGGCTCGCTCGCCGCGTTTGACGGTTCGGCCTAGTGTTTGCCATCCGGGAAAGGTATTGATCGGGCCGGGTTCCAGTCCGCGCAATTGGCATTGCACGATGGCAAGGATTTGATTTCCGATCGAGTAGTTGTGAAAAGCGGAGTAAGCTTCCATGATCAGACCTGGCTTGTTGACTGCTTCAACTAATAAGGCTGACCACTTGGGAACGTCGGGCGCTGGTTTGGAATGATGTTGCATTGGTTCGGTGCTCCTTTCGCTGCGCGTGGTTTTGGTCTGGGGCTTAAAACAGTGTTTCCCCCTCGTAGGGACGTTGGGACACGAGTGGGTGCCCGAACGCACACCCGTAGGGGCGGAACGGAGTGGAGCACTCGGAGGCTTTGCGGAGAGTTGTGCGAGCGGGCTCTCGTGGCACAATCGGCCCGCAGAGGGGGAAACTAAATTAGATTTCTCGGCTGGAATGGAACGCAGTGGAATGCAAGCTGAGGCCTTATTGAATTAGGTTGCGCGTGAGCGCGCGAAGCCACCACCTGCCTGCTAGAGGGGTTTTGGCCTTTCAATTAATATGATTAGTAGGTTCCATGAGCGCTACTGATATTTACTTAACGTCTCTGGGCCGCCTAGGCTTGTCTCAAGTTCCACAGCCACAGCCAAGGTCAGGTCAGGGCTGTGAGGAACAAATGCCCTTCGATGACTGTTTAGAGATCGCTCGGGGCACTTAAGATCGGATACCCTCGGTCGCTAATGGTATGACTTCTAGAAAGTATGTCGCTTCGGAAATGCTGCTTGAGGCGGCGAACAGACACCAGATCCACCTTAGCCTGCTGGTTGCTGAAACCGGACTCTGGGTGCACCCCGAGGTTCATGCGCGAATCGTTCGAGAGACTGGAAAGGCGGCAATGTTCCCGCACGTCCGCCGCGCTCGAATAGGTCAAGGTGAGAAACGCGGCGATATACTCGACGGAGTTCGCCTGGACGACAACAGCTACGCGAACGTGGCGCTCAAGCGTGCCCTTGGTATTCATCGCCTCGATCTTGAAGGATTTGAAGCATGCCACATTTGGCCACGAACCTGTTATGACGAGCGCTTTCACACGGTCGTTGCCAATCTCGTTTTGTTGCCGCGAGCTCTAGCTGGTCTATCCGATCACGACTTGGAAATCCAATCATCGTTGCAGTACCGGGCATACGAACTGTACTCGTGGTATCCCGACGGTACACCCGTGCCGGAGAAGCCGTCCTTTTACCCGTCCCACTGGCGAACGCCCGAATCACCGTCCTATTTTGCGCGGCATAGACGCCGCCGAGTGCGTCCGATCTCAGACCCAACTTGTTTCGGTGATGACATGTCTGCCGAAGAACGGGTGTCGGTGATCCGAAAGGCTCAGAAATGGGCTTTGAAGCCGCAATTAAATGTTCATCGCATCATAGCTATCGTTGTGCGATCAGGAAATGGAATATTACGCGACGATCTCGTGAAGGAAGTCGCTCGTAGTACTACCTCTAAGAATGCTTATGGGTCTATCGCCAGCCTGCTAACAAGTAAGGGAAACGCTTATGGTCGCGTGCTTGAAGATGTTGGTGGTCTGATTCGAATCCATTCTGCTGTCGAACAAGAAGTTCGGTCTCTCCGCTGGTCGTAGGGGTTTCCGGCCTTGGTGGCGGCGTTTCACATTCTCGACCGTCGGTTAGAAGTCGATATCAGCCTTCGGATGCTGAAATTCCAGGGCCGCTCTAATTTTCTCTGCGCGAAGATTCTGGTTCTTTACAGCTTCTACGTGGCCTTGATCCTTTCCGCCCTCTCCACCTCTTGCGTCTATGTACGCACTCATTCGCGCCGCGAGTACCGAAAGTTGAATCAGGCTATTCGACAGAAGTCTCAAGTCCTCTCCATGAAGGTCCGAGAATGTCTCCTTCCATTCTGGCGGCTTAATCTTGACAAGCTCTTCAGCTGGCGTTTGAAAGAGCTGTGCTACTTTTGTGTGCTCACTCATTTGTTTTACGCTCCTAATTATCTCAATCCGACCTGTCGGGCTTTGGGCCAGGAGTCCTTTTTTCAAAACCCTCCACTTCGCTTCTGTACACCAGAAGTCGCCCTGCGACCTCCACCGAAACAAGGCGCCCTCGCGTTATTAGATCCCTGATAGCCGCTCTCGTAACACCTCTGATTCTCGCGGCCTCAGCCTGGCTGATCAAATCCTTCAGACTGACTCTGTCTCCCGGCTTTCCTCGCATATGCAAAGCCTCTCAATTGCAGCTGAAGATGATTTCAAGAGTTATCTTAACACTGAATAGATAATATAGCTAGGAGTATGGTGGTTACTTACCCCGTCATTGAGACTTTGCTGTGCCGCAAATGGCACATTGTCTGATTGGCGAAAATTAGCGAAAATGCTAAACTCCGGCCCATGGCGGATTGTATCGTATCTTTTTTGGATTTGGACGGAGTTCGCCATTCGGTGGAAGTTGAAGCTGAAGGATTATACGAGGCTTCAGTTTTGGGTCTTTGTGCCTTTCGGAAGCATGAGCTTGAGCCAGGCGGATTAACTGAACTGCAAGTGGAAGTCCGCAGCTCGGTCACGCATACTCTGACTGTGACGAAGGTGCGGGATTGGTTGCAACGTGGCGTCAGAACGCCGAAGGAAGCAGTTCTGAAAGAAAGGCTTCGTTCCCTGCTCTCATCTTGAGCGCTTTGACCTTGGCTTGGGTTTGACAGTGCCACCGACAGGCTGCTCGCGGATTACCTCTTTTGGATTCTTGTCCTCGCGCAAACCTTGAAATGATGGGTGCCTTACTGATCCATCAGAAGTCCATTCAGTAAAGGCAACCTCCGCGATCATCTTCGGTTGGGTCCAATGCGTTTCACGCAAGCCTGGGTCTTTTGGCACGACTGTGAGCGCAGAGGTCGGACGTGAATAATTGTCGAGCTGCTTCTTCAAATCTCTACGCTGTTTGAAGGTGAAACCGGTCCCGACGCGCCCCGCGTAAATTAGCTTCCCCTTCTCGTAAACACCTAAGACGAGAGAACCGAATCCGGGCAGGCCTCTTGACGATGGCGTGTAGCCCGCGATAACAAACTCCTGTTGCTTCGCACACTTCACCTTGAGCCAGTTTCGACTCCGCGCCGATTCATAGTGAGAGTTAGCAAGCTTTGAAACAATTCCTTCGATGCCGTACTCGCACGCGTGCTTGAAGAATTCGTCTCCGCTTCCGTTGATGTGTTCGCTATAACGAATGACGCCGTGCGAATTCGATCCCACCAGATTCTGCAGCAGTTCTTTCCGATGCTTGAGAGGAGTTTGAGTGAGGCTGAAGCCGTCGAGATAAATGAGATCGAAGACCTCGTAAGCAAAGCCAGTCGTAGTGGCTTTGCCCATCGCGCGCTGTAGTTTCTGAAAGCTCGACCGGCCTTGCGCATCGACGATCACGATTTCGCCATCGAGCATCGCGCTTGTCGCCTTTAGGGACTTAACCGCTTCGACGACGTTCTGAAATTTCTGCGTCCACTCTTTTCCATTTCGGCTCCAGACGCTGACGCGACCACGATCGATGCGACAGAGCATTCGATAGCCATCGAATTTCAGCTCGTGCAGCCACTCATCACCAGAAGGGGGTTCTTTTACAAGAGTGGCAAGTTGGGGCGGGATAAAGCAAGGTAGTTTCGACTTACGCGCACCCGGCACCTTCTTAATATCTGGTCGGGCCATCACCGTTTCTTCCGAGAACCAGACTTACGTTTCAGACCCTCATATCTCACATTGCCAGGCAGCTTCGCTGGCAAATCTAATTCATCGTCAACAACATCTTCCATGTGGACGCCGGCAACGCGCGCATACTCCAGAAGCACCGATAGGTGCGGTTCTGTTGTTCCTCGCTCGAACTCCGAGATGCGGCGGTAGTCCATCACATCCTCGAATCCCAACCGTCTTAGCAACTCCGATTGTGACAGTCCCAGGGCAAGTCGGATCTCCAGAAGCTTCTCGGGCAAACGCTCCGGCCTCACACGAGCCCCTCTTGCCATTAGGAGTTTCCTCCTAACGGAAGGGAGCAATGCGTACTACCATTGACTCTATCTGTAGTTGCAGATAGACTGGCTTCGCTCTTTTGATTCGCCGTGAGTTGGAGCCTTCCATGCTCAACGGCGATGCTCATCTCTCGACTTGACGGGATGGTGAGCTACGCATAGACCGTTGCCAAATTATCAAAGACTAGAACGCTCAGAGCATATCAGAACGGGCGTTCTTTGATCATAGTTTTTTCGGGGTGTTACTGCTAATGCTGTGGCCCACTCACCGGTTCCCACCCGCCCGCTCAGACGCCCGATTCCGTCTCTTGTACGTTGGGAACGACCTCGATCTAATAGCCGCTTTAAGGACGTTTTTAACAAAGCCAGACCATAAGATCGTGTCATGCATGGACTGTGGCTCAGCCGCTTTCTTTCTGAAAGGCGATCCGAGATATGAGCTTCTTGTCTTTGACCTTGGGTTAGGCAGCCGAAGGGTCTTGAAGCTAATCCCCTTGGCACGGTCATTACCACATCGCAAGCACCTCCCCATCGTCGTCCTTACGGAGACTGAGGGCGGCGCAGCTGGAGAACTGGCTCGTAACGCAGGCCCAGACGAGGTGTTAAGTAGGAAAGACCTGGGTGGCGTAGCTCGGTCTATCGCTCGCCTACTTAGAGCAGCTAGAAACGAACTAGTAGGCTGGGATTGACGTCTGGCACGGCCTCCGGCTCAGACGCTGAGAGTTGACCAGTGCCGACGGGCCGTCGTGGGGTGAGGACACGGCGGCCTCATACATTCTCTTAATTTCATTCTTGAGGAATCGTATGACCGGCTAATAACAAGCGACTACATTTCGCGAGCCCAAGACTCGGCGTAGGGCCGGGATTGGATGGAGCGAGGCAAAGGTCCTTGGAGACTTGCTTTGACGCATTTCCCCGACCGCGCCTCGCTTTCATTGTTTTGGGGCGGATCGTCTTGGTTAGCCTGAGCGAAATCTTTACGGTATTGTCTTGGAGTCATGTGTGGCCGCTTCACGCTTCGAACTCGCGACAGAATAAAGCTCAAGGGATTGAGTACGTCAGACCTTCCATTCGAGGCTCGGTACAACATTGCTCCGAGTCAGAGCATTCTGGCGATCGCAGATTTTGGACACGAGTTGGATCTGAAGTATCTGGTATGGGGCCTCGTTCCGTCCTGGAGCAAAGATGGAAAGGGATTCATCAATGCGCGCTCCGAAACAATAGCGGACAAACCAAGCTTCAGTGAGTCGTTTCAACGACGGAGATGTTTGATTCCGGCGGATGGCTTTTATGAATGGCAGAGATCCGGGAAGATCGCGCAGCCTCACTTCTTCCAGATGCACGATGAATCGCCGTTCGCTTTTGCCGGTATTTGGGACGAGTGGCAAACCGATGGAGACTTAATCGCTTCGTGCGCGATCATCACTACCACGGCGAATGAACTGTTGGCACCTATTCATGATCGGATGCCCGTCATACTACGTTCGCAGTCTTACGATACCTGGCTCGAAGGCAATTACGAGCCTGCGAAGTTGAGAAATCTTCTGGCGCCCTTTCCCGCCTCTGAGATGATTAGCCACGCAGTGGGTTATGATGTGAACCATCCAAAGATCGATGATGAACATCTTCTTAGGCCTGTCGAGCCGAATCTCGGAGTTACTCTCAGTCTGTTCTAGCACCCCTGCTGGGAGCTCAAGAATCCATGAAGGTGATCCGTTAAGCGTTTAGTAGTGCTAGCGCCCTCACCTTGTCCATGCAAAGACTTTTGTATCGATCGGGTTTCTACAAAAACTTTCCTTGCGTTGACGAAACTGAGATCTTGAGTAGAATGCTGCGTAAATGGGTAAGTGGTTGCTGGGGTGAGGACAGTAACCCACAGAGGCTGAATGTCTCTGCCCGACCTTGAGAGCCCGGCCCAAAGCCGGGCTTTCGGTTTTGGTTTTCTTCTAGCATTGGGGCCGCTACAAATTCTTGCTGAGCGCCTCCTAGAGCTGCAGGCTTCAATAAGAGCCACGCGAGTGAGTGAGGAAAGACTCGTTGTAACGGCTTCGAATATGGTTCCATTTGGACGCTACCAAGTAACGCCCCCGCACATCCGACGGACCTCTCGAAATTGCTCTGAATAGATCCATCATCAGGCCCGTCAACATCGATTTACGCTAAGTATAAAATGAAGTCGGGAGTTGTTCGGCCTCTGCGGACATTGACCTCATCATCGAGAGACTTACCGATGAGAGCTCTTGCGACTGGCGCCTGGAGCATCACCGTTTGCAGTGTTAGATTGCTGTTGTCGATCGGAATGCTCATCCCGCCGCATGCAGGCAGAATGAAATACAGATTCTCTATCGCACTACCTTCCGGACCAATGCCCACAATACAGCCGATAGAGACGCGTTCTGGGGAATCAGGCAACCTGACGTTCTTCAGTCTGTATGTTCCCTCGGCCTTCTCCTCAATACTCTTGGCGAGACCGTCTGCGACCCAAGCTGCCTCAACTCCCATCGTGTCGTATCTACTTTGCATTCGCCCAGGTGCCTCTATTGAAGTCAGCTTAGCCTCGTCAAAACTTGCGCGCAGAGTCTTAATTTCTTCCTCGAGCGTTCGAATAATTCCTTCCAGTAACGCTGTTTTATCAATCGCAATAGTTGCGCCCATTTCTTGTTCCCTTACCTCCTGCTAATTTGAGTCAATCCACGTCGGCCCGACGCTGTAATACTTGTTGGAGCCATAAAAGGGCGGCCTGGAAACGAATAATCGCCGGATGTCTTATGACACCACGATATAGATGTTCCCGGTAAGAAGCAGTTGTAGTTACAGTATGGCACGACGATATATCTCAACGCTGACCCACGAAGAATACTGTCTGCCGCGCCGCCGACACATTCTGTGAGGCGGTCGTGCAAACAACTACCTCCCTGATGATCCATACTCAATAAGTCACTGAGCGCGAATCCGATGTCTCGCCTCAAGTAACAGAAGTGAACATTAAGTTCGGGTTCGACGCGAACGTAATCACCGAACTCCTCCAAGCATGTTTCGCGGTGAGCACAGCTCGAACACGGCTCACTGGATCGATCTACCTGGTCACTCAATTTCACTTCGACAATGCCGTTACCTGGTAGGTGGTAGCGCAAACGCCCCCTTCCTATCTCTCCTGCTACATGCTCGATATATCTTGTGCGAGGTAAAACGTATTCGCGCACAACCTGTCGCCAATCAGTGTATGTGTCTGAGTAGACTTCGGCGATCTCAGGTGTCCACATAAGATCATAAAGCTTAAGGCGCATGCCATATCTGCATATAAAATCTAGCTGTGTTGGAAGGTCGTTCGTCGATCCTCTTAGTAGGACCCGGTTGAAGGAGATGGGCAGCCCAACCCGGGCGGCGGCCTCGATGCCTCGGTAGAAGGTGTCGTAGTCGCCGTGCCCCGAGATCTCGCGGTATCGATCAGGAGCCGTGGTATGCCAGCTAATTCGAAGTAGCGAGAGTCCCGCAGTCTTCAACTCCGCTGCATTTTTCTCGAGTTGACTCCCGTTGGTCGTCATTGTTACGCGAACACCGGACTCTACAAGTCCACGGACGAGATCTGACGGCGTCAGTTTGCCGTCTCGCCACAAGAGAGGCTCCAAAGCACCAAGTTCAACCTCCCGCCGGCCACCTGCGGCAATCCACAAGCGCGCCACCGCAATAGCATCATCGTACCGTAGGGGATTTCGGTTGCTTGAGACTTTCATCTTGGGGTCTTACTGCAGTACCTCACTGACGTCTATCAGAGAAATGATTCGTTCCACCGTCGTGTCAGCATCTAGGGTTGTCGTGTCAATCACGTTGAGATCAAAACTGCAGAACTCGCGCTGCACTGAAGCCAAGTAGAGTCTGTTGCACTCCAAAGCGCTGTCATGGCGTGAGATTTCTGCACCTCGTTCCGTCAAACGTTTCAACCTCTCAGACTCATCGGCAATGAGAAGGAAAGTCTTGTCTGGTCCCAATAGCGTTGTCGGAATTGTGTAACCGCGGAAGCGTTCATTCATTGCAGCGTGGTAAGCTAAAGTCGAGAAAACGTAACGGTCACACACAACTGGCTGCAGAACGCGGAGTCTGCGTATTTCTGTAGAGGCGAACGCCACTGCACTCAAATAAAAGTAGAACCTCGCGTATTCATCTGCATTCGTATCGATGGCCGCTCGTATGGAGTCGTAAGGTGCTGGAGGGGTCTTATAGTAGATACCGCCGAGAGAGACGGCGAGTTTCCGCGCGACGGTGCTCTTGCCGACGCCGTCAACTCCCTCTATGCAAATAAACGGATGTGGTCTTGTCGAAGGCTCGCTAGTAATCATGTGCGCCCTCCTTTTTGATCTAGAACGGTCATCTTTGTGCTAGAGGACATGCCTCCTGTGAGCCGAATTGCCGTCTTCTCGTCAATTACTACCGCGTTTACAATTCGCGACCGCAGCGCTATTTCGAGTGCCGGAATCTTGTGCGGGCCGCCCGCAATACACACAACAGTCTTGTCCGGCCTGGATGCCATGTCCTTCAATTGTGCAATCGATACTGTCCTGAACAATGACGCTATTTCTTCTCCAGCGTCGTCGAAATAGTTATAGTTAATGCCACCGGCTGCCTTTTCCTCGATCAATTTGGTCTTTGCAATGCCGGCGCGATCGAGCAGCGGAATTAGTTCAGCGACGGGTTCTGACCCGCCTAGGCCAACAAACGCCGCCGAAGAGTTCCTTGCTTGCGCCAAGACTGCGTCAACCTCCGGGATGGATCGTTCCACGAGTTCTTTGAAGACCCGTCTTGCAGTCTTATCCTTCGGTGGTGGCAACATTCCAATGACTGACGCCCGCGCTTTTGGAGAAGACTTGTAAAAGAGGAGAGCGGCAAGGAACGCTGCGTCGACAAACTCAATTAAAGGTCCGCGTCCGACAAGCGCCATTGGAGCTATATGAATGCTTCGCGGGTACGTAGGGATAGCGTCGACCATAGCTTTCAATGACCCGCCACCTCCGATCCCAATGCTCGATCCTGGTGTCGCTAACTCTTCGAAGAGCTCCGCAGCGACCTGGCCCAGCATCTCTTTCTGCCGTTCGTAGTCGGCTGAGCTTGGTGCGACACGAGCGAGCCTGAGCGAAAACTTGGAGGCCAGCGTATTCTCCAATTGTGCGAAGTCTCTTCTTTCAACAATGCTGATCCGCACGATTCCTCGCGCTAATGCCTCATCGATTAATCGCTTCACGTGAGTCACCGAGACTCCGAGATGGTCTGCAATTTGGCTTTTGGTACAGTGATCCTCATAGTGCATGCGCGCGCACTCAACCAAGAGTTCAATTTTGTCTTTTTTCAGACGTCTGGCCATAGGTCAAATCGTAATGATTGTTCTAAATTTAGTCAAGCCTTTTAAAGCTCTAACTCGTTGTGCAATAAGGGTTAAATGTGACGTTAAAATTAACACTGGTTACGTCAATATTAACGTTAAAAGTAACCTTTTCTGCGGTGTGGTGCTAACTTCTTTGGTTGGCGAGGTTTTAGGCGATCAAAGTAATGTAGTGTGGGGCGAAATGTAGTCTCCGACTCGGAGCATTCGGTGGCAGGCAACAAGCTTAGCGTGCCCTGACTTCGCGTTCTTGTGAGTGATTTGCTCCTCGAGCTAGTTCCAAATGTTTTTCTCTTATCGCCGCATCGTTCTGTTGTTCGGCGTAGATTTCCAGACTGATCTTCTCCTTGTCAGTAAACTGCGGCTCGCGATTTTTTGCTTCCGAAGCGAACTCGCGGGCGGATGCGTGATAGTTCGAAGCCTTATCAAAGTCATTGACAAGCCGACCATGGTGTTCTAACGCAGCAGATTTGACACTGTGCCGATGATCGCGCTGTTCACGTGATTCAAGAATTGTTCGTGCAAGATAATCTGTGAGGTTCCGCGCTTCGACTTCACGCAGTGTTCCGGTTTGGTGATTGCCAAGGTGCAATGATGCAACCTTCTTACTTTCTAGAAAATGTTCGAGTCGCTCCTTTGCTTGCTCGACAGCTAAGCCCGACATTATCTCTCGCGCAACCGCCCTCCCTTCCCAATTGATGTCGGAATCACTCCTGGCGGCGCGCTTTTCCCATTCGTGCACTTCTCGCAATAGGTTTGAATCGCGGAGCGTTTCGGCGCTCGCTTCGATTGCATTGATTTGATGGCGTTCGTATCGTGGGTCAGGCAGGGTCAGGCCATTCTGCGATCGAGAACGTTGCTCAGGTGCATGAGCATTCTCCAAAACATCGAGCACTTCACGCGCCAGATCACGGTCTTCAATGAGCGGGTGGCGGCGTTGTTCAATTTGTCGAACGATTTCATCCCGGACGTTGCTGAGGTGTTCAACGTCGGCAGATGCTTGCTGCCTTGCGGCCTGTGAATAGTTCATCCGTGCCAGCGAGCGCCAGTTAAGATGTGCCGCGCGTTCGGGTATCAGCTTTGTGTCTTCCCGCCGACGAGCGATCTGCTTGTCTAACGCAGCAAGTGACCAGCGATCTCCTCCAACTTCATAAGTCGTCAAGTGGACGGACGCTTCAAAATTCTCCAGCCTGGCGCTGCGAGCCATGAGGTCGGCACGCACAACGTTGAGTTGAGCGCCAAGTATTGCGGCCTCTTCATCAGTGCGCGCAGGCGCATTGTGTTCTCGCGCTAGGGTCAACCTAAGTTTTTCCAGTTCCAAGACTCTTTCTGGAAGATTCAACCTGACCGCTTGGTTCTGCAGTTCCGACAGAGTATCCCGAGACAAAATCGGCTCTAGTCGTCTATCAGCAGGCATCTCATAACGCTTAATGATACTTTCTTCGATCTTAGCCAAGTTGCCGCGTAGAGAGCCCACATCTTTTCCAAGGGCAGCAATCTTATTCTCTCTCGCTTCCACAAGTTGTTTTAGCGTGTCGGCGTGTCCAGCGATATCAGCTTCAATAAATTCGTTGCGGACCGCATGATTCCCTTGAGCAAATCGTGCCGCGCGTGCGGCGGCTCGGCGTCTAACATCAAGTTCGGATATATTTCGTTCCTCAGAAGTCGATTGATCGACGACTTCAAACCTGTAGGTCTGACCATGTTGGACGGCTCGGTCGTGCCACGCCTCAGCAAAAGTTAGACGGAATTCGAACTCCAAGTGTTTTCCAATCGCAACGCGCAAATCATTGTTGCGATCCTCAGTCGACTGTTCGTTTGGATTCCAGCTGGTTGAAATCTGTGCGTGCTCTATTGAAGCAATCGGACGTCGAGTTTTATTTGGTCGCATCTGCTGTCGATTCGAATCTATTTCGTCGCTTCTTTCTAGAGACTGAATGTTCCTGTTGAGGTCTGACTCCTCCCTGGCCTTCTGGTACTTGCGGGCAAGCCTGTCCCAAATTTCTGCCGGCGTTAGTTGAGGTTGCTTCTCTTTGGATTCAATATATAGAGCCTGTTGTTTCTCGATCGCCGCGAGGAACCTGTCTCCGACGCGTCCATTAACGATGACCTCTTTTCCGTTTTCGATTGCTCGGTGAGGAAGCAAAGGTTTCGGTATCCGAGCTATCCTTCTCACCCAACCAGTTTCTCGTTCAACGATCTCCTTACTTATAACAATGTGAGCATGCGGGTTCTGGGAGTTGCGATGTATGCCAGCAACCCAAGTGAGTTCTTCGGCGTTAAGTTCCGCAGCCATCCCTTTCATTGCCTCGCGAACTGCCTCACGAAATCGCTCCTGCTTGTCATGTTCATTCGCACCTAACTTGTCGAAATCTTCCGTTTCGATCATTACAGAGAAGTGAATGAGATCATTCTTTTCAGGCCGCCCTTGGACAGGATCGAGAATGCGGTCGGCACGATGGTATGAGAGATTGTCCTGGTCATCGCTGAATAGACGTCGAGAGCCGGGACCCTCACGTTCCAGGTCTTTGTCCCGCTCCGCGATATAGCGGGTGATACGGCTGCCGCCGGAGCCGCCGCCGGTAGAGAGGATATGAAAGAAGACTCCCATAGGAGTTATTTCGACTTTCGAGAAAGCGGCTCTTGTTTGATCATCCCGAGAAGGGCGAGTTGACTATACGTGGGAGTGCCAGATACGGCGGCTACTTCCTTCAGGTCGAATGCGGGACCTTTCCATTTCTCTCGATCATCCGGCGTCAGAATCAAGAAATAGGTGTTGGCTTCTTCCGGGTTTGGCCCAACTGGGATGGCCCACATCGTAGAGCGGGTCGGACTTATGAAGGTGTAAAGATAGTAGTAGTTTCGAATGACGACCGAACGCCCTTCCAGACCGTAAGCAGGTGGTTTCGGATGTTTCCACACTGTTGCTTCGACCTCGTTGAAGGTGGGAGGAAACGTAGCGTTGACTTTCTGATACTGCCTGAGACCTTTGATGATGTTGAGAATGGGATCGATTTGAGGAATCTCAGCCTTTGCTTTCCATTCCGCTGCATAGGACGAATAACCCCAAGCTCCTAAGTACGTGACGATCGCGATTAAAAGTAATCCATAAGCGAAACTGAATCGACGCTTTCCAGTCTTTCCTTCTACTCCGCGCATCTGTTCTACGCCCCTAGCAACTCAACTTTTAGCGTCGGCCCACTCAGCCGTTTTTGAGTAATTGATTTCGGTCGCTCGCTACTTGATCCGACTACCGATTGAGGACCGGCGCCTGCTGTAGAGTCTGCAGTTACACTTTTCAACTTGGCTTCGCCATTCGATTCCTCAACTTCTCTTATCTTCTCCATTGCTGCCACGGCCACAGCCAAAGGAGGCGGCGTCGCTAATGCTCGCTCAGGGGGAACCGCAATGTCACCTGTGTCACCGCGAGCTAGAAATCGAAACAGAATAGGATCGGCGGTATCGATGATTGCAATACCTTGGCGATACTTAACCATTCTTCGCAGTTCAGGTGCTTGCCGGAGATCGCGTCGGCTTTCAGAGACGCGCTCAGCGTCATTATTGGTGCCGGTCGCATCAACCTCGGTACGTGAAAGCACCGTTGTGGGGCCAAGCATGGCTGATGCGTAAGCGCCGGTCTCTGGATCAATTCCAGGGAGAAATATCTGATTTCTCATTCCGGCTAACACTGCTTTACCGCCATTCTCCTGAAACTTCCTCTTGATTTGTGGAACGTCTTGGAATCCCAAGAGGTAAGGGGTGTTCCGAAATCTCCCAATCTTCAGCTTGTCTTGCAGCTTTGGCGGTGCAATATTCCCGGCTTCATCAAGTGCCATCAATACCGGAGTTGCGCCCCTCTTAGTGGATGCTTGCATCTCAATCGCGGCCAATCCGAAAAGCAACTCCAGCAGAATGTGATATTCGCTGGCCTGAGTCTCAGACATGACGACGTAAATGGCGGTACCAGGCTTGCGAAGGTCGGCAAGATCAATCTCCCGCACTCCGCGCCTCAGTTCTTCCGATGACGCGCTTTTCAATACGCGCATTGCGTTCGGCGAGCGCAAAGGCGCAATCTTGTTATTCAGGCCGGTAATTACACCGCCTTGGGTCTTCTCGGCATCCACCTTTGTAAAGTTACCCCATTCAAGTTTCGCTTCATGATCTCTGGAGTTGTCCATGTCCTCGCCAAGCTTTTTCAAATCATTGAGCGATAGATACTCCTTGATCATCGGAAGTGTTGGATTGACTGCAATCGTCGGAAGGTGAAGACACAGCGCTTTCATCAATGCAGTCTCACCAGAAATCCAATAATGGGTACTGTCGTTGACCTTCATGTTTTCAGGTTCGTACCCCACAACAATGGAGGCTATTGAGTGCGCTAGCTCGCCGTTGCCTAAGCAGCGCGGCAGCGGATTCCACAAGTCGGATAAATCAGGATTCTCCAAATCAATGCGGTAAACATGATCGTAGTATCGGGCCGTGTGGGCGTATAGCTCCCCCTTTATATCCATGACTAGAACTGAACCCGACTGAGCCCAGTCTCGGAGGATATTCATGTAAAACGTGGCTGACTTTCCTGAATTCGAAGGTCCAAAAAGACCGGTGTGAACGAGAAGATTTTCCAGCCTCAAGATTAGATCGTATTGACGAGGACTCAGCGCAGAACTGAGTCTGCCAATCCTTACTGCGCCACGAGGCAGGGGTTCGCTCGATGGATGAGCCAAACCCTTTGCCTTGAGATCTGCGATGCTCGCCCACCTCGCCGATCCATGAGTGAGTCGTTGGTTGATGCTGTAATACGGATAAGCCAGTGAGACTGATTCAAACACTCCAACCAAAGCGACCATGAATGCGCCAATCAGTACGAAGATCATCCACTTGAAACTGAGATTGATAAGTTGGCCAGATTTGAAGAATAGATAACCGGCAACAATACTACTTAGGAGCAAGGTGCCGCCTCGCGATAGGTCCTGAAGGAACCGCGTTGCGGCGTGGAATGAGTCAAGGTCTGGCTCGTCGGCTGGACGAGGGATGAAATAGTCAGCATCGATCCTTTCAACTCTCGCGCGAAAGCTCATGGCATAATCACTTTGGGATGGGTTATTTCTGAGTAACGCTTTTAGACCACTGTTCAAGCTGTGCTTTCTCAGAATCAGGCAATTGTGTTTGCTTGAATTGACGTTGCTGCCAACCAGCCGAGATTACTGTCGAGAGCGGCGCAAACGGATTCGGATAGAGAATCCCGTCCAGTTGCATCGATTCAAAGTATCGCGCTCCAACGGTGGTGTTCTCCGAATCTGGTAGTCGAATTAGTAATCCTGGTCCATCAGAGCGATCGTGCGGAACTGAAAGCACTTCCACGGATAAGCTGGCTGGCGAGTAGCGCAAATGAACCGTTCCGTTCGGCATATGAAGCACGCCAGATTGAGACGTCACCCAGTCGCGAGGAATCAGATCCCGTCGGACGATCCCATCTAGAATCTGATCCACGTTTCGTGGAGGTGTGCCCCTCATGGCACCCTCGACTACATAAGTCATTGAGGCGATGGCTACGGCAGTCACATCGCGGAGTCGCTCTGCGGTGCGTGGAACCTCGCTGTTCGGCCAGCGATAATTAGTCGAAACAACCTGTGAGACGCGACCGGTCTCCCCCTCACCGATAGAGACGTGCGCCTCCACGGTTGCCATCTCGCCGCTCCGTTGCCGTTGAATAATTAGAGGCAAGACAAACAGCACGAGAAAAGCTCCTCCCGCAACAGAGACTATCGGCCAGATGCTTCCTCTCTCCCTCATGCTGCCTCTCGCAAACGTATGACTCTTTCGCAAAACACTTCCTGGATCATTTGATCGATAACCAGATCCGGTGTTTGAGCCGCTCTTTCTAAGCGCGGTAATCCAAGTTCAAGGTTGGTAAGGTCATCCGCTCCTCGCGCGATGAATCCGAGATAATCGTCGATAATCTCTGCGGTTAGGACTGTTTGATTGTCTGCCAGAAGCGCGCGGAGCAAAGCAATCGACTCACGCAAGCCAGGCTTGTCTCTTACTGTAGGCATCATTATCCGAATGTACCGTACGACCTTAATTACTTGCGTCATGAGGTGTGCTGG
The DNA here is from genome assembly GCA_025463135.1 of Acidobacteriota bacterium. Lineage (GTDB taxonomy): Bacteria > Acidobacteriota > Blastocatellia > Pyrinomonadales > Pyrinomonadaceae > JAOAPY01. The sequence goes on from JAOAPY010000023.1 coordinate 127,047, forward strand.
CGCATGTGGCACTCGCGAATGAAGAATCCGCATCTCTTCGAGATCGGTAGGCAATCTGACTTTGGTATATACGCAGCGTGATCGGAGCGGTGGGTGTACGATGTGTTGGTTATTAGAGGTCAAGATGACGATCGGTTTCTCTTCGTTCCTTCGAACGCCTATCTGCCCGTTGTTTTCTGCGAGGCGAGGAATTGAAGCATGTCCATCGGTGAAGAGTTGATAGAAAAATGCTTGGCATGCTTGCGGCAGTTTTTCGAACTCATCCAGTTTTACGATCGGTGTAATACCAGTGCTCGCGAGATAGTCATATGCTTTTAGTACTTCACCAAGGTTCAGGAATTCTTTTCGCCATTGTTGATCTCTCGCTTCTTGTAGACTCAGCTCTCCAGAAGCAACTGCCTGAACGACAAAACTATTCTGCCCTTGGTCGTCCCATTCGAAGAGAATGTCCCTCAGTTTCAGATCGTCCATGCCCTGCAATTCAAAAAGGGGCCGGTTGCAGGAATAGGCCAAGGCGTCAACCATTTCTGTCTTTCCACCACCCCTTTCACCTTCTGCCAATAAAGGCATGCCCGACTTTAATGACTGGCACAGGTCTTTGAGGGGACGTAGTTGGAAGATGTAGCCAGACTCGCGGGCTACCAACTCTGCCAGAGCCTCCCGGCCGTCTTCACGAACGAGTTGACGAGGATCGATTATCTCGCGATGGGGATCGACAGGAATCATGGTTTTCCATCCTGAGTGCCCACAGTCTTTGCAACCATCCCTCGCTGCTCCTCATTCATTAGCGGCAGAGCTGCGCGAGTCTCCTCCGGTGTACCAAAGAGAATTAGTTCCATAACCTCACGATCTGTCAGTGAGGTCGCAGCTCTTGCGAGTTCGTCATCTCCTGGAGCATCAACCGCGCGAATTTCTTTCGGCAGATCAGCGACCATCACATAGGCTGGCTGACCGGCTTCTACTTTCACGAAGGCGCGCTTCCCGCTTCCACTATTGATGAGTTGGCCCGCTTCGTCGGTGACAGGATTGAGAAGGCGATATCCCGCGCCATTAAGGACGACAGTTCCACGTCCGGTTAGGGCGCCAGCCATCATACCGGCCACTTGCAACCCACTCGATGCAACCTTGCTCAAGGTCTGCTTGAATCGATTGCGATCGACAACAACGCGCTTTCCTTGGAGTCCTGCGCCGCCATCGGCACCGAGAACTTCTCCCGTCATTTTTACAAACCGATTTTCTCGAGGATCGAGGTAACCGATCACGTTCACAAAGGCGCGCTCAAGTTCGCCCCCGCTGGTGTGACCTATCAGGATGGTTCCTTTGGGAAGAGACCAGCCCTCGCCGGTCAAGGTGCGGGCGAGTTCAAGCCTCGCATATGAATTGTTGCGTACAGTGAGAATGACTGCTTGCGTGCGTACCGGTAACATGGTGCCGAAGGGCGGTATGACCGTTGACGGCTTCTTTGTTTTCTCTTTGGACGCAGCTTTATCTTCGAGACTTGATGGGAGCTTCACGTTTGAAGTATTCGGTACAGCTGCTACTGGCTTTGACGCGTCATCAACAAAAATGCTCTGAGTCTGATTCGACCGAGACTGCAAAGTCGCATCCGTTAGCGAATGGTCGACAGTTTTTGCCTCTGGCTCCGTTGCTCCAACAGCCTGCTGATTTGAAGAGGCGCTTGTCGTTCTGAAGTCGGTCGCTGGCCCCATTCCGGGATTCAACGTGGCGCTGTAGTTTAAGCGGTAAGCGGTATCAGGAGAGATGCCTGGAGAAGCACCCGGTGAAGCCGAGGGCTTCGCTGTTACTGGGTCAGTTCCAACTGCTTCGCGAGCAATGTTGATCGCCTCGGCACTGAGTCCATTCTCAGTCTTATTAACATCTGATTCAGCCTTTGCGTCCGCGCCCCCACGACGATTGTCAGCTAATACCTTGACGTCGACGTGATTGATTCTTAATAGGGCGTAAAGGACGAAGCCGCTAATCACAAGTAGGAGAGCAACAAAACTCCAACCGATGAGTTTCCGTTTCCAATTTCTCCTCTTGCCCGTGGTGATCTCCTTCGCCGGCGCAAGGACTGGGTTCGAGGGATCATAGAAGGCCGTCTCACTCTGAACGTCCTGGCGGACATCTTCCAGCACGTCTGCGCCAGTTCCTCGGCGATTGTTTCCATTACGGTTCATGGATGCACTCCTCTATTTTTCACTTCTGACAAGAACTATTGACGCGGGCTCATCAGCCGCGCTGGTTTGTCCCACGGACACTCTGACTTGCTGATGAGCACCAAGGACCGGAGACGTATATGCGACGGCGTAATAGACGATCCCGCCTTTTGGGATTAGGCCGGACGTATCGCTCGCTTCTGTGTGAAGCTTTTTGATCGATTCGATATTGAGAGGCTTCCCACGATCATCAAGCATTTCGATAGAGAGATCGGGAATGTCAGGTGTCAGCTTTACGCTGTCGGACGTCTTGTTCTTGACCGCGACCAAAACAACGTTGAAGCGCTCCCCGTTGACACTCGGTCGTAATATTGAAAGCGCGAGTCCATGCGTGGGTTTCGTCCAGTTCTTAAACCGTTTCGGCTGTTTCATTGCTTCTTGCAAAGCGGTTTGCGCAGAAGACGCATATGAAGCGGTGTCCTTCGTGTCCACAGTTTTGTCTATTGACGATAAACGAGTAGTCGCAGGCGATGGCACGCGCAAGTTTGGATTCGGTCCAGGCGCGCTTGAAGCGATTGGAGTTTCAGCGGATGTTCGGTTTTCTTCTTCCTTAGTGTCTTCGACCGAGATCGATATTGGCGCGACGGACTGCGTCGTCATCTCCCCCCTTTCTCCTGTGCTGTCTAGATTGACGGGCAGTCCTGCCGCGCGCCTTCGCGCAACAACCTCATCGCGGTTGTAATTGAGCACACACCGATGGACGTTTTGCGCGAGGTCTTCTACGGGATAAAACAAGAATGTAACTACAAGGCCACTGCGCATTTGCGCAGTCACGGTCGCGGAGGGCGTACGGGCCTTTAGATTGCGCAGTGGAGGCACAAACTGCGTGCCTGGTCTTACTACTATCGCTCTCTTGTTTCGCTCAAGTGCTTTCTGGTCCACGGTTGCCATCTCCGGGTCACCGGGAATGATGTATCGCGGGCCGTCGTTGGCTGGAAGCTCGATCAGGACGCTTCCGTGTTGGGCCATCGCGAGCCTCACGACCGTCTCATCTTTCGTGACATCGACCCGCGCTTCACCAACAAAGAAATCCGCGGAAGCTGACGACGCAGGCGCTGGGGCAACCGAAGGCACTCTTTTGGCTACTCGACGTACACATCCATGACACCGCGAGGTTGTAGGCTTTGGCGGCGCTTCTTGAGCAGATACCAATATCTGCGCAGCCAAAAGTAACAAGAGAGATTTGATGGTCTTCATAGTCTTATCCTCTCAACCCTGAGTTGAAGTTGCAGCCGTTTCTGCTTCACTGGAACTGAGTTCCTTGTAATCGAGCGCATTAATTCGAAATCCCGAGCGAAGATTTCTATCGAGGCGGAACGTTCCACCTTCCGGCGCATCCGGCAGCAAATCGACAGTAAGCAAAAGGTGCTTTATGACATGTTTGCTTTGGTTCTTAATCACCATGTCAACTTCTTGCGTCCCGTATACCTTCACTGTTAACGGTTTACCCGGAGCATGCTCCATATATTCAGGTTTCCATGTGCCGTTCCATTGCTGTTCGCGTTGGGTCTGAAGGATTTTTTGATCAGTGAGATACTGTGCGAACTTCTTGGCCTGGCCTGGGACCATCAGCCTAAGCGCGGCTTCAATGTCCTTAGAACGAGAAGCCTGATCCACGCGGTAGAGATATTCCAGATAAGCCTTGACCACATAATCCATGTCAGCGGTTTGCAGCTTGTCTTTTTCCAATCGAATGGTTTCAGTTGCCCCCAGTTCTCTGTCATTGATCATGACGGTTCGGCCTGACGACATATCAACTACAATGCGATCCGGTCGCTGAATTGATTTGTAGACGACGCCAACAACGGCGACCGCTGCAATAACAAAGGAGATAATAATTAACCACGACTGGCGACGAATCGTCCGCACATCTGCCGGGTCCCGATAACAGATAACCGGACCGACGGGCGCAAATTCATCCCGCAGAGAATCGTCAGCGTCTGCTGCCAAAGTTGGTATCGGTAGATCCAAAACATTCGCGCTCATCATCTTCTCCTTAAGGAAATATCTTTCGTTGATACTCGATTCCCTGTCGGCTGCTCGCATACAAGTTGTGTTCCACTTCACTCTCTCGACTGACTCGTCTCACGAAGCACCCCTGTTGTAAAACACAACACCCAAAGTGCATGTAAAATCCAACACCCTGCGCCGAAGATAAATGAGACGGGCTCCATTGATTTGATCTTTGTGAAATGTGCGAGCGGAGTGAGAATTAGGTGAGCAGAGAGACAAAACTACCGGCGGTGAGATCCGATATGTCTAAAATGGCTGAAGTACGCCCTTGTCTTCTGTTGGTAGTTAGCTGTCTACCTTATATGCGTGGGAGCGTAAGTCATGGAAGAGAGTTTGCCGAAGGCTTCACCTTACAAAGAAAAACTGCGTGACCGTTTGGTTGCCGTGACGCTGGAATGGGAGCGGGTATTCGGCGTTGCTCCCTCAATAACGAGTGCAGTTTCAGAGTATGACGCGGCGTGTCTTGTCGGGCACACGGATGAGAGCTACGGAGAGGCGTGTGTTGGACGCACAGCTGTCAGTCGCGGCTGCGATTTCATTTTCAACGGACTTCGGTATCAGGTTAAGGCGAATCGTCCGAGTGGTAAACCCGGCTCATTCGTTACTCTGGTTGGCAAAGCAAGCAATTACGATTGGGATCGACTGATTTGGATTCTTTATGATCGCTACTTTGTTATCCAAGAGGCTTGGGAGTGGGAGGTTGCTGGGTATCGCTTAGAGTTTCATGTGCGTAATCGGCTGGCACCCGCCGATATGCGAAGGGGGAAACGCCTTCGATGAGCGCTCGCCAGCGACAACTCTTGCATCGGTGACTCGTGCGCTACTGAATGCCCAAGGTTGTGCCTTAGCTACTTATCTAAGGCCTTTAAGAAGTAAGTGTCTTCTCATTCCTTCATTGGCATAGTTGCGATTAACTCATGCGACTGTGACCCCTGTTGTAAAACACAACACCCAAAGTGCATGTAAAATCCAACACCCTTACCGCACCTCAATGAAGAGGGCGCTCTCCCGTTCGCTCGCGCTAAGCGAGGAACGCTTCGTTCTACTCGATGAATTTGATCTGAAATTTCGCGAACTCAATAGTGGCGACGCACTATTCTTTTCGACTGGGCGAGAAGTCACTTCAAGGCGCTCCACATAGTCGCTCGTAAGAAACGCGATCGCGGATCTCACATAGTCTTGTGTCTCACGATAAGGAGGAATGCCTCCAGTGATCTGTCCTCGGCGATTTATGATCTTTCCGCTCGCCAGAACAAGGGGCCTACCAGTTTGAAACGATTCAACCGTTCCCTCTCCAGCGTTATATGCAGCTAAGGCAAGGTCGAGCCGTCCTCCGAATTTTCTTAGCAAATCACGCAGATAACGTGCTGCAGCGTCAATTGCTTGTTGCGGATCATGTGGGTTCCGCACTCCAAATCTCTTCGCCGTGTCGGGCATGAATTGCATCGGCCCTCGTGCACCTTTGGGACTTACTGCGTCGAGTCGGTAGCGCGATTCAATGAAGCACAGAATTCTAAGAAGGCGAGGATCAACTCCATACCGTCTCGATGACTCCGTTATGAAGGGCTCAATCCGACGCGCACGATCACGAATGGACACGTCGTTGTCACTCTGAATCTGCGATGCAGCCGTCGAGGTCACGACAAGCAATAGCAGAACTAATAACAGCGCCTTCCAAAACATGATGAGGTTGGTTTGTGCAAAGCGAGTTCCACATCAGTGGCACAGCGTTTGAGAAGGAGTCGCTCGAACGTCAACTCTCTCGTTAACGCAATTCGGTTAGCGAAATTTCAATCGATGTTTTGATCGAAGGAGTGTAGGAGATGAAGAGCTTAATTGAAGTCACAACGTATCCGGGACTGGATTATTCACGCGCGGCACAAATCGGAAGAAAACTGGTAGCGCTCGGCTTAGGTGTGAAGGCAACGCACGGCATTGTTGCGACCGCGCTCATGCTAACGCTTGGGTTGGTATCAGCATCCGCGCAGACCCCGTCCGGTTCGTTCTTTAATGGTAACAGCGCGCAGCTCGGAAACAGCTTGCGCTCTATCACCTTCTTTCTCGCGGCGGCAATGATCATCGCGGGAATCATCTTCGTCGCAGTAGGGATCGTTACATCTGGGCTGCGCGAGTCACTCTCAACCTGGAAGTTCATAACCGGAGCCGCCTGCTTCGCCTTTGGTGGCATTTGTGCCGCCGTTTATGCCTTTAGTCAGGGTGATACGGTTCCATTGGATAACCAGTTCTAAGCAACGTCTAACTAACAACTATATTTGGTGTGCGGCTTGTGCCGCAGAGGTGATGGCATGAGGGCGCGACCTATCCGCCGAAACATTTACTTGCCAGTCGTACGCTTCGGCGTTGCCGACAGCGACTGGTTCACCGTTTTGCTGATTTCGTGCGCAGGTTATCTGGCACCGGTCCCATTCGGCATTACGGTTCTCTACGTGCCACTGCAAATGTGGACTTGGCTCCTGGCGACTGCAGGAAGCATTGCATTCTTTAACTACATACGGATTGGACGCAAACCTTGCTGGCTACAGCACAAGCTTAAGGCGTTGTTTTTCCACCATAGACAACATCGCGCGATTCCAAACGGAAGAAAACGCGCGTTCACGCGCTCATGGATTCTTAACAATGAAGCGGCCCATGGTTGGCTGAGGTCCGATCCTCAATCCGCGCGGTCCAGTTCGACATTGATCTTGCTCGATCATAACAGTCGTATTCAGGAGGCAATTGAAGAACGATGGAACGAGTCCTTGCTTATGACGAACTAACGGACGAACGAGACCTTCGTCGCCACGCGGTCGCACTAGTGCGCCCCTCTGGTAGAAGACGCGATTCGTCAATTGTAGGGATCTACCGAGATGCTCTGCGACACAAGGACGGCGCCCTCACAGTTGCGTATCAGGTGGAAACACCCGCGACGATGTTTGCGGATGATGCGCTTGTCGACATTCGTTATGACGACCTCGCACGAATGCTGGCCTTCGACAAACCGTCGGGTACTTTGGTGCAATTCAGATATTCGACGACTCCTGATCCCGGACAAGCGATTACCAACGTCATTACTTCACGGGCACTTGCAGGCACTCACACGTTGGCATCGTTACTTCAAGCATCAAATCTCGATTACCTCAGAGGCACAGCGAAGAGTCTTCCCTATCGGCGAAGTGTGTTGACTATGTGGATACGAGTTCCGCCGAAGAAGCGCGGCAATCCGACAATCAGCGCCCTCGCTGATTTCGGAGATGCGTTTCGACAAGAAATGACAGAGCGAGGAATTCTTTCAACTCTACGAGACTTAGCTCAGATCTACTCTCGTACGGCCGACGATTCAGTAGTACGACGCACCCTCGAAGCTGAGCAGCAAGCTTACAACCATGCAAATCGAGTATGGAGACTCTTTGAGAATTCGTCTCCGCTTACACTGCGAAGGTTCACTCGTCAGGAGATCTGGGAAGCTGTGTTCTATGGGCACTGCCAGAATAGCAACTCCTCCCCGATTTTGTCCGACAGACCAGGCAGAGACTTGCGTGACTTTCTGTGCGGCGAGACTGTCGAGGGAGAGCTGAACTATCTAATGCATGGGGAATATCCCGTGACGATAGTTTCAATGTTCATACCGCCAAACGAGTTCGTGACAGCCGACGCGCTCAGAAGCTTAATAGGACGCCGCGATTTCAATCTCCGTCACACGATCGTTACTGAGTACCTTTTCCCTGAGCAGCGCAAAGAGACTAAACGTCTGGATCGCCGGATCAAGCAAGTCAAGCGAACGTTTACCAGGAAAGATAACCCCGAGGGAGCGGCGGCACTGAGAAGTTTGCGAGCCGTGCGCGAGGAAGTTGCTGGCGCACGCGAGTCGCTCCTGCCGACCCGCTTCTATGTTCTCCTGTATGGGGAGCGCGCAAGAAACCTTTCTGAACTGAAACAGTCTGTGGAGGTTCTGGATGAACAATGCGAAAGGGTGGTCTCTGCCATTCGTCAGATACCCGGCGCTAACGCCGACCGCGAAGAGCCTGAGGCTTTACGCGCTCTATTTGCCACAGCTATCGCCGGTGAATTAAGTCCTGGTCTTACCGGACGCGAGTTGACGGAAGTAGCGAACTCGGCGGTGGCTTTGACTCCTACAGAAGATTCCTGGCAAGGAGCGACACGACCGCACACGTTGCTTTCAACCGCCACCGGAAGGTTAGTCGGAATCGATCTCTTTGACCGAAATCAAATTCCCTCACCGCTCATTCAAATCATTGCAGCTCCGCGCGGCGGAAAATCGATTCTGATGGCTCAATTCGCCTGCGACATTTTGGCAAGTCTCAGTGACGCGAGCGTCAACGCAATCGACATCGGCGAAACTTTACTGCCGCTCGCGACGGTCCTAGGTGGCCGATATATCCGCCCTCGGCCAGACGAAGTGCGCGCCATCAACATCTGGTCATATCCCGAATTGAAAGATGGCGAGATGCCCGACGACGTACAAAAAGCATTAGTTGTCGGCGATCTCAAAATGCTGGCGCGCCTTAGAGACGATGATAAAACCGCTGAGGATATTATTAGCGCGGTCGTGGCTCAAGTTTACGAGAACATCGTCTCTCAGAACGGGCCGGGTCGGCCTCTGTTTGAACCAGTGCTCTCACACTTTATCGCTCAACTCAGGACTTACCCGTTCGATGCTGAGATAGTCCGTGAGCGACGCGAGACTCTCGTCCTCGCTCTGAATAACTATATTGGTCATCCCTGGCTCGATGCCCCAACTCATCCCGACTACGAAGAGAAGTCGCCTTTCGATGTCTTCGAACTGGGATCGCTGAGGGACTTCCCGAATGATATCAAGCTTTCACTGGCCTATCGCATTGCCGCATACGTCGCGCGTTCTATCGGACGCCGGCGCGCTGACGGAACGAGAGCTCCGACCGCCAATCTCTTCGATGAGATGTGGGAGATCAAGGATGAGTATCCGTTCATCTTCAAGGTCCTTCAGCATGCCGGTCGCAAAGGTCCAAAGGAAAATTCAATAACCATATTAGCGACACACGCCTTCGAAGACATTGAGGATGTTGCTTCACTCTCGAAGACCGGGAATGTGATCTTTGTTGGCAAGCAACTCGGCGACTTCTCGAAGATCGTTGAACATGCAAAGTTATCGGCAAACGGAGCGACAGCCATCAGTCACATCAAGACTGCGCCGGGAAGGTTCTCGCAATTCGTGATGGTAATTGGAACCGGACCAGATCAGGTCGTCGAATTGGTGCAACACGAACTCAGTCCTTTGATGCTTTGGACTTTAACGACCAATGCCGATGAAAGGAACGCTCGAAGCCTCGTTTCCGCTTATCACCCAGATTGGTCAGAGACACAGGTTCACGCCTGGCTAGCTCAACATTACCCGCGTGGCCTGACAGCGGTAGGACTTCGAGAAATCGACGAAACGCTTCTTGCAGTTGCAGCGTGAAAGTCGTTCTCGATTGAAGAGGAATAGACCATGAGATTCATCAAACATCTACTGCTCGGCATTTTGCTCGGTGCGGTCCTGGCACCATCGACCACCCATGCTCAATGGACCGTTTTCGATCCGGCTCAATACTCTCTTCAAATCGAGCGCCAGATAGAGGAAGCCAACCGATGGTTGGAGCGAGTCAGGCAGTATTCCGAAGAGATCAACAAGCTCGCCGAACAACTCAGCACGATGAAAGGCGTATTAGGTCAGGCCGAAAAGCTTGTACTTCATAACGCAAACCTGACTCGAACGATGGCGCAAATCGGTCAAACGGTGCGCGATGTCTTCGCGCTGAAACGTGCGATTGAGACGATGGTGATCACACGGTTACGCATGATCAAGTCGATCAAAGTGCGGTTGATGAACGGTATCTTCGATCCAGAAGCTGACTTGCGCGATTTCGAGGACTATCTGCGCAATTCTATTGGTCGCACTGCGCAGGACAAGATCGCAACGATGAATCGCATCGCAATGTTTGATGCAACATTGGCCCGCCTTTATCACGATCTTCAAACAGCTGAAGCGCGACAGGCCGGAGCTGCGCTGGAAATGAAGCAGGCGAAAGACAAGCTTGACGCCGAGCTAGCCAAACCACAAGCCGAACAGTGTGCTTCCTGCATTTCAGATCTCAAACTCGAGATCGCGTCATGCGAGAAAATGATTGCCGACCTGGATGCGCAAATCACGAATCTGTCCACACAAATAGAGGATCGCGTGAAGCTTTACAACCTAACTATGGAAGAACGAGTGCGGATAGCAAATCGGGTCAAAGCGACAGATGAAGCATGGGATAACCTGAACATAGTCAAAGAAAGCATTTTCACCGCGATTGAGAGGGGTGGAATGCCACCCCCTCCGAGAAGACCCTAGGACTTAAGGCCGCGATCTCGAAGGAACCCAGCAATGAATCTCAAACGAGCATTACGGTTTGGCATCCTTGTCGCAATTCTGCTGCTCCCGGTGGTGGTGCAAGCGCAGGCGCCAACCCCGTCACCCTCGCCGGTAAGGTCGCTTTCTGAAAACCTCGCGGCCCTGACTCAACGTGCCGCCTCGCTTCTGCCCTCTTTTGACAACGAAATCGTCTCGAAGTTGATCGGCTGGTTCGAACTCCTGGCGTGGGTTATCGGAAACTGTTTGGCTGGGTTCGCGATGTTGCGCATTGTGCGTGAGGACAATGGCGAGGGTTCCAATCTCTATTGGTGGTTCGGCAGACTTGGGTTGTTCTTTGTGTTATCGGGAACGAGCTTGGCAATGATCAATGGTATGAGCGCCATCGGATACGAAATTGCCAACGGAAATGAAACACGACAACAGTCAGTTCTGCAGGAGATGTATCTAGCTCAGCGGGACAGTTTCAACGACTCCTATGCCAAGTTTCAGCAGAACATGTTCACCGTAAAGGTTGACGGTCGTGAGACGGCAATTGAACCCGTCCCGATAGGCAGCGAATCGGTACTGGGCATTATTGTCGATAGTGAGAGCACGCTAAAAGACTTCGATCGAAAGGCCGATGTTTCTCAGTGGAACATCTCTACAATGCTGACGTGGTTGAACTTCGAACGCGCTCTGATCGAATTTGGAGATCTGATCTTAGTGATTCTTGGCGCGGCTCTACTGCTGGCGCTGAAACTGGCTATGCCATTCATGCTTGCTGGCATCGTGGACAAACATCTTGCTAGCAAGACCACTTATCCATTCTTCTATGGAGTTGTTGCTCTAACCCTTGTTTGGCCGTCAGTGTCAAAGATCATTCGGATCGTGGCTTACATGTGGGGAAATGTCGCCATGGCTGTGGGCGATGGTGATCCACTTTATATCTGGAACTACGAAACGATGAGGGCAATCACGGACCCGCTCGCGCAACCGCAATACACAATTGCCCTAGCCGCCTTCGGAATGGGTTTGGGTGCGCTATGTCTCTATGGAACTCCCTTTATCTCTTTGTACTTCCTATCAGGACGAATCTATGAGTCCGTAGCGACGGTGGTTTCATCTTGGATGGGCGCAATGGTTGGCACGGGCATTGAGAAATACAGCGCGGAAGCGGCAGCCTCGATCAATCGCCAAGCTGAGAGCACGCAGTACAACGCGGGCTATCAGGCGGACGTGACCAGATCAGCCGGGCAATGGGAAGCCGGAAACATGAGGGCGCAAGGGCAACGCACCGCCCAACTTGCTTCAATTCAAGCGGCCTTAACCGGTCAAGTGGCGGCGACGCAAGGAGCGGCCACAACTCAGCGAATGATCATTCAGGCGGCAGCAGGATTCCAGAAGAGTCAGGTCGGTTCTGAAGTGGCTCGCAATATTCGCGATACCAACATAGGCGCTTCGCGAGAAGTAGGCGGCATCATCGCCGGCGCCAAGCGCGATCTCTACATGAATGCCGGTAACACGTCGGCAGCGAAAATTGACCAAGGTGTCAGTCTGGTCAACGCTATGGTTCCTCCTGAGGTTCCAGTAGTGCGAGGGCTGGTGGAAATTCCTAAGTACGATGCCATCACGAAGCGCAACCGCACAGCGAATGAAGCCACTACTGGATTCAGTGCGGAGATGGTTCAAAATCAAGAGTTGGTTGCTGGCCGTATTGCGGGATCAGCGCAGCGCTATCAAACCGAGATGAATCAGGCGATAGATAGGCAGGCTGGTGCCCAAGTTGCGGGCGTTAATGCAGGCGCTGGTCAAGCGATCGGTGGTTATCAACGCGGTGCCAATCAGGCGCGGACAGGTGTCGAACAAAACTATCAACAAGAACTGGGTGCCAACAAGCAGATATACGTAAGCCAAGTTGATGCTGCCGGTCAAATCCGTAGTGCAGGACTTGAAGCTGCGAAACTACGGCAGGCTGCAGCCGTCATTTCGGCAGTTGGACGCGAGATTTCAAGAGAAGTTGGCCAGGGAATGCGCATCCGATTTTGAGCTGGATCACACCCGAAACTTCTAATTTTCTATCGTCCTGTTTTTGGGGAGTCACGCCACATCGAGCGTTAACGGGTGGTACCTCGACGCCTTGACCGCCGACTCAACTACTTGTATTGAGTTAGGCGTGTCTCCCAAATCGCGAAAGCGCAAGCTGAAAAAATCCAAGGCACGCAACTCTGCACGCGCGGGATTGAAACCTTCCATACGTAACGCTTCCTTTGATGCGGAAAGGTTTCCCGTTCTACTTGGAGAGGAGTTTCCCGGGGAACTTGGTATTAAGAACCCGGAAATTAGAGCGTTTCTTAACGAGCAGTATCCTGCTCCAATCCTGCAACCGTGTGCCGAGAATATTGATGCCCTTCTTAGACGATTATCGACTGAAGACAACGGACAGTACCTTTACCGGGGCCAGACTCGCCACTTTCCCGCTCTGGTTCCATCCATATTTCGGCGAGCTATGATCCCTGGTACCGAAGGAGATGCCATTATTGGCATCGATCCAAACCAGTTCCATGGCTCACTCAGTGAGCGCGACAGAATCCGGTTTAGGTTGTTGGGCGAGATGATGGAAACCTATGGCCCTTCCGTGGGCAACATTATCGCGCAACAATATGGGTTAAGTTCGGAAGCTCTTGATGTAACTGGCGACCCAAAAATTGCAGCATTTTTTGCCACCCGACAGTATCCGGAATACCAATCATTTGAAGGCAATGCCTCCAATTCTCAAGGTGTCATCTATCGGTTTCCGCTTGTTGAGATTTTGCCGGATCTGGAAACACTCGACACTCTATATCGGTTAGCGTGCAAGCGCATTGACCCTTTTGGTGACGTCTGGTTTGTCGGATTCCAGAAGCGAGCAGTACTGACGGACAAGATACTAAAAGACGTAAATAAGATCTTCGAAGAACGTGGAGGAACAATCCGCGCAGAAGTCAGAACGAGGCCGTTGGTGGTAGATCATGGTTTCTATGAACGCGAGATTCGTGCTTCATGGAGGAAACGGCTAATGGATGAAGTACCACCTTTGACTGACACCCGCTTACTTCGTCAGCGGGGTGGATCAATTCGGACCATTTCTCGCTGGGCTTCGTCTGTAGCAGTCGAGCTGGATGCTGTGAAACACCCAAATCTTGGGTTCGTGTTTTCCCCGCCATTTGCCATAGGAGAAGAGTTGATTGGTGTGGAAAACATAAATCGATACCCCAAGCTCGAAATATTTCCTTTCACCCACTCGGCATACGAAGTAGATCTCAGTCCCGACTATCTATGGCCGGGAGAGGAAAGCGATTGGATGTACAAACACCTCATGACGATTTTTGAGAACCGACATTTTCAGTTCCTGCAAAAACAAAATGTGTCTGTGGACGACCTACGCGAAGGCTTGATTGATCCCGGATATCAACGATCTACAGATGACGCGAAAACAGGAGTGCAGTGACAAGGCCGCTACTTCCCAGGGATTACCTTCGCTCTAACGGCCTGCCACGCTGATCAGACAATTCAAGCAAAGGTATTTTAGGGTAGGGATTGTTCATTAATTCGTCTTCTTGCGCGCTCAAGCCGCTGGTATAGCGAAGTACGGTCGATGCGTAACAATCGCGCGGCTTGACTGTGATTTCCCGTCGTCGCAAGCAATTGTTCGTAGAGAGTAAGAAGTGTTCGATCGAGGAAGGCTTCAAGTGAATCGTTCTCATGATACAAAAGAGGAACCTGCGCTCTCGGTCCTGCCAGATGACCGTTGGGAAGCGCTCGCCGAGCAGCCTCAGCCGTTATCAAATCGCCGTCCATAGTAGTTGCGACGAGCTTTTCCACAACATGCCTCAGCTGACGGACATTTCCTGGCCAAGGATAGTTGGACAATACCGGGATCGCCTCTTTCTCCACTGTGCGTTTGCGAGAGCACTTAGATCTCTTCTCCGCCTCGCCCAAAAAGTGATCAACCAGCAGTGGAATATCAGATACCCTTTTTCTCAGCGGCGGAGTGTTGATTGCTAACACGGCGATCCGATAGAAGAGGTCTTCACGGAATCGGCCAGCTTGGAGTTCAAGAGCAAGGTTTCGGTTCGTCGCAGTTATTACGCGCGCGTCAACATGCGTTTCTGAACGAGCCCCCACTGGTCTAATGGTGCCTTCCTGCAGAACGCGCAATAGTTTGACTTGAGATGCGCCAGACATCTCGCCGATTTCATCAAGGAAGATTGTTCCTTTGTGAGCCGCCTCGAACAATCCCTTCCGTTTCTCATTTGCGCCGGTAAATGCGCCGCGCTCGTAGCCAAACAGTTCTGATTCAAGGAGAGTCTCTGTTAGGGTTCCACAGTTAACGGAGACAAATGGATTCATTGCGCGGGCGCTCTGGTCATGGATGGCTCGCGCCACGAGTTCTTTTCCCGTCCCAGACTCTCCAAAGATAAGTACGGTTAAGTCACAGCGAGCCGCAGTACCGATCTCGGTAAGCAGGGCATCAATCAGCGGCGATTCGCCGACGATACCGCCATTAAATAGCGAGAACTGCGAACTCACTGGTGCTTCCTCTCCAATGTCAGGCGAGTCACGCCTATTTTGCGGGTGGTCTGTCTTCCTAGACGGGAAAACTGGACAGAAATCCCACTTTGAGGAAAAATAGTCGCCTCTTGTGCCGATGGGTTCGCTTCCGAACCTGCGAAAATTTTTTTGATCGAGGCTGGAAGTTCTGGCCGAGTCTCCCGTCTAGAACGAATGTAGCGGATTTCCAGATTGAATCTGAGAGAAGCACAGTCGTCTCCGTGGCCCTTCTCTCCAAAACAACAGATGCGACCTAGGGACAAAACCCAGACGCCCAGACTGGTTTTTACCTTTGGCTGGCCTTACAGAATGTGGGCCATGCTGATGGTCGTGTTTTTATTGGTCGGACCTGTCCAAGCGCAAGCGCAGTCCACTGCTCCAAGCAAGAATATTGAGTCGTTAGGCGTGCCGCCTATCCCCGCATCTTTAGCTCGCGAAATTCAGCCGTACAACAGCCCCTATGGATTGCCAGTGGCTGGATGGAACCCGCTCAAGCGTGAGATTTGGTTAAAGGGGCTTTCAAGCGTCACGTGGGTTTCACGTGTCGCAATCCCTGGAGCAACTCCAGAGACATCGGCGATCTACATTCAGTCGAGTGGTATTTATGACATTTACTTCCAACCTCAAGGTAAGTATTTGGCTTACACAAGAGATGCAAATGGCAACGAGTCTTTTCAACTTTACCTTTATGAAATCAGTGCACGTAATTCAACTTTGCTTTCCGATGGGAAGTCGAGGAACACGGAACCGGTGTGGTCCAACGCTGGAGACAAAATAGTTTACAGTTCGAGCCCTGCCGGTGCCGAAGGTGTAAGCCTTCGATTGCTTAATCCTTTTGACCCAAAAACCGATCGCTTATTAGAAAAGTCTTCCGGTAGCTACCTAAAAGCTTATGACTGGTCGCCAGACGACAAGACCATAGTGTATTGCGATTTCAGTTCAAACACTGCCAGCAGCCTATGGTTGGCTGATGTAGAAAGTGGAAAGAATATCTTGCTCTCGGAGAAATCGGATAAGCCGGAACTTTATGACTTCCCACAATTCAGCAAGAACGGCAAAGGAGTTTACGTCGTTACGGACCATGATTCTGATTTTCGGCGATTGGCTTACATTGATCTCTCGTCGCGAAAGATCAGCTATATCCCCTCTCCTGCTCAATGGGATGTGGAGGAGTTTCAGCTTGCGCCGGATGGTAGGAACGTGGCGTTCACCACAAATGAGGATGGACTCTCTAAGCTGCACCTGTTCGATCTGCTCGATAGCAAGGAGCATGAGGCCCCTCAACTTCCGGTGGGTATTATCTCGGACCCTAAATGGAATAGAGAGTCCACAGACGTCGCTTTTAATCTCAAATCGCCACGCTCTCCCCTAGATGTGTATTCAGTCAATCTCCGCACCGCCAAGGTTGAACTTTGGGCCAAGAGTGTCATGAGTGGGGTAGACACATCGAAGTTTTCACAGCCGGAAGTAGTCCACTGGCAGACATTCGATAAGCGAACGCTGTCCGGTTTTCTTTATCGACCTTCGGAGAGGTTCAAAGGTAAGCGGCCCGTCATAATTGATATTCACGGAGGCCCGGAGGAGCAGTATCGTCCGAACTTTCTCTACGAAGACAACTACCTTCTGAATGAACTGGGGGTAGCGAAGATCTACCCCAATGTACGTGGCTCATCGGGATACGGAAAATCATTCTTAAGTCTCGACAATGGGGTGCATCGCGAAGACGCCGTAAAGGACATTGGAGCTTTGCTGGATTGGATCAAGGCGCAACCTGACCTCGATGCCGAACGCGTGTTGGTTGAGGGCGTGAGCTATGGGGGGTTCCTCGCGCTCTCGACTGCTTGCGCTTACGGGGATCGCATTAGAGCGACGATCTCCGACAGCGGGATTTCTGATCTCGCCGGCTTCGTGGAGCACACCGAAGGTTGGCGGCGCGATCTCCAACGCGCAGAGTTTGGAGATGAACGCGATCCGAAAATCCGCGAATTCATGGACCGCACCGCGCCCCTTAATAACGCACAAAAAATCAAGAAGCCACTGCTGATCATTCAAGGTCAGAATGATCCACGCGTGCCCGCCGGAGATGCCGCAAAACTCGTGGCTGCGACCAAGGATCGAATTCCGGTCTGGTACATCCTGGCTAAGGATGAAGGCCACGGTTTCATGAAACAACCCAACCGAGATTATCGACTGTACGCAACGATACTCTTTGTCAAAGAGTTCTTGCTCAAATAGGACCGTAAACCCGCCGTAGACTTATCGCGGCATTAACCAAAGGAGAAGCCATGCAGAGAATAAGAAGATACTTGCCCATTCTTGTCTTTGTCGGTTTCATCGCTCTCGCGATTGTACCGACAGTCCTGGCCGATGGCAGTGGAGGTCCCCAAGGGGGCTCCAATTCTGGTACGACGAGACCGCCGCCACCGCCACCAAATGCGGATTTGCTCAGCTTTCTCATTTGGCTGGTCATGGTCCTCTTCGGCCTTTACTAACCAAAAACAAACGTTTCAAGTTCCGGCGCAGAGCGAAGCGCCCAGCAATGAACTCTGCGCCGGTCCTTGGTAGATCTCCATCGAATCCAAAGACATGCGATTAAGTGTCGGGGCTGTCTTACTTGTTCTACTGGCAGCGGTGTGTCCCGCTCAAACTAGCGAGGAGATCACAACCGAAGCTCAGTTATCATCAGCGCTTTGTAGTGTCGAACGAGACGAGCGATCAAGAGCGGACTTGCTTAAGAACTATCCGCATCTAGTCGATAGTCGCTTGGTGGAAAACATTAATCGCCGCGCGGTCAACGCCTATTATCAGGAATCACCGGAAAGGGCGTTGAAAATCTATGACGTCTCCATTCAGGTTGGATTGAAGTTAGGTCAGCCAGGACTACTCGGCAAGACGTACTACAACTTGGCTCGTACATTTTCCGGCCTGAACCAACCAGAGAAAGCGATCGAGTCCTATACGAAGAGCAGTGAATATTTCGAGCGAGCCTCACTGAAACGAGATCTGATATACGTATTGGCTGATCTTGGCGCCCTCTATTTCAACAAAGAGGACTACCAACGAGCCAAAGACTATTCAGAGCGCAGTATTCTAATAGCCGATTCAGTAAACTCCCATGATATTCCAGCCGGCTCTTATCCCGATAACTTCGGTCGAGCAAGGGCTCTTCACACACTCGCCGAAATAGATCTTCGAAACAGCGAGCATGAAAATGCCATCGAGAAATTGAATAAAGCGTTAACCCTGTACCAAGCCCTTAACGCTCAGGGCTCGAACTACGCTTACTATCTTGCCGGAGTGTATGCGGCATTAGGTAAGGTTTATCCCGAGATCGGCGATTACACACGCGCACTGCTGAATCTCAATAAAGCTTTGGACATCGCTAACGCCTCGCGCGACGAAGATACAATCGCAAATATTCTTAACAGCATCGGTTATCTTTATTTGGAGCAAGAAGATTACACGCAGGCGAAGGAACATTTTGACCGAAGCCTGAAGGTCTACCTCGTTGCGAAGAATCAGGTAGAGGCTTCACGAGTGCTCTTAAATCTCGGTGTAGTTGAGCAAAGACAGACTCATTACGATGCAGCCTTGGCGCGATTCCAGCTAAGTCTCTTAGCGGCGAAAGCAAGTCAAAATACCGACGTTCAGATCGCTGCCGGTGAAGGAGTCGGCGTAGTACTAACCGCTAAAAGAAATCTGACTGAGGCTCTAGCCGTTTTGAATGAGAGCCTGAGTACGGCGAAACAGAACGGAAACAAAACGAGAGAGATCGAACTGACTTGGCGTAGCGCTCAGACGCTTTACGAAATGGAGAATTATGGTGAAGCCGCTATACGTGGTGAAGCATCTGTTTCCCTGGCGCGGTCCGCGCACTTACCCAAACTTGAGTACCTTGCGACAACTACTTTGGGGCAAATTTATGCCGCGCAAGGAAAAGTAGAACCGGCCAAAGAACAACTCGTACGAGCGACACAGCAACTTGAATCATTGCGAGATCAAGTGGCAGGCCGTGAAACCGCGTCGCAGCTATATTTTGAAAACAAGCTTACTTCTTATCATTCACTTGTCGACATCTTGGCACAGCAACAGAAACCAGTTGAAGCGCTGCTCTATGCTGAAAGAGCCAAGGCTCGCGTGTTACTCGACGTGGTTAGTGGCAGTAAGATCGATTTCTCGAAGAGTTTGACACCGGCTGAAAGAGACCAACAGCTTCGTCTTAACCGAAACATCGCCGACCTCAACGAACGCGCTAAGCGTTCTGTCGGTCCCGTCGGAGATCCACTTTATTCGCAGCTGGACACCGCGCGACTTGAATACCAGGCTTTTCAGGATGTTATCTACATAACGCATCCCGATCTGAGAAGGCGAAGCGGTCGCACTACCGAGCTAAGCGCTGCCGAAGTTCCAGATTTGACTGCGACCGACACAGCTTATCTAGAGTACGTCGTCACCAGAGGTAAGGTCTGGCTTTTTGTCCTAACCAAGGACCCGTCGAATAGTGTTGCGGAGATTAGGAGTTATCAGCTCGGAATTGAACCACGCGAATTGCTTAACAAGGTCAATTTGTTTCATGACAGGCTAGCCAATCGACATCCTGAGTACGCGAGCTTGGCGCTTGAGTTATATCGAGTGTTACTCAGCCCTGCCGAAATGCAACTACGGCATACCACCTTCTGCATAGTTCCTGACAGCTTCTTGTGGAACCTTCCCTTCCAAGCACTGATGACGAAAGATGGGCACTTCCTAATCGAAGATCACTCGCTCTACTACGCACCTTCTTTGAGCGTATTGCGTGAAATGAAGAGAAAGAGTTCCACTAATGAGAGGACGGATTCGTCATTGATTGCTTTCGGCAATCCGGTTATTGGGAAAGACGAGCAACGCAACGAGGAACTTTGTCCGCTACCGGAAGCAGAGGCCGAAGTGAACTCAATAGCGAACTCTTTCAGCCCAACCCGTAGAAAAGTCTTGATTGGAAGAGAGGCGACTGAGAAAACTTTTCGATCCCTGGCAACCACATACTCCACGATTCATCTCGCGACGCACGGAATCATTGATAATAGACAGCCACTTTACTCACATCTCCTGCTAACAAAGTCCGAAGGTGATCCAGAAAACGATGGTCTCTTAGAGGCGAGAGAGATCATGAACATGAGCCTTCAAGCGGATTTGGCCGTGCTCTCCGCTTGCGAAACTGCAAACGGAACCATTAGTCCAGGCGAAGGCGTCGTTGGAATGTCTTGGGCTTTCTTTGTTGCCGGCACACGCTCGATGTTAGTCAGCCAATGGAAAGTAAACTCGGAAAGTACTTCACAATTGATGAAGAACTTCTATCAACCGCCTCGTGCAAACAACAAGGCAATGGCGCTCCAACATTCTGCACTGAGTCTCATGAAGGGCCAAGAGTATCGGCATCCGTTCTATTGGGCCGGGTTTGTTCTGATTGGTAAAAACTGAGAGATCGGTTTTGGATTAGTCCATTCGTCTTATCTTACTTAACAACGCCCGCAGCTTTTGCGATCCTGGATTGCGACTCTGCAGTTCCTTCAATTCCTGCTCTGCCTCAGCGACCATCCCTACTTTCGAATAGAAGACAGCGAGCGCCAAATGTGACTGCGTTTTCTTTAGCTCACGGAGTTGGCTTAATTGGCTTTGCGGAAGGATCTGAAACCTCAATTCAGGAGACGAGGGACCGGGAGAAACGATTTCCATGCCGTCGACGACTGCGACAACTGTCCAAGAGTAAATGTCGCCACGCTTGAGCGCCTTCTGCACTCGCCACTTAATGCTTTCAGCCGGCAATTCCTCACTTCTTGCGACTTCGTGGCCAGCGAGGTCGTTCACATATACCTTGTACGCGCTGGCGCCCTGTGCTTTCTCCCAACTGAACATCGGAAAATCTGAGACGATTACTGACCTTGAGGGTGAAATTAGCTTGAAGGGTTGTTTGTTATTGCTTCCTCTGAGACCACCCTCTTGGCCTCTCAGTTCCTTTAGAATGGCAGGCGCATCTAGTCTTTCAGACAACAGGACTTGAGCAATTTCATTGCGAGTTGACGCAGGCACATCTTCCAAGCCAGTGACATTCCCACTCTTATCGACGGTAATCGCACCGCCTCGATCATTTAATACTACTAGTGCTTCAGCGCCGGTTGGTTTCTCTGATGGCGACTCGCCCGGTGAAGCTGGCGGCGATGGAAGATTCGCTAAGTGTCCCTCGGGCGCTGAACTTGGACTCACTTGAGGCGTCGGCTCCTGCTGCGCCTGCTGGTTCTCGGCCCTGCGGTTAAGCAAGAGCGCGGCTCCAATCACTAACGCAATTCCTATCGCGACTAGCGCAGCCGAGTAAACCGGGCTCCAGGTCCGGCCACGCCACCAGCTTAACCAAGGGAGCGGTTTCTTGACCGACTCGTTTTCCACAGGAGCATAAGAAACTCTCATCTCCGGTGCGATCTGCTCTCGGAAAGCCAAGAAGCTTTGGACATCTTCGCGACAGGCCGGACACACCTTCAGGTGAGCATCCTTGTACTCACGGTCAGTCGCGTCTAACTTTCCCTCCCCAAGCTCCACGAGATGTTCATAGTCGAGGTGTTCGTGTCTTAACCAGAATTCGGGGGCCAGTGAGAAGCTAAGACCCGCAACTCCCCGTTGACGTCGGAGCATCGAGACGAACTCCGCCTGACAATCCGGGCATCCCGTTAGGTGCCCGGCAACATTGGTCAGTTCGGCCTCTGATAGGGTTCGCATGCAGAAGCGCTCCATTAACGAGTCGGATATGTGTGCGGTCTTGTCGCTCTCGGCCATGCTATCTCTCTCACTTGTCTTAGACGGGAGTCAGTCCTTAAAATCTCACTGGCGCTAGCCTCATTTTTCGCCGGAAAATGGTAGCAATCCCTTTTTTAAGCGCTGAAGCGCACGAGAGCGCCACTTCCATACCTGGTCGCGTGTGGTTTTCAGTTCTGCGGCAATGCCTTTGTCGTCCATTGGCATCCTGGACCAAAGTCCCACAATTGTTTCGGTCGGACGGTTGAGTTCTTGTGCGAGTTCGCGAAAGGTGACCACTTCGGCCTCAAGCAACACCGTGAACAGGTCCCTACCGCTTTGATCCTCAAAGCCAAAGCAGACGACATCTCGTTGTTGGGCGGATAATTCCCGCAATGCTTGCCAAAGGCCGCGAAGCAAGGCTTGTTCTTCCAGACGAGAACCGGTTGTCAGGGTATTGGCTGCGATTTGGGCTTCGACGTACTT
This sequence comes from Acidobacteriota bacterium, assembly GCA_025463135.1. Classification (GTDB taxonomy): domain Bacteria; phylum Acidobacteriota; class Blastocatellia; order Pyrinomonadales; family Pyrinomonadaceae; genus JAOAPY01. The sequence goes on from JAOAPY010000023.1 coordinate 149,490, forward strand.
CTGATTACTTTCATCAAAGGATTCGTCTGGAGAGTCCTTCACGTCAAGCAACATCGCGACGGCGTTAACCAGCCTATCAAGCTCTACAGGACTGCCTACCCACCGAAAGACTTCAGCCACAATTCTTGTGAGTGCGACCTGTTTGATATCCTCACCGCGGAATCGGGTCGAGCGAAAGTCTGCTAACACCTCCTCGAAATCAAACAACCGCTTCTGAGAAGATTCGGACTGACTAGTGTCCCGCCACACTGCAAAGCCGCTGACCGTTTCACTCCCAATTTTCCAAACGGCGAAATCCTGATGACGAGTTAAGAGAAAGCGAAGATTATTCTTGAGTCGCGCTCGTGCCGGTGATTTTGTGCGCAATACATCGTGGCAAGCGTTCGTAGCAATCCGCGCTACGTACTGTTTCAGGTTCTGGATGGTCTTGGCCGAAGGATTTCTTAGATCGTGCAGTGTCTGCACAACCTTGGCCATGATCTCTTGAAAGATGTCCTCCGCATCTTGATTGTGTGGATTTACTCCCCGTTGATCTACATGAAAGCCGAGCTTCTGCCTCAGAGCTTGTCTCACAACCGGCACCGCATGGATCAGTAGAAGCTCGTCGAGGTGCTGCTGCCTCTCCGAGTCATCGGTTGCACTCAGATATGGCAACAGAAGCTGGTCCATGTCGGCCTGACTTGGTATCGAATCTATTCGTCCTTCTGACCAGCGAGTGTACCAAACTTGGTTGAAGCTTATAGGAATACCGAGCGCCTTCAACGATAGAAGGAATCAAATCAGGACTGGGCCGCCTGTCAAAAATGGGCTGGCGGCTGGTGTCCAGGGCAGTCTAGGGAAGTCCTGAAATGCATAATTTCCTACGGCCATTGGGGAAGTTCTACAGGAGTGTGAATCAAGGTACTCGAACTCCTAAGCCTTTACAGCGACTCGCAATTGAAGTAGATTACGTTGCGTGTTCGAGCGCGGCAACCACAATATATAGGATTTACTCATAACTGTTGGACCGGAAATTGCGAAGGGCGTCACACTTCGTTAATGCGTAAACGTATGTTGAGACTCGTTTCTCTTTTCACCGGTGGCGGTGGGCTTGACTGCGGCTTGGAGTCGGTCGGTTTCGATCCTCGCTTCTGCACCGATATTGATCGGCACAGCTGTATTACCTTGAGGCATATGAGGCTGCGCGCTCATGTAGGTTTGAAGGGTGGTCTTCGAAACGCTGCGATCCTGCATAGAGATATTTGTGAACTTGAACCCGAAGAAATCTTGCGTCGAGCTCGATTAGAGCAAGGTGAAACGGACCTTTTGTCTGGCGGACCTCCCTGCCAGAGTTTTAGCGTCTTTGGCCGAAGGCAAGGCCTAAACGATCCGCGAGGTCAGTTAGTTTGGCAATATCTACGCATCCTTAGGGGAATCCGTCCCCGCGTTTTCTTATTTGAAAATGTGCCAGGCCTTTTGAGCATTGACGGTGGTGCAGTTTTTGAGCGTTTCCTAGAGGAAGTTCAAACACCGTTTGATGGCTGTGGATACACTGTTAAGAAATACATTGTCGAAGCTGCGCGGTATGGTGTTCCGCAATTTCGGACAAGAGTGATAGTAGTTGGCGTGCGAAACGGAATTGGTCTTCAACCGCCTCCCGAACATTTCGCGCCGCCTACTCACGCTGAACCCCACCGCGTAAATGAAATTGAACGCGAACTGCTACCGTTCAATACAGCCGCGGATGCTTTGGAAGGACTAGTGGATATTGGCGCGCTGACCGCTCCGCTTAATCATACGGGCCGGGTCCATAGTGCGGTCATAATCAAGCGCTATAAGAACCTAGCGTTTGGCGAACGGGATCCTAAGACACGAATCAACAAGCTTCATCCCGAACGTCCAAGTTTTACGATTATTGTCGGCTCTGACAAAGGCGGGGGTAAGGGCCACGTTCATCCTTTCGAACCCCGAGAAGTAACGCCCCGAGAGAGCGCAAGAGTCCAGACCTTTCCTGACTGGTGGGGTTTTTCCGGCACATCGCGCCATCCCATTCGCCAGATTGGAAACGCTGTGCCACCCATCTTAGCTGCCACCATCGGGTCTTTCTTGATGAAGGAGATTTTCCAAATGACTCCTCCCGCAACGCCCACCGTATGGCGCAAGCTCGGGCAAGATCATTTGCTGGCAGCACAGGAACGCAAGACCAAGACTAAGCCTCAAGACGGTGAACAATCGGCGCTAAGCAGTCACCGCACGCGCTCGGGGCCGCGAGAGTCTCGTCACCCTCTAACCAGCAAAGGGCAATTCCCCTGTCTCGAATAAGGTACTCAACGATCCAGTCCGACTCATTTGAAGGACGAGTTTCGAGAACCAATACAGGTTTTGCACCTCTAAGACTAAGGTGTCTGTACCGATACTCGTAGAGCTGGCTAACACCTTTGCGCACTTGTGAAAGCATATTGATTGACTGGCAGCTCTTAACCTCAAAAAGCATCTTCTTCGACGGCATCTCAGCGGCAACGTCAATAAAAATATTTGAAAGTGGATTTATTCCAGCAGCCCTAAGTCGGGTTGCAAGGAGGTTGACAATTGCACGATGCTGGAAATTCGCTTTTTCGCGTAAGATTTGAGTTTCTTCAGGACTAGCCTTCCGAGAAAGAAGCCTTCTCCCTCTAATTCGGCTCGCTTCAACAAGATCATGGAGCGGCGCGCCGGGACCATAATTGGGATCGTTTAGGAGAGTTGCATCCAGTGTGAAAATTGGTTGCAAGATAGTGTCTGCGGCATCCGTTTCAATTTCGCCACCAGAGTAATACCGTGCCCACTCGCCTGATCTTAAAACTTCCAGAGTCCAGTCCTTTATCTCATCATCACTTGACGACGCTTCAGGCGTCGGAAAATGGATGGGTAAATAGGCGACTTCTCTCGCTATCCTTCCCAAATCTGTATTTTGATCGGCGGCGTCTGGCTCTAGCACGAGGCTTCTGGGGCGGCGGTATGAAATGAGTCCCGTGTGGGTCACAATATGCAAATTGCGCAATGCGTTGGCCGGAACTTGGACCGTCCCGTGTGAGGAACCCCTGAATCTCATCACCTGGCTCGCCAGCTCTCTACCGTCCGGGTCAAAGGTGCCGACCGCGTGCGGCTGATTGAACAAACACGTCCAAATCTCAGCATACGTGAGCACCGCTTCATTACTACCGAAGTCCTCCGCGAGCGCCAAGAGAACCCGCATCAACAATCTAAAAGGCGCGGTCTTAATTCCGTCTCTAATCTGCCGAATTCGCTTATCTAAAGACCAATGCTCAATGACAATTGAGCCATTGGCCTGAAATCTAAAGCCTATTGGATTTGGGTACTGAAAGAGCGAAAGTTGCAAACGCATGTACGCTTCTGGATCGGGAAGAACATCGCACAGCAGACTCTGAGCACGCTTGTTGATCCGGCAGATCCATCCACCGCCAGTAGACGATCTTTCGAAATTCATTAACCCTAAATACGAGCCATATGCACCGTATTCATCACGGTAATCCGCACTGTCTCTAGCGTCAGGAACACGCCTTGATATCGTCGCGAAACGATCTATGATCTGGTCGTAGTCAAAAGGCTCCCCATCGAATTCGTTAAATATGCTGGCGACGCGGATTAACTCATCAGTCCATCCGGCCTGGGTGCTGGGAATCTTGTTTGTGAGAAAAATGTCGAGCATTGGAGAAGCGAGTCCACTGGATTCAGAAACTTGCCGATTATAGACGAAGAGCGCTAGCTAACAACCTTTGGTGAATTATCTTCAGCAGAAAACGTTTCGTTAGTGGCGACGATTGAACTGGTGTAGCCATTACCGCCCGCTGGACCTTCCCGACTGTTCTGACGCACAAATTACCGCCCTTCCACCCTTTCGATTCGCCTTTGCGTAACAGCACAGCGCACTAAGAGGGCAGATTTCGCAGGCAGGCCTCGTCGCCCTGCAGATTTCCCTACCGAGCGAAACTAGAGTGACGTGAAGCGAATAACGCAGGTCCTCAGGAATAATCTTTTGCAACTCGTCATGCCATCTCCTTATCGGTAATGGAAAATTGTGCGCTCCAAGTCTCTTCAAGACGCGGAAGTTGTGAGTGTCTACAGGAAAGACCTTCCTTCCCAATGAATACATCAGAACACACCGAGCTGACTTTGGGCCGATACCCAAGAGTGAGGCCAAGTATTTCTCAGCTTCCTCATCGGGCATTGTCTTAAGCGAAGCAAGGCTCCTCTTTCCAAAATCAGCGTCTAACTTGTCTAGGATTCTTACTATGTACTTAGCTTTTAGTTTTGAAAGGCCGGATGGCCGCAATATTTGCTCGATTATCGATTCATCGTTCCGTTGTATGTTCGCCCATTTTGGAAATCTTTTCTTAAGTTCTCTGTAAACACTTTGATATTTATTCTCATCCGTTTGAGCACTTAGGATTATGTAACCTACTTCATCCAAGGGATTGGTCTTGTTTCCATGCCGGGGAATTCCATAACGCGAGATCAAAAGCTCATTACTTCTCTTCAGGTACTCTGTCCTCTTTCGCTTAGGCCACATGATTGCTCGGGAACATTCGTATGTAAGTCGAGACACAGAATGGCGTGATTGCTGACCTTAGGCTGAGATAAGTACCGCCCATCTATCACGAGCATACTTGTATTTTGATCCGCGTTCGAGACACTTATATCGCAAGACAAGGGACCAGTGTTCATATATCTCCGACACTGGAAATATGTAGGTCACCGCGTTCTTGCTGTGCTGGGCACTAAAGACTGCAAAATCGTACGAAGAGATAGAGGGATTTAATCTGAAGCGGTGCAATCCATGTCGATGTTCGGGTTCATTTCCGCTTGGAACAGCAACCTTGATCTTGACGCTGCCCCCATGGGGAAGCGTGAATCTAAGGAGGCGTTCCCGCTTGAAATGACTTGTGAGCAAAATACCTGAATTCTTAGCTTGGAGGAGGACATCGGCCAAGAGAGTCTTCTCTCTTGCCGCCCTGCCCTTTAAAACGATGGCCTGCTCTTGTAATAGTGAGCGGGTTCGATCAATGTCGAGCGACTCAATAATATCGGTCTTGCTGTCTCCCGATCGTCGCGCCACAATCTCGCTGTATGAATCTTCCCCTAAATAATCGATTAACTGTTTGCGGACTGTCTCATGCGAACAGCCGAGAGTCGCGGCAATCTGGCGAAGGGCCATCTCTCTTTTCTTGAATCGGCTCGCTATGTCTGCGATGTCCCAGCCGCGGCCAAGGGTTTTCAGGCTACCAATTTGTTCCCTGGTTACGCTGATATGATGCTGCCTCTTCCAAGCCGCCAGAGAGGGCTTGTCAATTAGTCATTTAAGTAAGTTCTGGAGGAAACTTCAATACCCCAACGTCCTCATCGCCAGCCGTTTCGATAGCCTCAACATCGGCCAGCCACGCACGTAGAAAGGTTTCGGCTTTTGGATCGTCGCCGGCTGCATTCCGGAACACCACCTTGTTCCCAATGGAAAGGGTTGAACCTGCCGCAGGTCGAGCCAAGCTTTTTTGCATTTTAAGCCCAGCAGCGTAACGCCTGATGTCTTGAGCGAAATCTAGAGCGATAGCTTTAACTTTTCCAGGAGTTATTCTCAGACCTCTTCCCAGCTGTTGTACGAATATTCGGCGGCTATGAGTAACACGATTGAATACCACGATGTTGACGTCAGGCACATCAATACCTTCGTTAAAAACATCAACAGTACAAATTACGTTAACGTCGCCCGCCTCAAAATCGGCAAGAACCAGATTTCTCTGGTACTGGCCCATGGTTTTGCCTCGTGCGCTGCCAGAATGAATAGCTGCCGCTTTACAAAACGCTCGCGCATTAATCTTATCGCGCATCGCAAGCGCGTGATCAATAGTTCCGCAGAATACGATTGCCTTCGGGTTGTTGACCTCACCCCAAGCTACTTGAAGCTGTTGGATTACTCCATCATCCCATTCTTTGATAAAAAATGAGCGATTAACCGACTTTGGAGAAATAGCTTTGCCTTTCAACTCCTTGAGTCCTTCCCAGTTAATATTATCGGTGAAAAGTCGATAATCAACCTGGGATAGAAACCCATGCTGAAGTCCATAAATCATATCGATACTTACTAGTGGCGAGTCGCCAAACACCGGTTCGAGTCGCGATTCTGGATCGGACAAGAACGGCGTTGCAGTTAGTCCCAAGAGCTGTGGGCCGTTGACGGTTCCAGCTCTAAGTGCTGAGATAATCGCTAGGTACGACGTGCTTCGGCTATGCGCGTGATGGCATTCGTCAATGAGGACTAAATCAAAATCTGGTATCGACTGACCTGAGGATACAAAGTTCGCAACACTGTCTCTAGACGCAAAGATGAACCGGCATGTTTGCAACGTCTCCTGAGTGGGCTTTTCGTATTGGTTCCAAACCGCTGTCGGTTCATCTGGTCCAAGGAAGGGCCAGAATGCCTTCTCTAGCTGTAGAACAAGTTGATTTGTGTGAGCGAGCACAAGCACTCGTAGAGCCTTGTTTTGAGTGCAGCGCCTTATTGCTTCCGCAGCGGTGAAGGTCTTTCCGAGACCGGTGGCCATGACGACCATTGCCTTTCTCGGAGAGCCCACAGAAAGCATTTCATAAACTGCGTCGATAGCTGCCTCTTGGTAGTCGCCTTGGGCGCGCCTGGGAGTTACCACTTTGGGAAGAGACGCAGCTTGTTCAATTAGATCGGAGGGACCCCAGACCGTCAAGCTCTTGCCTTGCAACAACATTGAACGCTGGAGCAGCCTAGCCCTATCATCAACACCGTTCAAAGCAACAATCACGGAGATAGAAGCTTTGTATAACTTGGATGCTTCCAGAGTTTTTTGAACCTCTGATTCGGGAACCGCCCGCGCCCAATACTTCGCCTGTATTAACCACCTCTTGCCATTCGGACCTAGGGCAATTATGTCGGCTCCTTTATCACCGCTTCCGCCGACTACCCTGACGCCAGCAAAACCTTTGTGAATGAGAAGCCGGGAAATTATTCGTTCAAAAGCTTGCCATCCACAGCCTCTAATGATGTCGGGAGTAATAAACACGGCAAGATCAGACTCCCAGCTTCGCCCATAGAAGCTTGCAAGCTGCCTTTGCGAGTTCTGCCTCCCTCGGGTTTTCAGCTCCCTTCTCAGCATACGCGGCGGCAATTTCGAGAAGGCTTCCCTGCTCATTCCTTATTTGGGCCTGAAGGCGTTCACCGCCTATTGGATCAATCGTTGGTATCTCGGCATAGGTTATGTCCCACACTTTTCCATCGAAGAATAGTTTTGGATTGACCCGGAATATTTCGACAATTCCTTTTGGTCGAAGAAAGTGCAGAAATTGCCCGTTCTCCTTTACTTCGGAAAGCTCAGAGACATCTCTGCCGCGGCGCACTAGTTCCGAGGCCAAAGCGGTTTTTTCCTCTTGGGGCAAGTTTGTATATACGTCTGAGCTCTCATCTTGCACGGCGTCGGCCAAGTGAGAGCGAAGAGACATGAAGAGAGACTCTAGCTCCGCTTCTACGCCCGCGGTGCTGTAATTATCCGGCCAGTATTTGTTCAGAATTTCATGCGTTAACTTTGTTACGGAATGTTCAGCGGAATATTTGGCCGCTTGAGACGCGTAATAGGTATGGAGAAACGCCGCGGTTTCAGATGCCACTTGTTGTTCGAATGAAACGCCGGCTAGCTCAAAAAACGGATGCTTCGGGTCAATATAAATTTCGATGTCGCTTTCGGCGAAACGGACGCTTGGTAATCGTGTCTTTGATCCATCACCGTGATACGAGAATATGGCTCCATCAGTAAGGTAGGTGGTTACATCGATGGGAGACGAAGGGGTTCCAGAAGCGAGAGTGATAGATAGCCCCGCCACTGAAAGACTATCGTCCTTGTGGCCTGGACCTTGAAGGCCTTCCTTTGAGACAGGATTGACAGTTCCGCGGACGTGAGAACAAATATGACACGACGCATCATCCGTCCCGTTGGTATTGCCGCAGACTCTGCAAGCCCAAGGCTCCTCGATCTGGGGAATCTGGTTAGCCCCGCAGTGGGGACACGTCACGCTACTCAGGCCGATTATCTGTCCGCAGTTGTTATCAATGCATGCTTTCCCCTCGAATATATGAGCGCAGTAGGGGCACTCCTCTATGCCATCCGGTGACTCAAGGTGACAAGACGGGCACTTGCGCAGACCGGTCACCGGTTTTTGATCTGCTTGTTCGACCAGCTTCCACCATTCGGTGTCATCAAAGTACCCCGGTTCTCGCGAATCAAATTTCTTCCGCAGCTCATCGAGTTCGCTCTTGCTTAGCGCCCTTGGCTCGTTGCTGCCGGGGAGCCACTTACCCATGGACATGCTTCGCCTGCCAGGAGTCCTGACCTTCCTATAGCCTTGGTATAGCTTAAAAATGGGACTGGAGTTTGAATCCGCTCCGGGCTGCCCAGGTTGCAAGCTGCTCCTGCCACGAAGGAATTCCACCGCTCTCCTCCATTCGGGGCTACTATGCTCAAAACTCTGCTTCGCCGGATCAACGGGAACGTGGTCCAAATGGATTTCTCCGATGATACGGCCTTCTCGATTGTCGATAGGGTAATCGACAATTGGATCGCCGGTATCAGGATCCTGAAAAATAAAGAAAGGTTCTTTCTCGAGGGTTCGAATTGCTCTCCCGTTCCTAATGAGATCAATGCCGAAATGGCTAGCATCTAGAAATCGTTGTACTCCGACCCAGCCATTAATTCTTTCCTCTTGGGTAAGAGTACTGGTGCTACGGCATGCGATGTCTGGACACTGGGATTCGCCGTCCGGGATTGCCGATCCGCATGCAGCGCACTTCTGATACGTATGAATAACCCTATTCGTGAATCGATACACAGCGGGAATCTTCCCGTGCTTCGTGTGTTCTACGTATCTTGAGTCATCCCATACACAATGGTGGAACGGTTCGACGCTATCTTCACCTACAATGATTCTGAATCTTTTTTGCCGCAATATGGTGGCGTAGATTCTCCCAAGCAGCGATAGTGTCTTGGGCCGGCCGATTGATATTAGCTTCATCATAAAGCCGAAGTTTTGATTCCCCGAACCCCATGGCTGCATGATTTCGACTATTGTGCCGTGGGATAGGCCTTCGGGCTTTGGAATTTGAGCAGCCTTCACTTTGAAGTTTCCTGAAAGCTTAAGACTCACGAGATCGATAGTGGTTTCGATCGCATAGTCGTCGTCTTTACGAGCAGTTACAACGCGAGTGAGACGGCCGAGTTTTCCCGTTGCGATGTTGAACCCGACCCCAAAAAGGCCCAAGCTCCCATGACGCGGCTTACTGGAGTAACCCGCCCGCAAAGAGTTTTCAACTTGCGCCAAGGTCATGCCTGGTCCATTGTCTCTAACCCTGACTCGCGCCGTTCCGTCCTCGACCTCACGCCGCGTGGGAAGCTCTATAACGATCAATGAAGCTTCGTCGTCTGGGAGAGTTGAGAGTGCGTCGATTGAGTTGTCGATGAGTTCACAAAGGCTATTTATTGGTCGCATCTCCAAGTAAGTAAGAACCTGGAGAATTTGAGGGTCTGGAGTAATCGTGATTTCAGATTCGGCGATAGTCATTGCGTCACTTCCCTAGCTATTTCTTTCAGAAGCTGGACATTTAGTGCTGACCATATCGTGTCTGGCCCTCTTCGAGTTGATGCTATTGCTCCGGCGGTTCGCATTAATGTAAGCATATTTCGCAGACGCCTATAAGGCGTCGACTCCGGGTCGTTTCTAATTGATCGGAGCGTCCTCTTTACAATATCAGGGAGGTCATCGTGTCCCGGTCGGTAGTTTTTCATGATAGCCCAATAAATTTCTTGCGTCGATAGAGCTCTAGGTGCGGCCAATATCCCAGAGGCGAGAATGGAAAATGGCTTCTCCGCCGTTCCGCGGGGACCAGAGTTCTCCATGCGGCGCTTGAACATCTCCACCAATAGATCTGATTTTGAAATAGTTCCCGACAAGACTTTTTGCCCGAGCTCTGTGATATGAAATCGCTGATCTTTAAGGCTCACAACTCCCGTTCGTGTCCATGAATTAGGATAATCCCTAAACAGCGGGCGAAACACACCCTCAGCTGTGTGGCTTCGCCAGGCTTCCTTTGGATAGGCCTTTTCTAAGGCCTGATAAATCTGACTCTCTTCATCATAGACGCGTTCCCCTTGATGGTCCGCAACGATGCGCAATACATCCCTCCAAATCGGCTCCCTCCACAGGCCTTCTCTACCACTATCGATTCCAACCCAAGCACACTCATATTTGGCTGAGCTCATTAAACAATCCTCGTTGCACGGGTCACACTCTAGAGGCCGAATCGAACAAACTAGATAATTCAGCCATGCAGGCCCTTCCGTTTACAAAGACTGGCAGTTTAGCCGTATTTCGCAAAAGTATCACACTACACACTCACAGATGGTAGTCGGCACCCGAATCAACCCAGAAGACTGGACTGGGATAGATCTTTTCGCGCATTGTTGTACGCTATCGCCATTTTGCCCTTCCTATTATTTTGATAGGATTCAATTAGTCTCATCAGAGAGAGGTGTAGAGCTTCCGTCATGAGGTCTAGGGGATGAGCCGTAAAGTTTGGTGGGTCAATCAGGGCGCGACATACGGGATGTCGAGAGTGGGCGGCTATCTTTGGGCGCCTGTAAAGAGCTCACGTGGAGTTGAGCGAACGTACTGGAAAACGATGGCAGAGGTCAGACGAGGTGATGTCATCGTGCATTGCAGCAAAGGTAGAGTCCTTGCGCTTAGCAGGGCAACATCAGGTCCACATCTGTCAGAGCGGCCGGTGGCTTTTCAATCAGAAGCTTGGACAGATGATGCCGGAAGGCGGATTGAGGTTGAGTACTTCATTCTGAATCCGGCGATAAAAGTCGACGCTGTGGCATCCGAAATCATGAAACTCGATATTCATCAAGGGCCACTGAACAAGAATGGAAAGTCGAAACAAAGCTATTTGCATCGATTCAGTGAACAAGGCTTAAGAATCTTGCAGAAGGCCACCTCGGGCCAGTGGCCGACGTGGGCCGGTAATAACGGAACGCGTGTTTGAGTTAGCACGCCCACGAAACAGGGAAAATTGCGGGTCCATTAAAGGTCCAATAAGCGTTCCCGTGAGTCCTCAAAGTGCGGTAGAGTGCTATCCATGCCGCTAAGTTCCCTTGAATTACAATAGGTCCCTTCTCTTTCACGGCGGCGACACGGGTTCGACTCCCGTACGGGACGCCAACATTCAAGAGCATTTGCGCCTCCGACACTTCCTTCGCGCCTGGAAACGCCAATCACAAAGATTGCCGCTGATTCACGAAGCGTTTCGACAGTTACTCTCGGAAAACCGGATTTGCTCGAATCGTTTGAGCGCGATGTTCCAGCGGGGCGGCTTCATCGGCCCGTCCCATCTTCGTCAGCATCGCTGCATAACCCTCGAGGCTCGCCGCTAATTCCGGATGATTACCACCAAGCGCTTTCTCACGCATCGCTATCGCCTGTTTGAATAACGGTTCGGCGTCCGCATATTTCCCCAGGGAAGTAAGCAGAGTTGCCAACTCGTGCCAGCTGGTTGCGAGATCGCGGTCGCTATTATCCCCGGTCTTCAGAGTTTCAACAGATTCGCGAAACATCTTTTCAGCCGGCGCGGTTTTTCCCTGCGCATAGAGCACCAGCGCGTAGCCTTTTCTGTACCATGCCACGTTTCCATCCTTCGCCTGCTCGGCCAATGGAAGTAACTGCAGGAATAGACGCTCACTCTCTGCGTACTTGCCGGTAAAGTAATAATAACGAGCCAAACTATAGAGCAACCCGACGTGTGGCTCGTTTGGACTCTTTTCGTAAATTTTTCCGGCGCGCCGAAAAGCAGCTATGGAGTCGTCGTATTTGCTTTGTCTAAGGTAACTGTTACCTAAGGCGATG
>JAOAPY010000039.1 GCA_025463135.1 Acidobacteriota bacterium
AGATCGCTGGGGACAACCAGATCCTCTCGGCGTTATAGCTGCTCCATCACTTACCCACCCGCTACCGCGAGGTGGTACTGACTTCATGACACGGTAGTCGGAGTTTCCACACACTCTCTACCGCTCCCGGTTCTGTAACGATGGCCACAGTGGGAAATGCGTCTTACTAAATCAAACTGCACTACTACCGCCTACATCCCTTCCCCTACCCCCTTACTCAGGTTAAACTCTCTGACAAATTCGTTAGTACAAACCAAACACCTGGAGGAGACCAATGCGCCGACTCAAAACCTTCCCGCTGTTCTTATTGATCGCTTCGCTGATTTCGCTTGCGGCCTGTGGCGGCAGTACACCTGATAACTCCAACACGACTGCCACCACGCAGGTAACGCCACCGCAGACTCAAGTCCTAAAAGTCATACCGCGTCCGCAGGCGATCCTGGATTTGATGAAGGCTCGCGGCGAACAGGACGAAGCGAAACCGGCATTAAAGATCGTCTCGCCCGCGAATAACTCCACCATCAATGGCTCCACAGTCGAAGTGAAACTGGCCCTGACCGGCGACCTCAAGGGTTACATGCCGCACAAGGATCCGGCGACCGGAAAAGGAAATCACATACACGTTATCCTGGACAATCAACCTTACGAGGCTTACTACGAGCTGGGCCAGCCGTTCGAACTGCGAAACGTAGTCGCGGGCAAACACACCTTGCGCGTATTTCCTTCGCGACCATGGCATGAGAGTTTTAAGAACGAAGGCGCCTTTCAAATAGCTGTGTTCACTGTCAAAGGTGGCGGTGATGCAGCTAAACCTACGACCACCAACTCTGGCCAGACGGTGGCCGCCAACAAGGCGACACCCGCGGCGTCACCGCAACTTCCGCGCGAAGGTAAGGACATGCCGTCAAGCAGCGCCGGCGAAGTTGACCCCGCCAAACCTTTGCTCACCTACAGCCGCCCCAAGGGTGAATACAAAGGCGCGGACGCCGATCCGATCATGATCGATTTTTGGCTTTCAAATGCGAAGCTTAAAGGCGATGGCGGTGATTACCGTGTGCGCTACACTATCGACAATGACGAGCCGCGCTTTATCGACAAATGGGAACCTATCTGGTTGTCAGGATGGATTAGCGGCAAGCACACTGTGCGATTAGAGCTGCTGGATAAAGATGGACGGCCAGTGGAGAACGGTGGCTACAACACAACGTCCAGAGAAATAACTGTGGTGCGTTAGGTCTTCCTTGAAAACTGACGGACGTGGCTCATTCGGCTGAGCCACGTCCATCTGCTTTGTGCTTATTGCTTGGTGCTCGGCGTGGCGGTCTTCGTCTTCGCGGGTGGTTTGCTTCCGGGCTTTTTCGTCCCACCTTTTAATTCGACCAGTATTACCTCGAACGGTTCGTCACCAAGATTCTCGGGCAGGTGACGCCCGGCTGGAGTCGATATGACGGTTCCCGCCTTTTCCTTCCGTTCCTGGGTTTTTCCGTTGGGAAAAGTAAATTTCGTATTTCCGTCGGTCTGGAATATGGCAATTGCCGCTGGGTGCCAGTGCATAACCGACTTCTCTTTTGGACCATACTTTACGCGCAGGACGCGCACCCGCGCGTTCTCAAACTCAACGGTGTAATGCTTGGCATCGACCTTAACGGGATCCTGGGCCAGGACACAGGGCGCCACCATCAGCAGTACTAACAACATGAATAATCCACGGTGCATATCGGGCCTCCTCTAATAGAACTAACTTGGGGATTGGTGCACGAGCAGCGAGCTTCTATTACACTTACCCGGTCAAGTCAATAAATTTTCGCGGACGTATCACATGTCTGAATTGTCGATCTCAAAAACAACGGAGCGTTTCGCGGTCTTAGCCAGAGAAGCCGCTCGGTGTGTTCGCTGTCCGTCCATGAGTGGAAGGACAGCAGTCCTCAGCCACTTGAATGGTCCACTTACAGCGCGCATCATGTTTATCGGCGAGGCCCCGGGACGCAAGGGAGCCGATCGCACTCGTATTCCCTTTTCCGGAGATCAGTCCGGCAAGAATTTCGATCGCTTTCTGACTTCGATCAACCTGCGGCGCGATCAGATTTTCATTACCAGCGCCGCGCTTTGTAATCCACAAACAGTTTCAGGTGCGAACCGCAAACCGACGCAGCAGGAAGTAACGAACTGTTCCGGGTTTTTGCGGCGGGCAATTGAACTGGTGGATCCGTTCGTGATCGTTACGCTCGGATCAGTCGCGCTTGATGCGTTGAAGCGCATTCACTATCATCAATTCACTTTGAAGGAAGATGCGGGTCGGATTATTGAATGGCAGGGTCGCTTACTGGTGCCCATTTATCATCCCAGCCCGCAGGTGCTGGCGTCGCATCGCCGCGAGGCGCAACAGCTCATTGACTACAAAGTCGTGGCCCAGGCGATTCAGTCTGGCCTAAAGAGGGCGATCACGGAGAACACAACCTGAAGCGGTGAGCTCCGACTCATGTGGGAGTTTTCCATGGACTCACCTGGTTTAGTTTTATGCTGACTGAAGAAATTCCGCAGAACACAATTTCATTATCGCCGCTCGAGGAAGTGCACCGGCGGTCCGGCGCCATCATGGCCGAGCGTGATGGCTGGTCGGTGCCGGCTTCCTGGGGCGACACGTTGTTTGAGTACGCGTCCGTGCGTGAGCGGGGCGCCGGCTTGATCGATCTCTCAAGTCGCGGGCGTTTGCTGGTCGCCGGCTCTGAAGCGGTGCAGTTTCTTAACGGGCTGATCACCAACGACATGAAAACGCTCGGTGAGAACCATTGGATGCCGGCAGCATTCCCGAATGTGCAGGGCCGGCTTCTGGCGAGCGTACGTGTGTTGCATCATTTGTTGAATGAGTCCGCTGGCGCGAATGCTTTCCTGATCGATACCGAGCCCACCACCCACTTCCAGGTTCTGAAAACAATTCAGCGCTTCACGCTTGCTGGTGACTTTCAGGTTACCGACCTGACTGAGCAAACTGCTTTGCTTTCACTTCAGGGTTCGCAGGCAACTGATATTATTCGAAATTTGTTTGGTGAAAGCGCGGCCGATCTGGAACATCACGGGATCGCGCGAACGAATTGGATGCAGACCTCGCTGACCGTGGTCCGAGCTTCGCATACGGCCGAAAACGGCTTTGATCTGATCATTGAGGCCAATTCTGCCGCTGCGTTGTGGGAGGCTTTGACGGCAGCGGGCGCGCGCCCGGTGGGCTTTGACGCGTTGGAAATCCTGCGCGTGGAGGCCGGTGAGCCGCGCTTTGGTGTCGACATGGATGAAACCAATGTCGTCTCCGAAACCGGTCTGGATGATGCGGTTAGTTTCACCAAAGGCTGTTACATCGGCCAGGAAATTATTGCGCGCATCAAGTACCGCGGCCACGTCGCGAAGAAACTATCAGGACTGCTGCTCGATCGCGGAGCTCACATAGACCACGATGCGAAGATCAACTCTGCTGATGGGAAAGAGATTGGGCGAGTGACCTCGGCGACTTTTTCGCCGCATCTGGGCAGCACGATTGCGCTCGGCTATATTAAGTATGACTATCTGGCAGCCGGCACAGTGGTTAAGGTGAGCGCAGGTGATGAAGAGTTCCCGGCAAAAGTCGTTGAGCTTCCGTTCGTGCGTGGAAGTGTGTAGCGAAAGGCAGCGGGGGTAGACCACCCTTCCTAACCTCGGGCTGATCTCAATTGAATAATGATCGGACCTTGTAAGGCTTTCAAGCTCATTGAAGTCCCTTCAAGTCTGAGCGTCCAGGTCAGTAAGGGCGGCTTGCCCCCGCCGACTCTTCAAAAATCCGAACATGGAAAATAATTGAGCACCGAATCCTCAGAAACCTCTGTTCCAGAAAGCCCGCGCGATCTCGATTTCGCGCAGGCCAAGCTCGCTTACTCAATTATCGAATCATTGCTTGAGCATACGCGAGTCGTTAGCGATCTGATTGCGCTGATGGCCCAGACGCTTGATGAAGATACCACCAAAGCCCTCACCCAAACGCCGATTTGGACCGCCTACCTCGACAGTCGACGCAGTTTGGAACACACCCGCGCGGACGTTGAGCAATTCGCCGAAGTGATGAAACAACTGGATGACGAAACCGATTAGTGTGGGGGTGTAGGGTGTAGCTTCGGGGATTTGTATTCGCTCGTGCTCATTTAGGAAGCGGACTTGTCCGCTCGCGCTGGGGCACAAGTGCCCTTTCTAAACGGGTAGTATTAAACGCTGCAGACTATGAGATTAAAGATTCCCAGGAAACGCTGATCGACCTTTAATACCTTAAGTCCGGAAGCACGCACGCAGTCGGCGGTGCGGCGATTGAAATGATCCGCAAACACTCTCGTCGTAAAGAAACTCAACAGATCGAATACCGGTCCCAATATTCCTGGAGGTCGCACGTGTTCGAGAAACACAATAGTGCCTCCTGGTGTTACGACGCGGCGCAATTCCGCAAAGGCAGTTGCCGGTGATGGCACTGAACAGAATACCAGCGTCGCGAAAGCGGCCTCGAATGAAGCATCTTTGAAAGGCAGCAGCTCCGCGTCGCTCTGCACCAGCTCCAGACCGTCGGGCTTTGCTTTGTCGCTTGCAATTTTGAGCATCTCACAACTCAGCTCGCTGGCAACGCCATGCGCGCCGTGAGGATAGAAACGAAAATTCAAACCCGTGCCGGCGCCGACTTCGAGAATGCGACTGTCGACCGGCAGGTGGCCCAACGTATCGGCCCGCCAGCGCGCCAGAAACCAACGCTCCAGCGGTCGCATTGCCGCCTCGTAGTGTGAGGCCAGATCGTCATAAACAGCTCGGGTCATCAGATGTTCAGAGTACCGACTTCAGTCGGGTTTTTTTTCCTGAGAGGAGCCTCCGTGGTGAAGAAAAGCCCGACCTAAGTCGGTACTCTAAACGCTCGTATGGACCATCATGATTACCTGACGCTCGCGGCCGCCATCGAATTCGCAAAGAAAGATTCCCTGCCATCTTCCCAACAAGAGCTTGCCATCGGTAAAAGGAATAGTGACGGAAGAACCCACCAGGCTGGCCTTGATGTGCGCGTCGGAATTCTCTTCTCCGTGACGAAAGCCCATACCGTGTTGCGGAAGCAGCGTCCGCAGCGCATGCAGCATGTCACGCGGCACGTCAGGGTCGGCGTTCTCATTTACCGTCAACCCGGCGGTCGTGTGTTGGACATAAAGCACTACGACGCCTTCGCTCGCAGCTATCTGCGTTAACCTTCTCTGTACATCGGCGGTGATCTCAACCAACTCTTCGCGCTGATTGGATCGGACTTTAAGCACGACCATGTGCTGGATTGTAACGCAAGTCCGAATGAATTCAGCGCGCAGGATTAGTGGGTAGGCCATTGAATGGCCTCGGCTGGAATTGGCGGACGCCTTTGGCGTCAGATCCTGCTTTCTATTCAATCCCAAACAGGACTTGGGCAAATGAACGCTCAATGCGTCATATATATTGACGCCGTTTAGACCGGGTGATTTGCGGATACCTTATTTCCTGAGCTTCAATACGCTGCCCTATCACCCGGTTTAAACCGGGTGTGAATGAGTCCCTGGTCCATCGCTTTCTTGCGTGGCCCCCGGCCATTTGCTATATTCCAATTCGATTAATTCTCTTGGAAAAACAACCGGCGGAGGCCATAGCTTCGCCATTTCAGAAAGGATCCCACCATGGGAAACGATAGCGACAACATTTCAACGCGTCTGACTTATCTTTTGATTGGCGGCGGTATCGGAGCAATTCTCGCTCTGTTATTCGCGCCCAAGTCAGGCCAGGAACTGCGCGGCGACATCGCCGACGCGACCCGCAAAGGCATCGACAAATCACGCGAGGCGGCCCAGGAATTGAGTCAACGGGCGGGCGAATACTACGAAGTGACGCGCGATCGCGCTTCAGAGCTTTATTCGACCGCCAGTGAAAAAGTAAGTGACGTCACCCAGAAGGCGCGCGAAGCCGCCGCTGGGCAGATTGGCACAGTCTCAGCCGCCATCGAAGCGGGCAAGAAGGCCTATCAGGAAGAGAAACGAAAGACCGAACTCTCGGGCCGCATCGAAGCCGCGCCAAACTATAGCGACAAGACCAGCTGATGATCTGAACAGCAATTGGCGATTCAATCGACCATGACTTCGCTCGCGTTGCAGATGAATACGAACGACCCGGCCTTTTGGGTGCTGGTGGTAGTGGCCGTATCGTTTTTTACCATCGCCGTCGCGATGATCTTTATGGCGGTGTATGTCAGTCGCGCCGTCAAGGCAGTGAATCGGTTGGAACAGAAGCTGGAACCGCTGATCGAAAAACTTACGTTTGTCAGCGAACAGAGCAAGCAAATCGCGGTGCAAGGTAAGGAGATTGCGGAACAGTTCAACGCTGTTGCCGGCCATCTCTCGACAGCGACCATGCACGTTTCCGAATCACTGGCCATAATCAAGAGTGAAGTATCCGAGCTGAAGGAAATTGTCAGCCATACAGCTGTGGAAGCGCGCGACAAGGTTGACCTGGTAAGCCGGACTATCGATCGCACGCACCGCCAGGTGACCACGACGACGGACTTCATCCAGGAAAAGGTCATCGAACCCGCGCGCGAAGTCGCGGCGATTATGTCGGGCTTTCGCCGCGGACTCGAGGTGCTCCTGGCGCCGGCGCCGAAGCCCATAAACACAATCTATGGAGAGGACGAGATGTTCATCGGTTAATACTCGATAGCATCAGGGGCATACCCCGGGACCCGAACCATCGCCTCCTCGAGACGGTTGGTTCGGGTTTTTGATTTTGATTGCGAGGACAAGTCTCCTGCGGCTAATATCTTGACTCTTTAACTTGAACGACATGTCATCAACTGAAGCAACACTCGATCTAAAGAAGACGATCAACCTGCCAAAGACCGGCTTCTCGCAAAAGGCGAACCTGGCGCAGAATGAACCCGCGCGCCTGAAGAAGTGGGCGGAGATGGATCTCTATCAAATGGTCCGCGCCTCGCGCACAGGCGCCGAAAAGTTCATCCTGCATGATGGTCCGCCGTATGCCAATGCCGACATTCACCTCGGCACGGCGATGAACAAAATCCTGAAGGATTTTATCGTCAAATCGCGCACGATGATGGGTTTTGACGCACCGTACGTACCCGGGTATGACTGTCATGGCTTGCCAATCGAGTTGTATGTTGACCGCAAACTGGGCGCCAAAAAAGCAAACATGTCGCCCGTCAGCATTCGCCGCGCTTGCCGTGAACACGCGGCGGCGGCGCTTAAGAATCAGACCCGAGACTTCAAGCGGCTCGGAATCCTGGGCGAGTGGGACAACCCTTACCTGACAATGTCCAATCACTACGAAGCCGAGACCGCGCGCATGTTCGGCCGCTTTGTCGAGCGCGGCTATGTCTACAAAGGCGCGCGTCCGGTCTATTGGTGCATTCACGATCAGACCGCGCTGGCCGAAGCCGAGGTTGAGTACCACCAGCACACCAGCCCCTCGGTTTACGTAAAGTTTCCACTGACCAGCGACCCATCCTTAATCGATCCGGCGCTCGCTGGTCGGAGGGTTTTCGCTCTGATCTGGACCACGACGCCATGGACGCTGCCTGCCAATCTTGGTATCGCCGTGCATCCTGACTTTGAATACTCCGCCTTCGAACATGGCGATGAAGTTTACATCGTCGCGAGCGAATTGCTTGAAGCAGTAGCGGCCAAGTGTGATTTAGGACAACGCGACAGCGAAGGCAATCGCGAGGCGCCGAAAGTCCTGGCTCGTTTTAGCGGGTCAAAGTTGGATCGGCTCGAGTGTCGCCACGCCTGGCTCGATCGAGCGTCGCTGCTGATGGTCGGCGAGCACGTGACTTTGGGTGGCGAAGCTGATGCCGAGACTGAACTCGATGTGAGCGAAGCACGCGACAAGAAGGCCACCAGCAAGGCAGGCACCGGCTTAGTTCACACCGCTCCCGGACACGGCCATGACGACTTCGTGATCGGTAAACGCTATGGGCTGGAGATCTATTGTCCGGTCGACCACTCCGGACGGTTTACACCCGAGGTAGAACACTTTGCGGGCCTCGGCGTCTTTGAGGCGAACCCGAAGATCGTCGAGTTCATGCGCGAGCGCGGCGTGCTGTTGTTTACCGAGCAATACGAACATCGCTATCCGCACTGCTGGCGCTGCAAGAACCCGGTGATCTTTCGCGCCACACCGCAGTGGTTCATATCAATGGACAAAGCCGGCGGCGAGGTGATCGAAAAAGACGAGGACGGTCGCGATCGCACTAATTTCACCGAGAACTTTAGTGATGACAGTCATCTGGGTTTGCGTGAGGCGGCGCTGCGCGAAATCGAGCGGGTCGAATGGCTGCCCTCATGGGGCCGCGATCGCATGCGCAACATGTTCAAAGGCCGGCCGGACTGGTGTGTTTCGCGGCAGCGTGTCTGGGGCGTTTCCATACCCGTCTTCTATTGCGCGGGTTGCACCGAAGCAGTCGCGGAACCGGCGATCATCAATCGCGTCGCGGACGTTTTCGAAAAGGAATCGGCCGACGCCTGGTACACGCGCGAAGCTCGCGACCTGCTGCCCCCTGGGTATAAGTGTCGCAACTGCGGCGGTGATGAATGGACCAAGGAAACCGACATTCTGGATGTCTGGTTCGATAGCGGCGTGTCCTCGATCGCCGTGCTGGAAAATCGAGCGGAGTTGCGCTGGCCCGCCGATGTCTACATCGAAGGCGGCGATCAATACCGCGGCTGGTTCAATTCGTCATTGATGGTCGGATTGGCAATTCACGATCAAGCCCCCTACAAGACCGTGCTGACGCATGGTTGGACGCTGGATGCACAGGGCAAGGCCATGCACAAATCGGCAGGCAACGCCGTGGCGCCCGACGAAGTGATCAAGGATTCGGGGGCAGAGATCCTGCGGCTGTGGTCAGCCTCGTCAAACTATTTCGAAGACATGCGCTGCTCCGCGGAAATCCTGCAACGCGTGACCGACGGCTATAGAAAATTGCGCAACACCGCGCGGTTTGCACTCGGCAATCTGCACGGGTTTGATCCAGTGCGTGATAGTGTGCTTGATGATGAGTTGGAAGAAATCGATCGTTGGGCGCTGGTCGCACTTAATGAAGTTATAAGAAAGGTGCGGGCGGCCTATGACGCGTACGAGTTTCATCTCGTCTACCATACTCTCTATGACTTTTGCACGGTGACTTTGTCGGCGCGTTACTTCGACATCATCAAAGACCGTCTCTACACGTTCGCGCCACGCAACCATAAACGACGTTCGGCGCAGACGGTGCTTTACCGGATTGCAGACACGCTGGCGCGGATGCTGGCTCCGCTACTCGTCTTTACCGCGGACGAGATCTGGGAAAACCTGCCAGCAGAAGGAGGCGATGCGCGTTTGGCGTCGGTGCACATGTCGACATTCCCCGCGGCTGGAGGTAACGAAGACTCCGCGCTGGCCGTCGGTTGGAAGCGAGTGTTTGAAGTGCGTGACATAGTTCTCGGCGCTCTGGAAGAGGCGAGAATAGCGAAGGTTATCGGCAGCTCGCTTGAAGCGCGAATCGAACTCAAGACCAGCGGCGATACTTATGCATTGCTGCAACGGTATGAAGCCGAGTTGCGATACATTTTCATCGTGTCCCAGGTGACGTTGACGGATGACGGCGATGCTGACGTTCGAATCGCGGTGACGCGGGCGCTGGGCGAAAAGTGCGAACGATGTTGGAACTACTCGACGCACGTGGGCGAGTCGTCGCGCTATCCGACGGTATGTGAGCGATGCGTCGAGGCATTGGAAGAGATCGAGGCGGAGGCAGTAACCTCCTGAGCGTCGTTTGCGGCTTTGCCGCCCGATGTGCGGAAGGTCTATGACCTTCCGGGAGGTTAATCCTTAATTTCGGGGCTATGCCCCAAGCTCCTGGGCGTAGCCCCGACAAGCTGGGGAGTTCGAGATCGGTGGGGCAAAGCCACCACCGCACATCAGGCGGCCTAGCCGAAATCGATCGACTTCTTACAATCACAAACAGTTTTCCATCACTCGAACTCATGAGCGACGCTCAAATAGAATCAACACCGGCAACGCGCCTCGGCTGGCGCGCGGGATATCTGCTCGCGGCGTTCGGAATCTACATGTCCGATCAGGTGAGCAAGACGTGGGCGGTGCGGACCCTGCGGCTAACGGGGGATTTGACCATCAGCCGGCGCTTCCTCGACTTTGTCTATACTGAGAATCCCGGTATCGCCTTTGGACAACTGCAACGCACGGGCGCGCTGGGTCGCTGGTTCTTTGTGGGTTTGGCCACGGCGGCGGCGATTACCGTCCTGGTGTTCTTCCTGCGCACGCCGCGCTCTGACGATCGAGTGTTGGGCGCCTGTGCCTTGCTGCTGGCGGGCATCACCGGGAACCTGACGGACCGCATTCGTTTTGGCTTTGTGATTGACTTTATTCTTTTCCATGCCGGCTCGTATCATTGGCCTACCTTCAACATCGCCGACGCCAGTATTTGTCTCGGCGCACTGTTGCTGGCCTATGATTTACTTGTGAGCAACAAACGGAAGGAAGTGGTTGTTAGTAGTTAGTAGTCAGTTGTCAGTAGTCAGTTGTCAGTTGTCAGTTGTCACTGGTTGGAGACAGCGCTCGGTCTTTGTACTGGTTCTTTGTGCTTTGGCCTGGTACTTCGTAGGCGTTTTGAGCTTTTGCTTGGAAGCCCCGTTAGGGGCGTGATGTTTATAGAACCAGGTGCACCTTTTCTTCTTAATTTATGTTTCCAGAACTTTTCCGCATTGGCAGCTTTCCGGTCCACACCTACGGCGTGTTCCTGGCGCTGGCTTTTCTCGGTGCGATAATGGTCACGGTCCGCCTCGGCAGTCGTGATGGGCTGCCGCGCGAGCGCATCTACGACCTTTGCCTGTGGATGTTGCTGGCGTCGCTGATAGGCTCAAAGGCGCTGATGTTTTTTACGGAACCCGAGTACCGCGGCAATCCTCTGGCGCTGCTCTCGCTCGATTTCCTGCGCTCGGGTGGAGTTTTTTACGGCGGCTTGATCGGGGCGGTGCTGACCGGCTTTTTTCTGATGCGGCACTACAAACTGCCGTGGTGGAAAACCGCCGATGCGTGCGCGCCGGGCATTGCCCTGGGTAACGTGCTGGGTCGGCTGGGTTGCTTTTCAGCCGGATGTTGCTGGGGCAAGCCGACGACAGAACCCTGGGGGGTGCGTTTTACCGAGTTGGCCCATGAGATCACCGGAGTACCAACAGGGACGCCACTGCATCCGACCCAGTTGTATGAATCGCTGTCGATGCTGCTGGTATTTTTCTTTTTGCTCTGGCTGCATCGCCACCGACGCTTTAGCGGACAGGTAATACTTGCGTACGCGCTGCTTTATGCGGCGATTCGCTTTGTGATCGAATTCTTCCGTGATGATCCGCGCGGGGATATTCTGGGACTAACGACGCTTACCGGTCTTTCGACCTCGCAATTGATCGGGATAGTCGTGGGAGTGCTGGCCCTCATCGCGATGATCAAGCGGTGGCGTAACGCTGAGGCTATTGAAAAAGCAGACGGGCGGGTGGCCGCGGCCCGCGCGTAACCGGTCCGACAAACTTCAGTTTGTCGTCGATTCTCGCAACAGGCCTCTTTCGGAAAACATCGACAAACTGAAGAAGTTTGTCGGACTCCACTCTAACAGGAATCTCAAATGAAACTCTTTGCCTGCCTTTTGGTCCTTTCGCTGCTGCTCATGACACTTGGCGCGGCCGCGCCGGCTGCCAGACAGAAGACAGCCGGTGACACGCTCGCAATGCCCGGTGAAAAACATCTGCGCAATATCAGGCAGCTCACTTTTGGCGGCGAGAATGCCGAAGCTTACTTTTCCGCTGACGACAAGCAACTGATTTTTCAATCTACGCGCGATGGGCGCGAATGCGATCAGATCTACACCATGAACATCGATGGTTCGCATGTGAAGTTGATTTCTACCGGCCAGGGTCGCACCACCTGTTCTTATTTCTTTCCCAAGGGCAAGCGCATTCTCTACTCGTCGACGCATCTGGGCGCAAAGGAATGCCCGCCGCGTCCCGACTTTTCGAAAGGTTATGTCTGGGCGATCTATCCGGCTTTCGACATCTTCACCGCGCGTCCTGACGGTTCAGACCTTAAACGGTTGACAAGTACTCCGGGCTACGACGCGGAGAGTACGATCACCAGAGACGGCAAAAAGATCGTCTTCACCTCGATGCGCGACGGAGATCTGGATATCTACACGATGGATGCCGACGGCAGGAATGTTAAGCGACTGACGAGCGAACTCGGCTATGATGGCGGGCCGTTTTGGTCCTATGACGGCAAGCAGATTGTCTATCGCGCGAACCACCCGCAAACCGAAAAAGAAAAAAGCGATTATGAGACGTTGCTGAAGACCAATTTGATCCGGCCCACTACACTCGACATTTGGGTGATGAACGCCGACGGCACGAACAAGCGACAAGTGACCCGCAATGGCAAGGCCAACTTTGCGCCCTACTTTTTTCCTGATGGCAAACGCCTCATCTTTGCTTCGAACATGAACGATCCGCGCGGGCGGAACTTTGATCTCTATACCATCAAAGTCGACGGCACGGGGCTCGAACAGATAACGTTCAACGAAACGTTTGATGGCTTTCCGATGTTTTCCAGGAACGGCAAAAAACTGGTGTTCGCTTCAAATCGCCATAGTCAGAAACAAGGTGACACCAATGTCTTCATCGCCGACTGGGTGGAGTGACTGCTATTTCTTCACGGTCGGTTTCCGCGAGCGATATGTTGTTTTAGGTTCTCGTAACGCATCGGCACTGCCTTGGCAGCCAGCTCTGAAAAAAGACGCCAGGGATTTTGATCCGGCTTGATCAAACCCAGAATGCGTTTGTGAAACGGGTTTTCAAGCGCCCCCGGATGCGTGGCCGCATTAACGGTCACTTTGTATTCCTCGGGAGTTTCCTTCTCGGTATACATCCATAGCGACGTCGTATCATAGTTCTCGTCGACCAGGATTACTGCGCCGCCGTGCGTCGGCGCACACTTGTCAGTATCCACGACCCAACCGCCACTGTTATAGACCCTCATCCCCGGATGAAATCCGTCATAGTTGTAATCCCTTTGCAGCGGCTTGTGCGTGTGCCCGAAAACAAAGGTGACATGCGGGGGTATATTGCCGCCACGCTCCTGAGCTATCTGGTCGAATATGGCGCCCTCGAGGTATTTCTTGAGACCCGCCTCGGCCTCTGCGCTTAAATCCCCTTCCTTGGGCGCGCACCGTTCACGGTCCCTGACTGCTTTGAGTAAAAAGTGAAAAAGCGCTCTGAGTATTTTCTTATCGGCCCAATCCCAGCCGGGTAGGTCGTAATGCTTATCCAGACCATCAACAAGATTATCCAACAGTTTTCCGAGTGCCTTGTCGTCTTGTAACGTATCGTAGACCACCTCGACGTCACTGCCGACGTCGCCGGAGCGCCCCATGGTGGACCAAAAGAAATCGATCCAGGCGAAGTTTTCTGCTTCGATTGTGTAGATTGTCTGCGGCGGTTTGCTGTAGGGAAACATCAGTCCCCTCAATTCGCTCATCAGCATGTACATCGATTCGATGAAGTGTCCGTGGCTGAAGACTATGCAACGGCTGGAGTCATCGCTGATGAGTCCGAAATTTGGATAGACGGTACTAACTTGTTCCTGAGTAAGATGCGGATATCTCTGAATGATGCCGTTTAGAAAAATGGCGGGCACGGGGTCGGGCTTGAACAACTTGGTCGTATGCCAGGGAATATCCAGCAGACTGCCGGGCAACTTCTGTTTGTCATTATGAGAGATGTAGTTCACATACTGTGCTTCGCGGGCCGTCTCCCACAGATGATGATCGTGGTTACCGGGAATGTAGACGATTTCCTTGAAGAGACGCTCGCCTTGCGCGGGAAAAATCAACTCGATGAAGCGTTCAAAAACCATTGCCGCCTCGTTATCTGTGGTCAAAGCAAGCTCAAGGATGTCTCCGTTTAGAATGAGGATCGGCTTCTCAATGCTTTCGTTCTGCAGAATTAGACTCTTCAAGCATTCGACCAACTGGACCAGCACCGGACTGGCAATGAGCGGATCGGTATCACTGCAGTCGTTAGTCAGGTTGGTGAGCAGACTGTTCTCGGCGCCCAGGTGCATATCCGACAAACACACGTATTTGATATCAGGCATTTTCTTCTCCGGAGTAATGAACTCTCTTCCTCTGATGTCGCGTACTGCCGGTACCACAGCGGCAGATTCGTTAGTACCACCTGCATATGCGGGTGGGTCAACTCGTGGGGTGACACTTCAGCGAAGAAAGAATCCACGCGCAAACGCGTGTGGTACTGACAAATCACCGCCTCGCTATATTGAACTTACAACCGCTTCCGCGATCCGTTCCGCGACGGCTGAGATTGTCATCACGGGATGAAATCCTATCGCGGTGGGAATCACCGAACCGTCCGATACGAACATGCCTGGATAACCATGAACTTCGCCGCGGGGAGAGACCACGCCCGTCCCAGGTGTATCGGAAAGGTGGCAACCACCCAGCGAATGCACCGTGATAATCCGGCGAAAAATGCTCCAGGAGATCAAAGGCGCAAAGGTGCCGCCATAGATGTCGCCCATCTGCTGCATGGCGGCTTTCATTTTTGCGACCAGTTCGCGGTTCTCTCGTTCGTATTTCCACTTGATGTCGAGACGATCGCCTTTCAGGACAATGCGGCCGTTGGCGTTGTCTCTGCCAATCGCGAAAAGGTTTGTCATGCGCGCCGGATCACCCGCGTTGCGCGCGGGTAGTCTGCTGGGATGACTGAGAAAGCCTTTCTTGAAAGCCCAGGGCATCAAGCTGTTCATCAGCGGCCATAAAAGAGGTGATAAAGGACGCAAGAGTTTACCGCTTCCCTGCCCCAGCGAGGCCAGCACTTCCATGACCTTTCGATTAAAGGTGGGAGCGGCCATGGTAAAGCCGGGCTGCGAATCAAAATAGCGGATCACAGAAGTCACATCCGGTCCTTCCCAGGGATGCAGATTGGCTCTGCTGTTTTGAATTGAACCGAGAAAGTCGCCATTGCCTGAGTAGCCATAGCCCAACCTGCTGCTCAAGTTCGGCAGCGTACGCAGCACATCGCGACAGCGCAGCAGGATTTCGTTTGTGCCCAGCGTACCGGCGGCCATCACCACCCGAGCGCCCATGACTTTGGCGGAGTTGCCCGTGGCCAAATCTTTGTAAGTTACGCGATAAGCCTTATCTGCTGGTTCGATGCTGCTAACCAAACATCCAGGTCTGATAACCGCGCCCAAACTTTCGGCCTGGGCCAGGTAGTTAAAGTCCAAAGAGTTCTTGGCTCCGTACTGACAACCGAACTCGCACTCCGCGACCATGCGGCACGGCTCGCGTCCGTGCTCCGTGGCGCCCTTCCAGCGCACCGCCATGTCCGGATCAAACACCTGGCGACCGGCTTTGGCCGCTGCATCACGATAGATGTTTCGCTTGACCAAATTGATTTCGGGAGGAATGGGCGCGACCTCGAGCATCGCCGCCACCTTGTCATAGTAAGGGTCAAGGCTTTGACGATTTAGCTCGCGCGGCCAACGCGGATCCTCGAACACTATGCTGTCCGGGCGAATGTGAATGTTGGCGTAGACCAGCGAACCGCCACCCACACCGCTGGCGACGACAGTGGCGATTCCTGACAGGAATCGCATGTCATATAACCCTCTCGACTCGGGCCGTTTGGGATAGCGCCAAAAGATACTGTTGACATCCCTCACATCGCGCGGGAACTCGCCGGGTTTATAGCGACGGCCCCGCTCCAACACGAGCACGGATTTGCCGGCCTGGGCCAGACGCAGGGCATTGATGGATCCACCGAAGCCTGAACCGATGATCACTGCATCGAATTGCTCGTGGGTTTCACTCATGCTGTCATCGCCTTCTTAATGGTGAGTATTTTTCACACCTGCTGTTCGGGAAGACCGATGCCGTACCGACCCGGGGCAATGATGTTGTCCGGGTCGATCGACGCTTTCATCGTATTCATCAACCTTTGGAACTCAGGCGCGCCGTTTAGAATTCGATCTCCAAAAGCGATGCTGGTGCGATACTGCTGGAAGCCGGCCGCAACGGTTTTTTCCGCCAGTTCGTTGTAAAGGGCCTGAGCGCGGGACGCTTCGTCAGCGTTTGCCTTCTCATAGAAAATCTCAATCAATCCCACCGCCGACCGCGGGCTGACCATGACGAACGTGCACGACCAATCAAAGCCATGTTTGTAAAAAATCGGCTTACAAATTTTCTCGAGTTCCCCGGTGTGCCTGCCGGTGAGCGGCGAGATCACGGCCAGCCAGATTAGCCCGGCTCCATCCCGCGCCGGATCAACGTTGGTGCGCGGTCGTGGCCCACGCGATTTGAAGTAAGCAAAACCAACGATAAATTCGCCCGGAGTACCCTTGAAAATTGGATAAATGTGAGGAATCACTTCGAGCTTCTCGAGTGAACCGCCGGTGGCCCACCTGAGAACTGAAGACAACAACGAGTTGTTCTGGTGCTTTTTCCAGAACTTAAGCAGCGCCTTCATCACACCGAACATTCGATCGTCCAGAAATGAGAGGCGTCCGTAACCCGACAGTCCGGACTTGACGATATGGCGGCAGGCCCGGACCTGGGATCGCGTGCCATAGATACCACCCGTAACTGTCCACGGTCTGATCTTCAGTTTCTTACGCAGCGCGGCCCGGGTATCTTCGGAAAGATAGGTCTTGCCGTCGAGCAAATCATATGGATACTGGATCATCTGGGCCATGAACATAACGTCATTGATCATGTGCACGTTGCTCTCCAGCACGTCGTCCAGAGCGAGGCGACGGATTGTATCAATGACAGCGGGCAGGTCACGTTCGTCCTTAATTTCGCAAGTAAACGAATTGAAGCTTTCGGGCTCGGGCAGCAGCCAGATGCCGGCTTTGGTGACAATCCCAAAATTCGACTGGCTGAAAAGTCCCTCAATGTATGGCCCGGAACCCCATTTGTGCGTGTGCCACGTCAGAGAGTTTTCCGCGCCGCCGCCGGTGCGCACGAATTCACCGTTGGCAAGCACAACCTCTAAACCGCACAAGTGTCCGAAGTGGTCCCAATAGGGTGTATAACCAAAGCCGCGTTCGAGCGCATTGCCAATGACGCTGCCTTCGGTGGTTGAATCGGTGCAGTCGGCCCAGAGTTTGATGTTGTTGGCTTTCAAATAATCATCGAGCTGTTTCTGCGTCACGCCCGGCTCGATCACTGCGTAGGCAAGTTCTTCGTTGACTTCGATGATCCGGTTCATGCGTTCGAGAATCAGAATCAACGCGCCGTCTCTGTAGCCCATGGTGGCGCCATAACCCCAGTTCTTTCCTTTACTGTAGGTCCAGATCGGTATCTTATATTCCGCGGCGATTTTTACAATTCGCGCGACTTCGGCGGCTGTTCCCGGATAAACCACGGCGGCACAGACACGATGCCACATGCTCGTGTCGCGCGAGTGAGCCTCTCGGTCGTTGGTGCGAGTCAGGATGTGGTCATCGCCAACGACCGCACCAATCTTTTTAATGGCTTCTGGGAACAGGTTTTCCATCTTGAAGTAGCACAGACTAGTCTGTGATTGTTTGGTGCCTCGAGTCCGATGAGTAGTTCCGCAGGCGACTCAGACTCTCTTAACACTCACCGCAGGGTTAAGTTTGTTTCAGCCCGCGTAGCGGACGAAAGCGTAGAGCCTGGGGTAAAGCGCAGCGGAACCCCAGGTGCAAAGGGACATTGATGTTGAGCCCGTGAAACGGGCTACTCAGACGTGGCATTAAATAAGATTGGCACTTACCTTAATATCGGGCTGTCGCCCACTTTCGTGGGCTCTGGTTTTTCTGACCTCATCCATCCCGGGGTTGCGCTGCGCTTGACCCCAGGCTTTATGCTTACACCCGCTACGCGGGTTCAGGCGCCGGGTCCTTCGAGGTGCTGCAAAATGAAAGGATATACGTCCTTCGCAGCGTCCTTCCCGTAAATACAATCAATGTGCCCGTAGCCGGGGATGACGTGGCGACTGTACAAGTTGCTCCCATTTTTTTCCCGTAGCGCGTCGTACGTCAGGCGCGTGCTTTCGGGCAGGAAGCAGGCATTTTCGGCGCCATGAATGAACGCAATCGGAATTGCCAGGCGCTCCAGATGCGGCATATAGACATCACCACCGCCGGCGCCCACCAGTCGTCCCTCGCGAACCAGCAAGGCCAGATGCTCAAAACAAGTGACGTTGGCGACACCAAACATCTCGTGCAGCGCATCGTGCGTCGCCGTATTTAACTGATCGTGTTCATAGAGATTCGAGTACATGAAGGTTATGCGATGACAGGTAGGGTTGTTGCAACGCTCTTCGGCCTGCATCGGATAAAGGCTGAGGGCTTTGTCGTAAAGCTTTTCATACCACTTGGCATGAGTATCGACATAAGCATTTAACGACTCGATACCCAGATCGTCCATCAGCGAAGGCATGTGCAAGCCGCACTTAATTTTGGTCATCAGCGGCGCGACGATGTTCGTGGCGATTTGCGAGCAGACTGCCGAGCGCACTCCCTGTAAACCGGCCAGCATGGCCATGAAAAAAGTGGTCGAGCCGAAACAGTGCGCGACCATCTGCACGCTGTCAGCGCCTGTCAACTCTCTCACTTTAGCGACTGCGGCCGGATAATCTTTGGTCGCAATGTCATCACCGGAAAATTGCGCGAGCGCCGCCGGCAGATCAATGCTGGCGCGAAAATCCAACAACCACACATCGAAGCCATGCGCAAAAAGGTACTCAACCAGATTGGTGCCGATCGTATCGATGGAAAAGATCAAGCTCGATACGCCGAGGCCGTGTGACAAGATGACCGGACCCTTGCTGCCGCCCTGATAACGGGTCAGGCGCAGTTGCACTCCATCAGAAGTGCTGAAGGTATGCACCTCCGGCGCGGTTACACGCAACGGCCGCTTCTTGCGCGGCGGCGCATCCGGATTGAAGGGAGTCGCCTTGGCAAAGATGCCGCCGTATGTCTCATACATCACACCGGCAAATGAACGCCCAAAGCGCATTTGCGCCTCCAAACGCTCTTTGGTAGTCGGAGCATTGGTAATTTGCATGGTCGTCAGTTGGCGCATGAAGTCGTCGGGAGAGATTCTTAAAATTCCTCTGCCGAAAACAGGGCCGGTCGCATCCGCGCCGGCATATACCGTGGTATACAAAGTGGTGGTATCCGGCCAGGCATCAAACGCCGCATCGTGATGTACAACTTTGAAGCCTTCGAAGTAGAACAGCTTGCCCTCCTCGCTGGTCAGCTTCATGCGGTAACGCATGTTGGTGGTATCGACATGCTCAGGATCGATAGTAAAGAGATTGAAAACTCCCTCCGAAACTGTCAGCGGTTGGTTTGAAAGCAATTCACAGACTACGGTGCCGGCTGTGCGAAACTCGTGCGCTGCATCATTGATCGCATTATCAAGATCATCAGACGCGATAGTCAGCACAAACTCCAATGTCGTCCCCGCGGCCTTGCCCTGACTGGCAGCTGACTGGTACTCATCCTTGACGTCAGTAGAGAAGTAGCCGTGCATTCTTTCCGTGAATTGCACGCCGATCTTCTGTGGCGGCGCGGACGACGGCGAGGGCGCATGGAATTCATAGTCAATCTTCCAGCCGTGATCGTTGGCCATCAGGACACAGCAGCGTTCGGCAAGGGCCGATATCGTCAAAAGCGGATTGACCCCCAACGAGCGTGGCACCACGGAACCATCGCTGACATAAAGGCCATCGTAAACTTCACTGCCCTGAGTAGCAGCAAACACCTGGCCTTTGTGATTTACCACACCATGTTCGGCGCTCTCGCCCATAGGACAGCCACCCAACGGATGCACCGTGATCAGTTCGCGCTTGAGCATCTTGCTCCAGATTGGATCTTCAACATATGTGCCGCCCAAAGGCCGCGTTGCGGCTTGCAGCTTTCCGTTGGCCATCTGGAAGATCGGTTTAGAGCCGACACCCGGCCAGGCGATACGTAACCGGTCGTCATCCAGGTACATGCGCCCGTCGCTGTCGTCATGCGTCATGATCAAATAGGTTTGCGTGTTGTGCGCCGCTCCGTGATATGCACCGCGTACGAGGCTGTCAAGTTCGCGTTTTTTCTCGCTCACAAAATCGACCAAACCGCTGTCGGTGTCTACGCCGACGGCGGCGGCGGCAGCAGCCAGCCCGGCCGGTAAAGTTGGGCCAAGCGCGCCCGGGACTGCTCCTTCTTCAATAACGAGGCCGCTATCCAGCTCTGTCTTATTGCGGGCATCTATGATGCCGGTGATGGTCGGTCCCACGGGTTCGCGGCCCTCCGCCGGCAACGTGCCGTAACCCACGCCGTTGATTTCGACATCGTTGTTATAGCCAAAGGCCAGTACATCACCATTGCCGGTAAAGCTTTCGCCCACCTTGTCCGAGGTTGCGAGGCCCGCTGCTTTTGAGCGCAGCAGAATCTCCGTTGAGCCCAGCGTTCCCGCAGAGAGAATCACGATATCGGCAGTAACAAACATGGTCGGCGCGTCAAACTTTTCGCGCCCCGAATCCAACAGTTGGTAGTGGACCACCCAGCGTCCATTCTCACGTTCGAGCCGGCGCACGGAAACCTGCGTGTAAATTTCAGCACCGTGGTTCCTGGCATCCGGCAGGTAATTCATCAACACGGTGTTCTTGGAATGATAATTACAGCCGGTCACGCAATCACCGCAGAGTTTGCAGGCATGCTGTTCAACGCCTACGTGATTGAGCCCGTTGGGCGGTTCTTCAAAGGTAACGTTGAGGGGTGGACGATAA
This sequence comes from Acidobacteriota bacterium, assembly GCA_025463135.1. GTDB lineage: Bacteria > Acidobacteriota > Blastocatellia > Pyrinomonadales > Pyrinomonadaceae > JAOAPY01. The sequence continues at coordinate 20,889 of JAOAPY010000039.1, forward strand.
AACTTTTCATTCAGTTCGGCGGCTGATTTTTCAAGCGCCAATAGTTTTGGCAATTGAATGCTGTCCGGCAACGGCGCCGGTCGCAGCATCTCCAAAGCGTGCCGGTAGCCATCTTCGATCAGCGTATTCAGATCGTCGCGCACGGCCTGCGGCCAGCGCGGGTCGTCGAAGACGCGCGGTTCGGCCCGCAATACGACGTTGGCATTGACCAGCGAGGTGCCGCCCAGACCACAACCAAGAAAGACATTCACTTCATCGTTGACGCGAAAGTCATATAATCCGGTGCGCGTCCCCACATGAGCGTGCGGGAAATCAGTTTGCATTTCGGATACTGCTTCCCACTCGGTGTCCGGATACTCTCCGGGCTGGAATTCTTTTCCTCTCTCCAACAGACAAACACTCTGGCCCGCCCGCGCCAAGCGCGAGGCAGAAATTCCTCCGCCATAACCCGAGCCCACTATCACGGCAGAGTAATGGTCTTTGATTTCGTTGATGGGAGATGATACGCGCGTCATGATTAACGTCCTTTCTGGATCTGAGGGCAGTCAATAGGATTTGTAGCTACGGCTTTTTCTTTGGCGCCTCTACATCTGCTGCGGCGGCGGGTTGTCTGATCACGAAATAGCCGGTGGGCACGATGCCAATCGCCTGCTGGCCCGCTCTTGCACCTGAGGTTTCGTCGTAAAAGCTTTGCCACCATTTGGCGGCGTGCCAGATTGCTTCCGGACAGATCGAACCGCTGGAAAGACCCGGCGCCATCTCTATTCCAGCAGTGCCGTAGGCTGTGGCCACAAATGCCGAACCGGGTAAACCAATACCTGCCAGCAGCGGATTGCCCCGCTCACCGACGGCCCAGACGTAGCCCAACCAGGCCACAATCAACGCCGGCAGATCAATGATCCCGCGCTGGCCCTGGATGCTTTCGACGATGCTGCGTTCAGGCGGCTGCTTCTCCGGCCCACTAAAAACGAACTCAGGATTATCCGCGAAGCGCAACACGGCGACATTCGGAAACAGTTGCGGATCTTTGTAGTCGGCAAGTGAACAAGTCTGTACCCCATTGGTGTTGGGAGTTTCGGAAATGTCTCCACAGATTTCCAAGGGAACCGACACGAACGATTTGTCATCTTTGAATAGCCCAGCCAGCGACCAGTAGCTGGGTAACAGATCGCTTCTGACGTGCGATTGCGCCACGCGAATTCGAAAATGGGAAGGCGAAGCACCGCCAAACATAACCACACCATCCGTCGCTTTCGGATTGAGGGCGCGCACGCGTTCGAGCCACTGCAAATTGTTTTCCCGCTTGTTGAGCGGTTCTAATTCCTGGATCTTGTCGTTGGGGCGCGTGGCGCCTGATTGCCGACTGGCGAGCATAAAATTCTCCTATTGCAAATTGTGAGTAGAAATTGTTCTGCCGGGTTGGGACGAGGGCGAGCCATCCTGCTTGAAAGGCCAATCTCTGACAACTAATTCAGCGCCGGCGCCTTTCGCACGAAATTCGAGCGTTAGAAAGTGATTGCGCGCGAAGTTAAAAGTTTCGTCGGTTGTGATCGCGGGAGAGCCGGGCACGTTGAGAGTATTAGGCGCTTTGCCCCAGCCACCCAGGAGATTGAAGCCGGGGGGCGCTTCGACCAGAGACATCGGCGAAGAAATGATTTCAATCAATTCCGTTCCGTTGAACAACCTACAGGTAGCAACGCGGCCATAGTGGACATCGCCCGTGAGAATCACGACGGTGTGACGCGCTGCGGCCAGCGCGGTCGTCAGCCGGCTATATTGCCAACCAAAATCCGGTAAACCTAAGTCCGCCCACTTTGCAAACAGTCCGCCTTTCTTGGTAAACACCGGCTGCCCGACGACGAGCACGCCCGGTCCGCTTAAGTTTCCGATCCAATTAACCAGGACATCCAGGTCGGGCTCATTCATGAACTGGCCGTTTCTATCGTCGCGGTTTGTGCGTGTGTCGGCGGTAAAGAACGAGACCGGGTTCACAGTGAAGGGCTGCGGTCTTCCCTGGAAGACGTCGTAAAACTGGCGCGCCAGCCGCCGCCAATCCTCTTTGCGCTCTTTGTTTCGTGAGTCGCGCACGGCAACGGCTTCGTTGGGAGCGTTGTTCCAGAATTCGTGATCGTCCGGAGAAAAATAATTACCGCCAGAGCGCAGCAGATCGTAGAGCGTTACCCTGCCCCCAACCGGTCCAAACGTTTGCAGGTAGGTATTCAAAAACATCGCTCGTAATTCATCGGCGCTGTGCTTAGCCGAAATGAAGTTATAGTAAGGAGCATCAAGGTAAACCTGATCGCCGCACAAGAACTTTACGTGGGGCGCACCGTTTCCACGCAAACGGTTGAAGGCAGCGCTGGCCGCTCCCTTATCTTCTTTCCAGTAGAAGCATGAGCCAAGTAAGACCGTGAAAGGTGTGGGATCAGTCAGGCTGGGAAGCTGGGCCGGTAAAGTGGTCAGATCACCCTGGGCAACGACTTGACCATTGATCCGCAGCGCCAATGAATAGAGCTTAAAGGAATCCAGGTTATTGAGTTGCAGGCGTTGAAACCTTACGGTGCCTGAAGGATCCTGTTCCCAAACCGCCCCCAACTGGATCTGCCCGCCGGTAAACTCGAGTATCGCCGGCCCGGGATTCTCGTTGGCAACTCCCACCCAGACGCTGGCAGAGTTTGTACCGACCTCATGGGGGATAATCAGAAATGCCATTTGTAGTCACCCGCGACTCGCGAGTCATCGCCGGGCGATTGTTCAGAGCAACGCGGCGTACGTTAGACGGAGCACGACGACGTAGCGATACGCAATAGTAGTGTTGTGGAATTCCAACATTTTATTACCGATAACCCAGAGGAGGTTTTCGATAACAGGACTATTCAGGCTGGATTTAGCGAGTAAGCATTGCTGCGCTCTCGTGAGCATTCAGCCGTGATTCAAGTAACGGCCGGACAATAAGCTGGACGCAGTGGAATTGTCAATGATTATTGACGTCCGATGTAACGCAAGCTATTAGTTTGCAGCTGCGTTGAATGCCTGGGCGACTGACGCAAACCCGGGGTCCCCAGCGGGGCATCCCCGTTGGGGTGGCCTTACAGTTTGCGTTACACTCACCAAGACACGCCCTGATTTTCAGCGAGGTAACCCAAAAGATGATTCGCAAAATATTTCCACGCTTAGCACCTTACTTCCTTTTGGTGACCGCCTTATGCGGTGCCGGCCTGGCCCAGCAATCGACCCTGAACGTTACCCCAGACGCAGAGCGTCTGCGCCAGCACATCACCTATCTGGCGTCAGACAAGTTGGAAGGCCGCCGCACCGGAAGCAGTGGAGCTAATCTCGCCGCCGAATACGTTGCCAAAGAGTTTTCGCGCTACGGCCTAAAGCGCAGCATCGGCATTGACCTGCCCGGTATGTCGATACTCGAGGCTGACTCGCCCCACCGTTACCTGCAGGAGTTTCCTTATGTTGCCGGAGTTGAGTTGGGTGAGAACAATCTGTTTTATGTGAACCCGGGGCGCGCGGATGACATCGCGGCAATGAAAGTTGGCGAAGATTGGATGCCGCTGGGTTTTTCGTCCAACGGCGAGATCCGGAAAGCACAGTATGTGTTTGTCGGCTATGGCATCACCGCCGCGGAATTGAAGTATGACAGTTACGCCGGACACTCAATGAAGAACACGGTGGCCATTGCGTTGGCCGGCACACCCGACGGTGATAATCCCCATGGACAGTTTGCGCGCTATGAAGCCGTGCGCTGGAAGGCAATTGCGGCGCGAAATGCCGGCGCGAGTGGACTGCTGGTGATTGCGGAGCAGGAAAATTTCAAAGACGATCGCCTGGCACAACTGACTTACGATAACAGCGCGGGCGCTGCCGGACTTCCCGTCGCTGTGATCTCTCAACAAGCAGCTGCCAGGCTGTTCTCTTCATCACGCGATGCCAGGGAGACTCTCTTAGCATTGGAAAAAATAGCGAAGCCTCAGCCGGCAGACTCGGCGCCACTTGAGGGGAGGTCGACGGCCCTGATGCTTTTGGAAAATGGCGTCACTCTTTCCATCTCTATCAACATCAAGCGCAACGAGGTCAAGGCCACCAACGTCGTAGGCATTCTGTCCGGCTCTGATCCGCTCTTGAAAAATGAAGTCATAGTGATTGGCGCGCATTACGATCATCTGGGCCTTGGCGGCGAAGGCAGCCTGGCGCCGCGCTCAGGTGAGATACACCACGGCGCGGACGACAACGCTTCCGGTGTCGCGGGCTTGCTGGAACTCGCGCGCATTTTTTCTCCCCGGGAGGCGCGCCCACGACGCACCATCGTCTTCATGGCATTCAGTGGTGAAGAAGAAGGACTTTTGGGTTCGAACTACTACGTCAATCATCCGCTCGTGCCGCTCGCCAACACCGTCGCCATGATCAATATGGACATGATTGGCCGGATGAAAGACAACAAACTAATCATCGGCGGACTGGGCACGTCTCAGGAGTGGCGGGCAATGATCGAGAACGCCAATGTTCTGCAAGGCGTCACTGTCAGTGCCACTGTTTTGAGCGGAAACGGCGGGACGCTTTCGCAAGGTGTCTATCCGGTGGTTGTCTCAGCCAATGGCAGGCCGGTGGTGAGTTCCAATCCCAGTAAACAATTTCAACTAACGCTTAACGAAGATGGCTATGGTCCCAGCGATCATTCTTCGTTTTACGCCAAGCAAATTCCCGTGCTCTTTTTCTGGACCGGCACGCACGATGATTATCACAAGCCTTCGGACACGGCTGACAAGATCAACTATGCAGACGAAGCGCGCGTGGTCGCCCTGATTGCGCGCGTCGTCAACGATGTTGATAAGTCCGCCAAGCGACCGACCTATGCGGTAGCCAAGAGTGACTCAACCGGTCGTTCATCAGGCTTCCGTGTTTATCTCGGAACGATTCCGAACTATGGCGACTCAAACGATGGCTTGCTGTTGGATGGCGTGCGTGACGATTCTCCGGCGTCGAAGGCTGGATTAAAAGCCGGCGACAAGATCGTCAAGCTTGCCGGTCGTGACATCCGCAATGTTTATGATTACACCTACGCGCTGGGCGAGATGAAGGCCGGCCAGGAATATGAAATCGAAGTGTTGCGCGGGGGCGGTCGGTTGAAATTGAAACTGGTACCAGCAGCCAGAAAGTAAAAATGAAAAGTAAAAAGGCAAAAGTTAGACAAACGCTGACGCGTCTGCACTTTTGCCTTTTACCTTTTTACTTTTGACTTGTTTCCTACCAGCGCGGTTCGCGGTCGCTGCCGCGATCTCGATCGCGACCTCCGCCGCCACCGTAATCGCCTCGTCCGCCGCCACCACCGTAGCCACCACCGCCGCCGCGTTCGGTTCTGGGCTTGGCCTCATTGACGGTCAGGTTGCGGCCGCCAAGGTCCTTGCCATTGAATTGCTCGATCGCCGCGGCTGCTTCCTCCGGTGTCGCCATTTCGACAAAGCCGAATCCGCGCGAGCGTCCCGTATCACGATCCTCAATTACCGTTGCCGATTCGACCGCACCCACGCTCGCAAAAGCTTCGCGCAAGTCATCACTGGTCGTGCGAAATGACAAATTTCCAACGTAAAGTTTCGTAGCCATGCTAACTAATCCTCTCCAATCGAGCTCGGAGCATCGATTTCCGATCTGGGGAAGCACGGGCGGGTTGGGAATCGCGGATACTGACGGGGAGCCAGCCTGAACTGACGCGAAGCGCGACGTGCCCGATGCTCTCACAGGGTGAGAGCTGCTTCTAACCTGGTTGACAAACTACCTCACTCTCTCCTCGGCCGAACGTCGTCGCTCTAACGGTCACGGACAGCGCAGCCACCAATGGTGCGCGAGAGCAGGAAACTAATGGGCAATAAAGTACAAGACATCCCGCGGTCAGCGCAAGAGGGTACGGCTGACTAATAAGATTCCCTTGCGTGCTTTGCGTGCTTTGCGGGAAATTCTTGGTCGCCGTTTAGGATCCTCCCGCAAACACGCAAAGCCCGCAACGAAAGGTCGATTCAATTGCTTGCACTCGCGTTATCGCTTATATTGCTCCCTTCCCGAGCTTAACTTTACCCTGAAACTTTCCGAAGAGAGGCACTAATACACTTATGTCTGAACCTGTATCTATTACCGTCGCGCATGGTGACGGAATTGGCCCGGAGATCATGGCAGCGACCCTCCATATCCTCGAGCAATCCGGTGCGGCGCTTAAGATCGAGACGATTGAAATTGGCGAAAAGGTTTATCTGGCCGGCAACAGTTCGGGTATAGAGGAAAGCTCCTGGGAATCGCTGCGACGCACCAAAGTTTTTTTGAAGGCGCCTATTACCACGCCGCAGGGTGGTGGCTTTAAGAGCCTGAACGTTACGGTTCGCAAGACTCTGGGTCTTTATGCCAACGTTCGTCCCTGCGTTTCTTATCATCCCTTTGTCCAAACCAAACATCCCGGCATGGATGTCGTTATCGTGCGCGAAAATGAAGAGGACGTTTACGGCGGCATCGAGTATCGGCAAACGGATCAGGTGACGCAATGTCTCAAGCTTATTTCGCGGCCCGGTTCGGAAAAGATCGTGCGCTATGCTTTTGAATATGCGCGGCGCAACAATCGCAAGAAGGTCACATGCTTCACGAAAGACAACATCATGAAGATTACGGATGGTCTCTTTCACAAGGTCTTTGACGAGATCGCCACCCAGTATCCGGAGATCGAAAACGAACACTGGATCGTGGACATTGGCGCCGCGAAACTTGCTGATACTCCGACCGCCTTTGACTGTGTTGTGATGCCCAACCTTTATGGCGATGTGTTGTCGGATGTGGCCGCGCAGATCGCTGGATCGGTGGGACTGGCCGGGTCGGCAAATATCGGCGAGAAGGTCGCCATGTTCGAAGCCATTCACGGTTCAGCGCCGCGCCGAGCGGGGCAAAATCTTGCCAACCCTTCAGGCTTGCTGCTGGGCGCGGTGATGATGCTGGTCCATATCAACCAGACCGAAGCCGCGGAACGCGTGCACAACGCGTGGCTGCGCACGATGGAAGACGGCGTGCATACTTACGACATTTATAAGGAAGGTATCAGCAAGGAAAAGGTGGGCACCAAAGAGTTCGCGGAGGCGGTGGTCCAACGCCTGGGCCAATCACCGCAAATATTAAAGAGCGCCAAATATCAGAAGGTTGAGCGCAAGGCCGCGCCGGAAGAGACTGTGACCATTATTAGAACAAAGGCCAAAAAAGAGTTGGTGGGCGTGGACGTTTTTCTTGACTGGTCCGCAGGTTCGGCAAGTGAGCTGGGCATGGCAATCAGTGGACTCGATGCAGGCGATCTGAAGCTGGGCACCATCAGCAACCGCGGCGTCAAGGTCTGGCCCGGCGGGCATGCGGAAACATTTTGTTCGGACCATTGGCGCTGCCGCTTTCTGCCGCAAATCGAGGGGTCAATAATCGGCCCTGAAGAAATAGTCTCTCTGCTCAAACGACTGAACGAGGCAGGTTACGATTCTATCAAGACCGAAAACCTCTACAACTTTGACGGCGAGCGAGGGTATTCGCTGGACCAGGGAGCGTAAGGATTGCTGCTTTGAGTTTTCAGAGTGCGGATTGGAATGACCTTTGAACTTTTGAGTTCACGTAATTATACGATTGAAGATCAGGCGAAATTAACGATGGCAAAAAAGAAGGATTCGAAACAACCTGGCAGCGCGACTTCGAGACTCCGCAGTCAGCAATCAGCAATGAGCAATCCGCTGGTCCTCGTCCTCATGGGCAGCAAATCCGACTGGGAAGTAATGCGCAGCGCCGATCAGACGCTAAGTGATTTTGGCGTGGCGCATGAGTGCCGGGTTGTATCGGCGCATCGTTCACCGGCACTGGCCGCTGAGTTGGCTGCGACCGCTGAAGCGCGCGGTATTGAAGTCATCATTGCCGCCGCGGGCGGCGCGGCGCATCTGGCGGGCGTCATGGCGGCACATACCACCCTGCCGGTCCTGGGCGTGCCCATGAAAAGCGATGCGCTCAACGGACTCGATTCCCTTTTGGCTACGGTGCAAATGCCGGCCGGTATTCCCGTGGGTACGCTAGCCATCGGAAAAGCCGGCGCTACCAACGCGGCGTTGTTGGCCCTGGCCATTCTGGCTCTGGCTCGTCCTGAGTTGCGAGAGAAACTCAAAAAGTTTCGTCGCGATCAGGAAACAAAGATCCTCGCGACGGTACTTGAGTAAGCTCTCTGCAAACGTGGTACAAGTACTTCTCGATGATCGATCTTCCCACGCCAAAGGCGCGCGCGAATTCCAGCCCAGTGTCGTTCCAACCCTGCGATCAAATTTGTAAATGCATCAAACTCTGAAGGAGTTTGCGAAGAGTAGCACCAGCCAGGGACCTGAACTGACCGGCCAAAGCCACAATTCGCATACGCCTTCGGCGTAAATCTTCCCAATCCTGCCGTTGCTATTCCTTGCGCAGCATAAATCTCCTTGTACTATCGTGACCTTTGGCGGACAATGCCGCCATCACTGTTTTGGTCCGGAGTAACGACTGGTTCCGGCGACCTCGCTCATTCCGTCGTCTCCTCGCATCTCGTAGCGAAGTAACCTCAGAAGGTAACCTCAAAGGAAGCTCAATAGTGCTCGGTCGGCTTGTATCACGCTATGACCTGATCGAACAGCTCGGTAAGGGCGGTATGGGTGTGGTTTTTCTGGCCCGCGATACGCGCCTTTCTCGTGATGTGGCCATTAAGTTCCTGACCTCAACTGATCCTCACTATCGCGCCCGCTTTCAGCGCGAAGCCCATGCCCTTTCTTCCTTCAGTCACCCCAATATCGCCACCGTGCATGACTCCGGAGAGACCGATGGGGGCCAGCCCTTCATTGTCATGGAGCTGGTTGACGGCTCGACCTTAAGCGCCATTCTCGACGGGCCGGGCATCACCATGGCCCAGGCGATTGACACCGCGATCGCCATTGCCGAGGCCCTCGCCGAGGCCCATCGCCACGGCATCATTCACCGCGACGTCAAACCCGCAAACGTGATGATCAACGAACGAGGCCATGTAAAGGTGCTCGACTTCGGACTGGCAAAGCAAATCCATGAAGAGTTCGCGGGCAGCGAGGCCGTGAGCCAGTCTCATTTGATGAATACACAAAGCGATGTGGCGGTGGGCACGCCGCTATATTTTTCTCCCGAGCAAGCCGGTGGTCGCCCAGTGGATGAACGCAGCGATCTGTTTGCACTGGGCGCGCTGTTATACGAATGCATCACCGGACGTTCGGCGTTTTCCGGCTCCAGCGCCATCGATATCGGCGCCCAGGTTATTCACTTTGATCCTCCGCCACCTTCGAAAATAAACCCCCGCGTGCCGGCACAGTTGGATCGGATCATCATGAAAGCGCTCGCCAAAAAGCCGGCCGCGCGCTATCAATCAGCGGACGAGATGATCCGGGATCTGCGGTTGGCGCGGGCGAAACTCTCGAGTGATGGACAGCCCATCCGCCGCCTGGGCGCGGGTACGACTTCGCCGTCGCATGTAATGCGCACCAGCGCTTTGTCGACCATTATCGAACCACTGCGACGGCCACGCCTGTCGGTTGCCAGCTTCGGGTTGGGAATAGTTCTGCTCGCTCTCGGCATTTGGGCCATAGTCTACTTTTCACGCGCCCGCGCCCACGTCCCTTCTACCGCAGCCCTCGAAGCGTACAACCAGGGAACCGCCTCTTTTCGCAACGGCGCGTTGGTCCATGCCGGCAAATCGTATGAGCAAGCGATTGCCCTGGACGACAAATTTGCGCTGGCCCACGCGCGTTTGGCCGAAGTGTGCACTGAACTGGACAACACCGACAGAGCGAAAGATGAGTTATTGCGAGTAAGTACTCTCGTGCCGGATCGTTCGGTCTTTCCTCAGCAAGACGCGCTGTATCTACAGGGCATCACGGCCACGGCGACGCGTGATTTTCCTGTGGCCATCGAATCTTATCGCCAGCTTGCTTCTCTTGCTTCCGAACGACCCGAGGTTCATGCGGATCTGGGCCGTGCTTATGAAAAGAATGAAGAGATCGGGAAAGCCATTGCGAGCTATCTGGAAGCCACGAATCGCGGTCCCCGATACGCTACCGCGTTTCTTCGGCTGGGATATTTGTATGGTCGCGATCAGAATCTGGCGGCGGCGGAAGCGGCATTCAGCAAGGCTGAGGAACTCTATCAAAGTCAGGATAATCTCGAGGGACGCACTGAGGTTTTTTATCAGCGAGGCCAACTCTACAACAAGTTAAGCAAGCTGGCTGAGGCGCGCCAGCAGTTGCAACAGGCACTGGATGGGGCGCGGGTTACCAATAATGAATATCAACTGGTAAAGACGCTCTTGCAGCTGGGCAGCGTTACCGATAGCGAAGGCAACCGCGTGCAGGCCAGGGAGTATGTTCAGCAAGCGATGAATCTGGCCCAGGCGAATGGGATGCAGAGTTTGGTGGCGCAGGGCCTCATCGATATGGGTAACGTTTTCTTCAACCACGGTGAAAACGATGAAGCGGAAAAATATTTCACTGAAGGCCTGGAATATGCGCGCAAGTACAAACTGCGGGCCAGCAGTGCGCGAGCGCTCTTGTCGTTAGGCAGTCTGCGCCTGCAGAGATTCATGGATCCTGAAAAAGCATTGGTCTATCTGGAACAAGCTCTCCCGTTTTATCAGCAGGGCAACTATCGCAAAGAAGCCTCACAGGCATTGCTTCTGATCAGTCGCGCCAACTCGCTCAGAGGAAATTACGCGGCCGGACAGAAAGCCATGGAAGAGCAGCTTCAACTCGCCGTCAATGCGGGTGACCAGGCCCAGATTGCGCTCGCGCATGGTGAGATTGGTACTTTCCTGGTGCAGCAGGAATTGTATCGCGCTGCTATCGATCACTTCGAAAAGCACCTCGAAATCAACAAGGCGTTGGGTAGTCAGCAGAGCATCGGTTACAGCCTGACCAACCGCGGCAACGCACTCTGGCAGTTAGGACGTTACCCGGAAGCGCAGGCAGCGTTTGCCGAGGCAGCCGCCATTGCTGATCGACCCGACGGGCAATTCAAGTCCCTGCAGGTATGGCTCTCGCTCACTCGAGCGCACCTGGCAATGAGCGAAGAAAAATACGCCGCGGCCATTACCGAAGCGACGACCGCGGCCCAGCTGGCCGACGCACAGGATAATAGTCGCGCTGCTGAGACCAAGTCAGTGATCGGACTGGCCCAGGTATTGTCGGGAAAGAAAGCAATCGGCGAACGCGATTGTGCCGCTGGTTTTGCGGTGGCCGCGCGTTTGAATAATCAGAATCTGCTTTGCGCAACCCAGCTGGCCCTGGCTGAGGCTCTGGTTGAAACGGGCAATGGGTCCGGCGCATTGCAAAACGCTCTTCAGGTAAAAGACCGTTGCCACCATCTGGGAAAACAGGAATCGGAATGGCGAGCGGCGTTGCTGGCGGCCCGCGCCGCTCACCTGTTGAATGATCGCTCAAAGACCGCGGAGTATGCGGCGCTTGCTTCCACATTGCTGTCCGGCCTCGAACAAAAATGGGAAACTGAAGACTACCAAAAGTATCTAACCAGACCCGACCTGCGACGCTATACCAATCAACTCAAAGACCTTGTCTCGTCGGGAAGTCAGTAAGCACCAACAAGGAGAAATAATGTCAAACGGAGAACCAATCATCATCAAGGGCGGCGGCTCAATCGAGGTAGTGCTGTCCAAGGATACTTTTCCTCACGACTCTGCAAACTCTGACCGGCATTACAACGCTGAACGGAGAATCACGCAAGTCAGCATCACTGATGACGATACGGGCGGGGTGACTATGTGCCCAATTCCAGCCGGTGGAAAATTTACGATTAGTGTTGAGCACAGTAAATAGTCTGGGCATTACCGGGCCAGATCGACATTCTCTCATTCCCTGAGGATCCTAAAGCTTACGGACCTCTAATCATTCAGTAAGCTGCGGTGGTCACGTCGAGGTATGTCCACAACAGGCTGCCAGCCTGTTGACGGCCATTCAAAGTCACAGCACCGTGTGATAACGAGCAACGGATAGTGTCACCCCCGAGCTGTGGAGACTCGTAGTCGCGACAATGACCTGGCGCTCTGCTTCGCGCCGCTCGTCAAGCTTCCGGCTTGAATTATCCGCGGCTTTGGCCCACAATGCGCCCATTGAAACACTTTGCCTGGTCCAGAGCCGCTTCTGGCGTTAGTCCCTTGTCGATTTAACCCCATCTCGTATCTGAAGGACCCCGAACTTGATAGGCCAAACAGTCTCCCATTACCGAATTCTCGAGAAACTGGGCGAAGGCGGAATGGGCATGGTCTATCTTGCCGAAGACACGCACCTGGCCCGGCGTGTGGCAATCAAGTTCCTTACTTCATTCGACAAACACTATCGAGCGCGTTTCTTGCGAGAGGCGCGGGCCGTATCCGCGTTGAGCCATGCGAATATCGCCGCCGTCTTTGACTATGGAGAGACTGCCGACCAGCGGCCCTACATCGTCATGGAGTTGGTTAAGGGTAAGACGGTTAGCGAGTTGCTGCGCACCGATGGAGTGACCCTGGCGCAGGCCGTCGAGATCTGCGCGTCCGTGGCTGAGGCCCTCGCTGAAGCTCATCATCTGGGAATTGTTCACCGCGATATCAAGCCCTCGAACGTGGTCCTGACAGATCGCGGCCAGGTCAAGGTGCTCGACTTTGGCCTCGTAAAGCATTTGCTTGAAGAGCCTTCCGCTACTGCTGATCCGGAAGCACAAACTCTCTTTTCGACAAAGACGCGAAGTGACGTCATCGTGGGTACCCCCCTCTACCTTTCTCCGGAACAGGCCTCGGGCAAACCCGTGGATGGGCGCAGCGATTTGTTCAGTCTGGGGGCCATGCTGTACGAATGCATAACCGGGCGATCGGCGTTCGCCGGAGACAGTGTGCTGGAGATTGGGGCCCAGGTTATTCATATCAACCCTCCTGTTCCGTCAACGCTTAACCCCGCGATCCCGCCGGCGTTGGATCGCATCAACATGAAGGCGCTGGACAAGAATGTTGAGACCCGCTACCAATCTGCGGCAGAGATGCTCAAGGATCTGCGCGGTGTGCTAACCACTGTCAGCAGTGACGGCCGGCGCACGTTGATGAACGCAGAGCGCGTTACTCCGATTTCGCAACCAATGCCGACGGGCGCGCTCGCCACTTTGACGCAAACCTTTAAGCGTAAGCGAGTTTCACTTGGCACTCTGATCATGGCCATTGTGATAAGCGGCCTGGCGATTTGGGCCGTCTTTCACTGGTGGCGACCATCCCCATACAAACCCTCAGCCGTGGTGCTGGATTTGTACAATCGGGGCACAGAGGCGTTGCGAAACGGTGCCTACTATCAGGCCAGCACCGCGTTGGACCAGGCGGTTCACGCCGACGACAATTTCGCGCTGGCCCATGCGCGTCTGGCCGAAGCCTGGACCGAACTCGATTATAGTGAAAAAGCGAAGGACGAACTCTTGCGGGCCCAGAGCCTGGTGTCTGACCGATCAGCACTGGCGCCGATCGATGCTCTTTATCTTGACGCAATTAACGGCACTGTTACGAGAGACTATGGCGCCGCCATCAAAGCCTATAGCGAGATCGTTCAGAATTCTCCCGAAGCCGCGGAGGTTTATGTCGACCTGGGCCGCGCCTATGAGAAGAACGAACAGCCTGACAAGGCCGTCGAGAACTATCTCAGGGCAGCCAGCCTCAATCCCCAATACGCGACTGCTTACCTGCGAGCCGGCGTCGTGCAGGCGCGACGGCAAGACACTGCCAACGCCGCTGCCAATTTTGACAAGGCCGAAACGCTTTATCGCACGCTGGGGAATTTCGAGGGCGTTGCCGACGTACTGCGGCAGCGTGGTGTGCTGTTCCGCGGTATGGGTAAGTATGACGAAGCGCGCGCTCAGTTTAAGAGTGCTGTTGATACGGCGCGTACCACCCATAATGAGCCGCAGCAAATCCTTGCTCTCACCGAGTTGAGTTATTCAGCGTCCGGCGAAGGGAAGACGGCCGAAGCTCAGAGCTATGCAAAGCAAGCGGTGGAGTTGGCCCAACAGAATCATTTGGAAAGTCTGGCCGCGGGTGGCTTGCTCGAACTTGGCAACTCATTTTTTGGTCGCGGCGATTACGACGAAGCCGAGAAGTATTTCAAGCAGGGAATAGATCTCGCCAGCGACAACAAGGTCAAGCGCCGCGAAGCAATGGGCCAATTCAATCTGGGCTCCCTCTACATCGTAAAGTTGCGCACCGATGAAGGCCTGGCGTTAGTTGAACAGGCCCTGAAGTTTTTCCAGCAGGGAAACTATGGCCGCGACGTGTCTCTTTGTCTGACCCAGATAGCGCGCGCGCAGCGACGGAAAGGAAAGTATCAGGCCGCGATCAGCGCCCTGGGTGAAAAGCTGGAACGGGCGCAAAAGGGCGGGGACCAGCCGCAGGTCGCCGTCTCTTACGGAGAAATCGGCGCAGTATTGATCGAGCAGGAACACTATCCCGAAGCCCTGGAAAACTATGAGAAGGCACTTGCAATTAACAAAGCTATTGGTAATCGCATCAATATTGCCTTTAATCAGGCCAATCGCGGGGACATTCTCTGGAAACTGGGTCGCTATGACGAAGCTCAACAAGCTTTGGACGAGGCCCTGGCCATTGCCCGCCAGCCTGATAGCGGGTATAAACAGTTAATTCCCGAGATCGAGCGCAGCCTCGCGCAGATGGCCCTGACCCAGCGCCGCTTACCGGAAGCAAAGGCTAAGGCCGAAAGCTCGCTAACCCTGGCCGGAATGCAGTATAAGAATGTTACCATTGAGGCCAGATTCACATTGGGACTCGTGAAGGCATTTAGCGGCGGGGCTGCCGAAGGAATTAAGCTTTGTCAGGAAGCCGTGAATCTGGCCACTGATGCCGGTGACTCGGCCCTGCTCTCCCGAGCAATGTTGGCGTTAGCCGAAGTTACACTGGAGAGTGGTAACGCGCGCTCCGCTCTTGACCTCGCGACTCAGGCCCAGGTGAGGTTGGCCAATGGAGGACAGCAGGAGTCCGAGTGGCGGGCCTGGCTAATAGCCGCGCGAGCCAGTGAACGCCTGGGAGACAAGACAACGGCCACCCAACAACTGGCCAACGGTAAAGCGGTTTGTGCTCAGCTCCAACAGAAATGGGGCACGGATGTTTTTAATCGATACATAACACGGCCTGATATTCAGGTTTTTTACAAACAACTCGGCTAAGAATTACACGCCGGGTCCGACAGACTCCCAAAAGAACTGCCAAGGAGATAACGAAATGTCAGAAGAAAGAATGAGTGACCCTAACGAGGAATCAGCCGCGATCGATCCGCCGGGAAACACAGGTCCAGAAGAGAGCGCAAACCTCGACTCCGCTCTCAGCGCTGAGGGCGATGGCGCCATCGATCCTCCGGGAAACACCTAAACAGCCCGGAAGCAAACACGTTGCAGTGGGCCCGGACAGAAATATCCGCGGCCCACTGCTCGTTATCCGAACGCCTTTTCCAATTCCTCTAATCGCGCCGCCGGGTCAAGAGAGTAATTAGCGCGACAAACAGCGCTGAGCCGATAATCGACCAGACTATCGGGAAACTCGTCGTGCCGATATGCACCGAGAATAACTCTGGCAGTCGTAGTGTGCGCGCCAGCCATAGTCCGATTAGCGCACCAATGAAACCCAGCGCAATCGACACCAAACACCCGCCGTGCGAGTAGCCGCTAATCGACCGGCCAATAGCACCGCAGAGTCCCGCCACGATTAACAGGATAAGTAAATCAGTTATGGTCATTATTCCTCCGCTCTAGTGTATTAAGGACCAACACATGCAACATGAAACCATTTTCCATTTGTCATTCTCACTGATCATTTTTCATCGCCTGCGTGTCATTACATCTCGCACTCAACCGACCAATGACAAATGAGAAATGATCATTGTCAAATTTTGTCAAATGGAAAATGATTTCTCTAACTTCGTCCTTGGGATGACTTTGGTGATTACCGCCTGGTGGCATGGGCATCCCTGCCCCTGTGCGTATAGTCCCTTTGCATGCAGCCATTCTCGCACAACTTCGGACTGCCCTCGCTTATTCCCATCGACTTCGTAGTTCAAACGGCGCATCTCTGCCGTGGAGATCGTACCAGCCAACTTCGCCAGTACTTCTTTTACCGCCGGCACTCGCGCGAGTGTGTCCTGGCGCGCGAAATAGATCGCTTCGTAAGGTGGAAAATAATGTCGATCGTCTTCGAGCTGAAACAGGTCCAGCGCCGCGATTCGGCCTTCGGTTGAATTGCCGGCAATGAGATCGACTTTGCCCGAAGACAAGGCGATGTAGGTAAGCGAGAGATCCATTTCCCGCGGTTGATCCGCGAACTGCAATCCATATGCTTTCACAAAACCAGGATAGCCGTCCGCGCGGGACATGAAATCCTGCCCAAAGCCCGCGCGCCAACTGCGAGCATGCGGCACGGCATCGGAAATGGTTTTCAAATGCAACCGCCGGGCTTCCGCTCCGCGCACAAGAATCGCAAATGTGTTATCGAAGCCCAGCGGCTGACTTGTTTCCACCTTAAACTTCTCGGCGTATTGGGTTCTTACCTGATCATAAACAGCATGCGGGTCCGTGATCGGAGGGTGATGCAGGATCGCGGTGTAAGCTGTACCCGTGTATTCGGGATAGAGATCGATCCGCCCTGAGAGCAACGCCTCATGAGAAAGATTCCCACCCAGCTCAAACTGCCGTTCGACGACTATGCCGCGAGCCTCGAGCAGCTGCGCCACGATTTCCGCCAGCAGCACTGACTCGGTGAAATCCTTTGAACCAATTGTCACCCTTTGGGCGCCGGCCGGAGCTTGTGTCCTCGCCCGCGAACCATGCCAGATAAAGTAACCGCCCGTTGCAATGAGCAGGCCAGCCGCGACCAGAATCAGATTGCGCAGCCGGCGATTGGTCTTTTGTTTTCTGCTTCGGGCTTCAACTGAGAAATGTTTCTCCAGCAGACCCAGCGAAAAGTCCGCCACCAACGCCATCAACGCCGCTGGCACGGCGCCGGCCAGCAGCAGATTGTTATCGTACTGTCGCAGTCCGCGAAAAATATAAACCCCCAGTCCGCCCGCGCCCACTGCTGCCGCAATGGTCGTGACGCCGACGGAAATGACCGTGGCCACTCTGACGCCTGTCAGAATCACGCTCATTGCCAGTGGTATCTCTACCTGCCACAGGATTTGACTGCTGGTCATCCCCATGGCGACGGCTGCTTCGCGGACATTGGGATCAACGCCCACGATGCCCGTCACGGTGTTGCGGATAATTGGCAGCAATGCATAAACCACGAGGGCCACGATTGCGGTGCGCGCGCCGATGCCGCCAATAAACGGTAAAGGAATCAGGAATCCAAACAATGCCAGACTGGGAATAGTCTGCATGATGTTTGCCAGGCCCAGCACTGGACTGCGCCAGGCCTTATTTCTGGTCAGCAGGATGCCGGTGGGAATTCCGATTACGACAGCGACGAGAGTGGAAACAAAGACAAGCACCAGATGCTGACGCAAAAGCGTCAGGAGTTCAGAACCATTCTGCTGTAGGAATTGCGGGAAACTCATCTGTTCACCACTGTCCGACAAGCTTCAGCTTGTCGTCGACATTGTCTATTTGCCTCCTGGTCGAAATCAAATAACGTCAACGACAAGCTCAAGCTTGTCGGACCAGTTGCAGTGTCTCGAGGTACGCTTGCGCGTGCGGCTCCTTGGACTTCAGAAAATTTTCGGGCGTTTCCAACAGCAGTAACCGTCCAGCGGCCATTAATCCGATCCGTGAGCCCAACAGCAGCGCCTCGCGCACATCGTGGGTCACGAAGATCGCGGTTTTGCCGAGCCGCTTTGCCAGGTCCAGGAATTCACGTTGCAGGCTGGCCCGCGTTAAAGGGTCAAGCGCGCCAAACGGTTCGTCCAGCAACAGCAACGGCGGTTCAGCTGCCAGCGCTCGTGCCACGCCGACGCGCTGTCGTTGCCCTCCAGATAATTCCGCCGGATAGCGTCCCGCAAATTCGTTTGAGCCTAATCCCACCAGTGACAGCAACTGGCTCACGCGCTCTCTGGTGCGGGCTTCATCCCATTTCTCGAGTCGCGGTACCAGGGCGATATTCTGCTCCACAGTAAAATGGGGGAACAATCCGCCTTCCTGAATCACGTAACCGGTGCGCCGCCGCAAACGAATGGCGTCCCACTCGACGGTGCTCTGGCCTTCAACCAGCACTGTGCCGGTCGTAGGTAACAAAAGCCTGTTTACTAATTTAAGCGTGGTAGTTTTCCCGCATCCCGATTCGCCGAGCAGGACCAGGGTCTCGCCGTTGCGCACGGTTAAGTTCAGGTGGGAAATAATCGGCGCGGAGACAGCCGGGACCGTATAGCTTACGTCGCGAAATTCAACCAGGATTTGTTGGTTTGTTGCACCCATTGCAGGCCAATTTGTTGGAGGTGCCGCAGGCGGAATTGGGTCCGTCAGATGTTAGCCTTCTGCCAGCAGCAGGTTACTGCTGAACCGGTTTTGTGAATCAAGCCAGGTGCGTCCACAGACAAACCCCGTTTGCGAGGCCAATGCTGCAATCCCTGCGAGATCATATTTGTAGGAGTTCTCGGTGTGAATCAATTCTCCTTCGCCAAGTTCGACTTCCATGTCCAGCTTGCGTATCGCCACTTTTTGCGGCTGCAAACTCTCGACACAGATTTCAATGCGGCTGGCCGTTTCATTAAAGACTGCGCGATGACGAAAGGCCGGGAGATCGAAATCAGCGTCCAGGGCGCGATTGATCCGCACCAGCAGATTGCGACTGAAGGCTGCGGTAACACCGAGAGTGTCGTTGTAAGCTGCCTCTAAGATATGCTTGTCTTTCTTCAGGTCCGCACCCAGCAACAGCGCATCACCAGCTCGCAAAACACTGCGCATCGCGCGCAGGAAAGCTCGTGCTTCCTCTGGCTCAAAATTGCTGATGTTCGATCCCAGAAAAAGCGCGAGCGTGCGTCCCCGCTGCTTTTTCGCCAACTCTGCCAGTCCATCAAAGTACTCGGCCGCAAAAGCTTCAATCCACAGACGCGGATACGATTGCAGCAAGATGCGAGAACTGCGTTCCAAAGCGGAGGCTGAAATATCAACGGGCACGAACAACAATTCCGATTGGTCTCGCAGCAGCGTTTCGATAATCAGACGCGTCTTCGAGGCACTGCCGCTTCCCATTTCGATCAGGGTATTCGGCATAGCAATCGCACCCACAATTTCGCCGGCATAGCGCGAGAGGATTTCGTTTTCCGCGCGCGTCAGATAGTACTCAGGCAACAGGCAGATGGCCTCGAACAACTGCGAGCCCAACTCGTCGTAGAGGTATTTGGGAAAAAGATATTTCGGATTTGCGGCAAGTCCGCGACGCACATCCTCGGCGAAATCCGCGAGCGGGTCGCGCTTCACCAGGTTGTGTATGACGAGCCTGTCTTCGTGCATGCGGGACATCTCAGGCTGCGACATCTGTTGCTCCTTGCGTTCCATGGACCGGGATTAGAGGAACCCAGCTGTGAAATTTTCTTAAACGTGTCGCGCTATGATAGCCGATTGCAACTCATTAGCAACCCCGAAAGCGCCACGGTGCTCAGGTCCGACAAACTTCAGTTTGTCGTCGACTCAATCATTCGACCCCCTAAAATGCGGGCGAGTGTCAGTCCCGGCACGCGACAAACAGAAGTTTGTCGAACAAGGGCGCGAACGCTTGACCCTTGGCACACTCACAGGCAAGATCGAGCGCGCTATGTTGTCGCAGAAATACGCCCCCGCGAGAGCCCTTCGCACTGCCCTTTTTGTTGCAGCCCTCCTTTGCCTACCGGCTGGTTCGTTCCCAGCCGGGGCACAAAGCACACTCCGAGAGTTTGACACGCCCGAAAAGGTTTCCGTGTCCATTGCCAATCGTAATGGCCGTGTCAGCGTTATCGCCGCAGACGATCAGAAAAAGGTGACGGTTAACGCCAGCTCGGCTGGTGCGATGATAGAACCCGGTGATGTGCAAACCGTCGTCAAGGGCGGGAATGTCGATATCGATGTGCGCGCCCGGCGCGACCAAGATCGGATTGACGTCACAGTCCGCGTCCCGGCGCGTTCGCGGATCCGTATCGCGAGTGGCGCCGGCTCGGTTGACGTCGTCGGTAACGTGGAATACGCGGACGTGCAAACCAATACCGGCACCATCCACGCTGACGTACCACTCGATCGCCTGAACTTTAATTTTCTGTGGCACGCCAGCCGGCCGCGGTTCTTGAGCGATGTCGAGTTGCCGGAAGTGAAAGAGAAGGCCGGCGGCATTTTCACGATTTCCGGAAGCCTGGACGGCGATCAGCTCAGCAAGAAAAAAGCAAAGAAGGAAAAGAAGCCGAAAGAGTCGGAGGCCGGCCAGACGGCGCCCACCCGCGAGCTGGTAAGCCTCAACCTCCGCACCGAACGCGGCGTGATTCTATTGAATGTCGATCCCAGCATGGTTCCCAGCGACCTGCACGAACGACCATTGACCGAAGCAGCCAAAGCGATTGTGCGCAGCGGTGATCTGACCTTGATCGAAGCCATCCGCAAAGTCTCGCCGAAAATGTTTGGCGACTATGCAAAGACCCTGCCGCCTTTCGAAAAGGAACCAACGCTCAACAGAGGTTCAGCGCCAATGCAGTTTGTGACAACCGTGGCGCCCCAGACGATGCGCATTCACGCCAGCGTCACCGACCGCAACGGCCGCGCTATTGGTGATTTGAAAAGTTCGGATTTTACGATTCTCGAAAATGGATCCGAGCGCAAAGTCATGAGCGTGGCTCCGGCTAACGAACCGTTCAATCTGGTGATGTTGCTGGATGTTTCGGGGAGCGTCGAAGAGCGCCTGGACTTTATTCGCAAAGCGGCGCGCGATTTTCTGAAGACGGCGAGCCCGCAGGATCGGATATCGATTATCAGTTTTCGTGACGACATTCAGGTTATCTCGAACTTCAGCACGGACCGGCGGCTGCTTTCAAAAAAATTGGATGAGATCGAAGCGGGTGGCGCGACGGCGCTTTACGATTCCCTGGCGTATGTTTTGTCGAACACGTTGAAACCATTGCGCGGCGATCGGACGGCCATTGTGGTCCTGTCGGATGGTGATGACAACAAATCGTTCGTTCCCCTTCCCGCGTTGTTGGCGGCAACCAGTGAATCCGGTGCATTAATTTATCCGTTGTATGTGCCCTCGGGTTTGATACCGGAAAACAGCGTAGCCAAACCGGAAATCACTGCCGATCCTCTGCGTTCGCGTTATCTGACGCTGACTACGCGCGCGGACGAAGACGGCCGCAAGCTCGCCCAGGCTTCGGGTGGAGTTTACTACCCGATCCACCGGCTGGAAGATCTGCAACGCGCCTACGACGATGTCGTGGCCCAGCTGCGCACGGCCTATACAATCACCTACGCGTCCAACTCTGAGCCCACCCACCGCAGCGTCAAGGTTCGGGCCCATCGCGACGGTTCTTCAGTGCGCCTGAGTCCCGTGGTTGGTGTGGCAACACCCTGACAATTCCAACTCAACAAATTTTCGTTAGGGCCATAAAGACGGTGAGCAATGACAACAAGCAACGAGCTAACACTTGTGAGGCTGGATATTAGAGAACTGCTTTCGACGCGTAGCGTCGATAAGTAGTTACCAGGTTTACGATGAGCCAACCCCTGTTCGCAGCCCTTTTCGACGAAGCTGAAAGCCGCCCGCTGAGCGTGTCGGAGCTGACGAATTCCGTACGCGTCGCCCTCGAGACGCGCTTTGCCTCAGTCTGGGTCGAAGGCGAAATCTCCAATTTCAAAGCACATTCATCGGGCCACTGGTATTTCACTTTGAAGGACGCAGGCGCACAGCTGCGCGCGAAATGCTTTCGCTCTTCGAATACTCGGATTCGTTTTCGTCCCCAGGATGGTTTGCGTGTGCGCGCGCGCGGCCGGCTCAGTGTTTATGTGCCGCGTGGTGAATATGAATTAGTGGTTGAGTCGCTGGATCCGGTTGGGGCCGGCGCGCTGCGCGTCGCTTTCGAGCAACTGCGCGACCGGCTCAAAGCCGAAGGGTTGTTCGCGGCCGAGCTAAAGCGTCCCCTGCCCGTCTTTCCTCGTCGGGTAGGCGTCATCACCTCACCCACCGGCGCTGCGATTCGCGATATTCTCAATGTCATCTCCCGTCGCACGCGCACCGTCCACGTCTTGTTTACCCCCGCCCGAGTACAGGGCGAGGGCGCGAGTCGAGAGGTTGCCCGCGCGATCCGCTTTATCAACCAATATCACCAGCGCGCTCTTGCTGAAGGCCGCCACGAAGACGCAGTCGACGTTTTGATTGTGGGACGCGGCGGCGGCTCGACCGAAGACTTGTGGGCTTTCAATGAAGAAGAGGTGGCCCGGGCGATTCGCGGTTCTGTGATACCCGTTATTTCCGCGGTGGGCCACGAAACCGATTTCAGCATCGCAGATTTCGTCGCCGACCTGCGCGCCCCAACCCCTTCCGCAGCCGCTGAACTGGTCGCCGCGCACGAGGATGAACTTTGTACCCGGCTCGCGCAGTTGGACCGCAACCTGCAACGGTTAATGCGTTACAAGATCATCGACGCTCGCACTCGAGTGCAGCAGCATGCGCTGTCGCAGGTGTTTGATGAAGTACGGGGCAAGCTGCGCGAGGCCCGGCGGGAAACAGACCAGGCCACTCGTGAGTTGCAAACGCTGGTGCATCTCGCATTTCAAAATGCGCGGCGACGCGCGGACCAGATCGCCCTGCGGCTGGCGCCGGCGCAACTGCGGGAACACCTGACCGAGGCGCGCGCGCGCTTTGATTACGTTTATACTGGTTGCCAGACAGCAACCGTGGCCCGCCTGGACGAAAAGAAAAAACGGTTGGGCCTCGCGGCCGCTTCGCTCGACGCCCTCTCGCCTCTGGCGGTGTTACAACGCGGCTATGCGATTGCTCAGGATGCAAATGGGCGGCTGGTGCGCGATGCACAAGCGGTCGCGCCCGGTGATATGTTGCGGGTGCGCCTGGCCAGGGGAAACCTGAACTGTCGCGTCGAGGATGCAAAGGAGAATTGATTGTCAGCTGATCCCAATCAACCAAATGAAGGTGCGCGACGTCGCATTGTGATTCCGCTCGGTCAACAACAGGGCGGCTCTCCGGCGCGGGCTCGAGGTAAAGGCGATAATCCGAAAGCTGTCCCCGGCCCGCGCCGAAGTCGCCTGAGTAAGATCCTGGCAGTATTGGGAATCGCCGTTGTCGCCGTCGTGTTGTTGACGGCCGCCGGCATTTTCTTTTGGTGGCAACATTACAAGACAACTCCCTCTTATTCGCTCGCGCTGCTGGTTGATGCCGCCCAGCGAAATGACATGGCCACCGTTGATACGATCATCGATACGGATAAAGTGGTCGCCAACTTTGCCGGACAGTTGACCGATAAGGCAGCCGGTCGTTATGGTGTCGCGCTCGGCGACGGAATGAGAAAGCAGATCGAATCGCTGACCCCGAAACTGCTGCCGTCTATCAAGGAAGTTACGCGCACGGCAATGGTGGCCCGCGTCAAGGAACTTTCGCAGCAGGCAAACCAAAAGCCCTTTATTTTGGTGGCGCTGGGGATGCCTTACCTGGTGAATGTCGCGACCAGCGGAGACACCGCGAAAGCTGTGG
The DNA here is from genome assembly GCA_025463135.1 of Acidobacteriota bacterium. Classification (GTDB taxonomy): domain Bacteria; phylum Acidobacteriota; class Blastocatellia; order Pyrinomonadales; family Pyrinomonadaceae; genus JAOAPY01. The sequence goes on from JAOAPY010000039.1 coordinate 44,611, forward strand.
CCGTGGTTCGCGATCAACGAGTCGAACTTGACCTGGCGCGCGCCGGTGAAGGTTGGAAAGTCGTGGCGTTCCGAGACGATGCCCTGGTGCAGCAGGCTGTCGATCAGGTTATCAAGAGTCTCCCGGTGATTGGTGCGGATAACGCGACCAAAAAATCCGGAGCGCACAGGAATCGTGGAGTCTTGCCATCGATTCCAGAGTTGAGACTGCCGTAGAGAGCACTCAACTGTCTCTGTATTGCCAGCGTCTTATTACTAAAGTTCGCGTAACAAGAGCGGCTGTTATCCGGCGCCTGTAGTCTTTCAGTCCCGTAGGGACGAAATGTTTATAGAACCAGCAACCCACAGAACTTGAAAGCTTCGAAGGAGCGAAAGCTTCGGGTTAGTCAGGGCAGATTGCGCTCCTTCGGAGCCGAGACGGTATTTTTCGGATTGTGTTCTATAAACATTTCGTCCCTACGGGACTGAAGCCCATGCGATCAGAGATTCATTGTTTAAAAGAACTTTAGTAACACGACACTAGACTTCCGCGGACCAACGAGATCTCTATATGAAAAACGACGAACCGCCGGTAAAGAGTTTCGAAACGTCGCTCGAAGCACTCGAAGAAATCGTGCATAAATTGGAGCAGGGCGATCTGGCGCTGGAAGAAAGCCTCGGACTTTTTGAACAAGGCATTCGTCTCTCGCGCGAATGCCAGGAAAGATTGAGCCAGGCAGAGCGGCGTATTGAGGTCCTGCTGCGCGATCAGCAGGGACGCCCAATCGTGACTCCATTCGAGGACCAGGGTCCTGAAGGATCTGAGATTACCCAGGATGACGAGCCCTTCTGAATTGTCAGCCGAGGCCTTGACGGACCTGCAAGAGTTCCTGGCGCAATGTCGTGTTCAAGTTGACGCGGAGTTGGACCGCCTGGTTCCCGCGGAGTCCATTTCACCCACCACCGTGCACGCCGCTATGCGCTGGAGCCTCTTTGCCGGCGGCAAACGTTTTCGCCCCGCGTTGTTGTTCGCGGTCGGCAATACCTTTGCCGCGCCCACGGATTATTTGCTGAAGAGTGCCTGCGCCCTCGAGATGATTCATACATATTCGCTCATTCACGACGATCTGCCTTCAATGGACGATGACGACCTGCGCCGCGGGCGATCCACCTGTCACGTGCGTTTTGGTGAAGCCACGGCCACGCTGGCCGGCGACGCGTTGCAGACCCTGGCTTTTCAAACTGTTGCTGAGGATGATCATCTTTCGGCGGCAACACGGGTGCAGGTTCTCAGTGAAATCGCGCGCGGAGCGGGAACGCCGCACGGAATGGTCGCGGGCCAGGCCCGGGACCTGGAAGCAGAATCACAAAACGTCACCGGCAATGATCTGGAGTGGATTCATAAGTTGAAAACGGGCGCCCTGATCGTGGCGGCCGCGCGCTGTGGCGCGATCATCGCCAATGCCGATGAAGCGGAGTTGGCGGCAATCAGCGACTATGCCGCGCGGCTGGGATTACTGTTTCAGATTACGGACGATTTGCTTGATGTGACGGCGACAGCACAGGATTTGGGGAAGACTCCCGGTAAGGATGCGCGCGCGAACAAGGCCACCTACCCGGCGCTTTATGGAATCGAATCAGCGCGGCAGCAGGCGGCCCAGATTCATGAACATACTATCGCCGCACTAAAGCCCCTGAACAGACGTGCTGATCTTCTAACCACAATCGCCGACTACATCCTGCAGCGCAATGCATAGGTGAATAGCTGTCGACATTGTATCCTCTGTTTCTGGTTTCCGTCCCAGAGGAATGAAATGTTTATAGATCAGGCACACCATAAAACTTGAAAAGCTCCGAAGGAGCGAAATGTTTAGGTTAATCGGGGTCCGTTGCGCTCCTTCGGAGCTGAGCTGGCTAAATTTCGAGCCGTGTTCCATAAACATTTCGTCCCCTATGGGACTGAAGCCCAAATGATTGGATTCACAGACTCATGGTTACAAGAACCTTAGAGAGCCACACACCACAATCGCTCTACCAACTACCGTGGCGATGATGCAGGTCCTAAGCGAATGGCTGTCGTGTTTGGGCTATAAGAAGTTCTCGATCAGAACCGAAGCAACGCATAACAGTTTCTCTAAAGCCTGGACGCTCGCAGCCAATCGCGGAACGCTCGCCTGGTTGCGGTTTGGCCTTCTGTTTTGCCCTGCTCCAAAAATCGCGACAGCACATCGGGAGTGAAAACAGGAAGAACTAGGCTGGCATCTACCTCAACGTAATCCTGGCCTACTAGCTGATAGATGTCAGTTCTCTTTCCATCGTAACGCCACACTTCAGGGACCCCCATTGCGGCATAGATAGCTAGCTTGCGGGTAGATTCGCGCGAGATATCAATTTCGACGACAATGTCCGGCGGGGGATCGGTCTTCAAGTCAATCTGTTCTTTCCCAATTATCGCCCCGGCATTTGAGACGTAAAAGCAGGCATCCGGTTCGACGCCTTTGGCCAACCATTTCTGCTTGTACGTAGTTGTGCCTGCACCCTCAATGACGATATTCAACTCCTCGGCGGCGGTAAACACCAACAAGGTAATCACCAATGCAAGCTTTTCATGCTTTGAAGATGGACTCATGATCTCCAGCCTTCCCTGGTCATAGGTGACTCGAACTCCAGCACTGTCTCCCAGATCGGCTAGCAACTGTTCATACTCATCCCACGGAACTTCATTCAAAATGAGAGTCCCACCGGCCGGCAGGTGTGCAATGGCGTCGATGTAATTTAGGGTTTGGGTGGCCATCAGAATCCTCAATGCGAATACTTGCTCATGATCTAAATCACACAACAATCCCCGCGCGCTTTTGCATCGCCTTCAGCGCTTCGGGAATGAACGAAGTGATGTGGTGAGTCTCTTCGCGGCCGTCGGCGAAGGTCTGATACAACGTAAAGTCCGGTAGTGAAAGACCGCTCAGCGGCGACTGGTGGTTGTATCCGCTATCGATGCCGATGGCACTGTTGGAAATATAAATCCCATGGCGCCCCAACCGGCCCCGCAACGGCAGAAAAGCGGTCGGCGTATGGCCAAACACGCAGGGCTTGCCGCGATAGTTTTTGTAGAACTCCATATCTCTAAGCCAAAGCAGAGACTGCGGCCTGCTATCGCGCGGATGCTTGCCCTGGTCCAACCCCGCATGAACATAAAATGCGTATTCGTCTTCGTGATAAAACGGCAGGCGGCGAAAGAAGGCGAGGTGCTCGGCGGGCACGCTGCTGGATATCAGGCGCCGAGCCTCGTCGAGTTCTGCCTCGGTACGGGCGCTCAAGAGCCGTCCGGTGTACTGTTCGAAGGTCCGCTCTCCGCCCGTTACCGGAGTTACCCAGATATCGCCGGAGCCGTCGATAAAATCGAGCATCATCTGCTCGTGATTGCCGCGCAAACAGATGACGCGCTCGGGGTTGCCGCGACAAAGATTGAACACCTGCTCCACACAACCAGGCGCATCGAAGCCGCGATCGATCAAGTCACCGAGGAATATGAGAGTGTCCGCGGACGGGTCCCGCGGCAACATGTCCAGCAAACTGGTGAGCTGCGCGCAGCGACCGTGAATGTCTCCGATGACGAAGGTCTTCATGCTCTTACCGTAGCACAGAATTAGGGTTTAGGGGATGGGGTGTAGGGCGTAGGTAGTGGGTCAGTTTGATGTCCGATAAGCTTTTAGCTTGTCGTAACGCCGCGACAAACTAAAGTTTGTCGGACATTTGCCGCGTAGACGTGCACACCGACGACGTGCCCCGAACCCATTTTCCATTTTCCATTTGGCATTTTTCATTTGGCAGAAACGATCTTTAGGTTCACCTGCAGCATCGTCGTCTCGCGCCAATGAAAACGGGAAATGGAAAATGGAAAATCTCCAGGCGTATTGAGAACTCCATAATAGCCGCCTGCGAATCTCTAACCGGTGACAGCCTAACGCCTTCCGCTTACACCCGACCCCCAACACCCTTTCCCCCACTCGCTTGCCGCGACCTGAATTCACTTTCCAGCCGCTCCAACAAACGCTGGTATTCCGGATTATTTCTGACTGAGGCCCAGTTGGAATCTGAGGCGAACCACAAATAGTTCTCATTACCCAGTTTGATGGCCGCCGCCAGCCAATTCAACGCCTCTGTTTCCTCTCCCAGCAACGCGTAAGCTGAGCCCAGCCAGTAGGCGATATCGTGATCCGCTGCTGCCACCTCCTTGATCTTGGGAGTCAATTGCTCGAGTGCTTCCTCTCGTTTGCCTTGCGCCGCCAGGCAGGTGGCAAGAATTGGCCGGATGCCATCCATCTTCGGATGGTTTTCAAGGACCTGTTCCAGCAAGCGCCGGGCCGCCTCGACCTCGCCGCGATAGAAAAGGACCCGCGCGCGGAAGGTCCTGATGAGGGGATGATCGGGTTCCATCGCCGCTCCCAAATCCAGTTCCGCCAGAGCCTCTTCCCAGCGATGCTGGTACATGAAAATACGCGAGCGATTGTAGCTGACCACCACGCGCTCAGCCGGGTTCAGCCGCACCATTCGATCAAAACTGCGCAGCGCGCGATCGTAATCTCCGTCGAGTCGGGCCAGCACCCCGCGCACAAAGTGGACGCCCACGTCGTTGGGAAATTCGTTACGCAGCCGCTCAACCTCGGCGCGCGCTTCCACCTTTTGATTTCGTGACAGATAGATGAAGACCATGTGCATGCGCGCTTCGAGCAGTTTCGGTTCGAGCTCGAGCGCCCGGTTAAAGGCAGCCTCGGCCACCTCATGATCGCCGAGCTCTCCCAAACCCTTGAGCACGCGATTAACGTAACAGCCACCCAGCGCCGAATAAGCGAGCGCGAACTTCTCGTCGAGTTTGATGGCGCGCTGAAAATGTTCGATGGCGGCATCAACGTGCTCGCGCGCCACTGTGTGATAGATGAAGCGGCCCATGCAATCGCGACCGCGTAAATACTCTTCCGCCGCCGCGGCGTTGGTCGAAAGACCTTTGGCAAGCTCACCCTTTTCGTCGGGACTCAGTTCCAGGCGCAACCCATCGACGATGTGCTGCACAATGGCGTCCTGAACAGCAATGATGTCGCCGGCGTCGGCGTCGATACGATCGCTCCACAGAATCTCGCTGGTCCTGACGTCAAGTAATTGCGCGGTCACGCGTATATGTTGACCGGCGCGCAGGAACGATGCTGTCAGGATGGCCCCGACACTCAACTGTCGCCCGATTTCCAGAGGGTCCTCCTGCTGCGTTTGGTATTTAACGATCGCCGAGGAGGGGCGCACGACAAGCGAGCGAACGTGGGCCAACTCAGTTATGACAGCGTCGGCCAGCGAGAACTCATAGAAGCTCATCTCCTTATCGTTGCCGACGTTCTTAAACGGGAGGATGGCCACGCTTGTGCGTGCCTTATCACCCACACTGGTCGAAGGTGTCTCGTGAAATTCCGCGGGCTGCGAACGCGGCGCGGAGGTTGCAGCGGCAGACGACTCACTGCCCGTGATTGACTTAAACCAGCGCAGCGCGCGGGCCATCGGTCCCTGTGAATTCAAGTGACGCGGCGCCACCAACGACGCTGCATCGTCAAATTGCGACGCTGCGGGCGAGCGGCTCTCGCTCAATACGCTTTTCAATTCATCGCGCAGCTCCGAGACCTTTTGATAGCGATCGCGCGGATCTTTTGCCAAAGCGCGATCCAAAATTTGCTGCAAACGGGGCGGCGTTTGTCCGGGACGAGCAGCCGCCAGCGGCGCGGGATCGTCGTGCAGCACGGCATGGCGCACGTCAACCGCTGTCTTGCCACGAAAGGGCCAAAGCCCCGTCAACATCTCGTAGAGCAGCACGCCCGTCGAAAAAATGTCCGCGCGCGAGTCGACCCGATCGCCGCGCGCCTGTTCGGGCGCCGCATAGGTAGCGGTGCCGTACGGGACACCAAACTCAGTCAGTTCGGTGTGATGAATACCCGAAGTGCGGGCGGCATCTTCATCCAACAGTTTGGCCAAACCAAAGTCCAGCACCTTTGCCTGCCCGCTGCTGCTGACCATGACATTGCCGGCTTTGATATCACGATGAATGATGCCGCGCGCGTGGGCCGCCACCAGGGCATCGGTTACCTGGATCGCGATCGAGAGGGCGCTTTCCAACTCCAGCGGCCGGCCACCGACGAGCTCGCGAACGTTGCGCCCTTCGAGGTACTGCATCGCGATAAAGTTGATGCCGTTGATTTCGTTGAGATCAAAGATAGTGCAGATGTTGGGATGATCCAGGGCTGACGCGAGTTTGGCCTCGCGCTCAAAGCGCTTCAGATTTGCTTCCCTGGCAGTCAACTCGGCGGGCAGGACCTTGATGACCACAGTGCGGCCCAGCTTGTTATCAAGCGCTTTGTAAACAGTCCCCTGCCCGCCCGCACCGAGCTTGTCGAGGATCCGATAATTTCCCAACGTGCTGCCGATCATTGTATTGCTTGACGACTCTATTTAACTCCCAACCCATGCGAATCGCAAAGGGCGCGATTCAGTCTTCCGCATCGATTCTTAACGCCTACTGGATCGAATGCTAAAAGCTCCCTGTGGAATGGAAAGACTATTGGGCCAAGGCAAATGAGAATCTCGAGATGGCGTTGTTGGCCTATGAACGTAAAAGGCATGATGTCTGTGCGAGTCGAGCATGTTATTGCCGTGGGTGAATACCTGCTTGCTCTCGAGCCGATGATCCTATAAAACAAATCCTGATCCTCGCGTTGACGTTGCGGGCCCTCTCGCCTCTCGCGGCACAGGAACACAGGCTCTAAAGCATAGCGTCTGCGGGTAGACATTTTCTATAATCCAGCAGGTAGACTTAGGTCGCTCGCGAGCCCCGGGCTTTGCAAAGAATTTCTTCGCCAAAATCAAATACTACCTTGCGATACACGAGAAAATTACAAACCTGTCTGCTGGCGCTCGGTATCTTCATTGCATCGGTGCCCGGCGCTGCCGCGCCTCGCCCGCTCGTAACCTTTCAGGCCCCGGCGCCCACAAACGAGCCGTTCAAATTTGGTAGAGTCGATCTTGATCTGCTGGCCCAAATAAATTTACTGGACCAGCGTTTTGAAAAAGAAGGGCTGATTTATCATGAAGCAGCGCTGGATGCTTACCTCGAACGAGTTGGCAAAGCGGTGTTGGGCGACAGGCAGATAGAGAACGTCAACTGGAAGTTTCGCGTTTTACGTGATCCGGTGCCGAATGCCTTTGCGCTTCCCAATGGATCAATCTATCTCAACACCGGACTGCTCGCCCTGTTGGAGGATGAAGGACAACTGGCCAGTGTGCTGGCCCATGAAGTTACTCACGTTGACCACCGTCATACCTATCAGCAGAATCGCAGCATCAGGAAAAAAGTCCTGGCTATCAACATCCTCAACACCGTTGCTGCCTGGAACCCGGTGGGCGGACCGGCCGGTCTCGCCATCGACCTGATCGCGAATGTCTCGCCCTTCATGCTGGCACTCAGCGTGTTTGGCTACAGCAGAGAGCTCGAGAAAGAAGCAGACCTCGAGGGGTTAAAGAATTTGACCGCTGCCGGATACACACCCGTGGAAATGGTTGAGGTCTTCAAGCTTTTGCAAAAGGACATCGAAGGTGAACAGTTGAACTCGTTCTATAGCGATCATCCAAAACTTCAGGAGCGAGTTACCTATGTCAACAGCAGCCTCAAGGGTCAGGCAAAAAAAATCTCGGAGGAACAGCTACGCGACGCCAGGACCCAATACCTGGCAGTGATGGAACGTCTTGACCGTCACGACGTGGAATTAGCCATCAACAACGGACGCTTGCGCTCGGCTTACTATGTCAGTCACAAGCTGGTCGACTTTCATCCGGACTCTTCGGAAAACGTTTTCTATCTGGCGGAATCCTACCGGGCGCTGGGACCGCGGACGCCGGAGGTGTCGGCCAACGAACTTACCGGAGGCGCAAAGAAGAAGGCGGCTAAATCTCGCAACAAGCGGACGCTCGAAGAACTGGACGCGGAATTGCTGAAGACCCCGGACGGTCAGCAGTCGTGGAAAACAAATCAGCAAAAGGCCGAGGAGCTTTACCTAAAGGTTTTGGAGCTGAACCGATTCAATTCCTCCGCCCACCGGGGCCTCGGGATGCTGTACGAAAAGATTGGAAAGAAGGACGAGGCCGCGGGCGAATATCGAAAGTACCTGGAGCTGGCGCCAAATGCTTTTGACAGCGAAAGGATCAAGCGGCGACTCGAATCGCTGAAAGGGCCTTGATCGAAAAAGTGTTTCTAAACCCGCGGAGCGGGCAGCAGCGTAAAGTCTCGCTCGCTCCGCGGCCTCTCATAGTTCCATCAACTTGTCCAGAGTACCTAAAGACAGTTGGAATCAGGAGACTAGTTCGCATGAAAATCTCGCCGCGTCTTGCCCTGTTGTTTCTAGCCTGTCTATTGTTCCGCGGAGCCGTGGACGCACAGTACCTTCACCCCCGGATAGTTGAAAAGAAAGCTGCGATTCATTACGCCGTGCTGCTTCCGGCCAAGGTGGAGATTACGAAAGAAAGCGCGAAAGGATCGGAAATGATGGCGGCGGAGTCCGAGGAGACAAGCAGAAAAGTGGCCGAAGCGGTTGGCGAAACTCTAAAGGAGAAAAGAATCAGCCTGCTGAAGAGTCCGTTTGAAGGTGAGTCCGCCACTACGGATGACAATCACAAATACCTGCTCGCGAACATCCAGACGCGCTATGACTCGCTCTTGCCCAAACTTGTCAGCAAGTCCAAAGACGTGAAGAAAGGACGATTTACTCTCGGCGACGAAGTGATGTTGTTGAACGTGGATAAGAGCGCGGATGTACTGGTGTTTATTCGCGGCCAGGGACGAGTGTTTACCAAAGGCAAGACCGCTTTCTCTCTGCTGAATCCCTTCAGCTTTGATTTCCCGTTCGTCTTTATCACGATTGGAATGGTTGATGCGCACACCGGTGAGGTGTTGGTTTTCACGAAACCGGTTTCGGCCACCAATGTCCTCAAGAATCCCAAGGGCCTTAACAAACTGATCACAAAATCGCTTAAGAAACTTCCGGTGGCGTCGTAGTGGTCCGTGAGCACATCCTGGCCGCAGAGCGGCCAAATATTTATGGTCCGAGTAGCCACGACATGATTCTTCCGCTCCAGAGGACAACTCTCTACTTAATTTTGAACTTGAGCCATCCGAAATCACTTGAATGTGTTGCCGGCTCAGCGGGGACAGGGTCCCCTTCCTGACTGCCCAATGCAACCTTGAAAGCTTTTAGATCGAAGGTTGAGAAGTCGCACAGAAAATAAAAAAGGCGGATCATGACGAGCCGCCTTTCCTTTACCACCTTGGGTGTTTCTCAATTAACATTCAGTCCGCTTTGCCCATTTGCCAAAGCATGAACGCGTAATCGAAAGCGGTTTCCTTCAACGCGTCATATCTTCCCGACGAGCCGCCGTGCCCGGCGCCAAAATTGACTTTCAATAAAAGTGGATTGCTGTCGGTCTTCGTCACTCGCAACCTGGCGACAAACTTTGCGCCTTCCCAGTACGGCACCTGGCTGTCGTTATAGGAAACCTTAACCAGCATCGTCGGGTAATCCGCTTTCCTGATGTTGTCATAAGGCGAATACTGCTTCATGTAATCGTAGGCGGGTTTCTCCGCGGGGTTGCCCCACTCGATGAACTCGCTCGTGGTTAGCGGCAAAGAAGCATCGAGCATGGTGTTGATAACGTCAACGAACGGAACCTGGGCTATGACCGCCTTGAACAGATCGGGTCGCATGTTTGAGACGGCGCCCACCAGCAGGCCGCCGGCGCTGCCACCCTGAATAACCAACCGATCCTTTGAAGTATATTTCTCTTTGACTAAGTGTTCGGCGCAGGCGATGAAATCCGTGAAGGTCGTGATCTTCTTCATCATGCGGCCCTGGTCGCGCCATTCTTCGCCCAACTCACCGCCGCCGCGGATGTGTCCGATGACAAAAATGACGCCGCGATCGAGCAAAGCCAGGCGACTAGAGCTGAAGGTCGGTGGTATCGAGATGCCGTACGAGCCATAGCCGTATAGCAACAGCGGCGCCGAGCCATCCAGCTTCACACCGCGCCGATAGACCATCGACATGGGAACTTTTGTCCCGTCAACGGCAGTCGCAAACACGCGTTCCGCTTTGTAATTCGCCTTGTCGAAACCGCCGGGAATTTCATTTTGCTTTAGCAGCGTCGCCTGCCGGGTATTCATGTCATAGTCGAATACCGAGCTGGGCGTAACCATCGACTGGTAGTTGTAGCGGAGCACGCTGGTCTTGAATTCTTGATTGTTGCTGAGGCCGGCGGCGTACACGGGTTCGGGAAATTCGATGCGGTGGCGCTTGTTCGTTTTGAAGTCAACGATCTCAAGCTGCTCCAGACCGTTCTCCCATTCGCTCAACACAGCGTGGTCGGCGAATAAACTAACGTCTTCAACTTTTACCGCGGGCCGGTGTGCGACAAACTCTTTCCAATTCTTTTCCGCCGGATCGGCCACTGGAGCAGTTACGACGCGAAAATTCTTGGCCCCCTTGTTCGTCCGTATATAAAAAAGATCGCCGCGATGATCCACGTCGTATTCATGGTCCGATGCCCGCGCCGAAATGACTTTCAATTCGGCCTGCGGATCGCCGGCCGGGAGCCAGCGGACTTCAGACGAGGTCTTGCTGCTCGCCTGGAGTATGATTACCGCCTTGTCGCGCGAACGTCCCGTGCCAAGGTCGAACAGCTCGTCCTTTTCCTCATAAATTAGATCGTTTTTATCGGTGCCCAGCACGTGGCGGAAAAACTTGTCACTGCGCTTGGTGACTGCATCTTCCGTGACGTAAAACATCGTCTTGTTGTCCGTGGCCCAGGTGACGTTGTCGACACGCTCGATGCGTTCCGGGAAAAGCTCACCGGTTTTCAGATTCTTGATTTGCAGTGTGTACTGGCGATAGCCGGTGTTGTCAGTGGTAAAGGCGAGCAGGTTACCGTCGTCGCTGGGTGCGAAGGCGCCGACGCTCATGAATTTCTGTCCTTTGGCCAGTTCGTTCTGATCCAAAATGACTTCTTCCGCGGCGGTCTGGCTGCCTTTGCGGCGACAGAAGATCGGATACTGCTTACCCTCTTCGGTGCGCGAGTAGTAAAAGTATCCGTCCTGACGATAAGGAACATTCACGTCGGTCTGCTTGATGTGACTGAGCATCTCTTTGTAAAGCTTGTCCTGCAACGGCTCAGTTGGCTTCATCAGGGCCTGAGCGTACGCGTCTTCCGCTTTCAGATGCTCGAGCACCTGCGGATTTTCCTTCTCGCGCAGCCAGAAATAATCGTCGACGAGTGTCTCGCCGTGAATTTTCGTTGTCTTGGGTTTCTTTTCCGCCATTGGTGGTAGGGGTGCTGTCGACGCGCGGTCGGCTTGTACGCGCGTAGCAGCGTCAATTGATAGGATCGCCAGGGAGATCAGGAACAAAAACAGCACTAAGCGCTTGGGGTTGATTTTCATTTTGGACCTTCCTCGAAACAGATTTGAGCCTTCGGAGATTCTCCGCGTAGAGCAACGCAGGTCCACCTCGTTCACAATTCCGCATCAATCTTGCGATGGCTAACTGGGGAAATCGTTGGCGGCGCCCGGCCGGCTCAATCATGCACCGTTCAACCACGCAGGGGGTCGCCCCAGCCTGATTGAACATACCTGCCATCCTCGACGATGCACGGCACGGTCGGATCGCCATTCGAGTAAGCAAACATTTCAGCCCGTCGCGCGCGATCAGTTTGGGCATCGTAATCCGTGAAAGATGTGCCTTGAGACTTGTAATGATCCCGCGCCTGCTGGCAATAGGGACAACCCGGCTTGGTATAGATCACTAAACCCATTTTCACCTCCGCAAGAGGTGTTAGTTTAGCAATGTCGTCGGCAAGATGCGAAGCGTGGAGGCGCACCGCGAGCCCCGGGAGCCCACGCAATCCTGCGTGCTGGACTCACCTAACAGGTCGTCTGCGATTTTAAGATTTGCTCCGCGACCAAAGCACCGGGGATGCATGCGGTCCCGGGAAGCCTGGCAAATCTATCCATAATCCCAATCTAAAGTTATACTCACGCGCATGTCCGAGCAGAGTTCTCAAGTGGCCACACCGGCTTCGCTGGAAGGCGATCTACTCGATCCCTATGAGAAGCTGGTGACAATCGAGATTCTCGGTCAGCGCATCGAGGTGCCGGAAAAGAACCGCCTGCTGCGTTGCTTCCAATATCTTTCCCTTAAGACCATCTCGTATGGAGATTTTTGCTGGAACGGCGAGTGCACGAATTGCCAGATTTGGTATCACCAGAAGGGACAGACCGAAGCTGACGATCGGCCCGGTCTCGCCTGCCGCATGGAAGTGACGGAAGAAATGGTCATCACCAAACTAAATTCTTTTATTCAGTTGGAAGGGATAAATAAGTGAGGCCGGGCGTTGTACTGCAGGCTGCCAGCCTGCAGTACTCGTTAACAGATTGCCCACGACCGCACCAGGCCGGCAGCCTGTTTTACCTTAATTGCGGTGGGCGTGTCGGCGGTCCTGATGGAAGTCGCGCACGTCACCGCGGCGATCTCCAAAATCGGCGCGCAAGTCGCGTCGATCATGCCGCAGGTCAAAGGTGTCGGATCTAATCTCGCGACGATCCGCGCGCAACTCAGCTCTTGACGCTCCTTCACGCCGATCCTGTCGATACTCGCGCACGTCACCCCGGCGATCGATTGCGTCACCGCGAATATCGCGACGGTCGGAACGAATGTCCCTGGTATCGGACCTGATCTCGTGGCGATCAGCGCGCAATTCGCGGTGCTCCCAACGATTGATGTTTCCCTGTGCGGCGACGGTTGCAGCGGTAACAGCCAGCGTTGCTGTTAACAAAAATAAGCTGCGGACAAGTGTTTTCATTTTGATCCCTCCATTTCTCGTGCTTTGTCTGATTGATTAATAACAACTGGCCGGCGCCAAATTGCGGAGGAGAGACCTGACCCTTGCTATTTGGTTAGACGTCTGGAGGTGAGGTACGGACGAAGTTTTTCTGAGGCCGACCTGGGAGCGCACGCCGCCGGCATGCGTGCCTGTTCGCCAGAGAAGATCTCAAAATCGCAGACGGCCTGTTACGTGAGTCAAGCACGCAGGGTGCGTGCGGTCCCAGGCCGATCCAGGTCAGTACTTCGGCACGCTGGGATCTACTTCATTGGACCAGGCGGTGATGCCGCCTTTCAGGTTCGTCAGATTTCCGGAAAAGCCCGAGCGCTTAAGGGCCTCGATTGCTCTGGCGCTGCGGCCACCCATCTTGCAGTGCACGACGGTTTCTCTTTCGCTATCGATTTCAGTCATGCGATTAATGACCTGGCCCAGCGGAATATGAATCGCATTCGGAATCTTCGCTATTGCCACTTCATCGGCTTCACGCACATCGATGATTTGAATATCTTCACCATTGTCCAGGCGTTGTTTAAGTTCCGTCGCCGTGATTTCGGGCATTTGTTGTTGCGTAGCTTCGTTCATAAATCCTCCGAGTTTAAAAGCGTCGTTAGCGAGTGGTTGTTGGTTCGTTATTCTATCCGCGCGGCAACACGGCGACAAGGCGAGGGATGATTAGAGGAAGAATAAGTTCCGCAGCTGGGGTTTTGCCTTAGCCCGCGAAACGGGTTGAAGAGTTCTCACGACCTATCAATGACAAAGTTCTTATTCACAAGGAACTTCAGCCCACTCCCTCACTCAGGTGGTACTGACAATCAGGCTGGGCTACACTTTTACAGCAGTTTGATCTTTTCAAAGGAAGCAACACCATGAGATTCGAGTTCTATCATGCAGGTCTGGAAAACGTTCCCAAGCTTTCTGTGGATGGGACGGTCGACAACGCTCTTCACTTCTCGCATTGGGTTGGGAATGAAACACCGGCGGAACTAAAGGCCGACACGTCTACGGAAATTGCCCTCAACCTGGTGGCCGCACCGCACCGGAAAAGATTGACCCAAGGCATCGAGCTGGTCACCAACAATCACTTTGATACCGATGGAGTGCTTTCCGTTTGGACCGTTCTGACGGGAGAAAAGGCATTGGATCTCAACGACCAACTGGTGGCCGCTGCCGAGGCCGGCGACTTTTCCGAATTCACAAACGAGTCGGCCGTGCGCGCCAGCATAGTCATTCAAGGTTCAGACCAGGCTGCGCCAAACGAAGCAGGCGGATCGCCATTGGCGATCAAGCTCGCCGGGGCGCAGGTGGACGACGCGCGCGCTTACGATTTGGTCTTGCCGGAAGTTGAACGGGTCCTTACGCACGTTGATGAATTTGAGCCGCTCTGGCGCGACGCCTGGCAGAAAATCGCAACTGCCCTGGAGAGTTTCGAACGCGGTGCTTCGACGGTAACCGAAATGGCTGCGGCAAAGCTTTCGCTCATCACCCTGGCGCCGGAAATATTCAGTCCCTCGGGCTTTAATCCGACCCGGCACGCCGCGCCCTACACCGCGATCTCCAAATATGCGCGCGGCCACATTTTTCTGATCGCTACGCCCGTTGAGCATGGCTGGAGTTATCGCATTGACTATCCGTATTACTCCTGGGCCGAAACGCTGGTGCGACCACGAATCAAACGCCGCGATTTGTCGTCAGTGCTATCACAGTTAAATGAAGTCGAAGACAATCGCGACGGCAAATGGCAATTCGATTCCAGCGAGATGACTTCGGCGGCCAAGTTTATCGGTGTTGACGGAGCACTTGGTCTTTCGCATTTAGCGCCTGCGAAAGTGGCCGACATTCTCAGCACGGTATCGTCGGGCGGGGAAGCGGCAGTTGCCGGCACCTGAATGTGAATTCAAATGCATGACGTGATCATCATCGGCGCAGGCTCAGGCGGTTTATCCGCGGCATCCTGGTGTGATGAACTCGGCCTGGACACGCTCGTGCTCGAGCAGGCTGAAACGGTCGGCGGTCAGCTCTTAAGCATTTACAATCCAATTGAAAACTACCTGGGACTGAGTGCGGCGAACGGGCAGGAGTTGCTCCAGCGATTTGCCACAGGCATCGATGAAGCTGACTTTGATCTGTGGACGAACGTTGTGGTCGAAAATGTCGACCTCCGAACGCGGCGTATCAGGCTCATGAGCGGCGAGGAATTGCAGTCAATCAGTATCATCATCGCCACGGGCGTGCGGCGCAGAAAAGCAGGCATTCTCGGCGAGGATGAGTTTGTCGGACGCGGTATCATCGAATCAGGCACGCGTGATGCCCAACTATTTGCCGGTAAGGATGTGTGCGTGATTGGCGGCGGCGACGCAGCTGCAGAGAATGCGTTGCTGCTTGCCGAAGTTTGTCCGACCGTTACCGTGGTCCATCGAGGCAAGGCGTTGCGTGCGCGCCGCGAGTTCGTCGAACGCCTGCAAAGCAGTCATTGCGTTACCGTCTTCAAGGAAGCGACAGTGCAACGGATCCTGGGTAGCGAGCAAATAGACGCGGTCGAGATCCTGCGCGCCGGCGCCATCAAGCCTTTTCAGATGGCCGTCGGTGGTGTGCTGATCCGTGTTGGAGTTGAGCCAAACACCGAGCTGTTTCGCGACCAATTGCAACTTGACGCGCGGGGCTACATCATTGCCAATGGTGACTGCGAAACCAGCGTCAAGAATGTGTTTGCCATTGGGGATGTTTCGAGTCCGATGGCGCCCACAATCAGCGGCGCTACCGGTGCGGGCGCAACAGCCGCGAAAGTGATCGGCTTCCGATTGACGCGTCAATAAAGGTCGTTGGAAAGCAAAATGAGAGTGCAAATGTGGCAGGCGACGACAATTGGGGGACGCACTGGTTTTCTATGCCCTCAGCACTTCGATTTTTTGATCTGGTCTCTCCGCAAATGAACATTCAGGCTCCCGATGAACTTACTCAAGAGTGTCTGGCGTATACCGACGCTCACCTGCTGGCCTATCCCGTTGAATACATCGCCGGGATTGATCTCTACAATGCCGGCGAGTTTCACGCCGCGCACGATGCCTGGGAAGATCGCTGGATGGGAGAAGTCGGTAGGGACGAGAAGCTGTTTCTACAGGCAATGATCCAGTCGGCCGTGGCGTTTCATCATTTACAAATTAGCCGTCCAGGCGCGGCGCGCCAAATGTACCTGAGGGCAACGGAAAAATTTGAACGGCTGGGAAAGAACGTATTCATGTCGCTCGATATCAAAGGCTATCAAGAGCAGTTGGACTGTGCGCTGTCATGGTTGTTGACCGCGCCTGATCCGCGCGACGTGGCGCCGCCGGAGATAGTACCGCCAACCATTCGTTTGCTGCCGGAGATTGGTGAGTATGATTAGACCTGGGACCGCACGCATCCGGCGTGCTGACTTCCCATGAGAAGTGTCCCTCTGAGAATTGAAGATTGGAAAGTTGAGGCAGGCAGGATGCCTGCGGTCCCCGGGAGATGACTAACTTACTTAGGTCGAGTCTGGTCGCGGCATGGTTGGGCGCGGCATTATTTTTCAGCACCGTGGTGGCGCCGGCGGCGTTCGGCGTGCTGCGCCAATTCAATCTCGCCAATGCAAACGAGATCGCCGGCACACTCGTATCGCGCACGCTCACCGTTATTAATATCAGTGGCTTCCTTATCGGTATCGTTTTGCTGGCGGCCGCATTGATTTGGAAAAGGGGTCGTGTTGGACCGGTGGTCGTAGTGCAATGGTTATCGCTTGCGGTGTTGACTACTTCTACAGCGGTGGGTAACTGGATAGTTGCCGCACGCATGCTCGCGCTGCGTACCGCCATGGCGGTCCCAATCGATCGCGTACCCGCGGACGATCCCCGGCGACAAGTCTTTGAGAGCCTGCATCACTATTCCGTTGCGCTTCTAAGCGCGGCCATGATTGCCGCAATTGTGGCCCTGGTCCTTTTTGGAGTGCGGAGGCAAGCGGAGCGCGACTCCGCTTTCGGTCGTGTTTGAAACATGGTCCAAAGCAGATTTCCGCAAGGGTGCAAAGAAGCAAAGGACGGACAACATATTCATTTTCAGACTGCTCTTATACTGTAAACATTTTTCGGTTAAAACTAATTCGGAAAACTGATCACCGGTTTTATACAAATGAAAAGAATTCTCTCACTAGTCTGTTTGTTCCTCATGGCAGCCGGCGCCGCCCTCTCAACCGGAGCGCAGGTTCAGCCCCTGGCGGCGCCGCCCGCTGAGATTTCAGACGCGCAAAAAAGACAAGAGTCCTTTGAGATAGTCTGGAAAACCGTGAATGAACGCTTCTACGATCCCACCTTTGGCGGTGTTGATTGGCAGAAAGTACGCGAGCGCTATGCTCCTTTGGTGGCCGCGGCCCAAAGCGATCAGGAGGTTCATCGGCTTTTGCAGCAAATGATTAGCGAGTTGCACCAATCGCATTTCGTGATCATACCCAGGGAGGCTATCCCCAAGCTGATCACGCGAAATAAAGGCGACGCAGCAACTGGCGACGACGAAATGGACGACGAAGAGGCGCTTGCCGAACTTGAGAACGACGACGCAACCACGCCGCTTGATCGCATTGGCTACAAATTGACCGAGCGCTTGTCGAATGGTATTGGCATCGACCTGCGCATAATAAAGGGGGCAGCGGTAATCACTCGCGTGGAACCGGCTTCGACTGCGGCGCGCGCGGGCCTGCGTCCCGGGTTTGTTATTCAGAGTGTCGGCGGCCGTTCGCTGGCATCTGTCATCGCAAAATTTCAAAGTAATCCCACTTTTCAATCTGTATTCCGCGGCGAGCTGCCCGTAATTCTACTGGCGGGTTTTATTAACGGCGAGCGCCAGTCACCAATCAACCTGGTCTATCTTGACGGCCGCAATCGCCCGCATGCCGTGCGCCTCAACCGCGAAAAACTCAAAGGAGAAATGTCGCCGGCCATCGGCAACCTGCCGGCAATGTACACCGAGTTTGTCTCAAGAGAGCTGCCGGGTGGATTTGGCTATCTTCGCTTCAATGCTTTCATGCCGAACCTGATGAAAAAAGTTTGCGCCGCGTTGCGTGCCCATCACGAGGATCGAGGCTTGATCCTCGACCTGCGCGGCAACCAGGGCGGACTGCTGGGTATGATTGGTGGTTTGAGCGGGCTGTTGGAAACAGATGCAGTTCCGCTGGGCATTATGAAATCACGCGCCGGGAGCGCCTCTGTAATGGCCTATCCACAAAGGATGCCCTACTCCGGACCAATCGTGATCTTGATCGACGGCGGGACCCAATCGGCCGCGGAAATGTTTGCCAGCGGTCTGCAGGAAGTCGGCAGGGCCACAGTCATAGGTGAACAAAGCGCGGGCAATACCCTGCCCTCGGCAATAACGAAGCTGCCGACGGGCGCACTTTTTCAATATGGCTTTGCGGATTATGAAACGGTCTCAGGCCTCAGGCTTGAAGGGCGCGGCATAACTCCGGACCTGACAGTGGTACTGAGTCGTCGATCGTTGTTAGCTGGTCCTGATCCACAGCTCGCCGCCGCCGCGAAAAAGATTCACGAACTGGCTCGCCTCTTATCTACAGGTCGCCGTCAGGAATTAATTGCAGACGTGAGTGTGACATCGCTGTCGGTCCAGGCTCCGCCCGTCAAACAAGGACCAACGAGGATTGAGATCGCGCAACCCACCGGCGGGACGCCCGTGCTACAAGGGCCGCCGCCACCGCCGCAGCCAGCACCTAAGCGAGCCAAAGTGATGGGCGAGCCCTACAAGAGACCGGACGTTTCCGGATTGCCTTCAGTCGATGAAATAGTCGGGCATTATCTCGAGGCCATCGGCGGTCGCGCGGCACTAGAGAAATTAAACAGCCGCGTTTCGCGCGGCACTGTTGAGTTACAGTCCATGGGACTCAGTGGTACTGCCGTGATTTACGAACAAGCCCCCGATAAATCCACGCTGGTCCTAAACGTCGATGGCCTGGGAACTATTCAGCAGACCTTTGACGGCACCAGCGCGTGGTTGCAGGATCCATTGGACGGTTACATAAAATTCGCGCCCACCGCCGCAGCCAGAATTCACGACCAGTCAATTTTCCAGCGCGAGCTGCGCCTTAAGGAATTGAATCCCGGTCTGGTATTGATCGGAAAGGACAAAGTAGGCGAGCACGAGGCGTTTGTATTGCATTCTTTCTCGCCGCGTGTCTTCGAGAAATGGTACTTCGATACGCAGACGGGCCTGCTACTGCGCAAAGGAAACATTTACTATGATGATTACCGCGAGGTTGACGGCATAAAACTTCCCTTCAAGGTAACCGACGACTCTTCGTATGGTTTTGGCGTTGTGGTTCGCTTGACCGAAATCAAGCATAATGTCCCCATCGACCAGGCAAAATTCGCGGAGTACCCGGACTGCTTCACCAAACCGGAGCAGGTGTGGGAGAAGAAGTAGCTAGCGAAACGGAATTCGCATCAAGGCTACCGAGATGTAGTTTGGTCTCTCTTTCATTTTCGAGTACGAACAACACCCGGAGAAACGTGAGTGGAAATAATCGAGCAGATCGACGATTGGCGAAAGAGCTTCGCTGACTGGCAGCAAGACCATCCAGGTGCCCCGCACAGTGACGTGGACGAGTCGTATCCATTCGTCAAGAACCGTCAGGCGCCATTTTTGCCCGCACGGCGGGCGCTACCAATGTTGAATCTGGCGCTCGTCTCTTCGGCCGGCGCTTATCTTGACGGCTCGGCATCGTTTGACGCCGCCGCTGCAGATGGTGACCTGACTTATCGCGAGATTCCGACGGAGATTGACGCGGAAGATTTGCAAATCGTCGCGCGTGGTTATGACCCGACGGCAGTACTCCAGGATCTCAATTGTCTGGTTCCCCTGGTGCGGCTGATTGAATTCCAACAAAACGGAATCATTGGACAACTCAATCCGGTCTTCTGGAGTTTCCAGGGCTTCATTCCCAATGCCGCGCGGCTGGTCGACGAGTTGCTTCCGAAATTGGTCCAGCGATTGGCCAGATATGAAGTCCAGGCGGCGCTGCTGGTGCCGGCTTCGCGTCTGTGTCATCAATCAATTTCGCTGGCCGCGCGCGCGATTGAGGCTGTGGGTATTCCCACGATGATGCTGGCCGTCAATAAGGAAGTGATCGAAAGTGTGCGCCCGCCCAGGGCCGCATTGTACGAAGGAGACTTTGGCAGCGTGGCCGGCCGCCCGCACTTCCCTGAGCAGCAACGCCGCGTATTGGACGAAGCGCTGCGGCTAATCGAGCCGATGGATCAACCCGGCATCCGTCGCCTCAATGTGGCGATGGAAAGCGCCGTCGAAAAGCAACGCGGCGAAAGATGAACAAAGCAAAGCAGACTTCAATCTGTGTTCGCGGCGGCCTGAATCACAGACTGACCTCAGCCCGCGGAGCGGGCTAAAGCGAGTTTCAGTACTCAATCAGAGGTACCCTTTCAGTTTGTCACCTGGTAGCGGCAGCGTTTTGCCCTCTTCATCAATTCTGAGCACCGAAGGGTAACGACAAACTGAAGTTTGTCGGACCATAAAGAACCTGCGTCAACTTATGCGTACTAAACTCATTCTGCGCGGCCTCGCGCTAATCACGGTCGCGCTGCTTCTCTATCTCCTTTTCTGGCCCGTACCGGTATCGCCCGGTGCCTGGACGCCGCCGCCGGCGCCGGAACTCGCCGGTCAGTACGCGCCCAATAATAAGCTCGCGGGCATTCAAAGATTAGAGACAGGCGGCGGCTTTGCACCTGAAGACGTGGCGCTGGATTCACGCGGGCGTATTTATGGTGGAATGGACAATGGTCGCATCGTGCGTCTGCAAGCGGACGGCACGCATCCGGAAGGTTTCGCCAACACTCATGGACGACCACTGGGATTAATCTTTGACCGCGCCGATAACCTGATCGTAGCGGATGCCGACAAGGGCTTGTTATCGATCGCGCCTGATGGCTCTATCACTGTATTGAGTACACAGGCTGACGGTCTTCCCTTCCGCTGCACGAATGATCTGGACCAGGCAGCTGACGGCACCATCTACTTTACCGATGCATCGAGCAAGTTTCCCCTGGCGACCTTTACTCTGGATATCCTCGAGCATCAGGGAAACGGGCGTCTGCTGGCGTACGATCCAATAAAAAAGACGACGCGCGTGGTGCTGAGCAATCTTTGTTTCGCCAACGGTGTCGCAGTCAGTCCGGACCAATCATTTCTGCTCGTGGCGGAAACCGGCAAGTACCGCGTCCACCGCGTGTGGCTTAGCGGACCAAAACAGGGCCAGTCGGAAATCTTTATTGATAACCTGCCGGGCTTTCCCGATGGCATTCTCTCCAACGGCCGCGACAAATTCTGGTTGGCGTTGGTAACGCCGCGCGATACCGTGCTCGATCGATTGCTGCCTCACCCTTTTCTGCGCAAGATGGTGGCGCGTCTGCCTAAGCTTTTGCAGCCGGCGCCCAAACGCTACTCCTTTGTGCTGGGTCTGGACACCAACGGCCGCGTTGTCGCGAATCTGCAGGATGGATCGAAGGAGTGTTATGCGGAGATCGCGAACATAGTCGAACGCGATGGGATGCTTTACTTTGGCAGCATTGGCGAATCCGCGATCGGAAGGATCGCATTACCGAAGTAAGCTTCTGGACCGCACGCATCCTGCGTGGCGGCGTTGCGATGCAGACTTGCCTGCTGACAACCTCGACTCTGACAGACGTATCAGCACGCAGGAGGCGTGCGGTCCCGGGGCGCGCTAAGACCTTCGTGAGGGCGACTGTTTTATGGAAGATAAAATCAAGACAAAGCTGCTGCGGGGAATGGGCGAAGCCATCCATGATTTCGGGATGATCGCCGCTGGCGATCGCATTATGGTTTGTCTTTCGGGTGGCAAAGACAGCTACACACTGCTGGATTTACTGCTCGATATTCGACTGCGGGCGCCAGTCAGTTTTGAGATTTTGGCGGTCAACCTGGATCAGAAGCAACCCGGATTCCCCGCAGAGGTGTTGCCAGAGTATCTGAGCGGGTTAGGCGTTCCCTTTCGCATCGTTGAGCGCGACACCTATTCAATCGTCAAGCGTCTGGTGCCGGAAGGAAAAACATTTTGCGCTGTCTGCTCTCGCTTGCGTCGCGGCATCCTTTACAACATCGCCGTCGAAGAAGGTTGCACCAAGATCGCCCTGGGCCATCACGCCGACGACATCCTGGCAACTTTTCTTTTGAATCTGTTCTTTGTCGGCAAGCTTAAGGCGATGCCTCCTATTCTGCGTTCAAACGACGGGCGGAACACGCTGATTCGACCGCTGGCATACTGTCGCGAAGCGGACCTTACTGAGTACGCGGCGCTCAAACAATTTCCCATCATTCCCTGCGACCTTTGCGGTTCGCAATCAAATCTGAAACGCGCGCGCATCAGCCGCCTGATTGGCGAACTCGAAAAAGAGATTCCCCACCTTCGCAGCTCGATGATGACAGCCCTGGGCAACACAGTGCCATCGCACCTGCTGGATCGCGAAATCTTTGATTTTATGAAAGACACACTGCCGATTGGCGATGTGGAATCCGAACTCGACATGGCGGTGGGCCACACGGACGAAGGGTTGAACGCGTCGCTGGTGTCGATCATGTGAACGCGCTCTTCATCACTTCGCGTTTTGTGGTTAGAATCCACCACATGCCGGCCCCGGCCAAACGCTACGAACACGATCTAAGCAAGTTTCCCGCAGCGAGTGTCTCGGAATACTCGACACTGGTTTGTCTTGCCTGCACCTTCGATATTTTTACTTCGCAGCTGGGTCTCGCGCCGCGCACAGCCTACTCCGAGATCAAACGCTACGCGCCAACTGTGCAGGAACTAACAGCACCAGCCGCCGCGCGCCCGTTCTTCGACAGCGAAGAAAAGCATCCCCACTGTCCCTATTGCGACGCGGTTAAGCGCTGGCATGCGCGCCTGGAAACGTTACGGCTTGAAGGGAGCAAAGCGACGGACGCGGCGCGGCGGGCGTTGCTAAAATCGCTACCCGGAAAAGACGATCAGTTTCAGGTTATCGAAACAAAATCGGACCGCCGCGCTGTCTTCTTTGAATGGCTGGACACGCTGCGCGCAAAGGTGGATTTCGACGACCCTGCGTGGCTGGTGGCAGCAACGCGCGCCTTTCTCGAAAGACGTGATGCAAAAACAGATTGGGACCAGGTGTTCGCGGGCGTGCGCGGGGTGCGGCGCTCGAGCCGGCTGAAAGAAAACTATGAACGTGAAGACTCGCGTTTGTTTTTGGCGCCCTCGCTCTTTAATGATGTATTGCTGGTGCAGTACCTGCTGAGCCGCTCGCATCAGTCGGGCGGCAGTACGCTCGCGGGTCGGTTAACTCTGCTGGAGCTGACCCGACGTTTTCGTCGCGGCGATTATTTGAACACGCACGGCATTACCGAAAGCGATCAGTTCGAAATTCTGGAGCAGTTGGTTGCGGACATCGCCGGTGCTGGTTCAGTCAAACTCTACTACATCGTCGACCGAAGGGATTTTCTGGAGAAGGTAAAGTCGGTCTATGCGCAGTACGCGGCATAACGTGGCACGCGCATCCTGCGCGTGTGCTGGGCGCAAGAGGCCGGTTCATTTCCCAGGTGTTTCCTGCGTGACCCTCACCGGCGGGACGCCCGTGCCACGTCGTTTTTACGGCTGTTTGTAACTATCGATCAACTTCTGCAAGCCATCGCTGGAGTTGCTATGGCGATAACGATAGTACGAAGCTAGATCCTGTAGCAGCTGATCGTGAAAATTCTGGTACTGCGGTTTTCCTTCCGCGAGACCGACGCCATGGGCGTAATAATCAATAACTTTATCCAGCAACGCATTGGCCCTCGCCAGCGCGTCATCCTTTTCTTTCCCCGCCGCCATACCCTTATAAGTTACGGCGAGCTTCTGGTATTCATCGTTGGCGATGCTTCCCAACAACATGTAATTAAAAGGATCGGCAGGATTCGACTTCGTGGCTTTTTCCAACTTGACCTGGGCTTCGGCGGGTTTCTGCTCCATTAAAGAGACGATCGCCATCTCCTGATATACCTGCGGCAGCAGCGCTTTTTGCTTTTCCCAGATCGCGTCGTCCATACCAGCGGGCTTCTTGTTTGCTTCAAACTGCTCGATCGCCCTGGCGCCATATTGCCGGCTGGCATTGACATATTTCGGGTTCTGTTTCTTAGCTTGCTCGGTGCCGGTAATCGTTAAATTAACCAATACCGAGATATCGTCAGGCTTTTTGGCCAGGTACGCGGCGCCTTCGGCAAAGGCCTCGTCAAAGCGGTTCAGTTGGAGGTAAGCATCGATCAAAGCGGGCTTAATCAACTCTGCTTCCGTGTTCGCTGTGAAAACCGTGGGGAACTTTTGCGCCAGTGCCAATTTCTGTGCTGGATCCTTGACGGCCAGGATCTGATCAACGATGTACTCGGCCACGTGTTGTCGCGAGGTGCTCTTGGGATACTTTGTGACAAAGTCGGCGGCGGCGGTAATTTTGGCATCGATGTCGGCGGCCCCTTCAACGGCACTTACGGCTTTGGCTTCGACTTCGGGGATCTTGGTCTTGTTCTTGTCCTGAAAACCTGGTCCACCCGCGAACGCTGATCCGTTGAGTACCAGCGCCAGCAAAACGGGGACGAGCGCCTGCAATAGAAACGTTCTGATTTTCATATTTCCGCCTTTATTCCTGCCTTTGTCTGGATTATTTTCGGGGAAAATACTGGAGCGCAGATAATGCTCCAGGAGGATACGTAATGGCAAGCCCTTCTCCCTCACCACAAGTGGGGAGGGTTGGGGTGGGGTTGTCCGTGCGGCGCACCTCTCCCTTACCTCTCCCCTTGCGGAGAGGGACCAAGCGCACCACTTGGACCACAGACTGAAGTCTGTGCTACTTCGCCGGTTCACGTCGGTAGTGATGCGTCACTGGGCGGCGCCGGCCGATACCGATCGCATTGCGGGAAATTATCAGGGTGGGTGGTAACTGGCGCCGCTTGAATTCATTCGCCGGCGATTCAACGCGATTCAAGATGTCGTAAACCAACCGTGCATCACTCCCTTGCGCAATGATCTCTTCCGGAGTCGCCTTCTGCTCGAAGTACATGGTCAGAATGGGATCGAGAATGTCATATGCGGGCAGCGACTGATCGTCGAACTGGCCGGGAGCCAACTCTGCTGAAGGTCGTTTCTCAATGATATTTTCAGGAATGATCGCGCGCTCGCGATTGAGGTTGCGGGCCAATGCGTAGACTTCAGTCTTGAGGACGTCGCCGATCACGGCCAGCCCGCCATTCGTATCGCCATAGAGCGTGCAATACCCGAGTGCCAGTTCGGATTTATTTCCGGTCGACAACAACAACCGACTCTCAGCGTTCGAGATGGTCATCAGTATATTTCCGCGCAGTCGCGATTGCAGATTCTCGACGGCGGTCGAGCTGCTCTCTACCGATGGCGGCGGCAGCTTCAACTCGTTGATCATGACTTCAAAGGGTGCGCTAATCGAATGCTCGATAACTTTCATGCCCAGGCGGCGGACCAGCTCCAAAGAATCTTCAATGCTCGAAACGGAGGAATAGGGCGAGGGCATCATGACTGCGAGGATATTCTCAGCACCCAACGCTTCACAGGCCAGGGCCGCAACCACCGCCGAATCGATGCCGCCGGATAAGCCGAGCAGTGCCTTTGAGAAGCGGTTCTTGCGCGCATAGTCCTGAATGCCGAGCACCAGCGCCTGGTGCACCGTTTCAATGTCGTCGCCCGGCAGACAATGATCATCGGCCACACCGCACTCGAGATCTACCGTCCCGAAAAACTCTTTGAATGGCGGCGCCTGCATGATGATCCGACCTTCACAGTCAGCCACAATGCTGGCGCCGTCAAAAATTATTCCGTCATTGCCGCCGACCAGGTTGACGAAGACCACTGGTACCCGCGCCAGTTTTGCGCGATGAGAAACCATGGCGCAGCGCTGGCCCATCTTTGCTTTATTGAAGGGTGAAGCATTGATGGAGACGAGCACCTTCGCGCCCAGATTGATCAACTCGTCCGCCGGATCGGAGGCGTACAGGCGCTCTCTCCAAAAAGTCTTGTCATTCCAAAAATCTTCACAGACCGCGATGCCCAGTTCGCAATCATCGATGTTGAAAAGATGCCTTTCGAGGGCCGGTTCAAAGTAACGCGGGTCGTCAAAGACGTCGTATTCCGGCAAGAGGGTCTTGTCTGAAAAACCCAGCAACTGTTGATTGCGAATGATCGCCGCCGAGTTAAAAAGCTTTCGACCCGTGGGCAGATTTGAAGGACGTACCGTACCGACCACAGCGGTGATGCCTGCGGTGGCCGCGATAATTTTTTCCAGAGGTTCGAGTGAGCGCGCCACCACGTCGCGATCCAGAAACCAATCGAGCGAGGTATAACCCTGGATGGCAACCTCAGGAAGTACAACCAGATCGGAACGATCTTTCTTCCCCTGTTCGATTGCGCGGATGATACTGGCGGTATTGCCCTCGTATTCCCCGTTGGTGGTATTGATTTGGCCGATCGTTACACGCATTTATTCACTCATACGAAATTAATCAACGGTAGATTCCGGTCGTCTGGCAACAGGCGTTCAGAGTACCGACTTCAGTCGGGTTCTTCGCCCAGCTAAAGCCCTCCTAAAAAGGCAGTACTCAAAACGCCTGTGAAACATCAGTCCTGCGGTGCGATCTGGTACTGCTCAAGTTTGCCGTTGGGCATTTCATAGGTCCAGGCGCGCAAGTTTTTTTGCGCCAGTTTGATCCTGTACACACGCAGAGTCATGCCGCCGCGCAGACCGCTACGAACCTGTGTGAACTCCACTGGCGCACCTAAAGGGGCCAGTCCACTGGCGAAATCTTTCAGGGCTTGTTCGCTGAAATAGGCGTTTGCGTTGTCCGTGAACAGCGAACGATCGATCGTCCCCTGCTGGAGTCCGGCAAATATCTTGCGCGCCTGTTCCAGTTTCTGAGGCGTGGCCGGATCATCGGTCGCGAGCAACAACGGTGCAATGCCGTGCGCAATAGGCCCGGCTGCGGCGGCGGCATCCTGATTCGTCAGCACTGCCACCGCCACGCGGTCGTCAGGGAAGACGATATTCTCTGCCGTAAACCCCGAGACCTCGCCGCCATGAGAGAGCGCGCGATGTCCGGCCTCGGTGCCGACATCAACGCCCAAGCCATACCCGGTCGCGGCCCCGTTTTTGAGCAGAACATCAGTCTCGAAGTCGCGGTACGAACCCGGCTTCAACAATTTCTGGTCCATGATCGAGATGTCCCACCTGGCAAGATCCTGCGCCGGCATGGCTAACTCACCAGCAGCAAACAACCAACCCTTGCCTTCTTTGGGCGCCGCTCGCAACGGTCCCAAAGCGTATCGCAGATAACCGGTCGGATCTGTCTCGCCGAGTTTTTCCTGATCGATGTTAGCCACACTCTTCATGCCGAGTGGCGTAAAGACTTTCTCGCTCAGAAATTGAAGCAGAGGCATTCCGGCGGCCTTTTCCACGATGACGCCGGCGATTACGTAATTCGTATTGCTGTATTGCCACTTTGTACCGGGTTCGAAATCCAAAGGCTTGCGTGCCCACTGGTCCATGATCTTTTGCGCAGTGATTGGCTGCAACATCATGGGCATCACATAGTCCTGCGGCCAATAGTCCTGGTAGCCGGAAGTATGAGAAAGCAACTGGCGAATGGTAACTTCGCCGGCGCGTGTAAGGTCGGGAATAAACTTCGCGACTTTGTCATCGAGCGAGAGCTTGCCTTGTTCCTGTAGCAGAAGAATTGCCGTCGCGGTGAACTGTTTGCTGATCGAGCCGATGCTGTAGCGCATCTCGGCGGTGGCCGCAGTGCGCGGTTCGAGACGAGCATCTCCGTAAGCCTTTACGTAAGCGATCTGGCCATCTTTTACAATCGCCACCGACGCGCTCGGCACACCGCTTTTGGCCAGACCTTCGGCCACGATCTTATCAATCTTCTCGCGCAGGTCCGCGGAGAGTTGAGTCTGCGCGGTCACGGACCGGGACGAAAAAGACAGGAAAGTCAGAATGGCAAGACAGTAAATCGAACGACGCATGTGGATTCTCCTCCTGGGGCAATGATTACTCGAAACGCGAATTGATTGTACTGCAGGCTGCCAGCCTGCGGATCTGTCAACGCCAAGCTGGTCTGTCTGTAACCGCAACAGGCTGGCAGCCTGTTGGAGACTAATCTGGTTTTCCGTGGCCGCCGCCGCCGGGCGATTCGATGCGGATACGATCGCCGGCTTCCAACTGCCAGCTTCCCTTTGATCCGATTCTGCGCGCGCGACCCTCGTGAATAATTTTCGCGTTGCCGGTCATTCCCGCGGCGCCTCCGCTTAATCCATACGGGCCGCGCTTTCGACGATCGGAAAGGAGCGACATGCGCGCGGGTACCAGGGTTTCGATCTCGCGTACAACACCGTCGCCACCGCAATGCTTTCCCTTCCCTCCTGATCCACGGCGGATGCGATACTCGCGCACGCGCAACGGATAAGCATACTCGAGCGCCTCGACGGGCGTGTTCAGGCTGTTGGTCATGTGCGTATGCACCGCGCTCGAACCATCAAGGCCCGGTCGGGCTCCCATGCCTCCGGCCACGGTTTCGTAATATGAAAACTCGCTGCCGGTGCGCGCATCGATACCACCCATCGTTAAATTGTTCATCGTGCCCTGACTGGCGGCGGGAATCCTGAGTGGCAGCGCCTGGGCCAGCGCCTTGAAGACGACGTCGACGGTCCGCTGTGAAGTCTCGACATTGCCGCCCGCCACGGATGCCGGGTGATTGGCATTAACAATTGTGCCGGATGGCGCGATGACTTCGATTGGTTCCATCAGCCCGGCACTTGCCGGAACGTCGTCGCCCAGCAAACAGCGAAACACATAGGCCACGGCGGAAACGGTAATGGCTTCCACAGCATTAATCGCGCCGTCAACCTGCGGCGCGCTGCCGCTAAAATCAATCAGCGCCTGTTCGCCTTTGATTGTGATCCGCACGCGAATAGGTACTGGCTCCGGGTGAATGCCGTCATCATCAAGCGCGTCCTCAGCCTGGTAAGTGCCGTCCGGAATCGAGTTGATCGCGTGGCGCATGAGTCGCGCCGAATAAGCGATGAGATGCTCGGCATAGATCGAGGCCTCGAGGGCGCCGCGGCGTTCCACGATTTCCAGCAGTCGGGTCGCTCCGGTTTGTAGTGAGCCAATCTGGGCCTGGAAGTCTCCACGTCGTTCGTCGTTCCCTCGTACATTCGCCAGAATCAACTGCATCAGATCTGTGTCAAGCTCACCATTTTGCACGAGTCGAATCGGCGGAATGCGAACGCCTTCCCCATAGACATCGGTAGCCAACCCCATCGATCCGGGAGTAGCGCCGCCAATGTCCGCGTGGTGCGCGCGATTGGCTACGTAGAACAATGTCCGTGGTCCGTTGTTGGTTGTCAGTTGTTTCACTGGCGGAAGTGCACGGTTCCATCCCGCCTTTCTACTACTGACAACTGACAACTGACTACTGACTACAGGCATCACCAGCGTCACGTCCGGCAGATGCGTACCGCCTGCGAACGGATCATTCAGGATCACTACATCGCCGGATCGAATCTCAACGGCCTTCAAGGCAGCGGCGACGGCCATGGGCATCGAGCCGAGATGGACCGGCATGTGATCGCCCTGCGCAATCACACGTCCGGCGCTATCAAAAACCGCGCACGAATAATCACGGCGTTCTTTGATGTTGGGCGAGAAGGCCGTGCGCCTGAGCGCGATGCCCATCTCCTCTGCCACCGAAGTGTAGAGCGCCCGGTAGATTTCCAACGTGATGGGATCGAAATTCTTCATTTGACCTTTCAACGCCGCACTGGGCGGTCAGGAAGGGGACCCCTGTCCCCGCCGCTGGCGATAAATTCAACTGATTTCGGATGGCTCAAGTTTAAGTTAAATAGAGAGTTGATCTAACTTGAGCGGGGACAGGGCGGGGTCCCCAGCGCGGCAACCGCGCTGGGGTGCTAGAGTCCCCTTCCTGACTGCCCTGCCCAAACTTGTGTTGCGCTGATTTAGATCAAGGCTGCTGCAAATCAATGATCAGGTTGCCATAAAAATCAACCCGCACTGTCACGCCTTCCGGAATCAAGGTGGTCGCCGAATACTCGGTCACAACACAGGGCGCCTGAAGTTTAGCTCCCGCACGAAGTTCATCGCGATTGTAGACACCGGCACGAACTTTTTTCCCGGCGAAGAAAACCTCGATGTGCGTAAAAGGCTTTGCCTGAGACTTTCCGTCGAAGTGCGGCAACCGACTTTGTTTCAATTTCTTTACCACTCCCGTCGATCTCAAACGGGCTGCGACGATCTCAACGATATTGCCCTGCTGCGCGTAACCATAACGGGCCTGATGCGCACGATGAAAAGCCGCGGCGATGTCTCCGATTGTTTGTTTGATCTCCAGTTCAAAAGACTGGCCTTTGTAACGCGCGGCCAGGGATCGCTGATGACGTTGGTTGCCTTCTTTGAAACCTTCCGCTCGCAAGGCAGTACGCGTCGAGTTTTCCATCTCACTAAAAGTCTTTTCCAATTTAGCCGCGAGGCCCGGGCTGACCTCGAGCATCACGGTCCGGCTTTGGTCCTTTACAACGTCAGCCGCGAGAACGCCTATCGCCGACAACGCCCCACCCGCCGAAGGCGCGACAATTGTGGGAATACGCAACGCGCGCGCGAGATCGACGGCATGCAATCCGCCCGCGCCGCCAAACGGAAGAAGCGCGAACCCTCTGGGATCATAACCGCGTTCTACCGAGATACGACGCAGCGCCCTTTCCATGTTCGTGTTCACGACTGACAGCACCCCTTGCGCGGCTCGGGTGATGCTCACTTCGCGGCGCGCGGCTTTTGTCATGTCACTCGCCAGCCGCTTTAGCGCTTCGCGGGCGCGCGCCTGGTCCAACTTGAACTCACCGCCGAGTAAACCGCCATCGGCGAAATGTCCCAGCACGAGGTGGGCATCGGTGACCGTGGGCAACAGTGAGCGGCCATAGCAGGCAGGTCCCGGATCCGCGCCCGCCGATTCCGGACCAACACGCAAAGAACCACCTTCATCGACCCGCGCAATTGAACCACCGCCGGCTCCCACGGTGTGAATGTCCATAACGGATACGGCCACCGGCAGACCCGCAACGTTGGCCTCGTTAGTCATGCGCAACGCGCCGCCATCGCAAAGCGCTACATCAGTCGAAGTTCCACCCATATCAAAAGTGACGATGTTGGGAAAACCCGCGGCCAGCGCGGCGCGCAAAGCCCCGACAATGCCACCCGCGGGTCCGGAAAGGATTGTGCGCACCGGTTCTTCAGCAGCGGCGGAGGCGGAAATGCTGCCGCCCGACGATTGCATTACGCGAAGGAAAAGCGGTTTTTGGTCTTTGGTCTTTGGTCTTTGTTTGTTCACGGCGGCGTGAGCGTCTTGGGCGGGTGCAGCCAGGCGTCTGAGATAAGTGCCCATCAACGGCTGCAGGTAAGCGTTGATGGCAACGGTAGAGGTGCGCTCGTATTCACGATACTCAGGCAGAATTTCATGCGAGATGGAAAGTGGAATGTCGAGCGAAGCCAGAG
Source organism: Acidobacteriota bacterium (assembly GCA_025463135.1). Lineage (GTDB taxonomy): Bacteria > Acidobacteriota > Blastocatellia > Pyrinomonadales > Pyrinomonadaceae > JAOAPY01. Next base: position 76,184 of record JAOAPY010000039.1, read on the forward strand.
CCCTGGCGAGTTGTTGCTCGTGCGCGGGATTGGCAAACGAGAACAGCAGCGAGATCGCCAGCGACTCGACGCGGGCGCGTTTTACTTTTTGGAGCAGGCGGTTGACGTCCGTTTCTTTTAAGACTTCCAGGACTTCGCCGGCCGAGCTGACGCGCTCGGGAACGCCGAAACGCAGCTGGTCGGCAACCAGCGGCGGCGGTTTTATCGCGTTCAGATTGTAGAGTTCAGGACGCGCCTGCCTTCCGATCGCCAATACGTCTTCAAAACCTTTGGTCGTAATCAGCGCCGTGCGCGCGCCGCGTCTCTGGAGCAAAGCATTGGTGCCCACCGTAGTGCCATGGACCACTTCGAGGTTCGCTGGTTCGGTTGCTGTAATTTCCCCGATGCGTCGCAGGCCGGCGATAATTGCCTGTGCTGGGTCTGCCGGGGTTGAGGCAAGTTTGAAGATCTGTAAACGGCCCTTTATCTCACAAACAAAATCCGTAAAGGTGCCGCCGGTGTCCACACCCACGCGCACGACGGATTCCCGGTTCGGTAATCGGCGCTTGCGCAGTTTCTTCATACCTTTTGCAAACAGCAGGCGGCAGTCGGCAGGAGCAGCCGTCACGATTTTAAGAGCGTTCGCGGTCGTCCATAAAAGTCGAAGTTCTGAGCTGCCCCTGCCACTGCTCCTGCCTTCTGCCTTCTGCCTCCTGCCTCCTGCCTTCTGCCTTCTGCCTTCTGCCTTCTGCCTTCTGCTTACTCTACATCCGCCCAACATCCACTCTTGTTGGACGCACGCGCCGCGTCGAGCACGAGTTGTGTTTGATATCCGTCCGCGAAAGTTGCCGCTCCCTCGACCGTTGTCTTTCCCTCGTGCAGGGCGTCAATGACGGCGCCTGAGAATGCGGTAAAGCCACGCGACCAACTGCCGGCGCGCATGCCGGCGGCCATTGAATCCTGATCCACGGGCACCGGACGCCACGAGCCCGAGCCGGCCGGTGAATGCCACAGCTCGCCGGTCTCCTCAACCATTAACGCTCCGGTCGTGCCGTACACCTCGAGCCGGTTCTCGTGTCCGCCCGATTCCACCACTGAAAGCGAAGCGGCGCCGGTCGTGTTCCGGGTCAATTCGGAATCGGCAAAGCGAAACAGCAGCTTTGCTTCATCATCCGAAGTAACCGCGCGCATCACTCCGCTTCCCTTCTCAGGTCTTTCTGCGATGTGTGAAGAGAGCATTGCGAAGACCTGCGAGATTTCAGCGCCGACAACCCAGCGAAACGAGTCGATGGCGTGCGAACCGATCGCGCCCAGCGTACCGCCGCCCATTGCCTCGTCAGCCCACCAATCCCAAGGCCGTTCCAGCAGGCCGCGATAATCGGATCGAAACACGTAATTGCAATGCCGCACGGTTCCGATCGCTCCACCGTTAAGCATCGCTCGCATCATGCGGCGACTGTTCAAGAAACGCAGTTCGTGATCGATCAGCGCCAACACACCGGCCTCGGCGGCGCGCTCGGTCATCTGCCGTGCTTGCTCGGCGTTCATAGCCATGGGCTTTTCGCAAAGCACGTGCTTGCCATGCTCGAGTGCCGCCATGGTTATCTCCAGGTGCGTGGCCGGAGGTGTAACGATGCTGACGAGATCGACGTCGTCACTGGCGACCAGTTCGCGCCAATCGTTGGCGACGTGCCGGATCTTGAATTCGTCGGCGACGCTCTCAGCGTTTTCGCGATGCGCGCTGGCAATCGCCACGACGCGGGCGCCGATACAATCCTTAAAGGCGGGAATCTGCGTCGTGCGCGCAAAGCCCGCGCCGATAATGCCAATACCAATGACTTTCTTTCCCAAGTGCGCGCTCCCTGTGGCCCGCAGAATCGTGCCCATTTGATAAGAAGTCTCGGGAAACTCTTATCTTATTCTGCAAGCGAATTTCTGAATATTGCTCGAAGGATTATGAGTTGCGGCCCGATGGAATGTCCAGCGCCTTTTGTAACGCAAATTCTTAGTTAGCGATCATTGCGTTTAAGAGTGGACACGAAAAAAAGAACACCTTATTTCCTAAGAGGAGAGTAAGCTTCTATCTTATCCTGCAACTCACGAGGCGAAGCCGGCTGCTCGATATACTCAACACAACCCGCTGACAGAGCGACTTCTTTCATCTCCTCTTCCATGCAGGCGGAACTCATGATTATCGGTATCTTTTTCAAACTGGGCTGTTGCCGAATAATCTCCGTCGCTGTCAGCCCGTCCATCTCGGGCATCAGATAGTTCATGAGAATTAGCCGTGGTCGTTCGCGAACCGCGGCCTCGACGCCGGCGCAACCATTCTCAGCCTCCACGACTGTGTATCCCAAACGGCGCAGGTAATCTCTAAAGATCTCCCGCATGGTCTCGTCATCATCGACGATGAGAATGTGATTAGGTTTGTCTTCATTGCGCGCACGAACTCCGAGGTTGAGCTTGTACTTCTGTGAGCGCATGCGTGAAGGGTGCAGGCAAACGCAATCCGTCGAACCGACCTTGTTGCGGCTAAGTGCTTTTCGATTTTCGCAATGACAGGGATTAGCTGACCGGCGGCTGGAACCTGCGAGGGCGTTGTTTACCTGTCTAATTTCCTTCATAGAAAACACAACGCTGCCCTTAGCCATTGGCTCGCCGCCGGCAGATTTATTTTTCGCCAGGTCGCTGCCAAGCGTGTAACAGCCCCGCGGCATCAGCGCGGATCCCTTCACCGGTCTGTCTGAAGCAGCGGCATCAGGCTGACTCGAAAGGTGGTGCCGCTCCAGCGGCCCCGCGAGCACTCCATCACAGCGGCGGCACCAGAATTTGGCGAACGTGGTCTTGGTCATCCTTCACCCCTGGGACCGCACGCATCCGGCGTGCTTGCGTCGCGACTGAATCATCGTAAAGAAACAATTGCCCCGCGCGCGAGCATACAACAAGTCTTGCGCAAAACTGCCGGGCAACCAAACACGGATCGATCCGCAACCAACACGCATGAAATTTGACCTCTCCCACGCCTGGTCCATGCGCACAAGGAAAGCGGCTTGCCCTAACTAAGCGCCGCGAACGTTCATACCCAACGAGCCTGGGCCAAATCCATTTTTCCGCTTGAGGAGGAGTTCTGAATGCAAATCTTGAATGAGCTTTTAGACAGTATCACCGTTGGCGCACCGCAGATGTTCGAGGAGGTGCAGGTGTTTCCGCTCTTCAGCAGCCACGGAGAATCGGCGGCCCCGTTCCTGCAACTTGACGAGGCGCTTACGCAGGGACTGGCCGAAATCACAGAGGTGTCCGATGCCGGCAATGTCCCACAACTTACAGTTGTTAATAAATCACCACGAGACATCATTATCTATGACGGACAACAACTGATTGGCGCCAAGCAAAACCGGGTCGTGAATATTACGGTGGTCGTCGCCGCTAACTCGACACTGCCGATTCCCGTTTCGTGTGTGGAGCAGGGGCGCTGGCGCTACAACAGTCCTGGCTTTGCTTCATCGGATCACTTTTCTTATCCCAGCTTGCGCAGTTCCACTCACAGCGATGTCACCCGCAGTAAGGAAAGTCACGGCAGTTCCGCTTCGGACCAATCAAGAGTTTGGCGCGATATTTCGGCCAAGGCCGTGCGCCTGGAAGTTGTCAGCGACACCATGTCCATGTCCGATATCTATGAAAGTCAGACGCCGGATCGCGAGGTCTTGAACGTGGCGTTCAAGGTTGAGGAAAATCAAATCGGTTACATGGCATTCATCAAGGGAGGCTTTGCCGGCAGCGATCTGTTTACTTCCGCTGAAGTATGCCGCGGAAAAATGGAGAAACTGCTGCGCGGTTATTACCTGGATTCACGAGACCATGGAGTCAGCTTCGACAAAGTTGAGATTGCTGAAATTCTCCGAGAGGTCAGGACCGCCGACCATCGCGAGTTCGACACGGTTGGCAAGGGACGAGAAAGACGCTTTGATGCGCCGCATGTGCAGGGCTCCTGGAAGGAAGTCGACGGACTCATTCCGCACATGGCGATCCTGCCGAAAGTATAACTGTGTTGGTGTGGGCTCGAGCGGCATGACCGGGAACGCGTTGTGAGCAAAGAGGCGGCAGTGGTGGCCCATCTCCTGCCTACTGCCGTCTGCCTCCTGCCTTCTGCTTACTGCCTTCTGCTTACTGCCTCCTGCCGCCTGCCTCCTGCCTTCTGCTTTAATGCCCCCGCAGGGATTCGAACCCCGAACCAACAGATTATGAGTCTGCTGCTCTAACCATTGAGCTACAGGGGCACAACTTTGGGTTTGAGGAATTACCATCAAAACCTGAGGTCGAAAGAGTGTAGCCGCAGACGTTCGCATGCTGCAAATCAGACCGCAGCTTAGTGATCAGTCACGCTGGGACTCGGTTACCACCTAAAGACTTCATTCGCTCGCCTCAACTTCTCGCAACCGCCGGCGCACATATTCTTGTTCAATAGGGTTCGTCACGAGTTCAAGCGCGCGCGCATAAGCGTCGGCCGCTTCGGGAAAGCGGTTGAGTCTCCGGAGTAAGTCCGCGCGGGCCGCGTGAAAGAGATAATAGTTGTCCAGCCTGCCCTCGGCGCCGGCGCGCTCCACCAGCCGCAACCCGTCTTCGCACCGTTCGGTCATGGCCACCGCGGCCGCGTGATTCAGCGCCACGATGGCCGAGGGCGTGATGCGCATCAGCTCTGTGTAGAGCGCCACAACCTGTGGCCAGTCAGTAGCGGCGGCGGTTTGTGCTTCGGCATGAACGGCGGCGATGGCAGCCTGCAACTGATAAACGCCCAGGCGATGCAGCCGCAGCGCTTTCTCAACCAACCGCAAACCTTCCTCGATTTCCCCGCGGTCCCAAAGCGAGCGATCCTGCTCCTCCAAAGTGACGAGTTCACCCTGCGAATTAATACGAGCGTCGCGGTGCGAGTCCTGCAAGAGCAGTAATGCCAGCAGGCCGAAATTCTCGGCGTCGTGCGGCACGAGTTCGCACAGCACGCGAGCCAAACGAATCGCTTCCGCGCTGAGGTCGCGGCGGATCAGACTGTCACCGCCAGTGGCAGAGTAGCCTTCGTTGAAAATCAGATAGATGACGGCCTGTACCGCGGCCAGACGTTCGGCGAGCACCGCAAGTGGCGGCACTTGATAGGGAATTTGAGCGAGCCGGATCTTGCTTTTCGCGCGTACTAGTCTTTGGGCCATGGTCGGCTCGGGCAAAAGAAAGGCGCGCGCAATTTCCGCGGTGGTCAGGCCGCCCAGTGTGCGCAGCGTGATGGCCACTTGCGCCTCGCGACTGAGTGCGGGATGGCAGCAGGTGAAGATCAACTGCAGACGATCGTCCGGATACTCCACGGTTTCCTCAAACAGCGCGGTTTCGACCTGGGGTTGTAACCTCGTAGTCTCGTATTCGAGGTAGGACTGCTTGTCACTGCGGGTCTGCTCGCGGCGCACTGCGTCGAGCAGTTTGCGATGGGCCACCGTCGTCAGCCAGGCGCCGGGATTTTTGGGTGTGCCGGTCTTCTCCCAATTCGCGAGCGCGGCGGCCAAGGCTTCCTGCAGGGCCTCTTCGGCCAAGTCGAAAGAACCGGAGATCCGAATCAGGGTAGCAATGATGCGACCGTACTCTTCGCGGAATACTTGCGCGAGTGTCTCGCCCGGCTGCGGCATGGGGCGAGAGTTGCACAGTCCGCGCGTGCCATGCAACGTGGCACGCGCATCTTGCGCGTGGTTCGCGGGACAGAGGCCCGTGTGGCGTTACGTGTTCCCTCGGTACGGCTCACGGGCGGGACGCCCGTGCCACGTGGCACGCGCATCTTGGGCGTGGTTCGCGGGAGAGAGGCTTCGTGTGGCGTTACGTGTTCCCTCGGTACGGCTCACGGGCGGGACGCCCGTGCCACATTCTTACTATGCCGTCGCCTGGGCCGGCGCCTCAACCTGTGGCCGCACCTCAACAGTCCCAAACCGCGCCGAGGGAATCCGGGCGGCGATCGCAGTCGCTTCATCCAGATTGGCCGCTTCAATCAGATAGTACCCGCCAAGCTGCTCGTGGGTTTCCGCGAATGGACCATCCGTCACCAACTGCTGACCATCGCGCACACGCACGCTGGAGGCAGTAGTGATCGGGTGCAATTGCGCGCCGGTCACATAATGGCCGCTCGCCTTGATTTCCTGCGTGAACTGTCCGTACTCCGCGTACATTCGGCGCTGTTGGGCCTCGCTCAGCTTTCCCCAATCCTGTTCGGCGTCATAAATCAACAACATGTATTTCATTTTCGTGTCTCCTGTCGTATTTGGTGTTAACTCTCAATCATACGACGGATGAATGTCCTCGGATCGACAAGCGTCGTGCAGGATTTTTCTGAGTAGGGTGAGGTTCCTGCGACAGCGGCTTATCTATTTGTAAACATCATGCAAATCGTGATAAGAGGGTCTCCAGATGCTTAGGCGCTCAAAACATTCACGCATCCTTCAACCTCTGTCCACCACGAGGGATGTGAAAAAGGAAAGCCACCCATGAGAATGAGCCTGCTATAGGATTCGTATCTTACTGCGGCCTTCGTCGCAGAGCGACGGCATGACTTTAGCCCGGCTTTTCAAAGCCGGGATGGATGGTGTGAGATTTCCTTCGTCGCTTTAGCGACGATTGACTAACTTCTGAGAAGGTTTTCAAATGGCTAATACCTATTCATCACTTCACTATCACCTTATTTTTTCAACCAAGAACCGTCAGTCATGGATAGTTCCTGATATTGAACAACGCATCTGGGCGTTTCTCGGCGGCATCGCACGTACCCACATGATGACGGCGCTGCAAGTTGGCGGCGTTGAAGATCATATTCACGCACTGGTGACCGCCCCACCGACAATTGCCCCGTTTCAAATCGCCCAATTCCTAAAAGGCGAATCTTCTAAATGGATTCACCAAGAATTTGCTGCGATGCGTCACTTCGGCTGGCAAGATGGATACGGTGCTTTTTCTGTGAGCAAGTCTAACATCCCCGATGTTATCCGCTATATTCAGAACCAGCGCGAGCATCATCGAACAAGGACATTTCAGGAAGAGTACATAAACTTCCTTAATAAGAGCGGAATTGAATTTGACGAACGATATCTATGGGGATGAGTCGCGTTTGTCAGAATTCTTCTTTGCAGGGCGACCGCGCGAAGCTTATTCTTCACTCGTCGCTGACGCGACGAAATTACTCTTTTGAATTCTCTAACCGTGGCTTGAAAGCCACGGCTAAAGTCATGGCGACGCTACGCGTCGACCCTCAGTTTCCTACGACAGCAGAAATCAAAGACGCAAGGTTGCGGGTATGTTGTTGCCCGGCCAACGGTTCACGAGAATCTAGCGCGTGTGTCTGTTGTCTCATCAGTATTTGATCGTGTGCTAATTACTGATTGCTATTTCCCCAATTTAGGATTTACCATTCGGCATATCAGTGGAGATTGCCTCACACAGCGTGATTGCGTTCTCAGGCAATCGAAGTTGAGCATTTAGCAGGCAACCCACTCAACCGCTTCGAGTGCCAATAGTTAGTGCGGAGGCCAGCCAAATTGGAGACTAGCACCTATGAAAGTGTTTCTCAGTTGGTCGGGAGATAGAAGCCGAGTTATGGCAGAGGCTTTGCGAGACTGGCTTCCTAAGGTTATACAGTCTGTCAAGCCTTGGATGTCAGCCGTCGATATTGATCGAGGCGCCCGTTGGAGTTCGGACATCGCTGTCGAACTGGCTGATACCAGTTTCGGAATATCGTGTCTCACGCCGGAGAACCTCAGTGCTCCTTGGATACATTTCGAAGCTGGGGCGCTGTCAAAAACTCTTGAAAAGTCATACGTCTGTCCTTATTTATTCCAAGTGGAGCTGGCTGATCTGAAGGGCCCTCTAATTCAGTTCAACGCCGCCAAAGCAGACAATAAAGACACGTTGAAATTAGTTCTCACTATTAATGACGCTCAAGAGACTCCGTTACCAGAGAGGACCGTTGAAGAATCGTTTGGAGTTTGGTGGCCTCAATTGAAAGAAGCGCTAAATGGTTTGTCTAATCCGCAGGCGGAGTTAAAACAAATGCGACCTGAACGCGACATGCTTGAAGAAATTCTGGAACTGGTTCGGGGACAAGTCAGAGCTGAAACCCTACGTCTAGAAACCTCAAACTTGGCTATGCTAGCTGATGACTCGCTGGAGGTACAGCAAACCGGGGTCTTTGTTCCAGGATCCTACGTCCGACACCTAAAATACGGCCGGGGTCTTGTGTTGCGACGTGAAGGCGTGGGCGATTCGTTAAAGTTAACTGTTAGCTTTCCTGGATACGGCCAAAAGAGATTGGTTCAGAAATATGCGAATCTATCAAGCGCTTGATTCTTACGATTTGAGGGATTTTGGGATTGCGGATTTGTCCACGAATTCCGCTCCATGCCGGGAAGACCCATTGAAGGCAAAGCAACTCCTTCCGAAAGACATTGTGGCGGCCATCCGCGACGGTAAGATTCTCGGCATACGCGCGGGCACAAAGCCGCATCGAGTCATCGGCATCTGGGCGGTGGTGGTTGAGAATCGCGTGTTCGTGCGGTCATGGAGTCTGAAGCAGCGAAGCTGGTATCGTACATTTCTCGAAGAGCCGGTCGGTGTGATCGTGGTTGACGGTCGCGAGATTCCGGTGCGCGCAGTCTCTACGCGCAGCGAGCGTTTGAAAACAGCGGTCGATAAAGCCTACCGAGAGAAATTCAATACGCCAGGGTCACGGCATTATGTAATCGGCCTCGCGCGTAAGAAGCGACGCGACACCACGACGGAATTGCTGCCGCACCAGGGGTGACTGAAGCAAAGGGACCATGACTAGAAGGCTAACGCCAAAGGCTATTGTGCAACCATGACCACTCGAAATCCGTCCGTGCCGCTGGCGGTCGTCTCCCGGTCCTTATCCCTGCTGGCCGAACGGCAGGCTGAGTCAGGATAGTTCCACGAACATCCGCGCACAACTCGGAAAAGTGGATCTGCTCCTTCAAGCCACGCCCCGCCGTCAATGGGTGCGCCGTTGTAATTGGGGTGATAGCGATCCATACACCACTCATAGAGATTCCCATGCATATCGGACAGCCCGAACGCATTCGCAACTCCCAGTTCACCTACCCTGACCGTAGAGTCTCTGGCCCCACTATTATTTGCCAATTCCCTGGTGAGCGTCTGCCCAAACGCAAAGGGAGTCGTGGTACCGGCGCGACAGGCGTATTCCCATTCAGCCTCTGTGGGTAGCCGAAACTGAAGTCCGGTCAGCTGAGATAATTTCGCGCAGAACGCCGTTGCGTCGGTCCACGACACGGTATCCACCGGAAACCGGTCGCCGTGTGACGGTCCCTGCCTGGATGGGTTACTTCCCATTACTATTTGCCAAAGCTCCTGCGTAATCTCGTACCTGCTCATATAAAAAGTCTTGACCGTCACCTGATGCTGCGGTTTTTCATCCTCAGTAATTGAGACTTCGTCCGCCGAACCCATCAGAAAAGTTCCCGCCGGTATTTGGACCATTTCAAGTGGAGTATGGTTACCGAAATGGACCGCGAAAGCATTCGCTTGTTTCATCGTTCGGGAAACCGATCCATTAGAGTTAACGGTTGGCGTGTAAAACCCAAAACTCCTCAGCTGACTTACGGTGGGTTTCCCGATGCTGGTCCAAAAGCGAGACGCCAGAGCCAATGACAATGCGATTACGGCGATAGCGAGCGTGGCGATACCCGCGGCCAGCCATAGCTTGCGACGCCGTGGACGCAGCGACTGAATCAACGGCAAGAAAGGAGCCGACTGGACGGCTTTGCCTCTCCGCGTTCGTTCTCTATCAAGAACTTCAATCAAGCGATCAACGTCGTGCCGCCAACGAAGGTCGCTAACTTCGAGCGCATTGCGTCGTACCAGTTCAGCCAGGTCAACCGGCAGGTCCTGAACACGCGGCATGCTCGCTCCCTGGACCAATACCGGAATTACCAAAATCTTTTGCCTCAGCGCGGCGCCTATTTCCAGCCGAACGAAATCAAGGGGGTCATCCAACCGGCGCGTCGTCCGTCCACGAATGGTAATCCAATCCCTGCCGATAATCGCGACTAACACATCGCAGGTGCTGACGGCATCTTCCATGACCTGAACAAAGTCCTGACCGGGTTCAATATGATCCACGTCCATGAAGATTTGAGCCTCGCCGAAAGTCGCGGCGAGGCCATCGTAGATACGCCCCGTGTGACCCGCCGAATCATCGCGGCGATAACTGACGAAGATCTTAAAAGGCTTTTGAGGTCCAGTCTGGTTCGGCATGATCAGTTGGACGTTTCTTTTAGAGGATTATACAAAACAGAAATAGCTTTCGAAGAATCAAAACGGCAGCCGCAGCAACGCTTCGCAACCTCGACCACGTCGCCGATTCTCCAGCGTCAGCGTGCCACCGTGAGCTTCGGCTATTTGCCGCGAAAGGACCAGACCGATTCCGGAGCCATTCGCCTTCGTCGTAAAAAAAGGCACGAACAGATTCGCGGTATTGGCCAGGCCCAGGCCTTCGTCTTTGATACTGACCTCGATACTGCCGTTGTTTTGGGCCCACCCGATCTCTACGCCGCCGCTCGTTTCCATGGAAGCGTCGACCGCATTGCGCACCAGATTGATCAGCAACTGCTCGAGCTGCACATTGTCGGCCTGGATAACCAACTCTGGACCGGCAAGCACCATGATCGGCAAACGCGTTTCGAGATTGGCGACACGCCGCACCAGGGCGCCGATGTTCAGCTGCTCAAAACGCGGTTGCGGCAGGCGCGCCAGCTTGGAGTACGATTCGACAAAGCGCGCCAGCGAATCAGCACGCGAAGAAATCACCTCCAGCCCGCGCTGCATATCATCGCTCAAATCAGACGGGCGCGGCTCGCGATTTAGAAGATCAGCCAGGCTACCCGCAACCGATTTGATCGGCGCCAGCGAGTTGTTCAACTCGTGGCCCAGGACGCGCAACAGCCGCTGCCACGCCGAGCGTTCTTCTTCCCGCAGAGTGCGGCTGAGATCGGTCAATACCAGCAACTGATGCTGGGCGCCGCCTTCGCGAAACGTGCTGCGACGAATGTCCCAACGTCCTACGCCGCCGGGAAAAACCATTTGCATCGTGTGCGGACCATCGCCAACGGCGCGATCGAAACAAGCGGCCAGGCCCAGCTCGGTGCTGGTGCGGCCCAGCAGTCGGGTCGCGGGTTGGGCCAGCAGTTTTTCTCCCGCCCGATTCACCAGCCGCAATCGCTGCTCACCATCAAACGCAAAAACAGCAACGTCAATTTCAGCCATGACTGTGCGCAACAGGGCGGTCGCCTCCAGCGCTCCCAATCTTTGCTCGCGCAAGGTCTGGCCCAGATCGTTGACTTCGAGCATGACTTCGCCCAGTGCGTCGCCTATTTCGGCACGTCGTCCGCGAATTGAATAATCACCCTCGCGAATGGCGGCGAGGATATTCGAAAGAGTCTGCAGCGGACGCACGATCCTTTGTTTGAGATTGAAAGAGACACCCAGCCAGATGAGTGCGAGGAATAGATCGACGGTCCATTGCACGCGGCCCGAGTAGTCGCCGTACCAGAGCAAGACGGCGCAAAGAACTACCGCGGGGAAACCAGCGCCCAAAGCGAGAAGGGTCACTCTTCTTTCAAATCTCAGATGGTGGCTACGCTTGAAGGCTGGATCGAGGGTTGTGAAGCTCGGCGTGTTCTTCGTCAGTTTGGCAGGCGTACTCACGTCGTTATGATACTCCAACCTGCCCGACAAACTTCAGTTTGTCGTCAACGATGCGAGAGTGCTGCCGGGGAAAGTCGCGGTCATCCCGGTCATCGACAAACTGAGGTCTGTCGGACAGTTTTACGACAACCCGTATTTTTGTAAACGACGGTAGAGGGCGCTGCGACTGAGCCCGAGGGCCTCGGCGGCCCGGTTCGCATTACCTTCAAAGCGGGCCAGGGCTTTCTTGATCAGCAGGCGTTCGGCTTCTTCCAGACTCATCTCTTCGAGGCGCGCCGAAAGACGCGCATCCGGAGTGGACTGCAGCGCCAGATCAAACGCGGTCACCACGCTGCTGGAACTCATTAACACCGCGCGCTCGATGACGTGGTCCAACTCTCGCACGTTGCCCGGCCAGGCATGCTGGCGCAGGGCTTCGAGGGCCTGCGGCGTCAGTCCCATGACGCCCCGGCGATAGCGCTCGCTGTGTTGTCGCAGAAAGTGTTCGGCCAGCGGAGGAATGTCTTCGCGCCGTTCGCGCAGGGGCGGCAAGTGAATTTCCACCGTGTTCAGCCGGAACAATAGATCCTGGCGAAATTTTCCCTGGGCCACATCGGCATTCAAATCGGCATTAGTCGCTGACAAAACCCGCACGTCCACTTTCCGAGTTTTGGAAGATCCCACGCGCTCGAATTCGCCGGTTTCCAAAACGCGCAAGAGTTTTGGTTGCAGATTGAGCGGCACATTGGCAATTTCGTCTAGAAAAAGTGTGCCGCCGTCGGCCAGTTCAAATCTGCCGACGCGATCTGCCTTGGCGTCGGTAAACGCGCCGCGCACGTGTCCGAACAATTCGCTTTCAAAGAGACCTTCAGCCAGCGCGCCGGCATTGAGAGACACCAACGGTTTCGCCGCACGCGCCGAACTGGTGTGCAGGGCGCGCGCGATCACTTCCTTGCCCGCGCCGTTCTCGCCGGTGATCAAAACATTTGCGTCCGCGGGACCAATGCGCTCGACGACTTTGAGAATCGCCTTCATGGCCTGTGATTCGGCAATCACGCGCGGCAGATTGGCGGTCGCATCGGCGGCACTGTCGCGCAACGCCAGGTTCTCGGCTTCCAGTCGCTGTCCGCGGCGCAGGGCTTTGGCAAGTTCAACCTGCGTGCGCAACACCGCAAGTAGACGCGCGTTGTCCCAGGGCTTTTGAATGAAATCGCGCGCGCCGCGACGCATCACTTCCACTGCCAGATTGACACTGCCCCAGGCCGTCATGACGACAACCGGCAAGGTGGGATCGACCGTTTGAATTCGCGTCAACAGATCCAGGCCTTCACTGCCGGAGGTAGTATCGCGGGCATAGTTGAGATCCATCAGGACGACATCGAGTTCCTGAGCGTCGACGGCCTGCAAGACGCCGGCTGGAGATGAGGCGCCTTCAATGTCATAGCCATCACCTTTGAGCAGGAGCCGCAAAGCAGCCAGGACGTCTGCTTGATCGTCTGCAATCAGAATTCTAGGCATTGAGCAACGCTTTTTCGAGAATCAAAAGTCCTGCTGAGGCTACCACACGGCGCGCTGGATCCCTTACTTCCCTGGGACCGCACGCCGCCGGCGTCCAGTAGCACAGACTTCAGTCTGTGTGGCCCTTCGAGACCACTCAGTTACAATTCCCCCACTAACACAGACTCAAGTCTGTGCTACTCGTAGCGCAGGGCCTCGAGTGGATCGACTTTCATCGCCCGGCGCGCCGGGAGATAGGTTGCCAGCAGTGCTACGCTCGTTAAGCCTATCGACACCACGACAAACGTAAACGGATCCGTGGCGCTCACCCCAAACAACAGATTCGTCAGCAGCCGCGTCAATGCAAAGGATCCGATCAACCCAATCACTACGCCGCTTCCCGCCAGAATGAGTCCGCGTTTGAGCACCAGGCCAAGCACATCACGACCGCTGGCGCCCAGCGCGATGCGAATGCCGATTTCATTTGTGCGTTGCGTAACGGAGTAAGACATAACGCCGTAGATCCCGACCGCGGCCAGCATGAAAGCCACTGAAGCAAAGATGCTGAGCAATACGGATGCAAATCGCGCCCGCGAAATCGAGTCAGCCATCAGAGATCGCATTGAGCGCATTTCTGAAATTGGCTGGTCCTTGTCGAGGGCCAGCACCTCGCGTTGAATCGCGCCCGACATCGCGGCGGGCTCAGAGCTGGTCCTGACAACCAACGTCAGCGGAAAGCCCGGCAACTCAGACTGCGGCCAATAGATCATTGCTTTCGTCGGCAGATCGAGCCCGATCGATTTCACATCACCGACCACCCCCACAATCTCGCAGGGATCATTCTTCTCTTTCATGTCAATGGTCAGACGCTTGCCCAGGGGATCTTCGTTCGGGAAGTTCTGCCGCGCCAACGCTTCGTTGATGATGACCACGTGCGACTCTTTCTCAACTTCGCGGTCAGTGAAGTTGCGACCCTTGCGTAAGGGAATCGCCAGGGTTCGAAAATAATCCTGATCGATTACCCGCACGTCGGTGACCGGCCTATCAGTAGGGGACAGCGCCGGTTTGCCTTCGATAATAAAGCCGGTCGCGGCTGGAACTCCGGTGAAAGGAGGTCCGCTGCCGACTCCCGCGGTGTTGACCCCCGGAAGTTGCCGGACGCGAGCCAACAACTTCTGAAAGAAATCCATTTTCTTTTGCGCATCAGGATAATTAGCGCGCGGCAGCGACACCGCCACGGTGAGGACGTTGTCCGGAGCGAAGCCGGGGTCAACCGATTGCAATCGCTTCAAGCTCTTAATCATCAGACCCGAGCCGATCAGCAACATCAATGAAAGCGCCACCTGGGCAACCACGAACCAGTTAAGCGCCCGATGGCTGCGGCCAGTTGTGCCGCGACTTCCTTCCTTCAAGGCTTCACTGGTTCTCGGCCGAGCGGACTCCCACGCCGGCAACAATCCAAAAATCATGCTGGTTAAAAACGACATGCCCAACGCAAAACCCAGCACACGCTTATCGATGTTTACTGTCGTAAAGGAAAGCAGATCGCGCGGGCTAATCGCCAGCAGCGCATCAATTCCCCAGCGAGTCAGCAACAGACCTACCAGGCAGCCCGCGAGGCCCAGCAGCAAACTCTCTGTCAGCAATTGACGAATAATGCGCGAGCGACCGGCGCCCAGCGCGGCGCGGATGGCGAACTCTTTTTGCCGCGCCACCGATCGGGCCAACAAGAGATTAGCGACATTAGCGCAAGCGATGAGCAGCACAAACCCAACCGCACCCAACAGAACCAATAAAGCTGGTCTCAGGTCGCCTGAGAATTGTTCATGCAGCGGCACCAGATTGATGCCCCAACCCTTATTGAAATCCGGATACTGCTGCTCGAGCCTGATGCCCAGCGCGTTCATATCTGCGCGCGCCTGGTCGAGTGTCACACCAATCTTGAGCACCCCGATGGCGCTCATGAATCGTCCCTGGCGGACGCGTGCGTTCTGCGAGAAGGCCACAGGTACCCACAATTCCGGCGCTTTCTTGACGAAGGCATTTTCTTTGACGAAGAAATCAAACCCCTCCGGCATAACTCCAATGACCGTGTGCGACACGCCATCCAGCGCGAAAGTTTTACCGACGACCTTCCGATCGCCGCCGAAATGTTTTTGCCAGAAGCCGTACGTCAGAACGACAACGTTGTCCTTACCCCGCACACCATCTTCCTCCACGAAAGTGCGGCCCAACAGCGGACGGCTGCCGAGCACGTCGAACAGGTTCGACGAGGCTGCCATCCCCGTGACCTCCTGGGGATCGCCCAACCCGGTTAAGTTGTAAGGCGCGGCGAAAAAGGCCGACATGTCCTCAAACACATGGTTCTGCTCGCGCCAGTCAAAAAAGTTCGCTGTCGAAATGACATTACGGTCCCTCGAACGAGGCCGGTTCTGTTCCCAAACCATCACCAGCCGGTTGCCGTTGGGATAAGGCAAAGCGCGCAGCAAAACTGTGTTCACTACGCTGAAGATGGCGGTGCTGGCGCCAATGCCCAGAGCCAGCGCGATCACAGCAATCACCGTGACCGCCGGTTTGTTGACCAGCATGCGAACGCCAAAGCGAATGTCTTTCCAAAGTGTTTCCATTGTTCTCTCCTCGGACCGCACGCCTCCGGCATGCAAAGTAGAACAGACTTCAGTCTGTGCGTCCTTCGTCCCGCTCAAGTCGCAGCTTCCCTCATTAACACAGACTGAAGTCTGTGCTACTCGTAGCGCAACGCTTCAAGCGGATCGACTTTCGTGGCGCGGTGGGCCGGCAAATAGCACGCCAGCAGCGCCACGAAGATCAAAACACCAGAGACGACGGCGAAAGTCACCTTGTCCGTTGGCGTCACTCCGAATAGCAGAGTCGTCATCAGCCGGGTCAGCGCTACAGCGCCCGCCAGTCCGATCACCACTCCGATTAACGTCATGATCATTCCGCTTCGGATGATCAATTTCAGCACATCGGGTGCGCGCGCACCCAGCGCCATGCGGATGCCAATCTCCTGCGTGCGTTGCGTGACGGCATATGACATGACGCCGTAGATGCCGACTGCGGCGAGCACCAGCGCGAGGCCGGCAAAGATCGCCAGCAGCAGCATGTTGAAGCTGCGCGCTGCAAATGAACTAGCCGCAACTTCATCCATCGTTTGGACTTTGGTTAAGGGCAACTGCGAATCGACTTTCCAGACCAGTTGCTTGATCGCCTGCGTCAAACTTCCCGGATCAGATTGCGTGCGCGCCACCAACGTCATCCAGCGCTTCCAGGGCTGAGCCTGCGTGTATGGCGAATAAAGCCCCGGCTGCTCCGGCAGGTCGAGCCCGAAGTGTTTGACGTCGCCCACCACGCCGACGATGGTGATCCAATGCACCTGCGCATCGCGGGCCCAGCGAACGCGCTTGCCCAGAGGATCTTCATTGGGAAAATACTGGCGCACCATTGCGTCGTTGGCGATACCGACCAGGGGCGCGTTCTCCACAAAGTCCTGCGCGCCAAAGTCTCGGCCTGTGCGCAACGGAATCTGCATGGTATGAAAGTAGTCGCCCATGACACTGCGCGTTTCCAGGCTCGGCTCGTCACCGGGAGCGATCGGAGGTCGACCATCGATAACAAAATCGTGATTCAGAGAATCACCACTGAGCGGCAGTTCACTCACCATGGCAGCCTGCACCCCGTTCAAAGAGTTGATTGCCGCCAGCGCCTGAGTGCGAAAGCGGGTCTGCTTGTCGACTTCCTTATAGCGCGTCTCGGGTAATTCAACACGCATCGTTAATAAATGGGCAGGATTGAAGCCGGGCTCGACTGAGCGTAGGTTCCGGAACGTCTTGATCAGCAAACCGGCGCCGACCAGCAAAATCAAAGCGACGGCGAGCTCCACGACTACAAAAGTGCTGCGCAACCTTTGTCGAGCGCCCCCGGCGGTTGCACTGCGGCCGCCTTCCTTCAACGCTTCGTTGACACCGCCGCGCGAGGCGGTCCACGCGGGCAACAATCCAAAAACCACGCCGGTCAGCAGCGAGATACCAAAAGTGAAAGCGAGCACGCGCACATCGACACCGATTTCCTGCAAGCGCGGCAGGTTATCCGGCTTTAACCACACCAGCAGGTTAGTGCCCCAGATTGCCAGCAGCACCGCCAGGGCCCCGCCGACCAGCGACACCAGCACGCTCTCAGTCAAAAGTTGGCGTATCAATCGCCAACGTCCAGCGCCCAGCGCGGCGCGGATCACAAACTCGCGTTCCCGCTCAGCGGAGCGCGCCAATAACAAATTTGCGAAATTCGCGCAGGCAATCAGCAGCACCAAACTTACGGCCGCGAACAATATCAGCAGGGACTGCCGCGACTGGCCCACAATGCGTTCATGGAGAGGAATCAGCACGGTACTCCGGTTCTTATTGTCGGCGGGATACTGCCGGGCCAGGTTCTGATCGATAACCTGCATCTCTGCGCGGGCTTGTTCCATAGTTACGCCGCCGGCCAGTCGTCCGTAGGTACGCAGAAAATGCACGCCACGAAAATTGGCCGCCACGGCATTCGACACATGGACCGGCGTCCATGCTTCAGTATTGTCGCGCGGTGAAGCGAAGCCCGCCGGCATGACACCGATAATCGTGTAGACGTTCCCGCTGAGCGGAACAGTCTTGCCCACGATCTGCTCGTCGCTGTTGAATTGGCGCCGCCACAACGTCTGGCTCAGGACCACTACAAAGGGGCCGCCGGTTTTGTCATCAGCAGCAGCGATCGTGCGACCGCGTTCTGCCTTTACACCGAGCGTGTCGAAGAACCCTCCGGTGACATGGCCGATCTGAATCTGGGTGGGTTCGCCGCCGGCGGTATAGTCCAGCGCCTGCCGCACTTCGCCGCCAAACCTGCTGAAGGTTTTGCTTTGCGCTTCAACGTCCGCGAGATCGGGAGCGGACTGGTTCGAACGAAGAGTAACGAGGCGGGCGGGTTCGTGATAGGCAAGAGGGCGCAGCAACACCGCATTGATCACGCTGAAGATCGCGGTGTTAAGGCCGATACCCAGGCCCAGCGTAATTACGGCAATAGCCGTGAAGCCTGGCCGCTTGAGTAAACTGCGCACGCTGTAGCGAATGTCTCTTAGAAAAGTATCCATGATGTTTTCTCCAGATCGTGGATCTTGGTTCTTGCGTACTTTGTACTCTGTACTTTGATCTTGGTTCATTGTTGTGGCTTCCTATCATTCTCGCCCGGTGTCAACCGGGTGAGAGTGAGAGAGAACCAGACTCAAAAGGCCTAAGGCCCAAGACTACTCGTCTATTCGTAGCGGAGCGCTTCCATCGGATCGACCTTGGCCGCGCGTCGCGCCGGGATGTAGCAAGCCAGGACCGCGACCACCAGTATCAGGAGCGAGACAACCACGAAGGTTGTGACATCCGTGGTTGTCACTCCGAACAGCATGGTCTTCATCAGCCGGGTCGCCGCGAAGGCCCCGGCCAATCCCAGCGCGATGCCGATCAACGCCAGCGTCGCGCCATTTCTGATCACCAGGCGCAGGACATCGATCGTGCGCGCGCCGAGCGCCATGCGAATGCCCATCTCGTGCCGGCGTTGCGTGACCGAATAGGCCATCACTCCGTAAAGGCCGATTGCTGCCAGCAACAAAGCCAGGCCGCCAAAAAAGCTCACCAGCCCCGCAAAAGTACGTTCTTCCGTCAATGTTTGGCGGGTTTGTTTTATCTGCGTCGACACTCTGGTAACCGGTAGGTTCACGTCGGCATCGCGCACAATTTCACGAACGCCAGGCACCAAAGTCAGCGGATCGCCGGCGACCCGGACCGCAAAAAACATCTCGCCGACGTTCTCAATCTCCTGCTGCCACGGCGTATAGATCAAAGGTTCCGTATCATTGCGTTGGCTGTTGTATTTGATATCGCGCACCACGCCGATGATTTCTATTTTGCCGACGGACTTCGCATCCATCCCCACGCGCTTTCCGATGGGATCCTCGTTGGGAAAGAATTTTCGCGCCAGCGTTTCACTGACCATCGCTACTCGCGGCGCACGTTCGTCGTCCTGTGGTCCGAAACCACGACCACGCAACAGGGGGATTTCCATGGTCGCAAAATAGTTGTCCCTTACCGTTTGTACATTTGTTGAATGCTCTGCGGCTGATTCCTCAGTCTCTCCCGGCAGGATGAGCGAAGTGCTGTTTACGTAATTTGCTATGAGCGGAACATTCCCAAACGTAGCCGAACGCGCACCGGGTAAAGCATCGAGTCGTAGCCACAGTCGGTCATAAAACTGTTTCAGCTTTTCGTCCTTGTAACCAACAGCCGAAGGCTTGAGCGTGAAGAGCAGCAGATTTTCCTGGTTGAACCCCACGTCAACCCGTTCCAGATTCCGGAGCGTGCGCACAAACAAGCCCGCGCCTACCAACAGCACGAGAGACAGCGCTACTTGCGTGACCACCAGTGCTTTTATCAGCCGCGAACGGGCGATCCCGGTCCCTCCCCTATTGCTTAGCTTAAGCGCGCTGGTCAAATCCAGTTTAGTGGCTCGCCATGCCGGCGCCATCCCGAACAAAATTCCGGTGAAGAGCGATACGACAACAGTGAAGCCCAGCACGCGCCAATTCAGACTGTAGTCGTCACCGGGCGGCAGAAATGATCCCCGAGTTGAACCCATCGCTGCCAGTGCATCCTTACCCCAAAAGGCAACCAGCACTCCTGCCAATCCCCCCAACGAAGCCAGCAGCACGCTCTCGGTCAACAATTGCCGCACCAGGCGGCGGCGTCCAGCGCCCACTGCCAACCGCACAGTGATCTCGGCTCCGCGCGAGGCTGAGCGCGCCAACAGCAGGTTGGCAACGTTCGCGCAGGCAATCAGCAACACCAGGCCTACGACGCCAAAAAGAAGATAGAGGGTATTTGAGTAGATCTTGCGCATTTCCCACATGCCGCGTTGGCCGGGAAGCGCAACCAGGATCGGAAAGTCCTTTGGTTCCAGCTGGGCAGTCTCATTTACTTTTTTCGGCGGCGGCATGATCTCCAACGCCAGTGCTTGAAATGATCCATTCAAGCTGTCGCGCGCTTGCGCGAATGTGGCGCCCGCCTTTAAGCGACCCATCACGTGCAGCCACCACGAGCCGGGTTCGCCGTTCTTCCTAACCATAGCGCTGTTTTCGCCCATGATGAGCGGTTCAAAAGCAAGCGGCACCGAAATGGCAGGACGATCGTCAACCTGCATCGTGCCGTTAAAACCCGCAGGGGTCACGCCGACGATGGTAAAACTGTTTTGATTGAGCTTTATTTGTTTTCCGATCACGGCAGGGTCGGCGCCAAACCTCTCTTGCCAATAGACGTGACTGAGCATGGCTACCGGAGGCGCACTGGCGTCGTCATCCGTTTCTGTGATGGTCCGGCCTAAACGCGCCGGCACGCCGACGCCGGTAAAGTAACCTCCCGAAACCACTTGTACCTTTGCCAGTTCCGCCTGTCCCTCAATCAAAACGTTTTGCTCCCAAAGGTTCGCAAAGCCAAAGAGATCTGAAAGCGGAGTTTGCTGTGTCTTCACGTCACCACGCATCTTTTCGAAGAGGCGGTACTGGAAAGACGAGCCGCCGCGACGATCCGGCGGCAGACCACCAACAAAAATTCCGCGCTGGCCGGTGAGTCTGAAGGGCTTTCCGGCCTCCCAGTTGAACAGCACTAACCGTTCAGGATCTTTGACCGGCAGTGTCTTTAACAACACCGCATCGACTGAACTGAACAGGGCCGTGTTGGCGCCGATCCCCAGCGCCAGAGATAGCACGGCGATCGCTGTAAAGCCCGGCGACTTCCGGATCATTCGCATTCCGTAACGCAAGTCCTGCCAAAGTTTTTGCATGGCTCTCCTTCCCTCAACTCACGACAATTTTAGAAAGGGCACTTGTGCCCCGCGCAAGGCGGACAAGTCCGCTTTCTAACAAATCCAGTTGCTGTTACTCGTAACGCAGAGCGACCAGTGGATCCACTTGTGTGGCGCGTCGCGCAGGGATATAGCAGGCAAGCAACGCGACGAAAATCAACAGTCCCGAAACTCCTGCAAACGTGGTCACGTCGGTCGCACTCACACCAAAGAGCAGACTCGTCATTAAGCGAGTCAGCAGGAATGCCCCAACGACGCCCAGGACCAGACCGGCCAAAGCCAGTTTCATTCCGCGACCCACTACAAGTTTTAGAACATCAGACTGTTGCGCGCCCAGGGCCAGGCGCACGCCGATCTCCGGGGTCGATTGCGCCACGAAGTACGAAAGCACGCCGTAAATTCCGATGGAAGCCAAAAGCAGGGCCAATCCTGCAAATGTCATCAATAAAGTCATAGCGATACGACGGGGTGCGATCTCTTTGCTGAGCACCTCGTCCATGGTGCGGATATTCGAAACCGGTTGGTCAGCATCGACCGAGCGAATCTCGCGGCGCACCGCGGAAACAATGGTGGAAGGATCCAATGAAGTCCGGATCACCAAATCTCGCGGTGCGAAAAAGCGAGAGCTTCCCTGCCGGAAGGGGAAATACATTTCCGCCTTGACCGGGACATCCGGTCCCATTTGGTGAACATCGCCGGCTACGCCCACGATCGTTAGCCATGGCACCTGCTCGTCCGGATCGCCGACTTTGAAACGTTTGCCTAACGTGTCCTGGCCGGGCCAATACTCGCGCGTCATTGTTTCGTTGACGATGGCAACAGGCATCGTTTGTTCGTTGTCGGTATCGTCGAATGATCTTCCGCGCAAGATCGGGATACCCATCGTCTTCAGATAACTGGCGCTGATTTCACGATGATTGGAATCGAATGACAGCCCACTCGCTTTGGCTTCCGCCACAGATCGCCCCTCCGGATAAAAACCGCTGGTGCCGCCCTTCCACACGAGCGGAATAGTCGTTGTGTAACCCACGCCCGTCACTCCGGGCAGCGTCTGCACGCGAGCCAAAACCTGGGCATAGAAAGCCGAGCGTTGCTGTCTCTCCGGGTATTTACTTCGCGGCAGTTGCGTCCGCAACGTCAAAACATGCGACACGTCCAACGCGGCGTACTGGCGCCGCAGGCTGAAGAATGTCTGTAGCAACAATGACGCGCCGATCAGGAGCACAAGGGTCAGTGCAACTTCCGAGGTAACCAGCACGTTGCGAAGCCGGTTACTCCCGGGTCCAACATTGCCACGCCCACTTCCCTGCTTTAGGGCTTCGTTCAGATTAAGACGTGTCGCGCGCAGAGCCGGAAGTAGTCCAAAGAATATTCCGGTGGCTAGTGAAATCAGCACGGTGGACGAAAGCATTTGCCAATCGAGACTGAGCTTGGTTGCCAGGGACATGCTTTCCGGGATCAGTTGCCGCAAAAAGGCAAAACTCCAGACCGCGCAAAATATCCCCAACAACCCGCCCGCTCCCGCGAGCACCATACTTTCAGTCAACAACTGCCGCACGATGCGTCCCCTGCCCGCGCCCAGGGCTGCGCGCAACGCAATCTCTCTCTGGCGGCCGGCTGTTCGCGACAGCAGCAAGCTGGCGATGTTCGCGCAGGCAATCAACAGGACAAAGCCCACCGCTCCCAACAACAGGAGCAGGGGACGGCGAATATCTCCGGCGAGTTCATCGCGCAAAGGCACGATATACCCGCTCAACCTGCCGGCCTCGTCAGGATGGTCATGAGCTATACGGGCGGTAATGGTGTGGATCTCAGCGTTCGCCTGACCAAAGCTAACGCCCGGCTTCAGGCGCGCAAAAACTGTCAGGTAATGGCCTCCACGGTTGCTCAGGTCTTCCGGTGTGAACGCGGCTGGAACCCACACGTTGACTTCGCTGTCCAGAAATTGAAAGCCTGCCGGTGTCACCCCGACGATCGTGTACTTCTCGCCGTTGAGCAAAACATTCTTGCCGACGATGCCCGCTTCGCCGCCCAGGATCCGTTGCCAGAGTTCATAACTAACGACGGCCACTTTGTTTCCTTCGGGAGATTCGTCTTCGGGGATGAAACCGCGACCCAGCAAAGGCTGCACGCCGAGAAGCGAAAAGAAATTTGCCGTTACGCCATTTGCTTCGATCTTTTCAGGTTCACCTTCACCAGTCAGGTTGAAGCTCCGTGTAGTGGTCGCAGCCATGCCTTCAAAGCTCTGATTCTGGGAACGCCAATCGGCAAAGTTGGCCGGGGCGGGTGTGTTGCGAGGAAAGTTCGCGAATGAAGCGTCTTCCCAAACCATCACCAGGCGATCGGCATCGCGGTAAGGTAATGACTTCAACAGCACCGCATTGACCAGCGAAAAGATGGCGGTGTTCGCACCGATACCCAGCGCGAGCGTGATTACCGCTATGGCCGTAAAACCCGGACGCTTCAGCAAACCGCGCACGCCGTAACGAATATCTTTCAATAATGTTTCCATTGATGTAGCACAGACTTCAGTCTGTGTTCCTTTCTTTAATTACAACCTAAAGTAATCCGCTCTGGGACCGCACGCCTCCGGCGTGCTGTAGTTGGGTAAGAAGCCTTTTACACTTCTAAACAGGTTTCCCGGACACCTAGGCACGTCGGAGGCGGGCGGTCCCGGATTACTCGTAATGCAGTGCTTCCATTGGATCCACGCGCGCCGCGCGCCGCGCCGGGATATAGCACGCCAGTAAGGCTACGAATCCCAACAACACCGCTACAGCCGCAAACGTGATCGGATCTTTGGTGGTCACGCCGAAGAGGAGGCTCGCAATCAAGCGCATCAGGGCAAACGCTCCAACCAATCCGATGGCCAATCCCAGCATCACGAGTTTGAATCCCTGCGAAACTATCAGGCCCAGCACGTCGCGAGTCTGCGCACCCAGCGCCATGCGAATACCAATCTCGTTGGTCCTTTGCGCCACCGAATAACTCATCACGCCGTAAAGACCGACGATAGTCAGCACCAGAGCTACCGCAGCGAAGATCGCCAGCAGCGTCGTGTTGAAGCGTGGCGCCGCCACCGAAGCCGAGATGTATTCGTCCATGGTCTTGATACTAAAGACCGGCAACTCCTTGTCCATCGCCGTAACTTCGCGCTGGACCGCGGTAATCAGACTGTGCGGGTCGTTAGTGGTCTTCACCAACACAGTCATTTGGTTGAAAGGTATTTGCTCGACGGGCAGAAAATATCCCGGTCGGTTTTCTAAACTCAGATAGCGGTTCTTGACGTCTCCGACCACGCCAACTATTTCGCGCATGATGGGCTTGTCTTCATCGGTTGAGATGCCCGGCTTAATGCGCTTACCGATCGGGTCTTCGTTGGGAAAGTTTTTGCGGGCAAAGGCCTCGTTCACGATGATCACGCCCGGCGCTTGTTTGTCATCGCGTTCCGTGAAAGCACGTCCCTTGATGATGGGGATTCCCATGGTCTTGAAATAGCCTGGCCCAATCGCGAAAAAGTCAGCCGAAGGCTGGTCGCCTTTAGCCACCGGACGGCCTTCGACCTCGAACGAGATACTGAAAAGGTCGCCAGTCAAAGGCAGCGGAATGGTGGCGCTGGCAGAGCTGACACCCGGCAAAACCTCGATCCGTTTCACCAGATCACTGTAAAACTGAGCTTGTTTTGCCGTCGGATATTTGACTTCGGGTACGCCGACCACAAAGGTCAAAATGTTTTGCGAATTGAAGCCGGGACTGACTTGTCGCAAGCGCCAGAGACTTTGAATCAGCAACCCGGCGCCCACCAGCAGCACCACGGCAATCGCCAACTCGCCCACCACCAGCACGTTGCGCACGCGATTACGACGTGCACCTTCGCTCGAACCGCCGCGCGCACCTTCCTTCAAAGTTTCCGTCAACTGAGTTTTCGAGGAGTGAAGCGCCGGGACGAGCCCAAAGACGATTCCGGTCAGCAACGAAACACCCAGCGTGAAACCGAGCACGCGCCAATCAATTCCGACTTGTAACGCGCGCGGAATATCCCGCTTGCCCAGCGCCACCAGGAGGTCTGACCACCAAACTGCGAGCACCAGTCCCAACGCGCCGCCCGCCAGCGAAAGCAACACACTTTCGGTAAGCAATTGCCGCACTACTCGCATGCGACTCGCTCCCAACGCTGAGCGAATGGCCATCTCTTTGTGTCGCGACATCGCGCGCGCCAGCAGCAGATTGGCGACATTTGCGCAGGCGATCAGAAGTACGCAGCCAACCGCGCCCAGCAATATGAGTAACACCGGCCGTATGTTTCCAACCAGAGCATCGAGCGCCGGCTCGATGCCGACACTGCGGTGCAGGTTCTTATCGGGATACTGCTGTTCCAGACGCGCGCCGATCGATGCCATCTCTGCCCGCGCCTGCTCTTTGGAAACGCCCGGCTTGAGACGCCCAATCACATTAATGTAATGCGCGCCGCGTTCTTCGGTGATCGACTCTTTCCCTTCCCGATCAACCGCTACGGTGGTCCATAACTCGACCGGATCGTTCTGAATAGGAAATTGAAACGCTCGCGGCATGACGCCGACGATGCTATAGGTCCGGCCATCCATGACCATTGATTGGCCCACCACGTTGGGATCGGAGCCAAAGCGTTTTTGAAACAGTTCCTGACTCAACACCACCACGCGGCCGGTGTCGCCGGGCTTGTCTTCATCGGGAAGAAAACCACGCCCCAACATTGGCGTTACGCCTAACAAGGGAAAGAGATCCGCGTTGACCACTGCGCCCTGCAACCGAGTGGATTCGCCGCGGCCGGTCATGATGAAGTCGTTGTTGTGATAAGAGGCCACGTGCTCGAAGACATGGTTCTGGTCCCGCCAATCGGAAAAGTTTGGATAGGAAGCGGAACCGCGCTGTTGGCCGCGTACGGAATCCGTTTCCCAAAGCATCATTAACTGCTCGGCATGGGCGAACGGAAGTGGGCGGAGCAGCACGGCGTTGACGACACTGAAAATTGCAGTGTTAGCGCCAATGCCGAGAGCCAGAGCAATAGTCGCGACGATGCTGAAGCTCGGAGCTTTCCACAACATGCGAATTCCGTAGCGAAGGTCTTGTAAAATTGTTTCCATGGTTGTTCCTTTTCCTTACCTTGCAGACGTAGCATAGACTGAAGGAGACTCTATCGAGTGTCTCAACGTGTACATTGGGTTTGGCTTCATCTCATTCTCTCCCGGTTTCAACCGGGTGAGAATGAGAGGAAAGCGAACCACAGATTCCTTTTGAAGCACTTTTGATCAGAGTCTCCTGAAGTCTGTGCTACTCGTAACTCCTGGGACCGCACGCATCCCGCGTGCAACCCTTACGCCCCCACTCGCTGATCTCTAAAATCCTTGTTCGGTGCGGGCACTCTGGAAGCGTGCGGTCCCAGGCCTACTCGTACCTGAGCGCCGCCAGTGGATCGACTTTGGTTGCGCGTCGGGCCGGGATGTAGCAAGCCAACAGCGCCACGATAAACAGCGAGCCGGTAACCACAGCGAACGTGACTGGATCGTTGGCGCGCACGTCATAAAGCAGACTGCTCAATAATCGAGTCAGGCCCAGCGCGGCTACGACACCCAACCCCACGCCCGCTAACGCCAGCACCAGACCCTGCCGCAAAACCATCTTCAGTATGTCGGACGCTTGCGCACCCAGGGCCATGCGTATGCCGATGTGATGTGTTTGTTGGCTAACTGAATACGACACCACTCCGTAAATTCCGATCGATGCCAGCAGCAGCGCCACACCGGCAAAGATGCCGATCAGCAGCGCCGGAAAGCGACGCATAAATGACGCCGGCGAACTGGAGATGATCTGTTCCATGGACTGCACGTTGAAGATGGCGACGCCGGGCTCGAGGTTGCGGATTTCATTGCGGACAGATCCGGCCAACACGGTTGGATCGGCAGTGGTGCGGACGATTAGGCTCGCGGCTACAGAACTGTTTTGACGGAAGGGGTAGTAGAGGACCGGCTTGATGGCTTCATCCAGTCCGGTGATCTTTACATCGCCGACCACTCCGACTATCAGGTCCGGCTTCCCCTGGATTCCGCTATAGTTCAACAGACGCCCGATGGGATCGCGGCCCGCAAAGACCCTGTCGGCCACACTCTTGCCGATAATAACGACGCCGGGAGCATCTGCCTTGTCGCGTTCATCGAACATGCGGCCGGCCACGAGCGCAATGCCCAGTATTTGAAAATAGCTATCGTTGACATTGCGAAAGTTGGCTTCGATTTCCTGTCCCGGCGGTGGAACGGGATCGCCCTCAATGTAGAAACGCGTTGTGTTGCCGCCGTTCAGCGGCAGAATATTTACCGTGCCCGTACCGGTCACTCCCGGCAGGGATCGAATTCGCGCAGTCAGTTGCTGATTGAAATCTACTTGCCGGTTTGCTTCTGTGTATTTGGCGCCCGGAGCAATGACCGTCATGGTCAACAGGTTGTCAGTCTTAAAGCCGACATTTGCCTGCATCAGCCGCAGCAGGCTCTTCATCATTAGCCCGGCGCCCACCAGCAACACCACCGCCAGCGCAATCTCTGTCATCACCAGGGCGCTGCGCAGATGATGTCCCGCGCCACCCGCGGTGTTGCGACCACCTTCCTTCAGGACTTCATTTAGATCGAGCCGTGACGATTGCAGCGCCGGCGCCAGACCGAAAACAAGTCCAGTCAAAAACGAAAGGCCGACCGAGAAAGCGAGGATGCCGGTGTCAATTTTCAAAGTCTTGAGGAAAGGCAAGGCGTTCAATTGGTTGTCCGGTAACGCCGCCACCAACGCACCGACGCCCCAGTAAGCGATTAGCAGTCCCACCACACCGCCCGCCAGCGACAGCAGCAACGATTCCGTCAGCAACTGTCGAATCACACGCGCGCGCGTCGCCCCCAGGGCAGCACGAATCGCAACTTCTTTCTGCCGCGTCAACGAACGCGTAAGCAGCAGGCTGGCCACGTTGGCACAGGCGATTAACAACACAAAGCCTACTGCCCCCAACAGGATCAGCAGTATCGGTTTCACCTGGCCCACCACCTGTTCCTGCAAAGGCACAAGCGTCAATCCTGTTCCCGCATGCGACTCGTTGTGTTCCTTCTCAATGCGGGCGGCGATGAGGGCCAATGCCGACTGCGCCTGCGCCGCGCTCACGCCCGGCTTAAGCCTGCCAATGAGATTGGTGCCGTGCATGAAGCGCCGCGTCAGCTGGCCCTGATTCGGTTGATAGGGCAACCATAGATCGGCAGGTCTGAAGGCAAACTGAAAACTCGCGGGCAACACGCCGACCACCGTGTAACTGTCACCATTGATCGTCAGGGGCTTGCCAAGGATTCCGGCATCACCGCCAAAAAGTCTTTGCCACGCGCCATACGTCAGCACCGTTACGCGAGGGTTCCCCGGTTTGTCATCGCCGGGTTGAAACGTGCGACCGATGAGCGCGTCGACGCCGAGCACGGAAAAGAAGTTCGCGCTCGCCGCGGGCGCGCCGATACGTTCCGGTTCCGCGCGTCCGGTTAAGATGGCGCCGCCTCCCGTGTAAGCTGCGATACCCTCGCAGACCTGGTTCTGCTGATAGTCCTGATAATCCGGATACGAGAATTCGCGGCGCGCAAACTCTTTCTGCGGCGTGCTTTCAAAAAGATGATAAAGGCGTTCCGGTGACTTGTAAGGCAGCCCCCGCAACAAGCCCGCGTTCACCACGGTAAAGATCGCGGTGCTGGCGCCAATACCAAGCGCGAGCGTGATCACTGCGATCGCGGTAAAGCCCGGATGCTTGGCCAACGCGCGGAGACCGAAACGAATGTCTTTGATTATTGAATCCATGAATTCTCTCCCTGGGACCGCTCGCATACTGATGTTCAAGAAGGTCTTTGGACTTTGGTCTTTGGACTTAGGGTCTTTGGTCTTTGGATCTTTGGTCTTTGGGTCTTAGTTCTTAGTTCTTAGTTCTTAAAAGGGGGTTCCTGGTTCTTTGCCCTTTGCCCTTTGCCCTTTGCCCTTTGCCCTTTGCTCTTTGCTCTTTGGTTTCATCTCATTCTCACCCGGTTTCAACCGGGTGATACTCATGCGCCATTTTTTGATCAACCGTTTCAACGGTTTCCCCAGCACGCAACGTGAAGCGACTCTGACTGACCTCAGGAAACCGTTGAAACGGTTCAGAGTTACGAGAGCCGGCTCGCTCCACCCGGTTGAAACCGGGTGAGAATGAGATGAAACCAAAGAGCAAAGGGCAAAGAGCAAAGACCCTAAGACTTGAGACCAAACAACCAAGAACTGAGAATTGAAAACTGAAAACTAAGAACGAACCCGAACTAACACCCAAAGACCAAAGACCAAAGTCCCAAGTCCAACCCCCAAGACCTTCTTACTCGTACCGTAGCGACACTACCGGGTCGACTTTCGTCGCGCGTCTTCCGGGAACGTAACAGGCAACCAGCGCCACGGCCGTAAGCAGCAGCGCAATGCTGACAAAGGTCAGGGGATCGGTTGGCTCTATTCCGAAGAGCATCGATGCCATCAAGCGCGTCAGACCGAACGCCCCCACCAAACCAATACCTACTCCAATCAACGCCAGCGTCATTCCATGTCCGATGATCAGCTTGAACACATCGCGCGATTGCGCGCCGATAGCCATGCGAATACCGATCTCGTGCGTGCGCTGCGTGACGGAGTAGGACATCACTCCGTAAATCCCGACAACGGCCAACACTAAGGCGATGCCGGCAAACAGACTCAGCAGCGTGAGGTTCAAACGTTCTCCCGCCACCGACTCGGATCGAATCTCGGCCATTGTCCGCACGCTATAGATTGGTTGATCGGGGTCAATTTGTTTGACCTGCTGACGAATAGCAGCCACCACCTGGTTGGGCTCAGCTGAGCCTTTGACGATGACCGTCATATCGGCGCTGGGGATCTGCAAAAACGGAAAGTAGCCTTGCACGCGTTTCGAATCCTGGCCCAGGCCTTCCATTTTCACTCGTCCGACGACACCTACGACGGTGAGCGTGAACGGCTTTTCATCGGTGCCCATTTTGATGCGCTTGCCCACGGCATCTTCGTTGGGCCAGAAGCGGCGCGCGAACTCTTCATCGATGATCAGGGAATTGACACCAGCCAGCTCTTTTTCTTCGTCGTTGTATTTGCTTAGGTCTTTGCCGGCCAGGAAAGAACGATCGTCGCGGTCGGTGAAATAACGTCCACTCTTCAGGGGAATGCTCATGGCCCGGAAATAATCCGGAGTCACCAGGCAAGCTTCCATCAACGGCGTCTGATCGCGTGGAGGCCGCGGCCGGTCATCGACCACGAACCCCGTTTGCCAGCCATTGTTTCCGAGCGGCAAGCCTGAAGCAGCGGCGGTTGATTCGACCCCGGGCAGGCCACGAAGGTTTTCCAGCAGGCGCTTGTAAAAATCCTCCTGCTGCACGTTGGCTTTGTATTTCTTTTCCGGCAACGAGACGCTAAAGCTGGTCAGGTGCTCGTAAGAAAAACCCGGATTGACTTTCTGCAAACGATAAAAGCTGCGAATCATCAAGCCCGCGCCAATCAGCAGCACCAGCGTCGTGGCAACTTCGACCACCACCAGCGAACTGCGCAGCCAATGTCGTCGCGAGGTGCCGCGTCCCGTCTCCTTTAACGTCTCGTGTACGTCAACCACGCCTGCCTGCAGTGCGGGCACCAGGCCGAACAGCAGCCCGGTTACAAAAGAAACGCCAAGGGTGAAAGCCATCACGCGCCAATCCAGGCCAATCTCTTTCGAGCGCGGAATGGCGTTGGGACTTATGTAGAGAATGAGTTCGATGCCCCAACGCGCCAGCAACAACCCCAGCGAGCCTCCGATCAATCCCAGCAAAACGCTTTCGGTAAGTAACTGACGCGCGATGCGCCAGCGACCCGCACCCATGGCCGCGCGAATCGCCATCTCTTTCTGGCGCGCGGTGGCGCGGGCCAAAAGCAGGTTGGCGATGTTGGCGCAGGCAATCAACAGCACGAACCCGACCGCGGCAAACAATACCCACAGGGGGCGGCGAATATCGCTTACGAATATTTCCAGCAGCGGTCGCACGCCAACGCCATTGCCGGCATTCGAGTCGGTGTATTGCTTCTCGAGATTCGCGCCGATCAAGTCCATCTCAGCGCGGGCCGCGGCCAGCGTAACGCCGGGCTTGAGGCGCGCCACTCCATACAAGCCCGGATGGTTTCCGCGCTGCAGCCAGCTCGACTGTCCGGAAAGCTGGCCCACCGGAACCCACATCTCGACGCGACTGGGCAATTGATAATCCTGCGGCATGATGCCGATCACGGTGTAGGCCTTGCCGTTGAGCGTGATTGGTTTATTCAGGATGCTGGTCTGCCCGCCAAAACGTCTTTGCCACAACGGATAACTCAACAGCACCACCGGTTCGCCGCCCGGCTTGTCTTCATCATTCGTAAACAGACGACCCAACGCGGCATTGACCCGCAAAGCGGAGAAGAAATCGGCAGATACCTGACCGGTGATGATGCGTTCCGCTTCACCCGCGCCCGTCAGGTTGTAACTGCTGCGGTTGTAGACGCCGATTTTTTCGAAGACCTTGTTCTGGTTTCTCCAATCAGAGAAGTTGGGATAGGAAACCGAGATCTCATCCATGGCCTTGCTGGTTTCATTCAGGAACACCAGGCGATCGGGTTCTGGAAAAGGTAAGGGTCGCAAGAGCACCGCGTTCACTACGCTGAAGATGGCCGTATTGGCGCCGATGCCCAGCGCCAGCGCCAGTATCACCACAAACGTGATGCCGGGGTTCTTGAGTAACACGCGAGCGCCGTAACGCAAGTCATTTAAGAAACTGGTCATGATGCCCTCCTTTGGTCTTGGGTCTTTGGTCTTTGGTCCTGAGGTCTTTTCACTAATAGGTTTCAAGCTCTACAGGGAGAACTAAGAACCAAGAACTAAAGATCCAAAAACCAAAGACCAAAGACCAAAGACCCAAGACCTACTCATACCGCAACGCCACCAGCGGATCGACTTTCGTCGCGCGCCGTGCCGGTATCAGACAAGCGCCCAGCGCTACTGCCGCCAACACAAGTGGAATCGCTATGAACGTCAAGCTGTCGGTCGCACTCACTTCGTAAAGCAAACTGGACATGAACTGCGTCAGCCAGAACGCGCCGAACAGTCCGACCGCGATGCCTGCAAGCGCCGGCGCCATGCCCTGCTGAACAATCATCCGCAGAACATCCGACGCCTGCGCGCCCAGCGCCATGCGTATGCCTAGCTCGTGCGTGCGGGCCGTAACCGCATCGCTCATTACGGCGTAAATCCCAACCACGGCCAGGATCAAAGCCACCGCGGCGAATACACCCAACAGCAGCATGTTAAAACGCTGCTGCTCGAGGCCCTCGGAAATAACTTCTTCCATGCTTCTGATTTCCGCCACCGGCAAATTTTTATCTATTGCCCAGACCTGATTCTCAATCGCGGTCACCAATTGCAATGGATCACCGTTGCTGCGGACCACCAGGGTCAGACCGCGCGGTCCTGCTTGCTGAAGATGCGGAAGATACATCTCAGCATTCGGCTCCCCGGTCCATTCGTCCTGCTTCAAATCTTTTACGACGCCGACGATCTCGCGCGGGCTGGTTTCGTCTGTGACAAAGATTCTTTTTCCCAGCGGCTCTTCACCGGGCCAATAGCGCCGCGCGAATTGTTGATTGACGATCACCACGCCGGGCGAGGCTTCGTTGTCGCGGGCGCTGAAGTCACGGCCATTGAGCAGCGTGGCGCTCATCGTGCGAAAATAATTGGGCCGCACGATGCGATAAACCGCACCCTGCTTTTGACCCGGCAGGGGCGCGGGTTGACCCTGAATGGTAAAAGGAACAGTCCAGACGTCGCCCCCCAGGGGCAAATGGTTGATCGCGCTTGCGGACTGCACGCCCGGCAAAGAATCAATCCGTTCCATTAACTGATTGAAAAAAGCAATTCGCTTCGGCGCCGTCGCATGCTCCGAGCCGGCCAGTGAAATGGTCATCGTCAGCAAATTGCCCGCGTTGAAACCCGGATCGACCGACAGCAGTCGCGCAAAACTTCTGACCATCAATCCGCCGCCAACCAACAGCATCAGGGCCAGGGCTACTTCTGAAACCACCAGCAGGCGGCGCGCGCGACTGCGTCCCTTACCGACAGTCGAACCGCGGCTTCCTTCTTTCAATGAGTCGTTGAAATTCCCCTTCAAGGTTTGCAGCACCGGCGCGAGACCAAAAAGGACGCCGGTCAGTACCGAAAGCCCGAGTGTGAAAAGGAGGATGCGGCCATCGAGGCTAATGGTTTGTACGCGCGGCAGATTCGTGGGACCGAAAGCAACGAGCGCCTTAACACCCAGCAGAGCTAGCGCTAATCCAAACGCGCCGCCAATCAGCGCGATCATCAAGCTTTCTGTCAGCAACTGGCGGGCAATGCGACGACCACTGGCGCCCAACGCCGTGCGCACCGCGATCTCTTTTTGCCGCGCGCTGGCCCGCGCCATCATCAAGTTCGCGACATTGGCGCAGGCGATCAAAAGTACGAAGCCTACGGCGCCAAACAGGATCATCAGCGCCCGGCGGGTTTTGCCCACGACCTTTTCATGCAGCGGATCGACCGACAGGGCGAGCCCTTTGTTTGTTTCGGGATATTCCTGCTCGAGCCTTCTGAAGATCGTGGCTGCTTCCGCCTGGGCCTGTTCGCGGCTTACGCCAGTTTTCAGACGGGCGAAGACTCGCAACGATTGACCGCCGCGATCGCCGGCGCGCGCGGCGAGGTTCAGTGGTGTCCATAGTTCGGCACGCGTGGCCCAGAACGGCGCGAATTGAAACTCCGGGGGCATGACGCCGATGATGGTGTAGCCCTCGCCGTCAAAATTGATCTGCTGTCCGATGACGCCGGCGTCACTGCCAAAGCGTCGCTGCCAGTGCCGGTTGCTGAGTACTACAATATGATCGCTGCCCGTTTGATCCTCTCCGTTGTGAAAAGTTCGCCCCAGGATCGGATTGACGCCCAGCAGGCGAAACATCTCGCCGGTCAATTGCAGTCCACGCAGATGCTCAGGCTGATCTCTCCCAGTGAGATTCGGTTCCCACCATTGCGCTGCCGCAATCGCGGCAAAGCTTTGACTTTGCTTTGCCAGGTCCAGAAAGTTGGCCGGCGCCACCGGCTTTGAACCTTCGTGCAGGATTGTTACCAACTGTCCCGCGTCCTGATAAGGCAACGGCCGCAGGAGCACGGCATTGATTACGGAAAAGATTGCCGTGTTGGCGCCAATACCGAGAGCCAAAGCGAGCACAGCCACGAAGGTGAAGCTGCGATGCTTGAGCATCATGCGAACCGCGTAGCGTGCATCCTTGATAAAGTTTTCCATATCTTCCCACCTGGGACCGCACGCGTCCCGCGTGCCGAAGTTTCCAAAGCTGCCCTGCTAAGATTTCGATGCCTCTGGCGCAAAGGGGCAGCACGCAGGATGCGTGCGGTCCCAGGCTACTCGTCCCAGGCTACTCGTACCTTAGCGCCACCAGCGGATCTACTTTTGTCGCGCGCCGCGCCGGAACGTAACACGCAAGCAGCGCCACCGCTGCCAGCACGATAACGACAGCCGAATATGTCAACGGATCGGTCGGCGTGATCTCGAAGAGCAGACTGTGCATCAAGCGCGTCAAAGCAAACGCGCCACCCAACCCAATTAC
This sequence comes from Acidobacteriota bacterium, assembly GCA_025463135.1. Classification (GTDB taxonomy): domain Bacteria; phylum Acidobacteriota; class Blastocatellia; order Pyrinomonadales; family Pyrinomonadaceae; genus JAOAPY01. The sequence continues at coordinate 111,005 of JAOAPY010000039.1, forward strand.
GGTGCCGACGATCAGGAGTACGAATCCCTGGCTGAAGACCAACTTCAGGACATGTCTTCGCTGCGCGCCCAGCGCCATGCGCACTCCAATTTCCTGCGTCCGTTGCGCCACCGAATAGGCCATCACGCCATAGATGCCAATGGCCGCGAGGAACAACGCGATGGCCGAGAAAGTCGCCAGCAGCAGAGACAAAAAGCGCGGTTGCACCATCGATCGTCCCACCACTTCACTCATTGGCCGGAGCCCATAAACCGGCAAGCTGGGATCGACTTCGCGCACGGCATTGCGAATGCCGGCGGCCAGTGACTGTGGATCGCCGTCCGTGCGCACTACAAAATTCATGTTGGTGTTGAGACCGAACTGCGCGATTTGATGTGCCTGTAAATAGAGTTCCGGCCCGGCCGGCTTATCCATGCCGGCGTTTTTGGTGTCTTCGACTACGCCGATGATGGTGGACCAGACTTTCGGATCGGCGAATCCGGGATTCACACGCCGGCCAATCGGGCTGCCTTTCCAAAAACGTTTGGCGAGGGCCTGGTTGACGACGACCACTCGCTGCGCGTTGTCGGCATCGTCGCCCGGCTGAAAGGTGCGCCCTTCAATCGTGCGAATCTTCATCGTCTGAAAGTAGTCGTTGCCGACGACATTCCAGTAATCGACATTCTGGGCCGGACCATCAGGTGTTCTTTGATAACCTTCGATCTCCGTGTCGTTGGCATTGATGCGACGCAGCGGCGGCAGACCTCCCGCGAGCGATGCCGATTTCGCTCCCGGCAAACTCGCCAGCCGTTGTTCCAAAGTAGTGACAAAACGCAGGCGATCGGGATTCTGATATTTCGCCGCGGGCAGGTTGAGGCTGAAGCTGGCCACGCCGGCGGGCTCAAATCCGACATTGACCTTTTGCAGTTTCCAAAAAGCGCGAATCATCAAGCCCGAGCCAACCACCAGCACAACGGCGAGTGCGATCTCAGTCACGACCAGTACCTTGCGCAAGGTTTGCCCGCCCACTCCTATCGCTCTCTGCCCGGCGCCCCTGATCCAATTGGCAAGATTGCGTTCACGAATCTGCGCCAGCGGAGCCAGTCCAAACAGGAAGACCGCAAAGACCGATACACCGAGGGTGAACGCCAACACGCGCAGGTCCACATGTATCTCACCCGTGCGCGGCACACTGTCAGGAGCAAACAGCAACAGCAGTTTCAAACCAAAGAATGCCAGCAACGTACCCAACGTCGTGGCCAGCAATACGAGCACGAAGCCTTCGGCGATAAACTGCCGCACCATGCGTCGCATGCCGGCGCCCAGCGCCAATCGCACCGCGAACTCGCGATGCCTTGCTTCAGCTCGAGCCAGCAGCAGGTTCGCTACATTCACGCAGGCGATGAGCAGCACAAATCCCACTGCGCCCATCAGCATCAGCACCGCCAGGCGCGCCGAACCGACGACGTCTTCATGCAGAGGGAGCAACAACACCGGATGCCTTTGCTCATCCAACAAATGCTGCGCGCGATTCTCACTCTTCCAACCGGCCATCAGCGTACTGAGCTCTGATTTAGCTTGCTGAATACCGACGCCCGGTTTGAGCCGTCCGATTACGGAAAGAAAGTGCGAGCCACGCGCGCGAGTATTGGATGGATCGAGTTGCAGTGGCAGCATCAACTCGACTTGATCGTTACTGCCGGGAGGAAAAGCAAAATCGCGCGGCAGCACGCCGATCACCGTGGTGGGTTGCGCGTTGACCTGGATTTGTTTGCCGATAATTCCGCTTTCACCGCCAAAGGCGCGCTGCCATAGGCCGTGAGAGATCAGCGCCACATTGGGCCCGCCATTAAGATCTTCTTCCGCGGTGAAGTTGCGGCCCAACTCGGGTTGTACGCCCAGCGTGTCAAGCAAACCTTTCGTGACGGCGGCCGAGGTCACCCGCAGCGGCTCGCTATTCGTGCCCACGTTCTGGCCACCGGCGGCCCAGCCGCCGATCGCCTCCCAGGATTTGGAGTCTGTTTGAATGTCGAGAAGCTCAGGCGGCGAAAGCCAGAATTTCTTCAACTGCATCGTCGGAAATTCGCTGTAGATGCGCACCAATTGGTTGGGCTCACGAAAAGGCAGCGGGCGCAACAGCACCGAATTCACAACGCTGAAGATGGCCGTGTTCGCGCCGATACCCAGGGCCAGCGTGATGACGGCAACGGCGGTAAAGCCCGGTTTTTTGCGCAGCATCCGCAGGGCGTATCGCAGGTCATGCCAGAAGGTTTCCATATGCTTCCTTTCTATTCACTCGTACCTTAATGACACCAGCGGGTCGACTTTCGTGGCACGTCGGGCCGGAAAATAACAAGCCAACAAAGCAACACCCGCTAAAACGCCGGACACAACAATAAAAGTCGGAGCATCGGTGGGCGTCACGCCAAACAGCAAACTGCTGATCAAGCGCGTGAGAGCAAACGCGCCGACGAGACCCAACACCTCTCCGGCGACGATCAACAAAAGACCCTGTTTCAAAACCAGTTTCAAGACGTCACTGACCTGAGCTCCCAAGGCCATGCGAATGCCCATTTCCTGGGTGCGCTGCGTCACCGCATAAGAAAGCAGACCGTAAATTCCAACTGCCGCCAGCAACATTGCCAGAGCTCCAAATAATCCCATCAGCAACATATTCAGGCGCGGCTGAGCAATGCTGTCCGACACGATCTTTTCAAGAGTGTTGATGTCTGTAATCGGCTGATTGGGATCGATGCTTGCCACTGCCTGGCGCAGCGCCGGAACAAGCGCAGTTGGATCGTTATGTGTGCGCACCAGAATCGTCATGTCCGGCAAAGGCGCCTGCGCGGCGGGCACGTAGTAGGTCGGCTCGGACTCAGCGTTCAAGCCCGCGGACTTGACGTTGTGGGCGATACCGACGATCTCAAATGATGTTAGTCGCCGGCCCTTCCAGATTCTTCCCGGCGGCCCCGGCTGGATGCGTTGACCCAACGCTTGCTCATGGGGAAAGAAGCGTCGCGCGAAAGCTTCGTTGACGATCACAACGCCGGGATGATCCTGATCGTCCTGCGCGGTGAACTCTCGGCCACTGATGATTTGCACGCCGACCGTGCGGAAGTAATCCCAGCTTATGGGTTCGAAATTTCCGCTGGGCCATTCACCCGCTTTAGGCGCAGGCCTTCCTTCAATCGCAAATGCGTCCCCCCAGTTCGCCTGCAGGGGATGGTCATAAGCGATGGCTGCCGATTCGACTCCCGGTAATCCCGAGATGCGCTCCAGCAGTTGATGGTAGAAGCTGTTTATCTGTGACGCTTCGGCATATTTGGATTGAGGCAACGTCAGGCTCAGCGACAAGACCCGGTCCGGTTTGAATCCGGGATCGACTTGTCTTAAACGCCAGAAGCTTTTGATCAGAAGGCCGGCGCTAATCACCAGCATCACGGCCATACTGACCTGAAAGACAACCAGAACCTGACGGAAGTGCTGACGACCAGCGCCTGGACCAGAGGTGCGGCGGCCCTGCTCGAGCGTCGATTGCAAATCAGGTTTCGCCGCGTGCCAGGCCGGCACCAAACCAAACACCAGACAGGTAACAACTGAAACCACCAGTGTGAAACCAAGTACGCGCCAATCCAGCCGCACCTGCTCCAGGCGGGGAATGTCGGGTGGGATCAACTTCGTCATCGCCTCAATGCCGAGTCGGGCTACCGCGATACCCGCCGTCGTTCCCAGCAGCGAAAGTAATACGCCCTCCAAAAAGAACTGTCGCACCAAACGCGAACGTCCCGCGCCCAGCGCTGCTCGGATGGCGATCTCTTTGCTGCGGGCGGCGTGCTGTGCCAACAAGAGTCCGGCAATGTTGGCGCAGGCAATCAAGAGCACCAGACCAACGGCTGCCAGCAAAGTGATCAAGGCCGGCCTGACATTCCCTACCAGTTCATTCATGAAGGGATTAACGATGATCCCTTCGCCCTTATTGACGGCATATTCCTGTTCGAGTCGCGCACCGATCGTGTTCATCTCCTCTTGCGCCTGCGCAACGGTGATGCCCGGCTTGAGCCGGCCGACGACGCCCAGCACGTGCGAAGTCCGCCTGGCAGCCACTTCAGGACTAAAGGCCATGGGCATCCAGTATTGCGCCTGGTTTTGATCAAACGAGATTCTTCCGGACGTTGTGGGCCATGCGGGATAGACCCCGTTAGCCATCACACCAACAACGGTGTACGTACGCCCGTCCAAAGTAATCGCTTTGTTAACAATTCCAGGGTCGGCGCCATAGCGGTGTTGCCAGAAAGCATGGCCAAGAATAACGACCTGCCCTTGGCCCGGTTCGTATTCATCCGGCAGAAACGAACGACCCAACCAAGGCTGAACGCCAACAACGGAAAAATATCCGGCGGCGACACGGGTTCCCATCAACTGTTCCGGCTCTCCATCGCCCGTTAGAGTCATTGTCGATGAGCCGAATGCCGCCATGTCTTCAAAGGTAGTGTTCTGCTTTTTCCAATCGAGAAAGTTAGCCGGCGTAGCACGCCAGCGCCCATGCTCCGGTACTTTCGCCCACAGCGAAACCAGGCGATCAGGATTGTTGTAAGGCAGCGGACGAAGCATCACTCCATTGACCACGCTGAAGATCGCGGTGTTGGCGCCGATGCCCAGCGCCAGGGTGATCACCGCCATGACACTGACGCCCGGGTGTTTCAGGAGCATGCGCGCGCCGTAGCGCAGGTCGTGGAGAAGATTGCTCATGATGTCTCTCTGGTCTTTGGTCTTTGGTTTTTGGTCTTTGACTTTGGTCTTTGATCATTGGTCCTTAGATCTTTGTTTCTGGTTTTTGGGTTTGTCTCATTCTCACCCGGTTTCAACCGGGTGGATGGGAATGAGACGAAACCCAAAATCAAAAACCCAAGACCCAAGACCCAAGATCTAAGACCAGTCCTCATTCATATCTCAGTGCCACCAGCGGATCGACTTTCGTTGCCCGTCGCGCCGGGATGTAGCAGGCCAGCAACGCGACCACCAGTAATGCGAGAGCGACCAGCACAAACGTGGTCGCGTCAGTCGTCGAAACTCCAAATAAGAGACTTGCCAGCAAACGCGTCAGCGCGAATGCTCCGGCCAACCCCAGCGCTATCCCCACCACCACGAGCTTTAGTCCCTCGCCCATGAACAGCTTCAACACATCGCGCCTCTGCGCGCCGATGGCCATGCGAATTCCCACCTCATGCGTGCGTTGCACTACCGTGTACGAGGTCACGCCATACACACCAATCGCGGCCAGCAACATAGCGAGCCCGGCGAAAATAGAAAGCAACCCGGTGCTGAATCGTTTCGGTGAAACTTCACGGGCCAGGACGTCGTCGAGCGTGGCGATTTCCGTAACCGGGAGGTCTTTGTCCAGCGCGTGAATTTCGCGCGTGATAGCGGCAACCAGGTTTTGCGGATCAGCGTTGGTGCTGCGCACTGAGAGCACCGCGTTTCGCTGCGCCGCCCGACCCATGGGTGTGTAGATCTTGATCAGCGGTTTGGCATCCGACCCATAAATTTTTACTTCCTTCACTACGCCGATGACTTCGTGCCAGACGGGGCTGTCGTACTTGATGTGCTTGCCCACTGCTTCCTGATTGGGCCAGAAACGTCGCGCGAGATTCTCGTCGATTAAGAGCACAGGCTTGCCCTGCTGATCCTCGTCGCGGGTAAAGGTCCGGCCTTTGACGATGGGGATTTTCATCGTCTTGAAATAGTCGGCACTGACGATGGACCAATCGACATTGTTCAATTCGTCCTGCTGTAGTGGGGCTTGTCCTTCGGCAAAGATGTCGTTGGTCCAACCGCTGCCGAAGCCCGGTAACTCTGCCGAGAGAGTGGCCGACTCAACGCCCGGTTGGGCCCCCACCTGGTCCAGTATCTGTTGCAACAGCCGAGCCAGTTCCCCCGGTCCTCGATATCTGCCGCGCGACACTTTGAGGTCCATCGTCAGCACATTGTGCGGCTCGAAACCAACCGGCGAGGTGGACAAACGCAACATGCTCTTGAGCAGCAGTCCGGCGCCGGCCAGCAGGGCGACTGAGAGCGCAACTTCGGCGATCACCAGCGCGCCGCGCAGTCTCTTTCCTTCTCTCTCACTCGTGGTCGCACCGCTGTCCTTGAGGGTTTCCTGCAGCTCTGCTTTGGAGAAACGCCAGGCGGGTGCCAAACCAAACAGAAGTCCACTCAACACTGAAACCAGCAGATTGAATCCCAGCACCTGATAGCTGAGGTGCAACCCGTCGAGCCGGGGAATCGTTTCGTGTGCTACTCGGGCCAGCAGCGCTGTGCTCCATGAGGCCAGCAGCAAAGCGAACAGTCCGCCTGCCAATGACAGCAGCAGACTCTCAATCAACATCTGCCTGATGATGCGGACCCGCGTGGCGCCGAGTGCGGCGCGCACCGCGAACTCTTTTCTTCTGGTGGCCGCGCGCGCCAACAGCAGGTTCGCAACGTTGGCACAGGCAATCAGCAGCACCAGGCCGACGGCGCCGAAAAGAATCAGCAGTGCGGGGGCGACATTTCCGGTGATGCTGTCTTGCAGCGAGATCACATTCACGCGGTCGGCGCCCGCGTTCGTTACCGGATATTCGCGCGCCAGTTGCTGAGCTATGCCGTTGATTTCGGCACGCGCCTGTTCGATCGTCACTCCAGGCCGAAGTCGCGCGATTACGTTTCCGGCAATGCGCACGTCTCGCTGCTTCCAGTCCTGCGGGCCAACCGGCAGCCACAATGGCGGTGGTCCCTGATGCACGAAGCTTCGGGGCATCACGCCAATCACCGCGTAAGCCCGATCGTCGAGCATGATCGTCTTGCCCACGATACTCGGGTCACCGCCAAATTGGTTTTGCCAGAAACTCTGGCTCAGTATCGTCACCGGTCCGGCGCCCGGCTTGTCATCATCCGCGGTAAATGATCGTCCCAGCAGTGGCGTTACTCGCATCACTTTGAAATAGTCGGCCGCCACCATGCGCGCATTCAGGTTCAACGGTTGGTCCGTGCCGGTCATCGTGACGGACCAGCCGCGAAACGTCGACATCGCTTCAAAGCTCTTGCTGCGCTCGCGCCAATCGACAAAGTTGGGATAGGACGGCCAGCGACTGGCGACGTCCGGACCGGATTCATTCATCCACACCAGTCGATCCGGTTCCGCGTAGGGCAGTGGCCTTAACAACACGGCATTGATGACACTGAACATGGCCGTGTTGGCGCCGATACCCAGCGCCAGCGTAACGAGGGCCAGCGCGGTGAGGCTGCGGCGCTTAAGCAGGCTGCGCACGCCATAGCGAATGTCCTTTATTAATGAGTCCATAACTTTTGGTCTTTGGATTTTGGCCTTTGGTCTTTGGATTTATCTCATTCACACGCGGTTTCAACCGGGTAGAAACCACTCGCGCCGCCTGATTTCCGGTACAAGCAAAATCGAAGGACCAACTCTGCTACTCGTACCGCAGCGCCACCAGCGGATTGACCCTCGTGGCTCTGCGCGCCGGGACCAGGCAAGCTACAAACGCCACCAGCGCCAGCAACAAAGGAACCGCAATGAAAATCGTCATGTCATAAGCGCTCACGCCGATCAAAACTGACGAGAGCACGCGCGACAACCCCAGCGACAATACAAATCCGATGACGATGCCGATCACCGCCAGCTTCATTCCCTGAATGGTGATCATTTTCAACACGTCCGCTCGTTTCGCGCCCAGCGCCATGCGAATACCAACCTCGCGCGTGCGCTGGGAAACGACATAGGCCATCACGCTGTAGAGCCCAACCGCGGATAACAACAGCGCGACTAAAGCAAACGCCAGCGACAAAGTGGCCGCCATGTTCGGCGCCCAGAGAGGCCAACTCATATGCTCGTTCATCGTCTTTATCGCGAATAAAGGAATGCGGCGATCGAGGGCCTCAACTTCTGTGCGAATCGCACCCACCAAACTGTGCGGATCGCCGGCGGTACGCACCATCAGGGTCATGCCGTCCGCACCGCGCTGGGCCATGGGCGAGTAGTAATAGGGTCGAGGATCTTCGGCGAGCGCGCGATATTTGCCTGTCTTGGCTATGCCGACGACTTCGAGCGCATTGGGACTGTTGGGACCGACAAAAATGTGTTTACCGAGCGCGCTTTCTCCCGGCCAAAGCATCTGCCCCATCCGCTCGTTAACAATGATGACGCGCTGCGCGCCCTTACGATCGCGTTCGTCAAAATCGCGACCGGCCAGCAGAGGGATTTGCAAAGTCTTGAAGTGACCCGGGCTGACAACATTATTCATGATGTTGCGGCCCGCGCTGCCGGGCGCCAGTTGTTCGCCCTCTTTGAGGATTGGACCATTCGAGTTTGAGCTATCACTCAAAGGTACCAGCCGCCCCACACTCGCCGCCTGGACGCCCGGCAAACTGCCGGCGCGTTCCACTATCTGCGTAAAAAAGTTTTTGGTCCGAGCTTCGTCATAGCCGATCAGTTGTGGGTTCAATGAAACCAACAGCACGCCCTGCGGATTAAAACCCGGATCCATTTTTTGCGCGTTGCGAAAACTCTTGATGAAGAGACCGCCGCACACGAGCACCACGAGCGACAACGTCACCTGGGCCACCACCAATGAGTTGCGCAAGGTGAAGCGACGGGCTTTTCCTGTCCGGTCGCCGCCGGCATATCCTTTCAACACCGGCACGATATCGGGGTTCGAAGCGTGCCAGGCCGGGGCCAGGCCAAAGACGAGTCCGGTAGCGAGCGAGACGACGAGAGTAAAGACCAGGGCTCGACCATCGAGCGCAAAGAAATCGTTGAGCATGTTGTAGGGCAGGTCGGGAACAAAGGCCTGCATCAGCCCCGTCACCCAATACGCCAGCAAAAGCCCCAGGCCGCCACCGAGAATTGAAAGCAGCAGACTCTCCGTCATTAGCTGTCTGATCAAACGCCCGCGTCCGGCGCCGAGCGCCAGGCGCACACCGATCTCTTTGCGACGCGAGGCGGCGCGGGCCAGCAGCAGATTCGCAACGTTCGCACAGGCGATCAGCAGAATCAGTCCAGTGATCGCCAGCGCGATCGCCGCGCCACTTTTCATGATCGGCGCCGCCTCGTCCCAACGGCCATCGATCTCTGTCTTCACTACGGCGCGAGTTGTGCCGGCGCGATTATCGGGATAGGTCTGATTCAAGCGTTGCGCAATCGCAGACATTTCCGCCGAAGCCTGGGCCAGCGTTACGCCGGGCTTCAAACGTCCCACCACTGTCATCCAGTGACTGCCGCGCTCGCTCAATAATTTTGGGTCGCGTCGCAGTTCTTCGGCCATCGCCATCGGCGCCCAAAAATCCAATGACAAACCAAACTTCGTTCCCCTGAAAGATTCCGGGGTGATCCCGATCACGGTGTAAGAGCGATTGTTGAGTTCGAGCGTTTTGCCGACGATGTTTGGATCAGAGCCCAAGCGACGCTGCCATAGGCTGTAGCTGAGCAAGACGACGGGATGGGCGCCCAGGGCCTTGTCTTCATCCGCCGCGAATGAACGACCGAGCACCGGCTTGACGCCCAACATGTCAAAGTAATTGCCGCTGACGACCTGGCCCCAGATTACATCGTTCTGGTTTTGCGTGCTGATTGCCGCCTGGGTCATGTCTTCGCCTACCAGATTTTCAAATACCGTGCTCTGGTCGCGATACTCGACAAAATCCGGATAGGAAAAGGTGTCCGTCGAGCCGCGATCGTCGGTGGTCTCGAAGGGACGGACCAGGCGACCGGGCTCCGCCACGGGAAGGGGTCGCATAAGAAAGGCGCTCACTCCGCTGAAGATTGCCGTGTTCGCGCCAATCCCCAGGGCCAGCGCCAGCACCGCCACGATCGTGACGCCGGGCGATTTCAACAGCAGGCGGATTCCGTAACGAAGATCTTTGATGAATGTGTTCATTTTGGTTTTGTACTCGGCTCTCTGTTCTTTGTTCTTTGTTCTTTGTTCTTTGTTCTTTGTTCTCCGACCGGGGTCTGGCTTGGTTTCCTGGTTATTCAGATTCATGTGCCGCTACAAAAACAAAGTACCAAGCACCAAGAACGAAGAACACAAATTCAAAAACCAAAGACCAAAGACTTAAGACCATCATTCGTAGCGCAGCGCCACGAGCGGATCGACCTTCGTCGCTCGTCTGGCCGGCAGGTAACATGCCAGCAGCGCCACCGCGATCAAGAGCAAAGAAATCCCCGCAAAAGTCAGCGGGTCGGTCGTGCTCACCTGATAGAGCAAACTGGCTATTAAGCGCGTCAATAGCCACGCGGAGACGAGCCCCAACCCCACGCCCGTCAGGACCAGAAGCATTCCCTGCTTTAAGACCAGGCCCAGGATGTCGCCCATTTGCGCGCCCAACGCCATGCGAATGCCAATTTCCTGCGTTCGTTGATTGACCAGATAACTGATCACGCCATACAGACCAATCATCGTCAGCACGAGAGCTAACGAGGCGAAGATTCCCATGAGGGCCATCAGGAATTTTCGATCGGCCACCGTGCGATTCACGAGAAACTCGACGGTGCGGACTTTCCACATTGGTTGATCCGGATCGATTTTCCAGACAGCCTGGCGCACCGACTCAGCGAGACTCAAAGGTTCGACACTGGTGCGGATCACGACAGATGAAAAGATGCCCGGGTTCTGACTGAAGGCGCTGTACATCTGCGGCTTTGTTTCCTCTTCCAGCCAGTAGTGTTTGGCGTCGCCTACCACACCGATGACGGTCCCCGTCGTCCCATCGTCAGCCAATTTGATCTGCTTGCCGAGCGGATCCTGATTGGGCCAGAAGCGGCGCGCCATGGTTTGATTGATGATGAAAACGATCGGCGTCTTGAGTTGGTCCTGGTCGTTGAAGAGACGACCTTTGACGAAGGGGATGCCGATGGTTTCGAAATAATTCGGCATCGCCGTATTGATCATCACCTGGGGTTCCTGACCTTTCTGCGGGGGCTCGCGATCAGGCAGGATGATCGGGCTGGTACCGCCGTTGCCGCTGAAGGGCAAAGCTCGCACCAGCGCTACCGACGTCACGCCGGGCACTTGCTGGATTTTCTCGGCTACCTGCCGGTGAAAATTCCATTGGACGGCGGGCTCTTTGTATTTATTGCGCGGGAGCCGGTATTCGAGACTGAGCAGTCGCTCCGGTTTGAAGCCAACGTCGACGCGGAGCAGCTTGTCAAAGCTGCGTATTAACAGTCCGGCGCTGACGAGCAGAAGCAGGGAAAGCGCAACCTGGCCCACGACGAAACCACTACGCACACGGTTCCACCTAGCTCCTCCACCACTGCCGCGCGCGCCTTCTTTCAAGAACGACTGCAACTGCGGTCTTGCCAACTGCAAGGCGGGCACCAAACCAAAAAGCCAACCAGTCAATACTGAGACTGCCAGTCCGAACAGCAACACGCGTGTTTCCAGTGTGACGCTTTCCGCGCGCACGAAGTTTTGCGGCAACTTGAGCAGCGCATACAAACCCCAGTACGCGAGTAACAAGCCAACCGCGCCGCCGACCAAACTAATCAGAGTCGTCTCAGTCAACAGTTGACGAATGAGCCGCCAGCGGCTTGCCCCCAGGGCCGCGCGCACTGCTATCTCCCTTTGCCGCGCCAGTCCGCGGGCCAAAAGTAGATTCGCCAGGTTCGCGCAGGCGATAAGCAGAATCACGCCGACAGCCGCGAACAACAACCAAAGCATCGGCCGAATATCGCCCACCACCAAATCGCGAAAAGATTCCAACCTGGCGCTGCGACCAGCGTTCTCTTTCGGATATGCCTGGGCCAATCGGCCGGCAATCGTGGCTGCTTCGGCTTGTCCCTGTGACAAGCTGATGCCTGGCTTTAGATGGCCCATGCCAAACAGGAACCGCGCCTCTCGTTGGCCGGTGTTGCCGGGATAATTCGACATCGGCATCCATACTTCGACTTCAACATCGAGGGGATTTTTGAAGCTGGCGGACACCACGCCGATCACGCTGTAAGGCTCGCCATTCAGGATCAGCTTTCTGGATCCCAGATTGCGATCGCTGTTCAAGCGTTCCTGCCAGGTCTTCTCGTTAATGACTGCCACTTTCTCCGCGCCCTGACGGTCCTCGCCGTCAGCAAACGTTCGTCCGAGCAGGGGGGAGAGATTGAAGACTTTGAAAAAATTTGCCGAGACAAAAGCGCCGCGCACTCGATCGGGCCGTTCGCCGCCCGTCAGGTTGACACTCTGAGTCTGAAAGGCAGCCAGGTCCTCGAACGCGGTGGCGCCAGCCTGGAACTCCTGCGCTTCCGGAATCGATAGTCCGTCGCGCTCGCCGGCGGAATCGGTGGTGGAAAGGACCACCAGTCGATCGGAATTGTGATAGGGCAAAGAGCGCAACAAGACAGCATTGACCACGCTGAAGATCGCGGTGTTGGCGCCGATACCCAGCGCCAGTGTGATCACGGCCACGATTGTGAATAGCGGCTTCTTTGCCAGCATGCGCGCGCCGTAACGCAGGTCTTGTTGCAGTATCATTTCTTTTCCCTCCCGGGACCGCACGCATCCTGCGTGCTGTGTTTGCCAAAGAAAGCACGGGTGCTTGGGTTGCCAAGGTTAAAAGTCGATCCCAGTCCGCTCCTTTCCCAGGAGCTCAGCACGCAGGAGGCGTGCGGTCCCAGGGACTACTCGTAGCGCAGCGCCGCGAGCGGATCGACTTTTGTCGCGCGCCGCGCCGGGATGTAACACGCCGCCAGCGCCACGGCGATCAATCCCAGCGCAACCAGTGCAAACGTTGCTGCGTCCGTGGGCCGCACTCCGAACAACAAGGTCGTCATCAAACGCGTCAGTGCGAATGACCCCGCCGACCCCGCGGCCACGCCCACGAGCGCGAGACTCATTCCATTTCCGATAACCAGCTTCAGCACGTCTGAAGCGCGAGCTCCCAGTGCCATGCGGACGCCGATTTCACGAGTACGTTGAGTAACCGCATAAGACATCACTCCATAAATCCCGACTGCCGCCAGCAACGCTGCCAGGGCCGCGAAACCCGCGAGCAAGAATGTCGTGAACCGCTGCGGCGCCACCAACTCAGAGACGGTCGTCTCGAGAGTCTTGAAGGAATGGATGGGCTGGTTCTTGTCTATAGCCGCCAGCTCAGCACGGATCGGGGCAGTCAGCTTTACGGGATCACCCGACCGGGAGCGCACCAACAGCGACATTGATCCCCAGTTGACTTGCAAGTAAGAGACGTAGACCTGCGGAACGGCCTCGCCGGAAAGATCCCAATACTTCGCTCCACCAACGACGCCGACGACCTCCCATGTCTTATTCCAGAAGTGAAGATGCTTGCCTAGCGGGTTCTCATCGGGAAACTCTCGGCGAGCCAGGCTCTCATCGACAATGGCCACACCCGTCGCACCTTGCGCATCACGCTCATCGAACGTTCGCCCGGCGCGCAGCGGAATTCCCATGGCGCGAAAGTAGTCGCCGCTCACTTGATTCGTCTGCGCTTGTCGTTGCTGCTCCGGAGAAATTGGCGGATGCTCATCGATACTGATTGGGGATGACGAATTCAAGCTGTTGATGATTCCCGCGTGACCTACTCCAGGAATTGCTGATACTCGAGCAAGTAATTCCTTATAGAAGGCGCTGACCTGGGCCGGCTCTTTGTAATTGTCTCCGGCAGGATCGATCTGAGCGGTCAACACACCGGCAGGCTCGTAACCCGGGTTGACATGGGCCAGGCGCCAGAAGCTCTTGATCATCAATCCGGCTCCCACCAACGTCACCATCGCCAGCGTGACCTCGGCGACTACGAGCACTGAGCGAAATTTATTGCGATGCCCGGCAGTTCGCCCACCCTCTTTCAGCTCTTCGTTGAGATCTACTCGCGACAACTGCAGCGCCGGTATCAAACCAAATAGAAGGCTGGTCAAGAGCGACAGTCCCAGCGTAAAACCAAGCGCGGTGGCATCGATCTTCAAGTGCGCCACGCGCGAGTTTGCATTAACCAGGTATTCAGGCAGGCCGGTCGTAACGAACTGGATCATCCAATTGGCGAGCAGTAATCCAGCGGCGCCGCCGGCAAGCGACAGCACCGCGCTTTCCAGCAGCAATTGACGCGCGAGGCGTAACCGGCCGGCGCCGAGCGCCGCACGAACGGCCAACTCACGACGTCTCACGGATCCGCGGGCCAGGGTTAGATTGGCCACGTTGACACAGGCGATGAGCAATACAAATCCAACCGCGGCAAACAACAGCAGCAGCAGCGGCCGCACTTCTTTACTCAAGAGAGTCTGAGGAGGACTCAGCCGGACGTGCATGTTTACTTTTGGATTGTTGATGAACGCTAATGAAGCTCGATCGGCATCGGCCATAGCCTGTTCATTTGAAACGCCGGGCTTCCGTCGTGCGAGCAACTCCAGATAATTCGCATTGCGCTCATTCGCTTCGGCCACGGTGAAGGCCAGTGGTGCCCACAGGTCAGTTTTGTTGTAGTAACGAAAATCCGGCGGCAGCACACCAACAACGGAATAATCTTCACCATTGAGAGTGAGCTTGCGTCCCAGAACATTTCGGTCACCGCCAAACCGTCGTTGCCACAGTGCGTGGCTCAATACTACAACTCGATTTGCGCCGGGCCGATCCTCTTCGGCAACGAAGGTGCGCCCTACTTCCGCGTTTACGCCGAGTAGCGGAAAGAGATTTGCTGAAACCTGAAAACCTTGCAGCCTCTCCGGCTCACCCGCGCCGGTCAAGTTCGCCGGCCAGCCCTTGTTGCTGAGCGCCGCGATATCAGTGAAGACAGTATTGTTACTCCTCAAGTTATGATAAGCCGCGGGCGAAAAAGGAAATCTCGATTCCGCCGCGTCACCGCCGCTGCTGAGGTAAATGCCCGCCAACTCGCCGGCGTTCGCATAAGGCAGCGGCTGCAGTAAGACGGCATTTACCACACTGAAGATAGCGGTGTTCGCACCTATCCCCAGCGCCAGCGTCAGAACGGCAATCAAGGTGAAGCCGGGATTTTTCCATAGCATGCGCAAGCCAAAGCGCAGATCTTGAATCATGGCATTGCTCCTCTGGGACCGCACACTTCCAGCGTGCTGTGTTTTGCCAGGAAAGCACGCGAAGCGTGCCTGGTCCTATAAGTTGAACTCCGACCTCCAGCGTTTCCTTTGTCCAGGGGACAGCCCGCAGGATGCGTGCGGTCCCAGCGCTATTCGTAGCGTAGCGCTACCATCGGATCGACACGTGTCGCGCGCCGCGCCGGTATGTAACAGGCGAGCAGGGCAACGGCGATCAATCCCACCGAAACAAAGGCGAACGTGGTTGCGTCTCTTGGAGTCACTCCGAACAACAAAGTCGTCATCACTCGTGTCAACACAAATGCTCCCGCCAGTCCCAGGCCGACGCCCACTAACACGAGTTTCATTCCCTTCGCGATCACCAGCCGGAGGACATCCAGCATCTGCGCACCCAGGGCCATGCGAATTCCGATCTCCTGTGTGCGTTGCGTGACGGCGTAGGACATCACGCCGTAAATACCCGCGGCAGCAAGCGCCAGGGCGATCAAGGCAAAGAGGCCAAGCAACAGCAGCGTGAACCTCTGCGGCGCAAGCGAGGTGTCCAACTTGCTCTCGAGTGTCTGTACCTGGGCTATGGGCTGGTCCTTATCGATGGTTTGAATCTCTTTTTTGATCGCGCCGACCAGACTCAACGGATCAACGGAAGTCTTCACCAGCATGTCGGTGGCGAGCGTAAAATCGAGTTTCCACTTTGGCGTGATCTGGTTTAGTGGGCGATAGATCTCGACGCGGCTTTCCTCGTCAAGACGGTTCTGCTTTACATGTCTGACAACGCCGACTATTTCGCGCCAGCCGGCGCTATCGCCGCCAAATCGCAGGCGCTTACCAAGGACTTCGCGCCGCGGCCGGTTCGGAACAGTCCGCGCCGCAAACTCTTCATCCACCAGTACGACCAATGGCGCAGTCTCGGTATCGCGGGCGGTCAGTAGCCGTCCTTCGAGCAGCGAGATGTTCAGTACTTTGTGATAGTCCTCACTGACATCCTGTCTCAGGGCGATGGGTTCGCGGCCGGGGCGCCCAGGCTCTGGTTCTCCTTCGACTGCGTAATCAACTTCGCCCGCATGACCGAGCGGAAAGCCGGTCGAAAGCGCTACCCGTTCTACTCCGGGCAAAGCCGAGACTCGGGCTATCGCCGCCTGTCCGAACGCAAAAGTCTGCGAGGTATCGCGATACTTGGCGTCGGGCAAACGTAGACGCAGCGTCAAAACATTCCGCGGGTCATAGCCCGGATCGACTTCGACCAAACGTCCGAAACTCTTCAGCGTCAGACCCGCGCCGATAAGCAGCATGAGCGCCAGTGCAACTTCCACGGCTACCAGCGATCCGCGCAGTCGTCCGGAAGTGCCGGATGAAACGGTTCGGCTTCCTTCTTTGAGTGTCTCGTTCAGGCGTGTGCGGGAACCCTGTAATGCCGGCAAGAGACCAAACAACACCCCTACAAACAGAGTGACAAGAAACGTGAAGCCCAGCGCTCGCCAATCAACACTGACATCGTCAAGTCGCTCGAGACTGTTTGGATTGAGCCGCACGAGCAGACTGACTCCCCAGGCGGCGAGCAAAATTCCGAGACCACCACCGGCCAGCGACAGGAGCACGCTCTCAGTTATTAACTGCCTGGCTATGCGCCAGCGCGATGCTCCGAGAGCGAGTCGCAGGGCAATCTCTTTGGAGCGCGAGGCGGCCCGCGCCAACATGAGATTCGCAACGTTTGCACAGGCAATCAACAGCATGAAAGCTACGGCGGCGAAGATTACCAGCAAGGCGCGCCGCGAATCCCCAACATAATCATCCAGAAAGGATTTCGTGGTGACGGAAAGTTCGGTGTTCGATTGTGGGTACTGTAGGGCCAACCGTGATGCGGTCGCATTCATTTCCGCACGCGCCCGCTCGAGACTTACGCCCGGCTTCAACCGCGCGGTCACGCGCACCGTGTGCGACTGCCGATCGTGCATGAATTCCTGATCGGCGAGACGACCAAGGGGAACAAAAAATTGGTTATTTAGATTGTTGCGCCCGTAGAAATCAAAGCCCGCCGGCAGGACCCCGATAACGGTCCACGATTCGCCGTTATAGTTGACCGCTTTGCCGATCGCATCCGGAGAGCCGCCGAATCTTCGTCGCCACAGCTCGTGGCTGAGTACCATTACGCGTTCGGCGCCAGGTTGGTCATCGGACTGCGTGAAAGCTCGTCCGAGAAATGGTTGCACACCCAGCGTTGAAAAGAAGCCGGGTGATACCAACCGCCCGATCACTCGCTCTGGCTCGCCGCCGCCGGTGATTATTCCGCCTATTGGCATGCGCGCGGAAATCTCTTCAAACACCGTCTGCTGCGCGCGCCAGTCGAGATAGTCCGGATAGGACACGGCCATGTCCGCAGTCTCGCGAGAACTCTCAGCGAGCGCCACGAGCCGATCGGCATTTGGATACGGCAGCGAGCGAAACAGGACTGCGTCGACGACACTAAAGATAGCGGTGTTTGCGCCGATGCCGAGCGCCAGCGTAACGAGCGCGATCGCCGTGAAGGCGCGTTGCTTCCGCAAGCTCCTGATAGCGTAGCGAATGTCGTTTAGAAAAGCGTCCATCTTCTTCGTTTAGTCTTAGCGCTTTGGGTTTTTTTCTTGTTCTTGGTTCTTGATTCTTGGTTTCTCTCATTCTCACCCGCTTTCAACCGGGTGACAGCGCACTCTCACAAACTTACTCCAACCGTTTCAACGGTTTCATCAGGGCTTGATTCAAATTCCCAACGAAGAACGATTCACAAACCGTTGAAACGGTTAGGAAAATGTATTGACCCCTTCCTTCATCCGGTTGAAACCGGGCGAGAATGAGTGCAAGCAAAGAACCAAGAGCTAAGAATCCAATTCCTACTCGTACCTGAGCGCAACCAGCGGATCGACCTTCGTCGCGCGGTGCGCCGGTATCAAGCAAGCCGCAAGCGCCACTAACGCTAACCCGCCCGCGACGACCATGTAAGTCACGGGATCGTTGGCCTTGACTTCAAACAAGAGTCCCGTCAGAAATCGCGTCAATACAAACGCGCCGGCCAAACCTGCGAGCAAACCGCCAAAGGTCAGCACCAGTCCTTGTCTCAGGATCAAACGCAAGACATCACGCGATTGCGCGCCCAGCGCCATGCGCACGCCAATTTCACCGGTACGGTGCGTCACGTCGTAATTGATAACGCCGTAAATCCCGATCGCCGAAAGAATGAAAGCGAGCAGCGCGAACAGACCAATCAGAAAAGTGTTAAAGCGCGGTTGCGCTACTGACTCGGAAAGCAATTGAGACATGAGCGCGAATCGCGTCGGACCTTCTTCGCCGTCGACCGACTGAATGCGGGTCCGGACCGCGGCAATCAAAGTCGAAGGATCTGAGGTGGAGCGCACGATGATGCGCATACCGGGATAAGGACTCTGCGCGTGAGGCACATATGCCTGTGGCCCTGCTTCAACACCCAGGCCCTGATACCTGGCATCGCCGACGACACCGACGACGGTGCGCAACACGCCGCTGATCGTCATGCGCCGACCCACCGGATCCTCGCCGGAAAAAAAACGTGTCGCCAGCGTTTGGTTGATGACCACGACACCGGACGCCTGGGCAGTATCAGATGCGACTATCGTGCGACCGCGAACCAGCGGCAGGCCGAGCGCTTCCAGGAAGCCGGGCGTTGCCGGCATGTAGATCGCTGACGGTGGTTGCGCGCCTGCCTCCGTGGGATGGCCCTCGATCGTGAAGCCGGTGCTCTGCTGAATGTAGCTGGGAGGCAAACTGGTGCACGCGCCCGCGGCAACGACACCCGGCAGTGTGCGAATACGCTCGAGCGCCTGCTCAAAAAACGCGACCTGCTTTGCCGGATCCTGGTAGCGCACGAATTGCAGACCAACGGACATGGTCAAAAGATGATCGGGATTGAAACCGGGACTGATGTCGGTGAGCCGCTGAAAACTCTTCAGCATCAATCCCGCGCCGATCAGAAGCATGACCGCCAGGGCAATCTCACTCATCACCAGCAGACCGCGCACTTTCTTCACGCGCGCCATCCCGGCAATGCCGCGACCACCTTCGCGCAATGATTCATTCAGGCTGAGACGACGCGCGTGCCAAGCCGGCGCCAGCCCAAACAAAACCCCGGTGCCGATCGAAACTGCGAAAGTGAAAAGCAGCGCCCAACGATCGACTGCCACGCCTTCCAGACGCGGAATGTCCTTCGGTGACAGGCCGAGCAGCAACTGCACACCCCACACCGCCAACAGCATTCCGATCGCCCCGCCCACCGTGGCCAGCAGGATACTTTCCGTAAGCATCTGTCGAATCAAACGAAATTGTCCGGCTCCCAGAGCGCGTCGAATGGCAATCTCGCGATCGCGCGCGGCCGTGCGCGCCATCATCAGGTTGGCAACATTCGCGCAGGCGATGAGCAGAATAAAGCCGACGGCGACCAATAGAACCACCAGCGGCTTTTGGTAGTCGCCGACGATCTGCGTGCGCAATGGAACCAATACAACGCCGGTACCGGCATCGGAATCGGGATAGGTTTGCGCCAGGCGTTCGGCAATAGTGTTCATCTCTGCCTGCGCCTGTTCGGACGCCACGCCGTTTTGCAAACGACCTACTACGCGATAGCCGCGCAGCGAGCGGCCATTGATCCAATCTCCCACAGACGACGGAGCGCCCGGCCGCGGATAGATCGGTGCAAGGCTGGACCAGAGTTCGATGTCCGGTGTAGGAAAGCGAAAGGACGGCGGCATGACACCGATGATAGTGAAGGTTTCGGAATTCAGATCGAGGGTCTTGCCGACCACACTCTGATCGGCGTTGAAACGGCGCCGCCAGAGTTCATCGCCAAGCAGTACCACATGCTCACGCTCATCCGCCGGTTGCAACGCGCGACCCAGCACCGGCGTCACTCCCATGACATCAAAAAAGTTCGTGGTCACGAAAACCCCACGCGTCTCGTCCGTACCTTCCTTGCCGGAAACATGAAAGCGGTTAAAGGCGTACGCCGCGAACCCGCTTAGCGAATGCGCTTGCTGTCGCCAATCACGAAAGGTCGGCAGCGAGGCGGGATATTGCGAGCCAGGGCGCTTAAGATCTCTGGTCCACACTCCGACCAGTTGTTGCGGGGCTGCAAAGGGCAGCGGCCTAAAAATAATCGCGTTTACGACGGTGAAGATGGCGGTGTTTGCGCCGATGCCGAGCGCCAGCGTGAGTAACGCCACCAGAGTGAAGCCACGATTCTTCGCCAGAACGCGAACGCCAAAGCGAATGTCTTTAAGAAAACCGTCCACTATTCCTCCACTGGTCTTTGTGCTTGTACTTTGTTCTTAGTTCTTAGCTGTTGAGTGCCGTGACCGTCCTGGAAGTTTCGGCAACGACCAGCCAAGCACAAAGCACAAAGACCAAAGACCCAAGTCCAGACCTATTCATATCGCAGCGCTGTTAGCGGATCGATTTTCGTAGCGCGCCGCGCCGGTATGTAGCAAGCCAACAAAGCCACTGCAATCAAACCGCCCGATACAGTTAGAAAAGTCAGTCCATCAGTGGCGGTCACGCCGAACAGGACTCCCGCCAGCAAGCGCGTCAACGCCAATGCTCCCAACAGTCCGGCGCCTACACCCAGCAGCGCCAGGGCCATGCCGTTGCCGACAATCAACTTCAGCACGTCACCCGTCTGCGCTCCGAGCGCCATGCGGATGCCGATTTCATGTGTTCGTTGCGATGCTACATAGGACATCACCCCGTAGATGCCCACCGCCGCCAGCATCAGGGCGACGGCCGCAAAGACCAGCAGTAAGATCATGAAGAACCTGCGAATCAGGATTGAGTCGCCCGCCAGTTGCTCGAGTGTCGTGATGTTAAAGACTGCCTGGTCTTTATCAACCGCAAGAATTTCGCGCCTGATCGCTCCAACCATAGAGATCGGATCAGCGTCGGTCTTAATCACAATGCTGTTGAAGCCGGTAGGAAATTGTGAATGCGGCAGATAAATCTGCATGGGCGGTTTTTTATCGAGCCCGTACTGCGACACGTCATGGACCACGCCCACCACCGTGCGCCAGGGCTGCGGATTCTTGTCACTGCCCGGAAAGCGGATGCGCCGGCCCAGAGGATCCTGCCGCGGCCACAACTGATCGGCCATCGTCTGATTAATCAAAGCGATCTTGAATGAATCGCTTGTGTCCTGCGTGCCGATCGCGCGGCCTTTGATGGTGGAGATTTCCATCGCCTCGAGGTACCCGGGCGTGGTCACATAGAGATCGACCGTGATCTCTTCGCCGCGCGGTTTGGGTTGATCTTCAACGACCAATCCGCGGCCATCGAAATTGTCACTGAGCGGCAGCACACTCGTGGTGCCGGCAGCCTTGACGCCTGGCAGCGCCCTCAGGCGATCGGCAACCTGTTGATAAAAAGCAATCTGGTTTTCGGGCTTGGGATATTTCAAGCTCGGCAATCCGATATTCATCGCCAGCATGTTGTGCCCGTTGAAACCGGTGTCCACGTTCCTGAGACGCATCACTGTCCTTATTAATAAGCCGGCGCAAACCAGCAGAATCAGCGTCATGGCGATTTCAGAAACGACCAGCATGCTGCGCAGACGGTTGCGACTGGCTGATGGTCCGGAATTGCGTCCTGATTCTTTGAGCGACTCCGAAAGATTTGGTTTGGAGATCTGCAGCGCCGGGGCCAGTCCAAAGATCAGTCCGGTGATCAAAGTCAGGCCGCAGGTGAAGGCGAGCACGCGCGGATCCAGGTGAATGTCCTGAAACATTGGATTTATCTTTGCGCCCGCTGCGGAAACCAGTCCTGTTCCCCACATGGCGAGTAACAATCCGACCACTCCACCTAACATCGATAGCACCAGGCTTTCAGTCAATAACTGCCGCACGAGTTGTGCGCGCGCCGCGCCGATTGCCGAACGAATCGTGATCTCTTTAGTACGAACGCTGGAACGTGCCAGCAAGAGGTTTGCTACGTTCGCGCAGGCTACCAGCAACACGAAGATCACGGCGCCGAAAATCATTAACAGCGTGTTCCGAATGCCGCCCACGATCTCTTCCGACATCGTTACCACCTGCATTCCATATTCATGGTTCGTTTGCGGATGCTGCTGTTCGAGCCGCTGTGCGATCACACTCAGCTCATTTTGCGCATGGGCCAGCGTGACTCCTGGTTTGAGGCGGGCAATAGCTCTCAGGTGTCTGGCGTCGCGCTCACTCTCGTCATACTTCTCTGCTACCGGGCGATAAAACTGGCCCTCCGGCGACACGAGCGTGGAGGGCAAGGGACGAAAATCGGCGCCCATGACGCCGACGATGCTGTACGGTCGGCTGTTCAGCAGAATGTTTTTGCCGACGATGTCGGGATCTCCGGCAAAACGCCGCTGCCAAAGGCTGTAGCTCAAGACGACTACCAGGTCTTTGCCTGTCGTTTGTTCTTCCGCGGTGAAGACACGACCCAGGATGGGTGTGCCCTTCATGATTTTGAAAAAGCCATCGCCTACCTGGATGGCCGGAACTCTTTCGGCTTCGCTCCCACCTGACATGATCGGATACCACCCGGTGTAGGTGGCAACGTCTTCAAAGGAAGTGGACTGCGCGCGGAGATCAGCGACGTCGGTGGCGGAAACCTGGTTGTGCTTGCGCAGTGTTTCCTCGCTCTTTGTATCACCCCATACAAGCACGAGGCTGCTCGGGTCTTTGTAGGGCAGCGATCTGAGCAGCACGGCATTGATCACACTAAAGACGGTGGTGTTGGCGCCGATGCCCAGCGCAATCGAAAGCACCGCAACCACCGTGAAGGCTTTGTTCTTTGCCAGCATGCGCACGCTGTAGCGCAGATCACGTAAGAGTATTTCCAACAAAGCAGGCTCCTTTTGAAATTGGTCTTTGGTCTTGGGACTTTGGTCTTTGAGCTTTGCTTCCTTACGTCGAGATCTTTTCGCTATTAGCCTCAAGATGGTCGCGAAGAACAAAACTCCAAGACCAAAGTCCCAAGACCAAAGACCAAGGGTTATTCGTAACGCAGCGCTGTTAACGGATCGACTTTCGTGGCCCGCCGGGCCGGGATGTAGCAAGCCACAAATGCCACCAACGCCAACAACAACGCCACCGCGACAAACGTCAACGGATCTTTCGCCGTCACACCGAACAGTAAACTCGACATCACCCGCGTGAGAGCGACCGCGCCGCCCAGTCCCAGCGCTACACCAATCAAAACCAGGACCATGCCCTGGCGGATGACCAGCTTCAGAACGTCAAACTGTTTTGCGCCCAGGGCCATGCGCACGCCGATTTCATGCGTTCGTTGGGTGACCGAATAGGACATCACGCCGTAGATTCCGGTGGCCGCCAGGATCAAAGCCAGCGCCGCGAACAGTCCGAGCAAGGTGGTGCGATAGCGCGGCGCGGCCACTGCCGTGTCCAGCCATTGGTCCATTGTCTTGACCGCGGCGATAGGCTGATCCGGATCGATGGCCTGTACTTCCTTGCGCACGGCCGCGGTCATGGCCGCCGGATTGCCTTTCGTCCGAATTACAACATTCATCCACAGGTCGTCAGTAGGCATGTACATGGCCGGCGCCGGTTGCAGTTCGAGCGCATGATGACGAATGTCGCCCACGACTCCGATGATTTCGAAAGCCTGATTGCCCATCGCCATGACCAGGCGTTTGCCCAGTGGGTCTTCGTTGGGAAAGACCTGGCGCGCGAGCAGATCGCTGATGATCAGGACTTTGGCGCCCTGACGCACCTCCTGCTCGGTGAAATTGCGACCGCGCAAAAGGGGAATCCTGAGCGTGTGAAAATAGTTTTGATTTACGCGGCGGAAGTCGTCGTCAAACCCCTGATCGGGAGCTGACGGCGGACGGCCTTCCACGGTGTAAGGCATGTCATTGGGCTGACCGCTTAAGGGCAGCTCGCTTATCGTTCCCACGCTTTCCACTCCGGGCAGAGTGGCAATGCGGCTTTCGAGTTGCTGGAAGAAGTTTGTGGACTTCTCTGGCGTTGAATATTTCTGCTCGGGCAGATCAACACGCATGGTCAGCACATTATGCGCATCAAAGCCGGGATCCGTGTTCTGCAGTTGCAGTAAGCTCCGGACCAGCAAGCCCGCCCCGATAAGCAACATGACGGCAACCGCGCTCTCAACTACAACCAAAACACTGCGAGTGCGATTGCGTTGGGCGCCTTCGCTGCCGCTTCGGCCTCCCTCTTTAAGTGACTCGCTGAGGTTGAGCTTCAAGGTGCGCAATGCGGGTGCGAGTCCGAACAGCACACCCGTCAAGAGAGAAACAACCAGCGTAAAGGCAAGCACGCTGGCATCGATTTTGACCTGAGCAGTAGGCGGAATATTGTCAGCGCTAAGCGTGACGAGCAGATCAACGCCCCACACAGCCAACAATGTTCCCAACGTGCCGCCGGCGAGTGCGAGCAAGACACTTTCCGTGATCATCTGACGCACGATACGAAAGCGACCGGCGCCCAGCGCTGTGCGCAAAGCGATCTCTCGCTCTCTGGTGGCGGCGCGCACCAGCAACAGATTCGCTACGTTCGCGCAGGCAATCAACAACACAAAACCAACCGCGCCAAAGAGAATGAACAGCGTCGGCTTGGTATTGCCCACGATTTGTTCGCGCAGCGAGACCAGCCGAAGGTTCCAGCCTTTGTTGGTATCGGGATACTGCGCTTCCAAACGGCGCGCCACGGCATCAGTATCAGCTTGCGCCTGAGCGAGTGTGACTCCATCTTTAAGTCTGCCGACCGGGCGCAAGAAATGCGCCTTGCGCTGCTTCATCTGTGGCCGCACGTCAAAGGTCATCGGCACCCACAATTCGGCGGGCTGAGGAACAGTGAAGTCCTTTGGCATGACGCCGATCACGTCGTAGGTCTTGCCGTCGAGCGTGACCTTCTTGTTCACTATGTTGGGATCGCCGCCAAATTGTTTTTGCCAGAGGGCAAAACTCAAGACTGTCACCTGATCGCGACCGGTAATTTCATTTTCGATCACGAAGGTGCGGCCCAGCGCGGGCTGCACTCCCAGCGCCTGAAAATAATTCCCGGTAACCGCGGCGCCAGTCAACCGCTCGGGCTCGCCGTTCCCAGTCAGGTTCACCGGTAGCGGCACTGAGAACACAGCCGCGAATTGTTCGAAGGTGGTGTTCTGTTGGCGATAGTCGAGAAAATCGAGCGGCGAAACGCTGGCGCGGCTACCGCCATTGCGAATATTGCCCCAAACCCACACCAGCCGATCGGGTTGAGAGTAAGGAAGCGAGCGCAGCAAGACGGCATTGACCAGGCTGAAGATGGCCGTATTCGCGCCGATACCGAGCGCCAAAGCAATCAGGGCCACCAGGGTAAACCCCGGGCGCTTCAGCAGGCTTCTAATTCCGTAACGAATGTCCCGTAAAAGTATTTCCATCGAAGTAGCACAGACTTCAGTCTGTATTC
Source organism: Acidobacteriota bacterium (assembly GCA_025463135.1). GTDB lineage: Bacteria > Acidobacteriota > Blastocatellia > Pyrinomonadales > Pyrinomonadaceae > JAOAPY01. Next base: position 136,499 of record JAOAPY010000039.1, read on the forward strand.
CTTTCCTTCAATACAAGTTGAAACCCTGGGACCGCACGCATCCTGCGTGCAACCCGGTGCGCTGCTTGTCTCTGCCCCTTAAACTCTTCTCCACGGCACCGGCACGCCGGCAGCGTGTGGTCACAGGAATTACTCGTAACGCAACGCCACCAACGGATCGACCTTCGTAGCGCGCCGCGCCGGGAGATAACAAGCGAGCAACGCCGCCACGAGCAAACAGAAGGACACGGCGCTGAAGGTCAGCAGATCAGTCGGTCGTACTCCGACCAGCAACCCGGCCATGAACCGAGTCAATACCCACGCTCCCGCCAAGCCAATGCCCACGCCCGTCAATGCCAAAACCATTCCGTGTTTGACCACGAGTTTCAGGACATCCCCTCCCCGCGCGCCCAGCGCCATGCGAATCCCAATCTCGTGCGTTCGTTGTGTCACGGCGAAGGCCATTACGCCGTAGATGCCGACGGACGCGAGCAACAATGCCAAGCCGGCAAAAATTCCCAACGTCACGGATGAAAACGTATAAAGCGCGACTGACATCGAACGCACTTCCTGCATACTGCGCACGTCGAAAACAGGTTGGTCCTTATCGACGGCCCACACCTGTTGCCGTACCTGGACGGCGAGCGAAGTGGGCTCCACGTTGGTCTTTGCTACCAATACCATCGAGTTCCACGAGTCCTGTGCATGAGGCAGATAGAATTCAGGTGTTACGTTCAAGTTCAATTCATGCTTGACGTCCTGGACCACGCCGACAACCTCAATCCAGGGAGCTTTGTCCAGTGGACCATAGAAGCGAATGCGTTTGCCGACTGGGTCGCCGCCCGGCCAGTGCTTACGCGCGAGGGTTTCATTAACAATGACGACCGCTTGAGCGCCCGCTTTGTCTTGTTCCGTAAAGCCACGCCCTTTGAGGATCGGAATTCCCATCGTCTGGAAATAGTCGGGCGTACAGACACGATAGCGCCCATCGTTCTCCTGACCGGGCGGAGGTTCACCGGCCCCCTCAACCAAATAGGCGTCAGAAGAGTTCGCGCCGCCCAACGGCAGATAGTTGACAACCGCCGCAGACTGAATACCCGGTAACTCTTTCACGCGTTGCACCAGGTCTCGATAGAAGGTGGCGCGCTGCGGTTCCCCTTTGTACTTTGCTCCCGGCAACACCAGGTTCATGGTCAGCACGTTGTCAGGATTGAAGCCCGGACTTGTCTTAAGCAGCGAGAGGAAACTGCGAACCAGCAGACCCGCGCCCACCAGCAACACCAGCGAGAGCGCAACTTCGAAGACGACCAGTGAGCTGCGCAAGCGATGCGAGCCGCCACCGGTTTGGCGTCCACCTTCCTTCAGCGCATCGTTCAGATTCGGTTTCGAGACTTGCCATGCAGGAGCAAGACCGAAAAACAGCCCACTGAGTAATGAGAGTCCGAGAGTAAATGCCAACACGGAAAAGTTGATTCCCAGTTGATACCAACCGGGAGCAAATTTCGCCGCATCGCCCGGGTTCGAAACTCTCAGCGCCTCAATGCCCCAAAATGCCAGCAGCACTCCCAGAACTCCGCCCAACAAAGCGACGATTACGCTCTCTGTAAGCAGCTGGCGAATGATGCGCCAGCGACTCGCTCCCAAGGCTGAGCGAAGGGCAATTTCTTTCTGGCGACTGGTGGCGCGGGCCAGCATGAGGTTGGCAACATTCGCGCAGGCAATCAGCAGCACAAATCCGACCGCGCCCATCAACACCCATAGCGCGGTATCGTAAAGCCGCACCGTGTCTTTCACGATCGGATAGATGTTGGCGCCCAGTCCGGTGTTTGTTTCCGGGTACTGCTTCTCGAGCCTGGCGCTGATCGTATCGATGTCCGCTTGCGCGCTCGCGTACGTGACGCCTGATTTCAAACGTCCCGCCACGTAGTAAGCATGACTGTCGCGGCTGGCGGCCAGTTCAGGAGTCAGCGCGAGGGGCGCGTAAACCTCGGCGCCTTTAGGAAAGTTAAAACGTTCGGGCATTACGCCCACCACTGTGCGCGTAATGCTGTTTAGCTTGATCGTTTTGTTGATGATGTTGGGATCGCCACCAAAGCGCCGCTGCCAAAGGCTATGGGTGATGATCGCGACGCTGTCTTTACCGGGCTGATTTTCTTCCTCAGAAAAGTTGCGGCCCATGACTGGCTTCATGCCCAGGGCGTCGAGAAAATTTGCGGTTACCAAAAAGCCCTGGATGCGTTCGGGCGGTTCGACTCCGGTGAGATTGGCGCTCCACCAGCGATAGAGTGCGAGTTGGTCGAATGAATGGTTCTGCGCGCGCCAATCGAGATAATTCGCCATCGCCACTTCGTTGTGGACGACGCCGCGGCTTGGCACTTTGTCCCAGATTGTCACCACGTGGTCCAATTCGGGAAAAGGCAACGGCCTGAGCAGCAACGCATTTACGGCGCTGAAGATGGCACTGTTGGCGCCGATGCCAATGGCGAGCGTGACCACGGCGATCAGCGTGAATGACGGCCGCTTTAAGAGACTCCTGATGCCGTAGCGGATATCTTTCAAGAAGGCGTCCATAAGAACCTCGGTGTTTGGTGTTTGGTCTTTGGTCCTTGGGTCTTGGGTCTTGGGTCTTCGTTCTTGTTCTTGTTCTTGTTCTTGGTTTGGTTTTGGGTTTTTGGGTTTTTGGGTTTTGTCTCGGTTCTTAGCTCCGGAGGAGCAAAATGTTTATAGCCCCGCAGTGTCCCTGGTTTCGACCAGCCCCGTTAGGGGCGAAATGTCCTAACGTTACGCTCCCACGGAGCATGGAAAAATTCGGCCTCGGCCGCTATAAACATTCCGCTCCTCCGGAGCCAGGAGCAAAACCAAACACCAAAGACCAAACAACTCATTCATATCGAAGTGCGATCAACGGATTCACCTTCGACGCTTTACGCGCCGGCAGGAAACCCGCCAGCACCCCGACTCCGCTGAGAAGCACCGCAGCCCCCAGCAAGGTCAATGGGTCGGCAGCGCTCAGGCCGAAGAGTTGGTTCGCGACCAAACGCGTGGCCAGCAGAGCCACTGGCACGCCGATGGCTACGCCGACCAGGACCAGAACTATCGTTTCTCGCAGCACCATCCAAACAATCCTGCGCCGCTCCGCGCCCAACGCCATGCGAATGCCGATCTCTTTGGTACGGCGCACTACCCCGTGGGCCATCACGCCATACAACCCCACGCAGGCAAGCAAAAGTGCGAGCAGCCCAAAGAAGCTGACCAGCTCCGCGATCAATTTCTCTTGTTGCAAGGCGCCGCTAAGCTGTTCGCGCAGATTCGTGACACCAAAGATTGGCAGTTTGTCGTCGACCTGGCCGATAGCCTGCCGCACGGTCGGGACGAGGCTCGCGGGATCACCCGCAGTGCGAATTTCCAAATTGCTGCTGTAGGCATCTGAATCCCCGACTTGCAGTATCGGCCGGTAGACGGTGGGTTCGGCCGCTTCTTTGGCACTGCTGTATTTCACGTCGCCGATAACGCCTACTATTTCAAGCTCTTCGCCACGCTCCGGATCGTTGTCATCCCCAAAATGAAAGCGGCGACCGAGCGGACTCTCTCCCTGGAAAAAGTGTTGGGCAAAGGATTGGTTCACCACTGCGATCTTTTGCGCTGCCGGAGTGTCGCGGGCGCCTATCTCCCGACCTGATAACAGCGGCACTCCGAGCGTTTCGAGGTAATGTGGAGCAATCAACATGTCGGCAACATCCATGTTCTCGCGGGCCTGGGGTGTGTAGCCGCGCACTGTGATCGTGCTGTTCCTGCCCGTGCCGCTCATCGGCGAGTAAGTGGCAATCGTGGCCGAAGTGACGCCGGGCAATGATTCCACTCGATCAAGCAGTTGGCGATAAAGCGCGCTAAGTTCGGTTGCCTTGTAGCCGCCCAGTCGCGGGTCAATACCTACCAGCAGCACGTTGTCGCGATTGAAACCGACCTGCTCTTCCTGCAGTTTCATCAGGCTGCGCGCAAACAGGCCCGCGCCGGCCAGTAAGACCATTGAGAGAGCGACCTGCGCCACAACCAGCGCCGAGGCCAAACCAAAGCGCAGACCACGTCGCCTGGTGCGAGCGGTTTTTTCTTTCAGCGCAGTAGTGAGATCCGTCTTGCTGGCGCTCCATGCCGGCATCAGTCCGAAGAGTAGACCTGAAGACAACGAGACTCCCGCGGTAAACAGCAATATCCAGGTGTCGGGGCGAACGTCCAAAGGCGACGATTTGGCTACGAGGGCAACCAGCGCGCTGACGCCCCATTGGGCCAGCAGGATGCCGCATACGCCGCCGATCACAGCGAGCAGTAAACTTTCGGTGAGTAGCTGGCGCACAATGCGATAGCGACTGGCGCCCAAGGCCAGCCGCAAAGACATCTCGGCCTTTCTCGACGCGGCGCGAGACAATAAAAGGTTGCCCACATTGGCACAAGCGATCAGCAGGACCAGAACGACGATCACCATCAACATTTTCAGCGCCTGAGCGTAGACAACCCGAAGACCTGAAATACCGCGCGTGCCGGGCTCGAGTTTGATATACGCGCTGGCGATGGACTTGCGCCGTTCGTCGGTGAGTTGTGAACCAGCCTCGTCGGTGAGGAACTGATGCAGACTGATATTCGCGCTGGTCTGCGCCTGTTGAATCGGCACACCGGATTTAAGGCGGCCGACGAAATTGAGCCAGTAAACGCGTGGGTCATCCAAAAACGACTTGCGCATTTCTATCTGTGAATGAAACGCGAGCGGCATCCAGATATCAGGTGAGCGGCGCACCCGCACGCCAAAAAACCGTTGGGGCATAACGCCGACGATGGTGAACGACGTTCCGTTCAGCATCACTTGTTTGTTTACGATTTGTGGATCGCCTTTCCATTGTTGCTGCCAGTAGCCGTAGCTCATGACTGCCGCCGGAGGTGCGCCCGGCTTGTCGTCTTCGGGAGTCAGCACGCGGCCCAGCATCGCGTCGACACCCAACACGGAAAAGTAATTGCCCGACACCAGATGGCCCTGCGCTCGCTGCGCCGATTCGCCGGCCTGGGTTTCACTGCCGCGCACACTCAGCCGGGATTCACCGCTGCGAAAGGCGCTCAAGCTTTGATAGTTCTGATCGTGATCGCGAAAGTATTGATAAGAGGCGTATGAGAAACGCTTCCACTGCTCGGATCCGGGATCCCCATTGGATGTTCCTTCGCTGGAGGTGTCGGTGAAAAGAACGAGCTCTTGCGGATTTGCGACGGGAAGGGGCTTGAAGATTACAGCATTGAGCAGCGTGAAGATCGCTGTGTTGGCGCCGATGCCCAGCGCGAGAGTGGTAACTGCAATCAGTGTGAAGCCGGGCCGCTTCAGCAGGGTTCTGACGGCATAACGAATATCTTTAAGGAAAGCGTCCACAACACAATCTCCAGGTTTGGACTTTGGTCTTTAGATCTTGGTCTTGGTCTTGGTCTGGCTCCGTGGGAGCGGAATGTTTATAGCGAACGAGCCTCCGAATTTTTCGCGCTCCGTTTCGCGCTCTGTAGGAGCGGAACGTTAGGACATTTCGCCCCTAAAGGGGCTTTCGAATGCAGGGTACTGTGGGGCTATAGACATTCTGCTCCTCCGGAGCTAAGAACAAGTACAAAGAAAAGACCCAAGTCGAATTCCCAATCAACCGTCAGCACCACCAAAGTCTCAGGCCGCGCCTAAGCAGTCTGGCCTCGCCGGTAGTGGGTCAGTTTGATGTCCGATGAGCTTTAGCTTGTCGTAACGCTGCGACAAACTAAAGTTTATCGGACATTGGCTGCGAAACTGACCCACTACCGGCCGCGCCTTATTCCTTGACCACCCAACCGTCTTCGAGCCGCACGATGCGGTTGCCATATTCCGCGTTTACTTCCGAGTGCGTCACCTGAACGATAGTCGTGCCCTCGTCGTTGAGCCGCTTGAACATTTCCATAATCTCTTTGCCCTGGCCTGAATGGAGGTTGCCCGTGGGCTCGTCTGCCAGAATGATCCGCGGGTTAGCTACCACGGCGCGCGCAATGCCGACGAGCTGTTGCTGCCCGCCGGAAAGTTGACTGGGGAACAGATCCTTCTTGCCGACGATCTGAAAGCGATCCAGCGTGTCGCAGACGATTGACTGCCGTTCCTTTTTACTGACGTCGCGATAAGAGAGGGGCAGTTCGAGATTCTCGAACACGGTTTGATCGTCGAGCAGGTGATAACTCTGAAAAACGAATCCGATATTGCGGTTGCGCACGTCGGCCCGTTTCTTTGGATTTAGCGCGTGAATAGCAACTTCATCAAAAAAGTACTCTCCGGTCCATGACTGGTCGTGCATGCCGAGGATGTGCAACAGGGTCGATTTGCCGGCGCCCGACGGCCCCATGATTGAGACAAACTCGCCTTGTTTTATGTCCAGGTCGATACGCCGCAGGACATAGGTCTTGGCGGGACCGGATGCGAAAGACTTTTCAACGTTGCGCAGCGTGATCATCCGATGGCTCCAAAACCACTCTCTTTCAATTCGCGTTTGGCTTCGGCGATTTCCCTGCGATCGGCTCCCTGCTCTTCCTCGACGATCAGGCCGTCAAACATATGCACGATGCGATCGGCGTGCTGGGCGTAGCGCGGGTCGTGCGTCACCATGCAAATCGTGGCGCCGCCGCGGTGCAGTTCGCGCAAAAGCTCCATCACCGACTCGCCGTTGGTTGAGTCCAAATTACCAGTGGGCTCATCCGCGAGCAGGATGCTGGGTTGTCCCCCCACGGCCCGGGCCACGGCGACGCGTTGTTGCTGACCGCCGGAAAGCTGGCTGGGCAAATGTTTGGCGCGGTGCGCCATGCCCACACGCTCGAGGGCGTCGGTTACGCGTTTCTTGCGTTCGGCGGAATTCATGCCGCGATAAGTGAGCGGCAGCTCGACGTTCTCATAGACCGTCAGGTCGCCAATGAGATTGAAGCTCTGAAAGATAAAGCCAACCTCGCGATTGCGAATGCGGGCCCGCTCAGACAACGACAGGTTCTCAACCGGATGTTCATTCAGAACGTAGGCGCCATCGGTGGGTGTATCCAGCAGGCCCAGGATCGACAAAAGGGTTGATTTGCCGCAACCCGAAGGTCCGGCAATTGAGAGGTATTCGCCTTTCTGAATGTCGAGATGGATACCCGAGAGGGCATGGGTCTCGACTTCGTCGGTGTAGAAAACCTTCTTGACGTCAGAAAGGTGAATCAGGGGATCAGTTGAACTCATTGTTGTCTCCTCACGAAGTTTTAGAAACGTTGTCTATTGAACACCGCGGAACGGGGTTGTATGGCAATTTGGGTCTTTGGTCTTTGGTCTTTGGTATTAGGTCTTAGTTACTCTCAGTTTTGAAACGGACTTGTCCGCCGGACCTACGCAACATTCCTGTCCGGACTGAACCTCTCGCACGTACGGCGCACCGGTGCGCTTTCTAAACGGGCGAGTAAAAATCACGAACGAACAATGAAGAACCAAGTACCAAGAACTAAGACTAAGGAACCCTTTTGCCCTTTGCTCTTTGCTCTTTGCCCTTTGCTCTTTCTTATCGAACGCGAATCTGGTTGTAGTTATCCATCGCCGACGTATCGGACAGGATCACCTGGTCGCCTTCTTTAAGGCCGTTAACGATTTCGATAGTGCTCACCGAACTGCGGCCGAGCGTCACCTGAGTGCGCACTGCTTCCTGGCCATCCGGTGTCAGGCGAAACAGACCAACCGTTTGCTGCCCCTGCCCAAAAGCCGGGCGGCCCACGTACAAAACGTTGGTTAGTCGTTCGAGCTCGATTGTGCCGTCAACACTCAAATCAGGACGCGCGCTCGCAGGGATTGGACCCGTCAATTCGACGTCGACCACAAAGGTCCCTTCGCGCGCGGCTGGATCGATGCGCGAGACGCGCCCCTGAATAATGCCGTTGCGAGTGTCCACGGCGACGGGTTGACCTAACTTGACGTCTTTGATTTGCGTCTCGGCGATTTTCAGTTCGGCTTTCAATGAAGCAGGATCGGCAACGCGCGCGATGTTGAATCCGGGAGACACCTGTTGGCCCACCTGCACGGACACCTGCTGTAAGACGCCATTGGTGCCGGCGCGCACCTTAAGCGCATCCACTTGATCTTTCTTGAGTTTGGCAAGCGCGCGTAATTGCGACAGACGCGATTCCTGAGCATTGATTTGCGCTTTAGTAGATTTGCCGCTGATCGCCAGACGCTGCTGTTCGACCCTGAGGCGGTTGGCGAGATCCTGCACCTTGCTGCGCGAGATTTTCAGCAACAACTCCGGAACCAGCCCCTGTTTTGCAAGCACCTCATCGGTGTCGAGTTGCAACTTCGCCTGGCTGTACTCGGAATTGATGGTGGCAATTGCGGACTGCTGCGTCATGTTGTCGCTTTCCAGACGCACGCGCAGATTCTCTTGATCAGCCTGGGCCGCTTTGACTTGAAATTCAGCGTCCATGGCCTGTTGTTCCATCTGTGGATTGGAAAGTTCGACAATCACCGTATCGGCTCCGACTTCGACGCCGGCCTGGATCATGATTTTTTCCACGCGCCCATCAGCCGGCGCGGGAATCTGGCGAGTCAACTGCGGCACCAACGTTCCAATGCCGCGCACTTCACGCAGGAAGGGACCGCGCTTGACCGTGTCAATTACCGCGGTGGACCGATCGAGGGTGGGCGCGGCGGGTTTTAGTTTGGTGAGTCCGTAAGTGATGCCGCCGACGGCGACCAAGCCGACAACGATTAAGACTGCGGTGCGAATGCGTTTCTTGAGCTTGGATTTTGCGGGGCGTTTGATATCTACCATTTGATTAAGGCCGAACTGAGTTGCGTGTTGCCTGACAACTTGCCAAGGGCGAAAAATTTATCGGAGAACCGCACAAGCCAAACTTGAGAGAGCGGCGAACTTGCGCGGGAAGTGTGCTTGGGTGTTGCGTAACAAACTTCTCGGGCAACTGTACAGTTCTCCGTTGCCTTTTAAGTCAAGGCGTGTGCCAACGTTATTTGGACCACCGCGAAAGTCGAACAACGAGTTGTCAGGCCGCTTTAAGGCCTCTTTTCTTTTCGATTGACATCACGGCGGCGGGGAAAATTTGTAAGGAGCTCCTTACCTGGGCCGGCGAGCGTTTCGCTTACGGGATAATTGAATCCCACTTTCGAGACATATACGAAGAATCGGATGCGATGCAGCCTGCGACACTTGCTCTCGAACAAGCTTATAGCGTGATTGACGAACGAGGAGATCCGAAGGCACGCGGGAAGCGTGCAGGCGTCGTGAAGAGTCAGTAATGAATGGGCCAAGCTATTTGTGTACGGCCACCATGGCATTGACCTTTGTGGCCCGCGCCGCGGGAATGTAACAAGCGATCACTGTGACGATTACGAGTAGGATCGAAATCGTGGCGAACGTCACGAAATCAGTGCTACTGACGCCAAAGAGCTGGCTCGCGAGGATACGAGTCAACGCCAACGAGGCAATGAGTCCGACGATAATTCCGGCGAGCGCCAGCGTCATTCCCTGTTTGATAATCAACCTCAAGATGTCATTGCGTTGTGCGCCCAGAGCCATGCGGATGCCGATCTCATGAGTCCGCTGGATAACGGTGTAAGACATGACACCATAGATGCCTATGGCGGCGAGAATCAGCGCCAGACCCGCAAAGATACCCAGCAGCAAAGCATAAACTCGCGGCTGCGCCACAGAACTGCCGACAATTTCAGTCATGAATTTGATATTTGAAACTGGGAAGTCCTTATCGAGCGCTGAAACTTCGCGGCGCACCGCCCCCGCAAAAGCCCTCGGATCGGATTTGGTCCTCGCTACCAGGGTAAGATCCGCCCCTGGATTTTGCTCAAATGGCAAATAGACTTCCGGCTGCGAAGCCGTCTCGAGCGCTGTGTGACTCACTGCTGCGACGATGCCTACGATTGTGAGCCAGGGATTTTTGGAGTCAGGTCTACCCCTTTTGAAACGTTTGCCGACGGGATCTTCATTCGGCCAAAACCGTCGCGCCGAGGTTTCATTGATAATGGCTACTCCGGGTCCGGCAGCGTTGTCATTATCGATAAAGATCCGGCCCAGCTTCAGCGGAATACCCATCGCCGGAAAGTAATTCGGGCTTACATTGCGGAAGAAGGCCCTGGGTCTGTCGTTTGCCTCGAGAACCGGACGTCCTTCAATTGTTATGCTGTAGTTGGTCTCGTTCCCGCTGAAAGGCAAATTGTTAACCGTGCCCGCGAACTGCACGCCGGGAATCTCTGAGATCCGTTGGACCAGTTGTTTTTGAAAGGCTGTTTGCCGGTCCTTTTCGCCGTACTTGATCTGTGGTAACTGGATTTCCAGCGTGATCAGATTCTCAGGATTAAAACCGGGATTGACATTCTGCAAGCGCATGAAACTCTTAATCATCAAACCAGAGGCAATGACCAGCAGCAGGGCGAGGGCAACTTCGGTGATGACCAGCAAACTGCGCAGGCGATTCTGTTTTGCGCCTCCGGAATTACCCCGACCGCCCTCTTTCAAAGTTTCATTGAGATCCGACTTTGAGGCTTGCAGCGCGGGGACCAGGCCGAAAATAAATGAGGTGAGCAGAGACAGGAGCAATGTGAATACGAGTACCCGGCCATCAATGCCTACATTCTGCGGCAAAGAGATGTTCGCGGGACTGAACACGACCAACTGGCGCAGAAGCAGCACTGCGAGCAGCGAACCCAATACTCCGCCAGAGAGACCCAACACAATGCTTTCCGTTAGTAACTGTCGAATGATCCTTAGACGCGTGGCGCCCAGAGCCAGGCGCAGGGCGACCTCTTTTTGACGTCCGGAAGCCCTGACCAAAAGCAGATTGGCGACATTGGCGCAAGCAATCAATAGCACGCAGCCCACGGCGCCAAAGAGCACGGTCAAAGCCAGGCGAATGTCACCGGTAACCTGTTGCTCGAGTGGGATGACATCGACCTGCATGTCAGAGTCAATCGCGGGATATTCCCGTTGCAGCCGATTGGCGATCATGTTCATCTCAGCCTGGGCCGTCGCCTGTGTGACTCCGGGTTTGAGCCGGCCGACCATGAAGTGGATGCGATTCTCACGAGCCATCATCGCTGCATCGGCCGTCAGTGGCACCCACAGATCCGCGTTGGGCATCGTGTATTGGGACGAGGCGATGGTCGCCGAAAACGCAGGCGGGAATCTAAAGTCCTTCTGCATGACGCCAACCACCGTGTAGCTGTCCCCATTGAGGGCTACGGTTTGCCCAACTATATTTTGCCTGGCTCCGAAGCTTCGCTGCCAAAGTGAGTGACTCAGTATGAGCACGTGCCCGGCCTGGGGCTGGTCCTCTCCGGCGAGAAATAACCGCCCCATTAATGGCCGGCCGCCGAGCAGCGAAAACAGAGACGCCGTGGTGCGCACGCCAATTATTCTTTCCGGCTGATCGCCGCCGGTGAGATTCAGACTGCTGTCAGTGAAAGCTCCCAGATCCTCGAACGAGGTATTATCCGTCCGCAGATCGATGAAGTTGGGAAATGAGGTTGGGACTTCTCCAAAGCCCCGTTTTACGCTCTTCTCCCAAACCATCATGAGTCGGTTTGGATTGTCGTACTTGAGAGGATTGAGCAGGACGGCATTTACGATACTGAAGATCGCAGTGTTTGCTCCCACTCCCAAGGCCAGCGCCAGAACAGCAATGGTCATGAACCCAGGGCTCTTTCGCATCAAGCGAAAGCTGAAAACCAAATCTCTCCGGAAATTTTCCATCGTTCCTCACGGGACTAGTCGGTTGTGGCAGGAGTACCCTTGAAGGCTGAAACGAACTGGTGAGCAGGGTGCCCTATTTAATCGGGTGGGCGGTCCACTGTCAACCAGGCCCAGGCGCCGGGTAGTGGTGCAGTTTGATTTAGTAGGACGCATTTCCCATTGTGGGCCATCGTTACAGAACCGGGAGCGGTAAGCGACTGTGTGGAAACTCCGACTACCGTGTCATGAAGTCAGTACCACCTCGCGGTAGCGGGTGGGTAAGTGATGGAGCAGCTATAACGCCGAGAGGATCTGGTTGTGCCCAGCGATCTTGTTGGGAG
>JAOAPY010000040.1 GCA_025463135.1 Acidobacteriota bacterium
CTCCCAACAAGATCGCTGGGCACAACCAGATCCTCTCGGCGTTATAGCTGCTCCATCACTTACCCACCCGCTACCGCGAGGTGGTACTGACTTCATGACACGGTAGTCGGAGTTTCCACACAGTCGCCACCGCTGCCGGTTCTGTAAAGTCGCGGTGTTAGGATCAGGATTGAAACTGACCCCCCACCCAAAGCCTTTGCATCATCCTCTTTCAAAGAAGCAACTCGGCTTGGATCAGCTCATTCAGCCCGGATGCCGGAAAGCTCGCCTGGAGCAATTGAATCCTTGCCTACTGCCTTTTGATTGCTATTATTGCCGCAAATTTTCTAGTACCTTCGGTACGCTTTCCGGAACCGAGGTGTCGGGACAAATCCATTGGCATGACGGCTGAAAGATCGAACAAGATAAAAGCGTTGCGTTCCGAGGCACTGGACTGTCCAGAGTCTGAACGTGCGGAATTCCTCAACCGTGTCTGCGGCGATGATTTGCAATTGAAGAGCGAGGTTGAAAAACTCCTCGCTTCAGACCAGGAAGACCACCCACTCTTGCAAAATCTCGCGGTGGCTGAAGTGGCCGGCGTCGTTGATTCAGAGAGCGCTGCGGGATCTCCGGCTACTTTAGACTCGTCGCCGCCTCGCTTTGAAGTTGGAGTGCTGCTGAACGAGCGCTATAAGATCCTACGCCTTCTCGGCAGGGGAGGAATGGGCGAAGTGTATTTGGCCAGCGACACTCGATTCAGACGAAAAGTCGCGCTAAAGGTTCTACGCTCTGACCTTGCTTCGAGCAAGGAAGGCTTACGCCGATTCGCCCTCGAGGCCCAGGCGGTGTCGGCCCTCAACCATCCTCACATAATGACTATCTACGAGTTCAGCAACACCGAGGATGGAGATCTGTTTTTCGTCGCAGAATATGTTGATGGAACGCCGCTGAACCGCTTGATCAGAGCAAATCTGAATTTGGAAAAGGCGCTGGACATTGGATTACAAGTCTCATCGGCGCTTTCGGCCGCTCACGAAGCCGGAATCACTCACCGCGACATCAAGCCTGAAAATATCATGGTCAGGCGGGATGACTATGTAAAAGTACTCGACTTTGGTCTGGTGAAACTCACCCAGGGGAGAAAGCCGTCGCCAGGCGCGGGATCGGAGGATCCGACTGAAGCTCTTGGTCAAACCAGGCCGGGCGCCGTAATGGGCACAACCGCATATATGTCGCCGGAACAGGCCCGTGGCCTTCCCGTCGATGCGAGGACGGATCTTTGGAGCTTGGGTGTTGTCATCTATGAAATGCTCACAGGACGGAGGCCATTCGCAGGTGAGACCAAGTCCGATCTACTCGTTTCAGTGCTCTCGAGCGAACCGCCTCCGCTGGCTTCAGACGAGCACGATTTTCCGGCAGAGTTGAAGTGGATCGTTTCCAAAGCACTCTCAAAAAACGTAGATGGTCGTTATCAAACTGCGAAGGAACTGCGGGCTGATCTGGCGAAGATCAAAAAGCGGATCGAATTTGACGAAGCCTCCCGAAATGATCACCCAAGGGAGAAAGACAGGACCCTTTCAATCCTCGAACAGGTCGCTCCGACATCAGCAAACACAGCGGCGCCGACGCGCGCTGAACACGATGATTCGGCCGCACCGGGCTCGTTCTCGTCATCGCCTAGTGTTGCGTGGATCGTCCGGCAGGTCAAAACCACAAACTGCGTTCGTCGATCTTCGCTTTGATCCTCTTCGCCCTGATTGCGTCTGCCGCATATTATTTTTTTGTTGCTGCGAGCAACCGGGAAATCGATTCTCTCGCGGTTCTTCCGTTCGAGAATCTAACTGGTCACCCGGACCTGGCCTATCTCTCGGACGGTCTGAGCGAGAGTTTGATCGACCGACTTTCGGAGCTCCCTCAACTGAAGGTGATCTCGCGCAATTCAAGTTTTAAGTTTCGTGGACCGAATATCGATGTGCGCGATGTTGCGTCTCAACTACACGTGCGTGCGATCTTAACTGGTAGTGTCACCCAGGTCGGCGACGACCTTGTTATCAGGTTTGACATCGTCGATGCGCCCGACGATCGGCAAATAAGCGGAGGGCAATACCGGCGGAAAGTCGGCGACATCTTGCGCGTTCAGAATGAGATCGCCCAGACGGCTTCCGAGCAGCTGCGATTGAAACTGACTGATTCACAATCCAGGCGCCTCGCCGAGAAAGGCACGGAAGACTCCGAAGCCTATCGCTACTACCTCAGCGGACTGGTCGAACTAAACGGGCCGCAATTTGTGCAAAGCAGGGCGCTCGAGTATTTTGAGCGGGCCGTAACGCTCGATCCGGCTTTTGCCGCAGCCCATGCCGAGATCGCGTGGGTTTACTGGTCTCAGGCAAACGGCAGCGGCGACCCTCGAGAGATAATGCCCAAGGCGAAATTGGCGACAGAGCGAGCCCTGGCGATAGACCCTAATCTGGCGAAGGCACATGTCGTAATGGCGATGGTGAAGGAATATGAATTCGACTGGGCGGGCGCTGAGAGAGAATACGTGCGGGCAATTGAGCTGAGTCCTAACCTCGATTTTGCTCGCAACAATTATGCGTTTTTTCTTTCCGTAATGGGTCGCCAGGACGATGCGCTGGCCGAACTAGAACAGCAAAGAATTCGTGACCCTACTAACCAGCGTATGATCTTGCTCCAGAAAGGGATCATTCTTAGCCAGGCGAGAAGATTTGATGACGCTCTTCTATCGTATGAGGAAGCACACGCCGTGGAACCGGGCAAGGATGTTCCGAATTTCTCTTTAGGATATGCCTATGCCGGAAAGGGTTCGTTCAGCGAGGCCGCCGGGTACTACAAGAAATCAGTCGACCTGCTTGGCGGGGAAGGGAAATACAGTCAGCCCCTTGTCTATCTGGCGGCGACCTATGCCAAATTGCCGGACAAGAGAGGCGAGGCACGCGCTATCCTGACACGGATCGAAGCGATGGGTGGATACATTTCTCCGGCCCTTTTGGCCGCTGCTTATTCGGCGCTCGACGACAATGACAAGGCTATGGAGTTGCTTGAGCGAGCGTACGTCAACCGAGATCTGCTGCTGCGATTCATAAAGACTGGTTACGAGTATGACGGGCTGCGCGCTGATCCGCGATTTGTAGACCTGACAAAGCGTATCGGCCTCAGTCAATAAAATCGTGCCGCTCTCATATTGCTGGAGCTGGCGCGGCGATGTTGAGTCAGGCGAAACAGAATCCGATCGGGAGCCGGGGAGATACAAAATGTCGACCGGCGCCGCCCGGTTCTCACATAGTGTGTGGTAATCTCTGCCGCTCGCGTCCCCGCAGTCCTGATCTACACGTACTTCCGCGAGGTAGCGCCTGGTATGAGATGAACGCCAAACAAATTCTTTCGCGACGTGTTGTCTTCGTTGTCTTGTTCTCACTGGCGTTGTTCGGAGCCGGCACCGACAAAGCTCCAATCCACGCACAGGCGTTGAACGCCGAACCTGAATTGCGCCAAATCGCACAACAGTTCTTTGCGGCCTACGCCGATCGGAACCTCGATACGTTGAAGTCTCTGTGGAGTACAAAGGCTCCGGACCGCGACAGATTCCTGCGCCAGTTCCAACAAGCGCTTTCTGACTGCGACAGTTTCACGGTAGAGAATTTTCAGGTACTCGCGATAACCATCGAAGGCCGGCGCGCCAATGTGCGCGTCTCACTAGCGATGAACGCACAGGACAGGAAAACGCGCCGTGCTCTGTGGGGCTTCGGCGCGTGGCAACGCACCCTGAGATTTCTGAACGAAGAAGGTCAATGGAGAGTCTTACAGTGTGCGGTTAGTGAGGATGAACTTGCCGCGCGCTTAGGAGAGCTTTCAACGCCCGCAGAGCAGGATGCCTTGCTCGCGCTGAACGCGGAACTCATCACGCCTGACTTACGCCGCGCGCTAATGCTGGTTACTCGCCAGCAGCGCAACTCCGGACAGTTTAGGCGAGCAATGGCGGTGGCCGACATGTTGGCGCGCCTCAATCGTCGCACCGGAGACGAATTGTGGCTGGCACGATCCTGGCACGTGCGCGGATCCGTGTATGCCGGCTTGGGCGACAGCGCACAAGCAGCGGAGTGGTATCACCGCAGCGAAGGCATCTGCGAAAGGCTTCATGATGAAGAAGGTTTGGAACTTCTCTGGCTGAATCTTGGTTTGCTGCATATTCTGCAAGGCGAGGATCAGGGCGACGTGTACTATCGCAAGTGTCTCGCGTTGGCGGAAAAGCTCGGCGATCGATTGACACTTGCGCGAGTGCTGAACAACCTCGGCGGCGGCTTGAACGCCAGGTTGTTCGAATCGCCTATGGCCGGCAGAGCAGGATCATGGAATTATGAGGGCCGCCCCAATGTCGCGCCCGCTGTGCTACAGGAAGCGGTCGCTTATCATCGGAAGGTGGCCCAACTGTATGAGGCGGCAAACGACCCGTTGGGCGTGGCGCTCATGAACGTGCGAATCGGCGTTGCCTATTCTCTGGCCGAAGAGAACGAAAGCGCGGGGACATATTTGCAACTTGCCCGATCACAGTTCGAAGGACTCAACGCCAAAGCCCGCTTGCCCGAAGCCCTTGAGCCCCTGAGCATGGTCTATCTGAAGCAGCAGCGTTATCCCGAGGCTTTGGAAGCGATCGAACTCGCGCTTGCCGTACGTGCTGAAACGGGTGCGCCGGGAGAGTTCTCGGCCGAATTGATCGCCGCCGGGAAGATCTACTACCGGCTCAAACGCTACGACGACGCCGAGCGTGTTTGGCGAGAAGCAGTTACGCTCTTTGAGAAGCAGCGGCACACCGTCGCCGGGAACACGGCAGCGCAGCAACTGTTTTTCACTTCCCGCATCGCGCCGTATCAATACCTCACCGGTTTGAAGGCGGAACAAGGCCAGACAGAAGAAGCCTTGCGCTATGCCGAGATGATTAAGGGACGCGTCTTGTTCGACGTGATTCATACCGGAGCGGTCGCCACGGAAGCGCTGCTGAGCGCTGCTGAACGCACCCATCTGGACCAGCTTAGAAATGACTTAAGTGCTCTTAATCACCACTTGATCCAACTCAAAGTTGATCCCCAGGCGCAACCCGAACAAGTGCTTGAGGCAGAAGCAAAACTCAGTCAAATGCGACCTGATTACGAAGCCACGCAAGCGACGCTTTATTTGACTCACCCGGAGTTGCGTTTGCATCACGGTGACACGCCGCTGCTCACCCGCGAAGAAATGGGTGCTCTCGTGCCCGATGCGGACACGGCGATATTGGAATATGCCGTGCTGGATCAAAAGTGCTTACTGTTTGTCTTAACCCGGCAACCGGGAAACAGTGAAGTAGATCTGCAGGCTTATACAATACCCATCAACATCCGGGACTTGACCGCTCAGATCCAGGAGTTTCAGGCGCGCCTCGCCCGACAGAGCTTTGACTATAAGGAACCAGCGCGCGCACTATACGATTTATTATTGCAACCAGCCCGAGCACAAATCGGCGGCCGGCAAAAACTGATCATCGTTCCCGAAGATGCATTGTGGGGATTGCCATTTCAGGCCTTGGTTTCCTCTACGGGCAAACATTTACAGGAAGACTATGCAATCTCGTACGTGCCTTCGCTGAGCGTGCTCCGTGAGATGACGCGCCATGCCGAACAGGTCAGAGCAGCACCGGCAGGACGCCGGAGTTTGTTGGCCCTGGGTAACCCCGCACTAAAACGAGAAACCATTGCCACTGTCCGCCTCGTCAAGCGTGATGCCCAACTGGCTCCCCTGCCCGCGGCCGAGAAAGAAGTTGCCGCGCTGCGCGCTCTCTACGGTCCGGCGCAGAGCCTGGTCGCGACGAGAGAGCAAGCACGCGAAGGCTTGTTCAAGACGGAAGCGGGCCGGTATCGCATCCTGCACCTGGCGACGCACGGCATCGCCAACAACGCCCGGCCCATGTACTCGGCGCTGGTGCTTTCCCAAATGGGCGACGCTAACGAAGACGGATTGCTGGAAGCGTGGGAGATTGCTCAACTGCATCTCAACGCCGACCTCGTCGTGTTGTCGGCGTGTGAGACCGCGCGCGGACGGGTCGGTGAAGGCGAGGGAATGATTGGGTTGTCCTGGGCTTTTTTCCTTGCCGGCGCACCGACAACCGTGGTTAGCCAATGGAGTGTCGACTCGAAGAGCACCGCGAAATTGATGGTTGAGTTTCACCGCCAACTCCTGGGTACAAACGTTCAGCCCCACCATAGGACGAAAGCGGAAGCCCTACGCCAGGCCGCGCTGAAGCTGCTGCAGAGCGCGCCGACTCGCCACCCGTTTTTCTGGGCCGGTTTCATCGTGGTCGGTGCCAGCCAGTGACCTGCATGTTTTGGAGCGCAGGTCGGCCACGCCGCAAACGTGGCCCGCCCAACGTCGCTGGCCGCGCACAAGCCGTTTCCTGTTTTTGTCCGCAACTCGAGTTTTCCTGGGAAACTTTTTGCCCTTGCGGTAATACTCACGCACTTTCTCGTCTTCACTAAGGAGCGACAATAACCGGCCAGGTTGGTTTGGCGGGCTTGGCGAGATCGGACGGCAGTCGCGGCAGTCGACTACGCGGCGGGAGAGTCCCTTGGGCGCGTAGCGAAGCGGAGCGAGGACTGATTTGTTTCACCTGCCCGGCCCCGCTCGGGTTTCGTTTCACCACGCGCGAACGGTAAATGGGGAAAGCAATGGCTTTGCCTGACGAACGCGAAGCCGGCCGCGCACCGGCAAGCTCACCAGCCAATAACTCTTTGGCTTTCTTCGGCCCTAAGGAACTTATTGATGCTCCCAACCAAACGCCCCCGCGGCACGATTACCTTACTAATGATTCTGGTCGCCGCCTCGCTCGCCGCCGTGATGCTCGTCACTGACCTGATGACCGTGGTTCTACCATCTGGACTTGACCCCATCCTTTCTTCCTCCACAACACGAGCGGCTTCAAGCGGAAATCGTCACCTATCAAAAAACTTTAGCTCCAATGCAGTAAGTGAATACACGCTTGGTGACGGCACACCGGGCAATCATCTGTTTACACCTCTTAACGATATACCGGAATTGACGGAAGGCAACGCAGCGGATTGGGCGGCCTTTGCAAGTGAAGGCGCTGCGACAAGCGTTAGCAATAACAGCGCGAGGGTTAAGGTCGGTTCGCAATCAATCTATTTTGCGACGGCCAGCGGTTTTGACACGGGCGTTATGTATCCAGCTGCTGCCAACGCACATTGGGACCTGAGCAACAAGAACTATCTGGTCTTTTGGGCTTACGCTTCAAATAATAATTTTGCTCAGTTTCAAAACAATCAGCCGATCATTATTCTAAACACGACAACGGGGACTGTTCGTTATCAAGCGACCAGCATTCAGATGTCGAATCTTCAATGGCGGCTTTACGAGATCCCTCTGTCCGGCGGCACTACCTGGGATAAGACGACGACCGGGGCGCCCAACTTGACGGATGTCAATCAAATCGAGATTCATCAAGACACCTGGGATTTCGGTTTCACAATACTCTATGACGGTATGGAGTTTCTAGGACAACTCGCTGACCGCACGCCGGACCAGGTTGGCGATGCGGCGGGGGATTTAGATGCAGGCTTCGGAACTGCGGGCATCGTTACGACACCTATTGCCGGTTCAACTGCCGGCGCCAACTCCGTCGTTGCTCTATCCGACGGGAAAATTTTGGCCGTGGGAGCAATAAGCAACGGCACACAAACCGATTTTTTGTTAGCCCGATATAACGCGAACGGAAGTCTTGATTCGACCTTCGGTACCGCCGGACTTGTCAGCACTGATTTCAACTCGAGCCTTGATGTCGCGTCGGATGCGGCAGTGCAGGCTGACAATAAAATCGTCGTTGCCGGCCAATCGGGTTCGATGTTCACTCTTGTCAGATACAACGAGGACGGGAGTCTGGATACGAGTTTCGGTACGAGCGGAAAAGTGTCTCCCTTTGGTGGCAGCGCCCGCGGTGTTGCGATCCAACCCGATGGAAAAATTGTGGCTATCGGCGGCGATGGCGGCTTCGCTTTAGTCCGTTATTATCCCGACGGCAGTCTTGATACATCATTCGACTCGGATGGAATCGTCTTCACAAACATAGGACTGCCTGGCGAACCGGATACCGGCTATGGCCTGGTGATCCAACCTGATGGGAAAATTGTTGCTTGCGGAACGGGCCAACGTGATTTTTTCGCGCTGGCACGATTCAACCCTGACGGAAGTCTGGACACTTCCTTCAGCGGCGACGGCAAAGTCATGGTTATCCTAAATAACCAGTCTAGAAATGCGGCATATAATGTTGCAGTTCAATCTGATGGGAAAATTGTTGCTATCGGCAAAACAGGTGTAAGTACGGATGAAAAGGGGGTATTAGTCCGTCTTAACGATAACGGCAGTTTGGATACCACCTTCAATTCAAGCGGAGTAATAAACATAGCCAGACCAAGCAGAGGGCGAGACATAGCGATTCAACCGGACGGGAGAATTGTCGCCGTAACCGCGGAAAATATCCGTACAAACATTTCAGGAACCAGGTGCATTCGCGATCAGGATTTTGTTGTTTATCGTTTCAACACTGACGGCACGCCTGACATCATGTTTGATTCGGTCGGCAGAGTTTACACGAGTTTCTCATCCGGTCCGAATTTCGGTGGCTCTTGCGACCAACCATATGAGCTTTCTTCAAGCCACGATCAACCCTTTGCCGTTGCCCTTCAATCGGATGGAAAAATCGTTGCGGCGGGAACGGATGGCAGCGCATTCGCGCTCGCCAGGTATCTGGGCGGGGCTGCGATTCCGGACCTAACTGTAACGGCTATTGTCGCGCCCTCGTCCGTAGATGCAAATACGAACTTCAATCTCGGCTGGGATGACCGCAATGCGGGGGCAGTGACAGCGAACGGCCCATGGAAGGATAAAATTTTCTTCTCTATCGACAATCAAGTTGGCAACGATACCTTCTTAGGCACACTCAATTTCTCAGGTTCGCTACTTCACAATCAGAGCGTGCCCCGAAACCTCGATGTCAACATCCCGGCAAACGAAATTTCTCAAGACGGAAACTACTACCTAATCATCACCACTGATGCCGACAATAATGTAATTGAAGGCGATGCTGAAAATAACAACTCTCTTGTGGTTCCAATCACGGTGCGGCTTCCGCGTCCTGACTTGCAAATCACGGCTAGTAATGCTGCGAGCCAGGCCGTGACTGATTCAGCATTTGAAGTATCGTGGACTGACAAAAATCTAGGCACGCCAACTGCCGGGAGTCCGTGGACCGACACAGTCTATCTCTCACCTGATAATCAGTTCGGAAACGATATACCCCTTGCTTCATTTCCGCTGACAAACTCGCTCGAAGCGGGACAGAGTGCGAATCGCATTCAAGCAGTCTCCATTCCGCGTTCCGCTGTCTCGCAAACCGGCGATTATTTTCTGATCATCAAGGTTGATGCGGACAACAACGTGGACGAAGGGGGGAACGAAAACAATAATTTTGTTATCAGACCACTACAAGTAATCAAACAGCCTTACCCTGATCTAATTGTCGCGCCAAACTCTATTGTCGCGCCCGACAGCGCCTTCTTTGACCAGACAGTTCGCGTTCAATGGACCATCAAGAACATTGGCGGCGGGCCAACCAATGCTACGGACTGGAACGACTGGGTCTATCTGTCAGCCGACAACATTCCGGAAATTGAAGACCCGTACAAAGCAGCGGTCGCCAATGTTAGCTTTCTAAATGCCGGCGAGAGTTATATTGCTTCCGCTGACATCCATATTCCACGAGGTTTGGTTGGCAGCTACAACATTACAGTTTGGACAGACGGGGATGGAACGAATCACCGGGGCTTTGTGCAACGCGTTCTCGAAGAAGACGAAAGCAACAACTTCGGCCTGGTGGTGCGCCCGATTCAAATTAACGCTGCACCCGAGCCCGATTTGCGGGTGATCTCTGTCGCCGCGCCCGAAGAGACCTTCACCGGGGGACCGATCAGCGTCAACTGGCGGGTTGAGAATCATGGCGATAGAACGACTCTTGCCGACCAGTCAGCATGGGTTGATAAAATTTACTTATCGCAGGACCAAATATTCAATCCCGGCGTTGACCGTGAAATTGGCAGCAAGCCCCACAGCGGCGGGCTGGCGCTCAGCGAAGGCTACAACGAGAGCGCAACCTTCAATGTGCCTGATGATATCGCCGGGCCGTACTATGTCTTTGTAGTGACCGACGCGGATGACAGCATCTACGAATTCAGTCACGAGGACAACAATTCCAACTACGACCGCGATCAACCTGGCTCGCCTATGCAGATTCGGGCCACGCCTCCTGATCTGATTGTGCCCGCGATCGGCGCGCCGAATGCCGGGACTGCGGCCAATCAAATCGCTGTCACCTGGACGGTCCGGAATCAGGGAGCATTCGACGCGACGCCGCGCTGGTTCGACACGGTCTACCTCTCCAGTGATCAAACGCTCAGTCCCACTACAGATATTCCACTGGCCACAGTGCAGCGCGACGGTACGCTGAGTGCCGGCGCAGAATATAACAGCGCGGCGAATGTCACGCTGCCCGCTTGTCTGAGCGGTACTTACTACCTGTTCGTCTATACCGACAGCCGCAATCAGATTTTCGAGTACGACTCTCAACTCAACGCCGAACAAAACAACTACAGTCAACCGAGTGCCGTTCAGATTAATAACCTTCCGCCCGACCTGCAGGTGGCGACGGTGAGCAATGCTGATACGGGTATTGCAGGCCAGCCCACTCTGGTTAGCTGGAGGGTCATCAACCAAGGTGTCGGACCAACGATAGCGACGTCGTGGACGGACAGTCTTTTCTTGAGCCAGGCCGCAACGTTCAGTCAGAACAATGCCCTACTGCTCGGCAGGTTTGCCCACGGCGGCACCCTTGCGCCAAACGCGGACTACGCACGAAGCGAAAGTGTCATCATCCCGACCGTGGCACAGGGTAGCTACTTCCTCTTCGTGGTTACCGATGCAAACAACACGGTCGAAGAGTGTGCGGACGAGGGCAATAACACCGCCGCCAGCCCGATGCAAATCAATATCAGTAATACTCTCCCGGATTTGCGCGTGGCAAGCATCGCGTCAGTCGTCCCTTCCGTCGCCGGCTCGACCCTGACCGTACAGTGGACCGGCCAAAACAACGGCGGCGCCGGTGCCCAGAATCAGTCGTGGGGCGACTCTGTCTTTTTCTCGACTGATGACTTACTGGACACTGCCGATCAAAGCATCGGCTCGGCGCTCGTGAACGGTCCGCTGCCCGCCGGCGCGACTTATCAAGCGCAGGCGCAAGTTCAACTTCCTGTTGTTGCGCCGGGGAACTACTTCCTACTGGTTGTTGCCGATAACGGCAACAACGTCTTTGAAGGGCAGAACGAAAACAACAACCTCACAGCCATTCCGCTGCAACTCATCGTGCCGATGATTGACCTGGTGGTCAGCAACGTCGGCGCACCCGCTACGACTTATTCAGGTCAAAATTTAAACGTGACTTGGACGGTCACAAATGTGGGAGTGCAGCCTACGATTAGCGACGCGTGGACTGACTACGTCTTCATCTCTCGTGATCAGATTTTTGATTCTACCGATCAGACCATCGGCTATCTCCCGCACCACGGCGCGTTGCAGGGTGCGGAGAGTTACAACGCCGCGCTCGATGTCTTTGTCCCGTCGGGTTATGCGGGACCGTGGTATCTGTTCGTCATGGCCGACCGCAACAATCAGACAGCTGAATCAAGCGAGAGTAACAACGCCTCAGCGGCGTATGGCGTGAATCTGCAGTTGACGCCCCCAGCGGACTTGGTTGTTGATTCAGTAACTGCTCCTGCAACCGCAGAGCCCGGAGGAACGGCTGTTTTTCAATGGACAGTGCAAAACATCGGCGCGAATCCCGCCCTGGGTCTTTGGACGGATTCAATTTATCTCTCGACCGATGCGACCTGGGATATCGGCGATGTCCTTGTCGGACAAGAGACGGAAGTTGGTCCACTCAACACAGGGCAGAGCCACAATGCGAATCTGACGGCGACGCTCCCAGCAATGAACCCTGGCCAGTACTTTGTAATTGTGCGAGCCGACATCCGCAATCGCGTTCGCGAAAGCGACGAATCGAATAACACCGGCGTCTCGATTGCGCAAGTGTCGCTTGACGTCACCGAGCTCCAACTGGGTGTGTCGCGCAATACGACTTTGGTTACGGGCCAAGAGCGCTTCTACAGGACAAACACACCGGCCAATGAAACCGTCAGGTTTTCTATTGATGGCCCGGACGGTTCGTCGAATGAACTTTTTACGCGTTTCGGTTCAATGGTAACCCGAAGCCAATATGATTTCCTGTTTAGCCGGCCCTCCGAGCCAGACCAAAGACTTGTTGTCCCGCAAACGCGAGCAGGCGCGTATTACACCATGGCTCGCGCCGAGTATGTTCCGACGGACACACCGATTGCTTCTAACGGTAAAAACGAAAAGACGAGTACACCTCAGGCTTCAACGATCGAAAATGTTTCGATCAGAGCAGAAGTCTTGCCGTTCGGGGTTTCATCAGTTACCCCAGGTAAAGGTGGAAGTGGCGGAAACGCAACGGTAAGAATTCAAGGGGCACAATTCAGGGATTTTGTTCGGGCGCCAAATTCCTCTTTTGCCGGAATGGAAATTAGACTTACTAAGGGTAGCGCGGAGATCCTTCCAATATGGGCGCACGTCGATAGTCCAAGCGAGGTGGTGCTGACCTTCGATCTTCGTGATGCTCAAATAGGACTCTACAATGTTGAACTCAGAAACTATGAATATCGGGAAATGCCGGATCCCTCTGACGGTCTGTTGAAATCTCAATTGGTCTTGGCAGGAGAGGCGGTTTATCCAAATGGATTTGAGGTCGTGTCAAATCGAGGCTCAAACCTATTTTACAAACTTCATTTGCCAAGTAGTGCAAGGGTTGGCTCGAAATTTGGAATACCTTTAGAAATCAGAAATGATGGAACAAATGATATTTCTACACCCCTGCTACAAATTGACAGTCCAAACGGAGTAAAGATAGCTACTTCGTTGGACAACTTCGACAACGCCTCAACCGAGATGCAGGTTATGGTTGTTGGAAAGAATCGAAAGGAATTACTCTCACCGGGAGAAACAGCAATCGTTCAACTTTACGCTCTCGCTCCAGATGCTCCAACATCAGAGTATCTTGTAAACAACCTTGCGTCTGATTCTAACGCTCTAATAAATTGGGATGCTTTACAAACTTATTACAAAGACAGAGTTTTCTATGATGATTGGGCAAGTCAATGGGCAAAGTTCAAATCGCTGACTGGCAATTCATCCGGCTCCCTTTATCAAGCAATGAGACAGGTAATCCTTGAGAGCGAAGAATCGCCTGAAGGAAACTATTTTACGGGTGATCAGCTAATCAAAAAGCTTTTTTCAAAAGCTCGTTATCAATCAACCCACAATTCAATTTTTGCTAGAGAAGTTCGAGGCAATGAACTCAATAACAACGGGTTGAGCCTTACCAAAAAGCTAGCGACCCGGAATAAAAGCATTCTTTCAATGTCTCCGCAGGGTGGTGATCTGTTGGATTGCACTTTCCCAAGTGAATCACAACGCATTTACGATAGGGCTTATGTTTACAATCTTACGATGCGAGCGGTTATTGGTTATTACCCGCTCGACTATTTCCCCATCATTAAACCTTTGTGGGAAGACAGATATTTGTTAGGTGTAGGAGGATTTTATGATGCCTCTGATTCGGATGATAACGATGAAAATGATAGCCCAATAATTTCTGCGGCTAAATATTCACCGGAATCACAATACTGGGAAAACCAAATTCATTTACAAGCGGCTGGGAAACTTGAGGAGAAAGTGAAAGGTTTAATAGCCGGCGGGCAAGGATCCGGCACATTTAGCCTTGAAGAGCTGGTAGGTAACAAAAAATACATCCCTGAATATGCAGATGAACTTGAAGGCAGACCTCTATTGGAAGCCCCTGTTAAGTGGGATTTCCGGACTTCATCATTTGGCTTTCTGGTTGGTGGTCAAGGTCGTGGAGGTGGGCAGGATGGTGTTCCGTTTATTCCAGACTCAAGGTCAGCAACCGGAATTGTCTTAGTTACCATTGAAAGAGAATGCGGCAAAGTTAAGAAGGTCAATATTAAATGGGACGTTTGGTTCCATATTCAAGATACGCTTGATTATTGTCCGGGTGCCTCAGTTCGCGAAGAACTTGGAAATGCAGTCACGGGTGTCGGGGCATTGAAACGCCTTGAGGTTTACGGTGACTTCAAAGATGTATTTTTGAACATAAGCTACCGTAAACAATCCAATAACGATCTTGAGGAACTTAGCAAGAAAAAGAAAGACTGCGAGTCTCCTAATCCCCCATCGTGTTCGGGTGGTGGTGATAACTGTGCGATGTGCAAACGCGGCACGCATACTGGCGGAGCAGGTAGTTGCCCGCCGCCGCCGCCGGGACAGGAGCATCGAAATGAGAGATCGCAAGACCCTAACGATAAGACCGGACCTTTGGGGTTCGGTGCAGATCGCTATGTCGCATCTCAAAATCTCATGCCTTACACAATCAATTTCGAGAATGTTTCAACTGCCACGGCTGCCGCGCAACGCATAAGCATCGCCGACCCACTCAATACGAATCTCGATTGGCGCACCTTACGGCTGAAGGAGATTGGCTTTGGACAATATCGGATTACTATTCCTGAAAATCGTGCGTTCTATCAAACGCGGATTCAGCTTGGTGCTGACCTCGGCAATCTGCTCGCGGATGTTAGCGCGGGCATTGATATTGCGACGGGCAAAGTAACCTGGACGCTGACGGCGATCGATCCAGCGACTGGAGAACAGCCGAACAGCGCAACCCTCGGGTTGTTGCCGCCGAATAACGCGGCGAATGATGGCCAGGGGTTTGTCACTTACACAGTGCAGCCGAAGGCGGGCGCGCCGACGGGGACAATCATCTCGAACAACGCCACCATCATCTTCGATACCGAAGAGCCAATAACCACAAATACAGTCACGAACACGCTCGATGCGGATTCACCTTCGAGCACGGTCAACGCATTGCAACCAGCGCAAACGCAAACGACCTTCGGAATCTCTTGGTCCGGGGGTGATCCTGCCGGCGGCTCAGGCTTGCAGAGTTACGACATCTGGGTATCGGAGAGCGGCGGTCCTTATCAATCTTTCCTGAGCGGCACCACCGACACGAGCGCGCAGTACACCGGACAAATCGGTAAGCAGTACCACTTCTACAGCATCGCCCGCGACAACGCCGGCAACGTTGAAGCAGCGCCGTCCGCGCCCGATGCGGTTACGCGTGTAGTGCCAGACGGCTACTCAGTCTGGCAGGGCAACGCCGGCACCGATTGGAACACCGCCACCAATTGGATTCCCGAAGGGGTTCCATCACCCGCGACGATCGCGATCATTCCTGATACCGGCGTGGCCAACGAACCACTACTGAATTCACCGGCCGGCGTCTCGGGCTTACGGATTGAAACTGGTCGCACCCTGAATCTGAGTGGGGACTTGACGGTCACGGCCTCGCTGACGTTGAGCGGCGGCGTTATCGACACCGGCAGTAGCACCCTGGTTCTCGGCCCGAACGCAAATGTCGCTAGAACCGCAGGCGATGTCGTCGGCAGCTTGCGTAAACAGTTTGCCGGGCCGGCCGGTTTTCTTTTTCCGGTCGGCACAGCTAATGGTTATTCACCGCTGAATGCCCTGGTTACCGCCGGCGCCGGAGATCTGACGGTGCGTGCAGTCCAGGGCGTGCAGAAGGTGCTTAGCGCGAATGGCCAATCGAATACTTCTCTGCAAAGGTACTGGACGCTGAGCGGGTCAGGCATCACGACTGATCTGACTTTTAATTACCTGGCTGGGGACGTGATGGGCAACGAAGCCAACTATAAGATCATTCGCGTCTCGGGTTCGATACCAACCGCCTTCGCGAATACCTCGGCGGACACCGTCAACCATAGGGCAATGGTTACTGGCGTGAGTTCCTTCTCTGACTGGACACTAGGAATACCGTCTGCTCCCACCGCGGCGCCAGCGACGATCAGCGGACAGATAAGAACCGCAGCGGGCCTGGCAATGGATGGTGTGGTGATTGAATTAAACGGCGGACGATCGGGGCGTGCGATCACTGATGCGAACGGTAACTATCGTTTTGTTAACCTCGCCGTGGGTGCGTTCTACACGGTCACGCCCGCGCTGGTGAATTTTACTTTCAGTCCGCACGATCGGTCGTTCTCGCTCATTGCCAACAACACTGATGCAGTGTTCACCGCGCTACCCGATCAGCTGCAAACGGCGAATCCGCTCGAGACCCCGGAGTACTTCGTGCGGCAGCAGTATCTTGATTTTCTGAATCGTGAGCCGGACCAGTCAGGGTTGGAGTATTGGGCCGCGCAGATCAGGCAGTGTGTGCCTGAGTCAAATGCGGTAGCGGGTGGGCCAAGCCCCGCGGAATGCGTGCGCCGGCGACGCATCGCGGTCTCGAACGCGTTTTTCTTTGAGCAGGAATTTCAACGGACGGGCGCGTTCGTCTATAGGCTTTACAAAGAAGTCTACGGTGATACGGCGCCGAACCACGGATATCGACCCAGCTACGCGCAGTTCATGGCAGATCGCTCGCGTATCAATGCAAACAGCGACCAGCTCGCGCAGTCGTTACAGGATCTGGCAAATGACTTTGCCCAGCGACCTGAGTTCGTCGCGAAGTATCCCGCTGGTCTAACTGCGGCGCAGTTTGTTGAGGCGTTGCTCGCGGCGATACAAGCGGGCAGCGGCGTCAATTTGCAATCTGAGCGAGCGGCGCTGATCAGCGAGTTCAACGCAAGCGGGCGTGGGGGCGTGTTGTATCGTCTGGCAGATGACAACGTGCAGAGTCCGATTAGCAACCGTGACTTTCTTGATGCCGAATACAACCGCGCATTCGTGTTGACGGAGTATTTCGGATATCTCCGGCGCGACCCGGACCAGAGTGGTTACGATTTCTGGTTGAACGTCGTGAACAGCTTTCCCTTGCGCGACACGCGTGGACAGAACTCAATGGTCTGCGCGTTTATCACGTCGGCGGAGTATCAGCAGCGGTTCAGTTCGATCATCCCACGCGGTAACGGCGAGTGCACGCCGTCTCTTGCCAGTAGCGGCAGCCGTATCGACCAGGTGCCCCCGGGACGTTGACCGCCGGCGCATCTTGAGGAGCGATCGCTGCCGCTCACCGGTACTGGCTTGCCCCAGATTGTCTTTCATGCGCCCACCACAATCGCCATCAGTAAACGAACTGCTGCGACGTTACCTCGACACGCATGAAGAGGCTGAATCTGTCTCTCTGCTCGAAGAACTGCTGGCGTACGCCGCTCGGATTATCGAGCCAATCATCCACCGCAAGGGGTCTTCCTTCCAATCGTCTGGTTTTCAATTCAAGCGCGAAGATCGGGAAGACTTGCGCGGCGAATGTCTTTTCAACCTGGTCAGCGCCCTGCGCAGGCTGAAAGAATCCTCGAGCGACAACCGCATCGCTGATTTTCCCGCATATGTTGCGGTGGTCGCTTACAACGAGTGTGCGAGGTTTTGGCGGACGCGCGTGCGGCAGTTTGAGCGACTCAGGAACAAGATCAAATATCTCCTGAAACACGAACCGAGCTTTGCGCTTTGGCAGGACCACGACGAAACATGGTGGTGTGCGCTGGCTCCGCAGCAAACGCCGCCAGCCGCCGATCGGACTCAACGCGCCGCTGTCGCTCGCGAGCACATCGTCGCGCTGGTCAGCAAGCACCAGCCGAATTACGCGCAGGCCCATCTGCTCGATCTGATGGCCGCGATCTTAACGCAAGCAGATGGCGCTCTGCGTATGAGCGAGGCTATTGGAATCGCGGCCGAGCTCTGGAGCGTTCAGGATTTGCCCGACCGCTCGCTCGACGAAATGCAGGCAGCCGGCATGGAGGCGGGCGCTGAACTGCTGGACCAACAGGGAACGATCGAACGTCGGGTGGATCTGCGAGAGCTCTGGAAAGCGATCCTGGAGCTGCCGCCACGACAACGCTACGTGACTCTTTGCACGCTGCGCGACAATGATGGGCACGAGCTGTTGACGGCGTTCTTCGACAGCGGGATCGTGCATATCCCGGACCTGGCGCGCGCGCTCGAGGTTTCAATCGACGAAGTCTATGTGTTGTTGCCGGCGTTGCCCCTCTCCGACGGCGCACTCGCGGAACGTTTGCGACTGACGCTGCAACAGGTTTACAACCTGCGTAAGTCAGCGCGTGATTTTCTGCGGCGTCGCCTGGCAGGTAAACAGAGGAGAAAAAGAGATCGGACCTAGCAGGCTGCTGAAAAAGTAACCTTGCTACATGGAGCAACGTAATAGTAGCGAGTAGTCGAACCTCGCAACCAGGAGAACAGAAACGAATGCGCGGAGACGATCTTCAGCAAGCGGGAATGTTC
>JAOAPY010000016.1 GCA_025463135.1 Acidobacteriota bacterium
CGGCGGCCGGCGTACGCCGAGTACTCAGCCGATCGCCGGAATGTAGTTGGGGGAGCGACGCTGGCAGAGCAAAAGCAAGAGTTTGCGACGGCGTTTGTGACGCGCGCCGAGTTTGTGGAACGGTACCAGAGCCAGACGACGGCCGAATCATTTGTCGATGCATTGCTCGTGAATGTGCAGCAGGCTTCCGGAGTGGATCTGAGCGGTCAGCGCGAGAGTCTGATCGGCCGCTACAAGATGGGTGCGAATCGGAATGAGAGTCGGACGCTGGTGCTGCGCGAAGTCACAGAAAGTGCAGTGGTGCGCGACGCGAATTACAACGCGGCATTTGTGCAGGTGGGATACTTCGGCTACTTGCATCGCAACGCGGAGCCGCAGGGTTATGACTTCTGGCTGAATGTGTTGAACTCAACCGGCAACAGCGGCGACGCAGCGAGCTATCGCGGGATGGTCTGCTCGTTCATCACCTCGACGGAATATCAGAGGCGCTTCAGCGCGGTCGTCAGTCACTCGAACTCAGATTGCGGAGAGCAGTAAGCAGTCGGCAGGAAGAAGTCCGACAAGCTTCAGCTTGTCGTCGAGGTTGAGAACGGGCTCCTTCGAAGAAAAAATTAGCCGCGGATGAACGCGGATAAAAACGGATCTGAATTGCTTCCTGCTGATCCGGTGTTGTCCCCATTTATTCGCGGCTTAACTATTTTGCGATGCGGAACCGCCCTGAAGAGTTTCAGGGAACCTTGCTGCCGGTCACGATGCCGTGCGAAAAAGCCCTATCACCATTAGTCGTATTGTAAGGATTGGCATTGAAGCCATTACCGGTTGTGATGGCCGCACCGGAATCCGCATTCATTTCGATGCTAAACCACGGGCCATACGGATCCGACACGATCTGGTTGCCGTTAATTGTTAGATGGAACCGATGACCGTTGTTGCAATTGCCGAAACCTGAGTCATCCAATCTTGTGCTCGTTCCAGAGAATGCGAAGGTGCGATTGGGAGTGAAGGGATGGGGCGAAGCAGTTCCATCAGAGGCTCCGTAAGTCCAATAGGCGTCCGTGCCATTCCAGGTCAGCGTCCCGGACGCAGTGTTATTTGCTCTATCTACCGTTTGCAAAGTGAGAGTCCACGTTCCACTGACAGGCGTTGTTGGTGTTACCACTCCCGGAAAGTCGCGCCCCTGACTGACGCCAGACCAGGTCCCACTCCAGGTTCCCAGGAGCGCTTGCCCAATCTGGCTGACGTTTCTGATGGAAAAGCCCACTGGAATCGAAATGTAATTCGAGGCGTCAGGGGTCTCGACTACGACGTACGTTTCTACCGGCAACAGATCGAGATTCCCCAGCAACTCTGGGTGGACGCGTACCCCTATCGTCGCGCTATTTCCGGCCGGCAGAGAGCCGATGCGATTCTGCACTTCAAGGGAACCATTGGGGTCACTCACCAGATAGTCGAGCGTGCTGCCCTCCGGTCCAATATTCTTGATCACAAATGTTCGCAGACAATTGTCGGGCACATAAATCGTATCGTGGAGGGGACGCAGGTCGAGCTTTGGCTTGGGGGGCCTGATTTTCACCGTACCGGGATTACTAATTTGGTCGTGCCATCTGACGGTTAAGGTGCATTTACCGGTGGCGATGTTATCTGGGATCCTGAAGATGACTTGCGTGAAGATCGTTCCCGGAATGAGGCGCACAACCTCGGCCGCAACCTCAAAATTCTGATTGTGGCTATCTAATAAATTTACCGTGACATCGTGTGCAATTTCACCAGGTGCTAACTCAAGATTGGTGACAAAAATATTGATTCTTGCATTTCGATCCAGTCCCTGATTGACCCAACTGGTTATGTTTAGGATCACAAATGGATCGGGAAGCCCAAAGGTTCCTTCGATTGCCGCCGCATGATCAAATGGAGGACCCGAAGTGTCCAGGACCAATTGAATGGGGGATGGTGACGGGTTCGGGGCTGCAACAGGACCAGTAAGAGACCTCGACGCTTCGGTAGCGAAAGCAAAAGTAAGAAGTAGAGTCCCGACCAATGCGCCGACGACGAGCATGAGGGGGAGACGAGACCGACAAGAAGTCGTGTATGAACTCCTGGTGGTTTGGATTAGCTTGGTCATTTGAAACATTGTGTCCTGATCAGGTTAATACTATGGCGGCGGTTACTTCAGAAACCTCAGAAAGCCGATGTCCTACGATTGCGTATGGATTGGTCCAGGGCCGGCCCGAGGACGCCTGGCAACTCGCACCGGACCACCGCTTGCGGTGTTGGGCCATTTTTAACCAACCCAACCATGAAGTGTCAAGGATAGTTTGTTAGCCCATCGGAGTTGAGGTAAATTCCTTCACGTAATTTGAGCGAGAGTACGCATGTCCACGACTGATTATCATTTCGTAGACAAATGGCGTGTCGAAGGCGATGTTAAAGAAGTCGCGGACATCATCGAAGACGCGCTCGCACTTCCCCGCTGGTGGCCTGCCGTTTATTTTGAAGTCAAAGAGATCGAGCCGGGTGGCGAACGCGGCGTCGGCAAAATCATTGCGTTGCGCGCCGGTGGCTGGTTGCCTTACACCTTGCGCATAAACTTTCGCACTGTGGCGTCGCGCTATCCCAACGGCTTTACGATGGAGGCAAGTGGCGATCTTGCAGGAACGGGGATTTGGATCTTTGAGCAGGATGGCGCCGCTGTGAAGGTGACCTATGACTGGACGATCCGTGCTAATAAGTCAATAATTCGCGCGCTTTCATTCTTGCTTAAGCCTATCTTTCGCGCCAATCACAATTGGACCATGAAGCGCGGTGAAGAGAGTTTGAAACTGGAACTCCTGCGTCGCCGCGCCCGTACTGCTGAAGAAGCCGCCCGCATACCTGCTCCACCCGGCCCGTCTCTGCCTTTTAAGCTCTGCGTGTCGCGCAAGCAGATCTACTGAGTGATCTTTTCTCATTCTCACCCGGTTGAAGCCGGGTGAGACTAAGATGAAGTATTGTTTGGGTGGCGCAGCGGTTAGCTCTTCCGGTGGATCCGTCGTCTGGTGGTCCGTCGCTTGTGTGTGGGCTTGACCTCAGGAGCAGGCGCACTTGTGGTTTCCTGTTTCTTCGGTCGGGTTTCATCACGAATAAAGTCAGCCACTGCCTGCTGCGAAACATCGGCTTGTATCAGCACTTCGGTATCGGTGGGCGTAATTACGATGCCGTTAAATACCGATTGCGCCTTGGAATCCTTGATCGCGCCGGCGGCCGATTGCAGGGCCATCGAAAGTAAGCTCTTGATGATCTTCGCTGTATCGGGATTGTCGGCATAGATCGCAGAGCGTAGTTTGAACGAGGTCGCGTCCATGGTGATGCTGGAATAAAAATCGCCCAGCTTCATATCACAGCGCGAAGCGCGCGGATGGTCTTCAGTGCCAAGCAAAGCGAAGGTCTTCGCAAAGGCTGTCAATGGCGAGCCGGCGCTGCTTACCAGCACCGTCGGATCACGCAAAGCCGAATTGAGCAGTTCGGCACTGATGCGGTTCTTCCCAGCGGCCGCATCGATGGCCGCTTTCACATAGGTGGTCGTGCCCATGGCAATCGTGTCGCCGCTGAGCAAAGCGATGGCCACCTCTGAGAGTGACTTCAGGATTGGTGTCTTCTCGGCCTGTTTGGCTATGTCGTCAATGGCCATTAAGCCGATCGTTTTTGAGCCGTAGGTCTCTTCGCGCAGTTTCCCTTTGGACGCTTCGCGCGCCAGCTGCATTAGCGCCGCGCCATCAAAATCACCTTTGAACACGACCATGAATTCAGGCAGCGCAAAACTGAGATCAGCGCCAGGTTTCTTGAAGCGGACCTGAAAAACAAAGTAGTCAAGGCTGGCGGGATCAAGACCAACATTCTTTTTTAGTTCGGCCAGACCCTGGCGCATCTCTGCCAGATCCTTCTCGGGCAGAATGCGCGGCGCGGCTTCGGTCAGGATCCGATGCGGGTTGATATAGACCAGCGAGTCCGCCTCGGGAAGGTTGGCGAGCGCGGCTGCGGCATCCTGAAGGACTACCGGCGCCCTCGCGGTGACGTTGTTTCTGGCCAGGGATTGCGGTTGCTGCGCCTGCGTTCCGGTGGCGCAAGCCAGGACGATCACGAATAAGACCGGGAACAAGGACCAGGCACCTCTGCTGTGATGTAGGGGATTGTGTTTGCTCACGCGTTTGACTCCAGCTCTGTAAATTTGCGCGTATCTTCCCATAAACAGTCAGACGTTCGCCACACATTTATTGGAGAGTTCGCCGAGATTTCGTAACCGCGTCGAGTCCAGTTCGGAGAAAGTGAGGGCTCGGAAGAATAATTAGCCGCGGATGAACGCGGATAAAAACGGACCCGAAATGCACTTTCCTGATCCGCGTTTTCCGCGTTCATCTGCGGCTGGTTCTTAGCGATGCGAAACCATCGACTGAAGACGGTACTCTCAACGCCTGTTTCCTTGATACTCTATTCTTATGGAGTCTTGGCCGGAACGGCGGCGGGAGCGCTCGCCTGTTTCTCGAGGATGATCTTTTGATCGGTCTCACCCAGGGTACTGGCAAAGTGCACGCTTATCGTCAGTGTTTTTCCGTCAGGGGAAAGCGCCCACGTTGATTGGGCATTCACGTCCGCATCGTTGTAGGCGAATTTGGAAGTGATCACGAGATTGTTGCCTTCCCATTTCAGGGTTGAGTGGATCGCCAGTGGTCCAATCTGGTTCGTGACTTCTTTACCATCAGTCGTGTACTTGATCGTATATTCCTGTTTGCCCTGCGCGCCTTCGGAAATTACGTCATCCGTGATGGACGGATCCTTGTGAGTGATTACATCGGTGCGACTGTCAGGGCCCGGCAGAGCGCCAAAGTCGCTTTTGGCAACGTTCAACTTCCACGTGCCGCTAAAATCCGCTTTCTGTTGCGCATAGGCCGAAACTATTGGCAGCGCAATAAGGACCGCGATCAAGAGTAGTCTGCGAATCATGAGTTGTTCTCCATTCCTAATTCAAACTCGAGGTTTCTGAGATCTTAGCACCGCTCTTTGGTGTGCTTGATTGTTAGTTCAATACCGGAGGTTACTACGGAAACAAGCCGCTGAGAGTTTCAGAGCAACGCGGAAATTGAGTTGCCTTCGAGGACGATGTCTTAAAGATTCTCTCGCTCTGCCAGCCCATTCCTCAATTCTGTAACTACTTGCTCGCAGGGCTGAATGCCGGCAACTCAATCAATCGCACAAGCACCATTTCCTAATCGTCTTTGATCGGTGGATGGAATGTTAAAGTCGGCGGCTTCCAGGTCCGGCTCGTGCCGACGATTCCTTTCTTTTCAATGACCACTTCCAGCTTTTCCGGCGTGACCGCAATCAACAGGTAGTCTTTGGGTCGCTCTGGATAAAAGGCTTTCCATTCTGCTTTCCAGTGCCGCGACTTCTCTTTTGGATCCTCAACGAGGCGCGCGACTCCGGAGATGCTCACGTAACCCTGTGAGGCGGAATCAAAATAATAGAGAACGACATGAGGGTTTCTGCGAATCTCGTGGACCTTGCGACTGTTGGGATTGGTGGCCAGCCAAACCACCAGATTTTCGTCAGGCGGAAAGGGATCCATCGCCCTTGCCTGCGCGCGACCCTTTGCGTCGATGGTCACGAGGGCGCAATAGCGTACCGTGGTCATCAACTCTCGGGCGCCCGAGATCAGCCGCGTTCGATCTAACTGCTGCGTCTTCTCTTGAAGATCACCGAACGATGCCGGAACGAAGAGCAGCAATAATAGCGATACTTTCAAGAGCCGCATGATTGAGTCGATGAGCATGTTCTGGCGTTCAGTTGCTTGAAACTCTGATAAGTGTATCGACGCTTTTGTACTCCAGGCTGCCGGCCTGCAGATCCCGCGCATGAGGCATGCTACCCAGACCTCGACACGCTGGCAGCCTGTCGTAAAAGGTTTCCAGCGAGCTCTTAAACAGCGCGAGTCTTCCAGCGGCCGCGGCGGAAAAAGATTGCGCTCACAATTGCCAGCGATGAAAATGCGATCATGATAGCGAGGAAGACGCCTCGCGGTCCCATATTGAAGTGGATCGCCAGCACATAGGCCAGCGGCAGTTCCAACAACCAAAACACGAATAGATTGATAATCGTGGGTGTCCACGTGTCGCCCGCGCCATTGAAGGACTGCGTCAATACCATGCCGTAAGCGTAGAACAGGAACCCATACGAAACCGTCCTCAGGCAGTCCACGCCGTAGGGAATCACATTCGGATCGGAAGTGAAAAACTTAATAATAGGGTGCGCGAACAGAACAAATATGAGTCCCACCGTTCCCAGGCAAACCATATTATAAAAGCCGGCGGTCCAGACTGCCTTCTCGGCGCGTTCAGGATTGCCTGCACCCAGGGCCTGGCCGACCATGGTCGCCGCCGCATTGGACATCCCCCACGAAGGCAGGATGGCAAATATGATGACGCGTATCCCGATACCATAACCAGCGAGCGCATCGCTTCCAAAACTGGATACGGTGCGCACCAGGCCGACCCAGCTCACCATGCTGATGGAAACCTGAAAGGTTGCGGTTGATGATAGCCGAACCAGTTTGGCCATGATGGCCGGCTCGATCCGCAATATCGCGCGGCTGATGCTAAAGCGCCCGCCTTTTCCTACCAAACGGCTGAAGGCGTACAGAGCGCCAATGCCGCGACCGATGTTGGTCGCCACGGCCGCTCCGACAACACCCATCCTGGGAAACGGTCCCAAGCCAAAAATGAAGCAAGGGCCTAACAGGATGTTAATTCCATTAGCCAGCCAAAGTACGCGCATCGCGATGGCCGCATCACCTGAGCCGCGAAAGATCGCGTTGATCAGAAAGAGCATGATAATGGTCGCGTTGCCCGCGAGCATAATTCTCGTAAACCCAACACCGTTCTGTATGACCCAGGGCGATCCGCCCATCACCGTTAATAACTTCGGGGCAAGGGGCACGCCGATCGCCGCAAAGACGAATGAAACCAACAGGCCCAGGACGAGTGCTTGTACAGCGGACCTGGCTGCACCTTCGGGATTCTTCTCGCCAATGCGACGGGCCACCATCGCGGCCGCGCCTATGCTGAGCCCGATAGCAATCGCATACATGAACGTGAGCAGTGATTCGGTGAGAACGACTGTCGACACAGCGTCCGGGTTCTTCAGATGTGAAATCCAGTAGATGTCGGCAACCGCAAAGGTGCTTTCCATCAACATCTCGAGCACCATCGGAATCGCCAGCAGCACCACCGAGCGGCCGATGGGGCCAACAGTATAGTCTCGATGAGAACCGCGCAGAGCTTCGCGAATTCCCGACCACAGACCCTGGTCGGGAGCCGGCGCGGGTTTCCCAGCTTCGCTGCCTGCCGCGAGTTCAGCCGCGGCGATCAGATCGCACTCGGCTACGCTTTCCGCCGCCGGCAAACTTGGTAAGCACTCCGATGAATCAGCCATGATAGCGAATCTATTAAGATCTTTATCCGTTTAGAACGCGGACTTGTCCGCCCGGCGACGACACAGTTCAACTAACTAAAAAGGCGTTTCCCGTCCCATCACTGTTGTTGGGAAGCGGGCGGATAAGTCCGGTTTCTAAACGGATGGATTGTTTTCAAAGTGATCGGGCTAGCGGCAATTCAAAACGGTTTCAGTAAGATTTCGTTACGCCGTTCTCCCAAAATCGTCCTGCAGCCGCACGATGTCGTCTTCGCCGAGATAATTTCCGCGCTGCACTTCGATGAAGATCAGCAAGTCGGTCCCGGGATTTTCTACGCGGTGCGCCGCGCCGATAGGGATGTCGATTGCCTCGCCGCTGGAGACAGCGATCTCTTCATCGTTCAGCGTAACCCTGGCGGTACCCTGGACCACGACCCAATGCTCGGCACGCAGCGCGTGCTTTTGATAGCTCAATCTCTTTCCCGGCAGGACCTCGATCCGTTTGACCTTAAAGTCCTGTCCTTCGTCGATCACGTTAAATGTTCCCCAGGGTCGCCGATCAAATTTCGGCGATGTATCGTCGGCTGTGTTCTGCACTTGCAACTCCTCCTGATCTTTTCCGGCAGACACGACACTATCACGAGTGCAGGCGTGTCTTGAACTCAATTTTTGGATGCGTGTGAAAAATCGCCTTTGAAGCGATTGGGCGAGATTATTTTGGCGCCGCATTCGATGGGCCAGCGCGTTCGGTAAGCGTGTCAGCGACGATCTGGTGAGCCATCCTCCGCCGGATTGAATCATTCGGACTGGTACCGGGCCATTTGCGGACGATTCTTCCCTGGGCGTCAACCAAAATGTGGGAGGGTAGAACCATGGAATACAATTCGGCCGACGGCTTGGCCTCATTCATGGTCCATAGGTATGCTTCCGCGTCGAGATTCAATCCACTCGCATAACTAAAATAATCTGCGCGCGGAACAGTTGAAGTGATGGAGACCATGTAGTACGGAACACCCCGGGCTGTGATTTGTTCACGGACGCTTCGCAGTTGATCGGCAGCAGCTTGGCATGCGCCGCATTGAGGATCGATGAGAACCAGCATGTTCAAGCGGCTGCCGATCCGGCCGGCAAGTGGTGAACCGTCTTTGTTCTTGAGAGGTCGCAAGTCGATTTGCTCTCCGAGTCGTGGCCCCGCCCAATCATCTTCACCCTGGACATAGTCAAACCGATACCCCTCATCCGCGGAGGTGCGGTTTTTTTGCAGAAGGACAAACGACAGTGCCGCCACGATTAGCAGCAAAGCAATTCCATAGCGGAGTAGACGTGGACTGAAATTCAACATAGGATTTTCCGTCAATGCGCGCGAGCCTTGTTCTTCCCTGGCTTGTTGGCTGCAGTCTCCTTTCGCCATAACTCCAGCGATGAATTAAGCAAACCAAGGCGTGCGCTTGCCCGAGCGGCGGAAGACTCAATAAGCGACACCGTTTCTCTTACACCGTTAACATCCCTTTGCAGAAGAAAGGCAGGCAGCTTCATCGGCGCCATTGAAGAATAACTTCCGCTGTTTTTAGTCTCGCCAGATGGTTTTGGTTCGTCTCGATGGTTCATTACTTCGATGAGTTCATGAAAGACTGCCGGACCCTCATTCGGTGCGAGACTTTCATAGCGGCGCAGTAAAGATAGATACCAATCGACAGCATCGTCGGCGTCAACTTTTTGCAATCCTTGGCGGCCTTCATTGAGGTACCGGATCGCTGTTCCCTGATCGCCGTTGTCCGCCATGGCATTGGCCACCGAAATCTGTACGAAGGCCCGGAGTGCAGCCGGCGTTGAGGTTATGATTTTGTCTGCGCCGTAGCGGTCGGCTTTTTTGAGATGGGCAATGGCGGCGGAGGACGCAAAGTCCCACCGCCAGTTTTCCCAGGTACCGTCCAACTCTCGACGCTCTTCCTCGCTAAAGCCATCCAGGATTTGAAGCGCGCGGTCGAAATCCTCTTGCTGGGAGGCGAGGTAGGCGGCGCGACCTCGATAAGAAGCTCGCTCGCTCACATCGGCTGCCTTGTCCGCAGCTTGCAGCAATTCCTCAACAGTCTTTGGTGGCGAAGCCGGCGCGGGTTCTGTACTGTCGCGGGACGGCCTCAGGCACCTGGCTACGGAATTACGAACAAAGGGCGCTTTTTCCGGGAGCAAGCGATCAAATTGGCCCAGCAAAGGTTCGGTGATTGCGGCAAGCCTGCAACCGG
This sequence comes from Acidobacteriota bacterium, assembly GCA_025463135.1. Classification (GTDB taxonomy): domain Bacteria; phylum Acidobacteriota; class Blastocatellia; order Pyrinomonadales; family Pyrinomonadaceae; genus JAOAPY01. The sequence goes on from JAOAPY010000016.1 coordinate 9,684, forward strand.
ATGCGCCATCTCCCGTAGCACCCGGTGCAGCCAAAAGAAACGGCGCCATCACGCTCAACACATTTCTTCTTAATTCGTCCAACGGCGCCGGACCGTTGAAAGCGACCGCAGCCAGCGATGTCAGAAGGTCTTGATCCGCTGCAGCCTGCGCTACCTTTAGAGCTGCGATGAAGAGAACATCACCGAGAGCTATATCCCGGGCGCGCAGGTTCCACAGTAGAGCAGTAAATTGTGAACACCGGCCTGCTCGCAGTGAGGCCAAGCCAAGCTCGAGTGCTTGTTGGGGATCGCGTTCAAGAACTTCCAATGCTGCCCCTGCCAAGCTGTTTGCATTCTCTCGATCGTCCGCTCCTGAATTGGGGTTGGTCTCGGACATGAATAACGAAGCAAGGTGATCGCTGGAAACCTTGTCCATCCTGGCGGTGATTTTTAGCAACGCGCGCGCGGCAGCTAATCGACGACGCCGGTCTGGTTGGCTCTCGTAGCTTGCGCCATTCTCTAGATCGTGGATAGCTTTCTGCACCCAGACCTGAGCATGCTCCTGATCATCTTTCCACCAGATAGCCGCGAGCTGGCCGAGCATAACCGGTCGGTCAAAGCGGTCGAGTCTGGCGGCGTCACTCAAGAGATAGTCTGTAAAGACCCTGGCTTGTAAGAGCCAGAAGTCTTCGGATTTTTTGTCCTGCTGGGCAAACCTGACTGGCGGGCAGAACAATGCCGCCAAGCCGAACAATCCTGCGAACAGGACTAACCCTGGCTTTCTCATAGCAACAGTTCCTGCTCCACCTCGCCGGCGATCTTACCTACATGCCAGGCATGTCTCGAGCGGTGGACATTCTCTTCCTTTAGCATAAGCGCAGGTATATGTGCAGTCCGCGCACTTTTTCTGGCATCCGACAATCTGGCAATTCCCAGGCGCGACCGGACAATACCAACCATTAGGGGGGCATTGTGCAAGACTGGTGGACTGGTTAAATGTGCCGGCGCTGGTTAGCGCCAGGAAAAGCAGCATTAGAAAAAGAATTCGTCTGAGCGTTTGAGTGAGCATGAGTTGTCTCTCCTGTGGATGAGAGGTTGAGTTGACTGAGCCTTTTCAGACAAGGCCAAATCCCAATTACAAAGCCGAGTAGATAATTCTTTACTCCCGTAAGAGCAGGCTGTCAAGAAAAAGGCGGGATGACTTTGCAGGCCGTTGTCAGCCAAAGGTCAGTCCAGGATCCTCAGTGCGCCGCAGGTTTTCCATAGGGTCAAACAAAACTACCCACCGACCTGGTAGTGGGTCAGTTTCGCGGCAAATGTCCGACAAACTTTAGTTTGTCGCGGCGTTACGACAAGCTAAAGCTCATCGGACATCAAACTGCACCACTACCAACCGACCTCACCCGCTTGCAATTATTTCTGAAATAGGCCAATATTTGCAGCGCTTTTGCATTCTGAGTTTCTCCCTGCTCGCGCAAGAGCAGACCGTCAAATTTCAGGGAGTTTACCAGCAAATTTGCGCTCGACAGGGCTCAGTATTGATTGGATCCGCAGGATTATTCAAAGACCCCCACAGCTTTTACTTAGGAGATTAGAAAGATATGGCCGAGATACAGGAGAACCTACAAGCCGGCACCGATGCGGCCCCTTTCCGCATCGACGCGAAGCTGCACCAGATTCTTTACAAGACGGAAGAGCGTGCGAAGCTCCAGTCGAAGGGTGAAATGCTGCCGGAACCGGTTTATCCGATGAAGCCTAATCCGGTTGAGATGACCGAGCGTCAGTATCAGAAGCTGAACGCGATCCGCACGTGGAAGACGTGGGGTGCTCCGTATTTCAAATCTCGCTGGCACAACAAAGAAGTGCGGCCGATCATTCCTTTCCTCTTCACGGAATGGAAGTGCAACCTCGATTGTCACTACTGCTGGTCCTACAACAATGCCGTTAAGGGCATGACCGAGGATACGGCAAAGCAATCGATCGACTGGTTGCATTCAATTGGCTCGCGCGTACTCGCACTGATGGGCGGCGAGCCGCTGCTCCGGCCAAAGTTCATTCACAAGATTGTCAGCTACAGCGCCAAGAAAGACATCTTTGTTTACCTGCCGACCAACGGCCGGTTGATGAAGCCCGAAGTCATCGATCAGCTTGGCGATGCCGGCATTGCCACGGTGAACCTCGCGGTGGATTCAGTCAAAGAGCGCAAGTCTTTGCCGAAGGCTTTCGAACCCATCAAGCCCTACTTTGATTATCTCGTGAAGCGCCAGCGTTACTATGGCTACACGGTGATGTTCAATATCAACATCTGCCATAACAACATGGACGATGTGAAGGAACTCACTGAGATTGCTCATGCCAGCGGCATCGCGACCGACTATCACATCAACGAAACACCGATGACTGAGCAGGATCACTTCAAGCATCTAACGGAGAACCAGACCTATCTGACTCCGGAAGACTGGCCGAAGGTTGATGCGTTGTTGGATTACCTGAATGACAAACGTGTCAACGAAGGCTACAAGATGGTCAATCCCATCCAGCATATGCAGGACATGAAGCTGTTGATGCGTGGTGACGTGCCACCCTGGCAGTGTCGTGCGGGCCAGAACTCATTGATCATTCGCACTGACGGCACGCTGGCCCCCTGCTTCCCGATGTATTCGGCGACACACGACTGGGGCGTAGTAGGTGCGCATAAGTTCGACACCAAGCAGCTTGACGACATGAAAGTTGATTGCACCAAGCACTGCCTTTCGACTTGCAACTACATTCTCGGTTACTGCTATGACACGCTGCGCGTGATGACCTGGGCCGCCAAGCAGGCCAAGAACGGATTCAAGGGAGCGACCGGCAGCTTCTAGGCTGAATCGCAGCATCGAAAACAAAGGGCGCATCGTGCAAGCGATGCGCCCTTTCGTGTACCCACAGACTGCCGGCGTGTGCTACTTCGTACGGCTGCCGCCCTTCAGTGCGATGAGGGCGACGGCTCCCTGTATTCCAAAGCCTATCAAAGTGGCTAACAACAGGCGCGTGACGGGCATGTCGCCGCGCAGTAGAAATAATGTCACTAGTCCCAGTGGAATCCAGATCAGGACGCAGGACACGAGCCCCGGTCCGTAACCGCCATGACGCAACGCGGTAACCGTGTGCGTGACTCCATTTGCCAGCACCAGCGCGCCCAGTATCGCCAACAGGAATCGCGGCCACCTGAGTTGCAGGCTGACTACGATGCCGATGCAAATGAGCACTACACCCAACCCCTGGTAAAATAAAAACCGCCCCGTCGAAAGGTGCACGCCCCTGAGCCGGTAAAGGTAGGCCGTGTAGCCCTCACCGCCCCAGTACTCCTCGGCCATGTGAATCAAATAAGTAACGGGGAAGAGCCACATCCACCAGGCCGGTGGAGGGACGTATTGAGTTGCATTTGAGATGAGCATAAAGGGTTCTAGCCGCGCAGCGTTATTTACCAAGTCCGTAAAGCTTAATCGCATTATCGCGCAGTACCATGCGCGCCAGTTCGAGGGCTCGCTCGCGTGTAATCTCGCCGTCGTTCATCATGCCCGTCAAGGCCAGTGCCAATGCCTGTCGCGCAGTTGAATTGGAAAGCCAGGCCACCTCGCCCCAGTCGACAGCCGGACCAAATGAAAAGGCGTCGGTGCCAAACAAAACTCTATCGGGATATGACTCAAGCCAGTAGCGCAAATTCTCGCTCAACGCGCGTGGGTAAAGAAAGAATGTCTGCGCCGAGAAATCTGCGTAGACGTTTGGCTTGCCCATCATCGATGCGGTCTGTTTGGTAAAGGGAGCGCCACCATGGACAATAACAAAATTGGTTTTCCTCAGTGTGGGATCATTGAACGCGGATTCCAGCAGCAACGGATCGCTGCCGCTCGGTCGATAGTAACCGCCCGCGCCGTCGATGGCGTGAAGGTGCACCGCCATACCCAACCGGCCCGCCTCGCGCGCAATGTAACGAAAGAGAAAATCCTGAAGGTTCTTGTAATCTGCCGCGGGCGCTTCGCCACCTTTCACAAACTGACCGTAGATCGCGCGAGCCCGTGTTTCATCCGCGTCGTCAAAATCGAGTTTGCGCAGGTAGGCGGCTTCAAACTTAACTGCGACTGCGCCGGCACGCTTTTGACTTTCCAACGTCGGCGTCACTATCTGTTTCAAATAGTCGGCGAGGGTTGCCGGCAGCGCGGTGATCTTCAGGTCCGACAGATAGCGCTTCAATAAACGTTCTTCGCCGGGATAAAAACCGCGATAGTCGGGGTTCGATTTTTTCGCCGCTTCATTGCTGAGCGGAAAGAGCAGGGCATCGACAAACGTTACCCAGCGAAAACGAGCCGGCGCCAGACCTCGGCCCATGGCAACACGATTCGCGAACATTGTTTCGATGTTGAGTTGGTCCAATATCCAGGCAGGATAGCCGTCACCGCGCTCGCGCCTCACACTTTGTTTCGTGGCGAGCAACTCGTTCAGGTGCGCTTCGCTCATATCGGCATTTTTGTAGCCGTACATGTCGCGCCAGGCGCCGATAAACTCGGGATTATCGGGCCGCAGGCGTAACGGCAAGGGAAAAAGCTCAATACTTTCCAATGGCAGGGCATCAAACTCGTCATCAGGCTTTTCACCCTCAGCCGTTAACTTCAACGGGTGCGCGTGATTGTCGATCGCTTTTATTTTAGAAATCTCACCAAGCAGCGCAGGATCCGCCGTTGTTTGCGCGCGTAGTTGGACCGCCGAGAAGCTGATGACGGAGACGAACAGCACCGGCAAGATTAGTTTCATAATTAGCTGAGCCTCGGCTACAGACGTTCAGAGTACCGACTTCAGTCGGGCCTTTTGGACTGATTAGAAAAAACCCGACTGAAGTCGGTACTCTGAACACATGTATGGATCGATCTAGCTTAATGCACGCACGGCCTCGCGCGCGTAGTAGGTAAGAATGATATCCGCGCCCGCACGTTTGATGCTGGTCAAAGTTTCGATCATCACGCGTTGTTCATCGATCCACCCTTTTTGTGCGGCAGCCTTGATCAAGGCGTATTCGCCCGAGACGTGATAGGCGGCCAGCGGCAAATCGAAACGGTCACGCACCATCTTAATGATATCGAGAAAGACTGTGGCCGGTTTCACCAGCAAAATGTCTGCACCTTCGGCAACATCCAATTCGGCTTCGCGCATAGCCTCGCGCGCGTTGGGCGGATCCATTTGGTAGGCGCGGCGATCGCCAAACGCCGGCGCGCTATCCGCAGCTTCGCGGAATGGTCCATAAAAAGCCGAGGCGAATTTAACCGCATAGGACATGATTGGTATGTGCCCCAGCCCGTCTTGATCGAGTGCCTCGCGAATCGCGCCGACCTGTCCGTCCATCATCGCTGAAGGAGCGACGATATCGGCCCCTGCCCGCGCTTGGCTAACCGCCGTCCTGGCCAGCAACTCCAGCGATTCATCATTCAAGACTTCGCCGCCCTCCACTACGCCGCAATGGCCGTGCGAGGTGTACTCGCAAAGACAAGTGTCAGCAATGACCAGCAGATCAGGAACCTCGCTCTTGATACCGCGTATTGCCTGCTGCACCACGCCATGTTCGGCGTAAGCGCCGGTGCCCGTCGCATCTTTGGACTCTGGGAGCCCGAAGAGGATCACGCCACGCACACCCGTTTCGAATGCCGCGGCCGCCTCGCGCACGATCTCATCAACGGAAAGATTGTGGACACCCGGCATCGACGAAATCTCACGTCGAAAGTTTTTCCCCGGACACGCAAAGAGTGGCAGGATGAAATCTTCGGGACGGAGATGCGTCTCTCTAACCAGAGCGCGAAGCGCTGGTGTTTTTCGCAGACGGCGCGGGCGTTGAGTTGAATCGAACATCGAGAAAAACCTCTTGCGACTTTGCATCTTTCCGTCTTTGCGGGGAAACAATTCCCGCTGAAGCGCAAAGCTGCAAAAAGGAGCTACCAGCGGTGATAGGCCGGATGACCAGGCTTGACGGCCACAAAGGTAGCGCGACACGTTGCCGTTACCTGACCGTGGGCCAGCAGTTCTCCTGTGACAATAGCCCGATTATCCTTCATTTCGATGGCCCTCGCCACCATGTGCAACGGCGCGTCAGTGGGCGTTGGTCGCAAAAGTTTGATTGCATAGTCCGCGGTTACGGTGCAGGGCGGATGATCAAGGCCATCGCGTTTCATCAGAGCATGAGTGGCAGTCCAGTTACAGTGACAATCGAGAAGCGTGCCGATAATGCCGCCACTCAACATGCCGGTGAAAGCCTCCTGCCAGGCTTGCGGCTGAAAGTCGGCAACGACCTCATCGCCCTCCGGAAAACTTCTGATGTGCAGACCCTTTTCGTTTGCTGGTCCACAACCAAAGCAGGCGTTGTTAGGGGCGTATGTCTCTTGAAGACTTTTTTCTGTCATAACAAAAGATGTTTCGCACAAAGATGCAAAGATAGAATTGGGTAAATGACTCCAGTTGAGTCAACCTGTATAAATCCTGAGCTTCGTGGCCATTCCTTTGCGCCATTGCGGGAAACTCCTTCTAATCTTTCTTTCGCAGTTGCTCACGAAGCTTGAAGCGTTGCACCTTGCCCGTGGCAGTGTACGGCAACTCGAGTACAAACAGGTACTTTCGCGGGCGCTTGAAACGAGGCAAAGCTGCTTTGGCCATTTGCCGCAGCTCGTCTTCAAGTTGCTCTTGGTCGATCTCGCCGCTCACTATATTGACCACAATGAAAGCACTGGGACTAGGCAGCCCGGCTTCGTCCAGGGATTCCACCACAGCTACTGTCCTGACACTCGAGTGCCGAGCCAGCACTCCCTCCACTTCCACCGGTGACACCCATTGCCCGCTCGATTTAAAACAATCATCACTGCGTCCCATGTGAAACCAAAAGCCGTCCGGGTCGCGAGAGTAAAGGTCGCCCGTGCGCACCCAGCCATCTACAAAAGTGCTCGCCGTTATTTCAGGCCGCTGCCAGTAACCTTTTGCCGCGCTCGCGCCTTTCACCCAAAGATTGCCGGCCTGGCCCGCGGGCGTCGGCTGGCCCTGCTGGTCCAACAGCTGCGCTTCATAGCCTTGCAGCAACTGACCACTGCTGCCGTAGCGAACGGCGCCCTGGTGGTTCGACATCCACATGTGCAACATCTCTGTCGAGCCAATGCCGTCCAGGACTTGAACGCCAAAAGTATTTTGCCAGGCTTCGCCGAGATGCGCCGGCAAAGCTTCACCGGCGGAAATACAAAGACGCAGCGCGGAACAGTCGAGCGCCTGGACCTTGCGATGATGCTCGAGGAGCAAATTGTAAACCACCGGCACACCAAAGAAGACCGTTGGTTTGTATTCACGAAAGGTTTGGCCGATCACTTCCGGAGTGGGTTTTTCCAGGGAGAGCACGGTCGTCATGCCATTTAGCAGGGGAAACGAAAAGCTGTTGCCGAGGCCGTAGGCGAAAGGCAAACGCGATGAAGAGAAAAGCCGATCGCCCGGACGCAGATCGAGCACTTGTTTGCAGAAAGTATCGTTGGTGTAGAAAACATCCGACTCGGTATGGATCGCGCCCTTCGGTTCACCCGTGCTGCCTGAAGTGTAAAGAATAAACGCGGGTATGTTACCCGACGACTCGGGCATGTCTGGTACTGCTCTTTCAGCGGACGGTTCATCAAAGCGTCTCGAGTTTATTCCCTCTACGTGGTGCAGCTCCATCTCTTCGGCACGACTGACAAGCAACAGGTCATGCAGATGCCGCAATCTATTCCTTGCGGCTGTCAGGAGTGTGTTGCACAGAGAGCCTTCGACAACCGCGGCGCGCGCGGTGCTGTCGTTCAAGATCAAGCGCTGGTCCGCTACACTTAACGCCATGTTTATAGGGACCGCGATTCCGCCCAGCAATTGGATTGCGAGGAAAGCGGCGATGAATTCCGAGGAATCGTTGAGTAGAATTGCCACCCGCTCGCCGTTTTCAATCCTGAGCGCCTTCAGAGCCACGGCCGCACGGATGGTTTCGGCGCGCAACTCGCCATAGGTCAATTCGCGCTGCCGGGAAAGCACGGCGGGCAGTGAGGCGCGTTCGGGGAGAAAGATTGCGTCGAAGAGGTTAGTGGCAGACATGCGGCAGCCGGGAGATACAATATGTCTTAGCCCTTGAAGCGGGCGACAGCGGGTGCGCCATGAGAGCTGTCAAGTTACAGGTGGCGCGCTAGTGTCAATCGCTGATAATCAGACGGCTGTCGCCCACTTTGTGGGCTGGGGTTTTGATCCGTGTGTCGCCCTGGGGTTCCACTGCGCTTTGCCCCAGGCCCTATGCTGCCACCCGCTACGCGGGTTGGAGCGAGTTGCTTTCTAAACTTAATAAATGCTTCCAATGCGCGAGATTATATTCTTAACCGAAGTGCGAAAGACAATACAGCAAGCGGAGACTCAGTGTATATTCCACGCGGTCCGCGAATTGCTGCTCCTCTGATCCAGGCTCGAAGTAGCTTATGAACGATCTCTTCGTCCTTGTCATTTTCCTGGTCGTTTTTTTCACACTGATCACTCTGATCGGTCATGGAATCTGGATCCTCCTGCGCTGGCTCATCCGCCAACTAACCGGCAGAGACTCTTCCGAACCACAGGTCGAGAGATCCCTTCAGTCCTACTGTTCTCGATGCCAGGCCCCCATTTCGCCAAACATCACATTCTGCGGTCACTGCGGAGCCCCGCGGCCTTCTAACATCGTGGTCGAGTTGCTCAAGGATTTGGCTGCGACTGAAAGACAACTGGTAAGATTTCGACGCGCCGGCGCGATCCAAGACGACGTTTACGACGATCTTAAGAACCGAATTCAGGCCGAACGGACAAGACTCGGTAATCGCGAAGCTGCGCCGCCCGTTAGAATCGCGCCGGCCCCAGCGCTGGATCTCAGCAGGCAACAGCCGGCATCGGTCACGGATTCCGCCCATGAAAAAGCTGTACCTGATGTTTCGCCCTCAGTAGTTGTCGTTTCCGAATCCACTGCAACCAGCTCAGTCGTTATCGATGTTGACAAGGCGACAGTTCGGGTTGAAGACCGTGTGTTTGCACGCGAAGCGCGCGTCACTTCGGAACAGGAACAGCAGGCACCGCCGCCGCCACGCGCTGCCGCGCCACGCAAGCCCTTCACCGAAGTGCTCGCTGCCTTTATGGAGCAGAGCAACATTCGCTGGGGGGAGATTATCGGGGGCTTGCTGATTATTGGTTGTTCTACTGCTTTGGTCGTGAGTCTTTGGGCGCAGATCTCGAGCATCCCCGTTCTGAAGTTTTTGATCTTCACTACGGTCACGGCCGCCCTGTTCGGTGTCGGTCTTTACACAGAGCACCGTTGGAAGCTGCCGACCACCAGTCGCGGGATCTTGACGATCGCGACCCTGCTCGTCCCTTTGAACTTTCTGGCGATAGCAGCGGTTTCAGGGGGCACGATTCCGCCAGGTTCGCTGGTGATTGGCAGCGAACTGATAGCGCCGGCGCTCTTCTTGTGCCTGGTCTATTTTGCCGGCCGAGTGATCACTCCGAAGTGGCCGCATTTGTTGGCGGCGGGTGTGCTGGGCTCGTCGGTGGGCCAACTATTGATTCGCCATTTCGCGGCGTCCGACAACTCTCCCGAGTTGTTGTTGGCGTTGGGCGCGTTCCCTGTGATCTGTTACGCAGCGGCGGCGGCCTGGATGCTTTGGATTGCGCTTGCCGACAGCGAGATTGATGAGAGTGAAACAGGCGCGATCTTTATCACGCTGGGGGCGCTTACATTTGCGGCGCTGTTACCGTTCGGGCTCTTGCTTTACAAGAGCGGACCAGTGTCGATGACCATGATGTATCTGGCGCCGCTGGTCACGCTGGGTGGTGTGCCCATGCTGGCAAGCGGAACATTGCTTTGGAAGCGCGTGCTCGCGAAAGAGCTGGCAGCCTCGCGCACAGCCGGAACCAGCATCGGGATCATCGGCACAATGATCGTCATATCCGGCATGATCCTGGCTTGGCCCAATCCGGCGAGCATTGTGCCGGCGGCGCTTTTGAACTTCGCAGTACTCACGGCGCTGGCGGTGCTGCTCGAATTGTCCTTCGCACATTTCGTGGCCGCGATTTGTTTCTCACTGGCTTACGTTGTCCTCTTTCATGTCTTGGCCGGACATGTGCCCTGGCAGAACCTGCGTATCGTCTCGCTCCTCGATGTCACAACCAGCGTGAGCAGCGGCCAGGCGCTGGTACTGCTATTTGCACTCTTCGTGGTCACTTCCGAATGGCTGGCCGCGAAAAAGCGAAGCAGGGATAGTGTCTCGTACTTGTTTGCCGCCTGCGCAGTGGCAATCACTAGTCTGCTTTACCTGACTGAGTATGGATTCGATGTCCCCGGTGATCCCTATGGTGTTTGGATCTGCTTGCTGCTGTATGCGCTGGGAGCATTCTGGCTGGCGAGGCGAAGAGTACTCCCGATCTTTACCTGGATCGGCGCAGGCCTGTTGCTCTTTTCGTTGTTTCAGGCCCTTGGACCATGGCTCGGCAGGTCGTTCCCCTGGCAGACCGCAATGCTCATTCATGCGTCCGTGTGTGCCTGCATAGCCATTATTGGCAGTCGTTATTGCGAACTCACTTATCGATCGCTCGTCAAGCCCTTGAATAGTGCTGCACTGGTGACCTCGTTTGCGGTGCTGTGGTGTTTGCTGCAGGCGAATAACTGGGAAACGACAGCGATGCAGGCCGAGCGCGTCTTCTGGATCGCTGGAATCTGGATGGCGCTATTGTGGCTGAATCGCGATTGGCGATTGTTTACTGTCTTTCAGATCGCACTCACGGGCGCTGTAGTGCTGGCGATCAAAGCAAGTCTGCAACAGTACGAATGGTACGCGTACCTGCCGCACGCATTTCTGCATCCGACAGCCCTGCAGATTCAAACGACTGCGTTGGTGATGTTGAGCCTGACCTGGGTTGGCGTCCGCTATTTAGTGTCCGACAAACTTCAGTTTGTCGATTCTCTCGACACCGCGCCGCCCAGTGAAGCGCAAGACATCCGCGATCCCGCCGAGCCCCTGGCTGCTAAGAGCGAGCACTGGACCACTGCGGCGCGTCGCTTGCTGAAACTAAACTATGCCTTTGATCGCCTGGTCACGTGGGCAGTGCTAGGGTCATTCGCATTGCTCGTTATCTATGGAGTGTTCTCTGGCGTCAGGCAGGAATTAACTGCGCTTGGCAGCGCCACTCAAGTGTGGAACATAGTCGGCTTTCCTCACCAGGAGGCGCTTGGACCAGGCTCCTGGATCCTGCTTGGGTTGCTGGTCATCGTCATGCTCGCAAATCTTTGGGAAAGGCGGCACGCCGATTATCTGTTGGGGGCGGTTGTAGCGCTCGCCCTTATTTGTCCGCTGCTGGCGGGAAGATGGGAAACACAGATAGCCACCGCATCAGCCTGGCGGTGGTTTGCGGCGATCTTCTTAGTTGTTGCCTCCACGCCAGTATGGTTTCGAGAGTGGCTGGGTCCGACGAACTTCAGTTTGTCGTGGTCGGGGCGGGAAACTGTTTACGCAAAGCGACGACAAACTGAAGTTTATCGGACTCTCGTGCGGCGCGTACGAATTCTGTTGCTGGCCACGACGCTCACGCCCTTGTTGGTGCTGACGGCTTATCCGGCGCTGCGATCGATTTATTATCTGCCGGTCCATGGCTCAGCAGCCGGGATCTTCTATGTGCTCGGCGACAGGATTTCCTACAGCATTCCGCTTTTGATTGCGGCGCTAGCGCTGGTTGCCTACGCACTACGCGAACGTTTGGTCACATATGCGTTTGCGGCGGGCCTGCTTTTCAACGTGACCTTGACCATGGTGTATCTCCTGTCGGTAGTATCAGTTCAGGCCAGCATGGATCGGGTGGTATCGGCGCACGTCCTGTATCTGAACGCGATCGCCGCTGCGCTTTACGCCATCGTCTGGTTGAGCATGCGACCGCGCTGGCTGCGCCGCTTGCCTGATCAATTGGTCGCGAAAGCAGAATGGTTCCTTGGAATTCAAGTGGCACTGGCGATCGCTGCCGACAAGATGGTGATCGTTCCGGTGGCAATTCGACTTGCCGATGAACCTGGCTGGGCCGGAGTCGGAACGTGGGCAGCTGGAAGTGCTACCGCATGGCTGGCGTTGGCGCTAACCACTATTGCTGCAGTTTGGTTTGGCGTCGCGTATCAAAAGAAGATCAGCGCCCTCGGCCTCAGCGCCTTCCTGTTGGGGACAGGTTGTCTCTCAGCCTTCACTGTAGCGCGTTGGAATCCGGCTGAGTGGTCCGGCTTTCATGCATTGCTGGTTGCGGCCGCGGTGGCCGCCTGGTTGATGTGCCTGGCCAGGTTACTGCCTTCGCTTTTCGAAAGACGGCGTCTTGGCTTTGTATCAGATCTATTGATGCGCTTTAACTCTAACCCGTTCTCGCAGAGCTGGCAGCGCGATGCCTCGCTAATGGCGACCTGCATCGGAGGGTTGAGTGTCGTCCTGGCTTTACGGGTTGCGTATTACGATCCTGGCGGACCATGGTGGTCCATCGGCACGCTGATCACGATGAGTGGTCTGGCCGCGTCCTTGAACTGGCAAACACTGCGGCGCGGATATTTGTACGCGGCGGGAATTCTGGTCGGCGTTGCGACTTTCATCTGGTGGACCACTCAGTGGGCCGCACGCTATCCGGGTCCTTCGCGCCCTCTGGATGTGATTGTTAGCGCGTTGTGCTTGTCCAGTGTTCTCTGGTTAGCGCTCGAGTTGCGCGCGCGACGGAAGGGAGCTGGGAACAAGAGTACTGCGGGGTCTTTCCATAATCTGGCGGCTGTTACGTCCCTGTCTATCATGGCCATCATCGTTGCCCTGCGATTGCTTGGTGTTCTCCTTGGCTTTCATGCTTCGGACACCGCGGGTTTTGACTGGTTGGCAGTCTTGTCGCTGACGGTCCTGATGATTGGCTGTATCTGGGACGAACGAGCGAAGTATGCAGTAGCCGGTTTGTATCTAACCGGTTTGATCATGATTGTCATTACATCAGCCCGCTTTGAACTTAGGCTGTCGCGATTGGTTTGGGCCTTGCTGATGATGCTGGCGACTTACGCGTTGAGTACCAGTGTGCTTTGGCGCCGGCGTGAGAGGATTATTTCCGGGTTGGCGCGGCTGGGAATTCCACGGCGTCTTGAGCCGAATGCTGCTCAGTTGCGGTGGCTCTCAGTTTTCAATTTGCTGCTGATAGCCGCAGTTGTGGCTTTAACCTACCTTATCGATTATGCAGTTAAGGACAAAACGCTAAGGCTTTCCGCGGCATTAGCAGTTGCGATACAAGCTTTCACGTTCAACCTGTTGACTGCGGGCGACCGCAAAGGAGGCTGGAAAAGGACTGCGCTCGCCGTCTTCGTAGTGGGGCTGGTCTTCTTTGGCTGGGGTTGGTTGGTGCCGGGGCTGACAGACACCTGGTTGAATCGCGCGGTGATCCTGATGGTGGAAATGTTCGGCACTGTCGCTCTCTTCGGTCTCGAGCTGGATAAGGTGTTCGCACGAAAACCGGAGTGGGCCAATGCCATCCGAGCCTGTGTGCCGTGGTTAACGGGCGTTGGCCTGATGGCGCTCATCTTTGTGCTTTGCACTGAGGTCTTCTATCAAATTGAGTTTGGCGCCGTGCGCGTCTCGCCATTGGCGCTCGTGACCGTTGGCGTTACCCTGGCGGCGGCTTCGATCATTTGCATTCTCTTCGCACTCTCGCCTAAACACGATCCGCTTAATCTGTCGGAAAAGCGGCGCCGGAATTATGTGTATGTCGCCGAGGTAATGGTGGCCCTGCTCTTCATGCACATACGCCTGACGATGCCCTGGCTGTTCACCGGTTTCTTTGAGCGCTATTGGCCCATCGTCGTGGTGGCGATCGCTTACGTCGGCGTTGCCGCGAGCGAACTGCTGCGCCGGCGCGGCGTGTTGGTGCTGGCCCATCCGATTGAGCGCACCGGGGTGTTTCTGCCGCTGCTGCCTGTGCTGGGCTTTTGGCTGACGAAGCCGGAAGTAGATTATTCCGTGCTCTTGTTTATCATCGGCGGTCTCTACGGACTCGTATCGATTCTCCGGCAATCCTTTGTCTTTGGCATTCTGGCGGTGCTGGCCGGCAATGGCGGCCTGTGGTACCTGTGGCACCGCACCAGCGATTTAGGATTTCTGCAACACCCGCAGCTGTGGCTGATCCCAGTGGCTGGTTCAGTGCTGATAGCCGCCTATCTCAACCGCGATGATTTCTCTGAAGAGCAAATGATCGGCATTCGCTATCTCGCGCTGATTACCATCTATGCGTCGTCAACCGCGGACATCTTCATCAATGGCGTGGCCCGATCGCCATGGCTGCCGATGATCCTGGCGGCATTGTCTTTGGCAGGTGTCTTCGGCGGCATAATGCTTCGCATCCAGGCTTTTCTACTGCTCGGATCGCTCTTTTTGCTGTTGGCGATAACGACCATGATCTACTATGCCTCGGCGAACTTAGGCTGGACCTGGTTGTGGTATGTTGCCGGCATTGTAACCGGCGCAATGATCATCTTCACTTTCGCATTGTTTGAAAAGAAGCGGGACGAGATGTTGCGTGTAGTTGAAGGTCTGAAGGAATGGGAACGGTAGTGTCGCTGGAATACGGGCTTGGAGCTTGTGTTGAAAACAAGTTCGGCGCCAGGTAGCGGCATCGGTTTCTGTTTCAGGGAGTCTCGGTAGCTTACTAAATTCCATGTCAACGCAAACTATTCAGGCAGACTTCGATCGCATCGCGCTGCTGTCAACCGGACATTGGGATCACGCGGGCCCTTACGCAAATTTCCTGTTGCGGCACGCGCCACTAAAGTGCCACGAGAGCCTTGAGATCGGTTGTGGTACCGGGGTTTTCTCACGCTTGATCGCCGGACGGTCGCAAAAAGTACTGGCCATTGATCTGTCGCCGCAAATGATTCGCCTCGCGCGCGAACGTTCCCGGCAGTTTGCCAACATTGACTTCCGAGTTGCCGATGTTACGACACTTGATCTGCCCCCGCGAAACTTTGACTGCATAGTTTCGATAGCGACGCTACACCATTTGCCTTTTGCGGAAACGCTGACAAGAATGAAAGCCGCGCTCAAGAGCGGCGGGGTGCTCCTGGTGCTGGATCTGTTTGCACCTGAAGGACTCCTGGATGCGATCAGGAACATCGTGGCCTTGCCGGTGAGTGGCGGTATGAGGTTGATCCGCACCGGTAGACTAAAGCCCCCTCGCGCTTTGCGCGACGCATGGACCGAACATGGCCGGCATGATACTTACTTAACGATGAAGCAGGTGCGCGAAGTCTGCGCCGAGCTCTTGCCTGGCGCTAAGATTCAGCAGCATCTACTGTGGCGATATTCGATCGTCTGGCAAAAGACAAACGAGTAAAATTCGACGGAGGCATCTGTGAAGCGCCTTAGTTCAGTTCTGATGATCGGTGCGACCTTGTTTCTGCTCTCAGCCGGGTGGTTGTTTGCGGCTCCCGTCGAGCACGAATTTGGCGTGAAGCAGTACGATGATTTTCATCGCGTCCTGCATCCTTTGCAGCACGAAGCGCTGCCGAAAGCCGACTTTTCGCGTATCAGGGCAAAGTCGAGCGAGCTTATCAAACATGGCAGAGCGATTGTGAAGCTCGGCATTCCGCGCGGGACCAAAGCAGCGCACGTCGCGGAGTTTCGCACAGAGTTGAGTAAATTCAACAAAGCGCTGGCAAGATTTAGTTCGGACGTAAAAAAGGGAAGCGATGAGCAACTGAAAGTTTCCTACAGCGCGGTGCATGACTCTTTTGAAATGCTGGCCGCGATGTTGCCGAGATAAAACGTGCTTTGTTCTTTGTACTTTGAGCTTTGATTCCTGCATTCCAAGTTTCAATCGACCCGCTATAAACTCAACTGCGAATGCCCAATCAAAGCACAAAGCACAAAGTACAAAGAACGATCCATCCCGAACATCACGAGAGGGGGACACAATAATGGCAGCAGCAGCAGCGGCAGCCGCCGCAATAGCAAATGCAATCAAGGCCAGCGGGGTCGTGGTCCAGGTCACTCCGGAAGATTTTCAAACAATCCTCGGCAAGAGCGAAAAACCGCTGGTCATCTATGCCGAAGGCGGCTTCTTCTCAAAAAAATCGCAATACCTTACCAGCTACAAAGGCTTTGCGTTTTTTACCAAATCTGCACAGCCGCTTCCGCTCGGCTTTGCGGTCGAGATCGTGAAGGCCGGCAAGATCTGGATCCCGGGTTAGTCATGACTAAAGTTCTTATGACAATAAGTCTGTAATCCGGTCGTTTGGGCTGCAGTCCCGTAGGGACGAAATGTCTATAGAAGCAGAAATCCGAAATAGCCTTCTCAGCTCCGAAGGAGCGCAATGTGTTCCAATTGAACCACCAAGCCTGCGCGCCGAGCCATGTGAGCACAAAGGACAAAGAACAAAGTACGGAGTGTGAAATTTATGAGTTCACAATCGCGAGAACTTGTTATTCCGCCCGGCGCTTCAGCCTCCGCTTCGAGCGTCGAGATTTTGCGGGCCTGGCAAGTGAATGATAGTTTGCATGTCAGTCTGAAATCTGATGCCTGGAAAGAAGCAAACGCCTGGGGCCTGGTGCTCGCTGATATTGCGCGTCACGTAGCGGATGCCTTGCGACAGACGTCCGGCATAAACGTCGACGATACGCTTGACGAAATTCGCTACATGTTCAACGCCGAGCTCCTGAATCCCACCGACGAACCAACTGGCGGATTTATTCAATAGCCGTGATGATCGGTTAGCGGCAAATTTGATTAGCGCGAACAACATCAAAACGCGCCAGCAGTCGCGCGCGATATTTGACTAACTTCCAGTACCTCAAGGGTTGCTCAGAGGTGTTGCGGTGGGTTGAGGCTTGTCCTTCATTTCCTCGGAAGGGGTCGATGCGCATTTTACGTGAAACTGCACGCTCTGAGATTTGACGCTCGTCGGGGATGTAATCTGAAGGTAAACGGAACCGCCGTTAGATACCCTGAAAATTGCTCCAACTAATTTGGTGCCAGGCTCCTCAAAAGCCAAAGGTCGCTCCGGCCACGAACGACCACCCAAAACAAATCTGTACTTAACCGTGCCACTCGCCCCCCCCACGGAAATTCGTCCGAATACTCGAACACTGCCGGGGCAGGGTCCGGAATAGTCCTGAACCGAGACTTTTGTTTCCTCAATTGTCGGCTTAAGGACACCCACGTCCCATACCATGGCGGTATGATCTTCACTGGACGTGACCGCCAGATTACCGTCTTTGCTGAACTCAGCAGACCGAACCGGTTTTATATGCGCCTTCAGTTCGTAAAGCAGCGTACCTGAAGCATCCCAGACCCGTGATGTTCGATCTCCCCCCCAGGTGATTACTCTCGTGCCGTCGCTGCTAAAGTGGGCGCCGTGAACTTCAGCCGAGTATCCCGTCAATTCTTTTATGAGTTCCCTGGTCTTAACACTCCAAAGACGGGCTGTTCGGTCCTCGCTTGCCGTGACCATCGTCTTGTTATTCCTGGCGTACTCCGCAAAATAGACGGGACCCTGATGACCCTTAAATACTTTGATCAACTCGCCGCTTTTAGAATTCCAGAGTTTGGCAAACCAATCGTCGCTCGCCGTCAGAATTTCCTTTCCATCAGGAGTGAAAACTGCGGCATTGATCGGGCCATCATGCCGAACCTGGCGGATGGGGGTTCCGGTGAGCGCATCCCACACCCACGCTGTGGAATCGGCCCCGGCAGTGACCAGCAAGGGGCCTTGTGTACTCCACTCGATGTCGTTTACTCGACCGGTATGACGACGTAACCACTGTGCTTCTTGTTTCTCATTGACATCCCAAACTATCCCAACTCCAACATTGTCGCTGCTCGCCAGCAGTTGTTTATTTGTAGGTGAAAATGCAACTCTCCTGACTTCACCGTTGTGACCCTTCAGGTGGTAATAAAATCCGTTGTTCGGATCCCAGAGGGTCACGAGGTTTGAGCTGGCGATTGCCACCAGGGTGCCATCCGAATTGAAGGCGACATCAGTAACCGGCGGTTCAAGTTCGACCCGACGCAGCTCTTGTCCGTTCGCTGTGTTCCACAAGCGAGCTGTACCGTCGTCGCTCACCGTGGCTACCCTGCTTCCGTCCGGGCTGAATATGGCTTTGTTGACGCTGCCGGAGTGCCCCCTGAGCAGCGCATGAAAGTATGGGAGTTCCTTCACCTGCAAGGCTCGCGAGAAGACTTCAGTTTCGTACTGCTTTCTTACCTCATCAGCTTGGGCCTCGGCTTTCTTGGCCATTCTTGCCTGTGTGTTGGCTTTTCGTGCCTGGATGAATGCAAACACCCCCAGCAAGATGACTATCAGGGAAACGGCTATGGCAATTGCCGCGATCGTCCTTGCGCGGCGGGACCTGGCGGCGGCTGTCTTCTGTTGATGAAGTAGAAGATCTCTCCCGCGAGCGAGCTTGTTTCGTTCTCTTTCCGTCTCCTTCTCGACTGTATAGCGGGATAACCAACCCAGCACCGCACGGGCGAGTACTTCGTGAAATATTTCAAAGCGACCGTTACCGCCCGGAGTGGAAGGACCTTCGCGCAGAATACGCCCATTTACGAGTTGGTCCAGAACCGGCAGCAGCACTTCCTCTTTTTCTTTCGTGTAGCCCACCAGATCCGTAACTGAGAGAGCAATCTTTAAGCCCGATGGCGTGACTAGATGATAGAAAATCTTCGCTGCGACTTTCTTGTCAGAGTCAGGCAGACTGTTCATCTCGTCATCCAAATGACTGTTTACAATTGTTTGGGTGTTACCCAACCTTATCAGCGTGATTAGTCTCAAAACGCGCGACTTCTGACGCATTTCCTCTTCCCACAGCCTTGTCATTACAATCTGGAGCAGAGGCGCTTCAATCGGAGCATCGTCGGAGATCGAGACCGACTCCATGTCGATCGTCTCATGACCTGTTTGACCGGTGGTTGCCCGCCCCACCGCAATTTGACTAACCACTTCAGAGATTAATCGTTCCTCGATGTCGTAAGGGGGATCTGCGTCAAACCTTTTGTTATAGACACGGATAGGACTCCTAATTACATCGTGGGCCGTTTTTGTTCTCAAATGTTCAATGCGCAAATAGTTGTCGAATAGCTTGGGGATCTTGCCCTTGAATACGTCGAGTTTGGACAGGGCATCTTCCCTTATTGAGATAAGAAAGTTGGCTCGCAGGGCCGAACTGTTGACAGCATTTGAGAGCTCGTCTGCAAACACAGCGGAATGGTCGGGCTTGTAATGAAGAAAATAGTATTCGAACTGGTCGAGGATGATCAGGAAATCGCTGTTGAGATGCTTAGACCAGGTTTCAATGGTCTTAACCAGGGTAGGTTCGCTTACTGTAAGCTGGTCGCCCGGCATAAGCGCAGCCGCCGCGTCGTTGATGGCTTTTATCAGCGCTTCGACCGGATTTTCGCGCCACTCGCTAAACACCACGACTACGAACTCGGGGCGCCCGTCGTTTTCAATATTCTCCAGCGCCAACTCGTGCAGATCGTGAGAAACACCCGCCCGTAGGACTGAGGTCTTACCGACACCTGCTGGTCCATAGAACAGGGTTAGTTTCGCCCCCATCAAGTTGAACGCAATGGTTCGCCTTTCCTTGTCGCGGCCGAAGAAGAAAGGTTCATCGGCTTCGGAATACGGCGCCAGGCCTACATATGGTTTGTGAGGGAGACTCATTTCGTTAGGTTGATTTGGCTTTCTCCAGAGAAGAAAGCCTCTAACTGCAGAACATATTCGTCCAATTCCATCCGCAGAATGGCAACCTCTTTCTTTTTCCAGTACAGCTCTTCAAACTCGGAAGACTTGTTCATTACTGCCCACGATGCGAAGTTCTGGTCTCGTTGGTCTCGACGGATTCGATATAAGAACGCCCGCAGATTCCAGTCATGCAATCCGTACCCTAAGAAAAGGAAGTGACTCTGGTTTAGCTGAGCGTTCAATGAGCGAGGGAGGGCTTGGGCTATGTCTCCATGAGCTAAGTACTTAATGTAATCGTCTTCGGTAATTACAAAGTTATCCCCTTCGACTGAACCATGCACTTTGAGAATTATTGGATGATCGTCGTCGTCCAGCCGGTCGTAAGTTGTACCGTTTCTTATGGTGGTTGAAACTCCGTTTGGGGCCTTATGTTCGAAGGCAGGTACGTTGTCCTTGGAACGATATGTAATCTCATGAAAATCTTCACCTGCCTCGCGAAAGGCAGTAGCCATCACATCGTCATAGTTCGTCGTCACGATCAGGAGATGTTTTTTGAATTCGTGCGCGAGCCGGTCGGTCTTCGGCCGGCGCGCTTGCCGGTATCGGTTGGGGAGTGTGGCCAGGAAGGTATGCAGAGGTGTAGGAGAGATTTCCCCGCTAAATACGGGCCTCAATTCGACATCAAGTCGCCCGCGCCCATAAATCAAATCGGCATACTGCGAGACTCGGGCAAGATTGGTCTTGAGATCAGGAATCTTATCTGGCGGGTAAGGCAGTGTGGTTGCAATGTGTTCAATCAGCTCCAGGCTGTTTGGCAGTCGGGGTGAATCAATGTCCCACACCTCTTTCCCGGCCCCACAGAGGTTGGCCCCAGCACCAAGAAACGGAACAACCCTGCCGGCAAGAATGCTGGTTCCTACAGCGCGAAGATGTGTGTCCGGGTCACGATCAAAGGCCTGTTCGGTCATCATATGAGACTGACGATGTCTACCAACAGATACTAGTCCTCGCTGGCTGGTTCCGCTCCCGAAAAGGCCCGCCGAGCGACTTGCGGCGAGACAGAATACGTTCAAGAGGTATCAGAACGGCTGAAGTGATGACGACACCGATCTAACTTAGAGTCTGGGAAGATTGGTGTCAGCTGAGATGTTGCGAGAACTGCGCGCAGCACTCTAAGCGAAGGCCTGCCTTGTGTCAATGGTGAAGTCTGAGAAGGTAGTGGGTCAGTTTGATGTCCCGATAAGCTTTATTAGCTTGTCGTAACGCCGCGACAAACTAAAGTTTGTCGGACATTTGCCGCGAAACTGACCCACTACCGTCTGAGCATGGTGAGGTCCGAGAACCGCACAGGAACAAACCCGGATATAGGCGACGATGCAATAGTATGAGGAATTACCAATTCAAGAAATACGAGGAGCTTCCAGGCGCTCGCGACACTTGGCCACGTTTCACGAGGGTGCGACCTTGACTGCCTGCTGTTTGAGACTCTTGATTAGTTTCTCAGCCTCATCGTGAGTGAGTAAGCGATAGGCAGGCTGATGTTTTTTCTCATACGTCACGCTGTGATGAATCGCCGGATATTTCTTCGGATCCGTCTCCTCATCAAGGCGACGCCATTCGGGCCAGTTTAGATTGCCGACGGGTTTTCGATCGAGTGACATACCCAGCGTGTTCCAGGCAATATGAAAGGCGGCTTCGTCATCGACCATGAAACCTTTTCCGGTTTGGTCGCCGGGAAAGTCTTTGGCGCTTTGCAGGAACGCCGCTAAAAGATCTTCCAGCTTGCCGCCGCGCGCGCGGAACGGTCGCAGGTTAAAGCGGCCGACTTTTTCATCCTGGCGCAACGGTTCCCAAAGCTTTTCGTCAGGCAAAGGTTGGCCCAGCGAACCCCACTCGCGCTGCAGTTCTTCCCGAACTGTCTTTTCGTCAGTGATGGCGTGGGCATTGCCGCGCGTCGCCTGATGGAGCCATTTGTAAGCATCTTCGACGCGGACGCTATCATCGCCCTGCAGCTTGTCGCGAGCGAAGTCTGCAAGCTCCGGCTGCTGACCCAACGAGCAGAGCAACAATAATGAAGCAAGTATCGTGGAAGTCATAAGCGTTACTTCGTGTCGAGCTTGCGCCCGGCGTTCAAATTATCGAAGTTCAAAATCGCGTTGAAGACAAGAAAGTAACTGCCCTTTGTCTGCCCGCGCCAGAACGGGTTCGTCGAAAAGAGAATGACGTGGCCCGTGCCGTACGGAGCGTCAATCACCGCAGCATGCTGTGCAATCTCGTCACCACCATCCAGCAATCCGGAAACAAACAGATCGCGATTGTCAGCATAGCGCAATACAACTCGCGGGCGCTGATCCGGGGGGATGATGCCGCCGTTGTTGCGACGCTGCTCATCGCTGATTGGCGCCGCCTCCCAGACTTCACTGTGCGGCGGGGGCTCCGGCGGTTCGATCGCGGGCCGGCCCTGGGGAACATCGGGATCGTCGGGAGTACCTCGGCCGGTGGCGCGCAGACCCTGGCGCTGGCGGCCACCGCGGCCGCCGACCGCACTGCTCAAGTTAAAGATTGGTCCGTTCATGCAATACATCGCCAGCGAATCGCCATAGCCGTAAGCGATCGGGCTGGTCGCGTCGACCGTTTTCATTCGCAGAATGTCGCCGATGGCTTTCAGTCGTTGCGCGCGTTGGATCGATACACCCGGTGTTAAGCCGCTCGAGACGGGAAGGTCCGCGGTATCGTCCACAGTAATAAAGACACCGCCGGTCTGCACAAACTTTTGCAGGTTCATCACACCGGTCCACCCGAGTCCCGGTCGCATGTCATCGGTGGAATCGATGCGGCCAAGATTTGGAGTCAGCGTCGTTGTCTTCCATGGGATGGGGTTGCCATACATCGGCATCCCGGAAATTATTGCCGCCGTGCCGCGGCCTACGGGCGCCAGAATGATCACATCGTACTTCGCTCGCAGGCCCGCATCCTTCGCCACATCCTGCGTGCTGATGTAGTCGTAAGGCACTTTCAATTTGTCAAAAGCCAACCGCCACCAACCTTCGTCCTGCGTGCTGAGCCAGGTATGCATAAACGCTATGCGCGCCGCTTTGACTGGGTGCGATTTGACGGTAGGAGCCGTATCAACGGCATAAATCTGAATACCAAGGTCGGTAGCGATGCGCTTCAAATCATTTTCAGAAGCCTTGCGCACGATGAAGGAACCGCGATTGAATTTTTGAGCGGCGGCGCCAAAGGGTTCTTCCGCGGCTTCGATCGCGACGTCTCTTAATTGATAACGCAGCGTCATCAGATTGTTGTCGGCGGTGTGATTGATTAGGTAAACCGAGCCGGCGCCGGTGATGCCGCCGGGCGACTTTATCTCACCCTTCACGAGATCTGCCGACACGCTCAGCGCCTTTAGGTCGGTCACACGCACGACTTCGACATTGCCAAGTTCACCCATGGTCCAGGCCGTATCGTCGTAGATGTCCTGCTGCGGATCGCTCGGGCTCCAGTACTGGTAATCCAGCAAGGCGTCGGCGATGCGGCTGTACGGCTGGTTCATGCGTACGATGTACGAGCCGGCGGGAAACTCGCGCGCTTCGGTTTTCTGCTCTACCTTTTTCGGCTCAGCCGCCGGCGGTTCCTGGATCGTAGTCTTTGGTTGGTCGGCGCTCTTGGGCGCCGGAGTCGGTGTCGCGCTTGCAGACGGCTGCGGTTTTGGCTCCTCTTTCTTATCGCCGCCTTTCTTTGCCTTAACCATCACGGTGAAAGGCGCGGTGGCGCGATGAATCTCGCAACCCTGAGCCTGCAAGGTGCGGAGTAACTCCGCTTGATTACCCAGACGTGGATCGCCGGCCGGGAAAACATAAGCCGCGGGACCTTCCTTTTTTGGCTTTTCAATCGACCGTTTGCTCTTCAAATAAAAGTTCTTGAGAAAGAGCTTGCCGTTATTGCTGAAATAGAAAAGCGTGGTCAGCAACGCGGACTCTTCATAGTTATTGTTATTCCGTTGTGACCATTTTGCTTTTGGCAGTGGCGGATTTTGTTTGTACCAGGTGCGCTGATACTCGTCCGGCGAAAGCGAACGCTCGACGGTGTCGGCCCCTGCGTTGCCGAATGTTTCGTATAAGCGGCTGATACCGTTATGCGTGGCCGCGATGAACATCAGATAGCCAGGCGACCAGGTGTCAAAGTTGCCATGCGCAAAGACGCCGGGCATGCCGAACTTCGTCATCTCGGAAACATTGTTCCAGCCGATCATTTGCCACTCGTCGGTCAGGATGGGATCGACCCAGGCGTTGTATGGACCATCGCCCACGGTGTTGTCGTACAGATAGGGAACTGACTCATGCAAGTCGTGAATGACCTGGGCCTTCCAATCAATAAAGGTCTTCATGACATTGCGCGTCAGTTTCAGCGAGAGCCCGATGGCATCGCGATTGTTATCGTGTGCGACATAGTGGCCCCAATAGAGCAGCGACGGCCAGTTTTCATTCGGATGGGCCAGGTGCCAGTTGTAAACATCGACCATGCGATTGCGGCCGTCGACTTCGACCACCGGCGTGATCAGGACCACCATGTTGTCACGAATATTTTTGACGTAGGCGCTGTCATCTACGGCAAGCCGATAGGCCAGCTCCATCAGGGCCGTCGGCGCGCCGGTTTCCACGGAGTGAATAGTGCCGGTGATGTAATAGATGGGAAAGGAAGCGGCGACGAGTTTGTCCGCCTCGTCATCGTTAAGATTGATGGTGCGCGGATCGGCAAGCTTTGTCAGACGCGCCCGGTTCTCGTCAAGTTTAGCCAGCAGCTTTTCCGAGGCAACCGCCACGGCAATCATCTCACGGCCCTCTTCAGTAGTGCCGATGGAATAGACCTTGACGCGCGGGCTCGCCTTTTCCAGCAGCCGCATGTAGCGGTATACATCTTCCGCATAGGGCAGTTTCCCCGGCGCGCCCGCCACGTCACCCAGCACTACCTTTGGCGTCGGCACCGTCGGCGAAGCGGGAAGATAGTCAGTCAGCGGCGAATTGAAAAACGGTTCCGTGGTGTATTCGCGAATCTTGCGTGTGTAGTCTTCGTCGATCGGTTGATTCGGATCGCGCGCCGGTTTGATTTGGGCGGTAGTCAGCATGGCCGCGATCAGTATTATGAATGAACAAAGGAGTGCACGCAGGAAGGTTTGTCGTGTCATCTTTATCGTCCCCGGGTTTTCAGCATGTAGTGTTGTGGCATTGGCGCTGGCGGTGTTGTGGCATCGGCATCCTGCCGATGTGGTGCGCGGCATATTGATCTTGTACCCTGCACGGGCGTGACGCCCGTGTCACGAAACCGCAAATTGCTTTTCGAATTTCACAAAAGTGGAGAAGGAATTTTTAGCCAATCTTATTCAATGTGTCAAATAGTTTGTTGGAAGACTTGTTAAGTAATTGTGGGGTTTGTGTTTTCAGTACACTTCGTCGTCCAATCTTGTAACTGCTTCACGCCTTCACTAGAATCAAAGCCACACCAATGCAAGATGAACAGGAAAAATCCGGATCACAGCCACGTGCTCAACCGCCCGAAGAATCGGCGAGCGTTCGGATCAGACCCATCAGCAAGGTCGCGGCGGGTGTGCCGGCTGTCATTCAAACGATAAAAAGCGCATGGTCGGAAATGGGAGTCGTCCGCGGCACGCGCACACTCCTGCAGCTAAACCAGACCGGCGGCTTTGATTGCCCCGGCTGCGCCTGGCCTGAACCTGACAAGGAACGCTCGCACGCAGAGTTCTGCGAAAACGGCGCCAAGCACGTAGCCGATGAAGCAACAACCAAACGTATCACGTCCGAGTTTTTTCAACGTTGGAGCGTCGCCGATCTGGCGGAGCAATCCGATTACTGGTTGGGCCAACAGGGGCGTTTGACGGAACCAATGGTTCTGCGCGAACACGCCACCCATTACCAACCAATCACCTGGGACGATGCTTTTCGGCTGGTCGCGCATCAGCTGAATGCGCTTGGTGCTCCCGGCGAAGCGATCTTCTACACTTCGGGTCGCGCCAGTAACGAAGCGTCCTTTCTTTATCAACTGTTTGTGCGGCAATTTGGGACCAATAATTTGCCGGACTGCTCCAATATGTGTCACGAGTCCAGCGGGACTGCGCTGGGTGAAACAATCGGGGTCGGCAAAGGCACCGTTGCGTTAGAGGATTTTGAGCTGGCCGAAGCGATCTTTGTAATTGGACAGAACCCCGGCACGAACCATCCGCGGATGCTTACCGCGCTGCAGAAAGCCAAACGTAACGGCTGCCGGATCGTGCATATCAATCCGTTACCGGAAACGGGAATGATCCGTTTCAAGCATCCGCAGCAGATCGGCGATCTGTTAGGGAAGGGTACCGCGATCGCCGACTTGTTTCTTCAGGTGCGCATTAACGGCGATGTGGCGCTCTTGAAGGGCATCATGAAAGAACTCCTCGCCGAAGAGGAAAAAAATCCCGGGCAAGTGCTGGATCACGAGTTCATCCGAAACTATACAAGTGGCTTTGCAGAGTTTGCCGCTGCTTTGGGAAAGACCCACTGGGGCGATCTGATTCATGAGAGTGGCGTTCCGAAAACGAAAATCGAGGCCGCGGCGCGCATCTTTTTAAATTCCCAGCGCACGATCTTTTGTTGGGCCATGGGCCTGACGCAACATAAAAATGCCGTAGCCAATATTCAGGAAATCGTCAATTTGATGTTGCTGCGCGGGCAGATTGGAAAGCCCGGAGCGGGACTGTGCCCGGTGCGCGGCCACAGCAATGTACAGGGCGATCGCACGATGGGCATTACTGAACGCCCCAGCGAAGGCTTTCTCGATCAGCTCGCAGCTAAATTCAACTTTGAACCACCGCGGACTCACGGATTAGATACGGTCAACGCAATTTCCGCCATGCACGATGGCCGGGCCAAAGTTTTTTTCGCCCTGGGCGGAAATTTTCTTTCTGCGACTCCGGATACGGAGTACACCGCTGCTGCCTTGCGAAAATGCAGCTTGACGGCGCAGGTATCGACCAAGCTCAATCGCGGACATTTGATCAGCGGAGCGCAAGCCTTGATTTTGCCTTGCCTCGGACGCACGGAAACTGATCTGCAAGCGGGCGGAGCGCAATTCGTGACCACCGAAAATTCGATGGCGGTTGTGCAGGCGTCGCGCGGATTCCTGGCGCCGGCATCAACCAACCTTTTGAGCGAACCGGCGATTGTCGCAAGACTGGCGCGCGCAACCCTCGGATCGAGGACCGCGATTGATTGGGAAGGCCTGGTTGGCGACTACGATCGCATTCGAGATTTGATCGAGCGTGTAATTCCCGGCTTTGAGAACTACAACCAGAGGGTGCGTCAGCCCGGCGGGTTTCATTTGCCAAACGCTGCGCGCGAACGAATCTTCAAGACATCGAATGGCAAGGCGCAGTTCACCGTGCATGAACTGCCCGCGCACAAGCTAAAGCCCGGGCAGTTCCTGATGATGACGATTCGCAGCCATGATCAATTCAATACCTCGATCTACGGTCTTGATGATCGCTATCGAGGCATACATAACGGACGGCGGGTGGTGCTGCTGAATCGGGACGACCTGCGCATCGCCGGGCTGGCCGAAGGTCAGTTGGTCGATCTAATCAGTCACTTTGAAGGCGAGGAACGACTGGCGCGCAATTTCCAGGTTGTTCCTTATGATATTCCGCGCGGATGCGCCGCGACTTATTTTCCGGAGGCAAATGTGCTGGTGCCTTTGCGCAGCGTGGCCGAGAAGAGCAATACGCCTGCGTCCAAATCGGTCGTCATAACGATCAAGCCGGCAGGGAGCAAAGAGAGCAAAAAGCAAAGAGCCAGGGGCTAAGAGATGAATAGCGAAGAGCCAAAGGTGAGAAGGAATGGGTTGGACTAATTCACTTTATTTTTGCAACGGCTGCGCCGTAGTGAGGATTGCACAATCTTTTTGGAGCTGAGGTTGAATTAAGCCGTGACCTTTCAATTAAGTGAACAGACTGCGACTTCCAAACCTGATCTGTATGCGCAGCTCACTTCACAAATGCGCAGCTTGCTTGCAGGCGAGCGGGATTTGATTGCCAATGCAGCCAATTTTTCATCGCTCGTCTTTCATGCTTTGCCTGATGTGAACTGGGCTGGATTCTATTTTCTGAAAGATGGCGAGTTGGTCCTGGGACCTTTTCAGGGAAAGCCCGCCTGTATCCGCATCGCGATTGGTAAAGGCGTATGCGGCACGGCGGCGGAACAAAGACAGACAATTCTGGTTGCTAACGTTCATGACTTTCCGGGGCATATCGCCTGCGACAACGATTCGAACTCGGAAGTAGTTGTGCCCCTGATCGCGGGCGAGCGGTTACTGGGAGTGTTCGATGTCGACAGCCCATTGTTGGGGCGATTTGATGATGAAGACGCGGACGGATTGAATCGGCTAGTGGAGATTTTAATAAACGCTTCAAACGGGGTTTCTTAGAGCTTTTTCCCCCTCTCCGCTGGCGGATAGGGGCAATACAAAAGAATAAAAACCATGATCACGATTCGCAAAGCAAAAGATCGGGGCCACTTTGATTTTGGCTGGCTCGACACTTACCACACGTTTTCTTTCGGTGACTATTACGATCCGCAGTTTATGGGGTTTCGGAGTCTCCGTGTGATCAATGAGGATCGGGTGACGCCGCGCACCGGATTCCCCAAACATGGGCATCGCGACATGGAGATCATCACCTACGTGTTCGAAGGCGCGCTTGAACACAGTGACAGTATGGGTAATGGTTCAGTGATCCGACCCGGCGACGCGCAACGCATGACGGCCGGCACAGGTGTCACGCATAGCGAAGCCAACTCGTCTGACAGCCCCGTGCACCTGCTGCAAATCTGGATCTTGCCGGCGGTCGACGGCCTGAAGCCCGGCTATGAGCAAAAGACGTTCGGTGCTGCTGAGAAGCTTAATCAACTTCGTTTGATTGCCGCGGCTGACGGTCGCGACGGCGCGGTTACGGTGCATCAGGACGCGAGTGTTTATGCAAGTGTAATTGAACCCGGCCGCGAGGTCGTTCATGAAATGGTGTCCGGACGATATGCCTGGATCCAGATAGCCCGTGGGTCAGTGATCGTGAATGGTGCAGACTTGAATCAAGGTGACGGTGCGGCAATTAGTAATGAAGCGCTGATCACAATTGCCGGACGCGACCACGCGGAAGTTTTGTTGTTTGATCTGGCGTGAAAGAAACAGATGTTTTCCTACTAACGCATGCCCAATCAGACACGCGATGCCGGAAGGTCAGCACGATGGCGAGCGCTGGTCTTCCTGGCCGCCGCCGAATTGCTGAGCATGTCGCTTTGGTTTAGTGCCTCAGCGGTTGTACCGGCGTTGCGTGTTGAGTGGCACCTTTCTGATGCGATGGCGAGTTGGCTCACGGTGGCTGTACAACTCGGATTCGTCACCGGCACTCTGTTTAGCTCGCTCTTAAATCTCCCTGACATAATCAGCACTCGTCATTTGTTTGCAGTTAGCGCATTCGCCGGCGCCTTAGCGAATGTCACGCTTGGTTTGTATGCCCACGGCGCTGAATCAGCAATTGTCTTGCGGTTCCTGACTGGTATGTTTCTGGCTGGAGTTTATCCTCCAGGCCTGAAGATCATGGCGACGTGGTTTCGCGAGCGGCGCGGCATGGCGCTCGGCGTGTTGGTCGGCGCGCTGACGCTTGGCAAAGCCTCGCCATACCTGGTGAATGCCGTGGGTAGCGCCAACTGGCGCTACAACGTGCTGCTGATTTCATTGCTTGCGGTGTTGGGCGGCATCATTGTTCTTTTCTTTGTCGATGATGGTCCATATGCTTTGCCGGCCGCGCGTTTTGATTGGAAGCAGGCCGCAAGGGTCTTTAGCAATCGCGGCGTACGCCTGGCCAACCTTGGTTACCTGGGACACATGTGGGAACTGTATGGGATGTGGACCTGGATTCCCGTGATGATCCGTGCCAGCCTCGAACAGCGTGGAGACCAGCCTGCCCTGGCCGAGGTTGGCTCTTTCGTAGTGATCGGCTGCGGCGCGCTTGGTTGTGTGGTGGCTGGATTGCTCGCCGATCGCATCGGTCGCACGATCGTTACGTCATGGGCGATGGGCCTAAGCGGCACTTGTTGTTTGGTGATCGGATTCCTGTTCGGAGCACATCCGCTGTTCCTGCTGTTGATTGCCGCTATTTGGGGTGCGAGTGTGGTGGCAGACTCAGCGCAATTTTCAAGCTGCGTTACTGAGCTTGGCGATCCGCGCTATGTCGGCACGGCACTGACAATTCAGATGTGTCTGGGATTTCTATTGACGACAATCTCGATCGAACTGGTTCCGCATTTTGTTAAGCTCGTTACCTGGCGCTATGCATTTATGATCCTGGCTCCGGGGCCGTTTCTGGGAGTCATCGCGATGCTCAGATTGCGCGGTCTACCCGAAGCCGTAAAGATTGCGCAAGGCCGGCGGTAGAATCGCGCTGAGTGTCATCGAATCGCGGCCAGCCGGCAGCTTGTCGTACAGTGTACTGCAGGCTGCCAGCCTGCAGCGTTCGCTAACAGACAACGATGGACAACAAAACAAAAGATCGGAAGGCGCGAGCGCGAAAAATCATTCGTCTGCTCAAGCGGACCTATCCGGACGCCAGGTGTTCGCTGAATCACTCAAACGCTTTTGAGTTACTCATCGCGACCATCCTCTCGGCGCAGTGTACCGACGAGCGTGTCAACATCGTGACCGCGAATCTGTTTCGGAAATACCGCAAGCCGGAAGACTATCTAAAGGTTTCTAACCGGGAACTGGAAAAGGACATACGGACCACCGGCTTTTTTCGGAACAAGACAAAGTCCATTCAAGGAACAGCGCGGCTCCTCACTGAGCAGTACGCGGGGAAAGTGCCGGACTCAATGGATGAGTTACTCGAGTTGCCCGGCGTTGCGCGCAAGACGGCCAATGTCGTGATGGGTAACGCCTTCGGCATTGCATCGGGAGTCGTGGTAGACACGCACGTGACCCGACTGTCGCATCGCCTGGGGCTCAGCCAAGAGAAGCATCCGGAGAAGATCGAAAACGATCTAATAGGGTTGGTGCCGAAGAAGGACTGGGTGATCTTTTCACATCTGCTAATCGCCCACGGACGCAAGACCTGTAAAGCGCGCAATCCTGCCTGCGACGAGTGTGTGTTGGAAAAGCTTTGTCCCTCGTCCTTTCTGAAAACCGGCGTAATACCAGGGAGCTAGGCGGCCCGAGCAGGTGGCACGGGCGTCCCGCCCGTGTAGGTGCCCAGTAAGCACGTCACGAGTGTCACAGGTGCAGCCATACGCGCCTCTGTTACAACGACCACGGGCGAGACGCCCGTGCCACGTCAAGGCGCACCACGGGCGGGACGCCCGTGCCACTCAAGTTAGCCGTTTGGCGATTGGGCTGAAGCTAGCTAGAATCATCACGTTCTTCAAACACTGATCCCCAAAGCAGGCATGACAATCGCTCTTAGTCCTTACTCAGACACAGGTGTACTGCGTCCCGCAGGGAAGAGGGTTCATAACTCATGAGCTATCGCTTCCCCTGGCATCGCCTGTCGGATGAGCAATTGCTCGACACGCGCATTTGCGATCTCACCATCAAGATCCGCAGGTCCTTTCTCGAGCCGCACATCAAACGTCTGTATGACGAGCTGAACACGCGCGGCATACGCTTTAAACCACACGTCTGGTTGTCTGAAGAATGGTTTTCGCCGGATGGCGTTCCCGGCATAGCGATACCGTTTTATCTCGCGCATCCGCGATTGATGCAGCTCGAACGCAAGCAAATGCTGGAAGTCGAAGGCGGCACTGACACCGAATGCCTGCGCATCCTGCGTCACGAAGCCGGCCACGCCCTGGACACAGCTTTTCGCATTCACTTCAAGCGACGCTATCGCGAGCTGTTCGGTTCCTTTGCGCAACCCTATCCGGATTTCTACAAGCCCAAGCCCAAGAGTCGCAAGTACGTGCTGCACTTGCCTGCCTGGTATGCACAGGCGCATCCGGCCGAGGATTTTGCGGAGACGTTTGCGGTGTGGCTGACGCCGCGCTCGCTTTGGCGCCGTCGGTACAAAGGCTGGCCGGCGCTGCAGAAGCTGGAATACATCGACGGGTTGATGAAGGAAATCGCCGGTACGAAACCAAGGAACCGGACGCGCACGAAAGTCGAACCACTGTCGGCGTTGAAGCTGACGCTGCGGGAACATTACCGGCGCAAACGTGAGCGTTACGATTTTCAATATCCGGCGGTTTACGATCGCGACCTCAGCCGCATATTCTCAGACGATCCGAGTCACAAGTCCCGGCCCAGCGCGGCCAGCTTTCTGCGCACTATTCGCCGCGATGTGCGACAAATTGTCGCTGACGGAACCGGGGTCCACCAGTACACTATCGATCACGTGCTCGAGAATATGATCGATCGCTGCAAGGAACTAAGACTACGCGTGGCGACTCCGGGCCGCGAGGCGCGGCGGCGCGTGATGATCGTGCTGACCGTACAGGTCATGAACGTATTGCACTCCGGTTATCACCGGATAGCTGTCTGAAAATGTACAGCAGGCTGCCGGCCTGCTGAGTGTTCGCAACCAGAACGATGACCTTGCAGGCGGTCCTGCCGCAACGACTGCAGCCTGCGGTCCGGTGCTTTTATGAAGCCTCCAATCAGTTTTGAGCCGAAGAAAAAGCTCCGCATTATCGTGCTCGTTCACGAAGACCTTGTGCCGCCTGATTCGCTGGACGGTCTAAGCAGCAAAGAAGCTCTGGAACTCAAAACGGAATACGATGTTATCTCGTCTTTGAAAAGCATGGGCCACGAGGTGCACGCTGTCGGCTTGTATAACCAATTGAACGCAATCGGCAATGCGCTGTTGGAGTACAAGCCACACATAGCGTTCAACCTGCTCGAAGAATTTCATGGTTATCCACTCTATGATCAGCACGTCGTCAGTTACCTGGAATTAATGAAGCAGCCGTACACCGGTTGTAACCCGCGCGGTTTGACTTTGGCTCATGATAAGGCGCTGACCAAGATGATTCTTGCTTATCATCGACTTCAGGTTCCCAACTTTGCGGTCTTCCCGCTGAATCGCAAAGTAAATCGACCCAAGCGCTTAAAATTTCCCCTGCTGGTGAAATCAATTAGCGAGGAAGGCTCCGTAGGTATTGCCCAGGCCTCGGTAGTTCATGACGATGAAAAACTGGCTCAGCGCGTGGACTTTATCCACCGGCAAAACAAAACCGATGCGATTGCCGAACAGTACATCAAGGGACGCGAGATCTATGTCGGCGTGATTGGAAACCAGAACATTCAGACCTATGCGCCGTGGGAACTGGTGATGGAAAAATTGCCCGAGGGCGCGGAAAATATTGCCACCTTGAAAGTCAAATGGGACCCAGCCTACCAGGAGAAGGTGGGTGTCGCCACGCGGGCCGCGGAACTGACACCCGAACAGCATAAGAGCCTGGAAAGACTTTCGAAGCGGATTTATCGTTATCTGTTTCTCAGTGGTTATGCGCGATTGGATTACCGGATGACCGATGAAGGTCAATTCTATTTGCTCGAGGCGAACCCCAACCCACAGATAGCCCGCAACGAAGACTTTGCCGATTCGGCCGCGCATACCGGGTTGCCTTACGAACAGCTGCTGCAGAAGATCATGAGCGTGGGATTGAACTATCGCCCGGCAGCTACGTGAAGCGAAATTACAGGTGTTTAGAGCCGACTTCAGGCGGGCTTTTCATTTCATGTCAGTACCATATCGGTGAGGCAAAGCCCTCCCCGCACTGTGCGGCGGCAAAGCCGCAAGATCATCTAAAGATAATCACGACGGGCTGTTGAAGAAGTGAAGGGCGGGGCAACTTCATCCAAGCTCATAACGGTACGACACCTTCACATTGACCGTGCTGTGTTTGACCATGGGACATAATCATGGCGCTAGGTTATTGAGAATCTGACTCTCAACACTTCCGTGAACACTTTCAGTTCGCTTCTGACCGAGTGTATGTGAGTTATCACGAAACAGTCACATTGCTCCTTGTTTCACCCCAGAGCGCTCTGTAGAATCGCCCTCGAACTCAGGCATTACTCCTCACCCAAGCAGTTCAAAATAATTCAAGGAGAGCGGCCTCTTAATGATCCTAAAACTTATCCCCCGTGCGCTCGTCGTATGCGCGTGCACTTTATTTTCCCTATCGGTGTTCGCACAAGTCTCAGGTGAACATCAACAACAGCACAAACAGATGGCTCAAATTGGTGAGCCGGCGTTTACGCGCAGTGACGATCCCGTGATCATCTCGATGGCCGAAGCTGGTTCGGCGCGCGCTGAACAGCCAAAGGCTGTAAAGAGCCTGTTAACCACCAGTTCCATCAGCCTCGCGCGTTTACAGCCAATGCTTTCAGCAGCCATTGAGCAGCGATTGGGTTCGCCCTATCGCTGGGGCTCGGAAGGGCCAAACCTCTTCGATTGTTCAGGTTTTGTCTGGAGCACTTTTCATTCCGCGGGAATAGATTTCGAGCGCGGCAGCGCCCGCACCTTGTGGGCACGTTTTGAAGCGCCGGCGCCCGAAGAGAATTTCAAGTACGGTACGCTGGTGTTCTTTACCCATCAGACGCACGTTGGTATCGTCGCCGATGATCACGGTTTCTATCACGCCTCGCGACATCACGGCGTGATTTATGCGCCCTTTAATGATTACTGGCTGAAGCGGATCGACGGATTTCGTCGCGTCCCATTGACCGCGCAGCAGCCGTTGCCCGTAGTAGCGCAGAAGGCGCTCACCGAACAGTAGACGGCTCTGCGAATCTGAAGTTCCTAAAAAAGGCCGGCCCCGTAATTGGGCGCCGGCCTTTTTGCTGAGGGCCTTATTCGACGAATGGAGGGTAATTGGTTTCGGTGATCCCTTTACCACCAACTTGCTAAGCTCCGTACTATTTCCTACACGCCATTTACTTCGTATTCAACAGGCTGGGTACAAATCCGGCGCGGTGTTCGTCGTCACGGGCTTCCCAGACCACGACGATCTTATCGATAGCTACGTAGCACAGCTTGTTATCACTGTCTTTGAGATGCAGTACGCCGCCATCGACATCCGCAATCTCTCCGCGCAGGCTCGAGGCGCTGCCGCAAAAGATATCTACTTTTCGGCCGATCATTTTAGCCAGGAATTCTTTCATGATTGCTCACCTGCTTACGGAACACTTGCTCCTTCATTTCTTCCATTTCTGAAAGGTAATCTGCACCACCGGCAACACGTCGTAGTCATCCTGCTGGCGACGTTCAAACGTGAGGAGATCATAATACCCGCAGCGCCGGGTCAGAGGGAATTCCCGGCAAACGGCCGGTCGCGCGTGATAGATCGTGCACTTGCGCGTTTCGGGATCCAGAAAGTGACAGGCCTTTCCGAAAATCGGATCTTTCTTGCGACGCAGGACCTGTTCCTTTTCCCAGGGTTTGGTAAAACGAGACGTGGCCTGTTCCACCGAGAGGTTGAAATGTTTTGCCAGCCGCTTGATATCGCGCTTCGTAACCTGCACCCGGTCGTAGATCGAGCAGCAGTAAGCGGGACACTTGTCGCAGTTGAAATAAGCGCGCTTTGAATCATCTGTAATGGTTACGCCCATTCTTCTTTTAAGTCCCTCGCGAAATCAAGACGGAATACTAATGCGATCGTCGTGGCTTGAAACAGCTTACCGCCTTTTGGATTTTTTGTATTCAGACAAAAGCAGATCCATAAACTCTGCACGGCGATCATAAAGCCGCTTGGGCGCGCGCGGCTCGTGTCTGGCCAACGCGTACGCGGTCATGATGGGCAGGGCCACCGTCGAATCCAGATAGCAGACAACCGCGTCCGGCAAGCGATCGGGATCGACCTTGCCCCACGAGACGGCTTCGCCGGGAGTCGCGCCCGACAGTCCCCCGGTGTCCGGTCGCGCGTCCGTAACTTGCAAAAAATAGTCGTGGCCGCGTTCGTCAATGCCCAGCACTTCCTGAATCTGCGGCTCGGTCTGAAGCAGAAAGTTTTTGGGTGAGCCGCCCCCGAGGATGAATACCGCCGAACGGCCACTTTGCTTTTTCTTTCCGTGCGTTTTCCCTTGCACCGTATTGCGTTTCGCGGCCAGCACGATCGACGCTGTCTCGTTCACATCCAACGAAGGATCAAATGCCAGTTTGTTTCCCTGCAGGGCTTTGGCGGCCACATTCATGCCAATCGACGAATCACCAGGCGAAGACGTATAGATCGGTACAGCGTATTCATAAGCAACCGCCAGCAGCGACTTGTCCTTCAGCCCAAGCTTCTGTTCACGCGCGTGCACGTAACGACCGCAGAGGTAGTGAAACTCAGCGGTCGACATTGTCTTTTGAAATTCCGGCGCGGCGATGATCCGGCGAAAGAATGCATCGGTATCCAGCAGCACGCTGTAGTCAAAGAAGATGTCATAAATGCGCACGACCTCTGCCGCGCGCAACACGATGTCGGAAATCTGCGCGTTGCCCTGATGCATCGCTAGGCCGATACCAAAGTGCGTGTCGTGATAGAGGTTCGCACCCGTCGAGATGATCCAATCGACAAAGCCGGCTTTGATCAAAGGAATCAGCGCCGAGATACCCAGACCCGCCGGCGTGAGCGCGCCCGTTAGCGAGAGTCCGACGGTAACTTCCGGCTCCAGCATCTTTTTGGTAAAGAGGTGACACGCCTCGCGCAGTCGCGCAGCGTTGTACGCCAGAAAGGATTCATCTACCAGATTGGCCAGGGTAATATCAGGCGTGATGGGCGCGGGATCGATGCGGCGCCCCTGCAGGAATTTGCTCTTCGCTTTTGGCATCCTTGACTTCATTTTTTTACTGAGACTCAGGAATCGGTAGTGTCCTATTCTTTGTTTTGCTGGAAATTCTGATCTACGTTTGGGGGTTTTATCTGCGCACTTTCATAGATGAGTTTCCTTTCCTCTCCCCAACAACGGTCTCGATCTGAGGTATCTCTACCGAGCCTCTCGGCGAGCCTACCCGGGAATCGACATGATGACCCGATGTACAGGACTTAAGAGAAAGCATGAAGCCCGAGTCTCATTCTCGGGGGTCCTATCAATCCTGTGAATCCGGTCCCAACTTTTCTAAACACTCTCGGCAAAGACAATTCTGATAGCGGCTGCGCAAATCAGCGCGCGCTTCGTCGCTCAGTTTGAGTTCTGTACACCAGCACCCCGCCAGCGAGGCGCCGCAGGTGAAGTCTTTCCCGCAGGCCTCGCAGGTCCTGGGCCCGCCCAGCGCCGGCACAAGTGATGCGACCATGTCACTCAGACTCTTCACGTTGCCTGACTCATTTCGTTGGCATTCTGTGGCGCGGCACGTTTGACGCGCAGGCGTCCAATACGTCGCTCGTTTACTTCCAATACATCCACTTCCAGTCCGCGAAATTCCAGATGGTCACCGGCGAGCGGCACTTTACCGGACTCACTAATGACCAATCCAGCGATGGTCGTAAAGTCATCGTCCTCAATTTCCATATCGAACAGACGCTCGATCTTGCCGATCTCGGTCGAACCTGAAACCTGATAGCAGCCTTCGCATTCTTCGTCGGGAACTATCTCTTTCAGTTCTTCACCGGCGATGTCTTCGTCTTCGATCTCGCCGACAATTTCTTCCAGGATATCCTCCACTGTTACCAGGCCCGACACACCGCCGTACTCATCAATGACCATCGACAATTGGACATGCGCCTTTTGCATCTCTTCCAGCAACTCGGCCACCGGCTTGGTCTCCGGTACGAAATAGACGGGCCGCACCAACTGCGCAATTGCCTCGTCCTCTTTGCCCTCCGCCCAGCGCATCAACAGATCGCGGACATAGATGAGTCCTTCGACGTTGTCGATCTGTTCGCGATACACGGGCAGGCGAGAGTACTTGGATTCGATCATGATGTCGCGCGCTTCGCGTACCGTCGCCATAGCGGCAACGGCCACGATGTCAGGGCGCGGCGTCATCACTTCGCTCACCCGCGTGTCGCCAAATTCAATTATCGAATGGATGAGCTGGCCTTCCTCTTCCTCCAGAATCCCTTCGGCCTCGCCAACATCGATCAGGGCCTGAATATCACCGACATTGTCTTCGTTATCATCGTCTGCTTCGTCTTCGGTCACCTGTTCCCTGCGCCGCGAGCGATCAAACAAGCGATGAAACGGATCAGAAGCAAAAGCCATCAGGGGCTCGAAAAGACGAATCACAGGCAGCAGGAAAAGCAGGGTCTTCTCAGGACTGCGGGCCGAAAGCAGCAGCGGAATCAGTTGGCGAAAGAATCCCGCCAGCACCAGGCCGCCGACCAGTCCCACCAAAACAAAGCGGCGTTCGGAAAAAAGACTTAGTGAAATTGAGGTGATGAGTACGGCCACCACGACCAGCATGATTTGAATGGTTGCCGACAGGGCAAAACTGAAGCGCGTGCGGTTCTCGAGTACTTTGTTGAGGAAGACTTTCGAGCGTGACTCGGGACGTTCTTCGGCCTCGCTCATCAGGCGGCGCAGGCCCACATCGCTCAATTGGCCCAAAGCCAGATCGATGGTTGCCAGCAGCATCAGCACCAGCAGTAAGACGAACGTCAGACCTAATTCAATCTCCATAATTAATAAAATGTCCGACAAACTTCAGTTTGTCGCTTTCCCGGTAGCACGGACTTCAGTCTGTTAACCAGGTCCGGGACACAGACTCAAGCCTGTGCTACTCAATTCGACAAACTGAAGTTTGTCGGACATTTTCAACGTGGTCCGATTATATACCGAGACGGCGGCGCAGGCGCAGTTCCAGACGGTTCATTTCGCCATTATCGGTTTCATGGTCATAGCCGCAAAGATGTAAGAGGCCATGAAGAATCAATTGGGCGATCTCTTCATCAAGTCTTAGGCCGTTTGTAGACGCCTGTCGCGCTGCCTGCTCAACAGAGATAATCACATCGCCGAGGTTGAGACCCAGCGTCTTTTCAAAATCATCCTGCTTCGCCGG
Source organism: Acidobacteriota bacterium (assembly GCA_025463135.1). Taxonomy (GTDB): domain Bacteria; phylum Acidobacteriota; class Blastocatellia; order Pyrinomonadales; family Pyrinomonadaceae; genus JAOAPY01. The sequence goes on from JAOAPY010000016.1 coordinate 48,437, forward strand.
AAACGACAGAACATCCGTAGTACCGCGCTTGCCGCGCCAGGTCCGATTGATCCCGCGCATAAAGCGATCTGAAACAAAGACAATGGTTATGTCCGCATCGCCGGCAGCCGTCACTTTCATGGCTTTAGCGGTAAACGTTTCCCACCGCCCGCTATCAAGCGGATGTTTGCGCTGGCGGTTGACAACTTCGATCATCACGCAACTGGCGACTGAAGCTATAAATATTTCGCCTCTAACGAGGCGATGCAGCGGTAAACTCCGGCCAGTCGTCCCACTAGATGTTGTTCTTCTTCGTGTGTTCTTCGTAGGCCCGGATGATCATTTGCACCAGCTTGTGGCGGACGACGTCTTTGTCATTGAAGTAAATGAATTCAATACCCTCAAGATTCGCCAGCACACGCTCAGCTTCGATCAAGCCGCTGCGTTTGCCGGTGGGCAGATCCACCTGCGTAACGTCGCCGGTGATCACTGCCTTGGAGCCAAAACCAATTCGTGTCAGGAACATTTTCATTTGTTCGCTGGTGGTGTTCTGTGCTTCGTCGAGGATGACGAAAGCATCGGAGAGGGTGCGACCACGCATAAAGGCCAGCGGCGCCACTTCAATTACCCGCTTCTCTAATAACTTCGTGACGCGTTCATAGTCGATCAGATCGAACAAAGCGTCATAAAGAGGCCGCAGGTAGGGATCAACTTTTTCCTGCAGGTCGCCGGGCAGAAAACCTAGTTTCTCGCCTGCTTCCACCGCCGGACGCGCGAGCACGATGCGGTTCACCTGCTTTTGCATCAGCGCCTGCACGGCCATCGCGACCGCCAGATAAGTTTTGCCGGTGCCCGCGACGCCAATACCAAAGACGACGTCTCTTTCCTGGATCGCCTCAATATAACGACGCTGGTTGGCGGACTTGGGAGCTACCTGTTTCTTGCCGGATGGATTGAAACGGGACTTGGTGAAATAGTCTTTTAAGGAGTACGCGCGATCTTCCGCGATCTGGGCAAACGCCTCGCGCAATTCTTTGTCACTGAACTGCCGGCCTTCTTTGAACAACTCGGCAAAGTCTTCGACGATGCGTTCGGCAGTTTCGACGTCTTTGGGATCGCCGTCGATGGCCACATCCTGGCCGCGCGCATCGATGCGCACATCGAGCAGGGACTCCAGGTACTTGATGTTTTGGTCGTGCACGCCGAACAGGGTTTCCAGGCCCCTTGGCGGAAATTCAAATTTCTTCAAAAGCTGGGACATTCTCCTTGTATTAGGGCAATTACAACGGGAAACCGGCGCAGCGGTTGGCGGGTGAGACCGTGCAGAAAGGTTGTTTGCATAGCTTGCAGTTTGACGCTACTACACGGGTTGCGCAGGTGTCAAATACTAAGTGTGGCGCGCGCATGTTGCGTGTGTTCGCGGGTGGGACGCCAGTGCCACGATAGCTCTACGGCAACTTGACACTCATAATTGCGGCCCCTAAACTGTTTCACTTGCGCATACACAGGGAACGCGCGATTGTAGGGTAACCAGCGAACTGGGCCCATTTTTGTTGGGAGACGTAATGCCAAATCATAAGTCAGCAGAGAAACGGATGCGCCAGAGCGAAGAGCGGCGCACAATTAATCGCAGCAATCGTACTCGGGTTCGAAGTCAGATCCGGAAGCTGCGCGCGGCCTTGACCGCCGGCAGCAAGAACGAGTTGGGTGAGCTTTTACCAGCGACAGTGTCGATCATCGATAAGGCGGTTCAGAAAGGCGCGCTGCACAAGAATGCGGCGGCGCGGCACAAGTCACGCCTGACGGCGGCCGTGACCAAAGCACAGACAAACTAAGTCGTTATTAGACAAACCTACAGTACGCGAGGCGAATCGAGTTTTTCGGTTCGCCTCGCTTTATTTTTGTTCGGTCCCCATGTAACGCAAACTGTAGTTTGCGATCGAGGATTGGCATTCAACGTCCGCGCAAGCTAACAGCTTGCGTTACAGTGTGAAGTTGCATGAGCGTAAACTTCAAAAGCGAACAGGAAATCGCGGCCATTGTACGTGGATTTGAATCCTGCACCACAGCGGAAACAGACTTCCCGCATCGATCGCACCTGGTGGTGGCCACCTGGTATTTGCGCAACGCCACGGCTGCCGAAGCGCTGCAGAAAATGCGCACGAGTATTCTCAACTTTTTGGATCACTACCAGATCGAAGGGAAGTACAACGAGACCATTACGCTCTTCTGGATAATCATTGTAGAGCGATACCTGCGCGGGCTTGATCAGAACCTGTCACTCCTGGAGCGCACCAACAACGTAGTTCAAGCCTTGAGCGATTCGCGTTTGATGTTTGGGTATTACAGCAAGGAGTTGTTGTGGTCAGAGCAGGCGATGCGCGAATGGGTCGATCCGGATTTGAAGCCGCTTTCGTAAACCTGTTTCCAACCCGCCTCTTACTCTCATTCTCACCCGGTTTCAACCGGGTGATCAGGGCATTCGATCTAATTTCCCAAAACCGTTTCAACGGTTTACGATCCAACGACTCCGAAACCGTTGAAACGGTTCGACCATCATAAGCAACTTAGATCACCCGGTTTAAAACCGGGTGTGAATTAGAGAATTCCACGGACCCAACCTTAATTAGGCTGCACGTCTGTGCAAGACTATCCCGCGAGCTCGCACACCAGCATCTCTAGTTGCAAGCGCGGGGTGGCTTGTGAGGTCTTGATGGCTAGATCGGCAGCTGCGATGCGTTGAATGCCGCGCGCGATCTCGGCAGCGTTGCTCTTTTGCAGAGTCGCGAGAAACTCACTCTGCTTTCTCCACGGCATGCGGATCACTTCAAAGACTGCGTCTTTACCTTTTCGCGTGAACAGGTCTTTTGCCAGCGCCAGGCGATGATAATTACTCGCAATCAGTCCAATCAGCATTACGGGTTCTGAACCATCGTCCAAAAGCCGATAGAGAATCTCCAGTGCCCTTTTGCGATTGCGGGAAATTAGATGATCGGTCAAATCGAAATTTGACAGCTCGCGGGAACGACTAATCAGATCGTCAATCAGGTCCGTCGTGATGCGTTTGGTCTCGCCCGCGGCGGTCGTTAATTTGTCCAGTTCGCTGCGCAGAGTCTGAATATCCGTACCCACCAGAGTGACGACTTCACCCAAAGCGCGCTCATCGGCGGCAACTTTCAAACCCTTCAGATAATCTTTCGCCCAGGCCCTGGCCTCGCCATCAGCAACCGGCGGAAACTCAATCACCGTGGCTTTGTCGAAAAGCGCCTTCGTAAGTTTCTTGCGCTTATCAAGGTCGCGGGCGACGAAGATGACGACACTAGAGTCGACGGGCTTTTCCACATAACGAATGAGTACTTCTTCATCCGCCTCGCGCAGCTTAGCGAAGTCCGCAATGCACACAACCCGACGCGTCGACATCATCGGCAATTGCTCGGCGGCCGCGATGGCCTGTCGCGCGTTCGTGCTCAGCAAACTGAAGTGAGATTCGTTGAATTCACGCAAGAGCGTGTCACGCAACGCTTCATCAGCAATCGCGCAGCCGGCTTCACTGCACAGATAGGTCTCCGCGCCGATCGTCAGATAGAGCGGATCAACCTTTCCTTCCTTCAGCGAACGCGTGAGTTGCTGGCGAGTAAGAACATTCATCACTTGTCGAGCTCGACCGCGTTTATGAGCGTCGAAACTATGCTCTCGGCAAAGCTGCGGGCCATGCGCTGTACCGCGGGATCCTCTTCGTTGAAAAAATTGCGCGGGTCGTTCGCGAATTCGTATTCGCCGCGAAAGACAAAGTTCTGATTATCGTAAAGCACGCGATTTTGTGTCTGATCACGCACGGTAATAGCGGCGGCGATCGTCACCTCGAAAATTCTGGCGCGACCTTTGTCGTCGAGCAAAACCCCGGTGAACTGATAACTCTTGATAATCCCTTCGATCACGGCGTCGGCGCCTTCGCGATCTCCCTGGACCCGCAAGCCGCGGCCGCGATGAATCAATTCATCGAGCACTGCCTGCGTGAAGCGATGTTCGATCTTGTAACGCAGCGCGTTGTTTTGAAATGCCGGCACCGCAACCGTTTTGATCCGCGTCGGCAGTTGATTTTTGGTTACCGGCTTGTAGCATTCGGCGAACCCCGATAGGAAGAAGAGCGTTAAAGCCAGCGTGGCCAGGCGGGTGAGCTTTTGCAGTCGTGATGTTTCCATTTGATTACTTGTGCGAGTCAAGAATGACGAGTGATTGTCGCGCAACGGCCCGTCGTTAAGCAAGCGAGACCGATGCCGGCTCTATTGCTCCCTGTTCACTGTCAGGCCTGTGCCAATCCCACGGCGCATTTGATCGCGTCGGCAACTTTGGCGGTTTCCACGGCGGCTTTCACGTCGTGCACGCGGACGATGTGGGCGCCGCGGAGGATGGCGACGGTGATCGAGGCCAGGGTGCCGTGGAGGCGTTCGGTGACGGGGGCGGGTTGTCCATTTTTGTCGGCGAGGAGACGGCCGAGGAAGGCTTTGCGGGAAGTGCCGATCATGAGAGGCAGGTCGGGGAACGCATTAATCAACTCGTCGAGTTTGGCGATCAGTTCCAGGTTTTGCTCGAAGGTCTTACCAAAGCCGATGCCGGGATCAATGGCAATCGATTCGCGCGGGACGCCGCGACGTTCGGCCATGGCGATGCTCTGGCGAAGGCTATGGATCACTTCGCTGATGATAGCGGCGGCGGGCGGCATGCGTTGCATGGTGGCTGGTGTGCCGCGTGAGTGCATCAGGACCAGACCGGCGCCGGCCTTTGCGACTTCGTCGGCGATGTGAAAATCGAAACGCAGGGCCGAGATGTCGTTGACGATTGACGCACCGGCGCGCAGGGCCTCACGGGCTACCTCGGACTTAGTGGTATCGATAGAAATTGGAACTGACGATTCCTGCGCCAACGCTGCGATCACGGGAAGGACACGTTGAAGCTCCGCTTCGGCCGAAATGATTGCCGCGCCGGGTCGCGTTGATTCGCCGCCGATATCGATGATGTCGGCGCCCTCATTAATCATTTGACGAGCGTGGTTCAACGCCGCCTCAACCGAAGAGAACTGCGCGCCGTCACTGAAGCTGTCAGGTGTGACATTTAGCACGCCCATGATGAGCGTGTGCTGGCCGAGGGCGAGAGTGCGGCCGGTAATGTGCCAGTTGTGAATCACGCTTGTAGATGATAAGCGAGATTTCCATTTGTCATTTCACATATTTCACATTTCACCATTTATTCGATCGGGAAAGCTGGATAAATGTAAGAAAAGAACCTTGGCGGACTCTGCGCCTTTGCGGTAAAACTGTTCCCGCCAGGGCGCAACGCAAAGGAAAAGAAAAGTAAAGCAACTCGCTCAAAGTTCCCAGACTTCAAACTTCAGATCTCAAAGCCCAAATCAAAAAAGGCAAAAGCGAAGAACGTGTCTTCACTTTTGCCTTTTTACTTTTTCCCTTGCGCTTACGCCGGAGCGGGATTGCTACCGGTAATCGGCGGCAGAATCGGTTTCAAGCCGGCCGCGGGTTCCTTAATTTGCGGCCGTTGTTCGTCATCTGCCGGCAAACCGCCTGAGCGATCTTCGTCGAGTGGCAACCCGGCCACCACGCGGCGAATCTCGACTGCATCCAACGACTCGCGCTCGAGCAGGGCCTCGGCCAACCGGATCAGCGTATCTTTATTTTCCTGAATGATCGTCTGCGCGCGATCAAACTGCTGGGTAACGATGCCCTTTACTTCCTGATCGATCTTGATTGCAGTGTCTTCAGAGAAATCGCGGTGCTGAGCAATCTCACGGCCCAGGAAAATCTGTTCTTCCTTTTTGCCGAACGTCAGCGGGCCCATGGCCGACATGCCGTACTCGCAGACCATTGCCCGGGCCAGTTCCGTAGCGCGCTCGATATCATTCGAAGCGCCGGTGGTAATGCTGCCAAGGAACGTCTGTTCCGCGATGCGGCCACCCATCAAAATCGCGATCTGGCCCAACAGATATTCTTCCGTGTAGTTATGACGATCGCCTTCGGGCAGCTGCTGCGTTACACCCAGGGCCATGCCGCGCGGAATGATCGTAACCTTGTGCACCGGATCCGCGTTTGGTACTTTCAATCCGACCAGCGTGTGACCAGCTTCATGATAAGCAGTCACGCGCTTTTCTTCGTTCGAGATCACCATGCTCTTGCGCTCGGCGCCCATCAAGACCTTGTCCTTGGCCAGTTCAAAGTCACCCATGGCGACGAACTTTTTGTTGTAGCGCGCGGCGTTCAGCGCGGCCTCGTTAACGAGGTTGGCCAAATCGGCGCCGGTAAAGCCTGGTGTGCCGCGAGCGATAACGCTGATATCCACGTCTTCGCTGAGCGGAATCTTGCGTGTGTGAACTTTCAGTATGCCTTCGCGGCCACGCACGTCGGGCCTGGACACGACGACACGCCGATCAAATCGCCCGGGTCGTAACAGAGCGGGATCCAACACGTCCGGCCTGTTTGTCGAAGCGATCAGAATCACGCCATCGTTCGATTCAAAGCCATCCATCTCAACCAGCAATTGATTCAACGTCTGTTCGCGCTCGTCGTGACCGCCACCCAGGCCGGCGCCACGATGACGACCGACGGCGTCAATCTCGTCGATGAAAATGATGCAAGGTGCATTCTTCTTGCCCTGTTCGAACAGGTCGCGCACACGCGAAGCGCCCACGCCGACGAACATTTCGACAAAGTCTGAACCGGAAATGGAAAAGAAAGGAACGTTGGCTTCACCAGCAATCGCGCGAGCCAGCAAAGTCTTGCCGGTTCCCGGCGGGCCCATCATCAGGACGCCTTTGGGAATGCGGCCGCCGAGCTTTTGGAACTTTTGCGGTTCTTTCAGGAACTCGATAATCTCCTGCAGCTCTTCCTTGGCTTCTTCAACGCCCGCCACGTCCTTGAACGTAACCCGCTTTTGCTGATTGTTCAGAAGCTTGGCTCGAGACTTTCCGAACGAGAGGGCTTTGTTACCGCCGGACTGCATTTGCCTGAGCATGAACACCCAGATGCCGATAATAAAGAGCAAAGGCGCCCAGGTTATCAGCATGGGCCAGATATAGCTGCTGGTACCGGACTTGTCGTCAACCTTATCGACTCGTTTCTGTCCGTTTATAACCTCGCGGGCCTCTTTCAGAATCTCCGCTTTCGTGTGCTCGTTGGTCAGCGGTGCGCGCAGTTCCAGCCCGCTCTTATCAATCGCCACAACCTCGTTCTGTTCGACCGTTAACTGCTTTAATTCGAAGCCCAAGATCTTTGCCTCGAGCGTAGTTAAGTCAATTGCCGAAGTATTCTTGCTGTTGGGATTTACAAGTTTATAGAGCAGCAGGGCGCCTGCAACGATTAGTAACCAGAAGATGATTTGTCTAGCAGTAGAGCTCAAAGTTTTTCAAAGCCTCCGTCGCCGATGATAACCTAGATCGGCACTTTTTGTCGCGCCCGTTACCTCTAAGGCGACCTATTCGCCAGAAGCAAGCACAAATGTTTCTTCGGACCGGACTTTTTGGATGCGAAGGCCAGACGGCCGGTTGTGTCCATGCCCTGCGGGCGCCCCATCGGGAAATTGGCCCCTTATCTCACGTTTTCCGACTGCTCGCCAGCCGAATTTGGGCGCCTTTTCACAATAAGTTCCAGCCGTTTCTGTTTGCGCACGACCCGGGCGCCGCCGGGCAACTCCGCTACTCGTCCGCCTTTGTCCCCCAGCAACAGCTTCTCGATGCCAACGATATGCAACAACTCAATCCGTCGCAGGTCCCCTCTTCCCTGAGAAAGCCACTGGCGCAAGGCCCGCCGGCGCACCGCCGCCGGCGCGTCAGCCAGCACACTTACGTTGAGCGACGGTACCTTTGTTTCGCCTTTGTGACCCGCAGTCGCCTCCAGCAGAAGCAGACCGGCTTGCTGATTCAGCACCGAGAGGTCGTCCCGGAGAAGTTCGGCCGTTCGCGCGAGGGCTTCCACGACTTTGCCGTTGAACGAGGCCATCAGGGGCAGGAGTTGTTTGCGGACTCGCACACGCGCAAAATGTTCATCGTCATTCATGGGATCAGAGCGATAATCGATCTTTCGCAGACGGCAATAGGCTTCGGTTTCTGCTCGCCGGGCCCAGGTCAGGAGCGGGCGCGCGAGAAGTAGATCAGAAGAAGTTGAGTGGTGCGCGCTATTAGGTTCCGCTAAGTCCCTGCCGCTCAACCGCTCACGCAAACTAACAGTTTGCGTTACAAGGGGGCGGACGGGATCAATTCCAGTCAGTCCTTCGGCGCCCGCGCCTCGTAAAAGACGAAGCAGAATAGTTTCTGCCTGATCGTCCAGGGTGTGCGCGGTCAGGATCAACTCAGCGTTCGCGGTTCGCGCCGTCTTTAGCAGGAACTCATAACGCGCTTGTCGGGCCGCTTGTTCGAGATTATCGCGGGTGGTTTTGGCGCGCTTGCCCACATTTACTCGACCGATCCTGGTCTGATGACCGAGCTTACCGGCCAGTTTCGCCACCCACTCAGCATCAGCTTTGCTCTGCGGCCGCAAGCCGTGATCCAGATGGGCCACGATCAAATGGATTTGCATTTCCCGTGCAGCGATCAGTTCATCGAGAGCCAGTAGCAGAGTCGTCGAATCCGCGCCGCCGGAAACGGCAACGACCACTGTCGTCTGTAAGAAGGGAAGTTGCAGATCGCGCCAGGCGTTTAGCAGTCGTCGAGCAAAGGCGGATGTTTTCGCGCGCGACGATCGGACCGGCCGCACGCGTTTAGCTGACTGGCTTTTGGGCGAGAGATTCTTCATTCGGCTTTGGATTGTCATGCGCCGGCGTCGCAGCGTCAAACGAAGAGGTGGGGTTGCTGTACCGTGCTCATTCGCTGTCAGAAAATTCGATTCGCAAAATCAATAGCTCCGAGCGCAAACTACAGTCGGGAAGGGGATCCTGTCTCCGCTGCAGCTGGAGTTGAGATTCATAAGGAGGTCAAACCTTATGGCTGTGCCCAAAGCGATACCCTTTGGCTGGATTGTAGTGCTACTTGAAGCGGGGACAGGGTCCCCTTCCCAACTTGTCCGGTGCTTACCAGACTTTCTTGCCATTAAGGCGAAGTCTTCATAACGCGCTTTCGGCTTGATCGCATCGCAGCTCTCGATCAATATGTGACCAATCGACGCAAAGGAGACTCAACTATATGGACGTGATAAGAAGACAATGGCTGGCCGCGGCTTGCAGCGTGGGAGCGGGTGTGGTCCTGATGGGTTGTAATCCATCCGCGGGCGACGGTGACGAAGAATCAGATAAGTCCGGGGGCAAACCCGCGGCGAGTGAAGTCTCGGCGCCGGAAGACCTGATGCGCGAGCACGGTGTACTGCGACGCGCGCTGCTCGTATATCAGGAAACCGCGGTCAAGCTGCGCGCTGCTGCAGGCGCGGTCGAGCCTGAGGCGCTGCAGAAAACAGCAAAACTCTTTCGCGTGTTTGGCGAAGAGTATCACGAGCAGAAGTTGGAAGAAGTACACATCTTTCCGGCCGTGCAGAAGGGTGGGGGACTGGCCGCGGCTTACATCGGCGTGCTCACGGCGCAACATCAACGCGGTCGCGAACTAACCGACTACATTTTGTCAGTAACCGCGGGAGAAAAATTTTCAGCGATCACCGCTGAGACGCTCGCACGCGTAATGGAATCGCTGGTGCGCATGTACGAGCATCATGCCGCCATCGAAGACACGATTATTTTTCCCGCCTGGAAACAAACGATGACGCTGGAACAGATGGATGCGTTGGGCGAAAAGTTCGAAGAGATCGAAGTGCAGCAATTTGGGAAGGACGGCTATGAAGCAGCTGTCAAACGCATCGGCGATATCGAAGCGAGTCTGGGGCTGGCTGACCTGGGCCAGTTCACCGCGCCGCCGCCGCCCGAGACGAAAGAGGCAAAGGCTGAAAAGAACAAGCCGGATGCCGAGAAGAAGCCGCAATGAGTATTTGGAGTGGGGCGACAAACGCGCCGCTTTGGTAGAAGCGGACACGCAGCTCCGCCCCTACAAATTATGCATTCCGCCTATTGCGACAGTGCCTCGAACAAAATCCTTCCCACGGAATTACTGGGGGTCTGCACGCGCAACAGCGCGGCCAGCGTCGGTGCGATATCGGCAGGTGAGGCCGCCTGAAAATATCGCCCGGACTTCACGCCGGCTCCCATAATGATCAACGGCACGTGAGTATCGTAATTATAAGGCGAGCCGTGCGTGGCGGTGATGGGATATTCGATGAAATATTTGAAAGGGTCGGTAACAATGATCAAGTCGCCGCTCCGCTGTGGATAGAAGCCGTGCAGTACGCGGCGCTCGATGGGATCGGTGAACGATACAGCACCCCGCAGTAATTGTTCGCGAGTGAAGCAGCGAGCAATACCGGGTACGGTCATGGCCGCGTTGGCCGCCACTCGCTCAATCTCGTCCAGACTTACACCATCACGTTTCAGAGCAGCGAGATTGAAATAAAGGTTGGCATTTATTAACCCATCCTTCATCGTGCCGTTGTCGTCGTATTTCATTACATAGTCGGCGGCAGGATCAGGTGTCTTGCCAACAGGGTTGAAGCGCGCGGTGATCGCCGCGCGAATTTTTGCCAGCGCCTGCGGACTGCTAACACGACCTCCGCTCAGGCCCAGGGCCGCAGCGTGCTCTGGTATCGGCGCCATCCCGTGATCGGCGCTGAAGACCACGATGGCGTTTCGCAAGCCAACACGCGCCTCGACGAAATCAAGCAGGCTGCCAATTTGTCGATCAACCCGTAGCGTGGCATCCATTGATTCCTGACTGTAAGGTCCGTAACGGTGCCCTATATAGTCATTGGCGGAAAAGCTGACACTCAACACGTCTGTGATTTCGTCTTGTCCCAATTGCTCGCTGACGATCGCCTGCCTGGTAAACGAAATCAGCAGGTCGTTGGAAAATGGCGAATACGCCAGGGCGTTGTAGAAGTCCGGCCCCGCTTCGGCGGCCCCGCCGGTAATTGTGTGCGGAAAAGTATTGGTGTCACCGGGAACTTTGCCGATGTCTTCCCAGGGTGGTGAATCAACGCCCACGCGCTTTAGATACTCGCCCTCAGGCAGCAAACGTTCCCACACCTTTCCAAAGTATCCCCGGGCGGCGTGAGTGGAATTAAACTCTTCCACCCATCTGGGTAACTGCGCGAAATAATAATTGGACGAGACTACATTGCCGGACTGGATGCTATACCAATAAGCTCCGTTTGCGTGACGGCCGGCGGGGAGAATTGCCGAGCGATCTTTGAGGGAGATACCAACGACCTTCGCGCGGTCGTTGGTCGCGAGTCGCATTTCATCGCCCAGTGTGGAAGCCATCAAACGACGCGGGCTCGAGGCTTGTTCTTTGGCGCCGCCACTAAACAACTTTGCTGTGTCGTCGGAAACGCTGCTGACCTTTTTCCCGGTATCGCGGTCGGGCCATTCGTTGGCGACGATCCCGGTTTCCGCCGGATAAGCGCCGGTCAAAAATGTTGCGTGGCCCGGCGCCGTGTACGTCGGCATGTGATCGTAGTTGGCATCTACCCAAACGGCTCCGTTGTTCAGCAGCCGGCGCAAACCATTCGTCGCAAAGAGGTCGCCATAGCGTTCAAGATAGTCATAGCGGAATTGATCCACGACGATGAGCAGGACCAGACGAGGCTGCGACTGTGCGACGACTTTGCGACGCGACGCTTGCTGGCCGCGAGCGCTGAAACTGACGATAAGAATTGAAAGCGTAACCAGAAAAGTAACGACACGCCGCCGAACGCGAACTTTGTTAGTCATGATCGCATGTTATCCTATCGACTTTCTTCCTGTCAGTACTTGCTGCGGCAGCGGGTCGGAGGGGAGAAGGCAGAAGGCGGAAGGCAGAAGGCGGAAGGCAGAAGGCAGAAGGCAGAAGGCAGAAGGCAGCCAATCTTTTGAGATACTTCTACGAATCAATCCGCGCCACCGCGTCGACTGCCTACTGCCTACTGCCTACTGCCCTCTGCCTACTGCCTACTGCGTTTCGCCTTACTGGCAGTATCCGCATGGCTTTCAGATATCGACCCAGGGCGGACACACAGGTCCGCCCCTACAAAATAACGTTAGGAGAAATTGTGCTATGCATCCGCGAACACAAGAGGTGATTGAATATCTCGACACAACCCGATCGGATCTGAGCTCTGCGGTCGCAGGTGTTTCCTCCGATCGTCGCGATGAGCGGCCGGCGCCCGAGCGCTGGTCGGTGGCAGAAGTGCTCGAGCATCTGGCGATCATCGAAGGGCGCGTTACGCAACTCATCTCAGGCAAGCTTGCCGCCGCCAAAGCAGCCGGACTCGGCAATGAAACTGAAACTAGTCCGGTCTTGGATACTATCGACCGAGCGCGTATTCTCGATCGCAGCCGTCGCGCTACCGCGCCCGATATGGTGAAGCCCAGGTCGGAGCAGGACGCGGCCGCGGCCTGGTTGGCATTGCAGCAAAACCGCGCCGAGCTGCGTGCGACTGTGCTGGCGAATGATGGCCTGGCCCTGGGCGAAGTAACTCATGAACACCCGGTGCTGGGGATGATTAATTTGTATCAATGGCTAATATTCGTAGGCGCGCACGAGGCCAGACACACAGCGCAGATACGTGAGATTGCGGGAGGATGGTCTTAGGGCTTTGGGCTTTGGTCTTTGGTTTTTGGCCTTTGAGTTTTTACTGCGCGGCGTGCTTTGAATCGCGGACTTGTCAGCTGAAGCGGGAGCAGCGGCGGCCGTTTAAATAGCGGACTTGTCCGCGGACGTTGTAGAGTCGAAGGCGGTCTGGTTTCTGCTGACGAGCGCAAAGTGCGCTCTCTAAACGGGCAGCGTCAAAGCAAAGGAACGAGAACGGTGAACCGAAAACTGAAAATCAAAGACCAAAGACCAAAGACCCAAGCCCCAAGCGCCACTACGCCACGATCATCGTCCCCGTTCCGCTATCCGTGAAGATTTCCGAGAGCAGCGCGTTTCGATTTACACCACTGATTATGTGCGCACTGTGTACGCCGCGCCGCAGAAGTTCGGTGATGCTTTGAAGCTTGGGAATCATGCCGCCGGTGGCCGTACCCGCGCGAACTAATTCTTCCGCCTCTGCCGCCGTCAATCGTGAGAGTTTTGTTTCCGGCTCACCCGCACGCAGATAGATTCCATCGACATCCGAGAGCAAGATTAACTTTTCCGCCTGCAATTGAATGGCGATTTCAGCCGCGATAGTGTCGGCATTAATGTTGAAGACGGCGCCTTCGGCATCTGCACCCAACGATGAGATTACGGGCAGATAGCCGTGATCCAGCAGGACAGTCAGCAGGCGCGTGTTGATCTGAACGACGTCGCCGACGTTGCCAAAGTCAATCTGCGTGCGCTCACCCGTTTGGCGGTCGATCACTTCTTTAGGCGGCCGGCGCTCAGCCTGAACAATATTTCCATCGACTCCTGACAACCCCACCGCCTCAACGTTTCTTTGTCGCAAGGCTGCCAGAATGTCGGTATTGATCTTGCCGGCAAAGATCATTTTGGCCATTTCCAGCGTTGCATCATCGGTGACGCGACGGCCATCGATTATCGTTTGCGCCACGCCAAGTTTGCCGGCGAGCTCGCTGAGCTGCTTGCCGCCGCCATGAACTACACAGATGTGGATGCCGACTTGATAAAGCAGGGCGAGTTCCTCGGCCAGAGAGTTGAGGTTCTCGCGGTCTTCGGTAACTTTGCCGGAAAGTTTGACGACAAACGTCTGACCCTGAAAGCGCTGAATATAGGGTAACGCTTCGCGCAAAAGATCGAGGCGCAATTGATCGCCGACTTCGTTGGTGTTGGTCATCTTTTTGTTAGCCCTACAGAGGGTTCCCGCAAAGGTGCAAAGGAAGAAATTTCAACTGGATTGCTTTTCCATGTCCCTTTGCAGCTTTGAGCCTTTGCGGGAACGTCTTCCGTTTGTGAAACTACCCTCTCACCAATCTCGCCATGATCGCCTTTTGCACGTGCAAGCGGTTCTCGGCTTCATCGATCACCACCGATTGCGGCGAGTCGATGACGCCGTCCGTTACGATCACGTTGCGTCGCACGGGCAAACAGTGCATGAAGATCGCATTGTTGGTGCGCGCCATCTTTGGTTCATCGACGATCCATTTGTCGCGGTACTGCGCCCGCGCGGCAATGTCGGCTGCGGCGTCGCCGTAAAAATTCTTACTTCCCCAGCTCTTGGCATAGATAACCTCGGCGTCCGCGAAAGCCTCATCAATGTCGTTTGTAAGATTGATGCTGCCTCCTGCTTGTGCCGCCTGTTTTCTAATCTCAGCCAATAGATCATCATCCAGGTCATAGCCTGCTGGATGCGCAATGGTAACTTCATGCGCCATTTGGGCGGCCGCCAATGCAAAACTGTTGGGGACGGCCATCGGCAGCGGCTTTGGATGCCACGCCCAGATCAACACCACGCGTTTGGGTTCCGACCCAAGTTTTTCGCGAATGGTCATCATGTCGGCCAGGGCCTGACAGGGGTGATGCATCGCGGATTCCAGATTGATTACCGGCACCCCGGCATACTTCGCAAAAGCTTTCAATATTGGATCGGTTCGTTCTTCATCCCAGTTTTTCAGCGCTGCGAAGGTGCGCACCCCAATCGCCGAGCAATAGCGACCAAGCACGCGTACGAATTCCGCTATGTGTTCCGTCTTATCCGTGTCCATCACCGCGCCCTCGCGATGTTCGAGCGTCCAGCTGCTGCCGCCCGGTTCCAACACCACTGGGTTGCCGCCCATTTCGTAAATGCCCACCTGCATAGATGCCCGCGTACGCAAGCTGGGATTGAAAAACACCAGGGCCACGGAACGACCCGCGAGTGGCCGCGCCGGATTTATACTGTGCTTGAATTGCACGGCTGAATCGAGCAGAGCAGTTAGCTCGTTCGTGGTCCAATCAGCGGTGCTTAGAAAATCTCGGGGCGTCATTGGTTAGCCGCTCGATCGCTACTCGGTCCCTTCGTCGTTAGAAACTTGATCAAACCAAACAAACTTATCAACAGCCAGAACGACTCGACCAGAAATGCGGACAGATTAAAACTGTACACGAGCGAAATGAGCACCAGCAAAGCGCCGATGGCATTGGTTAACGAATAGCTCAAATCGTTGATGCGCAGCTTACCGAGTTGCAACAGCAAGTAGGACAACACCATCATCGCTACACCGACGTTACCCGTCAGATCGTACCAGCCGTATTTCACTTGCCCCTCACTTAGTGTCTTGTTCCCAAAGTTCTCAAATTCCTTGTTACAAGAATTTTAGAAACGCGATACTAGTCGCTGCCTGTTTCGCCCCGTCTGAGCCCGAACATTCGGTAGTCTTTTTTCTCAATCGCCGCTTTGGGCAGGTCGCGATTCAAATAAAGCGACCGGCTCTTGAAATTGTCATACGCCAGGCCGGCGCTAAAAATTATTCCGCAGATCAGAAACAGAGCCGCTAGTGTCTGCCAGCGCCGGCTGCGGGCCAGGAAATCGTTCCAACAGTATAGGCTGTATAACATCACCAACGGAAAAACCACGTAGAGAGTGTGTGAGAGTGGCGCCTTCATCGAGAAAGCGTAGCCGACGTAAAGCAACACGACAGTTGCCAGGGTCAGGTATTTAATTGCTTGCCAATCAGAACGCGAGTGGCTCTTCTTAAACCATAAAATCACCATAGCGATCGGCTGAACGATGCCGGCGATCCCGAGGAAGAGGATGATCGGAATCAGCCACCAATAGTGCTTCATGAACTCCAGACGCGACAGCGTGTTGCCGCCCAGGAAGCGAGCCATTTCGTAGCTGGCGAGTGAAAGAAAGCGACCAAGAATGCCTTCCGCCAAATTCCACTGGGTTAACAAGTTTGCACCGTTAAAGCGAACAACTTCCCCGGTGCGGCCGGAACCAGCGGCAAAGCCATACTTGATGTAAGTAGGCAGCACAAAACTAAACGTGAGCGCGGCGCCGGCTGCCGACCAGGCCACGGACCTGACCACGGCTCGGCCCTGCTCGCGATACTGAAAATAAAGCGAAGCCAACAGGTAAGGCAGAAGGATTACCCAGGACATGTGAAACTGCATGATCCAGCAAAGGGCAAACCCCATCATGAAATTGGCCCAGTGCCGCGGTATCAGCTTGAGGCTCGTTCGCGGAAAAGTTTCCAGCACGCCCACAAAGAAAATAATGCTCCCCGCCAGGACGTACGAGGGATTATAGATGTGTGTAGATAAATTCAGAGTCCACGGCGCCGTCAGCAGCCAGGTCCATATGAACCAGCGCGGCATGTCGGGGAGGCGTTTGCTGCAGTACCAGGCAAAGAAACAAAGCGCTGCAAAAGAGATGATGTTCAGCAGCACAAAGGGCACCTCGGGAACCGGTAATACATAAAAAGGAAGGCCCACCAGCAATCCCTGCAGTGCGCCGGGAATGTGTATCGAGTTCGTTACGTCCGGACCGAAGTAGGGCCATTGACCAGTCGCATAAAATTTCAAACCAATTAAGTAGATCTGCTTTTCATCCTCAAACCAGAATTCCGAACACAGTCCGAAAAGGAGCCGAAAGAGAAACGCCAGGACCAGCAGTGAGGCAACACCAGCGCGACCTTTGAGTATTTGCGGAATTTTGAGCAAAGCGATGTTTTGAGAATCAGGAGCGGTGCGGCAGATGCGGTAATGGGTCAGTTTGATGTCCGACAAGCTCAATTAGCTTGTCGTAACGCTGCGACAAACTAAAGTTTGTCGGACATTTGCCGTTCCTGACCACTACCATCCGGTCACAACCGCTTCCGGTTCCTGTAATGCGTTGGCCATTGCCGGCATTATTGTTTTAGCGCGTCGCTCAACGCATCAACAAACAAGTCTACCTCTTCACGTTTTAGACAAAGCGGAGGCAGCAAACGCAGCACTCTTTGATCGCTGGAGGTTCCAGTGATGATGTGTCTATCGAGCAGCGCCTTATGGATCGGCGCCGCCTTGTCGGAAAATTCAAGTCCGAGCAGAAAACCTAGACCACGAACACTCACCACTTGCTCAATTTCTTTCAGACGCTCGCGCAAATGAGCTCCGACTTCCTTCACATTCGCGAGCATCCCGTCATTTTCGATTGCTTCAAGCGTAGCCGTGACCGCCGCCATCGCAATCATGCCGCCGCCAAAAGTTGTTCCCAGATCATTCTCTTTGATATGCGCGGCAATCTTCTCCGTGACCAAACATGCGCCAACCGGAATCCCGCTGCCCAACGCCTTTGCCAGCGTGATGATGTCCGGAACAACCTGCGCGCCCGCGGCACAGCCTGCAAAGAACCAGTCGCCCGTGCGACCTATTCCCGTTTGCACCTCGTCATAGATCAGGACGATGTCACGTTCATCGCAAAGCGTGCGCAATTCGCTATGGAACGCCGGTGTAGCCTGACGCACACCGGCCATCGATTGGATCGGCTCAAGCATAATGGCGGCCACTGTGTCATCCGCGACTGAGCGCACCGATTCGATATCGCCGAATTCGGCTTGCAGATGACCCGGCACATTTGGTTTGCCGATCTCGCGATACCTGCCGAGAAACGTGGCGCTGATTGCATCGGCGGTGCGGCCGTGAAAGCCGCCTGAAAAAGTGATGATGTTCGTGCGGCCGGTTGCCATGCGCGCCATACGCATGGCGTTCTCATTCGCCTCGGTCCCGGAGTTGCAAAAGAAAGCCTTTGTCAGCGACTCGGGCGCAAGCGAAACCAACTTTTCCGCGGCGCGCGCTCTTGCATCGGAATAAACCAGGTTCGAATAGAAAAGCAGTTTCTCTGCCTGCTCGCGAATAGCCCGGACCACGTGCGAGTGTGAATGGCCGGTCCCGGCGACCGCGTGGCCGCCATACAAATCGAGATATTTCTCGCCGTCGTTGGTGTAAAGCCAGACGCCCTCGCCCCGTTCAGCGACAATCGGCATCTTCTTATAAGTAGCGAGTTGATAGCGTTCTTCACGCTCAGCTACATCAGCGAAAGTGTTTCCGTCCTCGGGTGTCATCCGGCTCTCGTTCCGTCGGGAATCTGTTTTTCAGGTACAGCCAATACCGGCGTCAAACCATCGGCATAACCAATGTCGAACAACATGCCTTCAGAGATCTGGCCCAACATCTTTCGCGGCGGCAGGTTGACCACAAACAACGCCTGCTTGCCTTCGATCTCTTTCGGGTTTTCGCGCTCCTGCTTCATACCGGCGAGAATGGTCCGCCGATGATCGCCAAAGGACACGGTCAGCTTAAGTAGCTTGTCCGAACCGCTGACCGCCTCAACGGAAATGATCGTGCCGACGCGAATGTCGATCTGTTCGAGATCCGCCAGTGATATGGTTGGCTTTATTGGCACTGGTGTGAAATTCATTACCTGGTGATGTAGGGGCGGACGCGTGTGTCCGCCCGGCGGCTTTTGTTTGCAACGTCCAGGGCGGACACATTGGTCCGCCCCTACGAAACTACGGGTTACTTCCCGCCAGCATCAATCCAAGTTTTTCATCCAGCCCGAACATCAAATTCATATTCTGCACTGCCTGGCCCGCCGCTCCCTTGACCAGGTTGTCGATGGCCGAGAAGACCACCAACTCGCGGCGGCGAACCGCAAACCCGAGGTCACAAAAGTTCGTCGTCTTGACCCAGTTAATGTCGGGCGATCCTTTGACCAGCCGCACAAAAAAAGCATCGCGATAAAACTCTCGAAAGAGTTCTCGTATTTCTTCTTCCGCCAGCGCGGTTTTCATTTCCAAATAAATTGACGAAAAAATTCCGCGGGCCACGGGCAGGGAATGCGTCATGAAGATCAGCTCGCTGGTCCAATCGCCCACGGCCGACAATTCCTGTTCGATCTCCGGCAGGTGCTGGTGCGTGAAGGGCTTGTAGGCATAAAACGAATTGCTGCGCTGCGGATGGTGGGTGTTCGCAGCGGCCTTTGCTCCAGATCCGGAGGAGCCGGTTTTTGCATCCACAATCACGCGGCCGGTAATTAGTTTGCCGGCCACCAGGGGCGCCAGGCCTAACAGCGTGGCCGTGGCAAAGCAACCCGGATTCGCGATCAAACGCGCCTGCTTGATGGCTTCACGATTGGTTTCGGTAAGACCATAAACGAACTCTGCCTGCGCCTCCATTGCGGTATGCGCGCGATCATAGTGTTCTTCAAACACTGACTTGTCGCGCAAGCGAAAGTCGCCGGAAAGGTCTATGACTTTCAGCGTATTCGGCAGTCGCGGCACAATCTCCATGGCCTGCCCATGTGGCAGGGCCAGGAAGACGCAAGCGAGATCTTGCGCTCGCTCGAGTTGTTCCGCTCCAGAAATGAAATGCAGATCCGTCAGGCCACTAAGATTTCGATGCACTTCGCCCACGGCTTTGCCGGCATGTTCATTGGCTGTGACGAAAACGATCTCCACGTGCGGATGAAACAGCAGGATGCGCAGTAACTCTGAGCCGCCATAGCCCGAGCCGCCAAAAATGCCGATTTTAATTTTCTCGCCGGTCATAATTGATTATTTCTCGGCAGCTTCGCGCCTTGCGGGAAAAATATGTCCCGCCAAAGTGCAAAGACGCAAAGTCAAGACGAATGCACACTTATCTACAGTTCATGCTAAGTTACAATCCCAAATCAATCGCGCCCAAATCAATCGCGCCCAAATCAATCGCGAGGTAACTAAACACCAATGCGCAACGCGTACATTGCTTTTTTTGCTCTCGGTATCGCCTTCATCGCTATCGGGCTCAGCGGCCAGCGGACCTTTATTTACATCGGTATCGTATTTCTCGTGATTGCCCTCCTGCGTTTCCGCCGCGCCGGCACTAAGAGCTGACCATCACACAAACAGCGTCCACCTTCGACCTGATGAGCGCAAAGAGTCGTGCGCCATCGCGGCGTGCGTTTGCGGCCGGAACTCCAAACTCTTTTTCAATATAATCCTCGCCCATCTGTGAATCTGTAACTGAACCCGCAACCATATCGATTTCGATGCCCCGGCGACGAAACAACTCGATGCCGCCCCAGGCGCCGACATAGTCCGAAGCACAAAAGATGATCGCTGCTGTTGCCTCGCGCATTTCCTGATCGTCGAACACCGACTCTACTGAATATCCGCCCAGGATCCCGTCACCCATTTCAATCACAATGAAATCGGGTGCGCTCTCGTTAAGCCGGGCAATAACCGCTTTGGCAATGGGAGCCAGATCGCCTATGCCCACTGTCGAAGGCAAGCCACAATCGAGAAAACTGGCCGTCGCGATGGCCCCATGATCGCCCATGTTCAAAGTGTCGCGCAGGCAGGCCACGCCTGAAAGTTTGGCCGCCGCTACTTTCAATCCGGCGCGCGTCGCCTGTTTGATTAATTCAGTGGCCGCATAAGTCTTGCCGCTGTTCATGCAGGCACCGGCGATAATGACCAGGGGAGCGGTTGCGCCCAGCGTGGCGCGTGGGGTCAAGGCAGAGTCGCCAATGTTTTGTACGCGCCCTTCTTTATCGCAGACCAGACCGATCACTTCCAGTTTGATGGCATCGCTGAGGCTGGAATGATGGCCGGTGCAGTAGCCAATCACTCCACCCATATTCAGCAGATGGAGTTGGTCGCCGCGCCTTACACTCTCAGGCACATCGCCGACAAAGCCTTTTAGTGCGCGTCTGCGTCCCAGCACGCCCAGGAGGAGATCGCCCGGATTAATTTTGGCGAGTCGACCCGTCGGCAGTTCCAGCATGTTGTAGGTTGCACTGTCAGTCAAAGCGCGCACCGCAACAACGTCGCCGGCCCGCGGCGCGGCGCAGTCGTCAGTGATCGCGACTGTGCGCGAGAGGTTGAGCGGAGAAGTTGCCGATCCGATTTTGTCCGCTTCGATAATGTGAATAGATTCTTTCATAACTTTCTCAACCCCCACGTTCTTTCCGTTTAGAAGGCGGACTTGTCCCCCGGTGTCGGGGCACAAGTGCCCAAGTGCCCCTGCTAAACGGTTCCGCGGCGCTGTGCCTCCGCCTGGCCTTGCGTGGCCCTCATCCTCAGTCGCAGCGCATTCAGTTTGATAAAGCCTTCGGCGTCGCGCTGGTTGTAAACAGTGTCGGCTTCAAACGTAGCCAGCTTCTCACTGTAAAGCGACAGCGGCGAACGGCGGCCGGCCACCATCGCATTGCCGCGATAAAGCTTTAGACGCACGTCGCCCGAAACATTCTGTTGTGTTTCGTCGACCATCTTGCGCAGCAAATCGAACTCCGGCGCGAACCAGAATCCGTAGTACACGCACTCAGCGAATTTGACGCCGAGGGAATCGCGTAGGTGCATCACTTCACGATCCAGAGTAATAGACTCGAGCGCTCGATGTGCCGCCTGCAGGATCGTAACGCCGGGAGTTTCGTAAACGCCGCGAGACTTCATGCCCACAAAACGATTTTCCACGAGATCGATCCGACCGATGCCATGATCGCCGCCAATCTTGTTCAAGGTCTCGAGCAGGTTTACTGGAGCCAGAGTCTGGCCATTGACAGCCACGGGCTCGCCCTTCAAGAAAGAAATCTCGAGATACTCAGCTTCGGTCTTTGCGTTCTCGGGAGATCGCGTTAATAGAAAGATGTTCTCTGGCGGCTCGGCCCAGGGATCTTCGAGTATGCCGCCTTCATAAGAGATATGCATGAGATTGCGATCGGTGGAATATGGTTTTTCAGCCGTGGCAGTGACTGGAATGTTGTGCTCTTTGGCATAGGCGATTAGATCGGTTCGACCTTTGAACTCCCACTCGCGCCAGGGTGCAATGACTTTGATGTCGGGCTGCAGCGCGTAGTAGGTCAGTTCAAAGCGCACTTGATCGTTTCCCTTGCCGGTTGATCCGTGCGCTACGGCATCGGCCCCTTCGCGCCGGGCAATCTCAATCTGACGTTTGGCTATGACCGGACGGGCCAGGGAGGTGCCCATCAAATAAATACCTTCATAGACGGCATTCGCCTTCACGGCTGTAAAGACATAGTCACGCACGAACTCTGCGCGCAGATCTTCGATGAAGAGTTTCGACGCGCCTGTCTCCAGTGCCTTGGCCTCGAGGCCGTCCATCTCCTCGCCCTGGCCAACATCCGCGCAGTAACAAATCACTTCACAGTTGTAACGCTCCTTCAGCCAGCGCAGCATCACGGAAGTGTCGAGTCCACCCGAATAAGCCAGAACGATCTTGTTGATTCTCTCCGTCACAAAAACTCCTAATAGTAGTCAGTAATCAGTAATCAGTAGTCAGCTTAGGTTGTTGCCGCAGACAAAGAACCGAGCACAAAGGACAAAGGACGAAAGCACGAAGCCTACGTCTTATTCAAAAATCTCCCAAACCTTTCTGACCACCGTTCGCTGCATTTTGCGGTTCGTTACCGCGATAAAAATAGCGTCCTCGCCGGCTATGGTGCCGACAATCTCCGCAATGGCGGCCGCATCGATCTGTACCGCTACCGCGGATGCCAGACCCGGCTCAGTATGCGCCACGACTAAAGCGTCGCCGGCCAGATCGAGACTCAGCAAGCCACGCGCGGCCGCACCACTGGATCGGGGCAGCGTATAGCGGCCCTTATGTTTCAGAACGCCCAATTCTTCGAGGTCGCGAGACACACTCGACTGCGTCGCCGGCACTCCCGCACGTTCCAGATAGGATTTCAGATCAGCCTGAGTACCAATGGGCCGCGCCTGAATCAGGCTAAGGATCTTTTGTTGTCTGGTGTTCTTAAGCATCGTTCTTTATGCACCAATCTTGCATAGTCAATGCATAGATGCATAAAATACGGGACGGGATGCAAGAAAGTCAAATGAGGTAGAATTCGTTTGTCGAAACCTGGGCTGGCTACAGGGTGTTCAGATACAAGCTTTAGCTGGCGTGGTTTCGCAGGCGGCAACCTGAAGGTTGTAGTCTGAACACCTGCGGGGAGGGAAAATGACCGAGGCAAAAAACCTTTGGGGTGGCCGCTTTACCGGTGTGGCCGATGCCGGATTTGTCGAATTCAATCGTTCATTTGGATTTGATCGACGGCTGTTCGCCGCCGAGGTGCGGGCCAGCGGCGCGCATTGTGAAGGGTTGCTTGGCGCGGGCGTGCTGAGCAGAGACGAAGCGACAGCCATCACCAACGCTTTGCAAAAAATCCTCGCGCAGGCGGAGTCGGACGAGAAATATTTCGAGGGGCCGGCCGAAGACGTTCATTCCTTTGTCGAAGCGCGCCTGATTGAACTCATCGGTGATACCGGACGAAAGCTGCACACAGGCCGCAGCCGCAACGATCAGGTGGCCACCGATCTTCGCATTTGGTTACGCGACGAGCTGGACGTTTTCAGCGCCGCTCTGCTTTCCATACAACGGGCTTTGCTTGATCTGGCAGAGGCGCAGCGAGACGTGATCATTCCCGGTTACACGCATCTGCAGCGTGCGCAGCCGGTCCTCCTTGCCCACTGGTGCCTCGCCTACTTTGAAATGTTCGGGCGCGACCGCGAGCGAATCTCGGATGTGCGCAAAAGAGTGAACGTCATGCCGCTCGGATCGGCCGCGCTGGCCGGCACTTCTTACGCTATTGATCGAGAGGCGGTGGCGCGTGAGCTTGGTTTTGCCGCGCTCTCGCGCAACAGTCTTGACGCCGTCAGCGATCGCGACTTTTGTGTTGAGTTCGCGGCCGCCGCGGCGCTGATCATGGTCCACCTTTCAAGGTTGGCGGAGGACATCATTATCTACTCCACGACGGAGTTTGGTTTTTTCGAGTTGAGTGACGCGGTGGCCACCGGCTCGAGCCTTATGCCGCAGAAGAAGAACCCCGATTCGATGGAGCTGGTGCGCGGCAAGGCCGGACGAGTATTCGGACACACAGTTTCACTGCTGGCGATGTTGAAGGGTTTGCCGCTGGCTTATAACAAGGACATGCAGGAAGACAAGGAAGCGGTCTTTGATACCGCTGACACGGTAACTTCGTGCTTGAGAGTAAGCACGACGGTGCTGCGCAATCTGCGGGTTAATGAAGAACGGACTGGCGCCGCGTCGGCCGCGGGTTATATGAACGCGACCGAATTGGCTGACTATCTGGTGCGCAAAGGTGTGACCTTTCGCGAGGCGCATGAAACGGTCGGCAGAGTTGTGCTGCGTGGACTTGAGTTGGGAGTTGAGTTACAGGAACTGTCGTTGGAAGATTTGCAGGCGTTCTCTTCATCGATCGAAGAGGATGTGTATGAAGCGCTTTCAATCGAGAGTACGCTGGCCACCAAATCGCAGTTGGGCGGCACGTCTCGAGGGCAAGTGAGGGAAGCGCTGATGGCAGCGCGCGCATCGATGGAAACTGGTCCTTAGACCGCGAAATCCGAGCGAACTGGGTTTAACCAAGCCGGGACTTTACGAGTTCACTCACCGCGCGGCCGTCGGCGTTTTTCCCGGCGAGTTGGGCCTGGGCGGCTTTCATCACTTTGCCCATGTCCTTAATCGAACTCGCTCCCGTTTCCGCAATTGCCGCGTTTACGGCTTGCTCGATCTCTTCCTGCGAGGCACTTTGCGGCAGATAGGCTTCGATAATTTCAATCTCTGCTTTCTCTTTATCGGCTAATTCCTGACGCGCGCCCTTCTCGAATTGCTCGATCGAGTCCCGGCGCTGCTTGACCATGGAACGCAGCATCTTTGCGAGCTCTTCATCGTCCAACTCGCTGCCTTTTTCAATTTCACGATTCATTATCCCGGCCTTGACCATACGCAGTGTCGAAGTGCGCGACGCATCCTGCGCCTTCATGGACGTAGTCAGATCGGAAACGATTTGTTGCTTTAGACCCATCGCTCTAAACATCCTCCGCCGACAATATACCCTATGGTTCCGAGTCACTTGCCCCATCTTACGTTGGCACAAGTTTTTGGTGCGCTAAGTTACTACAGCGACCATTCCAGCGAGATCAACAACCACCTTGAGCGTAACCGCATCCCCGATCATCTAACACAGATTCGTTATGTCTGACCTTTGCTCCGGTGTCCGTTCGAACGCGCCAGGTGCGCGCGCAGAAACCGGCCGGTGTGCGATGCTTTGACGGACATTATCTGTTCCGGTGTTCCTATCGCCACCACCTTGCCGCCGGCGTCGCCGCCGTCCGGACCAAGATCGATCACGTAGTCCGCGGTCTTGATCACATCGAGGTTATGCTCGATGACTATCAAAGAGCCACCCGCGGCCATCAGGGCGCGAAAGGCAGTCAGCAGTTTGTTGATGTCGTCAAAGTGCAGCCCCGTGGTCGGTTCGTCAAAGATGTACAGCGTCCTGGCCCCCGTTCGCTTCGAAAGATGGGCCGCGAGCTTGATCCGTTGCGCTTCGCCACCCGATAACGTGGTTGCCGATTGGCCTAGTCGCAGGTAGCCCAGGCCAACCTCCTCGAGCACGCGCAGACGGTTCATGATGCGCGGCACTTCACGAAAGAAGGCAATCGCTTCGCGCACGGTCATGGCCAGTACTTCATGAACGTTCTTGCCGCGATAACGCACATCCAGGATTTGTTGTTTGAAGCGCGTGCCCTTGCATTCCTCGCAGACCAGTTCGACATCGGCAAGAAACTGCATCTCGACCGTGACCGTACCATCACCCTGGCACACCTCGCAGCGCCCGCCGGGCACATTGAAAGAAAAGTGCGAGGGATCAAAGCCGCGCGCTTGTGCTTCCCGTGTGCCCGAAAAGACTTCGCGGATCGCGTCATATACCTTGATGTAAGTGACCGGGTTAGATCTGGGCGTCCGTCCAATCGGCGACTGGTCCACCAAAATCACGTCGTCGATCAGTTGCGCGCCCTCGAGTTTGCGAAATGCTCCAACATGTCCCTGCCAGTCGCCGCGCTGCTTTTTCAGCCCGGCGTAAATGCAATCGTGTATCAGCGTTGATTTGCCTGAGCCGCTAACGCCGGTGATACACACCAGCATATCCAGCGGCACTTCGACATCGATCGATTTCAGATTATGTTCGCTCGCACCCCGCAGCTTCAGGCTTCTCGTTTGCAGCAGTCGACGCTGCTTTGGTTCCTTGATCTCGGCTTCGCCACGTAAATAACGCGCGGTCAGCGAGGCCTGATCTTTCATCAGCCCCGGAAAGTCGCCTTCATAAATTACGCGCCCCCCAAGCTCACCGGCAGCCGGCCCGATATCCAGAATGTGATCGGCAGAACGCATCATCTCTTCGTCGTGTTCCACCACCAGCACGGTGTTGCCGATATCGCGAAGATTATGAAGCAGACGAATCAGACGATCGTTATCGCGCGGATGAAGTCCAATCGACGGCTCGTCGAGCACGTAAAGCGCGCCCACGAGGGCCGAACCAAGATTGGTCGCGAGCTGGATGCGCTGCGCTTCGCCTCCGGACAATGTCGCGGCCAGACGGTCAAGGGTCAGGTAATCAAGACCGACATCGACGAGAAAACGAAACCGCCTGCGGATCTCAAACAGAATTCGATCGGCTATGGCACTCTGCTCCGGTGATAGCTCCAGCGAATCGAAGAACTTCGCGCCGTCCTTGATCGCCATCGCCGAAATCTGCGGGAGGGTCATTCCGCCAACCTTCACGTCGCGGGCCTCCTGGCGCAAGCGGGCGCCGCCACAATCGGGACACAATGTGTAGCCGCGATACTTGGAAAGAAAAACGCGAACATGCAGTTTGTATTTTTTGGTTTCCATCCAATCGAAAAACCCGCGCACGCCGGCCCAGTCGCCTTTGCCTTCCATGATCGCGCGTTGTTCTGAGCGCGACAGTTGACTAAAGGGCACGGTGAACGAAATCTTTTCCGACTTACAAAACTGGCGCAGCTCCGTCAGGGCCCACTCATGCTGCGGTCTGGTCCATGGCTCGATTGCGCCGTCATTCAAACTGAGACCGGGATTAGGGATCACCAGATCCATATCCAATCCAATCGTGTTGCCAAAGCCCTGACAGGTGGGACAAGCACCAAAGGGATTGTTAAAGCTGAACAGCCGCGGCTCGGGTTGCTCGTAACTGGTACCGTCATACTTGCACGAGAATTTTTCTGAGAAGCGCAGACGCTGCGGTTCGGCTTCGGCGGTTTCGATCACGGCTGCGCCGTGGCCTTCCTGAAAACAAATCTCGAGCGAATCAACCAGCCGCTGGCGCACCTCGGGACGAGCCGTCAACCGATCGACCAGTACGAACACGTTTTCAAAATCGGGCAACGTGTAATCGTCCGGCGAGTTCAGTTCGATAATCAGGCCGGCGGCAAAGAGGCGAGTGAAGCCTCTTTGCATCAAGCTCATGAGGTGCGCGGTGATAATGCGGCGCTGAGACACGGCGGCGCGGGGACGCGCGGACTTTTTGCTGCGCGACTTCCCTGTGGTTACGCGTTTATGCGTTTCCGTCTCTCCGTTTACCTGTGTTTCCGCCAGACCTGCAGATGCCGGGAAGAGGACGTAAAAACGCGTGCCTTCGACCAGCTTGCCCAGTACTTCGTCGGCCACCGATTGGGGCGAATCGCGATAAACCTGGCGCCCGCAAACGCGACAGAAGGTTATTCCCACGCGTGCGTACAGCAGACGCAGGTAGTCATAGATTTCGGTTTGCGTGCCCACGGTTGAGCGGGGGTTGCGCGTGGAATTTTTCTGTCGAATCGCAATCGCGGGCGCGATACCGCGCACTTCGTCGACGTCGGGCTTGTCCATCCGCTCCAAAAACTGGCGCGCATAAGCAGATAAGGATTCGACATAGCGTCGTTGCCCTTCGGCGTAGATCGTGTCAAAGGCCAACGAGGATTTGCCTGAGCCGCTGACGCCGGTAACCACGGTCAGCTGGTTGATCGGTATGGAGAACGAGATGTTCTTGAGGTTATTGACGCGGGCGCCACGGACTTCAATTGCTTCTTCAGACATAGTTGAAAACCTGTACAGGCCAGATAGATGGGAACTTCGGGCCCTTTGCAAACCTCGAATGATAGCAGCGAAAGGGTAGTAGGCGAAATGGCAAGGCTGAGGACACTTGGGCGACTGTCTTTCCTCCATCTACCTCGTACAGCGCGAGGCAGCCCCGGGCAGCTCCCCGGGCAACAGATGATGTCACGACTTGCAACGCTCTGTTTCGTTCGAGTCGGGAGTTAGGGGGAAGAGTTATAAAGATAGATTAGTGAGAGGGGCGCCGGCATTAGCCGAGCAAAATTCATTGACAGCATTGGGGACGGTCATAGAGTGATGGCTCACCGCGACTCTCTGCGTAACAATTGGACTAACATTCTTGTGAAGATTCCTCTTGTTACGTTCCTCTAATCATGAAACATCTTATCTCAGCCTTCGTCACCGGCGGTCTGTTGTTATTCTGTGCAGTTCGGCCGGCGGCGCAGGAGAAAAAGACCGTCAGCATCCGCGGACGCAGTCTGTATCGCAACGGCAAGATTGCTGTGGGCGCCAGGGTTACTGCGAATCCCAAAACTCAGCTTGCCGGTCGGGTTATGCTGGACCATTCTGATAGCGAAGGTCATTTCGAAATTCCTGGTCTCGAACCCGGTAAAGAGTACTCTGTCTGCGCTTCCAAACAAGATGAAGGCCATTGGGATCCATACTTCCTTCCCTTTGGCCTACCCAGCGGAGGACAGTGCAAGGACATAACTGCGGGCCAGGTTTCCGTGATTGACGTTTTTCTCGCACCAAAAGGAGGCACGATTGAGGGGCAAGTGCTGGATCAGAAGACCGGCAAATTCGTTTTGAATGGTAAGGTCATAGTTTATCGGCCACTGAAGTTTCTGCACGGAGAGTGGAGGCCGGTTAGCGCGCGGGAAGCCACTTTTGTTCCTACTGCCGAATCGAGCCTGGATGGCGATGGTCACTTCAAAGTCGTTGGCCTGCCTAGCGGCGCCTATTTTCTGAAAGTAGAAATTCCCGGACGCAAAATTTCATATTTCGATAGTCAGATTATGGACACCGCTGCGCGATCCATCGCCGTACGAGCCGGAGCGACGCGTAAATTGTTGGTCCGAGCGCCCTAAAGGCCAGTCAACAAACCTCGGTGCAAGACCCAACCCTAACCACGGTCCAGCGATCATCCCTCCCAGCCAGTAGTGGGTCACTTTGAACGTGGCGCGCGCATCTGCGCGTGATTCACGGGCGGCGCTTTAGGAAGTCACCCACTACCCGTCCAGCCAGCCAGTAGTGCTCCGTTAGCGTGTTGCTGAGAAAGAAAGGACTGCCCGGCGAGTTACTGCGAGGAATGAGGTCAGTACCACCTGCGGTAGCGGGTGGGTTGTCGTTGGAGCAGCAATAACGCCGAGAGGATCTGTTGCCCAGCGATCTTGTTCGGGAGCAGACCCACCCGCTACCGCAGGTGGTACTGACCTCATTGCCTTCGAACCTCCCCTTTTTTGGCAACACCTTAATGAAGCACTACCGAGCGATGCGGTAATGGTGCAGGTTGATTTAGTAAGACGCATTTCCCATTGTGGGCCATCGTTACAGAACCGGGAGAGCCTGTGTGAAACTAGTTTTCACACGGGCTCGGTAGCGACCGGATCCTTCACTCAAGTGTGCGTTGGCAAAAAACCTTAGGAATCATGATGTAGTAATCGGCTCAAGGGTCACGCTACCATCTCCAGCCGGGCAACTTCAGCATGGTTCTCGCTCTGGGCGTTTTCTTCTTCATGCCGCCGGTCGTGATCGGCATCGATGAAAGCTGAGGCCGCCTCTGAATTCAGCGGTCGAGAGAAAAGATATCCCTGGGCGTATTCACATTTCAGCGCTTTCAAACAAGCGAGTTGATCTTCAGATTCGACGCCTTCGGCCACTACTTCCATGCCCAGATTGCGGGCGAGCGTGGCGATGGTCCTGACGATCTCGACGTTTTCGTCCTTCTCTTCAATCCGGTTGACAAACGAGCGATCGATCTTCAGCGTGTCGACCGGGAACCGGTGCAGATAGCTGAGCGATGAATAGCCGGTGCCGAAATCGTCGATGCACAAGTGGACGTTCAAATCCGAAAGCTGCTTCAGCATGGTGGTTGCCAGTTCGGCATTTTCCATAACCACACTCTCTGTAATCTCCAGTTTCAGGCTGCGCGCCGGCAACTCGGTCTTCGCCAATATCGATTTAACTTCCTGGACCAGGCCTGACTGAATCAACTGTTTCGAAGAGAGATTCACGTTCATGGTGAGCGACCGGTTTGCCGGATGCTGGGTGTGCCATTCCTTCATCTGCCGGCAGGCGTTCTCGAGGATCCACGATCCCAAAGGAACGATCAATCCTGTTTCCTCCGCCACCGGTATGAATTCCGACGGAGCCACCAGGCCGCGCTCCGGATGTTGCCAACGTACCAGGGCTTCAAAGCCTGAAAGCCTGGATGTCTCCACGCTCATTATGGGTTGATAGTAGAGACAGAACTCGTCTCGTTCGAGGGCCCGCCGCAGATCGTTTTCCAGACGCATGCGAATCACTGCCCGCGAGTGCATCTCCAGATCAAACAACTCATAACAAGCCTTGCCCGCATCCTTTGCGCGATACATCGCCGTGTCGGCATCGCGCAGGATATAGTCCGGCTGATCATACCCGCCTGTGCTCAAAGCAATACCAATACTGGCCGAAGTGAATGCTTCGTGCCCACCCAGCTCGAAAGGCCGCAGGAGCTCCTGCTGGATTTTTTCCGCGACGCGTATGGCATCGCTGGGATCGCTGATGCCATCCAGGAGAATGGCAAACTCATCGCCGCCGAACCTCGAGACCGTATCGACCTGGCGCAGCGAAGACTGCAATCGGCGCGCGAGTTCTACAATCAGTTGGTCGCCGAAACTGTGACCCAGACTGTCATTGATGTACTTAAAGCGATCCAGATCAAGAAATAACACCGCAAAGAGATAATCGGGTTGACGTTTGCTGCGCTCGATCGCCAACTTCAGGTAGTCCGAGAACAGGCTGCGATTCGGCAGATCCGTCAGCGAATCGTGGAAGGCTGCGTGACGAAAGTGTTCCTTGCTCTCCTGAAGCGCGCGACTGGTGCGCTCCAATTCTGAAATGTAGTGGTTCAGTTCTTCGACGTGGCGTTCCGCCTGTTCCGCGCGCTGGGTTTCCGCATCGGCGCGGGCGCGTTCAGCTTCGGCCCGTTCGCGTTCTGCCAGCTCGGCCTGTGCCGCTGTCTTGCGAATGTCTTCGAGGTACTTCTGGTAGGTGAAGTAGAGAATCAGCACCATTGGCAGCGCGACGAGGACCACGTAGAGTCCCGAAGTCTCGATCCGCGTGGCGATAAAACCGGCGAGGATAGCGCCCGCAAAATAAGTCACTGAGGCCCAGATACAATTTCTGGTCCAGATTTGCCAGAACGGCTGGTCATGCTTGAACGACATGCCCAACGCCACCATGCCGGTATTGGTCAGGTATTGCGCCAGGGCCATCGCGCATATTCCCGCAGCCAGCACCGAAAATGGTTGCCGAATCAATTGCATTGGTGGTCCGGCAATTAGCGACAGGGCTTGCACCGAGATCGAGGTCGAACAAGCCATCACCGCGGAGCTGAACAGAATGGTGCGGACCTTCTTACCCGCGCGGGCGCCGGTAATCAAACCATCGGCAGCTGCGAGCAACACCGCCGCCTGACCCCCGTAGAGCAAAATTGCCAGAAATATGAAGGTGTCGGAAATCGTGACGCTCACGTTGAAGCGCGGAATCTTGACCGCCACGCGGGCGCTGACAATCAGGGTCAAAGCCGCTATCAGCAGAAAGCGAAGGTCGATCCGCTCGATCGGCAACCTTGGGATTTCAGAGAGAAACAATATCGAGCCCAGGCCAACGATCAACCATTGGTAGGTCATCGCTACGCGTTGTTTTTCGTTTAGTTGTGTCGTGGCTTCCACGATTGCGGTTCCTTAGACTGCGGAAAAATAGGCGGTGTTGTAACAACTGCGGATTTGAAAACCCGTTCTCTGGTAAAAGGCTCGAGCGCGTTCGTTCTCTTCGTTGACGACCAGGCAAATCGATTGCACGCGGCCCAGAAGATTGCGCGCGAGTTGGGTCATACAGCGCAGACCATAACCCTGGCGTCGCGCTTCCGGTTGCACGTACACACCCTCGATAAAAATAGCCTCAGGTGTTTCAGAGATGATGTCCGCTTTAAAGACCATGCGGCCGTTTTGCACCAGCACCCAGATACGTCCTTGATCTACCCGTCGAGCGGTGCGGACCAACATTCCCGGTCGATCCAGCGACAAGGGGTTTATGCCGCTCTCTTCAAGACCGAGCGCGGCGTTGATCAAAACAATTGATTCGAAATCTTCGCGGCAGGCGAGACGCAATTGCGGCTCTCCGGCGACCCCGGAGACGGCGGCTTTTTGCTCTAGAAGGAACTCGCCGCTTACCTGGCGCGGTGTGCGACCGGCCTCGGCGTACTTACTCAAGACGTATTCGATCTGTTCCTGTTCGCCTCTGATCAGGTGGCCCGTCAAATTGTCCGGCGTTAGAGAAGCAAAGACTTCCAGCGCCGCGTCGTTGCGCGCTTCGATAACAGTCTTGGGTCCAATCAGGGCCACACCCGTAAGTCGACCGCGCCGGTCGCGACATCCATAAAAAGTTCCGCGATTGGCAACATTTACGAGGCCATTGTCGCGAATCAGGCCGGACATGAACACGGTGTGGATTGGTCGTTGGGCCAGAAAGGCGAGCACTTCATCCTGGTGGCCGCCCGACAACGCGTGCACTCTCAGTGAGCTCGGCGGCGTTTTACTTAACGATAGCTGCGGCGTGCTGCCTTCGGTCTCGGCAAGTGCGAATGCGGATGACATATAGTTTATGCGAGTCTGTAGGAGGGTTTAGAAAGGGTGACGAGGGAGCGCCTGGGCTCCCTCGCCTGTCGGGGCTGTGCGTCAGTGCATGCAGGGAGAGTCATCCCCGCCGATTAGGGCTCGCGAGGACATGGCCTGAACATAAGCGTCACCCATGACGATGCCATCACTTACCATGATGCCGTCACCCATGACCAGCCCGTCGCCGACCATGATGCCATCGCTGACCATGATGCCGTCGCCGGCCAGTTGGCCACCAGGCAGGAACAACACACCATCACCCATGACTAAGCCATCGCTGGTCATGATCGTGTCACCCATGACGATGCCATCACTGACCATGATGCCGTCGCTGACCATGATGCCGTCGCCGGCTACATCGGCGTCACCCATCACGATGCCCAAACCATAGATTGGCTGGTACTTCATGATCAGGTTGGTTCCGGTCAGGTAGCCGTACTTCGTGACTATCCCTCGCGACCAGCTAAAGGTCTGGCCGCCAATCGTCGTTTGCGGATTCGGCATGGTGGTAGTGGTTAAGAAATTCGAGCCGGGTGCGGTTGAATTTGTCAGATCCGTGCGGACCAGTTTGGCTACGCGCATTGCGCCTTCGACATTTACTTCACCGGCGCCCTGTTCAAGCAGGTTGAAGTGTGCAAGTGGTTGGGCTGTGTACATCAAGATAGCCTTTACCATGTTAGGCGTCAGCTTGGGATTGGCCTGGAGCAAGAGAGCGACCGTGCCCGCGACTACCGGTGTCGCCATTGATGTACCGCTCAGGTACATCAACTTCTTGTTGTCATCATCGGTAAGACCTGAGTCCAATTCCGGGTGTAGAGTGACAAGAAGGTTGTCTGCGTGGCCCATGTCCGACTCGGCGTAGATGAGCTTGTTACCTGGCGCCACTAGATCTGGTTTGACGATGTTGTCATAGTCTTTGACACCGTTGGCGTCAGTTGTGTAGCTGCGTGTTGGTCCACGCGAACTGTAAGTCGCAATACCGTCATCGTTCCGGCCGGTCGTTGCGAAGGTATTGGAAGCGCCAACCGTAATCACCGATGGCTCGTTGCCCGGCGAATGAATTTGACCGTAAATCTTGGTGCCGTTAGCGTCTTTGCCATTGTTGCCGGCGGCGGCAACGACAACCAAACCCGCATCAACAAGGGCGCGCGCGGCGCGACAGATTGGGTCGTTTTTATAAGAGCTCACGGCGGGCGCGCCCAGACTCATGTTGACAACGCGGATGCCGTACTTGTCTTTGTTCAGGGGGTTGGCCGAGCTTACGGCTTTGGTTGGATCAGACGGAGCTAGAAACCAATTCAAAGCACTAAGCAGAACGGCGCTGCTACCCGTACCCTGCGAGTTTAAGACCCGCAAATTAATGATGCTGGCGCCTGGCGCAACGCCGTCGTAGGCGTCGCCATTTTTTGTGCTGGTGCCGCCGGCGGTAGAAGCAACGTGGCTGCCATGACCGAAGGGATCCGAAGATGAATTGTTTTCAGTCGTGAAATCCTTGCTGTACTTGATTCCCTGTTTGAAAGCCCGGTGTCCCGTGTCAATACCAGAGTCCAGTATCGCAATGCCGATGCCCGCGCCATCAAAGGTGGTGGTGCTGCAGATGAGGCCAAGCAGACAGCTGTTGGTGACGGTTCGGATCAAGTCTGTGCCGGTCGTAGCAGTCACGTGGCCGAGTGTTTTCATCGTCACGTTCGGCGACATAAAGTCGGCCAGACCACTTTGGGCCAGCTTGGAAACTGCCTTGACTGGAATCTGAACCTTCATGGAGCTGATTTCCGACATGCGGTCGGTAACCAGTACGCCATTTCGTTTCAACATGGTTGCCAATTCTGCGTTACGAACATCCGGAGTCTGCAATATGACATCCAGGCGATCGTTTTCTGACTTCGCAGCCTGCATCAATTCGCGCAAGTCGCTGGAAATCGTTTCCCCGACGAAGCCGCGATCTTCCCTTGTTTCACCGGCCTTAGCGGTTGCCGAATCTTTCGCATCCGTTTCGCCGAGGCGCACCGTCTGAAATAATTTGGCAAGCGATTCGTCACCGGCGATGTAAGTCGCATAAGTCTCGCTGGTCGCGGCGCCGATTATCTGGAATTGACCGGCGGCGAGCGCCTGGCGTATCGAAGCCGACGCCTCAGGGTGCGCATAGTTGCCGGCAAACTGGTGAAGCTGATCCACAAAGAGCAGGATCTGGCCTTTGGCAGCCGCGGCTTCACTCAGCACCGCTTGCAGGCGAGCAACGAATTCATTGCTGTCTTTCGCGCCTGCTGCCAGTTTGTTGAGACTCAGACTAAATACTTGTTTGTCTTCCAGGTTAGCCGGCACGTGACGAGCGACGATTCTGCGAGCCAGGCCGCGAGCTATGTCAGCGACATCCGCGGCATTGCCTTCGCCGGCATCACCAATAAGGAGCGGGTTGCGTTCGGTATTCTCTGAAAGAATCTTCACGACCCGATTCAGTTCCGCCTTATGGTTTGTGTTTACTTCGAGACGCCCCTGTCGTGCCAAACCAGTCAGATCAACGGCAAAGCGCGACAACGCGGGATGACTGGCCTTTTGCTCTGCATCCTGCTTCGCTCTTCCGTTCGGATCCGAGTTGGCAATGCTGCGCAGGGGGCTGGCAAGCATTGAGACCGACAGCGCTAAGCTTGTCAGCCATACGATCGTTGGGGTTTGTTTGGTTGTTCGCATTGTTAAATATTCCTCTGAGTGGGGGCCACTGGGACTTGCTTAAGCTGACCACCTTATGTTCGTTTCTGTCTTACCTCTTTCAAATTCCGCTCTCGTGGGCTTTACACCCAGTTCGACTCGCTTCCTCCTTGGCGAGGCGCATGCCAAACCTGAAGAACGCGCAACTCATTCTAAATAACGGCGTTAGAGGAAATGCTGCGCTTCTGGCCAAAGGTCAAACTGATGGTGATCAGTCATCTTGCTGACTGACCGATTCATTTTGAACGCGTGCTGGGATCTCCGCATTGAGTCATCTTTCGGATTCTTGATTCTCTTGAACGTCTGCACGCATCTGCGTGCTGGGAATTGCGCGTTCAGTCATCTTTCGGATTGTGGATTCTCTTGAACGGTCTGCACGCAGGATGCGTGCGGACCCAGGCTTTGCCATAATCTGCAGCGTCGATTTCACAAATTCAATTTCTTAATTGAGGAAGCTATGAACTATCGCACTTTCGGACGCACCAGTTGGCAAGTGAGCGAAATCGGTTACGGGATGTGGGGTATGGGCAGTTGGGCCAACTCCGAAGACCAGGAGTCACTGGATTCTCTGCAGGCGGCGATCGAACTCGGCTGCAACTTCTTTGATACGGCCTATGCGTATGGCGAGGGTCGCAGCGAAGGTTTGTTGGGCCAGGCAGTTCGCGCCGACCGCGAGCGTAAGGTTTATACGGCGACCAAGATTCCGCCAAAGAACCTGCAGTGGCCGGCCCGGCCCGAATTCACACTCGATGACTGTTATCCACCGGAGCATATCGAAGAATACGTCCATCGAAGTCTGGCCAATGCCGGGCTGGAGAGTTTCGACCTCATCCAGTTTCACACCTGGGAAGATGCGTGGATCGAGGACCATCTCTGGGCCATGACTGTCGAATCTCTGGTGAGCCAGGGTTTGGTGAGTGCGGTCGGCATCAGTATCAACCGCTGGGAACCATGGAACGGTATCAAGGCCGTGCAAAGCGGGTTGATCGATTCGGTGCAGGTGATCTACAACATCTTCGATCAAAATCCTGAGGATGAGTTGTTTCCTGCTTGCCGCGAAAACAAGGTTGCAGTCATCGCTCGCGTGCCGTTTGATGAGGGCACGCTCACCGGCACGTTAACGACAGACAGTAAATGGCCGGAAGGAGATTGGCGCAATGTGTATTTCGTGCCCGAGAATCTGGTCCCGAGTGTCGAGCGGGCAGAAGCCCTGAAGCAGATGTTGCGCGAGTGGAACCAGGCGCACCATAACGAACCGGAAATTACGCTGCCTGAGCTGGCCCTGCGTTTCATACTCAGCAACCCGGATGTCAGCACCATGATTCCGGGCATGCGCAAACTATCCCATGTGCAGGCCAATATCGCGGCCAGCGATGCCGGGCCCCTGCCCTCAGACCTGCTGGAACAATTGCGCAAACATCGCTGGGTACGCAAACCCGCGCCGTGGTCGGACTAGTCGGGAGCTTACAGGCTATGACAAAACCTCTATCGCACGATGGGCGCACAAGTGCACTTTCCAAACGGAAGGACGCTACGGGGCAGGAGACGGTAGCTACTCAGCCTTTGCGAGGCGTTGCCGGAAATAATCGCGCCAACTCTCAGGCAGCACTTCCAGCGCGATAGCCCGGCGCATGGTCTCCACATCGTTCTTGTCCCGCGCATACAATCGCGTGATATCAGCGACCGTCACGTTATTCTCATCGCGCGCAAGCAACTCAATTTCATCCCCTGCGCCTACTTCACCTTCACGCTGTACCGAGAAATAGAAACCTGTTCTACCACTGACCAGAAACTTCTTGATGATGTCCGTGCGGCCGAACTTGATGCCGAGCTTGTAACAGGGCAGGCGCGGTTCTGTAACCATTACCTCAGCCGATCCGATGCGGAAGCGATCACCGATGTTGACGCTGGCTTCATTTAGTCCTTCAGTACTGAAGTTCTCTCCGAACATGCCCCAGGGAAGATCTGTGTCAGGCAGCTCGGCGCGCCAATATGTGTAATGCTCTGACGGATAGGCATAGGCGGCCTTGGTTGGTCCACCATGAACGGTAAGGTCCGCTTGCCGGTCGCCATCCAGATTAAGGGTCCGAAGCATCACGCGTCCATCGACCGGCGTTTTGTAAATCCCAGTCGATACTGGTTGCTCGTTCCACACGGCCAGACGCGGACGGCCGACGTTTACCGAAATGATTTTCATACTATTCCAAGGCGACGGCTCTGAAAATTCCGTGCCCCGTACCAACAAAACACGCAAGGCATTTTTCGCTACGAGTACAGGAACTTCATCGCTTCTTCCCAGCTCTTGCCCTCGGTGTTCTGGTAATGCCAGTACTCCATCTTGGAAAAGTTTTTCCCGGTTTTAGTCCAACCTTTGTGAGCAGGTATTCTATGCCAGCCCAGGGAACCCGCGGCTTCCGTGAAGTCATAAAGACGAGCTTTAACCTTCTTGCCACGATAGTCCGTCACAGTCTTCAAAACTCCCAGGTTGCCATCTTGAGGAGCGCACTTTAGATATGTTCTGAACTGCGTGTGACCGCCGGCATCCTCTCGCACCACTACAGTGGCAGGGCTTTCGATGTTGTAATCGAAGGCATCACCGCATTGATGTCGACTTTTTACCGCCACACCAGGCTTGCTACTCCGAAAATTTTTCGAGCGCATCATGTCGGCGCACTTGCTGAGAAAATCAAATCCGGCTTCTGCGTTGACCTTCTGGCGCAAAGCGCGAAATTGATCCGCGGGAACTCCGGTTCTGAGAAACGGCATTCCAACTTCCACATCCATGAATTCTGTTTTCGGCGAGGGAGGTTTCGGAGGCATATTGAATTCTCCTTTTGAGAAATTTATTTTAGAGCTTTACCAACGTTTACAGCAGCGTTTCCAAACATCTAACGGTATCTACATCTTCAGCTCGCGCACCAGAAAGCCCCAGCGATCGGCCAGCTCTTCGATGATCTTCGTGGTCGGTTTACCGGCGCCGTGGCCGGCTTTGGTTTCGATGCGAATCAAAACCGGCGCCGGACCTGCCTGGGCGGCCTGCAACGTAGCGGCAAACTTAAAACTGTGTCCGGGCCAGACGCGATCGTCGTGGTCCGCCGTGGTCACCATCGTCGGCGGATAAGCCTTGCCTGACTTGATGTTGTGCAGTGGCGAATACGCGTACTGGATCTTGAAATCATCGGCGTTATCCGACGAGCCGTAATCTGAAACCCAGGCCCAACCGATCGTGAACCTCTGAAAACGCAGCATGTCCATCACGCCCACGCCCGGCAATGTCGCTCCGAACAAATCCGGTCGCTGAGTCAGGACCGCACCCACCAGCAGACCGCCGTTGCTGTCGCCGCCGATGGCCAGTTTAGGCGTCGAAGTGTACTTATTCGTAATCAACCACTCGGCCGCAGCGATAAAATCGTCGAACACATTTTGTTTCTTCGCTTTCATACCCGCCTGGTGCCAGTCTTCGCCATACTCGCCACCGCCGCGCAGATTTGGCTGGGCATAAATTCCGCCCATCTCCATCCAAACCAAATCGCCGACAGAGAAAACCGGTGTCAGAGAAATGTCAAAACCGCCGTAGCCGTAAAGATAAGTCGGATTTTGGCCGTCAAGCTTCAGCCCTCTCTTATAGGTAAGAAACATCGGCACCCGCGTACCGTCTTTGCTGTTGTAGAAAACCTGTTTCGTTTCATAGTCGCCGGGATTGAAGTCGACCTTGGGCTGGCGAAAGATCGTGCTCTTCCCGGTCACCATGTCATAGCGATAGATGGTCGTCGGCATGGTAAAGCCCGTGAAGGCGTAAAAGGTCTCTTTATCTTTCGCTTTGCCGGCAAAACCGCTCGCGGTGCCAAGTGTCGGAAATTCAACTTCGCGCACAAACTTGCCGGTTTTGTCGAAAACCTTTACCTGTGTATGCGCGTCTTTCAGATAGCTGGCGACGAACATATTGTTGATGAAGCTGACGCCCTGCAGAGTCTCTGCCGCTTCGGGCACGAGTACTTTCCAGTTGGCGCGTTCAGGCTTGCGCGTATCGATGGCAATGATCTTGCTGCGCGGCGCGCCCAGATCCGTTTGGAACCAGAAGATTGGTCCATCGTTATCAATAAAGGTGTACGCTGCGTCAAAGTCGTCGAGCAACTTGACCACTGGCGAATTCTTCGCCGTGTAGTCCTTATAATAAACGCGCGTCTTGACGTCGGTGCCTTCGTTAATGTTGATAATCAGGTAACGCCAGTCGAGCGTGGCGGTGGCGCCAAAGAGCCATTCCTTTTGATCGGGGCGCTCGTACATCAAAATATCTGCCGACTGCGCGGTGCCCAAACGATGGTAGTAGACTTTTTGGAAATAATTGGTGCCTTTCAGTGTGTCGTCCTTCGGTTCGTCGTAGCGGCTGTAAAAAAAGCCTCTGCTATCGGGCGACCACGACGCGCCTGAGAACTTGACCCACTTGAGATCGTCGGTTAGATCCTTGCCGGTCTCGACGTCGCGAACTTTCCATTCCTGCCAGTCGGAGCCTGAAGCCGAGAGGCTGTAAGCCAGCAACTTGCCGTCTTCGCTCGGCACTAAACCTGACAGGGCGACGGTGCCGTCCGTCGAGAGCGTGTTGGGATCGAGCAGCAACGTGGGCTCGTCAGTAAGGGAGGTCACGCTGTAGTAGACGCTTTGGTTTTGCAGCCCACTATTGCGCGAATAGAAGTAACGGCCACCTTCCTTGAAAGGCGCGCTGAAGCGCTCATAGTTCCAGAGTTTGGTCAGACGTTCGCGGATCTTTGCGCGCGCCGGGATCTCGTTGAGGTAACTAAAGGTCAGTTTGTTTTCTGCCTCAACCCAGGCCTTTTTCTCGCTGGAATCGAGGTCTTCGAGCCAACGGTATGGATCGGCGACCTTGACGCCATGATAGTCGTCGGTCTGTCCGCTCTTGCGGGCCGGTGGATATGTCGTCGGGTTAATCATCTTTTGATTGGAAGTTAGATTCTGCGCGCGCGCCGGCGAGTGGGTCAGCACGCTAATAGAGGCAACTGCGATTAGGAACACCAGCAGGCGCAGGCTACGGACATTCTTCGAGACAGGCATAGGGGCACTCCTTCAAATATTTTTCTCGAGAAGACGCGAACGAGGTTGAGCAGCACAGAGTGATGAGTATACAAACTGTGTCCGACGTTCAGCAAACGTGTCACACACCGTTCGCCAAAAAAGGGGACGGTGCGAAGGCAAGGAGGTCAGTACCACCTGCGGTAGCGGGTGGGTCTGCTCCCGAACCAGAGCGCTGGGCAAACCAGATCCTCTCGGCGTTATTGCTGCTCCAACGACAACCCACCCGCTACCGCAGGTGGTACTGACCTCATTGCCTCGCTGTAACTCGCCGAGCAGTCCTTTCTTTCTCAGCAACACGCTAACGGAGCACTACTAAATCGCCAGACTATTTGCTTAAAGATCAATATCGACGGTATTATTCGGGTTCGAAACTGTGACGATGCGCCAGCCCCCGGGGTTGTGGCTGCTCCCCATGAAAGAGCAGGCTTGGTTCAAGCCTGAAGAGTTCCAAAATCCGTTCGACAATTCGTAAACTGCCTGTGTGAGGATCAAATGAAACGCATCCTGCTAAGCTTACTAACAACCATGTGCCTGTTGGCATCACTCGCCTGCAACAACGCCGGCGGCGGCGATAAAGTTCGGGTCGGAGTCTTCATGTCGCTAACCGGCTCAACTGCGAACTTCGGCATCTCTTCGACCAACGGTATCAAGCTGGCCGCTGATGAAGTCAACGCAGCGGGCGGCATTAACGGCAAACAGGTAGAGATCCTGATTCAGGATGATCGCTCCGACGCGTCCGAGGCCGCCACCATCGTAACCAAATTTGTGACGCAGGATCAGGTGCATGCCATTCTGGGTGAAGTTGCCAGCTCGCGTTCGATAGCGGCGGCGCCGATCGCACAGAACGCCAAGATCCCAATGCTTACCCCGTCTTCCACTAATCCGGAAGTCACTCGCAAGGGCGATTTCATTTTCCGTAGTTGCTTTATAGATCCGGTGCAGGGCGCAGCCATTGCTCAATTTGCCGCGCGCACGCTGGGCGCCAAGCGCGCAGCGATCATGGTGGACCGAAAGAACGATTATTCGACCGGCCTGGAAAAGGTCATCAGTGCCACCTTCACTAAGATGGGCGGGCAGATGGTTGGAACCCAGTCATACCAGGAAGGCGATCAGGATTTCAACGCGCAACTGACTTCGCTCAAGGGTTCCAACCCCGAAGTAATTTTCGTCCCTGGCTACTACAACGATGTTGGTTTGATTGCCAAGCAGGCGCGCGATAAAGGCATCACGGTCCCGCTGGTCGGTGGTGACGGCTGGGATTCAGCGCAATTGTATGCGATCGGCGGGACGGCTTTGATCGGTTCTTACTTTACCAACCACTACTCACCGTTTGATACCGATCCCAAAGTGCAAAAGTTCGTCACCGACTACAAGGCGCGCTACGGCGCCGTCCCCGATGCGCTTGCCGCTACAGCTTATGACGCGGCACATATTATGTTTGACGCCATCAAGCGCTCGAAGTCGCTTTCGGGGACGGACATCCGTGATGCATTGGCGGCGACGAAAGAATTTCCCGGCGTAACCGGCAAGGTTACCTTCAACGAAAACCGCGACGCGGTTAAGCCAATCGTGGTAATCGAAATCAAGGATGGCGGCACTTATGCGGTGCGCGAGCGAGTAAACGTCGAAGGCGCGGCGCTGGCTTCGACCGCACCTGTGGCGCCAACAACAGCTCCGCCGGCGGCGGCCTCTTCACCAACGAAAAAGTAGTGTGGGCCGTGGCGGCAACAAATCTGCGGGCTCTCGTTCTTTCAAAAACTACGAGGGCCCGTGAGTATGCCAACCCATCGCACTGTTTTTGAGCGACAAAGCACCAGCACTCCGGTAACAAGTTTTCGGGATCGCGTCTGACTAACTATGAGTACTTTCCTGCAGCAGCTAATCAACGGCATCTCTTTGGGCGCCATTTATTCGCTGATCGCCCTGGGCTATACCATGGTCTATGGGGTTTTGAAGTTGATTAACTTCGCCCATGGCGACGTTTACATGGTCGGCGCGTTCATGGGCTACTACCTGGCAAACGGGCTCGGAGTACGAGCAGCACAGGCTATCGGGATGAGCGCAAACGGGCTGGTTGCGCGGGGACTGCTGGGAAGCGGCGACCTGCAACCGTCGCTCGTCACGGCGCTGATCGTAATGCTCCTGGCCATGGCAATCTGTGCGGCCCTGGGAGTGATCATCGAACGACTCGCCTATCGTCCGGTGCGTAAG
Source organism: Acidobacteriota bacterium (assembly GCA_025463135.1). Lineage (GTDB taxonomy): Bacteria > Acidobacteriota > Blastocatellia > Pyrinomonadales > Pyrinomonadaceae > JAOAPY01. The sequence continues at coordinate 91,190 of JAOAPY010000016.1, forward strand.
TATTCACGTCTGACTGCGCTGATAACGGCAATCGGTGTTTCGCTGCTTTTGGAAAATGGCGGACAAGTTGTTTTCGGCGCCGACCCCAAATTCTTTCCCGAGCTTTTTAAGAAACGCAACATCGATCTCGTCGGCGGAGCAAGTATCAACAGCGCCGACGTCGTGGTACTCATTATCGCCCTGGCCCTGATGATCGGGTTGCAACTGGTCGTCTATCGCTCGAAGACTGGTCGCGCGATGCGCGCCGTGTCTTTCAACCTGCAATCCGCCAAACTGATGGGCATCAATACCGATCGCATTATCGCGTTCACCTTTGCCCTGGGTTCGGCATTGGCCGCCGCCGCCGGAGTGCTGGTGGCCATACGCATTCCGCGCATTGATCCGCTGATGGGTATACTCGTCGGCTTGAAGGCTTTTGTCGCGGCCGTGTTGGGAGGCATTGGTAATATCCCCGGGGCCATGCTCGGGGGACTGCTGATCGGAATCACTGAAACGATGGTGGTCGGCTATCTATCGCCAACCTATAAGGACGCCGTAGCATTTGCCATTTTGATCCTGATACTGCTTTTCCGACCCTCGGGCCTGCTCGGGACGGTCGCCCAGGAAAAAGTTTGAGACGGGAAGTAGACGAGATGAAAGAGAGTACCGACACGGAGACACGGAAAAGGGGCGACACGGGGATGTTTAGCGTGACGAGATTCCTGCTCCATAGTCCAGTTCTCGGAGCGCACCTATTGCCTCTCGAAAGCGTCCCCGCGTCTCCGTGTCACCCTTTCTCCGTGTCGGCTCTTCGCCCTTCATTATTCATCCTTTGTCCTTAGATTCTTATGTCGCGCTATCTGCGAACTCTTATCATCGTCCTGATCGTGCTTGGCGTGCTCTATGGAGTAGACATAGTCTTCCATGGCCGGCTGATTAGTCCCTATTTCGCGCGCATCGCCATGCTGTCGGGGATCGCGATTACATTGGCGGTGTCGCTCAACTTGATCAACGGCTTCACGGGTCAGTTCTCTATCGGGCATGCGGGGTTCATGGCGGTTGGCGCTTATTCATCGGCATATTTTTCCGTTAACTATGGCGTCAGGCTGGCTGAATCGCTGGGCGGCGGCTCGCTGGGCTGGATGGTCTCGCTTTTCCTGGCGACAATCGTGGGCGCCGTTTGTGCTGGATTTGCAGGTTTGGTGGTCGGGGTCCCCTCGCTGCGATTGAAGGGCGACTATCTGGCGATCGTGACGCTGGGTTTTGGTCAGATCATTGTCGTCTTTCTGAACAACATTGAAGCCGTGGGCGGAGCGCGGGGCTATTCCGGCATCCCGATCGTCAAAAGCTTTTTCTGGATTTTCCTGATCGCCATCCTGACCATTGTCGTCGTCTACAACATCGTCCACTCGGCATTCGGCCGGGCCCTGATTTCCATTCGCGAGGACGAACTCGCGGCCGAAGCAATGGGAGTCAACACCACCCGCTATAAGGTAATGGCCTTCGTAATTTCATCAGCCATGGCCGGCGCAGGTGGAGTTTTGCTGGCCCACTTTGACGGTTATCTGAATCCCAAGTCTTTCGAGTTCATTAAGTCGTTCGAGATTCTGATCATGATCATTCTCGGCGGCCTGGGTTCCATTGTGGGCTCAGTGCTGGGCGCGATCGTGTTGACCATCCTGCCGGAGGCATTGCGTGGCTTTGCTGAATACCGCATGGTCATCTATTCGTTGCTGCTGATCATTCTGATGATTACGCGGCCGCAGGGATTGTTGGGTGGAAACAATGCCCTGAAGATTTGGCGGGCCCGGCGGCGCGCTCGGTCCGCAGCTGCCAAAGCGCAGATCGTCGATGCGCCTGCGGAGAGCTCGAGTGATCGAAATCCAACAGAGAACCCACCGGGAAAGGAACACGCGTGATGAGCACGCCACTCACCGGCACCGTTGCGAACGGCAAGCCGCCAATTCTGACCACGGACAAATGCACGATCCGTTTTGGCGGACTGTGCGCCGTAAACGAGTTGGATATAGTTGTTCGCGAACGTGAGATCTACGGATTGATCGGTCCCAATGGGGCCGGCAAAACTACGATCTTTAATTTGCTCACCGGCGTCTACGAGCCAACCTCAGGTGAAATTCACTTCCAGGGTCAGCGGATCGACGGCTTGCGGCCATACGAGATTGCAGGCCGCGGCGTTTCCCGAACTTTTCAAAATATACGTTTATTTCCCAGCATGACGGTCCTCGAAAACGTTATGACCGCCTGCCACATCCATACACAACAAAATCTCATCGACGTCGTATTGCGCACGGGTCGTTTCACGCGCGACGAAGAAACGCAGCGTGAACACTGTCTTGGGCTGCTGGAAATATTCGATCTGGTGAACGTCAAAGACGAGCCCGGCACGAGCTTGCCGTACGGCAAGCAGCGCCGGCTGGAGATTGTGCGCGCGCTGGCCACTCGTCCCAAATTGCTGCTGCTGGATGAGCCGGCGGCCGGGATGAATCCGTCGGAACAGGAAGACCTGATGGGGCTGATCAAGCAAATCAGGGACCGATTCGGTCTGACGATCCTGCTGGTCGAACACAACATGAAAGTCGTGATGGGTGTGTGCGAAAGAATTCAGGTAGTCGACTATGGAAAGTCGATCGCGCTCGGCCTGCCGGAAGAGATTAAGAATAACCCGAAGGTGATTGAGGCGTATCTTGGGGATTAGGTCTTTGGTTTTTGGTTTTTGGTTTTTTGGCCCTTAATTTTTTCTTGTACTCATCACCCGGTTGAAACCGGGTGAGAATGAGATGAACCTCGAGATTCGCTGGTCCAGTAACAACACAGCGGCGAAGAACAAAGAACCAAGAATATCCGACGACCCAGGTCCCAAGACCAAAAGCCAAAGACCAAAGTCCAAAGACCAAAGACCTTTTTTTTAGAATGCTTACCCTGGAAAATGTTTCCGTAAACTACGGCGCTATCGAAGCGCTTTGCGATATCTCAATGCGTGTCGATCAGGGCGAAGTTGTGACGCTAATCGGGGCCAACGGCGCAGGTAAGACGACAACGCTGAAGACCATCACCGGACTGCTCGAGCCGCGCCGGGGCCGAGTCATGTTCGAAGGCGAGGAAATCGGCGGCAAGCCGACTCATAAGCTGGTGGCCCGCGGGATTTCGATGTCGCCTGAAGGCCGCGGAGTCTTCGCCAATCTAACCGTCCGCGAGAATTTGCAGATGGGCGCTTATCTGAACAAGAACAAACGCGAAATAGCAGATGACATGGAGCGCGCCTTCCACATGTTCCCTCGTTTGAAAGAACGCCAAGCACAGAAGGCGGGAACGTTGTCAGGCGGTGAGCAACAAATGCTCGCCATGGGACGCGCGCTAATGTCGCGACCACGTCTCCTGCTGCTAGATGAGCCATCGCTCGGCCTTGCGCCGCTGGTGGTGCACACGATTTTCGAAGCTATCGACGAGATTCGCAGCAAAGGCACGACAATTTTGCTGGTCGAGCAAAACGCCCATGCGGCCCTGGGCCATTCCGATCGTGCATATGTTTTGGAAACCGGCAGGATTGTCATGGAAGGCCCGTCAAAACAACTCGCGGACGATCCCAGAATCAAAGAAGCCTATCTTGGCGAGTAATAAGTCGACCCCCCAACTGTCTGTGTTAAGCCCGATAATTACAGCATCACGAAGCCGATCGTTGACGCGCAAATTCCGAGCGGGCCTGATCCTGTGGCTGGTCATAACCTTCTTTTCGGCATGCGAGCGACAACCCTCGAGCAGCAATCAGCCCGATCGCAGCCTGATCAAAATCGGCTACTACGGCGACCTGTCCGGCCCGACTTTCAATTTTGGTGAATCCGCAAAGAATGGCGTCCTCATGGCCGCCGAAGATATCAATCAGGCGGGCGGCATCAATGGGCGCCGCGTCGACGTTGTTATCGAAGACGATCAGGGTAGCCCCGAAAGGGCGGCGACACGCGCCAGTAAATTAATCGATCAGGACAAGGTAATTGCGGTCATCGCCGGCGGGACATCCGGCAACAGCCGCGCCGGCGCACCCAAGGCGCAAGTTGCCAACATTCCCCTGATCGCCCCTTCGGCCACTGATCCAGCGGTTACGCAAATCGGCGACTATGTATTTCGTGCCTGCTTTATTGATGCCTTTCAGGGCGAAGTGATGGCCAAGTTCGCCGTCAATACACTTAAGGCACGCAAAGCAGCGATCCTGCTCGACTTCAATTCACCGTACAGCCGCGGCCTGAGTGATTTTTTTGAATTGAGCTTCACGCGCCTGGGCGGACAGATCGTCGACAAGCAGCTGTATACGATAAGTGACGGCGACTACCGCGGCCAGTTGAATTCGATTCGTTTGGCGGCGCCTGATGTTATCTACATTCCCGGCTACTACGGCAACGTTGCGCTGATCGCCAAACAGGCCAGAAAGATTGGCATCACGCAACCGCTCCTGGGTGGGGATGGGTGGGACGCGCCTGAGCTCTGGGATCTGGGTGGGGATTCGTTGAACGGATCTTATATCTCAAACCATTATTCCGCGGACGATCCTTCGCCGCCCATTCAGACGTTTGTTCGAGAGTACAAGCAACGTTACGGCAACCTTTTGCCGGACGCACATGCAGCGCTGGCTTACGATGCCATGCGGGTGCTGATCGACGCGATCCAGCGCGCGGGTACGACTGAGGGACCAAAGCTGCGGGAGGCGCTGGCGCAGACCAAAAGTTTTCCAGGCGTCACCGGCATCATCACTATTAACGAAGAACGCAATGCAATTAAGCCGGCGGTGGTGCTTCAACTCCAGGATCGAAAGTACATCTATCAGGAAACTATCCAGCCCGAGACAACGGCGGCGGCGGGAGCCAGTCCAACGACTGCTCCCAACCGCGCCAAAAAACCAAAGTAATACCGCCAGTCCGTGAAACGAACAGCTGACAATAGCCCCAGCAATTCATTGTTGGGTTGGATTTTCAAGAGGAGTTTTTGGAATTCCTGGACAAGTACGGAGTTGAATATGATCGGCGCTATGTCTTTCGATGATTCCGCAATTTGCAATAGGGGATCTGCTCACGGCCGTCAAACGGACGGCTGGACTCCCGGCCTGTGATGCCGTCCGAACCAGACAAACACCAATCGTCCCCATCTTCACCTCGCCGCTCCGGTTGCGTACCGATCTTCCTTTCCGTATAATTCTCCGCTTGCTCGAAGCACGGGTTCCAGTCCGGTGGGTTCGCGCCCACTTTTTCTTTTGGGCGACAGTTGTTTTGCAAAACGTCTGCCCTGGAACAGAGACTTGTGCCGGCATTTAGAGGGGACAATGGGTTCGAGGTCGATTCAAGAGCGAGTCCGCGCCGTCACCGAGCGAGTCGCCATCGATAATGGACTCGAATTGGTTCACTGTGAAGTTGCGGGGCCTGAAAACAAGCCTATTGTCCGCGTATTCATTGACAAGCCAGAGGGTGTGACTCACGAAAATTGTGCGGCAATGAGTTTGAACCTCGGCACCATTTTGGACGTCGAAGATTTTATTCACTCGGCGTACACGCTTGAAGTTTCGTCTCCCGGTCTGGAACGTGGGCTTTACAAGCGGGATGACTTCGAGCGTTTTGCTGGGAATCTGGCAAAATTGCGTACCAACGGGCCGATCGGCGGTCAGCGAAATTTTCGCGGACGGTTGTTGGGAGTTGAGGGCCCGAACCTGTTATTTGAAGACCGGACCAGCGGGCAAGTAAGCATCCCCCTGGAAGCGGTAGCCAAAGCAAATTTGGAATACGATTTCGACGCGGAGTTGCGACGCAAGTAAAGCAAACTGTTAGCTTGCGATTGCACGGCATACGCAACTTGAAGCTGTCACTCGGGCCCTGACTTGGGCTCGTCATAATCGCAAGCTAACACCTTGCTTTACACAACTGAATAGGCTCAGCGACGCGCACACATTGCAGCGTCGAGCCAATGAGCGGAAATCTTTAAAATGAGTTCATCCATTGCACAGAACATTGAAGCCCTCTGCCAGGAACAGGGCATCGAACGCGACCTCGTCATCGAAGCAATGAAGGAGGCCGTGCGCGCCGCTGCCAAGAAACAGTTCAAGTCGGGCGAAGACATCCAGGTCGACTGGAACCCTGACACCGGCATCGAGCTTTCGTCGTCCAAGGTCGTCGTCGACGAAGTGACGAACGGCGCCACCGAGCTTTCGATCGAAGAAGCACGAGAGCTGGCCGGTGATGAAGTCGAAATTGGCGACGCCTTGCTGCTGCCCCTGCCGATGGAAGAACTGGGACGCATTGCCGCGCAAACCGCGAAACAGATCCTGTTTCAAAAAGTACGCGATGCAGTCCGCAACAACGTCTACGAGCAATACATCGACAAGACCGGCGATCTGGTCAACGGCTATGTGAAGCGCTTCGAACGAGGCAACATCATCGTTGATTTGGGCAATCTTGAAGCCATCCTGCCCCGATCCCAGCAATCACGCGGCGAGCAATGGAACCAGGGCGAACGTATTCGCGTCGTTATCCACAACGTCTCCAAAGAATCCAAGGGACCACAAATCGAAGTATCGCGCACTTCTCCCGAACTCCTGCTCCGCCTGTTTGAAATGGAGGTGCCGGAAATCTATGACGGCACTGTCGTGATCAAATCCTGCGTCCGCGAGCCGGGTGAGCGCGCGAAAATAGCCGTCACTTCGAACGAGCGTGACGTCGATCCCGTGGGTGCCTGCGTTGGTATGAAGGGTTCGCGCGTGCAAGCGATCATTCGCGAACTGCGCGGCGAGAAAATCGACATTATTGAATGGTCGGACGAGCCTTCGGTCTTTGCGGCAAACGCGCTTTCTCCTGCCAAAGTTAACCAGGTTCGTATTACCGACATTGAAAACCGCCAGATGGAAGTCATCGTTAACGAAGATCAACTCTCGCTGGCGATTGGTAAGCGCGGTCAGAACGTTCGCCTGGCAACGAAACTGGTCGGCTGGAACATTGATATTCGCAGCGAAGAAGAGATCAAGCGCGAAGTCACTGAGCAAATGGGCGCCCTGATCGCTTCAGGCGAGGCCGTGCCGCTCTCTGCTATTGAGGGAGTTACCGCCCAGCAGGCAGAAGCACTTGCCGAACATAACATCAATGATATTGATACGTTGGCCAATACTTCGGTCGACGATCTGGTTGAGATTTTGGATCTTAGTTTGGATGAGGCTGAAGTGATCCTGGATCAGGCGAAGGCGGTAATCGCCATTCGCGAAAAGAGCCAGCAATCTGAAGATGAAACCGCGACTGCTGAAGAAGGTTCAGAAGCCTCGACCTCCGAGACGGAACATATCCATGCCGCTTCGGTCGAAGAAGATGAATCGGCTACGAGTGAAGTAGAGCCTTCAAACGAGATGACTGCCGCGGGGTACGATGAGGCGGTCGAGAACGGCGAGCCTTTTTCGAACGAACACGAAATGCTGGCCCAGCATGCTGCTGAATCGGTAACGCTTACAGAAATCGAGCCGCTGACTGAAGGCGAGTTGATGCTGGAAGGTGCAGGTCGAGATCTACGACCCGATACCATTACGTCATCGCCCGACGTTACCTCGACCGAGGCGGCCGGGGACCAGGCTGAACTTGAAGAAGAGACCGGCGAAACACCGGCTGATGAGAACGCAGAGTCAGACGAAATTGCTGCGGAAGCCCTGGCTTCCAAAGCTGAACCAGCTCTCGAGAGTGTTGAAGATGCCGCACAGGGCGAGAGCAGTGACCAAGACGAGAAGCAAGATGCTTCCCCTGACGCGGCAAATTAGTTCGCGCGAGCGTGCTGGATTGCTCAGCACGTATCGCTGCTCGCCCTCAACCCCCCTTTTCGGGATGCACTTCTGATTGTGTGCTCGGAAAAGTGGTTGAGAGCGAGATTGCTCTTAACCACTTTTCGAAAGAGTCAGGACGCAAGGCGTCCCAGAAGGAGTGCATGACCGCTTCCAAAGTTCGCATTTACGACCTCGCTAAGGAACTCAAGCTCGACACCAAACGGCTGATTGAAGAAATCCGCCGCGAGGGCGTGGATGTCAGTGTGCCTTCCAACTCTGTTTCCAAGGAACTGGCGGAGAAAATCCGCATCAAATATTTTCCCAAGAAGGAAGCAGTAGCCAAGCGGACCATCAAAGTTGTTAAGCGCGCCGCCCTCCCCGTCGCCGAGGAAGAGGCGCATCCCGAAGTGGCAGAGCCCGTGGCCACGCAACCGGAAGAAGCACCGGAAGTGTTTGAAGAGGCCGCTCCACCGGCCGTCGCAACTCCGACCCCGACCGCGAAGCCCGCTGCGCCGGCGCGTCTGGTTAAGAAGCTGACACCGGCAATCAGAGCGGAACAGCCTGCGGCTGCGCCACCCATTGAGGCAATTGAAGTTGCGGAACCCGTAAATGGCGACATGGGGGCAACCTTGGAAACGAATCACGTTGCCGAGCCCGCCGCTACTGCAACCGCGCGCCAGCACGAAGCTGCGCCCGCCCCTTTCGTTCCTTCCCGACAAGTGCGCGTGATGCGTCCGACAGCGGCCGCGCTAGATGCAGGAATACGCCACGGCGAGCGAGTACCGGCGCCGACGCCGCCACCAACAACAACACCCACGCCAACGCCGCGCGAGCGTGATGAACGGCGTCGCGAGCGCTCCGCTCAGGGTCGCACTGAATATCGGGGCACTCCCGGAGAGACGGCGACACCACAAACCACTTATATTCCACCGCCCGATAGCGGCCGGCGTCGTTCGCGGCGCGCCGTTCCACGTGGCGGTCGTAAGGGCAACGAAAGAGGCGGACGCTTTGATAAAGGTGACTTCATTGCGCCACCAAAAGCGTTGTCGCTGGAAGACAGAATTGCCGGTCGAATGGAGAGCCCTACCGTTCCCGGCGAGTTGAAGCCCGTGCGCGTAATCGAAGGATCGACCGTCAAAGAGTTCGCTGAAAAGCTCGGCATCAAACCCAAGGACATCGTTACGCTGCTGCTTCAGCGCGGCGTGTTTGCAACCATCAATCAGCCACTCAACGATGATGTCGCCATCGACCTCGCGAAACGCTTCGGCTATGAATTGACGTTCGTTAATTTTGAAGAGATGGTGGCCGAAGAAGAGTTCGAAGAGTTGGTTGCTTCAGATTCGGACGATGTGGAACTGCCGCGCGCTCCCGTAGTCACGGTGATGGGACACGTCGACCACGGCAAAACCTCGCTGCTGGACGCAATTCGCGCCACCGATGTGGCCGGCGGAGAAGCCGGCGGCATTACGCAGCACATCGGCGCCTACAGCGTTCAGGTTCCCAGTCCCGACAATGCCGGTGAAACTCGGCGGGTGGTTTTCCTCGATACGCCGGGCCACGAAGCCTTCACTTTAATGCGAGCCCGCGGCGCCAAGGCCACGGACGTGGTCGTGTTGGTAGTGGCGGCGGATGATGGCGTCATGCCGCAAACGATTGAGGCAATCGAACACTCACGCGCGGCCAATGTGCCCATCGTGGTGGCAATCAATAAGATTGATAAGCCCGACGCCAATCCAGAACGCGTCAAGCAAGAGCTTGCCCGTCAGGGTTTAAACCCGGTCGATTGGGGCGGTGAGACGGAAATGGTTCAGGTGTCGGCAAAGAAACGCGAGAATCTCGAGACATTGCTCGAGACCATTCTGTTGACGTCTGACATCCTCGACTTAAAGGCCAGTCCCACGCGTTTGGCATCCGGCGTAGTGCTCGAAGCCAAACTTGATCGCGGTCGCGGGCCGGTGGCCACGGCGCTTGTGCAACAAGGCACGTTGCGCGTTGGCGATCCTTTTATTGTGGGCCAGATTTACGGCAAGGTTCGGGCGATGTTTGATGATCGCGGCGCGCCGGTAACGGCCGCCTTGCCGGCAACGCCCGTGGAAATACTCGGCTTGCAGGGAGTCCCACTGGCCGGCGACACGTTCCAGGTGGTTGCCGACATTGGCCGCGCGCAGCAAATCTCTCATCACCGGCAGGTGATCAATCGACAAAGCACGCTGCTGCAGACCACCAAACGCGGTATCGAGGCTTTGGGCCAAAGCGAAGTTAAGGAACTGCTCGTCGTCATCAAGGCCGATGTACAGGGCTCGGTCGAAGTTTTGAAATCGACTCTGCAAAAACTTTCCACTGATGCGGTCAAGGTCAAGGTGATTCGTTCAGGAGTGGGAGCGATTACCGAGTCGGACGTTCTGCTGGCTTCGGCTACACAGGCGGGCACGGCTTCTACTGCCGTAGTGATTATCGGCTTTAACGTGCGACCTGAATCGCGGGCCGGCGATCTCGCCAAGCAGGAGAGTGTGGACATTCGGCTGCACTCAATTATTTACAAGGTTGAAGAAGAGATCCGGGCAGCCATGATCGGCATGCTCGAAAAAATCGAGAAAGAAAAGATTCTCGGCAAAGCGGACGTGCGCGAAGTATTTCGCGTGCCTCGAGTGGGCGCCGTGGCCGGTTGCATGGTAGTCAACGGGCTCATCAGGCGCACTGCGCGGGCACGTCTGATTCGCGATGGAGTCGTCAGCTGGGAAGGCAACATTGCTTCCCTGCGACGCTTCAAGGAAGACGTTTCGGAAGTTCGCGAGGGCTATGAGTGCGGCATCGGGCTGGAGAACTTCAACGATATGAAGGTCGGCGATCAAATCGAGGCGTACATCGTCGAGAAAGTCGCCGCCACGGAATTGTAGGAGGCAGAAGGCACAGCGTCTTGCTTTCCTGCCTGCTGCCTTCGGCCGACTGCCTACTGTTTTTAACCATGCGCCGGACGGAAAGAGTTGCCGATCTCCTGCTTGAGGAGATTATTCAGATTGTTGGCTACGAGCTGGAAGATCCACGCTTGACACCAGTAACCGTCACCGACGTGCGACTGGCTGACAATCTCAAGAGCATGCGAGTCTTTATCACCGTCGCCGGCACTGAAGAGGAATACAAAGCAGCGCTCGCCGCTTTGGGCCATGCTACTCCCTACGTTCGGAAACAACTGGGTCTATCGCTCAACCTGCACCGTACTCCCGAAATCCACTTCGTGCGTGACCGCGTGGAAGAAGAAGGCGAGCGCGTGGACAAGTTGCTGGCCGAGATCGAAGAGGAATGGAAAGATAGAAAGGATGAGGACGAACAATGACACGGCGACACGGCGACAGGGAGACGCGGAGAGAAGAAGTCTCCGTGTCGCCGTGTGCCCCAATCTCCGCGTCCGTCCCTGTTTGTAATGCTTAGCCAAGTCGTTGAACTTATCGAATCGAAGCGCAGCTTCGCCATCACCTCACACATACGCCCAGATGGTGACAGCCTGGGCTCAAGTCTGGGTCTTTACTGGTTGTTGCAGGCGCTCGACAAAGACGTCGAGGTCATCATGCGCGATCCGGTGCCTCACTCGTACCAGCAACTCCCCGGTTCGCCCAAGGTGCGCGTGACCCCTGGCGTTGATCGTAATTACGACGCTGTTTTCGTCATTGAATGCTCGGACATTACACGCCCCGGTCTGGTCAATCTGGAAAAGCAATACGTAGTCAATATCGATCATCACTCGACCACGGCGCTGTTCGGGACCATCAACTGGATTGACTCAACCGCATCGGCGGTCGGCGAGATGGTTTACAACCTTTGCAAAGCTACAGGCGTGCGCGTCACCAAAGAAATTGCCGAATGCGTCTATACCGCGCTGATTACCGACACCGGCTCGTTCCATTACTCAAACACCACGGAACGTACATTCAAAGTGGCCTCGGAACTGGTGCGCACTGGCGTTAAGCCGGCCAAGACCGCTGAGTCCGTGTTTGCCAGTTATCCCTGGAGCCGCATTCAACTGTTGGGTGATGTTCTGTCCACCGCCAGGCGCGATACTTCAGGACGTGTGGCCTGCATGCGCCAAACCCTGGACATGCAGAAGCGTTCGGCTGCTTCTGAAGAAGATACTGACGGCTTCGTCAACTATCCCCTGACCGTGGCGGAAGTCGAAGCGGTGGCGCTGCTCAAAGAAAGCGCTCCCGAGGTTTACCGCACCAGCCTGCGCTCCAAGGGCGACGTCAACGTGGCTCGGGTGGCAGAGATGTTTGGCGGTGGCGGACATCGCAACGCCGCCGGCTGTACCCTGACGGGTCCCTGGGAAGACGCTGAACAGCGCATCGTCGATCTGCTCCGAGACGCCGTCGACCGCGCTAACGGCGCGCAGGATATTACGGAAGATGCGTTGAAATAAGGTCTTTGGATTTTGGTCTTGGGTCTTTGGTCTTTGGATTTTCTTCCGGCGGTTTGATGCGAATTGTTTCAAAAATCTGAAATCAACAAAAGAACAAAGAACCAAGTACAAAATCCAAAGACGACCAAAGACCAAAGTCCTACCCTCCCCAATGCCTACAAAAGAAAAGCAATACAAATGGCGGCGCGAGGACTATCAGGAGAACACTCGTGGTTTGCTGATGGTCTATACCGGCCACGGCAAGGGCAAGACAACCTGCGCGCTGGGGTTGATGATGCGCGCGGCCGGCCAGGGTCTGCGCTGCTGCATGATTCAATTCATGAAATCGCGCAACGACCGTTATGGGGAACATGTCGCCGCCGAGAAACTGGGGATCGAAATCCACACCATGGGCGATGGCTTTACCTGGGACACAAAGAACCCGGCACAGGATCGCGAGACTGCCAACCAAACCTGGGAGCTCTGTTTGGAAAAGCTGCACAGCGGCGATTACGACATGCTCGTCTTTGATGAACTGGTCTATGTATTGAGTTACAACATGCTGCCTGTCGCCGAGGTCGTCGACGAACTACAAGCAGCGCGTACTTCACAACCAGCCTTGCACATCGTGGTGACCGGCCGCGATGCTCCCGCTGAACTAATCGAAGCCGCCGATCTCGTGACAGAAATGCGCGAGGTCAAACACCCATTCACCGCCGGCATCCGCGCCCAGAGAGGTATCGAGTTTTAGGGTTATGTTCCCATTGCCTGTTTTGTAGTAGCTTAACTGCTGGGCCGCACTTTGGAAGAAATCGCCGGCACTTGCGATTTACCTCTCGCAGCCGTCAGAAGATGAGCTCCGAGAGATGTCCTTTGCGCGCTTTGCGTCTTTGCGGGAGGCTCTTCAATGGCAACAAAGAATTTCCCGCAAGGGCGCAAAGCGTAAGTCCCGCCCGTTGGCCCCCCTTACTACTTGTGCTACCCTTTCAGCATTCAGTTTCTAATCAATTTGAGAACGAACCCTAAGTTTCGGACTTCTGACTTCTGACTTCTTTTGTATTTGACTTATGCCGTGGTTTAGCAAGAAAAATAAGCGGATTGAATCAGTTCCGCTTGAAGAGCGCGTCGTAAAGACTGAAAACGTTTTCGTCAAATGCGATGGCTGCGAAGAGCATCTTTTCCAGCGCGAACTGGAAGAGGCACTGCAGGTGTGCCGGCATTGTGGTCATCACTTTCGCATTGGCGCGCGCGAACGCCTCGAGATGCTTTTTGACGATGGCAAGTATGAAGAGCTTGACGCTGAAGTCATCTCCATCGACCCGCTGGAATTTGTCGACACCAAGCCATATCCGAATCGTTTGCAACAGGCGAAGCAGGCTTCCGGTCTGCCAGAGGCGATCATCAATGCGCGCGGCAAAGTAGGTGAACATCTGGTCTTTGCCGGGGCAATGGACATGTCTTTCATTGGCGGCTCGATGGGTTCCGCGGTGGGCGAAAAGGTAACGCGCTTGATCGAACACGCCCTCAATGAGCACGCCGCCGTGATTACGTTTGCCGCTTCCGGCGGCGCCCGCATGCAGGAAGGCACGTTATCGCTGATGCAGATGGCCAAGATTGCCGCGGCCCTGGCTCAGTTGGAGGAAAAGCGGCTGCCCTTTATCTCGGTACTTACCGATCCTACGACCGGCGGCGTAACCGCGAGCTTTGCCATGCTTGGCGACGTCATAATCGCTGAGCCGAAAGCGTTAATCGGATTTGCCGGTCCCCGAGTGATCGAGCAGACGATTCGCCAGAAGTTACCTAAAGACTTTCAACGATCAGAATTCCTGCTGGAACACGGTATGCTCGATGCAATCGTGGATCGTCGCGAGCTGCGTGACTTCATCACCAAGACATTGAACTTCATGATGAATCCGGAAATCCGCAGCGAACTGGAGCTGGAGAGAGAACGGCGCGCGGCATCGTGAAGCCGGTCCTTTGTTCTTTGTACTTAGTTCTTGGTTTTTGCTACTGGGTCCCTGGTGTGGGTTCCTAAGAAATTAGTTTCGTTGGAAGAGAGTACAAAGAACAGAGTACACGAATCAATGCAGTTCGACGAAGCGCTTCGCTACCTTCTGAGCCTGGGCCACGAAACGCTGGCTCTTAAGCTCGGATTGAAAACCACTGAGGTGCTTCTGCAAGCGCTCCAGGATCCTCAAACACACTTCCCTTCCGTCCAGATCGCCGGCACTAACGGCAAGGGCTCGACCGCGGCGGTGCTGGAGTCAATCGCTCGCGCCGCCGGAATCAAGACGGGACTATTCACTTCCCCTCACCTTGTCCATATCACAGAGCGGATAAGAATCGACGGCCGTCACATTTCTGAACGCGAGTTTGCCGAGTTAGCAACCACTGTGCGCAACACCGTGGAGCAGCTTCTGGCAGACGGTCAACTCACTGCGCCGCCGACCTTCTTCGAACAAATCACCGCCATCGCCCTGCTGGCCTTCAAGCAGGCCAACATCGAGCTGGCGATTCTGGAAACTGGTTTGGGCGGCCGTCTCGACTCCACTACAGTCGCCGAAGCCCAAACGGTTGGCATCACTTCAATAGCGCTGGACCATCAGGAGTACCTGGGAGACACGCTGGCTGAAATCGCAGCCGAGAAAGCCGCGATCATCAGGCCCGGAGTCACCGCCGTGATAGCACCCCAGGCCCCGGCCGCACTCGAGGTGATCCTGAATCGCAGCGCGAGCGTTGGGGTTCACCCTCGCATCAACGGCTCAGATGCGCGGCTCCAGCGGGTCACGGGTGATGGTCGAATGGTTGTAACGTTCGCAACCGCTTACGATTGTTATGAGGAAGTAGTATTCGGTCTTCGTGGGCGCCATCAGTTCAGCAATGTCTCGCTTGCTGTCCAGTTGGCCGAATCGTTGCGTGAGCGTGGCTTTCAGATCAGTCGCGAGGCCATCATCAACGGAGTCGAAGGCGCCCAACATCCGGGACGGCTCGAGCTTATCGACGGCAGGCCACAGCTTCTTTTTGACGGTGCGCATAATCCGGCCGGGGCTTTGGCTCTTCGAGAGTACCTCGACGAGTTTGTGACTGGTCCCGTAACCATGGTGTTCGGAGCGATGCGCGAAAAGAACCTGGAAGAGATGGCCGGGTCGCTGTTCCCACGCGCTCACAGTTTGATTCTCACCAGACCAGAAAATCCCCGGGCTGCAGCTTTGGAAACTCTTCAGAGAATCGCCCGCAACACGCTTGACCAAGAAAGAATTACCCTCGAGCCGCTAGCCGGAAAAGCGATCGATATCGCCCTGCAGCAAACTCCCCCCGACGGGCTCATCTGCGTCACCGGATCACTTTACCTGATTGGAGAAATCCAAACAGCACTCAAGCATTCAGAGTTTGGCCCATTTGCGAAATCGCAACGGTCACACTAGTCTCTCGTCATAGACATTATGTCCAACAATAACAAGCACAGCGCGCCAAAGGTCCTCGAAAGCAAGGAAGTTTTTCACGGATCGGTTTTTAGTGTCACGAAGGACAGAATTCGCGAAGGTGACACGACCTATGACCGGGACGTGGTCCATCATCCCGGCAGTGCTGTTATTGTGCCGGTATTCGACGACGGCACCGTCGCCCTCGTGCGTCAGTATCGACATCCGGCGGTGCGCTATCTGATTGAGGCGCCGGCAGGCACCCTGGATAACAGTGAAAGGCCTGAAGCAGGAGCCGCGCGCGAACTCGAAGAGGAACTGGGCCTGGTCGCGGGAAAGATGGTCCAGCTCAGTGAGTTTTTTGTTTCACCAGGTTTTTGCGAAGAGAAGATGTGGGTCTATCTCGCTACCGAGCTGACGGAAACTGCGCAGCGCCTGGAAGATGACGAGTTGATCGAAGTGGTGCGGCTTCCCTTCTCACGCGCGCTAGAGATGATCAGCAATGGCGAAATTGAGGACGCCAAGACCATCATCGGGCTGATGCTGGCGGCATCGCACCTTGGTCCGGCGATGCTGGAAACATCGTACCCCGCAGTTTAGCGGGAACGGACCGCTCTCTTCGGAACCGGCGGTTGAAAAACAGTGCAGAGCCCAGCATCGGAAAGGTGCTCTCATTCTCACCCGGTTTCAACCGGGTGATAGTTGAGTCATTCGGATCTTCAAAACCGTTTCTAACGGTTTGCCTTCCGCTTAGTGAATCAGAAACCGTTGAAACGGTTCAGAATTCAAAGGCAAGATTAGATCACGCGGTTGAAACCGGATGAGAATGAGAGGGCTTTTTATCCAAACCGGTAACTCCTCCGGCTTTCTGCCAATCCCAAAGTTGACCGTCTCGCAGTGACTCCCATACACTGACCTTACCGTGCAAACACCAGAAGAATTCGGCGCGCGTACCGCGCTAAACAACGCGCGCGAATTGGACTCGGTGTCCAACCAGGCAATTCAACCACCACAGAACATTGATCCAGACGATCCTCCCTGGGGCGTGTTTATGGCGGTGCTGGTGTTTCTGGCTAGCTTCTTCGTATTGGCAATCGCGTCGGCTGTATTTCTGATTCCTTATGCGGTGCGGCGCGGCATCACGCCGGCTACTCCAGACTATCCTCACGCCCTGGCAGAGTTTGCCCTGAAGGATCCCACGGCCGTCTTCCTACAGGTTTGCTCGACGCTGCCCGCACATCTGATAACCCTCTTCATCGTGTGGGCAGTCGTGACCAAAGTCGGCCGCCGGCCATTCTGGAAGACGCTGGGCTGGGATTGGGGAAAACAGTTTGGTTTATGGACCAGCGTCGGCCTGGGTGTAGTGCTGTTTCTCGCCAGCAGCGCTGTGGCCCACTTCCTGGGCGGAGATAAACTCACCCCCCTGGAACAGGTCATCAACAGTTCAGCAGCCACCCGCTATATGATCGCGGTACTGGCTACGCTGACGGCGCCGCTCGTGGAAGAATTGGTTTTTCGCGGCGTGTTGTATTCCGCGCTACAGCGCCTGATAGCCAGAATTTCTTCGCTAGTATTTGGCTCGGAGCCTGGCAAGGGCCTGTCTTCAAAGGCACTTCTGTTCGGCAAAGTCGGCGCGGTAATACTGGTGACTGTTTTGTTTGCCGGGTTGCACGTGCCTCAATATCAAACCAACTATGGAGTCATCGCGGCGATTGCTCTCCTTAGTCTCAGCCTGACACTCATCCGCGCGGTCTCTGGCCGGCTGTTGCCCTGCTACATCGTCCATCTGGTTTTCAATGGGATCCAGTCTGTGATCATAGTGTGGCAGGGCCATGTGCCTGCGGTTCCACCGGAGCGCGCGGCTATGCTGTTGTTGCCGCTGCTTCGGTCCCTCATTCACTGATCTAACGAGATGGCATACGAGGTAGTCGTCGTCGGAGGCGGAATCGGTGGCCTGACAACCGCTGCACTGCTGGCCGCCCGTGGTGTGAGTGTTTGTTTGTTGGAGAGACAATCCGTACTCGGAGGCTGCCTGGCGCCTTTCGAAAAGTTCGGCTACAGCTTTGAAAACGGCGCCGGATTGTTCGCTCTCTGGAACCCGGGGGAGATTCACGATCGAATTTTTGCGGAGCTTGCTGTTACTGCTCCGGAAGTTCGGCCACTCGATCCAGCTTACGCCGTTCGTCTGCCTGATCATTCGGAAATCGCCGTCACCTCGAATTCGGAAATGTTTGACGCGAACCTCCGTGCAAATTTCCCGGAATGTGCGGAACGCGCGATCAACTTTTATCGAGAAGCAGAGACGTTGGGCAACGCGTTGCTGAGCGCGATCAATCGCGTACCCGATCTGCGCAACGCGGGCCTGAAGGAAAAGCTGCGCGCCTTTTTTCCCGATTTGCGAACAGCCGCCCGTCTTCGCAGTCTGGCCAGCGACACGACGGCACAACACCTCGCCGGCGTATCGTTGCGCTTCAGACGTTTTATTGATGCCCAGCTGCAAACCTTCGCGCAAAGTTCGGCGGACGACTGCGCGTATCTATACGCGTGTGCCGTGCTGGCACTGCGGACTCGCGGGCTGTTTGAAATGCGCGGCGGTGGCGCGGCACTGGCAGCAACTCTGGCCGCATCGATCAGAAAGAGTGGAGGAACCATTCGCTTAAATACGCCGGCGCTCCGGCTGGCGTACGATTCTGAGGGACGCGCCGCGGGAGTGCACTTGCTGAGCGGCGAGACGGTTAGCGCCGCGCGGGCCGTGGTCAGCAATCTCTCAGTCTGGGACACGTTCGGCAAGCTGGCAGGACTTGACCGCACCCCAACGGAAATCCGGAAACGATTGAAGAGTGTTAGCGGCTCCGGGGTCTATCTGCTATTCCTCGGTGTCAGCGAAGCTCAGGCGCAAGGCATTTCGACAGATCACATTATCGCCGTTACGGATCTGCAAGACGGCTGCGCCTACGATCCGACTGAGGCTCAGTTGACGTTTGCCATATCTTCTCAGACTGAACCGCGCGGTCCGGCCGGCATGCGTGCCGCGACGGTCCAAATGTTCACGGACGTCGAGCAGTGGTTTACTTATCACGAGGATGAAAGTGAACACGAGCAGCAGGATCAGACAACCCTCGAAGGACTTTGGTCCAGGCTGCACACCGCCATACCGGAATTGGGTGATGCGGTGGAGGTAATCGAGACTGCGACGCCGCGCACCTGGTACGAGACGACGCGCCGCAAGCTGGGAATGGTTGGCGGTCTGGGCCAGTCGCTGCCGGTGTTTGGACCAAACTCTTTCAGCCACAGTGCTCCCATACCAAACCTTTTTCTCGTCGGCGACACTGTCTTTCCTGGGGCTGGAGTTGCGACAGTCAGCATGTCGGCGCTCATTGTCGCCAATCTCATTACCAGCCGCTAAATCTCTCCCTTACACAGGCTCTCATACACAGGCACCCCAGTTTAGAAGGCGGACTTGTCCGCCCGCGCGGGGCACAGGGGTCCTCCCTAAACGAACCGGCGATCTTATAAGCGGACCCTCCGGTCTTTCGAACTTTTCGACTTTCGCTCAAATTTCGAATTTCAGCCAAAAATCTCGACGGGGACCAAAATTCTTGTTTTCCCCGAAGCGACTAAAGTGTATGGTGTATGCACGCAACGTACAATCTTTGAAGAGGCTGGAATGTACATCACCATTGACGAAACCGACCGTCGACCGTTTTACCGGCAGGTGGTTGACGAAATCAAATCGCTGATTGCTCGGGGTGAACTCCTGGAGGGGTCCTCTCTGCCGCCGGTGCGACAGGTCGCCTCAGACCTCGGGGTCAATCTCAATACGATCGCCTTTGCCTATCGAAAGCTGCAGCAGGAAGGACTCATCAAGATCAAACACGGCTCGGGTGCGATTGTTACTTCTCGGGTGCTGGGTGAGAAATCAAACGAGCATCTGCGGGCGCAGCTTTCCACGGCACTTACTCATCTGGTGCTGGCCGGCTTGAAGCGATCTGAGATCAAGACTCTGGTGGATGGTGAACTTGACCGGCTGCTGAAGAACTAATCGACGTTGGCCGAAGCGCTTAGGGCGTCGGTGGGCGCTGGCGGCCGCCATCGGGATTTGTATCCGGCTTGCCGATGCTCCGTCCCGGCCAGTCCGGTGACGAAGACGGACCCATGCGAGAGCCGCTACCAGATCCGGATCCTGCACCAGATCCCGAACCACTACCTGAACCCGTGCCCGCGCCGGGACCACTTCTCGACCCTATGCCCACACCGGAAGCGAAGATCACCTGCCGGCGATCGTCATAGCGGAAGCGTCGATCCCAAAAACATTCACAATCAAAAATTCGCGAGTAACTGGACCCATAGGGAGAGCCCCAACCGAAAGTAAACGGCATGAAGGTATAGCAATGATATCCGGGATTGAATAACCACACGCCTGACGCACGAGCAGAGAAAGGAGCCCACCAAAAGTCATCCATGCTGGAGACAAAAGCGTTCAAATCCCGCGCCGAGATTTTGTTATTAGCCAGGGCAACAGTTCCGGCCCTCTCTTTACTCCAGGTATCAAGAACGTCTTTGTGCTTTTCAGCTTTTTGCAGTTTGGCTACCGAGAACGCGGTGCTGCTGAAAACTACTTTGTTTCCCTCTTTGACTTTTGTGTGGGTGTTGGCCAGCATCACGCGACCTTTGCGCACGAATAATTCCGTGGTGTCGCCTGGGATCACATTAACGCGATAGAGGCCGCGTCTGATGATTATGATCCGGGCATGCGGCGTGGTGATGTTAATGGCCAGTTCAGTCTCATCGGCGCCCGTTGCTTCGATTATCGCGGTGCCCCTAGTGAGACGTACTTCGAGATTCTCCAAAGAGTTATCGGTTAACTCGAACTCGGAATTCTCGCCCACTCGCAGATACGACCCAGGATTCAGCAACATCTCGACCCGGCCGTCCTGGCCTGTCCTAACGACGTCACGCGCTTTCAAGTCGTCGGTAATGTTCAGCAGCGACCAGTCAGCACCGAGATAGGATCTGATCTCTACGCGACCGGAAACCGCGTTTATCCCTCCAGCTTTAGCGGAAATAACAAATTTTTCGCGGTTTTGGGCATTCAAAACAAGGTTCGCGGAGAGCACCAGGGCGACAGTCGCAATGGCGAGAGTAACTGAAGAGAAACAGTGTTTCATGGCGATCTCTCCTTGGGACTTTCGGGTTCGGGGCCGCTTGGTGTGTCCCCATTATAGACCTCTCGATTGTATTTACAAGCTTTGTTGCGGGCAGGTGTTGATCGCGGCACGCGCATCCTGAGGAGGGATTAGGGGCGGGACGCCCGTGCCGGTTCTTCATTTCAGGGCGGTGAGCTGGAAGCGAGCGAGCCCGAATAATAGCCGTTTCGTGTACGCGCCGTCAGGTCGGGGTGTTCCAGGAGGGCTACGCTTATCTGATGCCACTTGCCGTCCCGCTTATTGTTCACGGGCCGGTAGCCAATACTGTAGACAGTTCCCAGGTCGCGTATGATTTGCTCATAGACGCTTTCCAGGTCCGACACTTTATTCGCGCGACGCACTACGGTCCCGCTTGCCTCAGCAAGCTGCGCCAGTTGCGCCCGCGCCAACACATAGGCGCTGGCAGGCGTACGATGACGCTTCACTTCCTCTTTTTCGGTATCGAGGAATACCGGGAATACTACCGCCTCAGAATGTGCGGCTATGTTCGCCAACTCTTCAAAAGTAATTCGCGAGCCGGCTCCGCCGACATCCGGCAAAGCATTATCGACCCCGTCCGTCATGACGACCACTGCCGTGCGGCGCGAGGACTGACCGGGACGAAGGACGGCTAAGTACACATAGCGCAGGGCATCCCAAAAGCTCGTGCCTCCACTGGGCCTTTCGATGTCATCAATTGCGCGGAACAGCTCCTTATGGTTCGAAGTCAACGGCGAAACTATTTCGATATCATCCGTGAAGGTGATAATCGCAATCCGATCCAGCGGTCGCGAAGCTTCTACAAAGCGCTTCGACGACTTGCGAATCAGCTTCAATTTGTCCGCGGTTGAGCCGGAGAGATCCAGAAGCAACACCAGGTCGAAGGGCGCATCCGCGGCCGCAAAGAAGGTAATCTCCTGGGGCGATCCATCGTCCAGGACTTTAAAGTCACTCTGCTGCAAATAGGTCGGTGGCTTTAGAGGATCGTGGCTAAGCACACTAACCTGAAGACTCACAAGATCAGAATCTATGCGCAGAGTATCCGCGGATTCCGGGACCTGCGCCAGGCAAGGGGTGACCGAGATCAAGAGCAGTACCGTCGCCAACAGAACGCTTTTGATCCGGCTGCAAGAGCAGCCTGGTTTGGTCTGCCTAGTTTGCATAATAGCCATGTTTGCCGCGCGCGATCGCATTGCTGCGCTCGACATTGACGCGGATCGCGCGCCATTTCCCATCTCTACTCTTATTTGCGGGACGGTAGGCCAAACTATAAACGGTCCCGAGATCGGCGACTACGTGTTCATATGCGCCGGCGAGATCCTCGAGCCCATCGACTTCGTAAAACAATCCCCCACCAGCGTCAGCCATCTCTTTCATCCGATCGTGCCCCATGTCGAATGCTTCCGGCTGGGTGTCCTGAGGATTCAACGCCTCGTAGTAAGTATTCAGCCAAAGCGTATAAAGGACGCCGTCGAATTCTCGGATTCCGTTCAGAAACTCCTGATAAGCAAGCTTCGATCCTTCTCCCTGAACCCCGGGAATGCTGCCGTCAAGACCGTCACTCATCAGGACGATTGCAGCGCGCCGTGAGTTTTTTGTCTCTCTGACCAGCTCAGCCATGGCAAAATCACCGGCGTCATAAAGTTTGGTATCACCCGATACGGTGTCGATGTCGTTTACTCTCTGGCGCAGCGCCTCACGGTCCAAAGTCAATGGCGACACAACGCTGGGCTTGCCCGCAAAAGTTATGATCGCAATCCTGTCCGAGCTGCGGGCCGCATCGACAAACCGGCGCGCGGCAGCCCGAATGAGTTTCACCACATCCCTGGTCGACCCGGACAAATCGATTACCAACACCAGATCAAAGGGCGCGGAAGAAGAATCAAAATGTACCAGCTGTTGCTGGACACCGTTCTCAAAGAGCTTGAAATCGGATTGACTCAAACCCACCAGACCTCGGTTGGTGGAGCGATCCACAACGCTCATGTTCAAGGTAACCAGCTGTGCGTCAACGCGAATTACATCGCCTTCGTCAACTTCTTCAGTCTGAGAGGTGTTTGCCGGCGTTCCCACACCCGGCGCCACCGGTATGGAGGGCCGAAGTTCGGGAAGTTGAGCCTTTCCCGGCACCGGACTATCGCCGGCGAGCGAGCTCAGAGTTATTTCGCCGCTCTGACTATTGGCGCGCAGGACCATGCGTCCCGAGCCAAAACGCGATTGATAATTATGGGTTTTGGCACTCTCAGTCGGTCCGATTTGTGAGCGAACCAGCCCCAGGGTAGACCGGGCAATAATGTCGGCGTCGAGCGGCGATTCCGCCTCAACCTGAATAGGGCCCGCGGTTGTGTTCAGTGACAAAGAGACGGTTAGTCCCCGACTGAATATCCTGCCCTGACCGGTGACAATCTCGGCGCGCGTTTTTTCCGGAATGGTCACCGTCAAATTAATATGAACGTTTGGATCGCGTGGTCTGACCACCAAAATGGAAAGAAGTTCGTGCTTCGCCTCGATTACCACCGCTGAGCGAGGAAACGCGGGGCCTTTGTTATTCTCAATCGTAAGACGATAAGGATCACTGGTGACGCCAAACTTGTCCATTTCAAACCGGGCGGAAACAGAGACATCTTTTTCTTTTCCGACGCTAATATTGACATCGCCAAACTGGTTTTCGACTCGCAGTTGGCCATTGGACGGCAGCTCAACACGAATCTCTTCGGCCGGAGCGCAGCGCGCTTCCTGAATTCCCAACGAAGCCAACAGCAACAGGAAAATGATTGGAATAAGTCGAAGTGATTGCTTTAATTGAGCGAAGCGAAGCAGCGACGGCGCGAAACACACTGAGGTTGTGTTGATTGGCGTCGGGAGAATTGGTATTGAGGGGCCGAGTAACTCCATAAAAACGGCCTGGATCTTCAACGCTCAATCAGGTCAAGCATTGAACCTTCTTCCTTCGCTTTTGGTTGGGGCTGCACCGGGGCCGCACCTTTACCGCCTAAATCGCCGAGCCGCAATAGTAGATTATTTTGATTCGATGAATAGGGCAAGGCCGCCTCCAGCGTGACATCACCGTTACGAATAAACTTCTCAATCACGCCATCGAACGTTTGCATGCCGTCCATGTCGCCTTGTTCCATGGCGTCCATCAGCGATTTGCCTTCGGTCTCGCCTTTTTCGATGTAGTCTTTAGTACGCAACGTCGATTTCAGAATCTCGATGGCGGCCACGCGCCCCTTACCCCCGGCACGCGGAATCAATCGTTGCGAGATGATGTACCGAAACGATTGCGACAGGCGCATACGGATCACTCGCTCTTCATTTTTGGGAAAAACTCCGATGATTCGATCCACTGTTTTGGCAGCATCGATTGTGTGCAAAGTGGAAAGGACCAGATGTCCCGTCTCGGCCGCTTCCATGGCCACCTCGATTGTTTCCCGGTCACGCATTTCGCCCACCAGAATTACCTTGGGTGCCTGACGCAATGCAGCACGCAGCGCCACCGAAAAATTCGGCGTGTCTGAATGCAATTCTCGCTGGTGTATCGTGGACTTTTTGTGCGGATGGAGGAACTCGATCGGATCTTCAATAGTAACTATATGGTAGTACTTCGTTTCATTTATCAGGTCAATAATGGCGGCCAACGTCGTACTTTTACCGCTACCGGTTGGTCCGGTAACCAGCACAATTCCCGTCTTCAGTTCCGCGATTGTCTTCAGCTGTTCCGGCAGGTCAAAATCACTAAACTGCGGCGGTCTCTGGGGGATGACGCGCATCACGATCGCATAAGTGCCGCGTTGTTTGAAGATGTTCACGCGAAAGCGAGACTCACCCGGAAAACTGAACGAGAGATCCGCTGATCCCGTTTTCTCGAGGCTTTCGATAGCCATTTGCTGATTTCCCAGAATCACTTTGGCGATGGACGCGGTGTGAGCCGGCAACAACTTTTCCAAACCGGGAATATTTACGGGGACCAGTTGCCCTGATAATTCAACCTGTGGCGGGCGTCCTGGAGAGAAAAGCAAATCACTGACAGTGTCCGCAGCCCTTAACATTTGTCGCAACACGATCATGAAGTTAAGTGGCGGAGGAGTTGCCGTTGTGGTTCCCGTCGCCGGTGCCGCCGGTTGCAGTGGTGTACTCATAAATGTTCCTTGGAACTTTTCGCTTACCTCGAACGTCAAATAATCAGATGAAAAGTGCCGTGACTAAAAATAAATGTTTCGCGGTGACAAACGCAACATGTCATGGCTACATCATAGCTGTTGTTCGTGGGAGGTTGCTGTTGAGCTTCCCTGACTGACGAAAGGAGGCGCTGAAAACACCGTGGCAACGTACAGGGATCCCATTCGCTGTTTTGCTCCGCTCGAGGTGATTGAGCGCCTGCTCGAAATTCGCTCTGAAGCAGGTTACGAGCCGTCCATTTATCTTATGTCTCCAAATGACATGGCCGCATATCTGGACGCCTATGGTTTTGATGTCTACGCTTTTTCCGAATCGGAAGCCGAGTTTCACTTTGGTGATTATCGAGCCCCTCTGGCCCCGGGTGGCGATCACGCGCACAACTCCCTAACTACCCATTAGCGGCGTAAGCTCCAACGCCGAGACTAACTGACAGTTTGCTCTACACGCTTTCCAGGGCTTTAATTACAAAGAACGTGACGTCATCGTGGGCTCCCTTCCCGTCGGTCCACTCCAATACATCTCGCTGTATCGCATCGATCATCTCACGCGCACTCAGATCGCGGGCGGCCTTTACTGATTGCATCAGCCGATCGGAGCCAAATTCTTCCTCGCGCGGATTCATCGCTTCGGTCACGCCATCCGTATAGAGCACCAGCAGCTGGCCCGGCCCCAGGGTCAGGTAATACTCATAGTAGCGGGTGTCGCGGAACATTCCCAACGGCACTGAACCCTGATCGAGAAAACGCGCGCTGCCATCGGCATTCAGCAACAACGGCGGATTGTGTCCGGCGTTCGCATACGCGAGCGTACGGTTGGTGGCGTCCAAAATTCCATAAAAGGCGGTCACGAATTGATTGCGCTCGATGGATTCCCAAAGGAGATAATTCACCTTGGCCATGGAGATTTGTGGAGCATAGCCGATATGCGTGGCGGCCCGAAGGCTGGCACGCAGGAACGCCATCAACAACGCGGCCGGTACGCCCTTTCCGGCGACATCGGCAATCACGATGCCAATCTGATCGTCGTGAATCCTCACCCAGTCGTAGTAGTCTCCCGAAACTTCTTCCGTGGGAAAGTTATAGGCGCTGATATCGTAACCGACTAGTTGCGGATCACTCGCCGGAAGCAATTCAAGCTGCACCTGTCGGGCGACTTCGAGCTGGCCTTCCAGCCGCTTCTTCTCGATCAGCTGTTCGTGCAGCATGACCTTCTCAATGATGATCGCCACCTGCGAAGCAAGCAGCATTAACACCTCCAGATCATCTTCCGAATAAGCATTGAGCTCATCACTCTCCAGGTCGAAGACGCCAATCACTTCGTCGTTGGAAATGATCGGCGCCACCATTTCAGACCGAGTGCGCTCGCGCGCGTTGATATATCGCGGCTCTTCGCGCACATCAGGAGAAATCACAGGCTCGCGCGTCAAGGCGACATGACCGATGATTCCCTCACCAAGTTTCAGGTGAAGCTCAGTCAATTCGCTGATGTCGTAGCCACGTACGGCTTCGGCCTGAAAGACACAGGGTTCGTCTGTTTCCAGGTCCGGGTCGGGATCACCGCAATCAACCACGAAAATGCCTGCCGCGTCGTAGGGAATCAGGGAATCAAGCGTGTCCATCACCTGATTCAGAATTTCCTGCAAGTCAAGCGAGCGACTGATCTTGTTGGTGATGTCCAGCAGCATGCGCAGCTTGTCGACCGTGCTTAGTCCGGTCGAGGAAGCCGACGCTGTACTGATTTGTTCAGTCATAATTGATTCAACTCAGAACGGACATTATAGGGTGCGAACGAAAAAGACTGAAACGGTCGTTGCTCAGGAGCGAATCGGGTAAGTGGTCCCTCTTTCGCGGCAGAGCCGCAATCGAATTAATGGCGGAAGTTATTGAAGTCTGCTATCCCTCTCTGACGAACGCTTCTTCTTCACGCTGCGCACCTCCGCGGGATGAGCGGATTTGTAGAGGCTCCAGAGCCGCGTCACCTTCAGCCTGTAAAGGACCAGCTGGCGGCTGACGCGAAAGTGTCTCGCAATCTCACCGGCTGATCTTCCCAGCAATACAAGCCGGCGCAGTGCGCTGAAAGGCACAAGCGCGGCGGCGCCGGTCGCATAAGCGGCTTCTTCATCTGCTTTTTGGTAGTCACGGGCCGCCGACTTCCCACCTTTGCCTTCGGTGACGATCGCCAGACGATTAGGCGTGTGGCCAAGAAAGACATGACAAATCTCTTCCATCAAAGTCGAGTGCTGCCGTTGGCGACCATGGTTAGGGTTAAGAATAATTATTTTCCTTCCATCCGGAAGTGCCCGCGAACAAGCGCCTCCCGACCATTCTCTTGACGCGGATCCGAGCAGATGCTCGCGCGCCTCTGCACTCAATCCTTCGATCTGTTTGAAATCAACTACCAGCAGATTAGCGAAACGTGCCAGCGCAAAGGGATTGAGCGCGCCATCCAGGCGCGCGCCGGCGAAATCACGCAAGCCCAGCGCGTTGAGCTCAAACTGCCGCCACTTTTCACCGGGAGGGAGTGTGAATTGATCCATGCGTTTGCGATCTAAAGAAACTTGAAGTGTCAGCCCGCCGATCGATTTTACCATTCGCCGTTTACGATTTACGATACTCGCATGAAAGCCATTCAAGTTTCTCAGGTCGGCGGGCCTGAGGCACTCGCGCTCGTCGAGCTTCCCGTTCCCGTACCGAAACCAAATGAAGCGGTAGTACAGATCAAAGCGGCGGGTGTGAATTTCATTGACGTCTATTATCGTGAGGGCCGCTATCCAGCGCCGCTCCCATTCACAATTGGTCAGGAGGGCGCCGGCGAGATCGTTGCGGTCGGTTCAGATGTTACGAGCGTGCAACCGGGCGATCGGGTGGCCTACACAGGCGTTATGGGAAGTTACGCCGAATATGCCTCGGTGCCTGCCGATCGGCTGGTGAAGATCCCTGACCAAATCGATTTCAATCAGGCGGCGGCGTCGATGCTTCAGGGTATGACTGCGCATTATCTTTCGCATAGCACCTATCTTCTGCAGAACGGTGAAACGGCTTTAATTCATGCCGCGGCCGGTGGAGTGGGCCAATTGCTGGTGCAAATGGCCAAAAGGCTCGGTGCGCGTGTGATTGCTACCGCCGGGTCCGCGGACAAAGCTCAAATCGCTCGTGATGCCGGCGCAGATGAGTGCATCGTCTACACTCAGGAAGACTTTGAAAGCGAAACGCGGCGTCTGACCGGAGGCAGGGGCGTTGATGTCGTCTACGACGGTGTCGGCAAAGCTACTTTTGACAAAGGCTTGAATGTCCTGCGACCCCGAGGTTACATGGTCCTCTTCGGCGGCGCCAGTGGTGCGGTTCCTCCATTCGATCTCTTGGAGCTGACGCACAAAGGGTCGCTGTTTCTCACGCGGCCCACGCTCGTACATTACATCGGCACGCGCGAGGAATTGGAGCAGCGATCCGGCGATGTGCTGCAGATGATCACCAGCGGTGAACTCAAGATCCGGATCCACAAAGCCTATCCCCTGACCGAAGCTCGGCAGGCACATCGTGATCTCGAAGGAAGGGCGACCAGCGGAAAGTTGTTGCTGGTTCCGTGATGGTGGTGATCAATTGCCGATCTCAATAGCCTGGTGGGAAGCTACAGTCGGGAAGGGGACCCTGTCCCGCTTCAAGTTCTGAAATGTTCATCGAGAGAGATATCCCTAGCTTAGCGAAAATATTCATACTCGCTCGTTGCTTGATCGTCGTGCGAGTTGAAGCGGGGACAGGGTCCCCTTCCAGACTGTCCGAGGCCCACTAGACTTCCTGACCTCAGGAAATGAGTTTTTAGCAATTCTCTGAATGCGTTGGTGACCTGGCTTTCAGACCTCGCGCTTTGATATTTACACTATTCGTAATCCGAATTACGATAACCGAAATCTACAAAATCGAATCTCTGACTTTTTATTTCAGATTTCTGACGACAGACTTATGATTACTCTTATGCCCAACAATCCCTGGCCGGTTTTGAAGTTTGCAGAATGGCAGGACACCCTGGCCACGCTGCACATGTGGACACAGGTGGTGGGAAAAATCCGCCTGGCCCAGACACCGCTGGTCAATCACTGGTGGAACGTGCCGCTCTATGTCTCAGCCCGCGGACTTACCACTTCGGCCATTCCTTACGGCGAGCGCATCTTTGAAATTGAGTTTGACTTCATCGATCACAGATTACTGATCAAATGCAGTGATGGTGCGGCCACTGCATTGGCGTTGCGACCGCAATCAGTGGCCGCGTTCTACGCCGAAGTTATGAAGGCCCTACGGGGTTTGGAAATTGAAATTAAGATCTGGACCATGCCCGTCGAGGTGCCCAATCCCATTCGCTTCGAAGACGATGAGCAGCACGCTTCATACGATGCGGAATATGCCAATCGCTTTTGGCGCGCGCTGGTTGAAATGGACAAGGTCCTGAAAGAGTTTCGCGGCCGCTTCATCGGCAAGTGCAGTCCGGTACATTTCTTCTGGGGCAGTTTTGACATGGCAGTTACACGCTTTTCCGGACGGCCGGCGCCGGAGCGTCCAGGGGCTGACCTAATCACGCGCGAAGCCTACTCGCACGAAGTCCTCAGTCACGGTTTTTGGCCCGGCAACAAAGACATGGAGGCCGCGTTCTATTCCTACACCACCCCCGAGCCCGCGGGTCTCGCGCAGGCGCAGGTATTGCCTGCCGAAACATTTTACAGCCAGGAAATGAAAGAGTTCTTTCTTCTCTATGACGACGTGCGTAAATCAACCTCACCCGCGCAGACGCTCATGGATTTTCTGCAAAGCACATATGAAGCCGGCGCGAACCTGGCGGGATGGGATCGCGCGGCGTTGGAGCGATAGTCGCTGCCGATCAAGAGTCCAGATGGGGCCGGGCAGTCAGGAAGGGGACGCTGTGCCCGCTCGAGCAGCCAAAGATTCGAGTGCGGCAAGACTTTCGACGCTGTGCAGAATTGAAATGTTACGCTGCTCGATCGTGGTGTCAGTAAACCGGATTCACCGCTTATCACCCGGTTGAAACCGGGTGTGAATGAGATGAGAATTTGAAAGAGCTTAATAAGTGATTGCGGTGCCACGGCCTTGTGCGGTGGAGACCCACGTTTTTTAGTTCGAGCGCCAGCCACGAAAGGAAAAATCGTGAGGCTCCTCGGGGCAAGCCCGTGGCATCCCTTTTCCCCTTTTCCCCTTTTGCCCTTTGCTCTTCGCTCTTCGCCCTTTTCCGCTCTGCCTTTGCCCCAGCGACGTTTGCGGGTTACGATCTCCAAAACCTAAATAGGGAGCACACATGAATTACAAAGTATTGGGTCGTACCGGTATCAAAGTTTCCGAGTTGTGTCTGGGAACGATGACGTTCGGCGAGAATTTTTTCAACATCGCGGTGGTGGACCAACCTAACGCAAATACTATGGTGGCCAGAGCATTTGAGGCCGGAATTAATTTCTTTGATACTGCCGACGTCTATTCGTATGGCGGTTCAGAAGAAGTTCTGGGAGCGGCCCTAAAAGAACTCAAGGCAGGCCGCGACCAGGTTGTCATCGCCACCAAAGTTCGCGGCGCGATGAGCGAAGGAGCGACCACTGGCGCCGGCGACCTGAACAACGTAGGTCTCTCGCGAAAACATATCTTTGCTTCTGTCGAAGGCAGTTTGCGGCGGCTCGGGACAGACTACATTGATCTCTATCAGGTGCATGGCTGGGACGCGCTCACGCCCGTGGAAGAGGTCCTGCGCGCGCTTGACGATCTGGTGCGTCAGGGAAAGGTGCGTTACCTGGGCTGTTCAAATTGGGCGGCCCGACAACTGATGAAGGCGTTGGTGTTGGCGAAGGATCATGATTGGTCCGGCTTTGTATCTCTGCAAGCTTATTATTCCCTGGTCGGTCGCGATCTCGAGCACGAGTTGCTGCCGTTATGCCAGGAAGAAGGTGTCGGGGTCTTACCCTGGTCTCCGTTGTCGGGTGGTTTCCTTTCCGGCAAGTACCGGCGCGACAATCCGACTCCAGAAGGCGCGCGACGCAGCGGTTTTCAATTTCCGCCCATCGACGAAGCGCGCGGGTTCGATGCGGTGGAAGCGTTGGCCGCCATTGCGAAGCAAAGAGAGGCCACTGTGGCCCAGGTTGCGCTCGCGTGGCTGTTGGCCCAACCCGGTGTCACCTCGATCATCATCGGCGCCAACAAACAGTCACAGTTGGAGGATAATCTGAAAGCGACGGATCTGAAGTTAACGACCGCGGAACTGGAAACTCTTTCCGCCACTACCGCACCCGCAGCTCAATACCCGCAGTGGATGATCGAGCGTCAGGGCGCCGGACGGTGAGAGAGGAGGCAGACGGCAGGTAAAACGAGAAGGCAGAAGGCAGTAAGCAGTAGGCAGCGTGCTTAGGAAGCCTGCCTACCGCCTTCCGCCTTCTGCCTTCTGCCTTCTGCCTTCTGCCTTCTGCCTTCTGCCTTCTGCCTTCTGCCCCCGCCTCCTGGTTCTACTTATTCTTCTTCGCTGCTTCAGCCTGGGTCAGCTTTTCCTTAGCTCGAACGTAGTTGGCGCCAAAGACTGCGGCATTCGGATCGTTATACTGCTTACCGAGTGTTTGCGCCTTTTCATAGAGCGGAGCCGCGAGATCCAGCATGCCACTCTTCTCGTATGCTTCCGCCAGACTGTCATAGACATTAGCCGAGTTCGGATAGTGCTCGACATTGCTTTTGAAAGTCGCAATGGCCTCGTCGGATTTTCCTCCAGCCAAATACTGGTAGCCAATTTGATTGACGAGGCCTTCGGGCACCGGAATCGAGTACCCAAATTTTTGCGTCAATTTCTGATAGTGTTCCTCGGCGCCTTTGAGCCCACCGGCCAGCTCGCCGGTTTGTGGATTGCGCGGCATCTGCCAACCTTCATAAACCTTGCGCAGGCCGAGATAATGACTGCGCAGTACTACCGAACCGTGATCCTCATCAGGAAACTGTTGCGCTTCCCATTCAAATCCTTTGATCTGAGTTTTTGCCAGCGCCTGCTTGAACAGCACGAACGCATCCCCGATGTCTCCAGGTTCGTTCCCCAGTGACGTAAACAGTGTCGCGTTCAACTCCTTTCGCTCTTTCAGAAATTCTTCCGCCCGCTTTAGCGTTGCCTCATCGCTCCATTGCAGCGAGGGACTAACTGCGACGTAAGAATTAAACAATTCCGGGCGAGTAATCAGGGCATGAACGGCGAACAGTCCGCCGAAGGAATGGCCGGCGAGAATTCGATACGGCTGCACGCGATAGTTTTTCTCGATTTCCGGAATCAACTCGGTCTCAATGAACTTGAGAAACTTATCGGCGCCGCCGGCGGTGGGAAATTGCGCGGCATTCGGACCCACAGCTTTGGTGGGCGTCAGGTCTCGCGTCCGATCGGTATTGGGAATGCCCACCACAATTAATTCGGACATGCGGCCATTGCGCGCCAGGAACTCTATCGTGCTGGCGGTGTGCGCCATGTGGGCGTCGCCGTCAGTCATATAGAGCACCGGATATTTCAGCTTGTTTACGTCATATCCCGCCGGTGTACGCACCAGGATAGGGCGGTCCTCTCCCATGACGTTGGATTTAATCGTTAACTTTGTGATCCCCCCGCCCTGAGCAAATGCCGACGAGCAACAGAGAGCCAGGAGAAGGAAAAAACCCACCGTAGTCGAAGTGCGACTGAAGGAACGAGTAGCGATTCGCATTTTGATACTCCTCAGGTGAAATGAAGTCAGTGACTATGTCTGATTACGGCGTCTGATTACGACGTGACGGAATTCCGAAACCTGATTCTCTTAGCACATCATGAGCAGTGAACAGCGCGTTTTGTGATGACCGGGCCACTGGGCGTGATGAAGCGCCGTTTTACAGCTCAAATGCTACGGGCACGATTAGCGAGACAACAACGGGTTGCCGAACGCATTTCATGTCCCCTTATGGCTTATGATAGTTCGGGTAGGGCGGATGATCGGGAATCACCACCGGATTCTTCTTGAGCGCCTCGAGGGTTATCTGCACGGCCTTTTCCAGTTGCGGATCATGTCCTGCCGCTACCGCGGCCGGATCGTTCTCGACTTCAATGTCGGGTGCAATGCCGCGATTCTCTACTTCCCAATCGCCTTTTAATCCATAGATGGCCCCGCGCGGCGCGGTGACAAACCCGCCATCCATCAAAGACGGATAGCCCCAGATACCTACCAACCCACCCCAGGTGCGCGTTCCCACCAGGGGGCCGATCTTGTCCTGGCGAAACATCCACGGTAAAGCGTCGCCACCTGAGCCTGACATCTCGTTAATGATCATCGTCTTTGGACCATAGATCTGCGCCAGCGGTGAACAGAACTTTTCTCCATCGCGCGTGATGGCACAGTTACGTAACGGCCGTTCGAGTTCATCGATGATATAGTCGGCCACCTGTCCGCCGTGGTTGTATCGTTCATCGATGATCGCGGCTTGTTTTCCTACCTGCGCAAAATAAAAGCGGTTGAAATTCAGGTAGCCGCCGGTGGCCGTGTCTGGTACGTGCACATAAGCGACCTTGCCGCCGCTCATCTGGTCCACTTTGCGCCGGTTGTCCTCTTCCCAAGCCCGGTTGCGCATCGCGAATTCGCTGCCCACCGGGACGACTGTCACCTCGCGCGCACCTTTGCCATCCGGACTGGGTCCTACTTTGATGCGAATCTGCGTATCGGCCGTATTCTCGAAGTATTTGTAGACATCAACCGGCGGCCTGACATCGATACCATTGACCTCGAGCAAATAGTCGCCGACTTTCACTTCGACTCCAGGTTGGGTTAGCGGCGCGCGCAAATCCGGGTTCCAATTTTCGCCGTTAAAGATGCGTGCGAACCTATAGCGTCCATTTTCGATGTGATAGTCTGCGCCCAACAACCCGCCTTTAACTTTCCTGGACTGTGGGACGTCACCACCGCCCATGAACATATGCCCAATCGTAATTTCGCCCAGCATCTCGTCAAACAAATAGTTGACATCGTCGCGTCCGCCGGCGCCCTTGAGATATGGCGCATATTTTCTCTCCGCCGCTGCCAGGTCTAATCCGTGATGACCGGGATCGTAAAGGAAGTCCCGCTGGATGCGCCAAACCTCGTGGTACATCTGGTTCCATTCGGTGCGCGGATCGACATAGACCTCCATCGCCGATAGCTTCAGCGCTCCCTCGCCGGGCTTGGGGGCGGCCGCAGCAGCAGCGATAAACCACGCCGGGCCCTGGCGGTAGAGTACCTTTTCTCCGTTGGCTGAAACTGTGAAGCCGCTGATGCCGCCCAAAAACGTCTCAGTCTTGCGCGTGCTCAACTCAAATTTTGAAACAGTCGCTGGAATGATGGGATCAAATCGCGGCACATCGGGTAATTCACTGAGGAAGAGCACGCCGGTTTTTCCCGTGTCGAGCCCGACGTAATTTGCCGGCTTGATGGGCAAAGAAACAATGCGCTGACCAATTCCGTCCAAGTCAATGTTGACCACTACGGGCTCTTCTCTCTTCTCGTCTTCCTTACCCTTTTCGCTTTCCTTTCCTTTGTCTGCCTGCCCGCTCTTATTTGCGTCAGGTTTCTTGTCTTCGGCTTTCTTCTCTTCGGCTTTCTTTTGTTCCTCGGTCTTCTCTTCGTCGCTTTCGGGTTCAACTGGGGACTTGTCACCCTTTTTTAAGACCACTGCATAGACACTGCGCAGGACCGGATGTTGATAGCTGGAAAGATCTAACCAACCCGACGACAGTCCGACGTCGGTGCTGGCCGTAAAGAATATTGCCTTGCCGCCCTTATCAAACACCGGATAACGGGCATCGCCAAGCGACTCAGTTATCTGCGAAGACTTTCTGGTTTCCAGCGAGTAAACAAAGATCGAGCGCAGATGGTTTTCGAGAAACTTCGAGTACGTCAGCCACTTGCTGTCCGGCGACCATGAGACAGTGAGCTGAACGCTGGGATCGTCATAGCGATCGGTATCTACTTTGATAGTTGTGCCTTTCTCGACGTCGGCGTACCAGATGTTAAGCCGCTTGTCAGTGAAGGCAATCTTCTTGCTGTCCGGCGACCAGACCGGTCCATAGAAGAATGACGGCGGGTTGCCCAGATTGATCTTTTTCACCGGTCCGAGTCCTGACTGATCGACCAGATGCAGCGCGTATTCTCCGGACTCGTCGGAAAAATAGGCGATCCACTTCCCATCGCGGGACCAGGCCGGGTCTCGGTCCGCAGAAGCAGTCGTACGAGTCAGGTTGCGCACGTCCCCTTTTTCGGCGGGCACTGAAAGAATTTCACCACGCGCCTCGAATACTGCGCGCGCGCCTGTCGGCGAAATTGCGGCGGATTGAATGCGCTCGCCGACCTTCTCGTAATGAGGTCGCGTTGCCGGCAGGTCACCGGATACGTGAATATCGACCTTGCCCGCTTTGCCGCTTTTCAGATCGAACAAATAGATGCCGCCGAACTGTTCGTAAGCCAATGCCTCGGGGCCGGCGGAAACGGATTTCAGATCCAGTCCTTTATTCTCCAGCGCCTGACGTACGGTTCTTGTTTTCGTGTCGTAGGAAAATAATGTGACCGCGCCATTGCGATCGGAGAGGAAGTACACGGTATCGCCCACCCACACTGGATCAGAATCATTAGAATTTTCTCGGGGGATTTTCTCCAGCTTCAAATCGCTGAGTTGCAAAAGGTAAATGGGTGTCGTCTGCCCGCCGCGGTATCGCTTCCAGGATGTTTGCCATTTCAAGTTGGGCACATAAGCAATGCGTGAACCATCCGCCGAAAAAGAGCCTCTGTCGGCCCGCCACATCGGCAGCACTTCAGGCGATCCGCCCTCGACTGAAACTGTGTACAACCGTGTAAAGTCAGCGTACGACTCACGTCCTGATTGGAACAGCACCTTCTTCCCATCAGGCGTCCAGGCGACCGCTACGTCGGCGCCCGGATACCAGGTCAGACGACGCGGCTCGCCGCCACCGGCGGGCATGATAAAGGCATCGATGTTGCCGTCGTATTCCCCGGTAAAGGCGATCCACTTGCCGTCCGGCGAAAACAACGGCAGACCTTCGTGGCCGCCAGTCGTCAACTGCCGGGCCTCACCGCCCTCTCGCGGTACCGTCCACAGATAGCCTCCATAGACAAAGACAATTTGCGCGCGGTTAACGGTCGGCGAATGCACGAGCAGGATTGCATCGTCTGCGGCAAGGGCGACTTGCGCCCCCAACAGTAGAATCGCGGTCATAAGCAAGGTTCGTAAACGCATTCTTCCTCCAGAGGGACACAATTGTCTTTGATTAGGATCGTGCAGTTTCCGGATCAGGGTCGGTCATATTACGAAGGATCTGCGAGTTGAGTTTCGATGGTCTGGGACCGCACGCATCCTGCGTGCTGGAGTTGGGGCGGTTTCTCCTTGCGATCCCGAAGGCCAGTGCCGCAGCCCCAGCACGCCAGAAGCGTGCGGTCCCAGGGAACCCGATATTTTTCCTTGACAGGTTTTTGTACGGCTGTCTATAGTTGGCACTCGTTTCTGTTTTAGAGAGAAACAAATGACGATTACCACGCACACCCTCTTTTACTTCGCCTTTACGTACCGCTTCTTCTTTAACGGGGAGAGCGGACCGGCGAAATGTGGACGTGAAGTGCGAAAGACTTAAGCAACCAGCACTAAATAGCTTCCAAACGAGCCAGCCGCGACTCCCAAAACGGGAATTAGTCGCGGCTGGTTTTTTTACGAAAGGAACCACAGTCGATGAATATCCAATACTGGCGCTCGGAAATAGATGAAATCGACCGCACGCTTTTGCAGCTCTTGAACAGGCGGGCGCGCCTGGCCATGAAGGTTGGCGCCCTGAAGCGCGTGGCAGGCTTGCCATGTTGCGATCCGGAACGCGAGCGCACAGTGCTGTTGACGCTGCAACAAGCAAACAGCGGCCCGCTCGATCAGCGCGCCATTGGCAAACTCTTTCGCCGCATCATCAGCGAATCAAGACGTGTCGAAGCGGGGGCCATTCAAACAACCGACGGCGCCGAAATGCGCCAGGGCTTGCTGTGATTAATTCAGCGCCAAGACCAAGAGTCGCCTTTCAGGGTGAGCCTGGTGCGTTCAGCGAAGATGCAGCCATCACGCTGCTCGGTCCCGAGATCGAGTCGGTGCCGCGCCCGACCTTTGCTGCGCTCTTCAGTAGCGTTGCCGAAGGGTTGGCAGACTTTGCAGTCGCGCCGGTCGAAAACAGTCTGATCGGGGCAATTGAACCGGTGGTTGCTTTGCTGCGTGGGAGCGCACTGATTAACAGCGGCGAGATAGTCTGCCGCATTCAACAGCAGTTGATTGGCTGCCCGGGTGCCGTTTTGGAAGATATTGAAACAGTGGAATCCCATCCGGCGGCTCTGGCCCAATGCCGGCGCTTCTTTACCGAGTATCCGCGAATCGTTTCTATCGCGGTCGACGACACCGCCGGCAGCGTCGCGCGAATAATCAAAAGCGGCAATCGCACACGCGCGGCGCTGGCAGGACGGCGAGCCGCAAAACTCTACGGAGGCTTTATCATCAAGGAGAACCTGGAAGACGATCCGGAGAACTACACACGCTTCGTGCTCCTCAGGAGTGGAGAGATTGGTGACTCTTCAAACCGTCCGCCGTTTAGATAGCGGACTTGTCCGCCCGACCAGGGGCACAAGTGACCCTATCTAAACGAAAACGTACAAGAACGAACACGTAGAAGTCATACATCAGTACATAAGGAACTAAGAATCATGATCGTTAACATGTCAACAATCGCAACTAAAAAAGAGATCGATCACGTCATTGAAAGAATCAAGGAGTGCGGCTATCAAGCGCACGTCATCGAGGGCACCGAACGCACTGTGATCGGCGCCGTCGGCAACGGCGGCCGCCGATCAGAAATTGAGGCCCTGCGCGCGGCGCCGGGCGTGCAGGAAGTAATTCAAATCACACATCCGTTCAAGCTCGTCAGCCTGCAACTACGACAACGCCGCA
The DNA here is from genome assembly GCA_025463135.1 of Acidobacteriota bacterium. Taxonomy (GTDB): domain Bacteria; phylum Acidobacteriota; class Blastocatellia; order Pyrinomonadales; family Pyrinomonadaceae; genus JAOAPY01. The sequence goes on from JAOAPY010000016.1 coordinate 129,136, forward strand.
CTGTAGTTGATGTCCGTGGAGTAAAGATCGGCGGCGGCGATTTAGTGGTGATTGCCGGCCCTTGCTCGGTCGAGTCGGGTGAGCAACTTAGAGAAACTGCCCTGGCTGTAAAGGCGGCCGGCGCGCAAATGTTGCGCGGCGGCGCTTACAAACCCCGCACCTCCCCGTACGATTTCCAGGGATTAGGGGTAGAGGCCTTGCGGCTTTTGCGTGAGGCCGGCGATGAAACCGGATTGCCAATCGTTACAGAAGTGATGAGCGAAGCCGACGTCGAAATCGTGGCCGAGTATGCCGACATGCTGCAAGTGGGCGCTCGGAACATGCAGAATTTCTCGCTTCTCAGAAAGCTGGCGAAGTTTGCGCGGCCGATTCTTTTGAAGCGTGGACCATCCGCCACCATCAAAGAATGGCTGCTGGCAGCCGAGTACCTCCTGGCCGGTGGCAATGCGAATGTGGTGCTTTGCGAACGCGGCATCAAGACTTTTGAAACAGCCACTCGGAACACTTTGGATTTGTCGGCCATAGCGTTGGCAAAAGAGTTATCACATTTGCCGGTGCTGGCAGATCCATCGCACGGCACTGGCTTGCGCAGCCTGGTGCCACCGATGTCAAAAGCTGCGGCGGCGGCGGGCGCGGACGGGTTAATGATCGAGGTCCATCCCTGCCCTGAACGAGCGCTCTCGGATGGACCCCAATCTTTAGATCTGCCGGGCTTTGCCGCACTGATGCGGGAACTCGGCCAGCAGCCTTTGAAGGAAGTGCGCGCTGCGTAAGCACCAAACCTTGTCAGCAACCTGGGAGCTTGCGTTAGATCAGCCACGCTTGCGCGTCGGTTTGTCCTGACCGGAACGGCTGAATTGCGTGTAGGCAACGCGGAACAGCTCTGAGAGGGCTGACGCGGTTTCGGGTGTGAGATTTTGATCGGCGCGCAAGTGCGCCTCAACAATTTCCGGCGTCGACTCATGCGGATAATAAATTACGGCTGACGCTTCGTTGCTGTCAGGATGCCGACCAGCCAGGATACGCTCCATTGGCATATCCAGCCAGGAGGTCAGGCGCGCAATGTTGTCGGCGTCGGGCTTGCCTGTACCATTCTCAATGCGCGAGAGAGTCGAAGCGGAAACACCGGTCTTGTCCGCAACGTCCCGCAAGCTCAAGCTCAATTCTTCGCGGCGGCGGCGAATTGCCCGTCCCAACTCTTCCGTATTCACCAAATTTTTTGAGCGCGTCATTCCTTTACCCCCGACACTCAAGAAGATTTTGCAGGCAAACCATAGCATATGGGGGTTTTAGTCGCAAGACCTTGTGTTACCGGTGAGACATTGCTCGCGGGTGCTTCCGTAGCCGGCGGACAAGTCCACCCTCGAAACGGGTACGACTACTGGATGCTTACTGTTGAGCGCGACTGCGCAGAGCTGTCTTCGCGAGGTCGCGTGCATGTGGCAGAACGTCGACACCTTTGGCGACTTGAGGATCATCAGTGGTCACAAACACGCGCTCGGCCATCACTCGACCATAGGCTGCAGTAACCAGATTGAAGCGTAATTGTGTAGTTATGAATTTTCGATTGCCGTCGAGTTGGGCGGCAGTTATTTTAAGCGCCGGCTGATTGGCCACGAATACTTTGAAGGCGTTGAAGGCCGCATCGGTGATCTGAAAGTCCAACGGTTCCAGTTCATGTCGGAAATTAATCGGCCCTTGCACTTTGTAAGCGTCCAGGCCGCTTACGCGTTGATTTGCCAACTCGCGCGAGAAAGCAAAGATTGGGTTCAGCAAGCGCCGCTGAAAGAGCGAGACGGTGCGCGGCTCAACAACCTCATCTGGCGCAATGCCGCCCCCACCATAAACAGCGCGACCAGTGTCTGTGTGTTTCTCGGGTCCAATAGGCTTCATCGTCTGATCTTTTTGATCGAGACGAGTGGAGCCGCCATGTGTGTAGTAATCGTAAAATCCGCCATTCGAATAGTCCCGCTGAATCAGGCGTCCGGAAGGCGTGTAGTATTTCGCGGAAGTCAGCGTCAGTCCGGCGCCATGCTCCAGCGGGATGATGCTCTGGACCAGGCCCTTCCCGAAACTCGTCTTGCCCACAATCAAAGCGCGATCGTGATCCTGCATGGCGCCCGCAACGATTTCCGAGGCTGACGCAGTAGCCTCATTGATCAGAATCACCAGCGGAGTAAGATCAGGTGAGCGGTTCTGCGACAGGAACGTGTTATCTCGAAAACCGTTTCGTCCTTTTTGACTCAGGATCACTTCGCTGTTGGGCAGAAAGGTCTCGGCCACCCGTATCGCCTGGTCCAAAAACCCGCCCGGATTATTCCGCAGATCCAACACCAGCGAAGTCATGCCCTTGCCGTGCAATTCTTCCAGCGCCCCTTGTAATTCTTCTGTAGTGGTGTAGTTGAAGCCCCGCGACATATCGACATAGCCGATGCCAGGGCCGATCATGTAGGCATCGGGTATGGATGGCTGCGGAACGGCCTGACGTGTGATGGGAACAATTTCTACCTGGCCGTTAGCCGCGCGCTCGACCGTTACTTTCACCAGCGAGCCGCGCGGGCCGCGGATCTTGTCTCGTACTTCCAGAGAACTCTTGCCGGTCATCTTTACGCCGTCGACCGCGATGATTCGGTCACCAAAGCGCAGGCCTCCGCGGGCGGCGGGCGAATTCTCAAAAGTAGCAGTGATGAAGGTGTCGCTGTCTTCCACAACAACATAACTCTGGATTGAGGCGCCGATGCCGAAATACTCTGAACGCTGGTCCGTCTTCAATTCGTCGAATTCTTCCTTATCAAAATAGTTTGAATGCGGATCAAGCGAGCGCAGCATCCCGGTGATAGACGATTTGAACACTGCGTTGTAATCCAGCTTGCTGCCCTCGACGTAGTTCTCCTCGACGAGTTTCAGTGCTTCCTGAAAATCTTCTTCGATTGGCGAGACGCCACGAACACGGCTACGCCGCCCGGTAGGACTTGCTGCAGATGGCTTTCCTGACGCAGTCGTAGTTGTGGATGATCCCTGCGGTTTCTGCTGCGCGCTGACGCCACTGTTGACCAGGCTCGGCATAACGAGCGACAACACAAATAGCGTGACCAATAATTTTGATAATAAATGCGAGAATTTCTTTTTCACCGAAGCAAACCCCTGATAAGTTTCCCAAAGCACCACGCGAACGTTCGCGGAATCGAAATTAATCACCCGCCACGCAGCAAAAGCAATACTACACGGATGCCCGAGAACGGAGCAAGGTTATCGGCCAAACGGGTAGCCAAACGGGTAGTGGTGCAGTTTGATTTAGTAAGACGCATTTCCCATTGTGGGCCATCGTTACAGAACCGGGAGAGGTAGCGACCGGATCCTTCGCTCAAGCGTGGGTTGTTAAAAAACCTTAGGAATCATGATGTAGTAATCATGATGATTGAAGGATGCGGTCGCTACCGCTCCCCGGTTCTGTATAGCTATTGCATTTTCACTCCATCAAACTGCACCAGTACCTCCCTGATGGGTTGGCTTGACGATTGTTTGAAGCCATCCGTAGAATGAGTTTCAGGTAATTTCCGTAATCATTGAATTGCTGCGTGAATTTGTCCAGCTGAAGGAGTTCGATCATGAGCAGTCCTTATCAACGCCCCGAACCGGAGTCCACGGAAAACGTGGACGATCTTATTCTTCACGATGGCGATTCAGACGAGCACTCTGAACGAACCAAGTCCTCTGTCCGCGATCTGGCCTCGCGTATCCCAGAATCATTGAGCGCCATTGGTCGCGACATCAGCAGAACGATCGAGCGAGCAATCTCGGCCAAGGACGAATATGTAGTTGCGGTCAAGGTATCTCCCGAAGCGCAGGAAAAACTCGAACAGTTGGTTCAGGCCGGCGTCTTTCACAACCGCGCCGAAGCCGCGGGTTTCCTGATTGATGAGGGCATCAAAACTCAAGCGGCGCTGTTCGAACGGGTAGAGCAGAAGTTGGCCGAGATTGAACGTCTAAAAGCCGAGCTGCGGGGATTAATCAACGAGAAGCCGACCTAACTGGCACCGGGCTGGACCTCCGATTCAGTCTCCCACACGCCTAAACACCTAACCTTCGCTTACGGCTGAGAATCGCCCCCTGGGCCCAAGCGAATACTGAGAGCCAACAACGTGCCAGAAAACTTTCAACTCCCGGAAACACCAATCGAACAATTCACTCTCGCCAACGGACTGCGCGTCGTCCTGAGCAGGGACCCGGCTGTGCCGGTTGTCTCGGTCGTGGTCTATTACGACGTTGGCTCGCGCAACGAGAAAGAGGGCCGCACGGGTTTCGCGCATCTGTTCGAGCACATGATGTTTCAGGGTTCGGAAAATGTCCCCAAGGCCGCCCACTTCCAATACATTTTCAATGCCGGCGGCACCATGAACGGGACCACCTCGACCGAGCGCACCAACTATTTCGAGACCCTGCCGGCAAATCAACTGCCGTTGGCCTTGTGGTTGGAAAGTGACCGCATGCGTTCGTTGAAGGTCACGCAGGAAAATCTCGACAACCAGCGCCAGGCGGTGCAGGAGGAAAAGCGTTTACGCTACGATAATCAGCCTTACATCAACGCCTTTCTTCTGATCAATGAACTGATTTTCAAGAACCCTGCCAATGCCCATTCGACGATCGGTTCGATGGAAGACCTGGACGCCGCCACCATCGACGACATTCGCGGGTTCTTTCGCGTCTACTATGCTCCGAACAATGCGGTGCTCACCGTCGTTGGTGATTTTGATTCCAAGCAGGCCAGGCACCTGATTGAAACATACTTTGAGGGCATCCCACGCCAACCCGATCCGCCACCTGTAAACGTTAGCGAACCACCTGAAGTCGGCAAGTCACAAGAGGCGTATCACGACAAACTTGCCCCGGCGCCGGCGTTTATTCTCGGTTGGAAGATTCCGCCGCGCCGAACGCCCGATCACTACGCGCTGGCGCTGGCCGGCGATCTGCTCTTCGCGGGTGAAAGCTCTCGCCTCTATCAGCAACTGGTAAAAGGCGACGAGTCGGTGGTGTCGATTCAGGGCGAAGTAGACGATCGACGCGGGCCTTCGGCTCTCTATGTTTTTGCTTTGCCCAAGCCTGGTGAAGACATTCCCACGATTCGCGAGCAGATCTTCAATGAGATCAAGCGCCTGGCAACGGCAGGACCAAGTGATGAAGAAATGGAGAAGCTGCGCAACACGCTCTCCAACGATGCGGTCCGGGGCCGGCAGTCAACACTCTACCGAGCACAACGAATTGCTGAATATGCGCTTTACGACGGAGACCCTACCTTGTTCGATCACGAGCTTGATTATTATCTGAAGGTCACAGCCGATCAAATTAAAGCCGTTACCGCAAATTACCTGGACGTCGACAATCGCGTAGTTCTCGATGTCGTCCCGGCCATGCTGGCCGAAGCGAGTGCGGCCACGACCGCCGGTTCGGCCCAGTCGAACGGCGAGTCACCACAGCCCACCGCGCCGGCGCCGCAGATTCCTGCTGGTCCAAAAACCGAGCCGCCATCAGCCAGCCAGATTCAAACTCCGCTGGGCGATTCCGGCGCGCCCGAAACAGAGCGACCACTGTCAGAGCCACCGGCTCCCGTAGAACCTGGCTCAGGACCAGTACATCCGTAAATATGAATCAACAGGACGATTTTCGCCGCTATGCACCGGCGCCACTTCCCTCCAGCGAAATAAAAATTCCGACTCCTTACCAAACGGTGTTGCCTAATGGCCTGACGTTGGTGGTGGTTGAAGACAAGCGTCTGCCGTTGGTGAGTTATCGTCTGGCTTTTCGTACCGGGGATGCGCATGACCCGCCCGAACTGCCTGGTCTGACAGACATGATGGCCGGACTCCTGACTGAAGGCACGGTCTCACGGACCAGTCGTCAGATCGCTGAAGAGGTCGAGCGCATGGGCGCCACCCTGCACGCCGGGGCAGGTTCGGATTTCACGACGCTTTCTGCCTCCGCTCTTGCAGTATTCGGCGACAAGATTCTCGAGCTGATGGCTGACGTCACACTGCGTCCCTCGTTTCCTGAAAATGAAGTCGAGCTGACCAAACAGAACACCAAAGAAAGTCTGAAACAACAGCGGGCGCAACCGTCGTTTCTCGCCAATGAGATGGTTTCGCGAGTGATGTTTGGCGAGCATCCGTATTCCAGGATCGTGCCTACGCCCGAATCAATTGATAACACCACACGAGAGCGTTTGGTTGAATTTCACCGCTCGGTCTTTGTGCCCAACAACGCGGTCTTCCTGATTGTCGGTGACGTGGACCGTGCGGTGGCTGAACAGAACGTGGCAAAACTGTTTGGCGACTGGCCGCGTAGCGAAGCCGTTCCGGACAGCTTTCCGCAGCCGCCTGACAGAACAAAGCGAGTCGCTTATGTTATCGATCGCCCCGGCTCAGCGCAGTCGAACATCGTCATCTCGAGCAAAGGCGTCAATCGCACCAATCCCGATTACTTCCCGCTGCTCCTGATGCACACGGTGTTGGGTGCGACGGCATCTTCCCGCCTCTTCATGAATCTCCGTGAAGAGAAGGGCTATACCTATGGAGCTTATTCCAATCTTGATACGCGGCGCACGGCGGGAACTATCCGCGCGACTGCCGAAGTGCGCACTCCGGTCACCGGCGATTCGTTGAAAGAGTTCTTCTACGAATTGGATCGCATTGGCAGTGAGCCGGTGACTGAGAAAGAAATTTCCGATGCCAAGTCTTATTTAACGGGTGTCTTCCCGATCCGCCTGGAAACGCAGGAAGGACTCATCGATCAATTGGTGCAGATTAAGATGCTGGGCCTGCCTGACAACTATCTGCAACTTTATCGCGAGCAGGTGCAGAAAGTGACGAGGGAAGAAATCCAGGAAGTGGCACAAAAGTATGTAAGGCCGGATGAAGCCGCGATTGTAATTGTCGGCGATGGCGCCCAGGTGCTCGAACAACTCGAACGCTATTGTTCAGAGATAGAGTTCTATAACACCGCCGGCAAAAAGAAAGATCGTCCCACAGCTGTTGGTGTGGTAACCGAGTCAGACGATTCCAGCCTTGCCGGCACGTGGTCTCTTGAAATTCAGACGCCATTTGGTCAGGACGTGGCGGCGACTCTCACCCTCAATCAGAATTCTGAAGGATTTAGCGGCAAAGTAGAATCAGAAATGGGACAAGGAGAGCTGGCGAATGTCACGCGCGACGGGCCTCAGTTCCAGGCGACGTTATCCTTCGCAATGGAAGGAGCTGCCATGGACGCCACCATCAGCGGCAGTGTCGCAGGATCCCGGATGGATGGAACCATTAGTCTTAAGAATTTGCCCGCGCTGTCGTTTAGCGGTCATCGCGCTGAATAGACGCAGCACTGCGTTCGAGAACCGGATCCAAGCACTCTCCTGATTTTTAACCTTGTGTAGCCGCTGGCGTGAAATCTCCACGGCGCAAGGCCGTGGCCTCAAAAAAAACGCCCAGCATACAGAGCACGCTGGGCAAATGACAGGAGGAACCGAGTGTTACGGTTGCCGCTTGATGTGCGGCATTTCCCATAACCTCGATTACTCCGATGCTATTCCTTTCCTTAACGGTTGCTCGACCAAATTTGCCCCCTTACTCACTCACTAAAGCATCATCCAGTTCGAAGGCTTCGGCATAAATCAAACGGCCGGGCTGGGCCACCGTCCGCCCTTCCACAATGGTGTAGTTCGCCGAAATATATTCGTGCTCTTCGATCAACAACCTGAATTCGCCCGGCTCCGGCGCTTTGGTAAAAACAACCGTACCTTTCCAAATGACCAGATCGGGCCAATCCTTAACTGGAGCGTCACCGGCCGAGTCAACCCGCGCAATGGTTTTTGGCACATCCTTCCAGGTCAAGTCGCTTTCAATGTCCGGATCTCGGCGCTGCACGCGCACTTGAATCCTGGTCGGGCGGGGGCTGGGATCGGTGGGTTTGGGTTCCGCCTTGACAACCGCTTTCGGGCCTCGTGGAGCCACGCCCGAGACAACCACGCGCAACGTGCGCGGGTGATGCGGGTCGGCCGTGACCAGCGCCGAACGATCGGGAGTAAGTTGGGCGAAGTCGGCAAGGACCACGCGCGAGATCATCGCGTCCGGCAAGGCGTGGGGCTGGTAACGCACCAATGCCAACCTAACAAAGGGCATGTAGACCGGCATAAATGTGTCAATCGTAAGATCCGCGAACCAAAGTTTGCGTTCCGGATCAAATTCCGGCTTAAAGCCTACGACGTCAACTGGTCCGCCATTGGCGCGCGGTGGTCTTGATTCCTCCAACGACACTCGGGAATCGCTCTCTACGCTGTCGGTAAAGTTACCGATGGCCGGGACTCCTCCCAGTGGGGATGTTTGCCAGATCGGATCCATGCCCCACTGTGTGATCAGCGACTTGAATTTGTCTCGATTCGCTTCGAGATCTCCGTTCGAGTCGTTCCACAGTGTGACACCCAACAGCTCTCCTTCTCCGGAAGAGAACCACGGGCGGTGAAAATACACACGCAAGCCCCCGCCAAAGCGGACACTGCGTTTCATATTCGTCTCAACCTGTCTTTGCCAGCCAAAGGTTGGAACTACGTAGGCTATGTCGGGCGCCAGTGGGCGCGCTGAGGCCGGCACATCGACTGTTACCTCCTCGCTCTGGCGCGTAAAGCCGCCCTCCTGATCATCGGGGAAGTACTCGCGAAAGCGCGAGGTTGCGACAGCCGTGTATTTGATCACGTGATGTTTCGTGTCGTTGAGAATGTGACGCGGAGCAGCCTCTGCGAATACCAACGGGTTTTGCGGGTTACCGGTCCAATCACCGGCGCGGGTAAACGCAATCTGATCGTGTTCCGGGTCGTAATAACCGACGGCCCTCGGCTTGGTTTCCGAGGCGTAGAGATAGTCTTCGTTAAGACCGGCCAGGGACAATTCGTCGGCGGTAGCGGTGCGATGTACGGTGCCCAGGGTGGCACTGACTCCATCGTCAACGGGATCGTCGAACGCGGCCATTATGTCTATCCGGGCTGTGCCCGCGCCATGCACTTTTAGTGCGCCGGTTAGATAAGCATCGGTCGCGCCCGGACGCCGCCAGGCCGTGATTGGCGCCAGCTCGGTGGGATCGCTGACCCCACGATTGGGAGCAGTTTCCAGCGGACTTCCATGCACCTGCTGGTGCTCAACGTGCAAGGCAGTAAATTCCGGCCGGCCAATTGGCTGTTGTACGGCGTGCACCAGCGTCAACAATCGCGGCGGCGTAAGCATCCAATGGCCGCCTTCCACCGCCCGCTGCAGCACATGCGCAATCCTGTCGATATCCAGGCCCGGTACCAGAAACTGCTGCTGTGCGTGATTCTCGGTGAGGTCGGCGATGTACTCTCGCAGCCATTGCCATACTCCCATTAGTTTCAGGTCGTCGGTGGTCAGGTAACTCGTGAGCGGCACAACTTTGCTGCGACCCTTGGCCAACAGCACCGTGAGCACGCGCTCGTCCGGATCCCAATGGGGTGGCTGCTCTGCCTGGCTCACAACCGGCTCGTCCAGGCGCAAGCGAAAGCCGCGCGTATCTTGCCAATCACCGGAATCACCAAAACTAATCAGCGTGGCCGAGCCCGCCCGTGGATTGGGATCGTTTAAGGGATCGTATTGGACTGGGCCGGCCCCGCCGCTATCCGGCGTCACTTTTCCGATCGACTCTGCTAACGAGCCGGGCAAGTCGCGAATGGCCGCACCCCGCGACAAGGGATCGGGAAGATAAGGCAAGTCGTCGAGGCGATCGGCGGCCTCCAGAGGATAGTCGTTTACTTTGCCCTTGATATCGATCGACGCGGTATTGAATTCACCCGCGTCACGATCGACGATTAGTTGATAGGTTGCCGCATCGCTTTTAAGTTTGCCCGCGGCATCATCAAACATCCCCAGGCGCTCGCCCATTTCGACGCTGGTGCGTGGCGGCAAGATATGCCGGTCGGCTGCCGTCAGGTCAGCACCTTCGCCATCCTTGCTGAGCTCGGAATTAAAAGTGCGAATCACCAGACGATCCACGGCCGAGCCCGGATCTTTAACAGCTCTTTCGTCACGGATAATCACGACGGGCGCGCCGACGGGTTCGAATCGCAGATAGGTAAAGCCTTCCGCATCACGCGGCAGTCCAAACACTGACGACAACAGATCCGCGACCTCGTTGTCATGCGCCAGACTGTTCCCAGCCAGGTCGACGGCGCGGGCGCGAATGCGATAACGGACGCCAAAGCAAAGACGCGGCAGCGAGCCCGGCAGCACTTCGTACCTGGTTGTCATCTTGAACGGCGTTTCCGCCTCGTCTTCAGCAAACTTTTCCGGCTCATCGTCGCGCGGCACCGCGTCGGCGGGATTGGGATAGCGACTGAGGTGTTTGGCCGGCGTGGGCGCACTCAAACTCCAACCTGACCAACGCGCGATGGCCTCGTGCAAATAGAGATCCGTGGTAGCTGGTTGTGCGCCCTTTGCCGGCTGCATAGCTGCCAACTGCACAAACCCCTCTTCCCTGTTTTTGGGTACAAAACTCTTGGCGCCAATCTGGTATTGACCTCGACGCAAGTGCAGTGAATGCCAGGCATTGGTGCGCGAGTCCCAAATGTCCAGACGATAGCCGCGGTTCAGGTCCTCAGCAAAAAAGGGCCGCTTCTGCTTCCCGCCGCTGGTGACTGCATCGTTGAACTCTTTGGACTGGCCCAACGTGTCGAGCAACTGCAAAGCACGCCGGTCCGCATACAGTGAAAAGCCCCCCGAGCGCAGGGACGGTAGCGTCGCGTCCGGATCAAAAACTTCAGAATGCTGCGCTCGCTCGGGCCGCGCTGAGCTCTCCACATTATGACCGCCGGACGGATTCATGGTCTCAGCGAGCATGATGGTTTTGTGCATCCCACCATCGACATCAACCTGAGCCAGGCCAAACAGCTCGGGCTGCAATACGAGCAAGCCAAAGATTGAAAACGGAGCTCGCAAGTCTTTCCCCGGACGCGGCGCGGCCAGGAAGAGTCGCTTTCCCTCCAGGACCGCATGAATATATGCAGTTTCCAGCTTTGGAGTTTCCGGCACGATTGCCCAACGCGTTCCGGGCGTAACTTTTTGCACGAAGATGGTGCCCGGTACACCAAAACCTGTCTCTGGTATGAACTTGCGCGGTAACTCGAGATCGAAAACCAGACCCAGGGCGCGCAGCAGTTCAGGATAGGCATTGAGCGCGGTCAATGCCTGGTGGAAATCGAGAATCTTACCTTTATCAATCTTCAGCTTGTTACGCTTTTCCGGGGTAGGCATGTGGTGAAACACTGAGAAGGGCACCGCGATGTTTTGCAACGCTCCGGCACTATGATTGCCCGTGATCAATCCTTCGTGGTCCAGTTCACCACTCAGTGGTGATTGCAGGTGTCTTTCCCAGTTGTCTTTGGTTACACGCACTCGATCGCGCAAGCTCTTAGCCAAATCGCCGTTCCAGTGAATCTCCATTCCATGGACCAATTCCATTAGTAGCCCGCGGTTTCCGGACTGTTCGCGATTGTTATCGGCGGGTAGCGCCAGCGTCACGCCGGCTTTCTGATAGATACCTTTAATGGCACTCAACGTGTCCCGGACCGGATAAGAAATGATCGCGCGATCCGAATAGTCGTCGAACTGATGCGAGCGCACAAAGGTTTCTTCGTTGAATAATTCCTCCCACAAATCGGGCCGCAGAGGATCATGATCGATCTGGGTGGCGAAGGTCCTGGTTCCACAACGCAGTTCCAGCTCCAGGCCTCTGGTCCTTAAGCGACGCGTCCAGCGCAGCCAGTCGCGAAAGGCGCCCAGATTGTCCGCGCCTTCGAGGCGAGGCGAGACAAGCACTGATACCGGCATGGTGTCGCCGTCCGCGGTAATCCCACGGGGCATCACGGTGAAAAGAATGGTCTGCTCGATTGCCATGGTTTCTCTCCCCATCACGCAAAGGCCAGCGCGTAGTCATTCCACATCTGCGGCTCGCTGAACAATTGACCGAACTTCGGGTCTCCGCTGCCACCAAAGGCGCGCTCAACTGTAAGTTCAACCGAAGCGCTAAAGAACAGTACTTCTACTTCCACTGTGAGTGTCGCCCGGCCAAAGGCCTTGTCCCGCCCGCTGTCATAGGTAAAGCTCAAGTTAAATTCCACAGTTACCTTGATAATCCCCAGGACGCTGAGCGAGCCGCCCATGCGCAGATAACCGGAGAGGATCGCCGCGAGCTCAGTGGAGGTTTCTTTTCGTTGCAGTGAAAAATAGATTCCCGCCATGATGTGGACTTCGCCACTGGCCACCCCGATATCGATCGCTGCAGCGGCGCCAAACTCGATGGCCGCCTCGAGCAGTTTGATTCCAGCCGTGTCGAGTTGTAAGTGGAAAAACCCGCCGCCGCCAAAGAGGCTGACGGTCAGCAGGAAGGGATGTTGTCGCTCGCAAAAATTGAAATCGAATACCGGCTTGCCATCTAGAAACGGCAACGTCAGGGCCGCACCCACGCTTACGTCCTTGAGGGCAAACACGCCTACGGCAATCGGTGGCAACGAAAAGGAGAAGCCTGCCTTAATGCCGAGCGGGTTCTGCAGCAAATCAAGCGAGGGGCCCTGCCCGAAAAGTCCGGGCGGAATAGCATTGCGCAACTCCTCCACGAATTGCAGATCCCCTGTGAACGTGAGTGGATCCGGCTGCAGTGCGACTGTGACGTCAGGTTTCTGACTGTTCTTCGTGGTAAAGCTGAAGCGGGAAAAATGTATCGCTATGTCATTAACGATCGTGACAGTAAAGTTGGTCAACGTTCCCGTGAAGGTGGAAGACGGCGGGTCAGTAATTCCTCCGGGATTCACCGATTTTCTGATCTCAGCATGAACCGTGAAAGTACTGCCATCGTCCTTCTCAATTTTCGCAACGCCCAGATCTTTGCCCTTAAACTCCGGCTCCCAATCCAGTCTGGTAACGATAACTGTGCCGCCATTTTCGAGAGTCGTGTGCATCTGCGGTGCATTCGTGTTCAAGGCAATAGGCGTCGGTAAGTCCATCAAATCCATCAAATCGAAGGTGCCAAACAGCTTTGCGCCTCCACTCTTGGGGAAAAACTCTTTCGGATCAAACTTATTGGCAACAGCATCCTCAGCCTTTCCAGCCAGCGGACCGAGTTGGCGCGACAGCGTCGACAGACCCAGATTCGGAGTGGCAAAGCCTCCTGCCTTGTCCGCCCGAAAATCGTTCTGCATCTTTTTCAAACCCGCATTCGGGTCGACGGGATTCAGATCGCTGTAGCTCGCATCGACAATTTGGGCAAAGACGCCGGTCTTATTCAACGGATCGAATCCATTGGCAACGTATGGCGGAAAGAAACGAATTGTAGTCGCTTCATTAGTGCCCAGTAGCTCCTGCACCTGAGGAATTTTTACAGAGGCGCGCAGCATTTTCGGCTGTACCCGCGCCGGATCCATGAAGAAATTCAATGTCTGCGTAACGAGTTGCGTGTTGCTGTTGCCCGGGGCGGGTTTCGCGAACATCACTTTCTGTCCGGGAATTTCGACATTGCGATCCGGGATGTTCTCGCTCTTATTGAAGTATGCGACTGCCGGCGCCGGAGCCTCGTAATCACTCTTGGACACAAACATTAATGGCACCGAGAAATCGGCCGCATGGCCGTCAATGTCATACCCGACTCCATGAAACTTGAAAGGCACGGGCGTGGTTGGGTCCGCCATGACCTTGACCCAGAAGGACCGATGTCCCACCACTATGTCAGGTTCGGCGATGTCCGGCGTTACCAGTGTCGTTAGTCGCACGCGTTTGAACGGATTGCCGAAATCATTGTCGGGATAGATTTTTTCCGGCTCGCGAACAACGATAAACATTCGCTGGACCAGATAGGCCCCGATGATGCCTTTGTTTTTCCTGAATTTTCGCTCGGTGATTTTGATCAGCGCGGCTTTGTTGCGAAAGCCCCACAGTTCGCCCTCGTAAACAATGCGCACATAATGGTCGCGCCCCTGGGTCGCGATATGTACCCATTCGGAAAGATCAAGCGAGGGTTCGGGCTCTGGTTTCAAAATAGGTACGAACAATTCAGCGAATTCGCGACTGCGCAGCGGAGCCGGCGCCAGTGCCCGGCGTACCGGTTCAAGCAAGTCGACAGAAGCATGGAGTCCTTCACGCCGTGGCGGTGCAGCATGTGGCGGCGACCAGTGGCCGCGTGACTTCAACCAGCCACCCAGCGGCGACAGCATGATCTGTTCAGCTTCAAAGGGCTCAGGCACGTAAGGCACATTCAAGCTAAAATTGAAATGCACTCCGAGGTCGATTTGAATCAATGGATCCACCGCAAAAGGGTGTACGGCGCCGAACTCACGCGCTACTTCAAAACCACTAAAAGCCGAAGTCAGAATTACGATTTGGTGGCGGTCATTCGGTGACATCGCAGTGCGGCCCAAATCAGGGTCCAGTGCGGCGGGTTCGGGATAGGGGGCGTAGTCCGGAGACCAAATTGCACGCAACGAGGCTGTTTCCTTCTTGGTAAGCTCGGCGATTCCTTCGGGGTGCTCATCTGTCACCGCCACTTTGTTAGCCAGGCGTGTATGCCAAAGTTCGGTGCGCCCTCGCGAAGTAAAGAGTCCGGGGCGGTGCAACCACCGCACCTCACTGGTGGGAGAAATGATCAAACGGTAGGGCAGTTCGATCGCCGTTTCGGTCGCGGTTGGCGGCTTGATTAGTGGCGCCTTTGCGATTTGATCCGGCGTCGGTGTGCGACTAATGGCGGCGATTGGATTGACGCTTAGCTCGAGGCCCGACCATTCAAGCAGCCCCGCAATTGAAAACGGGATGCGTGCTTCCGCCTTCACCTTGAACACCAGACGAGTTGGCTTGCCAATGCGCGCGCCCACTTCCCCCGGCAGGTCGGGGTCTTTCATTGTTTTTGCAGTTTCAATTTCCGGATCTTTTCGCTCGGTTTTGCTTCCGGGTTCAATGACCTTGGGTGGGTCCGAGTGGTCCTGGGGAACTATCGCTGCCTCAAAGTAGGCGTGCTCGGCAATCGTCTGCGGCGGGAATGTGATGATCAGAAAGGCCGCCGTCTCAGGCTTGTCAACTACCAGCTCAGGCTTTTTTTTCTTGCCTGATTCCAGTCGCAAGTTGATCGCTTCAACTCTTAGGTTAAGCAGGTCGTCAGGACGAACAAGATCGATCTTGAACACCACTGGTGCACCTCCCGCGCTTTAGTTCGGCAGAATGCCGAAGGGGTTTTGAGACGCAAGCGGTTTATCTACACCACGGTGATAATGAGGTGCACTCCGCCCTGCGAGGCTGAAGTTGAGTTACTTGCCTCTTGCTTGTCGGGCGTCTGGCTTGAAAGAAATAGCTGGTCCCGCCTGGGACTGGACCAGACCGCAGGCATGCTATTCCCAGAGTGGTTGCAAGGTCAAGGATTTTGGGGAAATTGTAACGCAAACTGTTAGTTTGCGACCGCGTTGAATGCCACCCCTGCTTCGCAAACTAACAGTTTGCGTTACAACTACACTAGCGCTCATAGCGTAAGACGACGCCGTCGCCTCCCACGGCCCAGCCAGTTTTCTTTTGAAAGTGCAGCGCATAGAGGTTTTGCTTGGTGGCACTTTCCTGCTGAAGCCAACTGCGCCCACCGTCGTCGGAACGCAGTACTACTCCGCCGCGACCAACAATCCAGCCATCATCGTCACTAACAAACTGAACGCTCAAAAGCGTGGAGCGGACCTTCGATTCAACGGGCAACCATGATTCTCCTCCGTCCATTGTCCGTAGGACAGTACCGCGCTCGCCGACGGCCCATCCGTTTTTGTCATTGCGAAAATCGATATGATAGAGCGTGGCTTTAGTATCGGAACGTTGCCGGTTCCAACTCTGGCCGCCATCAAACGTGTGCAGGATTGCTCCCTCGGCTCCCACAATCCAGCCGTGCTTGTCGTCGACAAAATCCAAATGGATCAGTTCCGCGCGACTCGGAGCTCGCTGCCTTTGCCACGTGTCGCCACCGTCGTCCGTGAAGACCAGGATGCTATCTGTGATTATGTCGCCCTTGCTTGCCGATCCGACTACCCAGCCTTTCTTCTTGCTCGAAAAGCGCACGCTGTAAAGCTCGACTGCCGCACCCTGGAATTCGCTCGGCAGAAAGCGGCGCGCTTCACTCCAGCGATTCCCGCTGTCCCGAGTCATGAAGATCGCATTACCCGCCAACAGAAAACCATCTTCCTTGCTGCGAAAGTAGATATCATTGATACCATCTTTGGTATCGACGGTTTGTTTGGCCCAGGTTCGGCCACCATCGTCGGTACGGCTGAGAAGACCGTTGTCGCCCGCCACCCAGCCGCGTTTGCTGTCCAGGAAATAGACCGTGTTTAGATCCTTGCCGGCTGGACCAATTTTGTTTGCCACCCATCCCACCTGTGCGCGAGCGGGAGCAGCGCAACAGAAAAATAGCGCAACAATGGTGATCGCTAACCCAACTTTCTTGCCGGTACTTGTCCTCATGTATTTACCCTTGATCTCTCGGACGCCTTTGTCACACCTGCACCAGGCCTGTGGTCAATTGATTTGTGTTTGCGAATTTGGAGTTGGGGGTTAATTTCGACGGGGTCGCAAATCCGAAATCAGAAATCTCAAATCCGCAATCCAGTCGCTGTCGGGGACTATGAAACTTGTACCCTAATTTCCGCGGTTTAGACAAGTGAAACAGTTTGAAGAAGTGGCACGGGCGTCCCGCCCGTGATCCGCGCGCAACAATGCGCGTGCCACCATCAAACTGGCCCTTTACCCACATTGGCGGCAGTGTCATGATGTCGGTGTTTGTAACGCAGGGTGGTAGCTTGCGCGCGTTGAATGCCATTCAACGGCGCAAACCCCGACGGGTCGGGGTTTGCGTTACCAGGAAGAACAATTATGGCTTGCTGGCCGTCACGCGGTAAACACGACCCTCGAAGACAACGACCATCTGTTCACCCAGCGAGAAGAGCCGCGCCAGCTCGGGCTTTCGCTTCAATAAGTTAAAGTATTCATCGCTGCCAAAGGTCAGTTTGGTTTCGGGAAGACCTGCGTCAGCCTTGAATTCAGAGTCGATCCAAACCCCTTCGCGCAGATAAAACGTCTTACCTCCAACCGACTTCACCGCCGGAGAAAAATCTTCTCGGTCTATTCGAGACGTTTCCTGTTGTTGGCGTGCGCGTTTACTCTGTTGCACCGCTACCGCGCCAGTGACGGCTTTTGCATCCGCCGCTTTGGGTGAAAGCGTGTACAGGCCCTGCACCCCTCGATCCGATCTGGCACCGTTAACCGCGGTGACGTCTCGGACTACCGCCTCCGATTCAACGGCCAGGTAAGAAGTGTACGGGGTGACGATCCCGTAACGAGTTCCCAGATCAACAATTTCATCGCGCAGCTCTTTCTGCTCGCCATTGGTGCGCACCTGTTCCATCAACCAGCCGACGCGGCGCGTTGCCCACAGGCGTGGAAGAAAATCATTGGTCTCCTCACGCAGTGGGAACCGCAGCTTGTTATAGAAAATGCTTCGCGCTTTTCCATTGCTCGTCCCGGTCAAAAGCAGCCGGACACTTTCCAGGGTTGAGGCATTGCGGTACCTGCCGATTAGCGTCAATTG
The DNA here is from genome assembly GCA_025463135.1 of Acidobacteriota bacterium. Taxonomy (GTDB): domain Bacteria; phylum Acidobacteriota; class Blastocatellia; order Pyrinomonadales; family Pyrinomonadaceae; genus JAOAPY01. Next base: position 146,776 of record JAOAPY010000016.1, read on the forward strand.
CGTGCCGCGGAAAAGATCGGGCATATTGCGCGGATAGATCAGATCGGTTTCCACATCAGGCATTTGGAGTTTCAAATCCGCTAAGACGGGATAGTTTATTTTGGAGAAGAAGTTTGAAACTTTGACTTCCAGATCTTCCTTTGGCTCGACGTAATCCGCAACGCCGCCGTTCTCTGCGGCCAGTTTGTCCAAGAGCGCGGTGTTGACATCATAACCAACGCCGAAGGTGAACAGTCGCATGCCTGGCTTGCGTGCCTTGCCCGCGTTCTCGACTATACGCGCGATATTCGTTTCACCAACAGTCGGCAAACCGTCCGTGAGAAACACAACGATCTTGGGATGATCGCTCGGCGTGAACTGACTGAAAGACGTCTGCAAAGCCTGGTTTATGTTCGTGCCTCCCGCCGGTTTTAAAGATTGGACAAATGTCTCGCCACGTTTGCGGCCCTGATCATCGGCAGCGAGCAGTCCCGTTTCCATCAAATGTTCTTCACCCGCGAACGCGACCACGTTGAACCGGTCCTGCGGGCGCAGGATCCGAATCCCATACAAGAGGGCGAGGCGCGCCTTTTCCATCTTGCCTTCTTCGGCCATTGAGCCCGACGTGTCGAGCACAAAGACAATGTCCTTCGCTGTGTATTCCTGTTCCGACCAATCGTCTTTCGGTGAGATCATCAACAGGAAGTATCCGTCCTTGCCCGGTTCTCGATGAGTCAACAGCGAAACGCCAAAGTCTTCCTGGCTGAGGCCATAAAACAGTTGGAAGTCCTGTGGCTCCTTGCCGCCGGCAGATTCAAAAGAAATGACTGAGCGTCGATCGCCGCTGCGCTTGATCTCGACCGCATGGCTGGGAGAATAAATGTTCCGCAATGGGTCCTTGCTTTCCAATTCGATCCGGCCGGAGACGGAACCAATCTGCGCCAATTGCCGGCCCACTCCCAATGGATAGCGATAGGTGACAGTCCCGGAATCGGATTGCAGAACCTGCGTGTAGGTCAGCTCTAGTTTTTTGTCTGAGTGCGGTGGAATAGGAAAGATGCTTGCTTGAAATAGATCCTTGCCGGCGTATTCCAGCAGGCCCGGGTCGCGCTGCCTCCTGACAATTTCGTCATAAATGCGTCGCGCTTCTTCCCGGGACCTGACTTCTCCGACCAGACGCCGCTCGCCATCCCAGATCGCGAACTCGCTGATCGAGGCTGATTCCGGCAGAGGAAAGAAATAAGTGCCTTCAAGAGTGGCATCTGTATCGTTGCGGAAAATCTGTTCGAGGTGAGTGGTAGCAACTTGCGAAGCAATTTTGGTATCGATTTTGATCGATTTGATTGGCAGCGCACGCGGCAAAGTAATCGGGCGCGGCGGCAGCGGGCAGCGATTGCAGGGCCCCGGCACAATAACGCCCTGGGCTTGTGTTCCAAGGGCTGCTAGAAAAACAAGAACGAGGGCTGAGACCCATAGTTTCATTCGCATGTCTGCTTCAACTCCTAAGGAAATATGGCGGAACAAGCCGCGACTTCAATAATAGAACGCAAGGGGAGAGAGTTCTTGCAGAAGGGTCTTGGGTCTTGGGTCTTGGGTCTTGGGTTTTTGGTTTTTGGTTGTTGGTTCTCTGTTCTTTGCTTCCTCTCATTCTCACCCGGTTTCAACCGGGTGATAGGCATCTGGCATTTTTGGATCTAACCGTTTCAACGGTTTCCCCGGCGCGAAACGCGAACAACTTTCAGAGAAACCGTTGAAGCGCTTCAATCTACAAAAAACAGCCCAATCCCCCGGTTGAAACCGGGTGAGAATTATGGGAAGCCAAGAACCAAGATCAATGACCAAAGACCAAAACCCTTCTTCAATGCAGCTCCCTTAGTCGTTCATTCCTTATCGCTACGAACACGCTATAAAACACGATTAGCAAACCACCAAGAGCGAGTGTATGCGGTGCACCGAATCGGTGGGCTGCCACACCTGCAATCAAGTTGCCAAAAGGCATGGTGCCGATGAACGACAGGATGAACATGCTCATCACGCGGCCGCGCATGGCGTCGGTAACCAACTGCTGGAGCAGGGTGTTGACCACCGCTACTGATGTGACAATCGAGAACCCAACTGCAAAGAGGAATATCAGGGAAGCGGTAAACCTCGTCGACAAGCCAAAGGCAATGAGACTAACGCCAAAAGCAAATGCACCTCCGAGTACCGTCCAACCCTTGCGCTTAAAGTCGCCCAGATACGCCAACACCAGGGCCCCGACAAAAGCGCCCGCGCCCGCTGTACCCATCATCAGCGCGTAGCCGGTTTCGCCAAGATGAAAAATATCGCGCGAGAATATCGGCACAAAGGTTAGATAGGGCGCACCGAAGAAACTATTGACCGCGGAGATTGATAGCAGAGCAGACACTCGAGGGCGATTGCGAACATAGCGAAAGCCATCCAGCAGATCGTTCCACAACGCGCGTCTGTCGCGCACGGAGTGCGAACCGGAGCCTGATGATTTTCCCAATCCCTCAAACCGGACCATAGCCAATGCCACCACCACCGCGATGAATGACAAGCCGTTGGCGTAGAAGCAACCCGCCAGACCAAAGAACTTGAAACCGATACCGGCGAAGACAGGGCCGACAACTCGCGAAAGTTGGAACTGAGTTGAATTGAGCGCGACGGCGTTGGCCACATCTTCGCGTCCGACCAGATCGTAGGTCAGCGCCTGATACGATGGACCAGCTAGCGACATGCAACATCCGGTCACAAACGAAAACACCAGGACGATCCAAACACGGCTATCCCAAATATTGCCGGCGCTGTGAATGTATTTGGTGCTGATACATATTGCGAGACTAAGCGCTGCCAGGCCCGCCACTGCCTGCGTGTAAAGAATCAGGCGACGCCGGTCAATCAGATCCGCGAACACACCACCCAAAAGAGTGAGAACCAGACCAGGCGACAGAGCTACAAAGCCATCGAGACCCAACCAAAGGGACGAGTGCGTCAGATCATAGACCAGGTAACCCTGTGCGACGGCCTGCATCCAGGTCCCGATGTTCGAGAGGAATGCGCCGCTCCAGAAGAGGCGGTAATTTCGGTGACTCAGCGCGCGGAACATTTGCGTTCGGCGCTTCACCACGGTTTTGGGGAGACTGACCTCGTCTATTTCTACTCTCACGTTTGGTGAATATCATCGCACGACGCCTTTGTAACGCAAACTGTTAGTTTGCGATCGGCGTCGCAGATAGTTTGCGTCAAGTGAAACCGCGATTCCTACGTGGTCCTTCGCCAGTTGGACAACGAGCTACCCCCGCCTCCGCGCCGCTCTGCTACGATCTCTGCCATGATCGCCAAAGCCACTTCTTCGGGTGTGACGGCGCCGATATCCAGGCCAATCGGTGCGTGAACACGCAGTAATTGCTTTTCCTCGGCGCCGGCCTGGCGCAGGCGATCGATCACAATATTAGTGCGACGCTTACTGCCAATCATCCCGAGATAGCTTGCCTGCGTCGTGATGCACGCGCGCATGCATTCCTCATCTTCATTGTGGCCCCGAGTTACCACGGCTACGGAAACACCACGGCCATTCCCAATCGCCTCACGCACGCTCGCGCCCCAATTGCTGGTTAGCGCCAGGTCGATTTTCTCGTCAGGAAGCAGCGCCCGAGTGAGAAATTCTGCGCGGTCGTCGATCAACGTCACGCGATAGCCAATTAAACTGGCCAGTCGCGCCAGTGAAGAACCCACGTGTCCGGCGCCGCAAATTACCAGTCGCAACTCGGGTTCGATTCGTTCAAATAGGACCTTCGCATCGTTGAGGTCATGAAGTTGCGGCGCAAATTCCGCAACGGTCAGCGTGCTGGCTTCCTGCCGTGAATTCAAGAAACGCGAAGAAAACTCCGCCGCTGCGATATCGAGCGCTTTATTCCCCAGGCTTCCTGCTAAGACTTCCGACGCACTCAACAACAGCTTGGCCCCAACGCCCTCTGGCGCATGGACCAAAGTTGCCAGCGTCGCCAAGCCGCCTTGCTCGAGCACTCGCGCAATTGATTCTGTAATCGCCTTGGTCATCAAGATATCAATCTCATTCTCACCCGGTTTCAACCCGGTGATCAAAGTGGCCTCGTTTCAGTCGAACAGTTTCAACAGTTCCGATTGGCAAAGTTGTCAGTACCACCTGCGTAAGCGGGTGGGCCTTTGGCCCGTTGAAGCGTCACCTGAGGGTTTGACCCACCCGCTTACGCAGGGTGGTACTGCAATTCAGATAGGCTACCGATCACTCGGTGAAACCGCGTGAGAGAATGACATGCCTGTGTTGAAGCAACGCTGGGCTGCCATTAGCGAACGCCAATGGCGTTAAGAGCTATCGATGGCCGCGTCGCTCCGTTCTTGAAATACCGAATGCCCTGCGCAACAGCCACAGTGGACCAACTAGCAGGTAAAGAGGATTGCTGAAGAACGCCGGCTGATTGCCTTCAATCAGGTGACCAACGAATTGCAGGATCCAGCCGGCAATGAACAAACCCAGCGCCCAGCGCCAACTCAAAAAAAACAGCGGCAGTGAGATGACAATCAGGGGAATACCGACACTGTGCGACAGCCTGTTCAGCGGATGCTGATGTTTGGCTTTGTAGTTTTCGACAAAAGAAGCAGGCATGACGTCCTTCAGGCTTTTTCAGGGTTAAGCGGTCGATACTACCTGTGTCAGCAAGCGAGTGCCGGTGTCAGGTTTCCACACGTCAATAAAGATATCCATCGTGCCGCCGCAGACCATTCCTTCCTCGCTTGCTTCTTCGGCAGTCAACGAGAAGTGATGCAAAGCGGATAGTCCGGAGCGATGCGCGGCGCGCGCTTCAGCCCAGACTTCGGCTTCGATACATCCGCCGCCGACGGTTCCCGCGACTTCGCCATTTTCAAAAAACAACATCTTGGCGCCGCGCCGCTGCGGGGTCGAACCGCGCGTGTGCGCGACCGTGGCCACGACTACTCGTTCGCCCCGATCAGTGGCGTCATTGATCAACTTGTAAAGATCCCCTGGCGCGATTGTGCCCATAAGAGTAGTCAGCAGTCAGGAATTAGCAATCAGACAGTACTACGTACCATGAGCGCAACCAAACCCTGGGGTTAACATCCGACATACGGATGGAAACTCTGATCAGGTGCTTCAAAGGAATCTGTGGTTCGCTTTCCTCTCATTCGCCCGGTTTCAATCGGGTGAGAGAGTGACTCTTCCAAGGGTGTCAACCGTTTCAACGGTTTCCAGGCCCCGGGTTAGAGGTTGCAGCGCACAACTTAGCTGACACGAAAGGAAACCGTTGAAACGGTTAGTTCCAATCGAGGCTAGCGTGTGTCACCCGGTTGAAACCGGGTGAGAATGAGATGAAGCCAAAACCGATGTACGCGTTGAGACACTTGATCAGAGTTTCCTGATTGCTGATTAGTGATTGCTGACTCCTATTTACTGGTTGGGCGGCGGCGCTTCGCCGGGTGTAGGCGGAGGCGTTACGATTGGCGCCTGGTTCATTTGTTGATTGTTTAAGTCAATTTGCTGTTGCAGCTTGTCCACCTCGGCATCGGCCGTCGTTATCGCACCTTCCAATCGAATCCGGCTCTGCTCGAGCTGGTTGTATTGGGCCTGCAACCTGCTCTTCTGGCTTTCAAGCTGGGTGCGGCGTTGCTCGCGCGCTACTTCGGGATGCGTAGTGCCGTAAATTGCTACGGCTCGTTCAATATTCTCCGGCTGCAAAGCAAAGTTAACCTGATCAAGCTGAGCTTGCAGGTCGACTTCTTTAGCCAGGACGTCACGCAACTGCGCGCGAAAGGTCTCGGCCCGTTGTTCGGCACGACTCAGGCGCTCGAGATCGACCATTGAGCGTTGCTGGCCTTCCATTGAATTCAGCTTATCGGTAAGTTTGTTCAGCTGGCCGGAAAGGTCATTGATGGTGCGGCGCAACTGTTCCTGATCCGACTCCGGCACCGGAGTGGGCGCCGGTTTCGGGCGCACGGCCCTCGATGACACCGTGCTGCTTTGATCAGCCGTGCTTACGACGCGCGGATCAGAAGGATCCGCTGCCTCGTCTGGAGTGGCTGACGGCGCAGGTTGTGCTACGGAAGAAGTAACTCGCCGCGTACGCCGCTTGCGGCGCCGTTGGGCGCCTGCATCCACAAAGCAGGATCCCAGGATAATCAAAATAGTAACAAGGACTGCGATGTATCGCGCTGAACGCTTCTGCATTACTCAACTCCCCTCAGAGGCAAACCTGAAACCAGAATGTAACCCTATTGCTGAGATGCATTCAAGCCGGTGCCTGAGGCTTACACGTCTAAAAAGATCTCAGGTTCCGAAATGACCGCTGATTCCGTAGGTTTCACCCGGAGGACAACTGCATCTGAAAGCTAAGATTCATCGCGCGCGCCGAATTTGTCAGGGCGCCAATACTGATCAGATCGATGCCGGCTTCAGCATAACTTCGCACCTGGTCAAGCGCGATGTTTCCCGAGCATTCGATCGTAACCGCGGGAGAAAGTTCGCGGGCCATCGTCACCAGTCGGGCGACTTCTTCTGCCGCCAAATCGGTCAGCAGGAGCACGTCGGCCTCCTGCTTCAACGCGTCCCTGACCTCGCGCTCGTTGCCCACCTGCACTTCGATCTTGTGTAACTGACCCAACCTCTCTCTGGCTTTTCTTACCGCTTCGGCAACGCCTCCCGCTACCGCGATGTGGTTGGCCTTAATAATCACGCCATCATCCAGACCAAAGCGATGGTTGCGGCCGCCGCCCAACAGTACCGCGTATTTTTCCAGCATCCGCAGTCCGGGAGTTGTCTTGCGGCTGTCAACGATGTGCGCGGTGGTCCCCTCGATCGCCTGAACGTACTGATGAGTAAGCGTGGCGATGCCGGAAAGTCTTTGCAGCAGGTTCAGCGCCACTCGTTCTCCGGCCAGAAGTACATCGGCAAAGCCGGTCGTGCGCGCGATCACTTTTCCGCCTTCAATCTCTTCACCGTCGGATGCGAACGCTTCGAGTTGCTGTTCGGAATCAAGCGTCATGAAGACTTCTTCAGCGGCTTCGAGTCCGGCGACAATCATTTTTTCTCCCGCGAGAAAACGGCCGCGTGCGCGGGTGTTGCGTTCGATGATTGCCTGCGACGTGATGTCACCGCGGCCCAGATCCTCACGCAGAAAAACTCCAATCTGCGAATAGAGCGCGCCTTCGTCAACCCAGTTCATAATTTCTCCCTGATCACAGGCGTAAAGAGTACAAGCTTTAGGTTGCGTCTTCAGGGACAGCAACCTGAAGGTTGCACTCTATACACCTGTCGCCCCTCATCCGAGCGCCTCCATCATCTCTTCCAATGCCGCGGTCCGTTGCTTTATATCCGCCTGGCGAGCGCGTAGTTCGTCAACCTTCTCCACCGGCGCTCGCTCGACAAACTGCGGATTCGCAAGTTGCCCTTCCAACTTCGCTGCCTCGACCCTCAACTTGTCGAGTTCTTTTCGCAGACGCTGTCGCTCCTGCTCAAAATCAATCAAGCCCTCGAGCGGCACGGCGAGCTCCGCGCCACCCCCAAGCGCGGCACGGGCTGATGCTCGGGACGCATTGAGTTGAGCTTCTACTGAAACGCTCGCGGCACGCGCCAGGCGCGCGATCTGATCTGCGCTCGCTCTAAATACCTTGCGCAGATTTTCATCAGCAACACCAATCAGGAGCGGCACGCGCTCGCCTGGCTTGATGTTCATCTCCGAGCGAATGTTGCGCACACGCGAGATCAAATCGATTACTGCCTGCATTTCCGACTCTACCGCTTCATCGATTAACTCAGCGCGGCCTTCAGGATAACCAGTCAACATTACGCTCGGCGCGGCGCCTTTGTATGCGTGGTGCAGCAGGTCGCCACTAACACCGGGAAGTTGCTGCCACAATTCCTCCGTAATGTAAGGCATGAAAGGATGCAGCAGCCGCAACGACTGCTCTAACACGCTCACCAGGCGCGAGCGGGCCGAGATGCGTTCCGGAGTCGCCTCTTCCGCCGTTATGCCCGCCTTTGCCAACTCGATGTACCAATCGCAGAAGTCGTCCCAGAAGAAGTGATAGAGCGTTTGCACGGCCTCATGAAACTGGTAGCCGGCCAACGCCGCGCGGACGTCGCGTGCGGTCCTATGCAAACGCGAGATAATCCAGCGATCGTGCAGCGCAAGATCGCCGGCGTCTGCACCTATTGATTCCGGATCAACCCTCGCGCCCTCGGAATTCATCAGACAGAACCGCGTAGCGTTCCAAATCTTATTGGCGAAATTTCGATACGATTCAACCTGCTTTTCATTCCACCGAGTGTCCGTGGTGCCTACAGACGCCAGCGTCAAACGCGTGGCGTCCACACCATATTTATCAAACACCTCGAGCGGATCGACACCATTGCCTTTGGTCTTGGACATACGCTGGCCATGCTTATCCAGGATTGTGCCCGTGACGAAGACGTCGTCGAAGGGACGCTCATCGACAAACTTCATACCCATCATGACCATGCGCGACACCCAGAGAAAAATGATGTCGCGCGCGGTTACCAGCACCGACGTGGGATAAAAGTTTCTGAGATCTTCCGTTTCGTTGGGCCAGCCCAGAGTGGAAAAGGGCCAGAGACCGGAAGAAAACCACGTGTCCAAAACATCCGGATCCTGGGTCAATTCCACGGTGCCTGCTTTGGCACGAGCCTCTTCTTCGGTGCGCGCCACTATCACATCGCCCGTCGGCGTATACCACGCGGGGATTTGATGCCCCCACCACAACTGGCGCGAGATGGTCCAATCACGGAGGTTCTCGAGCCAGTCGGTGTAGACCTTCCGGTAAGGAACTTCGGGAAAGAAGCGCGGCTTCTCTGCTCGCGACATGAGATCAAGAGCGAGGTCGCGCAGCTTGTCCATGCGACAAAACCACTGGGTTGAAATCAGCGGTTCAAGGACGGTCTTACAGCGCTCACACTTCGAGATTGAAAATTCATAGTCCACCACCTTTTCGAGCAGGCCCAGCTCGGCGAACTTCTCAATGACTCTTTCACGCGCTTTGTAGCGATCGAGGCCCGCGAATTCCACGCCGGCGTCCGCGGTCATCTTCGCGTGCTGATCTATAACGACTACCTGTGCCAGCTGGTGTCGAACTCCCATATCGTAGTCATTCGGATCGTGCGCCGGGGTAATTTTTACGGCGCCGGTTCCGAATTCCTGCTCGACGTACTCGTCGGCAATGACCGGTATCTCGCGGTCCGTCAAAGGCAAAAGCAAAGTGGCGCCCACCAAATCGCGATAGCGCTCATCATCAGGGTTCACGGCTACCGCGGTATCCCCGAGCATCGTTTCCGGTCGCGTGGTCGCTACAGTGACTTTGCGATTACTGTTCTGCACCGGATATTGAAGATAGTAAAGCTTGCCCGCTTGTGGTTCCTTCAGGACTTCGAGATCAGACAGCACTGTCTGGTCATTAGGACACCAATTCACGATGCGATTGCCGCGATAGATCAGGCCTTCGTCGTAGAGACGAACAAAAGCCTCACGCACGGCGCGCGACAGATCGTCGGCCATGGTGAATTTCTCGCGCGACCAATCGACCGACACTCCCTCGCGGCGCATTTGCTTCGTAATCTGGCCGCCGGATTCAGCCTTCCATTTCCAGACCCGCTCTACAAACTTTTCGCGCCCCAAATCGTGACGGCTCAATCCCTCTTTCTTGAGTTCGCGCGTGACCATCAACTGCGTTGAGATTCCGGCGTGGTCCATGCCAGGAAGCCAGAGCGTGCGATAGCCACACATTCTTTTGTATCTCGTCAACACGTCCATCATCGTGTGCTGGAGCGCGTGGCCCATGTGCAGTGAGCCGGTAACATTCGGCGGCGGAATGACTATCGTGAATGTCGGCGCGTTTTCATCCTTATTAATTTCAGGAGCAAAAAAACCCTGCTGCTCCCAGCGCGCGTAATGATGTTCTTCGGCCTGTTTGGGATCGTATGTTTTCGGGATGTCCATTTAAGTAATGAGTAAACAGTACTCAGTCGTCGGTAGTTAGCAGTAGTCAGCTCTGAATCGCGATCTCTCGTTTAGAAGACGGTCTGGTCCGCCGGTTTTCGATTGCCTTGGTCGAGATTCATTGTAAAGCAAAGCCGCGGGATTTCCATGTGGGGTGCGTTGGCAGTAGTGCCCTAAGTTGTACGCAAACTGTAAGGCCACCCCAGCGGGGCAGCCCCGCCGGGGACCACGGGTTGGCGAAGATTGAATGGCATTCGACGCGGACGCAAACTAACAGTTTGCGTTACAAAAAATCGAGCACGCGGTTCACTGGAACCAGGCGTGCTCGATTGTAATTAAATTAAATTAGTAATTACTTGTTTTGCGATTCCTGCTCTTCAAGCCTGCGCTTAATCAAGAGTTCAGAGAGTTGCGGCACAACTTCCCAGGCGATCTCGTGAATCGCTTTTTCTGATAGCTGTTCGACTGCCCTCCGAGCAATTGCGTCAATGACTTCCGGCGCAAGTTGGTCAAGCGTGATTAGACCAGTGGGACCTGAGGCGCCTGCAGTTGAGCTGCCGGCTGAGACGACTTCGGCTTCAGGTATCTGAACCGACTCCTGGGCTTCGGGCTCGGCTGAAATGGTTTCCGCGAGCGGTGCGGCCTCGACGAATTCGGGCGCGCGCATCTCAGACGAATCCGCGATCTGTTCTGAAACACTTTCCACGGCCACCGTGTCAGTAGCAGCAAAAGCAGGGCTGAAAGCCGGCGCCTCAAATCTGCTGCTCACAGCTACAACCGATTGCCCGTGGCTGCCCATGTTCGGCGCCATGTTGGGCATATCGGCCGGCGGCGCATCGAAGTCAACATCGAGAATGACGTCATCACTCTCGTCGAAGCCGGACTCGAACTGCTCCAGATCAAGTAATGCGTCATCAAAACTATCAAAACTTTCGGGTCGGATATCGATACCTGGGTTGGCGTCAGTATTCAGATTGGCAGTCATTGTCTCCGCTTCCAAAACAGTTTCAACTACGGGAACTTCTTCGGACTCTAAATGCTCCATGCGGTCTCTCAGCTCCGGAGAAAGGGGTTGTGTATCGGCTGTCGTTATCTCCAGCTCTTCGGTGGTCATGGGTTCTTCTGGTGGAGGCACAATTTCGGGTGGCGGCAGTTCCTGGGTGGTCGCCTCGCGGACCGCTGACGGCGTCGTCTCGCAGGTTGCCGCATCTGAAAGAGCTTCGGACTGAGGAGCTGGAACAGGCGCCTCTTCGGCGGCGGCCACAGTGGCCGTCCTCGCGCCGGTTTCCTCGGCGTGGTCCACTGCCGGCTCGCGACCCAACAACGCGCCGACCTTGTCCATCAGCGTTCGTATCGATTGAAATGGCTTGCTCAAAATATCATCCGCGCCGACTCTGCGCGCCTCCACCTCGTCAAAGGGTTCAAACGAGCCGACCATCAGCATCACAGGAATATGCTTGAGCCGCTCGGTTTGTTTAATGTGCTCGCAGACCTGATAGCCGTTCAAGCGCGGCATGAAAACGTCTGCCAGTACGACATCCGGAGTAGTCTCCTCCAGTTTCTTTATAGCTTCTGCGCCATCGCTGACAGCGATGACTTCCAGGCCTTCCTCGGCGAACGTGAGAGCGACTATCTTCTGTATTGTAATTGAGTCGTCGGCGAGAAGAAGTTTGCGTCCAGCTAGCAAAGCCAAAACCCTTTAGCTGAGATTAGCGCCACTGACGGGAAAAGCTGCGTTGGCGCGGGGCATGAAGTTCGGTATGACCCAACCTAACGTCAAGGCCACCATTGAAAACTAACACCCACGAAAGGCGTGCGTCAAGAGCTTATTCGGAAATCCCTTGAATTGTTGCAATTAGCGCGAGTTTTTGCTCAGCTCAATGATTCGGCTAATAAGTTTTCTGATCAAAAAGACCTGCCCGAAAGCAGGTCTGATTGCCCTTCCTATTTTAAGGATTACTTAGTCCTTAAAACGACATCCCAAGCCCAGCGTCCGAGTTGCGCATCATGAACATCCTTTACTTTGGCTCGGTAGCGAAACCGATTTCCGTATTCGTCCGTCCTCCTGGACTCTTTGTAATTCAACTCTATTACCTTTAGCCCCAGGTCCCGCAACGTGTGTAACTCAGTCGATTCTGAGATGCCATTATGGTTCGTGTCCTGCCAGAGCAACAGCGATGGAAAGGCTATATCTCGACGGTCGATTTGGCCGTCGCCATTTCCTCCATTCTCAGGTAGGTCAAACTCCGCCAGGGCCAGGAATCCGTTATGAAGAGTGGTCGCATGAGGCTGGTCGGTAAAATTACCGAAGAGCTCTTTGGCAGTATCAATTTGCCCGTTGCCGTTACGGTCAAGCGCCAGCCAGGCGTCGTCACTTCCGGGGGACGTCCATGCAATGAGTTCTTTATGACCATCTCCGCCCATGTCAAAGTGGACGCCGTTATTGGCATCAGTTAGGGAAAAACCGTTCCCCTCGACGTCTATGAGTAACGGAGTCGGGTCGATGCAACAACCGCCCGACTCTGCGGTGTCCTGTGGACAACCAAACTGCCAACGACAATAGTCTGCCGCCCCAACAACAGTTCCCTCCTGGAATGGGGGAGGGTTTCCCGAGTAAGGGCTACAGCTTCCAGCGCAGGTTTGCGGTGTCACATGACAGGTTTCGCTCGAAAAATTCCAGTACCAGCCGCCGGCACTACATTCACCTTCGGTAGGAGGAAGGTCTCTGCAGGAAAGGTAGTTGCAGGAAGGCCATGGTTGTACCTGTAAGCTGGGCCTGTACTGACCTGACGGGCACGGCAAAGGCGGCGTCGGTGTCGGGACACCCGCATGCTCGCAGGTCTGCCGGTAGCAACAACCATTCAGTTCGTACTCGCCTAAAAGAGAATCACAGGCTGGGTGCAACGGGTCCCTACAATCAGCGGCGTGCAGAACGCCCGTGCCTTGAAGATTGCAATACGCACACGGAGTGGGTGATGGCGTGGGCGATGGTGTTGGTGTGGCTCCGGGACCAAGCCCGCAGTCATACCGAGCAATGGTCTGGCAAAAATAGTCTACAGTTCCCGCGGTACATTCAATCTTAGAATAAACGAGCTCGCTACAAACGCCCCCAGGGTCTGGTGCCGGGCGATTTTGAATCCCACAGGCTGGGTGCAAACCGTTATCATAACAAACATAACCAGTCCAAGGGGCAACGGCGACACAGTAACTAAAGGAGCAATTATCAGGAGGCTGGAAATTCCGCTCGGCGGGAGGGTGAATGGCTGACTCCAACGGTAAAAATTTAGCCGGCAAGAACATTGCCGGCCTATCCATCAACGATGTTTTGTACTGAACGCCTGACTTACCATCAGGATGCTTGGGTGGAGACGGTCCTACTTTGTTTATCCGGTCTGTATGATTATCTAGCACCTGTGGTTGCTTTCCCGAAAGAGGATACGGATGGATCCCGAAGTAGCCTGTACCGTCCCCGAAACTCAATTCTTGAAATTCGGCTTGGAGCTTTGTTGCTTGCGGATGCCGCTTGGTGCGAACACTTCTTTCCCACGCTTCGACTGAGCCAAAGTGCGCTTTCAAAACATAGGTTTCGCCTGGCTTGATAGGAGCGTCGTCCGACCCAGCCTTAGTAACGATGTCACCCAATTCGGCTCTGCCATAGGTGAGGGGAAACACAAGCGGCTCTCCACCAATCTTAACGTCGGTAATTAGTATTACGTAGAAAAAATAGATTGGCTTATCTCCCGTGTTGGTTAGCTCGAGCTCGAACTCGCTCAACCACTTGTCGTTCTTCAAGTCTTTGAACGATTCCTCTTTTTCTTTCTTCATTTTGATCTTAAAAGGCAGCTGGGCGGGAACTTTGTTCTCCAGAACTCTCACGTTTTCTGGTACCTCACCGGCAGATGGTGATTGAGCACTACCGGACGTCGAGATGATTCTCATCAACAAGAGCAAAGCTGCCAGAATAAACAGTATTGCCCACGCTGGTTTGAGGACTGACGCACCCGCGCTAAAGTAGGATTTCATGTCGATCTCCTTCAACGACGAATAAAGAGAGGTGACCTGGATGGTGTGGCGACTCTCAAAACTTACAGAGTCCAATCAACGGATGCTCTATAGGCCTGGGGGACAGTGGAGTCAACAAAATGCGTCGACAGAAAATGCGATAACTGTAGGCCATCGTCAAATTAAACCTGTTGCCACGACATCCACGCAGATTGGCGACATGCTTTCCATCCAGGCACATACAAGCGTGCTCCATCAACCACAGATACGCTCCCGAACTCCTCAGTGCATCATTGAGTGATACGGATGGTTCCCAAAGTACCCGGTACCATCGCCGAAACTGAGGGATTGAAGTTCAGCTCGAATACGTCGTGGCTGGGCAAAGCGATGATCACGAATAGCTCGCTCCCAGGCGGGTACCGGACCTATCTTGAAAACATAAGTATCTCCCGGCTTAATAGGTACGTCATTGAGCATTGCCGGGGTTACGATATTGCCCAGCTCCGCTCGTCCATATGCTTGCGGAAACACTAATCGTTGATCGCCAACTTTTACGTCTGTAATCAATGTCAAGTAAACAAAGTAAATTGGCTTATTTCCCGTATTAGTCAACTCCAGCTCAAAGTCGCTAAGCCATTTCTCGTTGTCTAAATCTCGAAATGATTTCTCCTTCTCCTTCTTAATTCTAATCTTAATCGGTACGTCCGTCGGAACCGCGTCTTCAAACTGCCTTACTTCCTGACGTTGACCGATACTCGCAGCAAGTCGGCCAGTCATTAGAAAGATTGCAAGCATTACGATGGCCAGCAAGATGAGACAAGCCTTGGGAACCCAAAGTCGAACGCTAACAGAAGCCACGCGAGTGAAGAATGATTTCATCGGAGCCTCCCCAGTCAGGACGAGAAGAGGATGGTCAACCACCACGCATCGCTCATGAGAAGAGCTGGTTGGCAGGTTGGTTATATGGTCACGTCGAACGATAGTCAAGAAAACGAAATCCCGGCTCAAGGCAGTTCCCGCGGCCTTTTTAAACTTCGTGCAAAGACTTAGGTCCAACTACAATAATCAAATAATTTCAAATAATACGGAATATCTCCTCTGTCTATTCCATTGATTGCGGACAGGTCCATGATGAAGACCAGTTTCATGCGCGAGGTTTACTCACCACGATGTCATCCCCGGTGTTTTCCTTGCCGTCGGGGCCGGAGGAGCGCAGCGTGAACTGATCGCGCGTCCCTTCATAGAGGTAGGGGCGGCGCCAGGGATCGAGACGAATTACCGGCGTGAGGTAGCGCGGGCTAAGGAAGTCGATGAGCACGGCTTCGCTCTTTGATTCCACATAAAAGCCGCGCTGGCCGCGAAAATCTTCAAGCGCTTTGGCGATTATTTCCAGTTCGCTGCGCGCGCCGTTGACCTTCTCGTTATTGACGGCGCTCAAGATGGCTTGCGGATCCATCCAGGCTCGCGTGCCGGTGCGAACTCCCGCTACGCGCCAGGACCCTTTGGGATCTTTTTTGAAGCGAAATTCCGCTTCCACCTGCGCTTCGATCAGGGCTGATGTTTTCGAACCAAAAGGCACAGCGGGCGGCGAGATTGTTCTGATGCGTACCGCGTCCGAGGGCAGCTGTACGCCGAGCAATTCTGCCACCAGACAGCGCGCACGCTTGTTACTGGGATCCGATATCTGCTGCGCAGGCGTGGACGGATCAATGCCGTCACAGCCGCCTGCGTTTGCTGCCACCTTGAGTGCGTGAGTAACCAACTCAATGCTCTGCCATAACTCCTGACCGGTGCGGAACTCCGCAATTCGCCATTGACCTGTCTGGTTCTTCTCAAAGCGAAAGGCGGTCGCAATTTCCGCCTGGGCTTCGATAGTCGAGTCATCAACCGGGCGCAAAAGACTCACGCGCACGTTGTTTGTTTTTAGATCAAATCCGGGCATGCCGGAAATTAGTTTTCGCGCTTGCTTCGGGCTGAGGTCGCCTTTAGCCAACACGGCAGGACTGATACCAGACAAAGCCAGCGTTAGCAGGCCGAATAAAAAGGTTCTGAAAATTACAGAGTCCATGCTTCTGATTTTTTAGAATCGAGCGGCGCGCTTTATTCGCCGCCCTTGCCGATGAGCATTTGCAGCATTGTCTGAAGCTGGGCCGTGGTAAACGGCTTTGGTAAAAAAACTACAGCGCCGGCAGCGAAACTATCAGATGAAAGCTTGGGATCCTGCTCAGCAGTCATCATCATTACCGGAATTCGCATCAAGCGTTTTTCCGTCTTCATGTGACGCACCAACTCGGGACCGGAAATCTGCGGCATCACGACGTCGAGTACCGCGGCGATGAAGTCGGTATCTCGCTGTAGGATCTTGTAGGCCTCGCGTCCGTCGCGCGCGGTCACCACAGTGTAGTTGTCCTTCTCGAGGATGGTTTGGACCAGTCGTAGAATGGCGGGGTCGTCATCGGCCACCAAAATTCGCCGAGCGGCCCTCGTGTCCCTGGCATCCCTGACGTCCGTGTCTTCCGATTTTTTATCTGTAGTCGTCATAATCACACTTCCACTGCGCGGCTGCTCTCACCTGCGCGCGCGGATAATTCCGCCGCCAGTTTGATCGCCGCCACCATGCTCGAATGTTCCGCCAGCCCCTTGCCCGCAATATCGAACGCAGTTCCATGATCAACAGAAGTGCGGATAAAGGGCAAGCCCAGAGTAACGTTGACGGCCTCGCCAAAGGAGAGACATTTAATGGGAATCATCGCCTGATCGTGATAGCAGGCGATCACGCCGTCAAATTCGCCGCGCGCCGCTCTCAGGAAAACGGTGTCCGCGGAAATGGGTCCCTGCACATTCAGATCGTCGACGCCATGACATGACTCAACCGCGGGAGTCATCTCGGAAGCTTCTTCGACCCCGAAGAGGCCGCCCTCGGCGCCATGTGGATTCAAAGCCGCCAGCGCCAGGCGAGGTCGTTCAATCCCCCAACGCTGCAATTCACGATGTGCCAATTTGATGGTGCGCACCAAACGATCACGCTCGACGAGACGAATCGCCTGTGACAGCGGCACATGTGTGGATAAGAGAACGATGCGCAAATTCCCGGCGACAAAAGCCATCGCGAATTCTTCGGTGCTGGTGAGCTGGGCGAGAAACTCAGTATGTCCCGGGAAACTGTAACCGCCGAGGAACAGCGCCCGTTTGTTTATGGGAGCGGTGCTAATCGCATCGATACTTCCGGCGGCGCATAACTCGACGGCGGCCTCGATGTAACCAGCGGCGGCTTTGCCGGCCGCGGCTGATTCAACACCGGGTTCAATGAAACCGTCCAGATTGTCGAGATGGAAGATGACTGGCTCGGTCAACTGTTCCGGCAGTAGTTCACCGCGTCGCACAATGTCGTAACCGCATTGCAGATTCAAGGTGCGCGCCGTGTGCGCCAGGAGTTGCGCATCACCGATAATAACTGGAACGCACAAAGCCTGGATCTCAGGTTCAGCAACGGCCTTTAGAACTACTTCGGGACCGATCCCCGCAGGGTCGCCCATCGTGATGCCGATGCGCACCAGAGGGCGATGCCCGCTGGGAGATGAGCTATTCCCTAACTGTGTCATTCCTTGACCGCGGGGCGAGGGTTTAGGGCACTATTTTGAAACCACCGAGATCAGCTGGCCTGGGAAGCGTTCTGGACCTTTTCAACGCGTTCGTCCGCTTTGTACATGTATTTGATATTGCGCTTCAATACCAAAAGATTGGGAGCGTCCAGCCGGTTAACCTTCAACGCGCCGCGATCGTACCATTCGATCGTGCCTTCGATTTCTTCGCCGTCAAGCAGGACGATAACCATGGGGGTGTGCGCATCGATCTGCTTCTTGTAGTAAAAAATCTCGGCGCTGGTTTCCAGCGGCGGCGGAACTCGCTTACGAACCTGCACTGCTGCTGATGAGGGTTGCGGTGCGCGATGCTCGCGGTGCTCACGATGACCGCCACCACCTTCGGATCCGCCGCGTTGTTGATGCCCGTTCGCTCGTTCTCTGGGTGGCGGAGTTTCACGCACTTCGCGCACTTTCCCTTTGACTTCGGCGAGCGTCGTTCTAATAAGCTTACGATTCACTGTAGTATTCCTCCAGAAGAAGACTGATTGGTTTGAAATTGAAGCTGAACACGCCAAAACACATTTTTGAGCGGGGACGCGCGCGTGACGCTGATCAGCAGACAATACTCTCGCAGGCTGCGGCCATCCGAGGAGAGACGTCTAACTATTTACCCGTAATGGAATCCTGCAAGGGATTAGTCGACATGCTACACAACCGTGAAAGAAAAAGCAAAGGAGAAAAAGTGAAATTCCGAAGCGGCAGAGAGCCGCTTCAGGCAGGCACAATGGCGTTCAGTAAATGGCCTCTCCGGCGTGTGTGCATCCAGGAATCTCGAATACTTTTCTTTGCTCTTATTTCTAATCCGCCTTCTTGCGAATGAAGGTCGGCACATCGAGATCATCGTTTCGATGGTTCATCATCGGGCGGTTGCTGTCGTCGGTTGGACGTTGGATATATCGTGGCGGCGTCGCCGGCATGACGATGTTGGAATTTGCGGCCGCGGCGACCGCGCCCTCTTTTCCGAAGCCGGTCGCGATTACCGTGATGCGCATTTCACCATGCATTTGTTCGTCAATCACGGCGCCGAAGATAATGTTGGCGTCTTCGTCGGCGGCTTCGCGAATAATTGTTGAGGCGGTGTTTACTTCATAAAGAGTCAGATCCGGCCCGCCGGTGATGTTTATTAGCACGCCCCGCGCTCCCTGTATCGTTGCTTCTTCGAGCAGCGGCGAAGAGATTGCCTGTTGCGTCGCTTCGACGGCGCGGTTTTCGCCGCTGGCGCGTCCCGCGCCCATCAACGCCATGCCCATGCCGGACATGATGGTCTTTACATCGGCAAAGTCCAGATTGATAAGACCCGGAACGGTAATCAAGTCGCTGATGCCCTGAACAGCCTGGCGCAAGACATCGTCGGCAACTCGGAATGAGTCCGACAAGGAACTGCCCCGGTCGACTGTGTGCAACAAACGCTCGTTGGGTATCGTGATAACCGTATCAACGCACTCCTGTAACTCCCTGAGTCCCTGTTCCGCCTGCTGCATGCGGCGCCGCCCTTCGAAAAGGAACGGCTTGGTGACCACGGCGACGGTCAGGGCATTCAATTCGGTGGCCAGTGAAGCCACAATGGGAGCCGCGCCGGTGCCAGTCCCGCCACCCAGGCCGGTAGTCACGAAGACCATGTCGGCGCCTTCGAGCACTTCAATGATTTTGTCGGTATCCTCGAGGGCGGCATTGCGTCCCATTCCGGGATCGGCGCCCGCACCCAAACCCTTGGTGAGGCGACTGCCTAACTGAATCTTGATCGGGGCGTGTGAACGCTTCAAGGCCTGCAAGTCAGTATTGGCAACAAGGAACTCGATGCCTTCAATACCGGCTTCCATCATGCGGTTGACGGCATTGCCGCCTCCACCACCAATACCGATCACCTTGATACGCGCGCCGGTAATCGGCGGCTCATCATCGATGAACATGTTAATGCCTTTGCCTGGTTCACGAGCTTCTGGTGTCATAGTCACTCCCTTTCTCCCAAATCGAGATGGCTCCCAAGGACCCTTTCTTCTATATTGTGCTGCTCGCGCCATAGACCTCGATATATAGCGGACTACATCTTGTGCAACCGGCGCGACAGCATACAACAACTTGTCACAAAATACTACTGAAACGATTTCGAAATCTGGAAACAAAATGCGTAAGTTTGCCGCTTGATGAGCGGCGATTCAGGCCTGAGCGTGCCTCCATTGCCTGAGCCCGATGTGCTACCAGGGCGAGACCCGCAGCCGCGGCCCACGCCGGTGTCTGGATGTCTTCGACCAGACCGCCAAACCGATCTCGTTCCGGAAAACCAAGACGCACCGGCGCGTCAAAAACCTGTTCGGCAATCTCGGTCATGCCATGCAGCAAAGCGCCGCCGCCGGTGAGCACCACGCCGCTGGATAATTGACGTTCCCAACCAGCGTCCTTGATCTCATCCGCCAGGTGCATCAAAACCTCTTCCGCGCGCGGCTGAAGAATGTCGCAGAGAATTTGTCGCGAGAGCTGTCGTGGCGCCCGGCCGCCAACTGATGGCACATCGACAAGTTCGCTGCGCTCCATGTCATTGATCGCCGTGCTGCAGGCGCAGCCCACCGTTCTTTTCATCTTTTCGGCTTCGGGGATTGGCGTGCGCAGGCCGAACGCGATGTCGTTCGTAAAATGCGAGCCGCCCAGGGGAAAGACGGCCGTATGCTGGACCGCGCCCCGCTGATAAATGATTAAACCCGTGGTCTCAGCGCCGATGTCGACCAGCGCCGCGCCAAATTCCTTATCATCTTCGGTCAACGAAGCTTCGGCGGCCGCCAGTTGTTCAAGCACCATATCCGCCACCACCAGGCCGGCGCGATTTACCGCATTGATCGCGTTTTGACGCGCGGTTACCGGGCTGGTGACGATATGGACTTTGACTGCCAGGCGAGCGCCGATCATGCCCACCGGATCATTGATGCCGTCCTGATCGTCGACAATGAACTCCTGCGGCAGTCGATCCACAATCTCGCGTCCCGCCGGTAGTTGAATGGCACAGGCGGAATCGATGGCGCGTCGCACGTCTTCGTGCGTAATTTCCCGGTCTCGACCGGACACGGCGACGATGGCCTGGCCATTGAAGCCAACAATGTGCGAACCCGCCAGATTGATGGTCACCTCTTCGGCTTCAATGCCGCTCATCCGCTCGGTCTCTTCCACTGCTTTTTTTATGGCATCGACCGCCGCGTCGGGGTTTACGATGACCCCCTTGCGCAGCCCGCGCGCCTCGGCCTCGCCCACCCCTATGATTTCGAGCGAGCCCCCTTCGCCCGGTTCACCCGCGATACACGTCACCCTGCTAGTCCCTATGTCGAGGCCGACAGTGTGTTGTGAGCGCTTGGCCATTTCGGAATTTGCTCCCTCAGTAAACTTGTTGACGACGTTTCAATCGGTGCGCGGACGATTTTGATTCTTCGCTGTTTTATCTTTGGCCGCGCGATTATCTTTTGTGGGTTTGTCGATTCGCGCCGGCTTCGGGGCGTGCGTATCAGGTTCGCGTGTCGGAGATTCGTTGTCGCCTGCCGCGCCGGCCTGAGTCGACTCGCTGCTAACCTGCTTTCCAGAGGTAAAACCGACGACGGCACGTTTTCCCTGCGTGAGGTCCACGTAACTGATAAGACCGCCGCGCGGTGTTTCTCGCTGACTGTCCAAAACGCTCAAAGCCTTTTGCAAACGCGGTCCCGGATCTTTCGACCCCAATCGCACTTCAATCTCCGAATCGTCCCCGGCCAACTGGGCGCGAATGTCGCGCACGTCGATCAGGTTGACTTCACTCACGCGCTCAGAGATTCCAGCGGCATCCCAATCGTGTGCGAGATCCAGATATTTTTTCACGCGCTCGCGATTATCGAGCCGGGCTGTCTCCGAGTTCTCTTCGCTCCAGCCGCGCATAAAGAAGGTCGGCAGCTGATCGGCCGGAGACATTTCGCCGAGTACAACCGCATCGTCATCAACCCAGATCAGGCGTCCCGCCGCCGTCCGCACCACCGCGCGAGGCACACGCTCGGTAACGCGCACGCGGATGCCGTCTGGTAGCAGTCGCGTTACTACTGCCGTTCGCACCCACGGCAAGCGCTCCAACTGCGCACTTACCGCCGTTAGGTCGGCGCGCCAGACTCCGAGCGGGGCCAAATCATGCCGAACCAACTGTTGGATCTGGTCCGCCGAAGCGCGAGATGTACCCTTTACTTCCACGTGCCGCACCTGAAAGAAAGTGGCAGAAGCCGCCGCGCGGTAACCAGCAAAGATCAACGCGCCCAGGGTAATCGCCAACACGACTTTTGTAACTGAAGGGAGATAACGAGCAAGCGCGCGCACACGATCGCCAAAGGTCGCCGCCGAGGTACGCCCACCGCGCCGCGCCGGTCGCTGGGCCTGCGGACCCGTGCGCTTATTCGCCAGCCCCGCGCGGCCGCCAACTTTTTGGGGGATTGCCTGTTCTCTCACGACTGCTGCTCCTTCTGGTTGTCCGGGACGTTTTCCGCGGATGGCGCCGGTTCGTTTGCGCGCCACAACTCCACCTCGTACTCGAGATCGATTCCCTGCTCGCGCTTGACTCGCTCTCGGATCTCTTCGGCCAAAGCAATCGCATCGGCCGCGCTCGCATTCTCGCCTTCGGTAACAATGAAATTCGCATGGACCGGGGACACCAAAGCGCTGCCCCGTCGCGTTCCCTTCATTCCCAGATCGTCGATGATCTTTCCGGTGCCGACTTTTCCGGCCGGAGGGTTTTTGAAGAAGCAACCCGCTGAGCGCGAGCCATGAGGCTGCGAAGCCATCCGGCGGTCCTTTGCTTCTTCCATGCGCGCGCGAATTTTTTCCGCGTCGTCGGGTTGTAAACGAAGCGTGGCGCCCAGCAACAACTCGCCCTCGCGAAAAGATGTGTGCCGGTAATTCCACTGCACGTCGCTTCCGGGAACCTCCACCACACGTCCGCCGCGCGCGGTGCGCACTGTTTCCGTAACGGTGCCGATTTCGTGACCATACGCTCCGGCATTCATCCAAAGCGCCCCGCCAACAGTGCCGGGAATTCCACCCAGACCCTCAATACCCGACAGTCCCTTGCGCGCTACGTCGATACACAGACGAGGCAGTGAATATCCGGCGCTGATGGAAACTAAATCGCCATCAAAGAGTGGTTCACCTTTTAGATCTTTCAAACTCAGGATGACGTAGTGGTGTGCGCCATCATCAGCAAGGACATTGCTGCCGGAACCAAGCGGTCTCCAGGCAACACCCGCCTGGTCCAACTCGTAAACTACGGCGGCCGCTTTTTCTTCAGTGTCAGGAGAGATCACCCAATCCACCGCACCGCCAACTCTGAGGCTCGTCAGTTCCGCAAAACGGCGCCCGCGTTCGGCACGCACACCGAGTCGCTCAGCGATTCTTTCGACTGCTTCATCGCGCACTTTGAACTGCGGTTCGGGGTTTGATT
Source organism: Acidobacteriota bacterium (assembly GCA_025463135.1). GTDB lineage: Bacteria > Acidobacteriota > Blastocatellia > Pyrinomonadales > Pyrinomonadaceae > JAOAPY01. The sequence goes on from JAOAPY010000016.1 coordinate 169,842, forward strand.
CCATGACTATCGGCATTACTTATTTGGTCTTTGGTCTTTGGTCTTTGGTTTTCGCTCTTTGCTCTTTGCTCTTTGGTCTTTGGTTTTTGCTCTTCGCCCTTCGGTCTTTGCCCTTTGCCCTTTGCCCTTTGCCCTTTGCCCTTTGCCCTTTGCCCTTCATCCTGTCTGCGCTTCGCCCTTGCCGCGCAGCAATTCCAAAATCTGATCGCCTACTTTATTGACCGTTCCCGCACCCAGGGTGATCACCATATCGCCGGGCTGCACGCGCTCGCGAATCAATTGCGCGGCATTCTCGATACCGCCGATATAGTGCGCGTCCTTATGTCCGTAACGCGCGATTGCCTCGGTCAGTGTTTCCGCGGTAACGCCCTCGATCGGTTCTTCGCTGGCTGCGTAGATATCGCTGACCAGCAGCGTGTCGGCGTTATTGAAGGAACGCGCGAACTCGCCCATCAAATCATTTGTGCGCGAATAGCGGTGCGGCTGAAACAGCACTACTGTTCGGCGCCCGCCGGAACCGATTTTAGCGGCCGCTAAGGTGGCGCGAATCTCGGTTGGGTGATGGCCATAGTCGTCAACAACCAGAATGCCATCCACTTCGCCCTTTACCTGAAAGCGGCGCTGCGCCCCTGTGAAAGTCCCTAAAGCTTCCGCGATCTTCCCGAACGGTACTTCCAGCTCAAAGCCGACTGCTATGGCGGCCAAAGAGTTGTAGACGTTGTGCATGCCGGGCACATGCAGGGTGACCTCACCCACGACCTCATTGCCGCGCCAGACAGTAAAAGTTGATCCGAACTCCTGATCGTGTCGAACGTTATGCGCCGACACATCCGCCTGTGCGCTCAGGCCATAGGTGATTCTTCGTCTTTCAATCAGGGGAATGATTGCCTGCACATTGGGATCGTCGAGGCAAAGCACCGAGGTCCCATAGAACGGCACCTTGTTGACAAAGTTTTTGAAGCAGGCGCGCACATCTTCCATGTCGTGGTAATAATCCATGTGTTCGCGATCGATATTGGTGACCACCGCGATGGTGGCGGTCAGCATCAGGAACGAGCGATCGCTTTCATCGGCTTCGACCACCATCAAGTCACTGGTGCCCAGGTGAGCATTCGATCCGAAGGCGCCGACCACCCCACCCACCACAATGGTGGGATCCAGGTCCGCGTGTCCGAGCACCGTAGCCACCATGGAAGTCGTCGTGGTCTTGCCGTGCGAGCCTGCTACGGCAACGGTGTGCGGCTTTAAACGCATTAACTCCGCGAGCATCTCGGCGCGCGGGATCACCGGAATCGAGCGGCGCTGAGCTTCGACAAGTTCCGGATTGTCGTCGCGCACGGCGGTCGAGCGAACAACAACATGTGCATCTCCAACATTGTTCGCCGCATGGCCTTCAGTGAATTCAATTCCCATTTGCTGCAGACGATCGGTAACCGAAGAGTGCTTGAGATCAGAGCCGGAGACGCGGAAGCCAAGATTAACCAACACTTCGGCGATGCCGGACATGCCGATGCCCCCGATGCCGACGAAGTGGACGTGTTGAATGCGACGAAACATATCAGAGTGATCTTTGGTCTTTGGTCTTTGGTCTTCGGTTGTTCTTGGTTCTTGGTTCTTATTTCCCCAAAAGGAAAAGCCAAGAACAAAGGTCCAAGTACTAAGAACTGCTTATCAGTTTCTCAATCAAATCAACCGCGGCCGCGGCCGCTCCCGGCCGGGCCAGCGTTCGTACGGCCTGTTCCATTTCTGTTAAGCGCTCCGGCGCAGTCACCAATCTTTCAATCTCTTGCGCGAGGCGCGCGCCTGTCAACTCCAACTGTAGAATCATTCGCGCGCCGCCTGCCGTTTGCAGCACCTCCGCATTGCGACGCTGTTCGAGCTGCCCGGGTAACGGAACCATAATGGCCGCGCGACCGGCGGCCGCCAACTCGGCGCAGGTGGTCGCACCGGCGCGGGCAACAATCAAATCCGCAGTGGCAAATGCCGTCACCATATCCTTTATGTACTCCCGCACATCCGCACCCGGCAGCCAACCCGCCTTTTCGTAAGCCGCGCGCACACGCTCAAAATCGCTCGGACCAGTCTGGTGCGTGATCCGCAGTCGATCACGTTGCCCTTCAAGGAACGGCAACGCGGCAATCATCGCTTCGTTCAACGCGCGCGAGCCTTGCGAGCCGCCGAATAACAACAGCGAAAGCCTTGCCGGATCGCGATGCTTCGCTGGGATTTCAAAGAAGTCCGGTCTAACCGGATTCCCCGTCACAATAGCTTTGCCGTGAAAGTAGGGGACGGTCACTTCAAAGGAAACCGCCGCCGCTTTAACAAACCGCGCCAGGCGTCGATTCGTAAAGCCTGGTACTGCATTCGGTTCCACGACCAAAGTCGGCAACCGCATAAACGCGGCTGTCAATAACACGGGTCCGGTGACATAACCACCGACCCCCACCACGACGTCAGGCCGAAAACTCTTAACGAGCCGTCGCGCAGCCAGAAAACTCTTAGGCAAGATCAAAAGTCCGCGAGCGCGGGCCAGCAAACCCATGTTTACCAATCCTGCCGATTCAATGAGCGAAAGTTCAAAACCTGCTTCCGGCACCAACCGGGTTTCCAGTCCGCGCGCAGTGCCCACGAATTTCACGATAGAGTTGGCGTCGCGTCGCTTTATTTCCTTCGCCACCGCGAGGGCCGGATAGATATGTCCACCGGTGCCGCCGGCCGCGATCAGCGCGCGCATCGACTTCATCCAAAGCGCGTGGCTCGCGCGTCACCCGCCAACTGCCCGCGCTCTCGCTGCTGCTTTGCGCCCGCGACCAGCGAACGCAGGCGTTCCAGGTTTCCCGAACCGCCGGGAACAGAGGCGTACTGCGAAATGTTCAGCAGTATCCCCACCGCTGCCAGCGTAGGGACCAGCGAAGATCCGCCATAAGAAATAAAGGGCAGCGGGATCCCTTTGGTCGGCACCAATGCCAGCACCACGCTGATGTTAAACATTGCCTGAGCGACAATACCTGTCACCAGTCCAAGCGACAGCAGCATGCCAAAGCGATCGGGCGCACGCAGTGCCGTACGAATCCCTCGCCACAGGAACAATCCGAAGAGAAGCACGACACCCAGCGCTCCCGCTAAACCCAACTCTTCACCAATCACGGCAAAAATAAAATCGGAGTGAGCGAAAGGCAGAAAGAAAAGTTTCTGCTTGCCCTGTGCAAAGCCGAGCCCATGCACGCCTCCGGAGCCGATGGCGATCAACGATTGCACTACCTGATAACTAGTACCCTGCGGATCGGCCCAGGGATCGACAAAAGCAGTCATGCGCCTGATGCGCCAGGGAACAAAGACCAACAGCCCGGCCACGCCCAACAGCGCCGGCGCTGCTGCCAATCCCAAATGCCACAGCCGCGCCCCAGCGGTAAAAATAACAACCACAAATACAACCGCCAGCATCAAGGCCGTCCCAAGATCAGGCTCGGCTACAACTAACAGCGCCAGGAAGCCGGTCACAAAAGCGCAGGGCAGGAACGTCTGCAACAGCGAACCTTCCTCGCCGGCCCGTTGTTCCAGAAAGTAGGCGAGAAAGATCGTCAGCGTGAGTTTCGCAATCTCGGAAGGCTGAATGGAAAACCTGCTTAGCTTGATCCAGCGGCGCGCTCCATTAATCGGCGAGAATCCAAATACGGCCAGCAACATCAAAGCCGTGATGACAAGCAGGCCATAGACTACGCGCCGGTTCCTCAACCAGGTGTAATCCAATTGCATTGCGATGAACATTACTAGCAAACCGATTCCGGTCCACATTCCCTGCTTGGCGACATAGTAGAACTGGGTGCCGTTTTCCTTTTGAGCTGTAATTGCCGAAGCGCTGTAGACCATGACCAGTCCGAACAGCGCCAGACCCACTGTCGACAGAAACAACCATTTATCCGGATAAAGTTTTCGCGCCACAACGCCCTCGATTGCTGACTGCTAAATTCAGATCTCAGATCGGATTTTCAGATTTCAAATGCGAAATCCGAAATTCGAAAAATTCGATCGACTTCGCTCTTGAACACGACACCCCGATGCTCGAAGCTATCGAACATGTCAAAACTTGCACATGCGGGCGCCAGCAAAACGATATCGCCTGGCTGCGCCGCGCGCGATGCGCTTTGGACCGCGTCACGCATGTCGCCGGCCCGTTCATGTGGCGCCTGGCCACCCAATTCCCGCTCAATTGTTTCGGCATCCTCACCGATCAGAATCAGCTTGCGAACTTTCTCATGCACCAGCGATCCGAGCGGCTCATAAGGAGCTTTCTTTCCGCGTCCACCAAGGATCAGCACTACCTTTCCCGAGTCGTCGCGAAACGCCTCCAGCGCCTTCAGCGTAGCGTCCACGCTCGTAGCCTTTGAATCGTTATAGAATTTCACCCCATTGATTTCCGCAACAAATTCGAGTCGATGCTCAACGGGGACAAAGCGCGCCACTGTGTTGCGCAATGAACCGGCGTCGGCGCCGCACGCAATGCCGGCCGCCAGAGCTGCGAGCACGTTTTCAACGTTGTGCAGGCCGCGCAATTTCATTTCGTCGCGGAGCATGATCGATTGCTCGTTATTTTCAGTGCGCGCAAAAATCTCGCGTCCCCGTAGAAACAACCCTTCATCAACTTCGTGCTTCACGCTAAACCGCATCACCTTCGCTCGCAACCCACTCGCCCAGGAAGCAACTATTTCGTCATCCGCATTCAACACGGCGATATCAGCCTGCGTCTGATTCATAAAGATCCGATGCTTGGCCGCCGCATAGTCCATAAAATTCTCGTATCGATCCATGTGGTTCGGCGTTACATTCAAAGCCACGGCAACCGCCGGATGAAATTCCCTGATCGTTTCCAACTGAAAGCTGGAAACCTCCACGACCGTCCAACCGTCTTCCTGCGAATTTTCAACCAGACTTATCAGGGGCTTGCCAATGTTCCCGCCCACTTGGACGTGAAAGCCCGCGTGCGTTAACAACTCGCCAATCAGTGACGTGGTCGTCGTCTTGCCGTTTGATCCGGTGATGGCGACGATGCGACCTTTCAAGTAACGCGAGGCGAGCTCGATCTCACCGATAACTTCTGCCCCCGCGCGTTCCGCGTACCGCAGCGGAATACTTTTGCTCGGTACACCCGGACTAACCACTACCAGCTCTACCTGATCCAAAAGCCAACCAGGAACTTCACCGGCCATCAGGCCCACGCCCTGATCTTTGAGCGCCAGCGCCTCGTCACTCCAGTTTTCAATCGGCTTGGCATCATTAAGAGCAACGGTCGCGCCCTGTCGGACCAGAAACGATGCGCTCGCGATCCCACTGCGCGCTGCGCCAACCACCAGAACTTTCTTGCCTGCAACGTCCATCAGATCCGGCCTGCGGCTCGTTTCAAAAGCGGTCTGGTACAGGCGACGAGCGCAGGGCGAGTCCCGCTGCTAAACGAGTGGGCAAGTTCTGAGCATAGCCATCTCATCTCAATTTCAACGTTGACAGACTCAACAGCGCGAACAGTATTGCCAGAATCAAAGCCCGAAAGACTATCTTCGGTTCTTTCCAGCCGCCCATTTCAAAGTGATGATGCAGCGGCGTCATGCGAAAAAGCCTGCGTCCAGTGCCGGTAGTGCGTTTGGTCATCTTGAAAAAGCTCACCTGCAACATCACCGAAAGTGCTTCCAGAACAAAAACGCCGCCAATCATGACCAGCATGAATTCCTGTTTTGTCAAAATCCCAACGGTGCCAATCGCGCCGCCAATTGCCAGGCTGCCCACGTCTCCCATGAAAACTTCCGCGGGCGGCGCGTTGAACCAGAGAAAGCCCAAACTAGCTCCGGCCATTGCCCCGCAAAAAACCGTCAATTCTGCCGCCTCGGGACGGTGCGTCAAATCCAGATAGCGCGCCCACCGTGCGTCACTGCTCAGATAGGTAAAGGCCGTTAACGCCGTCATCGCGATGAAGGTCACGCTGATCGCCAGACCATCCAAGCCATCGGTGAGGTTTACCGCATTGGACCACCCCATCAACACGATCGCGATCAAAACAAAATACAAATAAGGACCGATGAAGCTGGCCCCATTAGGTTCCGCGGTCGCCTTTAAAAACGGAATCGCTACGTTCCAGGAGTAGTGCGTACCAAAGTATTTCGTCGAAATAAAAAGAACTAACCAAACACCTACTGCGATTGAAAATTGCGCCAGTAATTTTTGCTTGCCCGTCAAACCAAGACTGCGCTGCCTGGCCATCTTCGCGTAGTCATCGACAAAACCAATGGCCGCAAACAGCAGCGTAGCCACCAAAACGGTCCAGACGTAAAGGCTGGACAGCCGCGCCCAAAGTAAAGTCGAAATTACTACTGACCCGACAATCAAAACGCCGCCCATCGTTGGGGTGCCGCGTTTGGCCTGATGACCCTGTGGTCCTTCTTCGCGAATTTGTTGTCCGATGTTCCAACCGCGCAACCTTTCAATTAACCAACTGCCAAAGATCAAGGGAATCAGCAGTCCCGTTATCGACGCGTAGGCCGTGCGAAACGTCACATATTGAAAGACGTTAAGCGCTTTGACGACAAACCACTCCTTGTCTTTGAAGTGGTTGAAAAGCAGCTCGTAGAGCAGGTAGTAAATCATTTAAGGTGTATTTAACGACCTCGCAGCCTGCGTTCCGTCTATTCCCTATTCCCCGCCAACTCCTATTCGCCGGCCAGTGCGAAATGCGCGCGCAATGCTTTCACAACCTGGTCCGTTTCCACGCCGCGCGAGCCTTTGATTAGAACCAGATCACCTTCACGCACTTCGGCGACTATGGCGTCAGCTGCCTCCGCGGACGAAGCAAAGAACCTCGTTTCCAGCAAGCCGCCGTCGCGTGCGCCGGCGATGATGTCCTGCGCCAGGTGACGCACGCCCCACAAAACATTGACGCCTGCCGCGGCGATCTCGCGCCCAGCGTCCCGATGCAGCTCTCGTTCAGAAGCTCCCAGCTCCAGCATCTCGCCGGCAATCACAATGCGCCGCCGCTTTTCATCACCGGCTTCAGTAACGGTGCGCACCATGCTGATCAAAGAACGCGGATTCGAATTATACGAATCGTCGATGACCGTAAAGCCGGCGGCGAACTCGAGCACTTCCCCACGCATCTTCGGCGGCATGGCCGTGCTCAATGCAGCAGCAATCGCTGTTGGCGAAATTTCAAAAGTCGTTGCCACCGCCGCGGCTGCCAGAGCGTTCATCAGGTTGTGACGACCACTCATCGGCAGTTCGGCGTGAGTTTCACCCAGCGGGGTGTGGAGGTGGAAACTAATCGACCCCAGGTTGCTCGCATCAATTTCACTGGCGCGCACGTCCGCCCGGTGTTCAATACCAAAGGTCATCGCCCTGCCTGAATGTCGGGCCCGCATTCCCATCACCAACTCATCGTCGGCATTGAGGATCGCGATGCCGCCGGGCTTTAGTCCTTCGATCAATTCCGCCTTCGCGGCGGCGATATTTTCGATCGTGCCCAGGTGCTCCAGGTGAACGGGCGCCACCATCAACTCCACGCCGACATCGGGGGGCGTTATCTCCACCAGCCGTCGAATCTCGTGGGTGGGTGATGACATGCCCATTTCCAGGACGGCTACGTCAAAGTCCTCGGGTGAGTTTCCTTCGCTAACCAGACGTAAGACCGTAAGTGGCAAGCCGAGGCCGTTGTTATAGTTTCGCTCGCTCTTCAGGACGCGATGGCCATTACTCAAGAGCACATGCGCCGTCAACTCCTTGGCGGTGGTCTTCCCCGCGCTGCCCGTAATACCCACCACCGGCCGAGACCACGCTTCGTAAATACGGTGCGCCAAAGTTTGCAAGGCGTGGATTGCATCGTCGACTACCAGCAGGCGATCCTTGAACTGCCGGAGTTCGTTATCGTTGGCATGATCCGCACGTACCACAGCAGCAATCGCTCCGCGTGCGAACGCCGCGGCCACAAACTGATGACCATCGGCAAACGTGCCGTTGAAACCGGCGCGCTCGTAGTCCTGCTGCGAAAGAGCGAAGAAGAGTTCGCCCGCTCCAACAGAACGCGAATCAATAGAAAAGTTCGTTATTTCCTTGTCAAACAACACAGCGCTCAGTTCGTCATCCTCAGCGCCCATCAAACTCGCGGCCTGTCTTACCTTCACGTGCTTTCGGCCTCTTCCCCCGACCCCGCCAACACTGCTCCGGAAGTATCCCGGTCGGGTGTCGCGCGACTCTCAATTTCTTCGGACTGCCCATCCTGTTGGATGTTGGCATGTGTCCTGTTGGTGGTGCGGCTATAGCGCAATCGCCGGCGACAAGCACTCACGCGATATCGCACACCGTTTCCAAAGCTGACTCCTTTTAAGGGGCGAGGGGGAATCATGTTTTAGTTCTCTCCTGTCTCTACATTCAGGGTCGCAGAAACTCCGGGAGTACTCAGCTAAGTCTGCCACCTAAATGCTGCCAATGGTCAATACCTGCCAAAGTCAAGATAGACGAATTGCCCGTTCGACACTTCGGCGCCCGGCGCGGGATTCTGTCGCCATACTCGACCGTCTCCGCGCGCTTCGATTTGCAAGCCAAGCTGTGCGCAGGTTCGCGCGACATCGCGCACGCTGCGCCCGCGCAAGTCAGGCATCAAGATCGCGTTTTTGGTTGCGGCTACGTAAACAATCTCGCCGTTCCGGTCGCCGCGTGTCACTTCCGGCAAAGTCGTCTTGCGGGCCTCATTTTCCAACTGCGCTTCTTCACGTCGCTTTGTCACCGCGGCCGGCGTTTCCTTCGCCTGAGCAATCATCTCGGGCGTCGGTTTTACTTCCGTGTCAGGAGCGACATTCATATCGGGCAGAATTTGTTCGGCAATCTCGCGAAACACGGGCGCGGCCACATCACCACCATGATGCGACCCGGCAGGTTCATCGATTACGACGATGATCACTACCGCGGGATTCGAGACCGGGGCAAAGCCGACAAACGAGGCGACGTATTTTGTGGCGGAATAGCCATGGGTTCGCGGATCGATTTTCTGCGCCGTTCCCGTCTTTCCCGCTGCTGTATAGCCGTCAAGCTGCGCCTTCTTGGCAGTACCGTTAAGGGTTACGCCCTCGAGCATGCCCTTGAGGGCGTTCGCTGTGTCAGTGCTAATCACTCGGTGCTGTTCCGGATTTGGTCGATAGACGCTGCTGCCGTTGGCAGAGCGAATCTCTCGCACCAGATGAGGAGCAATACGGATACCGCCATTAGCCACCGTGGCGAACGCAGCCGCTATTTGCAACGGCGTCACCCCGATCTCCTGGCCCATCGCGATCGAACCAATAGACGATGGCTGCCATCGTTTCAACGGTCGCAGGATGCCGACTGATTCACTGGGCAGCTCAACTCCCGTTTTCGATCCGAAGCCGTATAGCTTGATAAAATCGAACATCGAACTGTCCCCGACCTTCAGTCCCAGCTTGATAGCCCCAACGTTGCTCGATTTGGCAAGCGCCTCGGCAATCGTGAGCAAGCCGAATGGGTGGTGGTCGTGAATCACTCTCCTGGCGACCGTGATCGATCCCATCTGGCAATCAATCGTGTCTTCCGGTTTGACCAGGCCTTTTTCAATCGCCGCCGAGTAGGCCACGATCTTAAAAGTCGAGCCCGGTTCATATACGTATTCGAGGGCCTGGTTGATGCGTGTTTCCGCTTTGGCTGCACCCGGTTGGTTAGGATCAAAACTGGGTGCATTGGCCAGCGCCAGGATCTCACCCGTGCGCGGATCAAGCACTATTGCCGTGCCCGATTTCGCGTTCGAGCGCGCGACTGCTGCCGCCAGCGCCTGTTCGGCCCGGTACTGGATCATTTGATCAATCGTCAGTACGACACTCTGCCCCGGTTGCGAAGGGATCTCATAACTCTGATAAGCCTTGCCCCGAGAGTCTCTCTCGAAAAAGAGCTTGCCCGGTTCGCCGCTAATCTTCTGGTTGTAAAACTGCTCGATTCCGGCCTGCCCGGTATTATCAAGACCGACGAAGCCCAGTACGTGCGCCGCCAAGGCGCCGTTGGGATAGAAACGCTTGGCTTCTTTTTGCGCGTGAACACCGTCGAGGCGACAGGCGGAAATCCTTTCGGCCTGCTCAGGAAGAATTCGGCGAGCTATCCAGAGAAAGCGGCGTTTGTCATTTTTTGCTTCGCTGATCTGTTTGGCGAGCGCCGCACCATCCGTGCCTAACGCCTGGCTGATCAGCTCACTCACCGCGGCAACGTCCTTGATCTCGTCGGGTGCGACGAATATCGATTCCGTCTCCACACTGCGGGCCAACTGTCGACCTTCGCGATCCGCCAACTGGCCTCGTTCAAAGCCGGTCTCGACTGCTCCCTGTTGCTGGCTGTGGGCGCGCTCTGTCAACCAATCGTGCAGCGACACCTGGAGGTAGACCAGTCGAACTCCAATCGCAAGCATCCACAAAACGATGAAAGCCGCGACAAACAGCGCGCGGCGAAGTGATGTATCCGGGCGAATTTTGGCTTGAACTTGAGGACGCGCGAACATTGCGTATCTCCCTGGCTAAATCAATTGAGTTCATCTTTTGGTCTGATCTCGGGACCATCAGACCTAATCTGAACTTAAGTAGCGCAGTCCGTTTAGAGCTGGGACTTGTCCCACAGACCCGGTAGAAGTGCCGACTCTAAACGGAAGTCGGTGGCTGGTTAACGAGGAAGCGATGCGGCGGATTTGACAACTACCGCGGGGTGCGATTCGCTCCGCTTATCTTCTTTCCTGACGGCAATCTGTCCCGGCTGTACCGGTTGCAGCCCGATTCCTCGCGCGGCCGGCTCCAGTCGAACCGGCGAGGTAGCCTCTTCTTTCATCAACATCAGGTGGCGCTGCTCGTCCAGTAAGCGCTGGTGCTCGCGTCGAAGATCCTGACTCTTATATCCGTACTGAATGGCAGCGAAGTGCTGCTTGGCTGCGAGCAGAAAGCCGGCGGTCAATGCCAAGCCGCAAAACAACAGGAGGACCAAACGGGAGAGGGCGCTGACGTCGCGTTCGCGATGAATCCTGGAGTTAGCTTGGCCTGGGGGAAGTCTCTTCATGGCTCAACCTCGGGGAAAATAACTAACTGACTGGAACCGGCGCGGCATCCTGGCCGGCATTGAGTTTGCGACAGGCACGCAGCTTGGCACTGCGGGCACGCGGATTCTCGCTAATCTCGGCCTCATCGGCCGTTACCGGACGGCGGGTCAATATTTCAACCGCGGGTCGCGCTCCGCACGAGCAAATCGGCAGGCGCGCTGAGCACTGGCACTGGCCTGCCAAACGCCGCAGCTCGCGCTTGATGATTCTGTCCTCGAGCGAATGAAAGCTGATGGCTAAAAAGCGACCATCCGGTTTTAAAAGATCTATTGCGGTTTCAACGAAACTATCCAACCCCTCGAGCTCCTGATTAACCGCGATGCGCAATGCTTGAAAAGTCCGCGTAGCGGGATGAATCCTCTGCGACTTATTATAGCCAACTGCTTTGGCAACCAGGTCAGCCAGGTCACTGGTGGTTGTCACCGGCTGGCCGGCTTCACGTCTTTCCACGATGCGCCTGGCAATTCGGCGCGAGCGACGTTCTTCCCCATATTGGAAGATGATTCCGGCGATCTCTTCCTCTGATAGTTGCTGCAGCAAATCAGCAGCTGTATCGGCACTCCCCTGCGCGTCCAGTCTCATGTCGAGCGGTGCATCGAACCGGAAGCTGAAACCCCGCGCGGGTGAATCAAGCTGGAGCGATGACACGCCCAGGTCGACCAGAATGCCGTTGGGATCATGCTCTCCGGTTTCCTCCAGCACGCGAACAATTTCGCGAAAGTTCGCCTGCGCGGCGCGAAATCGATTGCCGAAGCGGGCCAACCGCTCGCTGGCCAGCTTGAGTGATTCCGAATCAAGATCGATTCCAATCACTCGGGTGTCGGGTGAAGCATCCAGAATCGCTTCACTGTGGCCGCCCAGACCCAGAGTGCCGTCGATAAAGAGACCACCCGGTGCTACGTTGAGAAACTCAAGCGTCTCTCGTAGTAGCACGGGGCGATGGGGCGCGTCCCTGCCCCCCAAGGACGCAACCATCACCACCGCCCCGTGATCTTGTGCAAAGAACAACTAACTACTTTCATTACTGCTCTCAAATTCCCAGACGCGCGATTGCTACTTCATCTTCCTCGGTGTAGGGATTGGCAGCCAGGCGCTGCTGGAATTTCTCCAACTCCCAAACTTCCAGGTATGACAAATATCCGAGCACCACCACGTCACCCAGCACCTCTGAACTACGACGCAGCAACGGCTGAATCAATACGCGACCCTGCGCATCCATTGTCTGCTGCTGTCCGAAATAATTTGTTCTGTCAAGGAACTTGATGCGCGTCGGATCGCGCGAAGGCAACAGCGAAAGACGCTTCTCAATCGACTCCCATTCCGGGAGCGGATAAAGCTGGACGTTGTCACCGGTAATGCTTGTGACGTAGAATTCGGTTCCGTACTTCTCGTCGATCAAGCGACGAAACGGGGTCGGCACTTTCAAGCGGCCTTTTGGATCTATACGCGCCGTGTAATTGCCCCGCAGCATAAGCACCTTTTGGGAAGAAAGAATTGCGAGCGGCCAAATCTGGAAAAGCGTTCATTGATCGGTTGCTTGCTACGAGGTTGGACCACTCCCGACCACTTTTGACCACTCGCAGCCCGGATAGTACGCCCCGAGTTTTTGCCTGTCAAGTAAAAAACCGAGAAAAATTCAACTTTCCTATGCGTCCATCTGAGAACAGGAATTAGATCCGTACGCCTATTGTCTGCCCTCTCTTGATAGTCGTTCGATAGCCAAGCCTTTACGCATGATGTATAGTGACGCGCCAAATCGTTGTTAGCGAAAAGGTGCGCGACACTAAGAACTGATGGAAGCGATCTTCGGAGGATTCAGCGGACTACTCTTGTTCGGCACGCTTGCTGCCCTCGCAAATTTCGTAGGTGGTTTGCTGCTTATCAAATCCGGAGCGCATCGATTCGGCGAGCGATTCCTCAAGTATCTGGTGGCCCTGGGTGCGGGCTTTATGCTGGCGGCTATCTTCATTGAGATGCTACCGGAAACAGTCAATATCTGGACCGAGAGCTACAAGGGAGTGAGTGCGGCCAAGGCCGTTGGCGGTTCGATGACACTGCTCCTGGGTGGTTATCTCCTCATACAACTATTCGAACACACGATTGCTCCGCATTTTCATTTCGGAGCAGAAACGCATCCCGAATCTTTTATGCGCCCCTCAGCCGCGTACACGGCGGTTGGGGGATTGTGGATTCATACTTTCTTTGATGGCGTTTCCATCGCGGCGGCCTTTCTGGTGAGCTTTCGCGTCGGACTGTTGGTCTTCATAGCCATCCTCTTGCATAAGATGCCTGAAGGATTTACGGTGGCATCGATCATGCTCGCTTCCGGACGCTCAACCACCAAGGCCCTGTGGGCCACGCTCGCCATTGGCGCCGCTACCCTGGCCGGGGTAGTAGCAATTGCGTTAGTTCAGGAGAGAGTAACTTCGATCGTCGCGTATGCGCTGCCCTTTTCGGCGGGAGTTACGCTTTACGTGGCCGCCAGCGATCTGATTCCGGAAGTGAATCAGAAAGAAGAACGGAACCCCATGGTTTCAATCGTCGTCTTTGCAGGCGTGGCGCTTTTCTATTTACTGCACCGACTGATGGAAGGGTAGCTCGTGCGCTTCGGAACTCACAGAATCAAAACCATGAGCTCGCGGTACGCTCGGAATTCAGTTCTCGGAAGAACTGAAATTTTCCCGGTATTAATCTGCCTGTTGGTCGTGGGACTGGCTGTATTGACTGCAGCGGCGCAAACTGCGAAGTCACCGCTGCCCGCGCCCACGGGATATGTTAACGACTATGCCAACGTCATCGACCCGGCCACAAAAGAAAAGCTCGAAACCATTCTGATCAACCTCAAGCAGCGCGCTGATATCGAGATTGCGGTGGTGACTGTTCCCTCGACGAACGGCGAAGACATTTTTGATTATTCGTTAGCTGTGGCGCGCGCCTGGGGCATTGGCGCAAAGGGCGGCGACAAAGCCGGACTGCTGCTATTGGTAGCCATTAATGATCGCAAATACTTTACGCAAACCAGCGATCATCTTGAAGGTGACTTGCCCGATGGTCTTTCCGGGCAAATTCAACGCGAGCGACTCGTGCCGCAGTTCAAACGGGGAAATTACAGTCAGGGGATCTACGATACCGTCCAGGCGTACGTTGCCACGTTGGCCGCGAAACGCAACTTTAGTATTGATGGGATCGATAAGAGCTATGCCTATGGAGCCGCAACAAAACAGCAACCCGTTTCCACGAGGAGTGGTTCATCGCCCATCTCGTGCTGCACCCTGATCGTAATTATTTTCGTAGTCATCCTCGTGTTGTCCGCCATCAAGCGCGGTGGCGGAGGAGGACGCGGCGGCGGCCTGGGTTGGATGAATATGTTCCTGCTTGGTTCAGCGGTCAACTCCATCACCAGAAGCGGCGGTTCGAGCAGCGGCTGGGGTGGTGGTGGCTTTGGCGGCGGCGGTGGCGGGGGTTTTGGCGGGTTCGGCGGTGGAGGCAGTTTTGGGGGCGGCGGTTCGGGTGGCAGTTGGTGAGTTGAGGAGAACGGCTCTTTGAGCCAATGTCGCGGAAGTTTGCTAATATCGGACCTTAATCAGATGTCCAAAACAATTGTTCAAGACGCTCTCAATCATCTGGTCGGCGACCTGCGTGCAACCCACGGAGAGAACCTGGCCTCGGTTGTTTTATATGGCTCGGCGGCGGCCGGCGATCACATCGAGTTGCGGTCAGATTACAACCTGCTGATTGCTTTGCACCGCATTACTCCTGAAGATTTGCGTCTCGCGCAAGCGCCCATGCGCGAATGGCAACGGCTGGGCCATCCGCTGCCGGTCTACTTCACGGTCGAGGAACTATCGGACGCCGCCGACGTATTTCCTATTGAGTTTTATCAGATGGAAAATGCGCGCATTGTTTTGTATGGCGACGATCCCTTCGCCTTTGTCAAATTGTCGGACGTTAATTTGCGGCACCAGGCGGAGTATGAACTGCGCAGCAAGCTTATTCAGTTGCGACGGTTGTACATACCTGCGTCCGTTTCGCTGGAAAAGTTGTGCGACTTGATGAGCGACAGTCTCGCCAGCTTTGCCGCGCTTTTTCGTGCGGTGTTGATTCTGCATGGGCGCGAAGCTCCGGTGGCCAAGCCCGATTGTGTGAGAGCCACGGTGCAATTGCTCAAACTCGACCATGAACCTTTCGATCGAATTTTTGAATTCCGCGCTTCCGGTAATTTGCCGGCGACGGAAAAGGAAGCTAACGAGATCTTCGGCGCCTACATGGATCAGGTTGAGCGCGTGATCGAAGTAGTGGATGAAATGGATAACCGAACTTAACTGAACTGATCTGGGACCGCAGGCATCCTGCCTGCCTCCGCTGCACATGAATTCAATGGGGAGCTAAGATGCCTAACAGAAGAACACTATTATTTTCATTGGTGATTCTCATATCACTCACGGCCGGCGGCTGTGGCTACAATTCGCTGACGACCAAACAACAAAACGTCAAAGCCAAGTGGGCCAACGTCGAAGTCCAACTGCAGCGCCGCGCTGATTTGATCCCAAACCTTTTCGAGGCGGCGAAAGCAGCGGGCTTTCAGGAGCAACAGGTATTCGGCGACATCGCGGCCGCGCGCTCGCGTCTGTTGAGCGCCACCGGCGCCTCGCCTCAGGGTGCTAACGGCGACAAGACTCCGGAACAAAAGCAGGCGATCATCGAAGCCAACAATAGTTTCGGCGCCACGCTTGGTAGATTGTTATCATTGACCGAGAACTATCCGCAGCTGCGTTCGTCCGAGAGTTTTCAAAAGTTCCAGGATGAATTGGCCGGTACTGAAAATCGCATTGCGGTCTCGCGCAAGGATTACAACGACGCGGTGCAGGACTACAACACGACGCGTGCCAAGTTCCCGACCGTAATCTCGGCGAAATTGTTTGGTTTCAAAGAAGAGCCGTTCTTTAAGGCGGACGAGGCAGCGAAACAAGTGCCGCGAATCAACGCCAATGAAGTGCGGCCGTCTCCAACCACCGGCACTAAATAAGTGCGGCCCGGCACGTGGCACGGGCGTCCCGCCCGTGAACTGTCACAGGCATCCAGCTGGATAGAAAAGGGCCGCCCTTCAAATTTGAAAGGCGGCCCTTTCCGATCCTAAATTGATCTGCTACTCAGCGGACTCTCAGAATCCCCTTGAACTACACATCGCGCAATGATCACAAGGCTTGCCGCTCGGATCGATCGAGCAGGTCTTCTCACTCTGAAAGTAATCCACCAACTCATTCACCACCGCTTCTTCGATGCCAAATCGCTCTTCAGTGGGATGCGCTGCCGCGGCATTCACCCCAGCCAGCCAGGGTGAATGTGTGGGCGGCACAAAACCGGCAAAGGTACGCTGTGCGGATGTCGTGTGTGTGGATGTATTGTGCGCTTCCCCGCGCGCCTGGGATTCCAATTGCAGCAGTCGTTTCTGCAAATCGTTTATGCTCGCGCGAACTGCTGCGATCTCCGCATTCAACGGACTGTTCGGTTGCGTGGGGTTTGTTGAAAGACCCGCTGAAACTTTGCGGGCAATTCGCTCGGCCAGTGCCCGAGCTTGATCTGGTTCAGTGCTCATTATGATCAGATTTGGCTTACGGTATTAATGGCACAACATATCAGCGCTCAGAACGCAAACTGAAAGTCTGCGCTACTTCAAGAAATCGATTCGATCGACAACACCTATAATCGCAGAATCGATTGCCGCACCCGCCTTCCCAGTGGCGGCGGTCGATGCTCCCCAGCCTTCCTGCACGATCAGGACCGTGTCTCCAGCACCGGCATCAACGGAATCGAGAGCCAGTATGGTCATGCCCGTGCTATCGCCTTCAGGAGTGATTTGCTCACAAAGCATGACGCGCGCGCTCTCGTAGCGCTCGTTCTTTTGAGTGGCGACGACGTTTCCCAGGACCTTTGCGAGAATCATTGTGTATCGCAAGCTGCCGGCTTGCGTATCCGGTGCAAGCTGGGCAGCTTGCACTACATCACTACCCCTGCGTTACGTGCGCATTCGAATCGACGATTCCAACAATCGTGCAATCAGTAGGAGTATCGTCGCGTTTGAAAGGAAAACTCGCTTCCTTGCCGCGGCACCAGAAAACCAACTCGCCAACTCCAGCGCCCACCGAATCGACCGCCACCAGTGGTTTGCCCTGGGGGTTCAGATCCTTGTTCAGTGACTGGATTACCAGCAGCTTGCGTCCTGCGAGTGATTCATTTTTGATAGTGGCGACGACGGTGCCGATTACACGGGCAAGTTGCATCGAATTATTTACAAATGATCCTAAGATCCCTTGTTTCCGTCTCCACCCAGGTGTCTCTCAACAACGCCGATGAAAATGTTCAAGCGCTCCGCCACTTCGGAAAGTTTCTCGTCTGTTCGCGTCTGCGAAGCTAGAAGCTGTGCCTGCCCTTGAGCCAATCCCCCCACCAAACCCACTACCGTTGTGACAGCATCAGAGAGATTGCGATATTGTTCCTTCAGGAGCTTTGTTTCTTCCTTTAGCAGCTGGGTATCCGCCGCATGTACCTCGCGCATGACCTGAATGTCGGCAGAAAAGTGGGCCTGCTGCTCTACGATGAACTTCATCTTTCTATTCAGTTCTTCATCGCTCATGGCCATTTCCTCTAAAGCGATTACACGTCTGGGTCTCGCAATGGTTTCATTCCTGCACGTCCACGGTGTCAATTACTCCTACAATCGCTGCATCGACGGGTACGTCTTTCATGCCCTGCGCCAGGCGCGCGCTGGAGCCGGCCACAACCAGCACACGCTCGTGAAAGCCGGCGCCGACGGTATCCACAGCGACTACATAACCGGTAGTGTCACTGCCATCGACGTTAATGGGACGAACGATCAGCAGTTTCTTTCCCAGCAGTCGTTCGTCTTTCTGGCTCGAGACTACCGTGCCCATGATGCGCGCGATGATCATGACTTAGGAACGCAGACCAATGGGAAGCGTCTCATCAACACTGCCATGGGGTCTGGGAATCACATGTACGCTGACTAATTCACCGACGCGTCGAGCTGCGGCGGCCCCGGCATCGGTGGCGGCTTTTACGGCGGCCACATCACCGCGCACGATCGCCGTCACGAAACCTGCGCCGATCTTTTCATAGCCTACCAGCGTGACGTTCGCGGCCTTGACCATGGCGTCGGCCGCCTCGATCATGGCTACGAGCCCCTTCGTTTCAACCATTCCGAGTGCTTCTTGAGACATTCAGATGCTCCTGTCTATAGGTAATTGGAAAATCATTGATCGCATGTGGATGGTAAATGGTAAACGACGAATAGTAAATGCGGCAGTACCTCGTCGAGCGACCGCAGGTGATCGGCGCCGCGATTCTTTACTTACTATTCATTGCCTGCGTCAACAACTCGACCAGTTCTTCCCGCGAAAGCGAGATCTTCCCCGAACCATTCGAAGAAACCTCAGAATAATTCTTCACTGCAGGACGATCTCCGGTGGGGCAAGTCAGTCGCGTCTCATGCAAGTAACCGCATGCCTGGCAACGCGCGCTTTCGCCCAAATATCCCGCTGCTTCGCGCACATTGATCAGCTTCTCAATCGCATCAGGCGGCAAGTTCTTTGAACCGCCCAGCGCCCGCGAGAGGATTGCAATCTTAGCCGTGTGTTCAAGCGTCTCCAGTCGATCAAATGCCTGCCACAAGTCCGCGCCATAAGCGACAGCGCCATGATTTGCCATCAAGAGCGCGTTGTGATGTTTAATCAAAGGTTGCATCGCGTTGCTGAGTTCTTCGGTCGAGGGCGTGCCGTAACCTGCAAGCGGTACACATCCGAGGGTCAAGATCACTTCACTGAGGATCGGTTGATCGATGGCCAGTCCCGCGACAGCAAAGGCGGTCCCATGCGGTGGGTGCGCATGGCAAACTGCTTTCACGTCCGGGCGCTCGCCATAAATCAAAAGGTGCATCGCGAGCTCGCTCGAGGCGCGGCGATCGCTCAACGGCTTTCCTTCGATGTCGGTAACGGCAAGCGAATCTTCCGTCATGCGCCCTTTGCACGTCATTGTGGGGGTCGCCACCACGCGTCCATCGTCCAGGCGCACACTCACGTTGCCGTCTGAAGAGACCACATAGCTGCGGTCATACAAGAGTTGACCGACCTCGCAAATCTCACGTCGTGCCGTTTGTTCGTTCAAAATCTTATCAGCCTCATTCGCCGGAAATAATTCTTTTCACCATCTCAACCATCTCACTTAATCAAGCTTTCAAATTCGTCTCTTAAGCTGGGCTCGTCGAAATCAGTCTTTTCTCGAGCTGCATTAGTCACACGCGCGGTTAGTGGCTGCGCGAGAAAATAGGACAACGATTCAAGCGAAGTCGTGAGGTCAACCGTTTTGACCTTCACGCCGAGCCGCGCCGTCAAAGGAGCCGGCGCAAAGTTCAGAACCGCCTTGATGCCCGCGCCCATCACCTGATTGAGGACGCGTTGCGCCGCACGGGCAGGCACCGCGATCACCGCCACATCAATCTTGTCCTCGCTAACCAGCCGTTCAATCTTTCTCACGTCGTGCACGAGGATCTTGTCTGGTCCGATGCGGGCGCCGATCTTCGCCCGGTCATTGTCGAATAGCGCAGCCACTGTAAAGTTTGATCTGCCGAAGCCTTTGTAGTTAGCCAACGCCTCGCCCAATCTACCTGCGCCGATAATCGCCACGCGATGCGGCCTATCGAGACCCAGGATCCGGATGATGTGCTCGCTCAGGTCTGCAACAAAATAACCCACGCCGCGCACACCGAACTCGCCAAAGTAACCCAGGTCCTTTCTGATTTGCGCGGAGTTTAGGTTGAACTGCTCTGCCATCTCCTGGGATGAAATTGTGTTGATTCCCGCCGCCGCCAGTGTATTCAGACAGCGTAGATAGATGCTCAGACGATTAGTAGTGAGTTCGGAAATTTTTTCTGATTTCATCTGCGAAGGCCTCGACGACTTAAGTATAGTCTGAACGACGTACCGGCGGAAAGTTGACATCGTCCGATAAGCTCAACAAGCTTGTCGATGACCTGGCAAAGATGAATTGACGCCAACATCACGGCAAGCTGAAGCTTATCGGACTGTTTCAGTTGCCATCAAAAAATCCTTACGCGATAATGCGCCTGCATTTTCTTACACGCGCGATTCCCAGCCGCATAAATGATTGCACACCTATCAGGCACGCTTTTATCAAGGCAAGCAACTTCAGTCATACTTGACGTCGGCGGCGTCGGCTATGAAGTCACGATTCCGCTTTCAACTTTTTATGAGCTGGAAGAGCTTGGTTCGAAGGTCCAACTGCGAATTTACACTCACGTGCGCGAGGACGCGCTGCAACTTTACGGATTCAAAACAGCCCGCGAGCGGGAACTTTTCATGCGGCTAATCTCGGTTAGCGGTATTGGACCAAAGCTGGGCATCACGCTGCTGTCGGGCATGAGCGCAGACGAAATGATTGCTTCGATCCGCAACAACAATCTGGCGCGTCTGACCCTGATCCCCGGCGTCGGTCGCAAGACTGCCGAGCGGTTGGTGATCGAGTTGCGTGACAAGATTGCCACCCTGGCGTTGCCCGAACCGGAAGACCTGACGGGGTCGCAAGCCGGTAAAGGCGCCGCGCCCAGCGAAGACTTTGTACGCTCAGATGCACTCTCAGCTCTGGTGAATCTCGGATATCAACGATCGGCCGCTGAGAAGGCAATAACTGCCGCGCTCGACGAGGGCGGCGAGATCTCCGTCGAAACTATCTTGCGCCGCGCCCTGCGACGCCTGGCAAAGTAGAGTATGTCCGACAAACTTCAGTTTGTCGTCAACCCTGGGAGTCACTATTTGGCGTTAACCACAAACTGAAGAAGTTTGTCGGACTTTTGCTTCTCATCTGATTAAGATCTAGGATCGCATCGCAATGTCCACAGAACCAGTGCCTATCAGAACTCAGGATCCGGCGGTCAACGATGAAGATCGCCAGTTTGAGTTGTCATTGCGGCCCACCCGCCTGCCGGAGTACATCGGTCAACCACAGGTCAAGGAAAATCTTCGCGTTTATATGAAAGCCGCGCTGCGTCGTCGCGAAGCTCTCGATCACGTTCTGTTGACCGGGCCGCCGGGACTCGGGAAGACGACCCTGGCGCATATCATCGCCAACGAGATGGGCGCTGAGATGCGTTCCACCGCCGGCCCGGCGATCGAAAAAGCCGGCGACATTGCTGCGCTGCTCACCAACCTTCAGGAAGGTGACGTACTGTTCATCGACGAGATTCATCGGTTGCTGCCGGCGCTGGAAGAAAAGTTATACCCGGCGATGGAAGACTACGAGCTGGATTTACTAATCGGCCAGGGCGCCGCAGCACGTTCGATAAAACTGGAGTTGCCAAAATTTACTTTGATTGGCGCAACCACCCGGGCAGGCTTGCTGACGGCTCCTTTGCGCGGCCGTTTTGGAATTGTCTTCCACCTGGACTTTTATCCGCACGAGGACCTGGAAGTAATCTGCAAGCGCTCTGCAGAGATCATAAACATCCAGATAGAGGACGACGGCGCCCGAGAAATTGCGCGCCGTTCGCGGGGGACGCCGCGCATAGTTAATCGCTTGTTGCGGCGCGTGCGCGACTATGCGGAGGTCGATTACGACGGCCGCATCACACAACAAGTAGCCAACGACGCGCTCAACCGCATGGAAGTTGACACGTTTGGTCTGGACGAAATGGATCGCAAGCTTCTATTGACAATTATCGAGAAATTTGACGGCGGCCCGGTGGGCCTGGGGACCATCTCAGCATCGATTCACGAAGAGAAGGATTCAATCGAAGAAATTATTGAGCCTTACTTAATCCAGATAGGTTTTCTTGATCGCACCCCGCGCGGTCGCATGGCCACCAGGCTCGCCTATGATCACTTCAGCCTCCGGTACCCCGGTACGTCAAGGCCCAGTCTGTTTGACCCGGCATGAAGCGCAACTAAGCGCGACCCCCCAACGGATTTCATGAGAAGGCTTTCTTCATTCACACGTCATTCGTTCGGTGTGCGTAATCGCTCGCCGTGGTCGACGATCATCAGTCACTCACTTAATGAGTTTCACGAGAATGATCTCTTTACGTCCGCGGCGGCAATGAGCTACTTCGGCCTGATGGCGTTGTTTCCGGCCCTGCTCCTAATGCTCGCGTTGAGCAATCGAACGGCGGCCGGGAACGAAATGCTGACCCGCATCGTCGAAGTCTATCCCGCCTCCGTGAAATTCCTGCGCGAGACAATTCGCTCTCTTTCAACTCTGAGCCCCGGCGTCATCATTACCTGCGTGGTCATTGTGCTGTGGGCAGGGTCGTGGGTCTTTTCTGTGATTGAGCGGTCGCTGAACCGGATTTGGAAAACAACGTCTCGTGCTTTCTGGCATGGACGAGCCTTGACCATTGGCATGATAGGAATAGTTGGCGTCTTGTTGTCCTTGTCCGTTCTGTCAACTTCGATACTGGTTGCTTTGCAGGAAATGGCCACGCGTCTCTCACCGCGACAGCTCGAGCGCTATGCCTTGCTGCCGGTTCTCGGCAGTGCGCTGCTCCAACTTATTTTCGCCGCGGTCAGTATTCTGGTGACGATGACACTCTTTGTGATTGTTTATCGCTTCATGCCGAAAGCCGAAGTAACCTTACGCGATACTCTGCCCGGCGCGGTCATTGGCGGTCTGCTCTGGGAAGCAGCAAAGTACATCTTTGCCTGGAGTCTGAATTACTTTCATTACGACGAGATTTACGGTCCGGTCGGGGCCGTGGTGGCGGTGCTGACCTGGAGTTACGTTTCCAGCCTGATCCTCCTGTTTGGCGCTCAGCTTACCGCAGTTTTCCATCGTGAACATTCACACGACCCGACGATCATTCCCAAAGTCGTTTAGCCAGGAACGCTGGAACAAACCTCGCAGCAATGCAACTTTCCGAATTTGACTACGAACTGCCTGCTGAGTTGATCGCCCAGACGCCTCTCGAAAATCGAGATGCTTCGCGTCTGCTCGTGCTCAATCGCAAAGAGCAGAGTTGGGCCGATTCGGAATTCACTTCCCTGGCCCCGTACCTGCAGCCGGATGATGTGCTCGTCCTCAATAACACCCGGGTTTTTCCGGCTCGATTGGTTGGGCGGCGCGACCCTTCCGGTGGCCGAGTGGAAGTATTATTAGTGCGGCAACTCGAGCCGATGCTGTGGGAGGCGCTGGTGCGTCCGGCACATCGGCTTAAGGCGGGTGCCCGGGTGGTTTTCGCCGAGGGGAAACTAAACGCGGAAATTATCACGGCATTAGAGGGTGGCCGGCGCGTCCTGCAGTTTGAATGTGATGACGATCTGGACGCGATGCTGGATGAGTTTGGAGAGGTCCCGCTTCCGCCGTACATCAAGCGACCAGAGGGATCAACGCAAAAAGATCGCGAGCGTTACCAGACGGTCTACGCCAATAGCCGCGGCGCCGTGGCGGCACCAACTGCGGGACTTCACTTTACTGAAGGAATGTTGGACCGAGTGCGGGACCGCGGAGTTCAGATCGTTGAAATCACGTTGCATGTCGGATACGGCACGTTCGAACCGGTGCGGGTAGACGAAATTGAAAAACATCGCGTGGCGCCAGAGACGTTTGCAATCAGCTCGCAAGCAGCCACAGCGATCAACGACGCTCGCGATTGCGGGAGACGCATAATCTCCGTGGGCACAACAACGACCCGCGCGCTGGAGTCAGCCGTGAACACCAGAGGCGAAGTCGAACCTGGCATTGGTCTGGCGGCGATCACAATTACTCCCGGATATTCTTTTCGAATTACGGACGCCCTGATTACAAACTTTCATCTGCCGCAGTCGTCTCTGCTGCTGTTGGTTTGTGCGTTTGCCGGCCGGGAACTGGTCCTTGATGGTTATCGCCACGCAGTCGAGAGCGGATATCGTTTTTATAGTTACGGTGATTGCATGCTCATACTATAGGAAACGCTTCTGTACTGCAGGCTGCCAGCCTGCAGATCCCGCGCCTACAGCACCTCCCAGACGTCGACGGGGCTGGCAGCCCGTCGTACAAGTCTTCACGTCGCTACGCGTCGCAGACACTTGTTCAGGGGGTAGTGGGTCAGTTTGATGTCCGATGAGCTTTAGCTTGTCGGACATTTGCTGCGAAACTGACCCACTGCCTGTTCAGGGCTTACTATAGTTTTTCCTGCGATGATAATGTTAGACTTTGGGTAACCCCGATTTGCGGTTGTTTGCTATAGAACTTCCATGGCAGTCCTGAAAAAAATTCGTTCTCGTTGGCTTTCGCAAACGCCAGAGCCACCACCACCAACCGACTACCCGGCAGGGGCCGCGAATGTGGTGTCCCTGGTGCCGGATCTCAGGTATGACGTACGACCGCTAAGCATTTCCCAGCTCGACGAGTGTTGGCGTCTGGATCAGCGTTGCTTTGTTGACGGAGAGGCTTATAGCCGCGACACCTTCGAGTACTTATTAACAGCTCCCGAATCTGTTTCTTACCGGGTAGTGACCCAGAACGGCTCGATGGTAGGTTTTGTGATCGGTCTTATGGAACCCGATCACACAGGTCACATTACGACCGTCGGCGTCGCTCCTGATCATCGGCGGCGGCACTTGGCCAAACGATTAATGCTGAAAGTCGAAGAAGGTTTTCGACGACGCAATATTCGCATCGTCCGGCTCGAAGTCCGCGCCCTTAATGTCTCGGCGCAACAACTGTATCTGAGCCTCGGATACACGGTTACGCAACGCTTGCCAAAGTATTATTCGAATGGTGGAGACGGCCTGTTAATGGTGAAGTCGCTGGAATGATTGGGGGGAAAGCTGGCTCATCTATCCCTTGCGAAGTTCGGTAAGCACTTGTTTGGCAACGGCTTTTAGCGTATCGAAAACACCGGTTCCGATGGACGCCACCGCTTCCACTACAGGCTCACCCTTGCGAAAAAGTTCTTCTCTCAGTTCCTCGACCGGAATAACGTTTGGCAGATCTCTCTTGTTGAGCTGTAACACGTACGGCAGCTTCATCAAATCATAACCCTGCGCGCGCAAATTTTCTTCCAGGTTATAGAGCGATTCGACATTAGCGTCCATACGCTCTTCCTGGGAATCGGCCACGAAGACCACGCCATCGACACCCTTTAGAATCAGTTTGCGCGAGGCATCATAAAAAACCTGGCCAGGCACGGTGTACAGATGAAAGCGTGTCTTAAAGCCGCGCACAGTACCCAACTCCAATGGCATGAAGTCAAAGAAGAGGGTGCGGTCCGTTTCCGTGGCCAGGCTTATCAGTTTTCCTCTGGCTTGCGGAGCGGTGGCGTCAAAGATGTGCTGCAAGTTAGTAGTCTTGCCGCAGAGTCCTGGACCGTAGTAAACGATCTTGCAATTTATTTCGCGTGATGCGTAATTAATGAAAGTCATAGGAGCGTTGGGTTAGCTGAAAAGGCTGTCAATATCTTCTTCCGTGATCTCTGAAAAGGGCGAATCCAAATCCTCACATCCGTCTTGAAGGATCTCTTCGAAAAGCGTAGACAGTTGCCGGGAGATCTGCCTGCTGCGCAGTTTGACCAGCCCCAGACTAGACTTCTCGTCAAAAACGACTACCAGCAAGAGCCGGCCTATGACGGAGATGTGAATGCTTTCTTTCTCACCTTCATGGGATAAGGTGGGGAATTCTTTCTCGCCAATCAACTGCGCCATGCCATCAGTCGCGGCGACGTTTCCCGCCACTAACGATGCGAGACTTGTTGTGTCAAGATTTCCCACTTCCCCCTGGACCGCGATCTGTTGGCCGTCTTTGTCCACCAGGAAGACGACGCGCGCGTTCGAATCCATGCGGAGTCTGGCCAACACGGCTTTGATTTGGTGAAACCGCTCTTCACGTAAAAGTATTGGAGTGTCTGGCATCAATACGGCTCTCTTGGTTTGGGTGCGAGCGGAGGGTTAGCGGACTGAGAGGGCTAAGAACTGGTTTCCTTACTCGCATTCTCAAGCGGTGTAGGAAAACCCACTCAATTTAGGTTAAGCGACTCGTCTGAAATCAAGAACCCGAGCCGCACGTCACTTTAGCATAGCAAACACTGACCATCAAGTGTTTTTCCTTGTTTATCCAAGGAGGTCACGGTTTTGTCTGGGTTCCCACTTCTTTGGTCGCAAAGCTCCTTTAATTGCGTTGATTTAGCGGTAAACGTATGTTAAGCTTCGCGCGGATTTTTGGTAAGGACTCTGAGTAAATTTTCCTACCCTCTAAGGGGTTCAGATGAGCAGTCCCGTAACAAAAGGAATGAGGCGGACAGCTTCCCGACGCTCTGCGCCGAAGACTGCGGCCAAGAGCAAGCCCCTCAGGCATAAGCCAAAGTCCGCCCGACCGAAATCTCTAGCCAAACGCAGTTCGGCAGCCAAAGCGCCTGCAAAAAAAGCGCTGAAAGTGACCAGCAGGTCCACTGCTAAAGCCAAGCCTGCAAAGAAACAAGTCACAAAGACACGAAAAGCTGCAGCCGCAAAAACCAAAGTCACAAGGAAATCTGTCGCAAGCAAGCCCGCTCTTGTTACTCAGAAGAAACGGACTTCGCCCACCGCCGAGAGAGTCAAAAAGACTCATGCTCCGATTCGAGCCGTGCGTGCACATAAGCCGACGGCCCCTCCTCTTCCGCCGCCAAGACAACCTACGGTGGATGAAACGGCTGCGCTTCAGTCCTTTGATCGCGCTCATCGTGAATTTACGCGCGGACGTTTTCAGGAGGCCCGGAACCAGTTTCGCCTTCTGCTCGAGCGGTACGCTCAGGTTGCGGAAGTAGCTGCGCGCGCGCGCACCTATCTGGCCATTTCTGAATCTCGTTTGCGCACGGATAGTATGCTGCCCAGAGATGCCGATTCACTCTACGATCGCGGAGTAATTGAATTGAATCGTGGCGAATATGTCGCCGCTCAGGAAATGTTCGAGCGCGCAGTCAAACGAGAGCCGGAAGCTGCTCATATTCACTACGGCCTGGCCGCCACCCGAGCAAGACTCGGTGCTATTGATTTGGCACTGCAATCTCTTCAACGCGCTCTGGATCTTCAACCCAGCCTGCGCGTTCGAGCCCAAAATGACCACGACCTGCATCCCTTGCGCAACGACCCAGACTTTGACAAGTTGGTCTTTGCCTCGCGCCTGTAAACTGCCACCAATCCCTTTCGGGAAATAATCTCCGGTTTCAAACGACTCTTCTTTTAGGTATTATTCTGACGACCGCATTTCGGGAGAATTGCTAATTTGCAAACAGTGGACAGCAATGATGGTCTCAACCTCGTAGCGATTGGTGGAGGCACCGGTCTTTCCGCGCTGCTTGCCGGTCTCAAGCGCAGAGTAGGACCGCAAACCGACGACGAAATATGGCTGAAAAATCTTTCGGCAATCGTTACGGTTTCGGATGACGGCGGCAGCTCCGGGCGTTTGCGCGAAGAGTTGCAGATGCTGCCACCAGGCGACATACGCAATTGCATGATTGCGCTCTCAGAAGATTCAACTCTGATCTCACGTCTTTTTCGGCATCGGTTTCGTGGGAACGGCGAACTTGGAGGCCATAGTTTTGGCAATCTCTTTCTCGCGGCATTGACGGAAGTGACCGGAGACTTCGTCGAAGCGGTCCGCCTTTCATCGGAAGTTCTGGCCAGCAAGGGACACATCTTTCCAGCTACAATTAATGACGTGCGTCTGGTAGCCGAACTTGAAGACGGAACGTCTGTTCGGGGTGAAACTCAAATCACTGCTTCACACTCAAGAATTCGGCGGTTGCACCTCGAACCGGAACAGTGTCTGCCACTTCCTGAGGCGCTGGCCGCAATTCGCTCTGCGAATGTGATTACGGTGGGTCCGGGTTCGTTATACACCAGTATTCTGCCGAACTTGCTGGTGTCGCGGGTGGCGCAGGCAATTGGCGAGGCAGACGCAACCAGGATTTTTATCTGCAACCTGATGACACAGCCTGGAGAAACCGACGGCTACAGCGCTCGCCAACATCTCGACATCGTCAAGGAGTATGCTCCCGAGATTCAGTTTGATTTTGTAGTCGTCAATGACCGCCTCATTAGCAGTGAACAGACGACTCGATACGCCGCTGAAGGCGCCGTGCAGATCGGAATAGACGACGATCTTGATCAGGCGCAACTCAGCGGAGAGGCAGAGATTGTGCGAGCAGATCTCTTGCACGAAGGCGACAAGGTCCGGCACAACTCGGAAACGCTGGCAAGCGTCGTGGTCGGCTGCTTGCGGCGGGCAAAGTCACGACCGCTGGTCACCGCATAGCCATGCAGAACGAGACGCGATTGAACGCCCATTCCGAACGACCACTCGACATTCTGGTATTAGCGGCCGGCCTTGGTACTCGCATGAAATCCGGCAAGGCCAAAGTGCTGCACCAACTTGGTGGTCTCCCTCTAATCACTCATGTCTGTCGCGCGGCCCAGTCACTCGAACCCAGAAAGATTCATGTGATCGTTGGTCACCAGGCCGACCGGGTTGAGGCGGCTGTCCTGGAGGCACTGGACCCGAGCCAGGTCACTTTTATTAAACAGGCCCGGCAACTGGGTACTGGTGACGCGGTGATGTCGGCGCGAGAAGCGTTGGCTGGTGCGGACTCAACGGTGATGATTCTCTCTGGTGACGTTCCCTTGATTCGGGCCGAGACTCTGCGGCTCCTTCTGAATCATCATCGAGAGAGTGGCGCCGTTTGCACCATCCTGGCAGTGCGCATGGAAAATCCAACCGGCTATGGCCGCATGGTGCGTGATGAACAAGGTCGCTTCCTGAGAATCGTGGAGCAGAAGGACGCGACCCCGGAAGAGAAACAAGTCCGTGAGATTAATTCCGGCATCTACTGTTTCGAGGCCGGCAAGTTGTTTTCAGCGCTGGAGCGCGTCCAACCCCAGAACCAGCAGAGTGAATATTACCTGACCGACGTAGCCGAGATCCTGCTTTCGGATGGCGAACAGGTGGATGCCTTTCTGCATAACGACGCGCGCGAAGTTGCGGGTGTCAATACGCGAGCAGAGCTCGCGGAATTCGAAAATCTAATACGACGCAATACGATTCGGGGCTTGATGCTCGATGGCGGTGTAACCTTTATCGATCCTTCGCGCACATATGTAAGTGCCGAGGCCGTAATCGGTCAGGACACTGTCATCTATCCCGAGGTACAGATCGAAGGAAAGACAGTGATCGGCGAAAACTGCGTGCTGCGCTCCGGCAGTCGCATCACCAACTCACGACTCGGAAGTAACGTAACTATCAAAGATCATTGTCTTATTATCGACTCAGAGATCGAATCCGACTGTTCCGTCGGACCGTTTGCGCATCTGCGCATGAAGGCCTTTTTGGCGGCAGGTTCTGCTGTAGGTAACTTTGTCGAGCTCAAAAAATCACGCCTGGGCCGAGGTTCAAAGGCAATGCATCTGACTTACCTCGGTGATGCGACGATAGGCGAGCAGACCAACATTGGCGCCGGCACGATCACCTGCAATTACGACGGCCGTCAGAAGCACGAAACGATCATCGAGGATAATGTTAAGATCGGTTCAGATACGATGCTCGTGGCGCCGGTTAAAGTAGGCAGCAGGTCGGTGACCGGAGCCGGGTCGGTAGTGACGAGGGATGTTCCGTCCGATTCGCTGGTCGCCGGCGTACCGGCCGTAATTAAGAAACGTTTGGGAGAAAGGCGTAATGAAACTGAGAGCTGAAGTATTCCAATTCAACCTTCATCT
This sequence comes from Acidobacteriota bacterium, assembly GCA_025463135.1. Classification (GTDB taxonomy): domain Bacteria; phylum Acidobacteriota; class Blastocatellia; order Pyrinomonadales; family Pyrinomonadaceae; genus JAOAPY01. The sequence goes on from JAOAPY010000016.1 coordinate 199,701, forward strand.
CTCATCCTTCATCCTTTAATTTTATGTGTGGCATTGTTGGTTATGTAGGCAATAAGCAGGTTGTGCCGTTGATCATTGACGGCCTACGCAAGCTTGAGTATCGGGGTTACGATTCGGCGGGTATTGCCGTCGTAAATGAAAATCACGAGCTGCAGATTCGCCGTGCTGAGGGCAAGCTGCGCAATCTCGAAGAAGCAATTCGCCTGACCCCGCTCGATGGCACCTATGGCATCGGGCACACTCGCTGGGCGACGCATGGCCGGCCCACTGAAGAGAATGCGCACCCGCATCGCGATTGCACCGGCCGCGTCGTCGTCGTTCATAACGGCATCATTGAAAACTATCTGCAATTGAAAGAGCGCCTGCGCCAAACGGATCACCGTTTTGTCACCGAGACCGATACGGAAATCATCGCGCATTTGATCGAAGAATATTTGCGACGTGGCGACGGCTTTGAAAAAGCTGTTCGAGAGACCGCGCGCGAACTGCGCGGCATCTTTGCTCTTTCCATAATCAACGCGGACGAACCGGATACAATCATTGCCCTGCGTCAGGGCCCTCCCGTGGTCATCGGCCTGGGCGACGGCGAATTTTTTGTAGCCTCGGATATTCCTCCCATCCTGCAACACACCCGTGACGTGTTTTTTCTGGGCGACGGTGAAATGGCAGTTTTGACGAGGGACGCAGTTCGGGTTACAGACTTCAAGGGAAACTCTGTTGAGCCGGCGATTCAGCGGATCACCTGGGATCCGATCATGGCTGAAAAGGGTGGCTTCAAGCATTTCATGCTCAAGGAGATTTACGAGCAGCCGCGCGCTGTCCGCGACACGGTCCAGGGTCGACTCTCACTTGACACCGGTCGAGTATTTCTCGATCAGATGGACAACCTCACCGAAGCCGACTTCAAACGCTTTACTGCGATCAAGATCGCCGCCTGCGGCACATCCTGGCATGCCGGGCTGGCGGGCAAGTACATGATCGAACAGCTGGCGCGCGTGCCTGTCGAAGTGGATTACGCGTCGGAATTTCGCTATCGCGATCCGGTACTTGATGAGAACACCCTGCTGTTGGTGATTTCTCAATCAGGCGAGACGGCCGACACGATTGCGGCCTTGCGCGAAGCCAGGGAACATGGCGCGAAGGGATTGGCCATCTGCAACGTGCAAGGCTCGATGATTGTGCGCGAGGCTGATGGGACCATCCTCACGCATGCCGGCCCGGAGATTGGCGTGGCCTCAACCAAAGCGTTTACTTCGCAAATGATTGCGCTGTACCTGCTCGGATTATATCTGGGTGAATTGCGCGGAACATTGACCGAAGCTCAGGCCAAACAGCACGCCCAGCAACTCGCCGAATTGCCGCTCAAGCTGGAACACCTGTTGAATGAGTCTGATGAGATTGAGGAGTTGGCAAAAGAGTTCTTTCGGGCCACCGACTTTCTTTACCTGGGGCGCGGCATCAACTTCCCGGTTGCGCTCGAGGGCGCGCTGAAGTTGAAAGAGATCTCATACATTCACGCCGAAGGATATCCGGCCGGCGAAATGAAACACGGTCCCAACGCTCTTATAGACGAACGCTTGCCGGTACTGTTCATCAACACGCGCGAAGAAGGAAACCACGCTTCTGAATTGCGCTATGAAAAAACGCATTCGAACATTGTTGAAGTCAAAGCCCGCGAAGGCATCGTGATTTCGATTCTGACTGAAGGCGACACAATGTCTTCGGCTGTTTCGGATCACGTGATCGAAATTCCCGCGGCCAGCGATCTGCTTTCACCGATCCTCTCAATCATTCCGCTGCAATTGCTTGCCTATCACATCGCCGTTCGCCGCGGTTGCGACGTTGACCAGCCAAGAAATCTCGCTAAGTCTGTAACGGTTGAGTAATCAGCTCCCGCGCTTTTGCAAGATGATGATGAAGATTTAAGTTGTTCTAAAAAATCGAGTTGTACCTTAAATAATTTAAGATCGACAGACGCGAGGAACTAGGGATTTCCTACAACTTCCAGTCATCCCCAGGCATTATTCGGCGTATAAACTCGTCAAACAAAGGTACCGTGAATGCAGTATCGCCGTGGTTCGGGCTCCCTAACATAGTTCGTAGCGTCGTTGCATCAGGATTTTTTTTGATTTGGATTCTTCATCTCATTCACACCCGGTTTCAACCGGGTGTTCAGCGACCCATCTGATTTCCAACACCGTTTCAACGGTTTTCTTTCCGCGGCAAGTTGGAAACCGTTGAAACGGTTCGAATATCATCCACACTTTAAGTCACCCGATTGCAACCGGGTTTGAATGAGATGGGTTCTTGCCCGACCTTAAGGCTTCACAGCGGCGCGCTCCTTAACTTGTTCGGTACCCTCAACCCTCACTATTAGAACGTTCCTGTTCTAACAGCCGTTCCTTTCGCTCCAGTCCCCAACGATAGCCACTCAGACGCTTATTACTCCCAATCACTCGATGGCAGGGAACGACGAGCGCGACGGGATTCGTCGCGCAGGCGCGCGCGACTGCGCGCACGGCGGTGGGACGCCCGATAGCCTCTGCAACTTCAGAGTACGAACGCGTGCTGCCATAGGGAATCGCTTGCAGGGCTTCCCACACCAGCCGCTGAAACGCGGTTGCCTGCACATCCAGTGGAAGGTTGAGGTCAGGACGCCGGCCGGCAAGATGCTCGAGTATCTGGTCCACCCATCCGCGCAGTTGTGCGTCATCGCGCTTCACGCTTGCCGCTGAGAACTCACCGCGCAGATCGTTCTCGAGATCGATCTCTGAGGAACCCAGCCTGACGGCGCAGATGCCCTTTGCAGTCGCCGCCACCAGGAGAAATCCCAGATCGCAGCTCGCTACTGCGTAGTCGATAACCGCGCCGCGGCCGTTGCGACTGTAGGTTGCCGGGGTCATGCCCAACTCCGCCGTCGAACGCTCGTACAGGCGACTGCTGGAACTGTAACCGGCATCGTACAGGGCACTCGTAATGGGTTGGCCCTCGCGAATACTTCCTTTGAATTTTTCGGCGCGGCAACTGTCGGCGTATTGACGAGGAGAAATACCGGTAATCTTTTTGAAAGTGCGCTGTAAGTGGAATGAACTGATACCGAGCTGTGCACTGAGATCTGACAGTTTCAGATTCTCATCCGCCTGGTTAATCAAATCACAAGCGCGCCGAACCAGTGCGACCTTCGCATCAGCCGCGTTCGCCTCGCTCGGGTGACAACGCAGACAGGCTCTAAATCCGGCCCGTTCGGCAGCTTCAGGGAGGGCGAAGAAGCTGACACGATCACGTCGCGGGCGGCGAGAGGGACAAGACGGTCGGCAATAGATGCCAGTCGAGCTCACCGCGAACACAAACTTGCCGTCGTGCCGTGCGTCCTTTGTTATGACTGCTTCCCAGAGTCTCTCGTAATCTTGCGGTGCGGGTGCGCTATTCATTTGTTTTGCCAATGCCAGGTTCAATGGTTTGTCCTCCAGTATCCGTAATCTGGGGACGATCGTAAAGCACTCGTCTCAATGAATCTATCCGATTCTTGCGGGCAAACCTTTAGAGTGCTGTCTGTCCAACGAACTTCAGTTTGTCGCGGTTGGGTGATTCCCTCCAAGCTCGGTTCCATCGCGGGAGATCGACAAACTGAAGTTTGTCGGACGTTTACGACGTTTACATGGACCAGTTTTGCGCGGATCGATTCGTGTGCTTAAATGTTTCTTACCGGTTAACATGCTGCATCCAAATACGCTTCAACTCACGCAGTCGGTGCTGGCCATCATCGACATGCAGGACGCCTTTCGCCCAAAGATTCCGCACTTTGCCGAACTGGCCGCGCGCATCGCAGTGATGGTCCAGGGCGCCGGGTTGTTGGGTCTTCCCATCATTGTTACTGAGCAATATCCCAAAGGCCTGGGCCACACGGCATCTGAGATTACCGCGCTGCTGCCCGATTCGCTCGAGATAATTGAGAAGACAACATTCAGCTTCTGCGGCGCTGCCCAGTTTCAATCGCAACTCGAACGCGCGAATGCGAAACAAGTCATCGTCTGCGGGATTGAGGCGCACATTTGCGTGAACCAAACAGTCCACGATCTATTGGCGAAGGGCCTTCAGGTGCACTTGCTTACCGACTGTATAGCCTCGCGTACTCTGGCTGACAGAAAAGCGGCCACTAGAAAGATGCAGATGAGCGGCGCCATTCCCTGCTCGATAGAAATGGCTTTATTCGAGTTGATGCGGGATGCAAGGCATGAACAGTTCAAGGCGATACAAGCGCTGATAAAAAGTAATTAGTAATTAGTAGTCAGTAATCAGCTTGCTCTGCCCACCAAAGGTTGCTCAATCATTTGGAGGATTAAGCCATGAGGGACTTCAGAGAATTTAGGTTCCCGCAGATCGGAATGGGTTCCGTAAGCGAGCTTGAATATCACATCTTGCTCGCACACGATTTAACATTCCTGCCCGGGATTGTCTATGACCCGTTGCAATACCGCGTCGTCGAAGTTAAGCGAATGTTAACGACTCGGCATCAGAAAGTCAGGGCGGCGGAATAGCTACGACACTACTTTTTATCAGGGACAAAAGGACTCACTGATTACTAATTACTGACCACTTCATGGAACAACTCCTTTCACAATTGAATGAACAGCAGCGTGAGGCCGTCGTCAATACCGAAGGCCCCCTGCTAATTCTCGCCGGCGCGGGCTCAGGCAAGACACGCGTCATTGCTTATCGCATCGCTTTTCTCATCTGCGAGAAAGGAGTGCCACCCTGGAATATTCTGGCGGTTACTTTTACGAACAAGTCCGCCCAGGAGATGCGTACGCGCGTGCAGCGCCTGCTCCAGGGTCAGGAATTATCGAGCGCGCCCTGGGTCTCAACGTTTCACAGTCTTTGCGTGCGCATTCTGCGTCAGGACATAGAGCAGCTGAAGGAAAGTTACAGTCGCACTTTTACGATTTATGATCAGGACGACTCGCTGCGTCTGATCAAAAACGCCGTCAAGGATCTTGGGTATGACGATAAGCACCTCGGCGCGCGCTCGGTGCAAAGCGCAATCAGCTCGGCCAAGAATCGCGGCGAGGATGTCGAGGCCTTCGCCGCGCGCGCTGATTACGTTGACGAACGCCGGGCCGCCATTGCTCGCGTTTACAAAACTTACGAGGAACGGTTGCACGCCAACAATGCACTCGATTTCGACGATTTGATGATTAAGACCGTGCGGTTATTGCGCAACGCGCCGGAGGTCCGCGACAAGTACAACCGGAAGTTTCGCTACATTCTGGTGGACGAGTACCAGGATACCAACTCTTTACAGTTTGCCCTCGTCAGCCTGTTGACTCAGCAGCAGCAGAACATCTGCGTGGTCGGAGATGAGGATCAATCAATTTATAAATGGCGCGGCGCCGACATAACGAACATCCTGAATTTCGAAAAACATTTTCCCAATTCAAAGATTATTCGACTCGAGCAGAACTATCGCTCGACCCAGACTATCCTCGACGTTGCCGGCGCGGTTGTTAAGCGCAATACCGAACGCAAGGGAAAAAACCTGTGGACCTCGAATCCACCCGGTGAACGCGTGCGCTACTATCAAGCGTTCGATGCCGAAGCTGAAGCGCGTTTTGTGGCTTCGAAAATTCGCGAGCATCGCAATGAACAGCCCAATATTCGCGCGGCCGTCCTCTACCGCACTAATTCTCAATCCCGGGTTTTTGAAGAAGCAATGCGCCGCGCCGGCTTGCCTTATAACATCGTGGGCGGCTTTTCCTTTTACGAGCGCCAGGAAGTGCGCGACATCATCGCCTATTTGAAGCTCGCCTTGAATCCGACCGACTCGATAGCCCTGCAACGCGTTATCAATAGCCCGCCGCGGGGCATCGGTAAACAGACGCTGGAAGAAATCGATCGCAGAGCCAGAGACTTCGGGCTCTCAATCTGGGAGACGATTGCGCTGGTGATTGAAAAGCCCGACGGTTTGAGCCCACGCGCCGTGGCTGCTTTGAAAAACTTCCGCACGATAATTTACCACCTTGCGGAACTCGCAGGCGCGCCTCTTCCACGTGGCACGGGCGTGCGGGGTCCCCGGCGGGGCAGCCCCGCTGGGGTGCTTGACCCGCCCGTGGGTGATGCGCAAGGTGCTTTCAACTCTGAGTCATTCGCCTCGCCCGACGAACATGCGCAGGATGCGCATGCCACGCTCGCGCAGGTGGCGCATGTCACGCTCTCGGACTCACCCGTTTCCGATGTGGTCAAAGCAGCGATCCTCGATACCGGGTATGAAATTGCGCTGAAGTCAGAAAAGACTGACGAGGCTGATGCGCGGCTGGAAAACCTGCAAGAGCTGGTGAACGCGGCCGTGGATTATGATGAACAGGGTGTGGAAGGACTGCGGGAATTCATCGATCACTCGGCGCTCTCGTCGGACACGGATCAATACAAGAGCGAGGTCCCCGTGACACTGTTGACCGCGCACTCCGCCAAGGGTCTCGAGTTCCCTCTTGTCTTTATCGTCGGTCTTGAAGATGGGCTTTTCCCGCATTCGCGCTCGGCAACCGATCCCGCGGAACTCGAAGAAGAGCGCCGTCTTTGTTATGTGGCCATCACTCGCGCGGAAAAATATTTGTATGTAACGCACGCCATGAAGCGGCGCGTATACGGCGAGGAACTGGCCTCGGAACCGTCACAGTTCCTGAATGAGATGCCTTTGGAGATGATCGAAGATCTTACGATGGGCAAGTCCTGGCTCTCTTTTGCCCGCGGCTCTACGACAATCGATTACCCGCAGGACGAGCCTCACAAAGAGAAAAGGAAGTACATGGGCAAGACCTATGACAGCGTCGACTCGATCGCCGAGTTTTTCAAATTGCGCGGTCAGCAAATGGGAAACACGCGGGGGAGTTCGCCTCCGATTGTCACCAAGAGTGCGCCGCGTCGTAGCCCCGGCGCCCCACCCCTGGCACACCCTCAGGACGAGGGTGGCACGTCCGACTTCGTGCCCGGTTCTTATGTGCGTCATGCAAAATACGGTCGAGGCCTGGTGCTGCGTCGCGAAGGGGTCGGCGACTCAACTAAACTAACTGTCAGTTTCCCCGGACATGGCCAAAAAAAACTGGTGCAAAAGTACGCTAATTTGGAAAGCGCTTAGGTATATAGCGTCGACGCATCGATCCTGTCAGAGCCACCTGCGGTAGCGGGTGGGTTTCACTTCATCAACTGGGACCTAACCAGCAAACAAGAACCCACCCGCTACCGCAGGGTGGTCTGACAGGTAGGGGGCCTAAGTCAATGAAAACCGCGCTGATCTTCATACTTGTATTCGCATTTTCGCTCAATAGTCTGGGTCAAACGTCGCCTGGCAGCCGCGCGAAAACGCCGCCGCGCATGGCTCGAATTCGACAAAAAAACCCGGAGTCACCGGCGGAACCCCCGCAAGGTTTGGACAAGTCTCTGCCTATTCGACGAGTGATTCTTTACAGCAATGGCGTCGCATATATCGAACGTCGGGGCGTGGTCAACGGCCACGCTGAAATAAGTCTCTCCTTCAAACAATCGCAGGTCGATGATGTTTTGAAGTCGATGGTAGTACTCGATCTGGGCAAGGGCCGCATTGGCGCGGTTAGTTACAACTCCAGCGCCCCGCCATCGGCGCGGATGGCGGAAATCCCTTTTTCGATTGCGTCCGGCACACCGAACACTCAAAGCGGCGGGCTGGCAGGCGTCCTCGCTCAACTACAGGGCGCGCGCGTTGTCGTTGCTACGAATACGCGGACCGCAGCGGGATCGATTCTCACTGTGGAAGAACGCCGCTCACAAATTGATGCCAACAAGCCACCCGTCATTACTCATGCTTTGGTTATCTCGTCAGAATCAGGCGAACTGGTGAGCTTTGATCTGGACGACGTGCGTTCGGTGAAGTTAATCGATGAAGGCGCCCGGCGTGACGTGAACGAATTTGCGAAGGCGTCGGCTTCGGCCCGGCGTCGTGATGCGAAAACCATCGTCGTGACTTCGGATGGCGCCGGCTCACGAGAGATGCTCGTCAGTTACACTATCGCGGCACCCATCTGGAAAACGACCTATCGGGTCGTCCTCGATCAGGCGGGCAAGCCATTCTTCCAGGGGTGGGCCATCGTCGACAATGTAGGCGATGAAGATTGGAATAACATTTCGCTGTCGCTCATATCGGGCACGCCGGTTTCGTTTATTCAACCCATTCAGCAACCCTTCTATCGTTATCGCCCCATCGTGCCGATGCCCCCGGATTTAAGACTTGAGCCCCAGGTGTACGAGCCTGGTTCACTCCAATCAGGCGAAAATAAGTTTGGTGGCGTCGGGGGCGCGAACGGCATGGTACAGAGGTCAGACGCAACCCTGGGGAGTAACCTTCAGCAACGGCAAATCGTTCAATTGCCTATGAACGGGCGAAATATGGACAGTTTTGCCAATCTGGCGCCGGGCGTCGGCGCCGCAGCACCACCTCCCGCGTCTTCGTTGAGCGAACTGATAACCAATCCGGATTCAAGCGTTGAGGCAGCGGCGACGGGAAGCGAAGTGGGGGATCTGTTTGAATACAAGATCGATCAGCCAATCACGGTGCCACATGATCGTTCGGCGCTGATTCCCATCGTGCAGGTGCGCATGGACGGCGAACGCGTCTCGATCTATAACGAAGCGGTACGCCGCGACCGGCCGATGGGCGGCATGCTTTTGAGAAATACAACCGCGCTTACGCTCGAGGGTGGTTCGATGACGATTATCGACGGCGATGCTTACGCCGGCGAAGCCTTGATGGAGCGCTTGAAACCTGGTGAGCAAAGGCTGATTTCATTTGCGCTGGATCTGGGGACTCTGGTTACAGCAACTACCAAAGAAGATCGCGCGCCCACCTTTCTGGTCCGCGTGGTTAATGGTGTCTTTCAAGCTCATTACCATCAAACGAGCAAAAAGGTCTACACGCTCACCAACCAAACGGACAAACCGCGCGTGGTGTTTATCGAACATCCGGTGCGACCCGATTGGACCCTTACGGACGATACGCAAAAACCTGACGGCAAAAGCGCGCGCTACTATCGCTTTCGCGTTCCGCTGGAGCCCCACAAAACCGCCGAGGTCATTGTCACAGAGCGACGCGCTGTCATGGACAGCTATGTGCTGACGAATTTCACGCGGTCTGATCTGGAGTTGTTTATTAGTCGCAACTACATTGACGCAAAGACCCGGGTCGAGTTGGAAAAACTCATCGAGATTAAGGGCCGCATAGCCGCAGCAGACGCGCGCTTGGAATTGATTAGGGTGGAAGCGGCCGAGATTGGTGAGGACCAGGCGCGACTACGCGAGAACATTAAAGCCTTGAGCAGCACGTCCGAAGCCAGGCAGCTCATTTCACGTTACGTGGCCAAAGCCGATACACAGGAATCGCGTCTGGAGCAGCTGGAGAAAGATCGCCGCGCGGTGGCTGAGGAGCGGGCCCGTTTGCAAGCGGAGTTTGAGGCTGAGATACGAGGCTTTGCCCTGGACCGACCTCTGAACTAGAGTCGACGCTCAACAACAACGAAGTTTGAACGACGGATCAAAGTGGTGTATTCGCTATTACAGACTTCTCCGTTGCTTCCCGGCACGGGTCCGGTAAAGATCTATCTTCGTGACCAGGGCCAGGGCCCGCCGCTCTTCTTTCTGCATGGCGGCTGGGGCCATGAGATGTATCCCTTCAACCGTCAGACCAGGGCGCTCGCTGCGGACTATCGTTGCGTTACTCCGGATCGCAGCGGCTATGGACGTTCGCTGCAGATTGTCGGAGAGCTCCCGCCGGACTTTCACTATCGCGCGGCAATCGAGACGTTAAGCGTCATGGATTCTTTGCATGTTGAGCGGGCATCTTTCTGGGGACATAGCGATGGCGCCGTGATAGCTGCGATTCTCGGCTTCACTGCCCCTGAGCGAGTTAGCGGCCTAATCCTCGAAGCCTTTCACTACTATCGCCAAAAGCCGGCCTCGAAAGAATTCTTTGAGGCGCTAGCTGATCGGCCTGACGTTTTGGGAGCGGAATTGTGCGAGCGTTTTGCGCGTGTGCTCGGCGCCGGCCACTGGCGGCATTTGATTACCACCCACGCGAAGGCCTGGATAGAAATGGCCGGTGAAAGTAGTGGACCAACCGACGATCTCTACGGCGGCAGGCTGCATGAAATCTCCGCTCCGGTCTTATTCATTCATGGCGCTCTCGATCCGCGCACCGAGCCGGGTGAAATGGATGCCGCCCACCATCAACTTCCGCGCGCGGAAATGCATATCCTCGACAAGGCAAGTCATAGCCCGCATAGCGAAATTGCAGTCGCGGATCAAGTTACCAAAATCGCGGCTGAATTTTTGAAAGCCAGCACAGGTGCTGAATATCCTCAGGTTTGATCCACGCGCAGCAGTTTCGCGCCGGGCAGCGACTGTCCTGCGAGTGAAGTGTAGGATCCAATCGCAACCAACGTGAAGATGATCGCCAGGGTCACCGTAAAGTCGGTCGCATACCAGGCAGTAAACTCTGTCGTATGCGGAAAAAAGACGGGAAGAAAATAACAAATTACCGCCGACACGAAAGCCAGCAACCCGAACCTGTAAAGACAACCCACCAACAGCAGGCCAATTACCAGCGCGAAGGGCAGCGCCGAAAGCTGCGCTCCCAGAATGAGGAAAAGCAGACCACTCACGATCAGGCAAACAATCGCTGCTGCTATTCGCTCTCGCCTGGTCAGGATGAACCACACCAGGAAGAAGAACAGAACAAACAATGCCATGTAGAGACAGCTGGTGATGAAGTAGGTGAATTTGAAGACAAATAAGTGCCAACCGAGAAACGGACTGTAGAAAGAGGTCAGCGGTAAACCGCCAGTGGGACTTGCCAACTTCATCTGGACCAGCGTACCGAGCTGGAAGACGCGGGCGCCAATTACTCCAAGCAAAGCTCCCGTCAACACGTCGCGCCCAACCAGCGGATCGCGCCAGTCACCCGCGAGCAGCCGGCTCCAGGAAATAATTCCTTTCGGCCAGTACCTTCTGACAAATGGTTCTAATGCGATGTAGAGGAGCCACAAGAACGCGGCGCCGAATAAAGCCGCTTGTAAGTTGCGAATAAATATTTGGAATTCGTCCGAAATCGTCGACACATGGTGTGCGTCAATCATCGCTAACATCCGCAGCGCAAAATAAATGGAAGCCAATCGAAAAGCACCGCGCCTGTCGCCGAGCCCCAGGCGAAGATTCCTGACCGCCAGTAAGGCGCCTCCAACCAGCGAGAGAATAACTACCGCAATCGAAATCGAAACTACAGCGCGCCAGCTAGCCACCACGTCGGCCTCCTGTTGTCGGGCAGGATGGTCCCAGGGATAGATCGTCTCGAAATAGACTGGCCGTCCCTGCATGGTCGCCGCTTCTACGTGGATCGCATAATCGGGGTGTGCTGGATCGATGCCATCCCAGGCGGCACGTGTGTCGTAAGCATGAAGTGGGACCCAGGTGGAGGCAACGGAACGAAACTGTGTCTGATTGAGCCCGGCTTCGTTGAAAAAACCGGACCAATCAAAGGGACGTTCATCCTTTTGCGGTTCGACGCCTGGACCATCGCGTTGTGCCGGCGCGCCAATGAAGTAATGCAGGCGGCCGGCCATGTCAAGATAGACGCCGGTCATCCCCGAGAGATCCTGAGACGGGTCATCGAATTCCACAAACATCCCATCGTTGGGTACCAGCGGGCGCGGACTTTGGCGAAACCAATAACGATAGCCGGCTGCCGGATCTGTCTTCATCTTTTCCCAACGCGAAGAATTCCGATCGCGACGCATGACATCATGCAGATAATCCACATTCAAGAGCATGCCGTAACTGCTGTCGCCGGAAGTTGCGTCGTACCCAGCCCGGGAAATGATTTGCCGCGCTCGCTCCTGTAAAACCTCCGGCGGTTTGTCGAGCGGCGTCAGTCGATACAACTGAGTATATTTCGATAACCAAGCGCCCAGGCCCACCGCCAGGATAAAAGAGGCAAATAGTACCGTGGCAACAGCGGGTTGTAAGGCGCCCTGGCGCGTCGATGCGGCGACCATCTGCGGCGAAGGCGTTTCTCCCGCAGCGAGCGCGGCCGCAATCGGATCGCCGCCGGGCAGCGCGGCTGCTACCTGCAACACCGACTCTGGGCGCTGACCTGGATCCTTTTGAATACAGCGCTCGATCAGCCTTTCAACTACTGGATCAAGGTCCTTGACGATGGATGTTGGGGTAACAGGTGCGGTGTTGCTTTGGCGTAACCTAATCAGATCGCCAAGCGTCTCGGCTTCAAATGCTTTACGGCCGGTGAAAAGCTCGTAAAGCACCAGGCCGAGTGAATAGACATCCGTCCTGGTTGTCTGCTCCTTTCCCGCGAGCTGTTCCGGCGCCATATAGGCCGGCGTGCCCGAAGCCAGATCTCTTTCGGAAAATTCTTCGGAAAGCCCCGCGAGGCCGAAATCGAGAATGCGAGCGTTCCCGTCTCCATCGATCATGATGTTCGCCGGCTTCAGGTCGCGATGCAGAACTCCGTTGTCATGCGCGGCCGCCAGACCCGCACAAATTTGTCGCGCGAGTTGCAGTGCTTTGTCACCAGGCAGCCGCCCAATTCGCCGGATCAGTGAAGAAAGTTCTTCACCCTTGATGTATTCCATTGACAGGAATTGCCGCCCGTCTATCTCGCCGATGTCATAAACGCGACAGACATTTTTATGAGAGACCTGGCGGGCAACGCGGACTTCGCGATGAAAGCGAGCCAGCGCCGCGCCATCATTGGACAGATCGTCGGGCAGGAACTTCAGGGCGACGGATTGGCCCAGTTTCAGATCATCGGCGCGATAGACTTCGCCCATGCCGCCCTTTCCGAGCAAGCCAACGATGCGATAGCGACCTGCCAGGATAGCGCCGGCTACAAATCGCGCGTCATCGATTGAAGCGTATGATACGGAGGGAAAAGATTTCGGAGTATCAAGGCGACGCGTCGCCTCGTTCTCAGACGAAGCACTGCACGTCGGACAGGAAGACATTTCCTCCGGGATCTCGTTTTGACAAATGGGGCAATGAGGCCTGGGTGTCATCGAGGGCGGATTGTAGCAACTTAGTTTTCGAGTTTCGAATAATTTGTTGTGATCGGTAGCGCGCCCAATTCCACAGGTGTTTTGAGTGCCGCCTTTTAGGCCGGCTTTTGGCGGGGCGAAGAACCCGATGAAGTCGGTACCGTCAGCGCCTGTCGCCAAACCAAAGCACCGTCTTCTGCTGCAGCCAATCGGTTAATAACCTAAATCATAAAAAGGGCGGACACATAGGTCCGCCCCTACGAGTGCCTCTAATGGTTCTTGATTTAACCCTTCGTTAATTCGTCGGCCACTTCGTTCGCGTTGAAGACCTTGCGCAGGACTTCCAGCATGCCGCGCGAGTCAACGGAAATAGCGCGGTTGACCGACTCATCGTAGATAAAGTCTCCGACCAACGATTGGATGTTGCCGTCAAAGATCAGCCCAATCAGCTCTGCGTTCTTATTAATTGTCGGTGAGCCTGAGTTGCCGCCGATGATGTCATTGGTCGTGACAAAGTTGAACGGCGTACTTAAATCCAGCGCGGCCTTCTTGTCCAGCCAACGCTGCGGCAGGTTGTAGGGAAACTCTGACTTGAACTGCGCGGACCGATCATAGAGACCGCCCAGCGTCGTATACGGAGTAACCTTCTTGCCATTTTCCATGTATCCCTTAACCGCACCGTAAGACAGGCGCAGCGTAAAGGTCGCGTCCGGGTAAAGCTTTGTCCCTTCGGTATCAAAACGCGCCCGCGCGATTTTTGCGTAGTTAGCACGCTCGACGCCGGTGACTTCACCTTCATAGCGTTTGCGCAATTCGCGCGCGGTGGCATCAACGGTACGCGCCAGGACGATCATTGGATCAGTGGAAGACTCAATTGTCGCCCACTTGGCCGTCGCCAATTCTTTGCGGTAAGCAACGTCTTTAAGCCTGGTGCCCTCGATCAATTCATTGGCCCGCGCCTCCGGCGTCTTCCCTTCAAGAATCTGTTTGACCAGCGGGTGATCGGCGCCGAGTAACTCGACCATGTAACCGAGCGAATCGGCAAGTTTCAGCTTCTCAAAATCGTCGTGAATCGGAGCCGTTGAGTAGAGCGCCAGTTCCAGCGAAGCGCGGCGAGCATCGGTGAACTCGGGCAGCCGCTGGGCATTTGGCTTCTCGTTTTCGGCCGCCCGACGAACCAAAATTCGCGCAAAGCCAAACAAGGTGCTGTTGAAGCCGCTAGCCTGATCAAAGATCCTTCGCTCACGTGTGTAGCTGGGCAATCCCTGATGGGCTTTGGCAATCGCATCCCAGGCGTCGCCATACGTCTTCTGCCGGTCGGGATCGGCGGCGATGGACTTGCGCAAGGCAGCTTCATCCTTCATCTTGCGATCCATCAGGGCGTTGTCCTTAAGACCGGCAATTTGACCCCGATATACCTTCAAACTGTTCTGAACGCTATTCAATTCATTTTGGCTCTGGCGTGTTTGTTCCTCGCCCAGCGCCATGTACTTCTTGAGCATTGCTTCGCGCCGTTCCAGCAAACGCAGGACTATGGGGATACTGGTATCGCGCAGTTCCTGCAAATGCGCCACCGTATTCAGGCGCGCGGTGTTGCCCGGATTGCCGGTGACAAACGCCAACTCGCCGTCCTTCGAGCCCGCTTTGGACCACTTGAAAAAACTCGCAGGATGGACGGGCTGGTCGTTCTCGTAGACGCGCACCAGGGCCATATCGATATTGAAGCGCGGAAAATTAAAGTTGTCGGGATCGCCGCCGAAAAATGCTGCCTGAAACTCAGGTACAAACACCAGGCGCACATCGGTATATTTTTTGTAGCGATAAAGATTGTACTGACCGCCCTGATAAAGGGTGACAACGTCCGAGCGCAACCCGGTCGCCTTACTTGATTCGCCCTCAATGGCGGCAGTTTCGGCACGCCGCGCGGCAAATCCTTCGGCGTCCGACAGGCCGGGCTTAACGACGCCATTGACACGAGCGGTGACATCCTCGACGCTTTCGAGCACGTTCAATTCCAGGCTGGGCGCTTTGATTTCTTCGCCGGCGTTGTGGGCCACAAAGCCTTCCTTGGCCAGGTCCTTTTGAGGCGTGCTTACTTCGTTAACAATGTCTTCGACAATGTGATAATTGGTGAGCACCAGACCATTCGCCGAGACGAATGAGCCCGAACCGCCATTGTTAAAGCGCACCGAAGCGAGTTGCACTTTCTTGAGCCAGGCATCGGTGATTTCGAATCCATACTTTCGTTTGATTTCGGCGCGCGGCACATTGTTGAAGGTCCACATGCCTTCGTCGGCCAGCGCAGAAAAATTCAAAGTTTGCAGACTAAACAGTGCCAGTATCAGCACACACAATAGTTTTCTAAATTTCATATTGTTCCTTTATGTTTCCTCGCGGGAGAATTGCTTTTAGAGTCTGTTCCTGTCCGATTGGATGCCTGAGATTAGTAATGGTTCGACGTGTATAATGTCAAGAAGACCGTGACAAGCGCGCAGTAGCCAGGGTCCTGTTTTTGAAGTTCATGCAACAAGTATGTAGTCTATTTTCGGTTGCGACGTCTTGGGTCCCGGAGGGACGAAATGTTTATAGAACCAGCATCCCAAAAAACTTTGCAGCTCCGGCCAAATGTTTATAGCTTTTGATGATGCCGCCTGGTCACCGGGCTGAAGCCACGGTGTGAATGAGAGGGAATGCGAAGCAACCCGCTGCCCTAAACACGCGGAGCTTAGAATAAGGCGCCGTCAAAAATCGTCCTGCTTGTCACGTTTTCCGGTTTTCGGCCCTATGGATAACGAATCAATCGCTCGCCGCTTTTCTCGCCTCGCCGCGCTGATGGAATTGCGCGGTGATGACCCGTTTCGGCTGCGCTCCTATCGCAATGCCGCTGAAGTGATCGAAGTCTGGCCCACCCCACTCAAAGAGACCGCTGAAAAAGAAGGAATGGCGGGACTACAAGCCATTCCCGGTGTCGGCAAAGCCATCGCCGGTAAGATCGTTGAACTATTGGACCACGGGACGTTTGACGCCTGGGAAAGGTTGATAGCCGAAACTCCCGAGACCCTGCTTGATCTGCTGGAACTCCCGGGTATAGGTCCCAAGACAGCCATGACGCTCTATCAAAAATTCAAAGTCTCTTCAATCACGGAATTGAAAAAGTTTGTCGCCGGCGGTGGCCTTGATCTTGTCGACGGGATTGGGGCAAAGACGGCGGACAGAATCAAGCAGTCTCTGGAAACTCGTTAATTTGGGGTGTAGGCTGTAGTGCTCGTTTCTCTTTTTCAAAACGAGATGAGAGTTCCCTGAAGTCTGTGCTACTGCGCCACCCGACCTCCCGACACCATACACCCCAGCCTCAGACCTTCGGCGAGTTCCCCCTTCCCCGTGTCACTCCCGCATGACTTAGCAGAGACTTAGCGATATTATTCCCGCCGCAGTTCCACCACACAGGAGGCTTATGAGCAAAAAGATGAAACGTCGCGACTTTATGATTACCAGCGCCGCCGCGGGAGTGACAATCGCCGCGACGAGAGTGAAAGGCTCGCCAGTCGCTCCGACAATGTTGATACCAGCCGCGGTCCAGCCGGTGGTGGTCTCTTCCGCTAATGGCAATCGCTTCAAGAATCGCGGCAACATGACTGCCGTACACAAAGCCTTCTCAATGATCACTAAGGGTGAGGACGTGCTTGATTCCGTCATTGCCGGCGTGAACATCGTGGAACTCGATCCGCTCGATGACAGCGTGGGGTACGGTGGCCTCCCCAATGCTGAAGGCGTAGTACAACTGGATTCGTCCTGCATGCATGGACCAAAAAAACGCGCGGGCGCGGTAGGCGCGCTGGAAGGCGTAAGCAGGCCGTCGCTGGTCGCACAATCGGTGCTGGAGAATACCGACCATCACCTGATTGTGGGCAAGGGCGCACAGGACTATGCGCGCAGCATGGGCTTCAAAATCGAGGACGATCTCAATACCGAAAATTCGCGCCGGCAATGGCTGGAATGGAAACGTAGGATCGACCCGCAACACTATCTCGATCCCGCAAAGCGCGCCGAGGCGGGCCACCGCGCTGCGTTAGAGATGCTGGCCGAAGGCCTGCTCCGAGAAGAAAACATGCACGGCACGATCAACTGCGACGGGATCAACTCAAAAGGCGAGATTTGCGGGGTGACTACAACCAGTGGGCTGGCGTGGAAGATTCCCGGACGGCTGGGTGATTCACCGATATTGGGAGCAGGCCTTTATGTTGACGGCAACGTTGGCGCCGCGGGCTCGACTGGCCGCGGCGAAGCGAACCTGTACAACCTCTGCTCGTTCGTGATCGTCGAGGAGATGCGCCGCGGTGCTCACCCGAAAGACGCGGGCATGGAAGTCTTGAAACGTATCAAGGCCAACACGATTGAGAAGCGTCTGCTCAAGGCCGATGGCAATCCCAACTTTGGCATCAACTTCTACATCCTCAACGCGAAAGGCGAGCACGCCGGCGTCTCGATGTACGCGACAAAGTATGCGATGTGCAACGAGAACGGACCACAGACACTAGATACCGAACCGTTGTTGCCCGGTAAGCCGGGCGACTGAGATCGTTCTTTGGCAGGGGTGTCCGTCCCCAGCGTGGACTTCAAACTACCAGGGCGGACACATAGGTCCGCCCCTCCCCATTCGGTTAGGCCGCCTTCTCATCAGGCTGCAACATGCCAAAGATATTTCCTTCGGTATCTTTGCAGTAAACCAACCAGCCAACGCCGGGCACGGCCATCTTGGGTACGACAACTGTCGCGCCGTTTTCCCGGGCTTTTGTGATTGAGGCATCAATCGCTTCGACGTCGATGGTACAGACGTAGCCGATGACAGCTTGCCCGTCTATCTCGCCCTGCCTTTGCAGCAGGCCGCCGTTGATGCCGCGCTGATCGTCCGGACCGGTGATCACGAGCCAGTAGGGCATCGGACCTTCCCATTTTTGAAAAGTCCACCGGAACAACTTGTCATAAAAGTTTATGGCGCGCTCGGGATTGCCGGCATGAATTTCGAAATGAACAACACGGGACATAATCATTCTCCTTTTGAATTAGACGTCCGACAAACTTCAGTTTGTCGCCGACTTTCGTTAGATAACACTTGTTTAAGTAATCGACAAACTGAAGTTTGTCGGACAGTCAGCCGTGCGCCTCTGCCGGCACGCGTCCATATTTCTGCGTCGCGAAGCCGACGATCAATCCCACCATGCTGCCGGGCAACATGATTTGAAAGTAGTAGCCGCCCACGGCAAAGCGCGCGGTCAGGTAAGCGAGCACTCCACCGACCAGCAACCCAAAGAGAATACCGATGGGTAGCGAATGAAACTTCTTCGCGAAAAAACCGATCACGATACCCGCGATGACGCCCTTGAAGGTCGAGCTGATCACGATGCTGGCAAGCTGCTCGCGAACGGCCGGCGTGAACCACGACGTCAGGCCATCAAAGGCGCCCAGTATCGCGCCGAGTAGAATTCCGATCAGGGGTTTGGACATTACTCATCTCCTTCTTTTGAAACATCCAGCTACTCTTCTATTAAACGGCCGCAAGGAAATCTTTAACGGCGGGCGGTCAAGATGAAAAAAATTCTCATCAGGAGGTAGGCAAGGACTAAAAAGACAAGAAAACGGTTCTTGCCCAGCCAGCGGCCGGTGCGTTCAAAGGCATTTTCCCGGTAGGCGCTTACGGGCTCGTCATCGATGAGATTGGCGATCTCCGTCGCCAGTTCCGCGGCGCTGGGATATCTTTGCGCGCGCACGCCGGACATGGCCTTTAGACAAACCGCCTCAGCCCGTTTGCTGATCTTTGGATTCAACTCGCGTGGCCGCTGCATCGAAAGAGGTTCGCCGGGTGGTAGATGGCCATCGTCATTTAGGTCAGGTGATTTGTTCGCAAGCAAAAAATAGAGGATGGCCCCCAGTGAATACACGTCCGAACGCTGGTCCAGTTGGGCCACCTCACCGCGCGCCTGTTCCGGCGACATATAATGCGGCGTCCCAATAATCGTCCCCTGCGCGGTCTCTTCCTCTTCGGGACTGAGAGCCTCAACTGCGTCACCATTCCCACCAGTATTCGGGTCATCATCGCCACCGGGAAGCAGCAAAGTGTCGGCTTCCAAAAGTACTGCCGGTGATCGATCGGTACTAATTATCTTCGCCACTCCCCAATCCAGGACCAACACCTCGCCAAAAGACCCAATCATGATGTTCTGCGGCTTGAGATCGCGATGGACAACCCCATGAGCGTGAGCAAAGGCAACCGCTTCGCAGGCCGCCTGGAATTTCCTGAGCCGATCCCTGATGGCAGGATTGCGTGCTGCGTACTCATCAAGGCGGCCGCCACGCACAAGTTTCATCGCATAGAAAACGCGGCCGTCGGCCAGCAAGCCTACATCGTGGACCGGGACTATGCCCGGATGCTCGAGCCGAGCGATGATCTGCGCCTCGCGCAGCATTCGTCTGGCTATGTCGGTGTTTGCCTCTGGTGTGCTCAGAACTTTGATGGCAATTTGGCGATCGAGTTCGGTGTCTACGGCCCGGTAGACTGTGCCCATGCCGCCGTGAGAAATTTCTTCGAGCAGACGATACTTGGTGGCGCCAAAGTCGGGATCATTCGCGACGCTCAGCAAATGCTTCAGACTCTTGTCCGAGAGCCAGTTCACTTTATTTCCACTCCCAGCAGGGCGCGTGCCTCTGCCTTAAACTCAACTTCAGTGGCGGTTACCTCGCGCAATTTAGCCAGCACCATCTTGCGAAACTCTCGTCTTGCAGCCGCCAGGTAATTAGTCACGTCCGTGGTGCTCAAACCAAAGTCCCGGGCCAGCGAGGCATAGGAGGGCTTCGCCGCAAGCATCGTATCGATCTCGTCGGCGGCGTTGTCTTCCCGCAAATCATAAAGCTCGAACAGTGTGAAATAAACGCTGCTTCCCTTCTCCGCATAATGTTGACGCAGACTCTCAATCGCCATTGTAAAAAGACTGCGCACCCACTCGCGGTGAAAATATTCTTCCGGAGTTATTTCAGAAACGTAGGGTTGCAGGAAAAGTTCATTCTCAGCTTCGCCGAAATCCAGCGAGAGATGGTCCACACCGCCGCCGCGCTTGAGTCGTTGTTCGGCTTTTCTTTGATTGGCGACAAAGCGGTCCAGACAGGTGCGAATGAAGGTTTGAAAACTCGCCTTGGTCGCATCGTAACTGTCAAAGTAACGCTTCTCGACGGCAGTGGTGAAAAACCCCTGCGTCAAATCTTTGGCGTCTTCGTTGGTAGCCTGCCATTTGATGCGAATGTATTTGTAAACAGGCTTCCAGTAACTTTCGACGATGGTTGTAAGGCCGCGCCGGCGCACCTCCTGATCGGCGCTGCGCACGGCGACGATGGCCGAGTGCCTGGTCTCCGGAAACCGATTGCCCGGTCCGCCTATTTCCGTATCGTGATCCATTTCCGGCAGCACAAGTAACACACACACTGTTGATTCGCGAGCCACGTAGCGCAGGCTTCAATCAGTGATTGGCGATGCGATCACAGGCTGACGGAATCTTTGCCAAAGCCAGAACTATCGTAAATGCGCATTGGCAAAGGTTGTTGAGATAAGGCAAGACTCGTCAGTCAAGAAAGGTTATTGTCGTCAGGCATCTCGCGTCAGTTGGTGCGCGCGGCGATAGTTTTTGCCGCTAAGCAGGGCGCGCGAATAGTCGAAGCCTATCCGGTCAAACCGTCGCTGGAGAAGATGCCGGATCCATTTCTCTGGCACGGCGTGCCGTCGGCCTTCAAGGCCGCGGGATTCAAAGAAATCGTGCGACGCTCGCAGTGCCGACCAATTTGCCCCAGCCCGCGGCGGGCTGAGGCGAAAGCGGGCATTGCGACGACCTTGTTCAGCGGTTGCTGAAGTTTGTCGGACACTCGACCTCAGGTCAACTGGCACTCACGGAAAGCTTCTGCGTCTCCGCCTGACGCTTGACGATCACGAGCGTGATGTCGTCGGCAGCGCGAGTTCCCTGAGCAAACTTGGTGAGGGCCGATTCGATGCGATCGCGAATGCCGGCGGCTGAGGCTTCGACGTTGCGCTGTACCACTTCATACAAACGCGTGGGACCAAATTCTTCCCCAGAGGGACTGGCGGCCTCTGTAACTCCGTCCGAATAAATCACCAGGACATCGCCGGGCTGAAGCTGTGTGCGGCCTTCGCGATACTCGGCGTCCGCCTTAATTCCCAACGGCAATCCGCCGGCCGCAAGCTGCTCAACGGTGCCCGAGGAATGAACAATCAGCGGCGGATTATGTCCGGCATTGAGAAATGACAGCGCGCCGGATTCCGGATCCAGTTCCGCGCAAAAGAGCGTGACAAAACGATTCGAGGGAATGTTGTCGGCGAGATAGCGATTCACGGCGCTGATGGTGCCGACCAGAGTGTCATGCGAGCCGGCCTGGGCATGAATCGCCGCATGCAGCGAAGACATCAATAGCGCCGCCGCGGTTCCCTTGCCTGATACATCGCCCAACGCAATCACCAGCCGCCCATCATCGCGCTTTATGAAATCATAGTAGTCGCCGCCGATTTCATAGCAGGGAAAGCTGATGCCCTGAAATTCGTAGCCCAAAACTGACGGCGGCGCCGTCGGCTGCAGGCGCTGCTGAATCTCGCTGGCCAGTTGCAGTTCGCGTTCGAGCCTTTCCTGTTGCAGCCGTGCCTCCATTAAACGCGCGTTCTGCACGCGGATCGCGGCGACGGAAGCCAGCGTTGTCAGGACTTTCAGATGGTCTTCGGTGAAGCGGCCTTCGGCGATGGGTGAATCGACGTAGATGATGCCGAAGACTTTACTCTCAACGCCCAGGGGAACGGCGAGTACCGAGCGCACGCCCTGCAGGACCATGGTGCCGCTGGCGAAGCGCGGATCGTGTTGGGCGTCGGAGGTGAGCACCGACTTTCCGCGCATGACAACTTCTTCGAGAACGTTGCGGCTGACGCGAATCTCGCCCACTTCACCGATTCGATCGCGCAACCGGGCGACGGGTACTTTCAATTCGGTGCTGCCTTCGTCGCGCATCATGATCAGACAGCGATCCGCGGGCACTGACTCGAACACGAGGCTAACCACCTGCTCGAGGGTTTCAAGCAAAGAGGCTGATGATAAGAGCGTTACGCCTACCTTGCTGATGAGCGCCAGCAAGTCACTGTGCTTTTCCTTGCGCGCGGCGGAAACTTCTTCCGGCTTGGTGCGCGCACCCTCGATGGCTTCCAACAATCCGGAGGTGGTGCGATCGGAGGAATGCAAGGCAATGGTGGCCTCGGGCAACGACGTTGTATTATCCGTAATCATGGTCGCGCCCATGCTCGAGTTATAAGTGCCGTCGTCAAAGATCAGTTCAGTCTCGCCTATTTGGATCCGCCCGCCGGGCGCTAAGGTGATGTTGCCCTGGACCGTGCTGCCGTTATACAGCGTGCCGTTTGCCGAGCCGAGATCCTGAAGAAAATATTCATCACCCTCGCGCCTGACTTCCGCATGTACGCGTGAGGCAAAGGGATCAGGCACACAAAGGTCATTGCGCGCGGAGCGTCCGATCGTGATGCGCAATCGCCCCAGCGGAAAATGATCGGGCGCGCGGTCGGGATACTTAACTATTAGCTCTGCCATGCGGATTTATTTTGCCCTTCAGATTCGAACTCTTACGTCTCGGATCTCAGATCTCAGATTTCAGATTTCAGATTTCAGATTTCAGATCTCAGATCTCAGATCTCAGAATCTCAGATCGCTGATAACTCAGATCTGAGATCTGATCTGGAGATCTGAGACTTGAAACCCGCATCTATCAACGATGCTGGTCCAGCACCACAATTTCGTCACGCACGACAATAGTACCGGCTATTAAGTCCTCGAGGGCCCGGCCCCGAGCATTCACGGCCGCGATCAGAAAACCGATCCCCAGCGTCAGTACCGATAAAGGATAGCCCACAAAATGGCGCAGGAAGGACCGTCCGATGCTTAGGCCCCGACCGTCGGCAAGTTCAATGCGCAACCCGGTGGCCCACTTACCAATCGTTTGGCCGCGCAGTCCGGGCAACAGACCAAAATTGATGACTGCGACCAGCAGCACAATCAACCAGCCCACTGTTTCCGTGGAGTTACCGCCGGTGCGTCCGGCAGAACCCAGCATGCGAGCGATCAGCGTGGTCACCGCGACAATCGCCATCAGGATGATGTAATCGATTAAGAGCGCGCCACACCTGAGCGAAAACGGCGCGCGGGTTTTGTGCACCTGCACGCGTCTACGCATTCGTGCGCCCTGGGCTGGTAGCATGGGAGCGGTTTCTACTTGGGTCATTAAGATTGGGTCTTTGGTCTTTGGTCTTTGGTCTTTGGTTTTTGCTTGTTGCATTTTCCTGGTCTGGGCAGGAATAAATCATGTGTTCGTCTCAGTCAAAATCAAAGTCAAAATCAAAATCAAAATCAAAATCAAAATCAAAAGCCAAAGACCAAAGACCTAAGACCTAAGACCTAAGACCATCTACGATCTATCCCACCAGAAAATGTAAAGTCGTTTCACCCAGCCGGATTCTGTCGCCACTGTCCAGCACACGCGGCTGACGAGGCGCCAGGCGCACTGAATCATTAATCACAGTACCGTTGACCGAGCCGAGATCTTCTACCAGAAACGTATCGCCTTCGCACCAGATACGCGCGTGGCGCCGTGATACCTTGGTCTCGCGATCGAACTTCGACAAATCTATCTCGGGAAAGATATTCGAGTGGGGGTCGGCACGGCCCACCAGATTGCTGTCTTTCTGCAGTACAAAAGATGAGTCCAACTCAGTCGTCCCTGCCACAATCAGTTTGGCCGTCAGCCGCGATGCTTTCAGTGACGCGCTCGCGGCCACCGCGCCCAGTGGTTGACGCGCCCCGCAATGCGCGCAGAAAACATCGTCGACTGCAATTCGCCCGCCACAGAATCCGCAGAAGACAGTTTGCACCTGGACCGTCTCGCCGCCCAGCTCAGTCGCCGGTTGACCATAGCTAACCCTGCCGCTCATCAGTTTTTCAAGATGTTCCGCCAACTCATCGCGCATCTCGCCCGCTGAGCGAAAACGATCTTCGGGCTTGTACTCGACGGCCCGCATCAGGATACGTTCAATTTCAGAAGAAATGGATGGGGCGATTTGACGAGGCCGTGGATTCTTACTGAAGTCAAAGATCAGCAGAGGATTGTCTTGCGGATCGGAACCCGTCAAGAGATGAAACATGGTAGCGCCCAGACTGTAAACATCTGATCGCGGCTCAACGCGTCCACTGAACAATTCCGGCGGCGCATAGCCCATCGTGCCCACCGCGGTTACACCCTTCTCCTGTTTTGCGACCCAGCGCGCAATCCCAAAATCAATCAGCATCACGCGTCCGGAGTTACCGTCAATCATCAGGTTCGCCGGTTTCAAATCTCGATAGATGATTGGCTTGGGCCGGGTGTGCAGATAGTCGAGCACATCCGCCACCTGCATACCCCAATCACTGACGGTCTTTTCGTCGAGCTTGCCGCCGGTCGAACTTCGCAGCCGCGAAGCGAGATCCCCACCCGAGATGTATTTCATCACGAGGTAGAAACGATTTGCATCGGTGTCATAAAAATAATCGTAAATAGTCGGAATCGAAGGGTGTTCCAGTGAGGTCAGCAGTAATGATTCCCGCTTGAAGTCTCCGATCGCTTTCTCGTGTTGCGATTCATCGAGATGCGTCTCGACCATTTCCTTCACAGCTCGCGGCGCATCGCCGAGATTGCGATCCTTGGCCAAATAAACCGCGCCCATGCCGCCCCCGCCAATGCGCCGGACAATCTCGTAACGGCTATTCAATACTGTGCCGCCGTCGAGTTGCTTGATCGCCGGCTGGTGGCCTCCCGTCGTCCGCTTGCGAGCCGCCGGAGGCGGGCTGGCCGCTCCGTCTCCCTTCACTTCGCCGGCCGAGCTTCCCAACGCCGTCTGCGCCGGTTCCGCGATTCGCGTAACGGGGACAGGCTTTTCCGGCACCGGCAAATCAGCAATGACATCAGAAGCCGCAACGGCACTGGCGCCGCCCGCCACTAGCGGCGTGACGTGCGTACCGCACTGTCCACAAAAGGGGACCTCACCGGCAACTTCGGCCTGACATTGGGGACAGATTTCCATAGTGCGCAATAACTCGTCTGACTGGAGGAACTGACGGCGCCGCTAGGGGCGCTTGATAAACTACTTAACTATGTGGAACCGTAGAAAAGTTTTACCTACGATGATTTCGTCGCTTTCTCGCAAGGGCTGAGGCTGGCCCGGCAATAATCGCTTGCCTCGATTCAGAAAGGTGCCATTGGTCGAGCCCAGGTCTTCGACGAAATACTCTCCATTCCTTAACGTGACGCGAGCATGACGTCGCGATACTTTAGCTTCCGGATCATCGGCATCCAAATCCACATCGGGGAAGACGCCACCGTCGGCATCCCAACGGCCAATCTGAGACTCAGTCTCGCTCAACATGAATTTCTTGCCCGCGGCACGACCTCGTTCAATGACTAACCAGGCGTGGGGCTTAGTCAAAGGATCCAACGGCGAAGACACCCTGAACACTGGTGTCGGCTGGCTGGTGGCAAATTCGGGTTGTTGAGGGCTGGCCGAGCCTGCCTTCCTGCCGTTACCTTCGACCGCGGAACCAAAACCGGACTGATTTGAACGCGGATTCGGCTTCAAAGGCGCGCCACATTCGTCACAATACTGCGAGCCATCGAGGTTTTCCGTCTTACATCTCTCGCAATTAATCATAGAAAATTCCTGGCGCGGGCCGGCTGATCCCAGGATTATCTCGCAGCACCTGCGCCTCATCCGCAGGAAACGCTTGATTTTAGCGCGAATTCAGCGGGCGCGCCAATTAAGTCTCTACATCGCTTCACAAACACGCGACCATGACTCTCTTTTAACGCTGCTCATCCTGTCGAAAGTTCCCGGCTCACACCAATCGTGTCGTCCCCTCCGAAATTCACCTCACGATGAACAGTTTTTCGTAGCTAATCGTTCATAATTGAAACCGTTGGCGTATTTTGCACGTAAAAGGTACTCGACAATTTGAGGTTTTGGATCGCAGCTCAAGTGTGCAAGACTTAAGTTCACCCGGCCCGGCCTGACCTAATATTAAATCGAAGGAATCAAGATGGCTTTAACGAAGAAGAAGAAAATTATCATTGGAGCATCGGCGCTCGTAGTGCTGGTGGTGATCGTAATCGTCAGTGTGTTTGCCAGCCGCAAAGAAGAGCCGGAAGTGACCACAATCAAGATTGAGACGCGGCCGGAGCTGCGCCAGACGGTGACTGCTTCAGGCGAGATTCGACCCATTCGCTATATCAAGCTGACGAGCGAAGTCCAGGGACGTATTCAGGAAATCTACGTCAACGCCGGCGATCTGGTAAAAGTAGGTACGCCGCTGGTCCGCATAGATCCAACGCAACTTCAATCCAGCCAGGAAGCGCAATGGGCGGCGACGCAGGCTTCCATCAACGATGTGCAGAATGCTCGCAACGCGGTCAGTTCCGCGCAGCAGGGTTTGGCGGTCTTTGAAGCATCCGTGGCCGCGGCGCGCCAGCAGGTGATCGCGCAGCAAACGGCAGTTGATCGGGCGCAGATCGACTTGACGGCGTCGCAACGCGAATTGAAACGCGTGACCGACTTGATCGAATCCGGCGTCGCCTCGCGCTCTGAATATGATGTCGCACATGACCGTTTCTCGCAGGCCAAGATCGCACTCGATACGGCGCGGGCCAATTTGGAAGCGACCAAGATTGCCGTCAAGGAAGCGCAGGAGCGCGCGAATCAACAGCGCATGTCCGTGCAGGAAGCAAAGACGAGTATCAAGTCAAGCGAGATGCGCGCCAACCAGGCACAGGCCCTCTTGCGGGGCCAGTCAAGTCAGCGCTCCAAAGCAATGCAGCTCTCGCCGCTCAATGGTGTGATCGCGGATATCCCCACGCGAGTCGGTGAATTCGCGGTGGCCGGGCTTTCAACTACATCGCTGATGACCATCGCCGACATGTCGACGATTAATGTCGAAGTTAACGTGGACGAGACGGAGATTTCCAACGTTGAAGCCGGCCAGCAGGTGAAGGTCAAGGTCGACGCGCTTGGCGACAAGGAAATCAAGGGAGTCGTAACACTAAAGAATCCGTTGGCAGTTTCCAAGTCCGATACCACCGGCGGTCTTTCTCCTCGTGTGAACGTGCAGGAAGCAAAAGAGTTTAAGGTCACTATCGAATTGCGCGACCTTCCGGATGAACTAAAGACCGGTCTGCGTCCGGGCATGAGCTCCACGGCGACTATCACTACCAAGACGAAAACCAACGTAGTCGCGGTTCCTCTCGAAGCCATCGTAGAGAAACAACCAAACGCTTCGCCCTCGCCGTCAGCCACCATCGCCGGCAACGTCCCGACTCCGGTCTCCAGCGAAAAGATCAAGAGCATTAAAGGTGTCTACACTCTGACCGGCAATAAAGTGAAATTCGTCGAAGTAACCACCGGCATCACCGGCGAGGCCGACATCGAGATTTTGGGTGGCGTCAAGAGTGGTGATGAAGTGGTCCGTGGGCCAAGTCGCGTACTGAAAACTCTGAAAGACGGCATGACAATAAAACGCCAAACGAAGAAGCCTGGCGCTAATGGCAATGCCAACGAGGGTAGCTAATGAGTGACGTTACACTGGCGACTCTGCCAACCGAAGAAAGAACGTCAGCGAATGGTAACGGGCGACCCGAAGTGGTTTCGCTCATCGCCATGCGCGACATCTGGAAAACCTATGAAATGGGCTCAGAGAAAGTCCATGCTCTGCACGGTGTCTCGTTTGAGGTGCGCAAAGGTGAGTACATCGCGATCACCGGACCATCAGGCTCCGGCAAGTCCACTTTGATGAACTTGATCGGTTGTCTGGATACGCCCTCGCAAGGTGAATACTGGCTCAACGGCAAGAACGTTTCGGAGATGGACGATGATGAACTGGCACGTATTCGCAACCAGGAAGTAGGTTTCGTTTTTCAAACCTTCAATCTGCTGGCGCGCGCCACTGCGCTTCACAACGTAGAGCTGCCACTAATCTATGGCGGCATTGGGTCGGCGAAAAGGCACGAGATGGCCAAGCAGGCACTGGCGGCGGTGGACCTTGCCGATCGCGTCACCCACCGGCCCAACGAGCTTTCCGGCGGTCAACGCCAGCGCGTCGCCATCGCCCGCGCCCTGGTGAATCATCCTTCAATCCTGCTTGCCGACGAGCCCACCGGCGCTCTGGACACGCACACCAGTCAGGAGATCATGGACCTCTTCGAACGTCTTCACGAAGAGGGCAACACGGTGGTGCTGGTCACTCACGAACCGGACATCGCAGCTCGGGCTCACCGCATAATTTCAATCCGCGACGGACAGATCGAGAAAGATCAGGTAGTACGCTAAGGAGACGCGGCGATGGATCGACGCGCCCATGACGTAACGCACGCGGCGCCAGCAGCGCCGGTAGCGTTAGCGCGGCGTGGCGTGGGAACTACAGCGTTCCGCTCCGTTTCGCGGCTACGCATTGCCGCGCTGTGGGAGGCTTTTTTGGTTGCGGTCGGCAGCTTGCGTTCAAATAAGCTGCGTACGGCCCTGACCCTCGTGGGTATCGTCGTTGGCGTGGCCGCTGTGATCGCGGTAGTCACCATCATCCAGGGCCTGGACAACAAAGTCGCCACCACCTTTTCATCGCAAGGCTCGACCGTCTTCACCATTTCCAAGCGGCCCCAGATCATCAAGTCACGGGAAGACTTCGTCAAATTCAATAAGCGCAAAGATGTGACGCACGAGGATGCTGACGCTATTGCGCGTCTATGCACCTCGTGCTGGCGCGTGGGCGTGGCGGCAAATGTATTGCAGACGGCGAAACACGGCGATCAGAAATTCGAGAACGTGCGCGTGCGGGGCATTACCCCACAGACAATGTTTGACGTCGATGGCGTGACGATTGATGCGGGCCGGATTTGGACGGAATCCGAAGGGGCATCGGGCCGGCCCATTTGTGTGGTGGGATCTGACGTGTTGGCAAATTTATTTGGCGGAGCCGCCGCCGATCGCGTGATTGGTCAGGAGATCAGCATCGCGGGCCGGCCGCACCAGATTCTGGGCGTGCTGGAGCCGTTGGGCTCGATCTTTGGCGCTTCACGGGACAGCGTTATTTACATTCCCTATTCGACCTATCAGAAGGCTTATGGCGCGCGCGATTCGATTGTCGTGTTCATACAGGTACCCACCGCGGGACAGTTAGAGGCGGCTGAAGATCAGGTACGAACAATCATGCGTAATCGCCGCGGCAAGATTTTCGGCGATGATGCAGACCCTGGCTTTGCCCTCGAGACGCAGGACGTGTTTCTGGATCTCTATGGGAAAGCAACCTCGAATATCTATATAGTGACCATCGGCGTGGCGGCCATTTCGTTAATCGTGGGCGGCATTGTGGTCATGAATATCATGCTCGTGTCGGTCACTGAGCGCACCAAAGAAATTGGCATTCGCAAGGCCCTGGGAGCGAGACGGAAAGACATCCTTACTCAATTTCTGATTGAAGCGGTGGCCGTCACGGCCATCGGCGGAGCCATCGGTGTCTTTACCGGTTTTGGATTGGCATACGTGATTTCCGCCTTAATTGGTTTTCCGTTGCTCATTAATTTGTTGTCGGCGGTTTTGGGCGTCGGTGTTTCTTCAGTGGTCGGAATTATTAGCGGCCTGTGGCCGGCCTGGCGAGCGGCGAAGCTTGATCCGATTGAGGCGTTGCGATCGGAATGAATTCTCGGGAATAAACTTGCGAATCGAAGACATCAAAGAATCCAGCCTCATGGCGCTCGACACCGTGCGGGCCAACAAGCTCCGCTCGGCTTTGACGATCCTGGGCGTAAGCGTCGGCGTGATAACTATCATCTTCATGGTTTCCATTATCCAGGGATTGAACAAAGCCTTTGCCGATCAAATCGAATCATTGGGCTCCAATACGATCTTTGTCGCCAAGTTCGAACCTAGTTTCGGCAAGCCACCCGGGCCCGACGAGATTCACCGAAAAGATCTGACGATGGACGATGCCGAAGCGCTGCGCCGCGAAGCGCCTTCTATCGCCGGCGTATCACCGATTCATCGCTTGCTGGCCGGCACGGCGCACTACCAGGACAAACAGACAGATACTCCGATTGTCTTTGGCGTCACTCCCTACTACGAGTTTGTGCACACGCAATACGCTGCTCGCGGACGCTTCATCAACGACATCGACATGCAGGATCGATCCAATGTCTGCGTGTTGGGAGTTGACGTGGTGCAGGCATTATTTCCCTACGAGGATCCTTTGAACAAGGAAGTACGCATCAACGGCAATCCTTTCCAGGTGATCGGAGTAATGGAACCGCTCGGTAGTTTCTTTGGCCAGTCGCGCGACAATTCGATCTTCATGCCCATCAGCACCTTTGACAAGTACTATCCGGACCTTCCCTTCCCGCAGACGGTTTTTTTCATCATCGTGCGACCGCAGTCGCGGGCATACGTGAAATCGAGCATCGATGAGATCACCGACATTCTGCGCCGGCGCCGCCATGTGGCCCCTAATGAGAAAAATAACTTTGGCATTTCATCGCAGGATTCACTACTGGACATTTACAATCAACTGACTGGCGCCACGGCGCTGGTGCTTACGGCGATTTCGTTTGTAGCCCTGATGATCGGCGGCATCGGCGTAATGAACATCATGCTTGTCTCAGTAACTGAGCGCACGAAAGAGATCGGCATTCGCAAGGCCGTAGGGGCCACCAAGATTAATATCCTTTCGCAGTTCTTGATTGAAGCCGTGGTCCTGACAGGAATTGGGGGTCTCGCGGGTTTACTGGTCGGTGAAGTGGCCAGTGTGTTGATGAACAAGTATTCGCCGTTGCCGGCATATGTGCCCGTATGGGCCATAGTTGTGGGGATCGGAATTTCTGCGGCGGTAGGAATCGTATTTGGCCTCTGGCCGGCCTGGAAGGCAGCGCGATTGGATCCGATCGAGGCGCTACGCTGGGAGTAAAGGCAACAGCGACTGGGGATCCTTGATCTGAACCCTGCTCGCTTCGGAGGAGCGAGATGTTTATAGAACGCGACCTCCTCAACCGCCCGGCGCCCTCCAGCGGAGCGCAATGTTCTCCGCGATGGGAATATTTTTTGGCCCTAATTTTGAGCTTTCACATTTCGCTCCTGAAGGAGCTAAATCACTCTAAATGCGGACCATCCTATAGACATTGCGCTCCCAGGGAGCGAAGCAGAGCACCATCTTTTCTTTACATCTAAACTAATCTAAGATCCCGTTTGCATCTTCCGTTTTCTAACAGTTGAAACTGCAACCCTAACGAGCGTGAGACCGTACTAACTCAACCGTGAAATTCGTCGAAACTCTGAAACTAGCACTCGCGGCCATTTGGGCGCATAAACTTCGTTCGGCACTGACGCTGCTGGGCATGATCATCGGCGTGATGGCCTTTGTGGTGGTCGTGTCATTGATCCAGGGATTCAACGTTTACGTGGATGAAAAGATTGCGGGAATCGGGACCAAGTCATTCACCATTCAACGCTTTAATCCGTTTGAAGACTTTAAAGATACGGACACGATTGCCGCCGCGCAGCGCCGCAACAAGGACTTGACGCTCGATGATTACGAGTATTTGCTCCAGCGCACTACTTTGATTGGCAAGCTGGGCGCGAAAGCCCGAGGCACGCCGGCCGAAGTTAAGCGCGACACGAACGTGCTCGAGGACGTCTTTGTCTCGGGCGCCACGGCTAACACCGCTGATATCGAGAACCGCGACATCGCTGAAGGCCGCTTTTTTAGTCAGGCCGAAAACGATGCTGCCTCAAAGGTTGCTTACATTGGCGCTGACGTGTCCAATAAGATCTTCCCAGCCGGTAACCCCATCGGTAGCGAGATCACTATCAGAGGGTTGCCTTACCGCGTTGTCGGCGTGGAAGCTCCCAAAGGCACCGTCTTCGGTATTCCTCAGGATACTTTCATAGTCATTCCGCTGAAGACTTATGCGAACAACTTTGGAGGGTTGGTGCGGCAGCGCTCACTGTTTTTTATAGCCACGGCCAGGGTCGATAATCAGTTTGCCGATGCGGTCGACGAGTCACGCTTTCTGATGCGCGTACGGCGCAAACTTGGCGTCGGCGAGAAAGACAACTTTGGGATCGTTACGCCGGATGCCATCACGGGTTTGCGTGATCGGATCTTTGGGTCAATCTTCATAGTCGCCATGCTGGTTCCGGGCATCGCCCTGATAGTGGGCGCCATCGTAATCATGAACATCATGCTGGTCTCGGTAACCGAACGGACCAAAGAGATTGGTATTCGCAAATCGCTCGGCGCGCGCAAAATGGACATCCTGAAGCAGTTTTTGGTGGAAGCGGTTACGCTGGCAACGATCGGGGGCGCGATCGGAATTATTCTGGCGTGGCTGATCGGTCGCGTCGTTACCGCAATCTTTTTTCCGACCTATTTGTCATTATTCGCGATCCTGGGGGCGCTGGCGGCCTCGGGCGGGGCAGGAACTCTTTCGGGCTTATTTCCGGCCTGGAAGGCCGCGCGACTGGATCCG
Organism: Acidobacteriota bacterium; assembly: GCA_025463135.1. GTDB lineage: Bacteria > Acidobacteriota > Blastocatellia > Pyrinomonadales > Pyrinomonadaceae > JAOAPY01. The sequence goes on from JAOAPY010000016.1 coordinate 232,397, forward strand.
ATCGAGGCACTAAGGGCGGACTAAAAACGAAGCTGGTCTTTGGCCTTTGCTATTCCTCTTGGGAACGGTTTTTAGTCCTCAGAAATCAAATTTCAATTCAGGTTGGAAAAAAGCCAAAGACCTAAGACCCAAGACCAAAGACCTTCTCTTAAATTCATGAAAATCCTGCGTAATGACATCTATGAAAACCTGCGGATGGCGCTGTCCACGCTGATTGGCAACAAGCTACGTTCGTTTCTAACTGTCTTTGGGGTGGTGATCGGCATCATCACCGTGATGCTGATCGCGTCGATAATCAGCGGCATCGATGTCTCGGTTAAAAAGGAAGTGGAGTCTTTCGGCACGCGCTCGATCTACATCAGCAAATTCAACCCCGGCATCCACATCGGACGCTTGTCGCGCGAAGAGCGCATGCGCAAAGAACTGACTTACGAAGACTCGGTGGCACTGTCCGCATTGCCGACCGTGGAGTTGTGCGTTCCTTTTTTGGACATCACCAATAATTTCTTCGGACAGAAACTACTGGTCTCGGGCGGCGGCAAAACTTCGGCCGGCGTAGCACTTCAAGGCACGTTACCCGAGTTTGAACGGGCTGGCACCCAGGTGGTTTTGGAAGGGCGTTTCTTCACGGAGTCGGAAAGCGACAACCGCGAGAACGTAGCAGTCATCGGCTCGAAGGTGGCGGATGATTTCTTTCCCTTTGGCTCACCTGTGGACCAGCAAATCAAAATCGGCGCCGATGAATTCCGCGTCGTCGGCTTGCTGCAAAAGCGCGAGCAGTTCCTGTTCAGTGGCGGCAGCGACGATCAAAACAACGTCATCTACGTTCCCTTTTCAGTTGCGAAAAAGCTCAAACCAAACGCCGACGATATCTACGTGCTCGCGGTGGCCAAGCCCGGGCAGATGGAGGAAGCCAAGGACCAGGTGCGAGACCTGCTGCGGGTTCGGCGCCAGGTGCCGTTCTCGTCGCCCGATAACTTCGGCATGGAAACTTCGGAAAGCATCCTGGACAACTTTCGCTCGATTACGTCGGGTCTGGCGATCGCCATGGTCGTCATCTCGTCCGTGGGCTTGATGGTGGGCGGCATTGGTGTCATGAACATCATGCTCGTCTCGGTCACCGAACGAACCCGGGAGATTGGCGTGCGCAAGGCAATTGGCGCGCGACGCAGCGACATCATGTGGCAGTTTCTGATCGAAGCCGGCACGCTCACCGGCATCGGCGGTCTGGTGGGACTTTCAATTGGCTGGTTGCTGACTCTGCTCTTGCGCCTGCTGCTTCCTTCCTATGTGCCGATTTGGGCGCCTATTGGTGGCTTTGTCGCGAGCGTAGGTATCGGGTTGATCTTCGGCCTTTGGCCGGCGTGGAAGGCGGCGCGGCTGGATCCGATTGAATCGTTGCGATATGAATAGAGAGATTGGGCGTGGGTCTTTGGTCTTTGGTCTTTGGTCTTTGCCGTTTAGAAAGCGGGCTTGTCCGCCGTCCGCAGAAAATCCACTCAACCTTCGAGGTTCTTCGAATCCCCCGGGCGCACAAGCGCGCTTTCCAAACTTACAGGCAGGAGCCCGGCGCGCTAAACATGAACGCTTGTCGAACTAGCGATGAAGGTCATTTGGAATAGCGATGAACGGTCATCGGAATAGCATGAACGGTGTTAGGGCTAAGGACGCGCGCTCAGTGAACGCGAGAAGCACGCTCCTCCCGCTTACGAAATGAAACTGGGGAATAGGGCCGTAACCGAGACAATCAACAGCAGTCCAATCACCCACAAGGTTATCGCGACACCCCACGCTGCGGATGAACTGACTTTGGTGGCCCCTTCGTGTAATCCCTTCGCCACCAGCCACAGCTTATAGAATGAAAGTATTCCGATTGAGGCCGCGATGACGAAGAGCACTGGATGGTCCTTCGGTGTAAACAAGATCCCCAGATTGTCCTGCAGCAGCGTCTCCTGGCCCATCAGCGGATGAATGTCGTCCGGCAACTTTAAGTAAAGGAGCACAAAACTCACCAACTTGGTGATCACCACCGTTGGCAGCGCCGCATAAGCAAGCACCGAGACTGCCTGCCAGTAATTGATCCGGCCGCCGAACGCCAACAGCGCCACCAGATAAAGAGCAGCAATGAAGAACGTTGCCAGGAACACGCCGGCAATTGTCTTCACGCCGTTGGTCACTTTTTGCGTGGGCGATTTGGCGTCCTGAAGTCCCTGATCTCTGGCCCGCTCGACCGCCTCTGGTGGAATAAAGGGCGTGTCGGCCATCTTATCCACGGTGTAGTTAACAATGCGCTCGGCGGTCAGCCTATGTGTGAAGGCAGCCACGTAGGCTGCGCTCAGAATCGAGATCACTAACAGTGGCGCCACCCAACTGGGATTGGTGCGCAAGTTACGAAAGACGCGGGTCGGCTCGTAGAAAATTCCAGCAAGTTTCTCGAGCGTGCCCAGCGGGGCTTGTGGCTCGAGCTCCGGCAGACTGACGAAACTCAGTCCCACCAATGCGATTCCCAGCAAACAAATAATCACACCCGTACCGACACCCCCGCCGAGCAGCTTGGCAATTCCGGTAACTGCGACTATCAGGCCCAGCACAATCAGCCCGACTCCTATCGCCAGCATCTTCTGGGGACGTCGCCGCGGCGGTTCCATCGTCACAGTGGGAGGCGCGGGTGCATGAAATTCTGTGTTCGGATCGCTCATTAGGTAAATCCTCCTCGATTAAGAGGACGGGGAGACTGTGTTCCGTCCGATAGTTAGGAATTAAGTACGCAAGAATCGTTGATACGAGTACCAGGACGGCCGGGTTTCACTTCCACGTTGCGCGCGCCGCCAACCTTGAGCCTCGGAGCCCTGCTTTTCATTCTTCAGCCCTGCTTTCCCTCCAACCCGGCACGCGAATGCAGGCGACTGTATGACCCGGGGCAACTTCGCGCAACTCTGGATCAATCACCGCGCACTCGTCAATAGCTATCGGGCAACGCGTTCGAAAACGGCAACCCGACGGCGGATTGATCGGCGTCGGCACGTCGCCCTGCAGAACAATCCTTTCCCGCTTTCGTTTGGGATCGGGAATGGGAATCGCTGAAAGCAGCGCCTTAGTGTACGGATGAAGCGGCTGTCGATAGAGATCAACTGCTGATGCCACCTCAACGATGCGCCCCAGATACATCACCGCTACGCGTGTCGAAATGTGTTCGACAACAGCGAGGCCATGCGAGATGAAAAGATAAGTTAGGCCAAATTCCTTTTGCAGATCCTGAAACAGATTGACGACCTGGGCCTGCACGGAAACATCCAGGGCCGATACCGGTTCATCGGCCACAATCAATTTAGGATTAAGGGCCAGCGTGCGGGCCACGCCAATGCGTTGACGTTGACCGCCTGAGAATTCATGGCTGTAGCGGTTCATGTAATCAGGATCGAGTCCAACTTTTGCCAACAGCGAGGCCACACGCTCACGTCTTTCTTTGCGATCGCCGATCTTATGAATTACCAGGGGCTCAGCAATGATGTCGCCAACCTTCATGCGCGGGTTAAGCGAGGCATAAGGGTCCTGGAAAACAATCTGCATTTCCCGGCGCAGTTCGCGCAGCTCGTTCTTTCCCATGGCCACCACATCGCGGCCGGCAAACAAAATTTCACCGCGTGTTGGTTCAATCAAGCGCAGCAGGCAACGGCCAACAGTGGACTTCCCGCAACCCGACTCGCCCACCAAACCCAATGTCTCGCCCTGAAAGATTTCGAACGATACGCCATCGACAGCGCGCACCACATCGTCACTGTTCTCTACCGCGAAATGTTTTACCAACCCGCGCACGCTAACGAGTTGAACGTGACTATTACGACTCATGTTTTTTGAATCGGATCAAAACAGGATAATCCGCAGATTGCGCAGATTTCACTGATCTTCCGACCGGTTATTTCCAAAGAGAGAAAACGTTCCACTCAATCTCTTCTTAATCTGCGGAATCGGCGTAATCTGCGGATACGCTTTTTTGATCCGCCCTGACCACTGCGGTCCCGTCGAAAAGCCGCGCACGCTAACGAGTTGAACGTGACTATTACGACTCATGTTTTTTGAATCGGATCAAAACAGGATAATCCGCAGATTGCGCAGATTTCACTGATTTTCAGACCGGTTATTTCAAGAGAGAAAACGTTCCACACAATCTCTTCTTAATCTGCGGAATCGGCGTAATCTGCGGATACGCCTTTTTGATCCGCCCTGGCCACTGCGGTCCCGTCGAAAAGGACGCAACGAACTTGAACACCATCGCCAAGGTCATACAGTGGAATGGGACCTTCAATGCAACGCGGTAAGCGATAGGGACAGCGGGGCGCGAAGTGACAACCGGGCGGCAAGTCCGTCGGGCTGGGTACCGTGCCCTCAATCGTCGCCAGCCGCTCCTTCTTGATCACGTCATCGGCAGTTAACTTCGGCACCGAACGCAACAGGCCTTCGGTGTAGGGATGTTTCGGACGCGCGAACAATTCATCAACCGGCGACTCTTCAACAATTTTTCCCGTATACATGACCGCCACACGATCGGCTACCTCAGCCACCACGCCCAGGTCGTGCGTGATCAGCAGCACCGCCAACTCGCGCGTCTGGCGCAATCCATCCAGCAACTCGAGTATCTGTGCCTGGATTGTGACATCGAGGGCCGTCGTCGGCTCGTCGGCAATTAACAGTCTGGGATCACAAGCCAGCGCCATCGCGATCATTACTCGTTGGCGCATGCCGCCGGATAATTGATGTGGATAATCATCCACGCGCCGAACAGGATCGGGAATTGAGACCTCGCGCATCGCTTCGATCGCCGCCGCGCGCGCGGCCTTGTGCGAAAGCTTTCGATGAAGCCGCAACGCTTCGGCAATCTGTTCGCCAACGGTAAACACAGGATTGAGCGAAGTCATCGGATCCTGGAAGATCATGGCGATATCGTCGCCGCGAATGGTCCGCATTTCGGCGTCTGAGAGTGTCAGTAAATTCCTGCTATCGAAAGTGATCTCACCAGCCACAATTTTTCCCGGCGGCGCAATCAAACGCATGATAGAAAGGGCCGTGATCGATTTTCCGCAGCCTGATTCGCCCACCAGCCCCAGCAACTCGCCGCGGTCAAGATAGAAACTTACATCATTAACCGCCCGCACGAGACCCGCCCGCGTGGGAAAGTGCGTTTGCAGATTTTTGACTTCCAGGAGATGCGACATTCTAGACATAAAAAGCGTGTCTCTCAGGTACGCGGTCCGTGCTTTTCGTCTTTTCGGGAAGGAGTTTTACCTGAAGACCTCGCGTGTCCCTTTTCTTCCTCTTCAGCGGATACCACACTGCCCTGGCCGCCGCCGAATCTTGAAATGAGTTTTTCGTCACTAATGATTCCCAGGCCGATCCCCAAAGCAGTCGCTTGAAACCACCCATTGATAGGTATCTTATCCTGCGCCATAGACAGCAGCACGCCAAAACCAATTACCAGGGTGGTCAGGAGAAAAGGCAAGCGACCGATCACGACGTATCGAGTTAGTTGACTTGCGCTCTCAATAAATTTCTTCTTATCTCGCAGAGAATAAGCCACGTCCACGCTATTTTGGGTGATGGTCTTGACGATGAAGCCCAGCAGGACGCCAATAACCCCGGACAGCAGATAGAGAAACATCGACGTCGTATATATCAGAGTGACGTCGCCGTTCTGCCGGTGGGTATAGTCATGCCCGTCACTTCCCTTCAGCTTGTAGGTGAAATTGAAGACAAACACCTTGGGATCACGAGTGGAGTAAAGCGCATCCTTTTTCCAGAGGTCACTCAATTGTGTAGGCACTTTGACGACGAAAGGAATTGCCAGTGAGTCCCCAGGCGATAGCGGACTATCAATCTTTAATGTGGGAAACTCAGGGTAATCAAGAAGAGGCGTAACCCCCGGTATAGATTTCGCCATAATCGAAAAACCACGAGGCGGTACCGGAGCGATCGCGATTTCACTGAGCTGCTCATCGGTATCAATCGTTACGAGGATCTCAAAATCGTGACCCTTTTCAATTGCCGTAGCCGTCGAGCTGATCTTGAATTTCGGCGCTGCATATCCAGGTTCAGGTGTTAGCCAGAGCAGGACCAGCAGCGCAAACAAAGTTGTCTTAATCACCAGCGGCTCCTTTTGTCGTGCTTGTGCAGGTAAGGATGATCTAGAGTCCAAGCTTGTCCATCTCCGCCTTTTCATACTCACCGTCTTCGGCCGGATAACGCAGGTCTTTATCGATCTTTCCGGTCGCTTTGGCCAGGGACCAGATGATACTTTCGCCGGCCGGAACGATTTTTGGTTCAGCCGCAAAGACCGGATCGGTGAACGCCTCTTCCGCATCAATCAGCTGCCAGCCTTTGCTCCTGAACATGTCCATCAAGTCGCCGAGAAAGAGCCCGTTCAAGAGATTGAAATGCATCAGGATCGTATGCTTGACGTTACGACCCATAACTTTGCGGCCGAGCTCGTCATAGTACACGGCCCGATCCCACATGTGCTTGAGATAGAAATCGCGATAGGGCGCCACCTCGGCTTGCGGATCCTTTTCCAGCTTTATGCGCAAGCGCTCATCGATAATCCAGTCGGAGTTATCGATAGTTACATGACCAGTGCGATAGCCATGCTGTTTTAGAAAAGATCGGAAAGCGTCGCGCTTCTCGGCCGTGTTCCCTTCCTTCAACATCGGAAAGCGAAACAGTTTGCGAAAACGCGGGTAGCCTTTGAGAATTATTTCCGCGCGCAAAACGTCGTCTGCGTACGCGGCCGTGGTCATACGGGGATCATTGTAATTTCTATGAGAGTAGGTGTGGTTGCCAATCACATGGCCCGCAGTGTCCCACTCCTTGAGGAGGTTCTTGCCGGTCTCGCTGTCAGCATTGCGACCAATAACGAACAGCGCGGCTTTGATCGAATGCGATCGCAACGCTCCAAGAATCGCGTTGTTGCGTTCGTCAGCGCTGAGCCTGACCGCATTGGCCCAGTTGAAGTCGTCCATGGTTATAGCGAGTTGCGAGGGAGGTGTCGCGGCTGAAAGCTTAAGGCTTCCTAACCCCAAAGCAACCGTTGATACTGCAATCGTCTTTGTAAAATTTCTTCGATTCATGATGTTGACAGTGCTCGCATCTCAGAAGTCCCTCGTTATTGATTTCCTTTTGCACCCTTGCGCTTTCGGGAAATTTATTCTCCCCCAAAGGCGCGAAGACGCAAAAACAATGCATTCACATCGTGGCGCTCTCGCGATATTCGCCCCAGACCGTGCGCAGTCGATTGCCGATTTCCCCGACCGTGACAAATGCCTCAACGCAATTCAGAATACGCGGCAACAAGTTTTCCGTGCCGCGGGCAGCTTCTTCCAATTTAGCGAGGGCGTCTTCGGCAGTCGCGGCATCGCGGCTGTCGCGTACGGCGCGGACCCGCGCGATCTGCTCCTGCTCGATTGCCGGATCAACCCGCAAGGTCGGTATCGAAGTTCCTTCGGCCTCTCGAAACTTGTTAACTCCAACCACGATCGTGTCTTCGGTTTCGACCGCCCGTTGATAGCGATACGCGGCTTCCTGAATTTCGCGCTGCACAAATCCCGTTTCGATCGCCCGCAGCATGCCGCCCATCGCATCGATTCGCTCGATGTACTCCACCGCTCGGGCTTCGACTTCATTTGTAAGTGATTCGATCGCAAACGAACCCGCCAGCGGATCGGCGGTATCAACGACGCCAGACTCATGCGCTATTACTTGTTGCGTGCGCAAAGCCAGGCGAACTGCTTGTTCCGTCGGCAGTCCGAGGGCTTCATCCATGGCATTCGTATGCAGCGATTGTGTTCCCCCCAACACTGCCGCCAGGGCCTGTATCGTCGTGCGAACCACATTCACTTCCGGCTGTTGCGCCGTCAATGAAGACCCGGCGGTTTGGGTATGAAATCTCAGCATCAACGAACGCGGATCGCGCGCCCGGAACCGCTCGCTCATGATCCTGGCCCACAGCCGGCGCGCGGCGCGGTACTTGGCAATTTCTTCGAGCAGGTTATTGTGAGCATTGAAAAAGAATGAGATGCGCGGCGCGAAATCATCAACCTGCAAGCCTGCCTCGAGCGCCGCTTCCACGTAGGTGATGGCATCGGCAAGCGTAAAAGCCAGCTCCTGCACGGCCGTCGATCCGGCCTCGCGAATGTGATAGCCGCTAATCGATATCGTGTTCCAGTTGGGAACTTCGCGCGCGCAGAAAGCAAACAAGTCCGTCACCAGGCGCAACGAAGGCGAAGGTGGGTAAATGTAAGTACCGCGCGCTATGTACTCTTTGAGAATGTCGTTCTGGACTGTCCCTTTGAGTTTGTGCAGCGGGATATTTTGTTTTCGGCCGACCGCCAGGTAAAGACAGAGCAACGTCGACGCGGTGGCGTTAATAGTCATCGAAGTCGACACATTGTCGAGAGGAATTCCCTCAAAGAGCCGCTGCATGTCGGCGAGCGAATCAATAGCGACGCCGACCTTGCCTACTTCGCCGGCTGCCAGCGGATCATCCGAATCCAATCCAATCTGGGTGGGCAAATCGAAAGCCACGGACAATCCCGAAGTGCCATGGGCCAGCAGGTATTTGTATCGCGCATTCGATTCTTCAGCCGTCGCGTAACCCGCATACTGCCGCATGGTCCACAGGCGGCCCCGGTACATATTTGGGTAGATGCCGCGGGTGTAGGGGAACTCCCCCGGCGCGCCCAGATCACGTTCGTAATCGAGCTGTTCGGTATTCGCGGGATTAAAGTCAGGCGGCAGCTCGATCCCCGAAGTCGTTTCAAAGCGTTCGCGTCGTTCCTTCTGGGTCTTGGTTACCATGATCGATAGAGTCGGTCGTTGCTGCCGATCTCCTCTTTTCGTGCCGACAGCTCGAGCGGTCGAAGCCTAACATAGCCCTGTTGTGCCCGCAATTTCGTTCGCTCGCAGTCGCTTGTTCCTCGGCTTTGCCGCCGCACAGTGCGGTGAGACTTTGCCTCACCGGTGCAATTCAACTTGGAATCTTGAGGCTATGCCTCGGTTCAGATCTTCGAAGCGTAGCCTCTCATCTTTCAAAAATACGCCACGGTTAGGCGGAACCTTGCCGCACTGCGCGGCGGCAAAGCCGCAGAATCGCGGCGTAACACGCAAGGTTGTCAATTTCTCAACCCCTTCAACATTAAGAAGGTGCCTCAGTGGCGAAACGCTGCCCGTCTATGCCACAGTACCTCCCAATGAACAGTGTCATAGTAAATAAGCGCGGGGCCGATCGTGTTCGCAAGGGACATCTTTGGATCTATCGCAGCGATATTGTCGACAATGGCGGCTGCGCGGGCGGCTCGATCGTAAGCGTGAGCGATCCGCGGGGAAACTTTGTCGGCCAGGCCCTTTTCAGCGACCTTTCAGAGATTACACTTCGGCTTTTGACTCAGTCCGATGAAACAATCGATCGCGAATGGTGGCGCCGGCGCATCCTTGAAGCCGCGGGCAGACGCCGACGGATTGTCGCGGATGCGAATGCTTACCGACTGGTTTATTCGGAAGGCGATCTGCTGTCGTCCCTGATTATCGATGTCTATGACGACGTGTTCGTGTTGCAAACGTTGTCCCAGGGCACGGAAGCGGTCAAGCAGCTGCTGGTTGAATTGCTCAGGGAAGAATTTGCGCCGCGCGCGATTGTCGAGCGCAATGACTTGCGTGTCCGCCAACTGGAAGGATTGGAAATGATCGCCGGTCCGCTCTATGGCGATTGCCCGGACGAGCTGGAAATTGTCCAGCACGGCGTTCGCTATATCGTCTCGCCGCTCTCCGGACAGAAGACCGGATCGTTTCTCGACCAGCGAGAGAATCGGCTGGCCGCGAACGCCGTCGCACACGGGCGAGCTCTCGATTGCTTTACCTTTACGGGCGCTTTCGCGCTCAACCTGGCGACCGCCTGCACCAGTGTGCTGGGTGTCGATATCTCCGCCGCGGCGGTGGCCGCCGCGCGTCGCAATGCTGATTTGAACGGCGCGACCAACGTCGAGTTTGTTGAAGCAAATGTGTTTGATTTGCTGCGCGAATTGGAGAGCAGCGGCGAACGCTTCGATACTATCGTCCTGGACCCGCCTGCATTTGCGAAAAATCGCTCCAGCATTAAAGCCGCGGCGCGTGGGTACAAGGAAATCAATCTGCGCGCGATCAAATTACTCAGTCCGGGAGGAGTACTGATTAGCTGCACCTGCTCTTATCACATGTCTGAAGAGATGTTTCTAGAGATCATCGCCGGAGCGGCCAACGATGCGCGGCGGAAGTTGCAGTTGGTAGAAAAAAGAATTCAGGCGAGCGATCATCCAGTGCTGTTCGGAATGCCTGAGACCTACTATTTGAAGTGCGTCATCGCTCGCGTGGTGGACTGACATCAGAAGTACAACAAAGTGGAGGCTTCTTCTCATCGAAAGTAACGACGAACTAAATCAGTTTGTCGGACAGGGTCAGCCTTGCGAAGCAGCATTGCGCACGCTTTCAGCAAGACGCCTGGCGTCCGGCAAAGCTTCGATGGCGCGCATGACTTGCGGATCGCTGTCAAGCAAGACTCTTGCCCCGTCGTCAGCGCCATACGCCGCGGTAATGATCTGTTCGCGCAGACGCAGCTTAACGAAATCGAGCTCACTCTCAACCTGTGCGAGTGTCAGTCCGGCATTTGCATCAGCTTTGACGTAATTGCGAAATGCTTCGAGAACCTGATCAGTGATCGGATAATCTGTAGCCTTGGGGGTGCGTCCGTACTGAACCTTGTCGACCCGATAAGAATCCAACCCGGGAATCGCACCTGCTGTCAGCTGGCGTGTGAAATAGAATGCTTCGTCAATGATCCGGTTGCGCAAAAGACTTCCGGCGGGCAGCTTGCTCTCAATGTCCGGCGTAATCCCACCGCCACCATAGAAGACTCGGCCGGCTGCTGTCTTAACCGCCGGACCGGTGGGAAGATGCGGTGGCGGCGACGCCTGGGACAAAGCCGGTTGGGGAGTCTTTGGCGAGCCTGACGGCGACGGCTCAGGGACTTCCGCGTCGTGGCGCACGTAATAATCGTAGAACGATCCGCTTGAATAGTCCCTCTGCAGAGATCGGCCGTATGGCGTGTAGTAGCGCGCTGTAGTAAGTGTCAACCCGGTGTTGCCCGGCAGCGGAAATATTCTTTGCACCAGACCTTTACCGAAACTTGTTTCGCCGACGATCAGCCCTCGGCCCTGGTCCTGAATAGCACCCGCTACAATCTCGGAAGCCGAAGCGGTGTTGCGATTGATCAGGACCACCAGCGGTACGTCCTCGGGATCTGTGCCCTTGGATTTATAGACCACTGGATCGCTGTATTCTGTGCGGCCTTTGACGGAAACGATTACCTGTCCGCGGGGAAGAAACTCGCTGGAAACATCAATCGCCTGCTCCAGCAACCCACCGGGATTGCCGCGCAAGTCCAGTATCAACTGGCGCATGCCTTCGCTTTTCAGTTTCACAAGGCTCTCACGCAACTCGTCATCGCTGGTGCGCTGGAATCCACCTGTTAGACCGACATAGCCGGTGCCCGGACGAACCATGTAGGCGTTGCGAATCGTCGGTAAGGCCACGGCATCGCGCACGATTGTGAAGTAGAGTGGGCTTTCGGATCCGGCGCGTTCAACCTTCAGCTTGACTGCCTCGCCGCGGGCGCCGCGCACATTCTTTGAAACCTGCTGGCTGTCCCAACTGCGAGCGTCTTTGCCATCCACTTCGACAATGCGATCGCCATAGCGTAGGCCGGCGCGCGCGGCCGGAGTGTCCTGCACTGTCGATTGAATGTACACGCCGTCGCGATGTTGATTGATGGTGACGCCAATACCGTAAAAGCGCGAATCCTGATCTTCCTTCAGCTTGCGGAACTCGTTGTAGGGAAAGTACGACGAGTGTGGATCCAGAGTGGACAGCATTCCCTGAATCGCGGCCTGAGTGGCCTTTTCGTAATCGATGTCACCCGCATAGTTTGTCGAGACCATATCTATGGCCTCGTTGTAGTCATCCTCGATATCGTCAGTCACCGTGTAGAGAGGTACGCCCGACGATGACTTAGCGCGACGGACATGCTTTGAAGCGCCACCCGCAAGGGTCGCCAAAAGAACTATGGAACCTGCAACGATGAGAAAATTTCTGGTCATTCTCTGCTGTCAGCGATCAGTGTTTTTTGCTGCACACGTTCGATGCTACTCAGTCTGATTCGCTCACTTATCGCCTTGAAATATAACACAGGCGGCGCTGCTGACCCGAAAGCCGCCGCCTTAATATGTATTGCTTCTTTGGCGACAGGTGTTCAGAGTACCGACTTCAGTCGAGTTTTTCCGCGAGCCAAAGGCCCGCCTGGAAGGCCGTACTCTAAACGCCTGTTGGCACCACCGGCGGCGCACCCGAAAGGTGCGGCGTCAAGTCGTATGTTATAGTGCGGGAATGGCGCCGTCGCTCTCAATTGTTGTGCCCGCATACAACGAAGCGGCGCGCCTGGTCCAAAGCCTGCCGGTTATTCTTGATTACCTGAATAAAACAAATCCCGGCGCCGAACTAATAGTGGTTGACGATGGTTCAACCGACGATACTGCCGCTGTGTCAACACACGCTTTGGCGAATTCCGGCAGCATTAGTGCGCGCGTGATTAGTTATGAAACGAACCGTGGCAAGGGCTATGCGGTGCGCCGCGGTCTGCTCGACTGTCAGGGGCCCGTGGCGCTTTTCTCGGATGCCGACCTTTCATCGCCAATCACTGAAGTCCCGAAATTGATCGGGCCAATCGAGCAGGGCGAATATGACGTCACGTTTGGCTCGCGCGCATTGGACCGGCGACTGATTGGTATCCATCAGCCGTGGCGTCGCGAACAGGGCGGACGCGTCTTTAATCTAATTGTGCGGCTGGCAACTGGTCTGCCTTACTGGGACACGCAATGCGGCTTCAAGGCCTTTCGCATGAGCGCCTGCCGTCCCCTGTTTGAGGCGGCGACAATCGACCGGTTCGGTTTCGATGTGGAGTTGCTTTACGTCGCCCAATTGGCCGGCTTGCGACTGAAGGAAATTCCCGTGCGCTGGGATCACAAGGTGGGTATGCTCGACGCGTCCGCCAACTACGCGCGCGACAGTATGCGCATGGTGAGCGAAGTCAAAAGAATTCGCCGGCAGGTTGATAAGGGAATTTATACTGAAGCCATCAGCGCCGCCCGCACAATGTCGCTGGTGGAACAGAAGCAAGCGCTGCACAACAGCGGGGCGCCGGGAATGCAGAAGCTGTAATCCGGCAGCCGATTCGCGTTGGGACCTGATGGCCATTGTGCTACGATCCGATCGCTCCAGAGACCACCATGAAAGAAGTTCAACCAGTTGACTCGAGTTCCAGCGTTCTGCGGCAGGTGGACGAGTTTTTCATGAATACGAGTCCAGTTCAGCACACTTTGCGCAACATCGCGCGGCGTTTGTCACATGAAAAGATCGATTATGTGGTAATCGGAGGAATGGCACTGGCACTACACGGCCTGGTAAGGCCAACCCTGGACGTCGATCTGCTCATGACTGGCGAAGGCTTGAAGGAGTTTCAGAATAGACTCGTAGGCCGTGGTTATGTGCCATTGTTTTCCGGCGCCAAAAAACATTTTCGAGATACTGAAACAGGAGTGAATGTCGAGATCATTACAGCAGGGGAATACCCCGGAGACGGTAAGCCAAAACCTGTCGTATTTCCCGCACCGACTGATGTAGCCGTAACCATCGGCGAGATTAGCGTCGTGCGACTTGAGAGCTTGATTGAACTCAAACTTGCCTCAGGGCTGAGCGCCCGGCATCGAGAACTCCGAGACTTGGCCGATGTGCAGCAATTAATTGAGACTTTGAAACTCCCGCAAAACTTTGGCGCAAAACTAGACGGTTCAGTCAGGGATGAATATCTAAATCTTTGGCAGTTGGCGCAGAAATCCGAAGAGGACAAGGCTCGGGATTAGACGCCGGGATACAGACTGTTAACATGACGGCCCGACTTAACGTAAACATCGATCATGTGGCCACCGTGCGCCAGGCGCGACGCGCGCCCGAACCGAGTGTTATTGCCGCGGCTATGATCTGCGAACTGGCCGGCGCCGACGGCATCACAGTCCATCTGCGCGGGGACCGCCGTCATATTCAGGATAGTGACGTACGTTTGCTGCGCGAGAGTGTCATCACCTATCTCAATCTGGAGATGGCCGCGACTGAAGAGATGTTGAAAGTCGCACTCGACTCGCGACCCAATGCCGTGACGCTCGTGGCCGAGAATCCCAACGAGATCACCACTGAAGGCGGCTTGGACGTCAAAGCAAATCTGTCCATTGTGCGCGCGGGCGTCAACCGTCTGCGCGAGGGAGGAATTCTTTCCAGCCTCTTCATTGATCCTGACATGCCACAAATTGAGGCCGCGCACGAAGTTAACGCGCAACAGGTGGAGTTATGCACCTCTGCCTATGCTCACGCGACTTTGGGAGCCACGGGCATACATGGCGAAGGATCGTTAAGGGCCAAGCACGAACTCCGGCGATTGAGAGAGGCTGCGACCCTCGCGTCACAGTATGGATTGCATGTCGCCGCCGGTCACGGCCTGACTTACAGGAATGTGGGGCACGTGGCAGAGATTAGCGAGATTACCGAATTCAATATCGGTCACAACATCGTGGCGCGAGCGGTGTTTGTAGGATTGGACCAGGCAGTGCGCGAGATGCTTAGCGCTATCAGAACCGCGTGAGTGTACGACAGGCTGTCAGCTTGTCGCTGTGTCCAACCGAAGATTGTGGTAAGGAAACTCTGCAGGCTGACAGCCTGCAGTACATCAACTGCGGGGCGTTGCACCGGCAAGCTGCAGCCGGACCATTGAGCGCTCGAGCTTGACGCGCGCTTTCTCAAAATCCTCTTCCAGCCCCGTCCAGTTACTCAAACTCTTTTCCATACGCTCGCGAGCCAAACGCGCCCGCGCGGCATCAATCTCTTCCGGTCGCTCGGCTATCTCAGCCAATACCGAAACACGGTCATCGTTAACTTCGACGAAACCGCCCGAGACGTGCAATTGCTGTGTGTGGCCCTCTTTGACATAGGCCAACACACCGGTTTGCAGACGCGAAATCAAAGGAGTGTGCCCGGGCAGAATACCCAACTCGCCGCCATAGCCAGGCACAGTGACCATATCGACAGATTCCGCCAGCACGCGGCGCTCAGGGGTGACTACTTCCAGTTGCAATTGTTCAGGCATAAATTAGTAGCACGAACTTCAGTTTGCGTGATGTACCAGACCCAGGCTGAAGCCTGTGCTACTCAGCAGCAATCTGTTTGCCGCGCTCGATCGCTTCTTCGATCGTGCCGACCATATAGAAAGCCTGCTCCGGTAAATCGTCGTGCTTGCCGTCGCAGATTTCCTTGAAACCCTTGATGGTGTCTTCGAGCTTAACGTATTTGCCTTCGCGGCCGGTGAACTGTTCGGCCACGTGAAACGGCTGTGAAAAGAAACGCTGAATTTTGCGCGCGCGCGACACGATCAATTTGTCCTCGTCGGACAGTTCGTCAATACCAAGAATCGCAATGATGTCCTGCAGATCTTTGTAGCGCTGCAGAATTCGTTTCACTTCCTGCGCAGTCTTGTAGTGCTCGTCACCGATGATGCGCGGATCCAAAATTCGCGAGGAGGATTGCAGCGGATCCACCGCCGGATAAATTCCCAACTCCACAATCTGGCGGGAAAGCGCAGTCACCGCGTCAAGGTGCGCAAACGTTGTGGCGGGCGCGGGATCGGTATAGTCATCAGCGGGCACATAGACAGCCTGGATGGAAGTAATCGATCCGGTCTTGGTCGAAGTGATGCGCTCCTGCATCTCGCCCATTTCGGTCGCGAGGTTCGGCTGATAGCCCACGGCGGACGGCATGCGGCCCAGCAACGCCGACACTTCCGAACCTGCCTGCGTGAAGCGAAAAATGTTGTCGATAAAGAGCAACACGTCCAATCCCTGATCGCGGAAGTATTCGGCCACCGTCAGCCCCGACAACGCCACACGCAGCCGCGCTCCCGGTGGTTCAGTCATCTGCCCGTAAATCAGCGCCACCTTTGACTGGCCGATGGTCTTCATATCGACTTTGGACAGATCGAATTCGCCGGTCTCTTTCAGGTGCTTGTTGAAGACTTCACCAAATTGGATAACTTCGGACTCGACCATCTCGCGCAGCAGATCGTTTCCTTCGCGCGTGCGTTCGCCGACGCCGGCAAACACCGAAAAGCCGGAACGTGCCTTGGCAATATTATTGATCAGTTCCATCACGATGACGGTTTTGCCCACGCCCGCGCCGCCGAACAGACCAATCTTGCCGCCGCGCACAAACGGTTGGATGAGATCGATGACCTTGATACCGGTCTCGAACATTTCCAACTCCGTTGACTGCTCGTCAAAGGTTGGGGCGTGACGATGAATGGGATAGCGCTGGGTGTGTGTTACTTCGCCAAGGTTGTCGACCGGTTGGCCAATGACGTTGAGAATGCGACCGAGAGTTCCCTCGCCGACCGGCACGGTTATCGGTCCACCGGTGTCGATGGCTTTCATGCCGCGCACCATACCGTCCGTGGGCAACATCGAAACCGCGCGCACACGACCTTCACCCAGGTGCTGCTGCACTTCGGCAATGACGTTGATGGGGGTGGGGACGTCAAAGCCTTCTGAAACTATGTTCAGGGCCTCGTATATCGGCGGCAGGTAATTCTCAAACTCGACGTCGACCACTGGTCCAATAATTTGAACCACCCGACCGACCTGGCCGGCAGCATTCGTTCCATTAGGCGTAGCCATACTCTTGTTAGTACTCCTCTATCGGCCTGTTCAGGCGAAAAACCGGAAGGTTTGAAAGCCAGACAAGATAACATAGCGCCCAAAATCCGCAAAGCGAGGGTCGGAAAACAGGGACTGGTGCAGTTTGCTGGAAGTTGAAAATGCAATAGGTATACAGAACGCGGGTCGTGAGGTCCGTCGGATCGGCAGTATGAGGTCAGTACCACCACGCGGTAGCGGGTGGGTCTGCTCCCAACAAGATCGCTGGGCACAACCAGATCCTCTCGGCGTTATAGCTGCTCCAT